>NZ_JAPPSQ010000012.1 GCF_026652115.1 Algoriphagus sp. PAP.12 | reverse complement strand
TATAAATTAAAAAGGGCTGAATCTTTACTGATTCAGCCCTTTTTCTATTTTACAAATACTCCTGAAGGAACCCTTCCTATCCAGGATTCATAGGGTGATTCGATCCCAAAAATCTTGGAAATCACTACAGCAGTATTCGTATTTGAATTTGGCATAGTTAGCTTTTTACCTTTTTGGATTTTTGGACCGCGAATCATCCAAGGAACCTCCATCTCCGTAACGGAAGTACCCCCATGACCACTTCCAATTCCTCCATGGTCTGTGAAAAGCAAAATATGGGAATCCTCATAAAGACCTCCTTCTTTCAATTTGCCGACGAACTTTCCGATTTGCACATCCAACTCTTCGATCGCGGTGATATATTCATCTGACATCCATTGAAAACTATGTCCCGCATGGTCCACATGAACAGTATACAGAAAGATTAGACTCGGATCATTTTGATTGGCTTTCAAAAATTCAAAAGCAGCCTGATAGTTCTCTGCATAGCCATCATTCTCAGCAAACTTCACCTCATCCAGATAGTTCTGATTGATCGGCTTAATCAAGTTTGCCCAGTTGTAATAATAGGCCGTCTTCGCACTCGGCATTTCATCCTTTAGAACTTTGAAAATAGAAGGAAAGTATCCCTCCTCGTCCATTTCCTGTGGGTCAAGAGGATGATCATTCTTTTCCCAACCATTAGTGAAAACCCCATGCTGCTCTGGACCCGCACCCGTCAAATGACTGGTCCAATTAGGCATAGTCACGGAAGGAATGACTGTACGGGTATTTAAAGAGATCACTCCATCCGCGAATAAACTATCGATATTCGGATGTTTAGCCTGAAGGTATCCCTCAGTCCCAAAACCGTCAATCCCAATTAGGATAACTCTCTCATTGGTTGGTTCACTTTTCTGACAACTTGTAAAGAGCAATGTCAAGCCGAAAGCTAAAAGAGAAAAGGATAAATATTTCATGGAAGGAGAGTTTTTTTCTTATCAGGAAAATAATTTTCACTAAGATAAAAAAAATCAAAACTCAATCCACTCCTCGCTCTATTATCCTTTTGTTACAAAAACTTGAATTCCAATTAAAATTCTTTTACCCCAAACTCACTATTCACAAACTTGGATCTGTTTTTCCGTCCATTGAGCGTATAGGAAAGATTCAGAATCAACATATCCACTTCTTGGATGTAATTAGTTGTGGTATAAAACTCACCTTCCCTCCAAGTGGTGATCCGCTGCTCATTGGTTTTTAGCAATCCCATATCAATATTCTGCCAGACAAAATTAGCAGTCAAGCGGCCTTCCAACCAGGATTTTTTCACAGTCAAAGAAGGGGTATAGAATCGGCTATCCTCTCCCTGAGCTGTCACTCGGTCTGAAAGGTAATTCAAACTGGCTTGGGCAGACCATTTTGGGGAGATTGTAAAAGTTGAGTTGAAATTGATGGAATGCACCCAAGTCTCGGTATCCACGGGTCTATTGTCAAAGCTTCCCTGAATCGAATAATGATACCAATTCAATCCTGCGAAAAGCTTCAACCATCTCGTTGGATATAATTCCGCCCCAACATCTATCCCTGTTGATCTTCCAGTTCCCACATTAGAGTAAATTCGGTTTAGAATCGTGTCATTGTAAACTGTATTCACCCGGTTGACAAGGTTTTTAACTCTGGAATGATAGACATTCGCATAAATAGAATTATCCTTCCAAGTTTTGATTAAGCCGACTTCCACCTGATTGATAAATTCCGGGGCCAATCTAGGATCTCCCTGCTCCAAAGTCTCGCTATGCTCTCGCTCCGGAAAAGGATTCATTTTGAAAGTAGTGGTTCTCTCCACACGTTGACTAAAATTAGCTTTCAATTGCAATTCTTCCTTGAGCTGATAGGCTAGACTAGCACTTAGAAAAGGTCTTATAAAATCATATTTGTAAAGGGTATCCAAAGTTCCAGCCTTATCTTTTAGACTAAGGTCCCGATCCATGGATTCAACTCTCAGCCCCAATCCATAGGTCCATTTTTGTTTTTCCCCATCCAATTGGACATATCCGGAGTGAATGGTTCGAATCAACTCCACATCACTGGAAAACTCCGGAACTAGCTCCCAAACACCAGTTTCATTGTTTTTTCTTTCATACAAAAAATCTCCCGTGTGATCTAGACTTCGAAATTGATACCCTGTTTGCAACTGGCCAATCGGCAAAGATTTGAATTGATAATCCACATTGATCCGGCTTCCGTGAAGCGGATTATCATTGGTATTGTATTCATCTTGCAAGACTTCCTCCACTTCTGGATATCCCAAATTTCTATTGGTGGTAGGACCTCCCAGCAAAGAGTACTCATACAAAAAGGAGGTCATCAACTTTGATCCATTTTCCATCGAAAATGTATAATCTAGACTCCCCAAAGCAAAATCACCGCGACGGTTTTGATCATTGGCATTGAAGTATTGAAAGGTATCCAATCTTGCTCCGTTTACTTCTCGATGGTTGTCAAAATAGAGAATATCTGCAGTACGCATTTTATCTCTCACTCCTCCAAAAAAGCCTAAACTCACGTTATGTTTTTCATTCGGAGAATAGCCTATCGTGAAGCGACCGGAGTAATTCTTTTCATCGATACTTCTTTCACCAGCTGAAGGAAAATAAGTCGTGGTATCCCCATCAATGGTATACACATTGCCTACTCTTCTTCCAGAAACGTCATTACGCTGATAACTTGCTCCCAAAGAAAGATCCCACTTCCCAGAAACCCAGTTTAGATTGAAATCACCTCCATAGCGCTGCGCTTTATCCTTGTTCCCATAATTCTGAAAAGGCGGTGCTCCCAGTTTTCCATTGAATTGCAGATAGAGGCCATCAGCTGCTCCTCTTTTGGTTGTGATATTGATCAGGCCAGCTTTGCCTTCGGAATCATATTTAGCTGAAGGAGATGAAATCCACTCCACTTTTTCAATGCTATTTGCAGGAAGTTGGGCAAGCAACATCATCGGGTCGGTTTGAACAGGCTTTCCGTTCAGCATAACTACAAAACCTGAACTTCCACGGATAGAAAGTGCACCATCAGCATTTATACTGACTCCAGGCAAATTCTTCAAGACATCGGTAGCCGAACCACCTTGAGCGGCTTCAAAATTGTCTGCAGAATAGCTTTGCTTTTCAGCCCGGAATTCGGAGGTGATTTTCTTTCCCTCAACCTGAACTCCTTCTAACTCTTGCTGATCCGAAAGAATCCTCAACAAGCCTAAGTCTAAAATTTGCCCTTTAGCTAATGAAATATTATTGATCGTTTTGGTATAATACCCAACAAAACTCAGATGCAGGTAATAGCTGCCTGCCATGATAGAGTTTAGCACAAAATTCCCTTCCACATCCGTTATGGTTCCATCTATCAACGCGCTATCCTTTGCAGAATAAAGGGCAACTGATGTAAACTCCATAGGGTAATCGGACCCTTCTTCAAGTACTTTCCCTTTAATTGATTGCGCAAAAGCATTGGGAACAACAACCAGACAAACTATAAAAAATGACAAAAGGGCCTTCATGTTTAAAGAATAAGTTTTGCCAAAAATCTAGCTTATTTGGACTATAACAAAACCACTCTTAAAAAAAGAGAATACTATTGGATCCATTTCTCAGGGACTCAAAGCTTTGAATAACTTTATTAACTGGCTTTTGTTCAAAAAAAACTTCTCTATATTAAAATTTACCTCATAAAACCATTAATGAGCCTTTAAATCAAAAAATCACTCCTCATGTAAAAAGAAAAACCTACCCTATATAGCCCCGTTAGGCTAGGTAGGCTTTTGAAGCGAATTCGGTTAATTACACTTCAAAATCAGAGGTTGCAAATGGTGTCTAGCGAAAGCCATTTGCACCTCTGTTTTTTTTAATACCTCAGCGATTTCAAATAGGCTATACTTTTTGGCAAAGCCTCTATCTCGTGATCACCTTCATCTTCGATAAACATATGCTTGATCCCAATTTTATTGGCGGCTTTTAGGATGGCAGGAAAATCAAGTTCTCCCTGACCTAATGGAACGTCATTTTCGGGACCGGTCAGTCCTGTCATATCTTTTGGAGCTCCTTTTCTGAAATCCTTCAAGTGCAACGAAACCCAACGGTCTCCATATTTTTCTAAAAGTCCTGCTGGATCACCTCCTCCAAAATGAGTCCACATCACATCCATTTGAAGGGAGACATATTCCGGATCGGTATTCTCAACAAGGTAGTCAAATAAGGTTCCTTCTTCATAAGGCTGAAATTCATATCCGTGCACATGGTATTTGAATATGATTCCATTTTCTTTCAGGACTTTCCCTCCTTCATTGAATGCCTTGATTGCTCGATCTGCGTTTTCTTTGGAGAAGGCACCACGGTCATGAGGAATCCATGCACACATGACATAACTCGCCCCCAATGCCTTTGCACGATCAGCCACCGCTTGTGGGTCTGACTCCAATTGCTCAAAACCAGTTCCTGTGGATGGAATACTGATCCCTCGATCATTGAGCATTTTTTTGAATTCCTCTGGACTCACTCCTTGTGGAGCTCCACCTTCAAATTCTTTAAAACCCATTTTCTGAATGATATCCAGCGTCGGTTCTACTCCATTTTCCCAATGGTTCCGGAAAGTGTAAGAAGCTATACCCAAGGGTACTTGAAACAAGGGATCACCTTTCTTTTGTGCCTTACTTTCTTTTGGAAGTAGAAAGAGAAAACTCAGCAAAAAGATCAAACTGAAATATTGCTTGTTCATAGATTCATCTTTTTCAATTCATCAACTGCATAATTAGCTGCTCGAGCAGTCAAGGTCATAAACATTAAAGTAGGGTTTTGGGTACTGGTACTTGTCATGCAGGCTCCATCTGAAACAAAAACATTGGGACAGGCATGCATTTGATTGTACTTATTGAGCAAGGAAGTTTTGGAGTCATGTCCCATTCTAACGCCTCCCATTTCATGAATATCTGATCCTGGAGGGTTTCCGGAATCTCTTACCGAAATATTTTTAAAACCCATTTTCTCAAACATCTCTTGCTGCTGCTCCATGAAATCCTTTGTCATTTTATCATCGTTCTCTTTCCACTCCACAGACATGACAATCTTCGGAATTCCATATTTATCTGTTTCGGTTTCACTAAGCCGCATATGATTATCTTCCTCCAGCACCATCTCACCTTGCATCCAGGCAGACATAGTCCAGACTCCATATTCCTTATTCAGTAAATTGTCTCTTAACTGATGCCCTATCATACTTGTATCAGAACCTAACCTTCGACTTCCAGACATTCCTATCGCATAGCCTCTCAGGAAATCAGTGTCTTGTTTGAAAACATTTCTAAATCTTGGAACATAGGCATGTCCAGGATGCTGTCCCTCCTGTGCCTTGTCGAAAAAACCCTCATAGGTAGCAAATCCACCACCACGATAGTTATGACTTCCTAAATACTTGCCCAAAAGCCCATTGTCATTGCCAAGGCCTGCTGGAAATCTGGTGGATTTAGAGTTTAATAAAATTGCGTTTGAATTGATCGTAGAAGCATTTACAAAAATAATCTTGGAAAAAAACTCCATCGCTTCTTTGGTATGTCTATCAATGATTCGGACTCCAATTGCTTTTCCTTTTTCATCATCATAGATAATGGACTCTACCACAGAATTTGGTCTAATCGTCAGATTCCCTGTTTTCTCAGCCCAAGGTAAAGTAGCTGCATTGGAAGAAAAGTAACCTCCATAAACGCAACCTCTATTGCACATATTTTGATGCTGGCATTGATTTCGACCTTGTTGCTTATGAATATCCTGAGGGTTCGTCAGGTGAGCCATTCTCCCCTGGATCAAATGGCGATTCCCATAATGTATCTTCAATTGGTCGGAGTAATACTTTTCAATACAACTCAATTCAAAGCCAGGCTGAACTACCTGATCTGGAAGTTCTGCCAATCCATCTTGACTTCCACAAAAACCAGCAAAGGTCTCAACATGTCCAAACCAAGGCTCTAAATCTTTGTATCTAATCGGCCAATCTACCGCATAGCCATCTCTTGCAGGACCTTCAAAATCGTAATCGGACCATCTCTGAGTTCCACGGGCCCATAAAAGCGACTTACCTCCGACATGATATCCTCGAAACCAGCGAAACGGTTTTTCTTCAATATAGGGTTGTTCATCATCTGCAATGGCCCAATGCATCGTTTCTTCCCTTCCCCATCTTGCGGCACCGACACCAGATCTTTTTTCAATAGGAACAGTTCCTCTAAACTCAAACTCCCAAGGAGCTTTACTGGCTGTAGGATAATCTTCGATATGCCGAACCATTCGCCCTCTTTCCAGAACAAGTGTTTTCAGCCCCTTTTCACAGAGTTCTTTTGCAGCCCAGCCACCACTTGCACCTGATCCGATCACTATTGCATCATAAGTGGTTTCTTTTTTGGCTTTCAAATTTAGATTTGACATGGTCAGATTGGGTATTATGTTTCAGCAAAGAAAAAATCATATTTGACTGATTTCTACCAGTTAATACCATATAAATGGTAGAAAATCGCTTTGAAATAGATCGAATTAATCTGCTACTTGAGAAATATCCTCATCAAGAAAGAATCTGCAGTCATATACAAAAACCTCTCTTCTGGATCAAAGGCACAGTTGGCAGTTGCTTCCCCGGTTAGTATTGTTCCTAAGTGTTTCCCCTCTGGACTAATCACCAAAACTCCTCCAGGACCTGTGGCAAATATTGTCCCTGAAGAATGAACTGTCAATCCATCAGGCAATCCTTTTTTCTCATCGGATTGAAGATGTGTTACATCTAAAATCATTTTACCGCCAATCACATTCCCATTCCCATCCAGATCAAAGGCATAGTATCTGGCTTTTTCAGTGTCTGATTGCCCTATGTATAGCGTTTTTTGATCAGGACTCAAGCCTATTCCATTGGGACGGGAAAGACTATCAATCAGCAAAATCAACTCTCCGTCTGGATCAACTCTGTAAACACCCTGAAAATCCAACTCCTTTTCATCCCAAGGATCCATTCCGTATGGAGGATCTGTAAAAAACAATTGTCCTTTGGAATTATAAATCAAGTCATTGGGGCTATTGAATTTCTTACCTTCATAGGACTGAGCAATAGGCTCAAACTCAGGTTTAGGATCATTCAATGAGGAAAGCATTTTGGCCACCTGTCTTTCGCCATGCTGACACAAAACCAACTCGCCATTTTCATTTAAAATCAAACCATTTGCTCCAGGCTCATTTTTATCGGTTCTCTCACCCAAATATCCAGATGGCTCCAGAAATAGACTGACCCCATTGAGCTCAGTCCATTTCCAGATTTTGTTTTTGGGAACATCTGTGAAAATCAAAGCTTCTTGATCCGGTAGCCAAAGTGGACCCTCCGCCCAATCAAATCCCGCTGCCAAAACCTCCACTTGAGAGTTTTCAGAAAAAAATGATTCCATTTCTGGATCTAAAATTTCAAGGGAATCATCAGATTCTTTTGGGGAGGCACAGGATAGAAGTATGAGAAAAAAAAGGGATTTTGGGTTAAGTTTCATAGATCAGTTGCTTCTTTCACCCAATTTAACTCAAAGTGAATAAGACCACCACCCTTTCGAATAGAAATTTGATTCTTAGACTTTTAGTCTTTTCCTTATTCTCAACCATCACCTCCTCTTTTGCTCAAAACTCTGACCAACCCAACATCATTTTCATTTTGACCGATGACTTGGGCTATACTGATTTACCAGCTTATGGGAATCCTTTTCAAGAAGCCCCAAACCTTGACTTTTTGGCTGAAAATGGATTAAAATTCACTGACGCCTATTCATCAAGCCCCGTTTGTTCTCCTTCACGCGCAGGAATATTGACAGGAATTCATTCTTCTCGATATCACCTTACCAATTTTATTGCGGGAAATAGAAAAGCTGACAGTTTATCCATCGATCCTGCTAATTGGAACCCATTTCTAGAAGGAAAGCAGGTTACTTTAGCAGAGCTATTCAAAGAGAGAGGCTACCAAACTGCCATGATTGGAAAGTGGCATCTTGGAAACAAAGATGATCAAACTCCCTGGGCTCAAGGATTTGATTTCTCAAGAATGATCGGAAAAAATGGTCTCGATTATTACAACTATGGGATTTTCGAGGACAACTATCAGAATATATTTTTGGACTCTGGCAGTTATTATTTGACTGACAAACTCACTGCATATGCTTTAGATTTTTTGGATAAAAAAGAAAGTCAAAAACCCTTTTTCCTCTACCTGAGTTATTCAGCTCCCCATGTATTTGTCGTTCCGAGAGGAGATAAAGTGAGTAAATACCTTCGGAAATACGAGCAGTTTGAGGGAAAGTACAATCCCTATTATGCCGCAATGATTGAGTCTGTGGATGATGGGATAGGAATGATTCTGGATCAACTTAAATCACAAGGCCTGGACAAGAATACATTGATCATTTTCACCTCTGATAATGGAGGAGTGGGCCTACCGGAACTTGGACCAACCCCTACAAATTTGGACCCGTTAAAAAAATGGAAAGGCCATCCCTATGAGGGCGGAATTCGAGTCCCTTTGATTGCATATTGGCCTGACAAAATAAAGAATGGAGTCACTACTTTCCCTACATCAAATCTGGACTTTGCTCCCACATTTGCTGATTTAGCCAACCTAACCCCGCAAGAAGATTGGGACGGTCAATCCTTGGAATTTATTCTTTTTGGCAGCAGATCTCAGGAAAGAAAGGGAGATTTATTCTGGCATTACCCGCATTTTTCCAATCAATTGGGAATGCCTGCAGCGGCTATCAGATCAGGAGACTGGAAACTGGTTTTACATTATGAAAACCAAAAAACAGAGCTCTACAACTTGAAAAATGACTTATCCGAGGAAATTGATCTGAGCTTAGAAAACCCTGCTAAAGCAAAAGAACTATACAGGAAACTTTATGAATGGCTTGAAGAAACAAAGGCCAACCTACCGATATCCAAATCGACAGGTCAGCCCATTATTTTAAGATCTAGGTTGGATTAAAGCCCTGTTGCTTGGGAATTTTTTCCTCTTTGAGAGATAAGCTTCTCACGAATCTTTTCAGTTCTATAATATTCCAATGGAGATTCTACTCCTCCAGCCTGTATTCTTGCCTCCTTAACCAGCGGCCTCACATCCGTCTGGAATGCATCTTGAAGAATCTCTTGAGCTCCTACTGTATCTCCACCCATTTGACATTGGGTCAATTTGCCTCTGTCCACCAATAATGCTTTCGCATAGGCAATAGCAATAGCTTCCAATGCCTGAATCAAATCTTCCAATGGATCTTTGGTGTTATGACTTGCATCTATCATCCAGGAGATACTTTCCCAAGCTTGAGCTTCATCCTCTGCCCCGCCGATCAATTCACAAAAAATCAAGAATAACTGATAAGGCTTAATGCTTCCTGTGCTTAAGTCGTCATCCCCATATTTGCTATCATTGAAGTGGAAGCCTGCCAACATATCCTGATGCATCAAAGTTGCCACGATCTGCTCAATATTGGTATTGGGAAGATGATGTCCCAAATCCACCAAGACTTTAGCTTGATCTCCCAATTGCTTGCAAAGGAATGAAGAAGTCCCCCAATCAGGGATTACAGTATGATAGAAGTTTGGCTCATAAGGCTTGTACTCCAAAAGCAATTTCCAATCTGATGGTAAATCACTATAAATAGACTGAAGAGATTCGGAAGTCCATTGAAGTGATTTTCTAATACTGGCCTGACCTGGGAAATTACTACCATCAGCCAACCAAACTGTCAGACCTTTGCTTCCCAAGCTTTTTCCTATCTCGATTACTTGCTTATTATGATCTACGGCCTGTTGTCGAATTGCGGAATCAGCATTACTCAAAGAACCCATTTTATAGGTCAAATCCTGCCCATAATCTTGAAATGTATTGGAATTCATCGCATCAAAGCTGATTTCCAAACTCTGAGCTTTTTGTTTTATGGCCTCCACGTCTTCAGGAATATCCCAAGGGATATGAAGCGAAACAGCATCAGTCTTTTTGGTCAACTTGGCAAGTAAGCCAATATCTTCTAGTTTTTCTTCCAGATTTCTTGGCTCTCCTCCAATGGAAAATCTACCGAAACGAGTTCCACCAGCACCTAAGGCCCAGCTAGGAACTGCTATTTGAAAAGCTGAAATATTAGAAAGTATATCTGGAACAGATTTTCCTTTATTTTCCAGAATACTGGAAAGCAATTGAAATTCACTTGAAGGCATAAGAAAGGTATTTTAATCTATTATTAGGCTTTTGAATTTACCCAAAATGGTGCAGAAACAAACCACATGAACATTCCGACTCCCATGTAAACTTTGGCAGAATCTAATTCGACACTACCCAGATAAAACATGATCGAAGGAACGATCGTCAAAGCTAAACCAGCGAAAGAAACGATTTTAGTCAGGATTTTCATGCAATTAATTGTTTCTTAATAGGGTATTGAATTCTGGAAAGCACAACAAATATGGCTACCGCAACAAACCACCCCGGTAGACCTAAAAAGAAGATATCCACTCCATAGGAGAAGTTTAGAAACAAACAGAAAGCCAATGTCAATATCCAGGATAAGAAGGCAGGCATACTAAAATTGGTATGTGAATTCAATGCCTGCTCATCTTGAAAACCGAATTTCTTAGAGAAATAAAAATCTGCAAAAATCACTGCCCCCATAGGCATTAATAGTAAACCATATAGAGCAACAAAATCCAATAATCTCATCACTAGAGCAGGAAAGCAAGCTGCTAAACTTGTGATTCCACCTACAATTGCTGTAATCTTCCAAGATGGAACTTTGGGGAAAATCCCCTGAAGAGCCAGACCGGCTCTATAAATCGTAGGATTGGCAGTGGTCCAACCGGCAACAACAACACAAACCGCACCGGCCAAGCCTAAAGTCTGATAGGCAATGGCTCCGGGAGCAAACTCCTGAGATGCGGCATTTGCTTGAAGGAAAACCGCATATAAAATCCCAGAAGCCAACCAGGCCAGAAAGTGGCCCAAATAAACTCCTGCAAAGGTCAGAAAACCGTACTTCCAAGATTTTGCAAATCTCAATATTGTCAAATCCGACATCCCAATATGCATGGCCATGTTACAAAACCAAGCAAAAAAGATGATATGCCATATAGTGAATTTGGTCATTCCAGTCATTGGAACTCCAGTCCAAATCACCTCATTTGCCGTTGCTATCAAGCTATCAAATGAACCTACACCCAATTGAGCCAGACCGACAATCCCTGCCGCGGCAAATATCAAAATCATCCAAGGAGACATGATGTTTGCAAACTTGGAAACTTGAGAATAGCCTTGAATAGCCACCAAAGTTATAATTGCTCCCATCAACAAAACCGTGATTACCCAACCGGATGTTCTTGGCATCCAATCTGTCAAAGTTGGCATTTCTAGGTTAAAAGGAATCCCCACAGCGGTTGCCGAAACAGCAATCATGGAACCAGCTAAAAAGCAAAACATTAGCGCATTTACCAAATTATACCAATTAACTACACCTTTTCCGGCAATCCGTTCTAATTGATAATAAAGTGTAAATCGTTTTTTAACTGCAATTGGAGCTGTGATCAACCCCCAGCTCAAAACCGCCAGCAGATTGCCCAATAAAAGTCCAATAAACAAGTCTCCTGCAGAAACGCCATGCGCTACAAAGAGAGGCCCGATGACAAACTCGGTTCCTGCTGCATGCTCCCCAGCATACATTCCTAAGAAACCCTTGCTACCCTTTAGTCTGTCACCGGGAACTGAATCTCGTTCAAACTCCTCCCTAGCTACTATCTTTTTAAATAATGTATTCTTCATTGAGTGATTTGCAAACAAGGTCTTAACAAACTCCTAATCAACTATCCTGCTCTGTCTCAATAAAAAGCCGTATTTTCAAGACACCACAGGATACACTTTGGGCATATTTCTTACAAATTCGTATAAGCTAAAATACCAAAATATGACGATGAAAACCCAGAACTTTAAACATGTCTCTTACCTCTGGGACGAAAAAGTTGCCAATGAATTAGAAGGAAAAGAAGTAGATCTTTTGATCTATCGATCCAACATTCTCGGTTCAGATTTACGCATTACAAACTATGGAGGGGGAAATACCTCCTGCAAAACCTATGAAAAGGACCCTTTAACTGGCGAAGAGGTAGAAATCATGTGGGTGAAAGGTTCCGGCGGAGACATAGGAACACTTACAAAGGCAGGATTGGCCGGACTTTATGTAAACAAGCTTCGTTCACTTGAGTCTGTATATAGAGGTTTGGAATTCGAAGATGAAATGGTGGAACTTTTCAACCATTGTATCTACGATTTAAAGTCAAAGGCTCCATCTATTGATACGCCTTTGCACTCATTCTTACCTTTCAAGCATATCGATCACCTTCACCCTGATGCGGCTATCGCAATAGCAGCATCTAAGGATGGCGAAAAGATCACCAAAGATCTTTGGAATGGTAGTATTGCTTGGGTTCCATGGCAAAAGCCGGGATTCGATTTGGGACTTCAGCTTCGAGACGCGCTGAATGCAAATCCTGGAATCCGGGGTATTATGCTTGGAGGACACGGCTTATTCACTTGGGGCGATACTGCCTACGAATGCTATATGAATAGCTTGGATGTAATTGAGACGGCATCTAGATATTTGGAAGATCATTATGGAAAAACCCGTCCAGTTTTCGGCGGAGAGAAAGTTCAATCTTTGGCACCTGAGCAAAGAAAAAGTCAAGCAGCTATTCTTGCTCCGATCCTAAGAGGTTTGGCTTCTTCTGAAAAACTGATGGTTGGAACATTCAATGATTCCGACACAGTATTGCAATTCATCAACAGCCATGATCTCAATAAATTAGCTCCAATGGGCACAAGTTGCCCAGATCACTTTTTGAGAACGAAAATTTCTCCTTTGGTATTGGATTTAGCTCCAGATGCTGATTTATCTGATAGTGTAGCCATCAAACAATCCTTCGAAAAAGCTTTTGAAGATTATCGAGCGATGTATGCTTCCTATTACGAAAATCACAAGCACCCGAACAGCCCAGCAATGAGAGATCCTAATCCGGTCATTATCCTTTGGCCTGGTGTTGGTTTGTTTAGCTACGCAAAAGACAAGCAAACTAGCCGCGTTGCAAGTGAATTTTATATCAATGCAATCAATGTAATGCGTGGAGCAGAGGCCGTTTCTGAGTATGTTTCTCTTCCTCTTCAAGAAGCCTTCAATATTGAATACTGGTTGTTAGAAGAAGCAAAACTTCAAAGAATGCCTAAGGAAAAGCCACTTTCGAGAAAAATCGCTTTGGTGACAGGAAGTGCAGGAGGGATTGGAAAAGGCATCGCCGAAAAATTCGTCCAAGAAGGAGCATGCGTGGTTTTGACAGATATCGATGCAGGTAGGCTCGACTCAGCACTAAACGAGTTCACTGGAAAATATGGAAAAGATATCGTTCACGGAGTTCTTTTGGATGTGACCGACACTGATAGCCTAGCAAAAGCTATCCAATCTACTTGTCTGAAATATGGCGGAGTGGACATCATTGTCAACAATGCGGGAATCAGTATTTCCAGAAAATTTGAAGAGCACAGCGATCAAGATTGGGACAGACTCCACAATATTTTGGTGATGGGTCAATACCATGTATCAAAAGCTGGAGTGGATTTGATGAGAAAACAGGGCACTGGAGGCGATGTAGTGAACATTGTAAGTAAAAACGCTTTGGTAGCCGGTCCAAAAAATGTAGCTTATGGTACAACCAAGGCCGCTCAGCTGCACATGTCAAGACTGATGGCAGCGGAATTGGCAGAAGATAAAATCAAAGTCAATGTTGTCAATCCGGACGCAGTGATTGAAAGCTCCAACATCTGGGAAGGTGGATGGGCAGAAAACCGCGCCAAAGCTTACGGAATTGATGTTAAGGACCTGCCACAATATTATGCCAACAGAACACTTCTTAAAGAAAGTGTCAAGGTAGAGGACATTGCCAACGCGGCATTTGCCTTTGTCGGAGGCCTGCTCTCCAAATCAACTGGAAACATGCTCAATGTGGACGGTGGATTGGCAGCAGCATTTCCGAGATAAAAGTACGAGTACCCAAAAACCCAGAATAACCAATGCTTTTAGACAAATCTGAAATGATACATGTAGATTCCCGTACTCCAAAATATCTACAGGTAGTCAACCTGATTTTGGAGGATATAGAAAAGGGAGAGCTGATGGTCGGGGATAGAATCCCTTCAATTAATGAAACAAGTTTTGATCTTTTATTGTCTAGAGACACCGTAGAAAAAGCCTATAACGAATTGAGAGACAGAGGAATTATCACTTCCGTCCGAGGTAAGGGCTTCTATGTGGCTTCTACCAATATGGCCTCAAAATCAAAGGTACTTTTACTATTCAATAAATTGAGCTCCTATAAAAAGCTTATTTACTATTCGATAGTGGAAAGCCTGGGCGATCAAGCTACAGTAGATTTACAGATTCATCACTATAACAAGCGACTATTCGAGGACTTCTTAGAAAGATATATAGGCAAGTACAATTATTATGTACTTGCCCCTCATTTCTTTGATCAAGAAGGCCATCCTGACACTGCCTACGAATTGATCAAAAGAATACCAAAGGACAAGCTTTTGATCATTGACCGGGCGGTAAAAGATCATGAAAATGAATTCCCAGGAATTTATCAGGATTTCAGCAAGGATATATTTGAAGCACTGGAATCTGGAATTTCACATCTAAAAAAGTATGAGCGATTGATACTGGTTTTCCCCAAAGGGGGAATGTATCCTGAGGAAATCATCGATGGATTCAAAAAATTCTGCTTTTTCCATGACTTCAAAAACCTAGTGATAGATGGAATGGATGATGAAGAACCGCTTGAAAATGGAGAGTGCTACATTGTGCTTTCTGAATCCGATTTGGTAAGTGTAGTCAAAAAATCCCGAGAACAGTCCCTTTGTTTAGGTAAAACCATTGGTTTGATTTCTTACAACGATACTCCTTTAAAAGAGATTTTAGCTGAAGGAATCACTACAGTTTCTACAGACTTTGTCAATATGGGAAAATCAATCGCAGAACAAATCCTAGGAAAAGAAGATAGAATCCCAATCAAAAATCCATTTAGGCTAACCATCCGAAAATCTCTATAGAATTAAGCTTTTACCATGCCCAAAATCCCGGTTACTGCTGTTTTTGACATTGGCAAGACCAACAAAAAATTCTTTCTTTTTGATGAATCATTGAATGAAGTTTGGAACACCTACACTCGTCTGGATTCAATACCTGACGAGGATGGTTTCCCTGCCGAACCGGTACTACCAATGAGGGATTGGATGATTGAGACTTTCAAAAAGGCTCTGGAATCCGACCAATTCGAAATCAAAAAATTAAACTTCTCAGGACATGGTGCCTCCTTTGTTCATGTCAATGAAGAAGGAGAGCCAGTCACTCCTCTGTACGATTACCTGAAGCCTTTCCCAGAGGATTTATTAAAAAGCTTCTATGCCCAAAATGGTGGCAAAATGGATTTCTGCAAGCAGACTTCTTCCCCCCCATTGGCAATGCTAAATTCAGGGCTTCAAATTTATTTCATCAAACACTCCAAGCCGGATCTTTACAAAAAGATCAAATACAGCCTTCATCTGCCTCAATACCTGAGTATGATCTTCACAGGTCAAATGGTCTCTGACTATACCAGTATTGGGTGCCACACAGGTTTGTGGGATTTCGAGAAAATGGACTACCATGCGTGGGTAAAAAATGAAGAAATAGACAAGCTACTTCCTCCTATTTTGCCAGGAAACTCTCTTTTGCAAACCAAGGAGGAGTTTGGAAGCATTCCTTGTGGAATAGGCGTTCATGATTCATCCGGAGCACTTCTTCCCTATTTGAGTCAAGAAAGCAATGAATTCGCATTATTATCAACAGGTACTTGGGCTATCAGCATCAATCCTTTCAACAAATCTAAGTTGACCAAAAAGCAATTGAAGCAGGATTGCCTTCAGTTTTTGAGTATTCAAGGTCAGCCAATCAAGATTTCTAGACTCTTCATCGGAGAGGAACACAAGTATCAGATTGATGAAATGTATAGCTTTTGGGAGCTTCCCCAGGGGACCTATAAAAAATTAAAGTTTGACAATAGCCTTTATGAAAAGGCTAAGAATGAGTCAAATAAACGAATCCATTTTCACTACCTAAAGCCGGAGGATTACGATATTCCACAAGCGGCTTGCTCCGATTGGGCAAGTTTTGAGAATTTTGAGTCTGCATATTATAGTTTTATCCACGAGTTGACAGATCTTCAAGTAGCTTCATTGAGCCTTGTTTTAGAGGAATCCAAGGTCAAAAAACTCTACGTGGATGGAGGATTTAATGCAAATGATATTTTCTTATCCATGCTTCGAATCAAACTACCTGCCCTCGAAATTATCCCAAGTGATTTTCCAAATGGATCCGCATTAGGAGCTGCTATGCTAGTGAATTCGAGTTTTGGAAACTAAATTCGAACCCCATGTCAAATCAAACACCCCATGTTGGCCTTTTTATTCCCTGCTACGTGGATCAATTTTATCCAAACGTAGGGATTGCCAGCTTAGAATTACTTGAGAAATTAGGCTGCAAAGTCAGCTATCCTCAAAGTCAAACCTGTTGCGGTCAGCCACTTGCCAATTCTGGATATGAAAGAGATACCATTGGAAGCAGTGAGCATTTCATCAAGACTTTCGGAGATTTCGATTATGTAGTCGCTCCATCTGGAAGTTGCATCATGCACGTGAAAGAACATTTCCCGCCAGAATTCCATGATCAAAATTCTTACAAAGAGCTTCAGGGAAAAGTATATGAATTGACAGAATTCATTACCGATGTTTTGAAAGCTGAAATCAAGGGGAAATTTCCGCACCGAATCGGATATCATTCTTCCTGCCATGGATTAAGAGGACTTCGATTAGGAGCATCTACCGAGTTGAATATTTCTCCATTTAATAAAGCCAAACAATTACTTCAAGGGTTAGATGGATTAGATTGGGTGGAGCTAACCCGCAAAGATGAGTGCTGTGGTTTTGGTGGAACTTTCGCAGTAAGTGAGGAGGCTCTTTCTGTTCAAATGGGTAAAGACCGATTAGCAGATCATTTGGAAAAGAATGTGGAGATCCTTACCGGGGGAGATATGTCCTGCATCATGCACTTGCAGGGGATTTCCTCAAGAAATAAGCAGCCTCTTAAATTCATGCATATTGCCGAAATTCTAAACCAAGCTATTCAATGAGTCACCCATCGAAAGCAGCGGAATTTTTGAAAGATCAAGCCAAAAGTCATTGGCATGATGAGACACTTTGGTTTGTCAGGGATAAAAGAGATAAAATTTCCAAGTCGATCCCTGAGTGGGAAAACTTGAGAACCTTGGCTTCAGGCTTGAAGGATTATGTCCTCAATAATTTGGACTCACTCCTCTTGGATTTTGAGGCAAATGCCAAAAAGAATGGAATCCATGTTCACTGGGCAGTCGATGCCGAAGAACACAATCAAATCGTCCATTCGATACTCGAGAAACATGATTGCAAAGCAATTGTCAAGAGCAAATCGATCCTAACTGAAGAATGCCACCTCAATCCGTATTTGGAAAAAAGAGGTATTGAGGTAGTAGACACTGATTTAGGAGAGCGGATCGTCCAATTCCTTCAGCAACCCCCAAGTCATATTGTCCTTCCGGCGATTCACTTGAAAAAAGCGGATATCTCGAAGATTTTCCATGAAAAACTCCAAACTGAAAAAGGAAATGAAGACCCAACTTATTTGACCCATGCGGCCAGACTTCATTTGAGGGAGAAATTCCTGAAAGCCAAAGTGGCTATCACTGGTGTCAATTTTGGTGTCGCTGAGACAGGAGAATTTGTAGTCTGTACGAATGAAGGAAATGCAGATATGGGAGTACATCTAGCCGATGTACATATTGCCTGCATGGGGATCGAGAAAATCATTCCTCGAAGAAAAGATTTGGGAGTTTTCCTCCGTCTTTTGGCTAGATCTGCTACCGGTCAACCCATCACCAATTACAACTCACATTTTAGAAGTCCTGAACCTGGAAAAGAAATTCATATTGTCCTACTAGACAATGGAAGAACCCGTCAGCTGGCACGGGATAAATTTAAAAACTCCCTAAAATGTATTCGCTGTGGAGCATGCATGAATACTTGTCCCATCTATAGACGAAGTGGCGGATACAGTTATGGCAGTACCGTCCCAGGCCCAATTGGATCAATTTTGTCACCAGGTATTGATGTCAAAAAGTACAGCACTTTACCTTTCGCATCTACCCTTTGCGGTAGTTGCTCTGATGTTTGCCCTGTGAAAATCAACATTCACGAGCAGCTATATGAATGGCGTCAGGAAATCACCAAAGCCAATCCGGATTTGGCTAAAGGCATGAGTATGAAAATGGCGAGTGGAATTTTCACAAGTCCATTGGCCTATAAAATCTCTGGGAGCTTGATGAGAAAATCCTTGAAAGCACTACCAAAATCCATCATTTACAACCCATTGAACGTTTGGGGCAAAGAGAGAGATCTACCAAATCCTCCGAAAGAATCCTTTAAAGAATGGTATAAAAAGAACAGACCATGAGCAGTAGAGATCAGATCATTCAAGCGATTCAAAAAGTAAAACCGGACAACCAAACTCTTCCTGAAATTCCAGAATTCAGAGTTCCAGAGGACTTACTTGCCACATTTATTTTATCCATTGAAGGCAATAAAGGACAGGTGGTTTCTAAAGAAGATTTCAGCTCTTGGTTGAAAGAAAAAGGTTACTCGAAGATTCTTTCTAATTCAGACAGACTGGAAGTTTCAAATCTTCAAATTCTTCCTTCTGATCCTCATGAATTGGCGGAACTGGAGCTGGCTATTTTGGATGGACAATGGGCGTCAGCAGAAAATGGAGCCATTTGGCTGGATGACACTCAGTTAAGATTGAGAGCTATCCCTTTTATCACGGAGCATTTGGTCATAACTATTCCTGAATCGAATATTCTCGGAAATATGCATCAGGCTTATGATAAAATTGGCGCAGCCCATTCCAGTTTTGGTGTTTTCATCGCAGGCCCATCGAAAACAGCAGATATTGAGCAATCATTAGTCATTGGTGCTCATGGAGCAAAAAGTCTAACCGTGGTAATTGTCTAGTAAGTCTTTCTCTCTAGATAAAACACATTTAGATTATCACCTTGGGTTTCAAATCCCAATTTCATTTCCAGTTTATCAGCAATTTTCTTACAAAGGGGGAGGCCCATGCCTGTCCCTTTTTCTTTATTGGTGCCATAGGATGTCCTCACCTTAAACTCAAAAAGCCCATCCCTCAAACTTAATGGAACGGTCGGCCCTTCATTTATTACTTCCCAGCGAATTGACCCATTATTTGAAATGAAATTCAATTCAATCTGCGCACCGTTAGGCGAAAACTTAATAGCATTATCCAGAAAATTCTTGAGGATTATCTTCACTTCATTTGCTTCTATCAGAGCTTCTTTTATCGCACCATTTTCTTTGGCGACAATTACCTGCCCTTTTTGACTAGCCTGAACTTGCATGGTTTGAACCATTTCCTCATTTAGCTTGGCAAAATCTACCTCTTCCTTTGCTATAACACCTTGATCCAGTTCGGTCAAAACCCAACTTAAAGTATTATTCAAAACATTACTGAGATGAAAACTTTGCTTTTTCAACTCCTGAATTATTGTTTCAAAATCACCTTGCTCCAATCCCCCAAGCTCCACTAATTCGACTGTTTGATTGAGAGTAGATATCGGATTTTTTAAATCATGTGACAACAATGCAATCAGCTCATTTTTCTTAGAATTCAATTCTTCCAGTTCGATATTGGCCTTTTTATTCTCTTCCATCACCTTCGTCAATACTTGGTTTTGGCTTTTATACCCATAGATGAAAAGTTGAATCCCCAAAAAAACGAATAAGCTACACCACAAAATGGTAATCACGTGGTCACCAAAACGGACTGTATTATTTGTGTAATTGGATACGATTCTAACACCTCCCAAAAGGTCGGCATACATCAAAGAGATGAAAAATAAGAATGCAAAAATCAGCCAGAAATACTTATACCAGCCATTAAAAAGGATGGTAATCGTCATGACCAACATAAAAATGGTATATATGGTTGGACCATTAAAACCATCATTGTAATAATAATTGAGCGCGATGATGATCAATGCAAAGACCATCATTCCGCTCAAAACAGTTTGATACCTTCCCCATTTCTTCATTAATAGGTATCCAGTGATAAATGGAATGGCAAAAGCAAATTTGAAAAGTACGATTTCTAATTGAAGTCCCATCAATAGGTCTGAGAAACCTAAAAAAATCATTAATGCACTAGATAAAAGAGCAAAAATACGAGTCGTTTTTTCCTGCAATAATTCCAGGGAAATCAAGGACTCCTCTTTAAATAATCTATTCATTTACTTTAAATATTTCCTTTTTATGCTCTGGAATGGATAGCAATTCGATTCCCTTCCGAATCAAAAAACACTCCCATATATCCAATATCTTCAGCAATTAATCGCTTTGGAATTTGAACTTTCCCACCAGCTGCTTCGACCCTTCCCAACTCAACTTCACAATTTTCTGAAGAGAAATAAATCAAACATCCAGCATGCTCACTGGTGCTATAGAATTGCTCATGATAAACAAGACTACCACCAGCTCCTTTCGAATTTTCATCCATAGGAAACCAAGCCATTTGAAAATCACCCATTACTTGCTTATTCAATTGACAAGCAAATACATTTTCATAAAATCTAATGGCCCGATCCATATCTTTTACTGGGACCTCAAACCATCCAACTGTTACTGAACTCATAATATTTTGGGTTAAAATGTTGAAAAACACTCTGCAAACCCAAATCCTTAGACTCGGGTAAGCTTTATCGGATATGTCTTACCCGCATTCCATTGGCAGACATATATATTTTCATCCTGGTCAATACACACATCATGGCAATGCTTGAAGACAGGCTCATTCTGTACCATCAATTGCAATTCGCCATTTTTATATTCAGGGGCAGTCCCCCCTGGATTTGAAACCACTTTGTTGTTTTTATCCAAAATTGTCACAAAGCCTGAATCCGGCATCTGCTCCAAATATTTCAACCTTGACCAGCAAACTCCTGCATATAGATTTTCTCCGTGAATCACAGGCCGGCATACAAATGCTCCCGGCAAAAACATGGTTTCGATATATTCCCCATCCATGGTAAATCTTTTGAAGGAATTATGTCCACGAGACGTACAAATCAAAGTTGGAGCTGCACCTCCACGCTGATCTACTGTGATTCCATGAGCAGTTTTGAATTGTGTATCACCATGGCCATCTCCTCCGAATTTGCGGATGAAATTGCCATCAGAATCATAATGAAGAAAATATTGGGAGCCATAGCCATCAGCGATATATAAGTCACCATTTGGTGCAACAGTGGTCTCTGTTGGAGTCCACCTCATGTCCTCAGAATAAATCCCAACTTCTTTTGGACTCTTAATTTCAGTAATGATTTTACCATCCAAAGTGGTTTTCAATACTCTTCCTCCATTGTCCACTACCCAAAGGTACTCCGCATCCCCTTCATCCACCAGAGTCAGACCATGAGCAGATTTCAATCCCAAAGTCCAAGTATCCAAAAGCTTTCCTGATTGATCATAGATAATCACATTATTTTTCGCCTCATCCGTCAACATGATCATTCTACCTTTCCGATCCATCACCATTTCATGGCAATTGACAACAGGAACTTTGGTAGGATCCAGATTACCCCACTTCATATCGACTTTGTAAGTAAAGTCGCCATGACCTAGGATTTGATCTTGTTTTTCGAAAAGGCTGAAATCGGGTTTAATGCTCATAGCTAATCCTATTAAGGAGGAATTTTGAATAAATTTTCTTCTAGAGTTCATAAAGATTTTAAGGGTAATCGAATTTTCAGAATAATTCTCAATATGAAAAATAGGAAGAAAAGGAAGAAAAATTATCGTTTTAGCGGTTTATCTTATTGCTGAACACTTCAAATTAATATTGCATTTAAAAAATCGCTAGATTGATTCTTCCCAAAATCAACCTAATCATGAAACTAAAAAGAATCTTTTTTTCACTTCTATTTTGCTTACCATTAAGCTTAACTGCCCAGCAAGTAGCGCTTCAACTTTATTCCTTGAGAAATGAAATGCCAAATGATCCTGCCAAATACCTTCAAGAGGTTTCTTCATGGGGTATTCATGCTTTGGAAGGAGGAGGTGGATATGGACTTTCTGATACCGAATATCTAGAGCTCCTTCAAAAAAACAACTTAAGCATTGTCGGAATAGGTGCTGATTACAATCAATTGACCAAAACACTCCAACCCATCATTGAAGAAGCAAAAAAATATGGCGCCAAATACGTCACTTGCTACTGGATACCGCACGCAGATGGCCCGATTTCATTAGATGAGATCAAGATCTCCACTGCTTTGTTCAACCAAGTTGGTAAGGAATTAAAGGAACATAATCTCACATTTTTATACCACCCTCATGGATATGAATTTGGACCAAATGGCAAAGGTGTAGTGTTGGATTACATGCTGGAGAATGCGGAAGATTTTGCATTCAACATGGATGTTTTTTGGGTCAAAATGGGTGGAGGAGACCCCTTGAAAATCATGAAAAAATACAAGGGCAAATTTCCAATGCTTCATCTCAAAGACAGACTGATTGGTACTCCAGGCTCCAAAAATGGACAAGGAGATGTAGAAACCAATGTGGTTTTGGGTACTGGTGATGTCGAAATCGCCAAGATTATCAAAGAGGCAAAAAAGCAAAAAACCGTCTATTTGGTCATTGAAGATGAAAGCAGCCGCTCAGTAAAACAAATCCCACAATCCGTCGCTTTTATCAAACAGGAATTGAAGAAGTAAAGAATAAAAAAGGCTGAGAAAGTAAATCTCAGCCTTGATTTTTTAAACCCCAAATACTCGAGGCAGCCAAAGTGATATTTCCGGAAATGCCATGATCAAGATCAATGCAACTACCATTGCGAAAAAGAACGGCAACAAAGGCTTGATTACTTTTTGGATACTTGTCTGAGCGACTCCTACCCCAATAAAAAGAATGGATCCAACTGGTGGGGTACACAAGCCAATACAAAGGTTTAAAACCATCATAATCCCAAAGTGTACCGGATCAACTCCCAAAGCTGTCACCACCGGTAAAAAGATTGGGGTAAAGATCAATACTGCAGGAGTCATGTCCATAAACACCCCTACAAACAATAAGATTAAATTGATCATGATCAGAATCACGAAAATATTGTCGCTCAAGGATAACAATGAATTAGAAATGCTTTGAGGAATTTCTTCCGCTGACATCACCCAAGACATCGCCATGGAAGTAGCAATCAATAGCATTACAACCGCTGTAGTCTCAGCAGACTTCAACAAAACAGCTGGTAAGTCTTTTACTTTTAATTCCCTGTATATCAAAGAAAGCCCCAAAGCGTACAAAACAGCAATTGCAGACGCCTCCGTAGCTGTAAACACCCCAGCGATAATACCTCCAATAACAACGATCAAAAGGAATAAACTAGGAATCGCTTTCCAGAATGTGGATAAAACTTGCTTAAATGTCGAGGCTTCTCCTGAAGGAAGCTTTTTGATTTTAACCATTATGGCTGCAGTGATCATGAGCATAACTCCAACCAATAAGCCTGGTAAATAGCCTGCCACAAACAATGCGGCAACTGAAACGCCTCCTGAAGCCAATGAATAGACGATCAAAACATTAGAAGGCGGGATAATCAAGCCTGTTGTAGAGGAAGTAATATTCACTGCGGCTCCCAATTCTTTTGGATAACCTTCTTTCTCCATTCTTTTACCTAAGATCCCTCCCATTGAAGAGGCTGCGGCTACAGCAGATCCAGCAATCGCTCCCATCAGCATAGCTGCAATCACATTCACATGCAATAATCCACCCGGAAGTCTGCCTGTAATTGCTTTTGCAAAGTCTATCAATCGATTGGCTATCCCTCCCCGGTTCATGAGCTCTCCTGCGAGTATGAAAAAGGGAATTGCCAGCAATGAAAAACTATCTAATCCCGTTCCCATACGCTGTGCGATGGTGGTCATTGCAGGTAAAGTCGAAACTGTAACCAACAAAGTCAAAAGACTGGAAAGCCCCAAACTCCAAGCTACGGGAACACCTATTCCCAAAAAGAACAGAAAAGAAATAACTAGAACTAAAATACTTAAGGTCTCCATTTTAACTGTTTTTTAGCTCTTTGTTCAACATAACAATTCTACTGATCTGGTAATAAATCACCAGCAATCCACTGAATGGAATCACCACATACACATAAGCCAAAGGAATCTGCAAGGCAGCGGAATTTTGCCCTAAAATGAATGTGATATACACTAAGTTTATCCCTCCAACTACCATAGCTGCCAAGGCAAACAGCATCACAAAAACATGAATCAGCATTTGAGTTTTGATTCGATTGGTGGGATTCATTTTTGATAAAGCAATATCAATAGCCAAGTGCTCATCTTTGCCAGCTACATAAGCAGCTCCGAGCATCCCTACCCATATCAACATGTACCTAGCAAGCTCATCTGTAAATGAGCTTGGGTCATTCAAAATATACCTTGAGCCTACTTGCCAAGAAACATTGAGCACCATTAATGCCATCAAGAGGATCAAAAACACCTCTATCCAGCGGTCAATTGTATTTTTTATACTGGAAGAAAACATTCCTTTTGGATTTATTATTGTACTTCTCGGATTGCCTGCACGATCTCATAGATTTCAGGCTGCTCAACTTTCAGTTGATCATATACCCCTTCTACAGCCTTTCGGAAAGGTTCTTTGTCCGGATGAGTGATTGTAACACCTGCTTTTTCCAATTCTCGCAAAGATTCCGCAGTGGATTCAGCCCAAAGTTTCTTCTCATGAGCTGCAGACTCATAAGCTGCTTCCTGCACCCATTCTTGCTCCTGTGGGCTCAATAGATTCCAAACCTTCGTGCTAATAATTACCACATCAGGAATTGCTGTATGTTCATCTAGGCTATAAAATTTACATACCTCGTAGTGCTTGGAATTGTAAAAACTAGGTGCATTGTTTTCTGCGGCATCCACTATTCCCTGTTGCAAAGCCGTATAGAGCTCACCATAAGAAACCGGTGTGGGAGAACCTCCCATAGCTTTTACCATGTTGGAAGCAGTCTGGCTTTCCATTACTCGGACTTTCAAGCCTGCCAAATCCGCTGGTGTCTCAACTGGCTTATCCTTGGTATAAAAGCTTCGCTTTCCTGCGTCATAATAACATAAGCCTCTCAACCAATATTCCTCTCCATCCAAAAGGAGTTGTCTTCCAATATCACCGTTGAGAATTTTTTCTTGGTGGTCATCATCTCTAAAAAGATATGGCATTCCAAACACCTGCATGGTAGGAGCAAAACCTTCCAAGGCGGAAGCAGAAACTTTGGTCATTCCCAAACTACCTATCTGAAGAAGTTCCAGAAGTTCTCTTTCTGTTCCTAATTGCTGATTTGGGTAGACCTTGACGATGATTTGTCCATCAGATTTTTTCTCAATTTGCTCCGCCAAATAAAGCATGGCAGCATGCACGGGATGGGAGGTAACTTGGGCATGGCCCATTTTGATAATCTTTTTAGTCTGAGGCCCTTGACAGGCTCCAATCACAACTAAAAGAAAACAAATAAGAAGGTTACGAATTTGGGGTTTATGATGCATAAAAGTTCAACTACTCTTCAACAAGTATAACTTTTTCTGAGCGGAAAAACCCGAAGAATTACGGAAACGATTGTTTTTATTTAATAATAGTCCGAATTGCCTATTGTTGGGTAAAATCAACTGTAGGGAACATCTTTTGATATATTTTTCAAAAATTTCAAAAAAATAAAAGACCTTTAGGGGCTGAACTAAAACCTCAACCCAACCTATTTTGCCAAATATTATATGAGCAAGGAAAGTTTGCAAATACATCCAAGTGACAATGTGTTAGTGGCCCTTAGAGATTTGGACGCAGGGAGTACATTGACTTTTGGAGATTCTCAATTAACATTAAAAGATCACATCGCTGCCAAACATAAACTTTCTCTTCAGGATCTTGAGCCGGGAGATGAAATCATTATGTATGGCATCACAGTAGGCAAAGCTTTGGAAAACATTGAAGCTGGAAGTGCCTTGACTATTGAAAATATCGCCCATAAAACCACTGCCTTCGGAGAAAAGTCTGCAGATCTGGACTGGATCAAGCCAGACATCAGCCGATTCAAGGACAAAACTTTTATGGGATACCATAGAAATGACGGAAGAGTAGGAACTCGTAATTATTGGGTAGTTATTCCTCTAGTTTTTTGTGAAAACAGAAATGTAGGCGTCATCAAAGAAGCATTTTTGGAAGAGTTGGGTTTTGCCAAAACCAACCCTTACAAAAACTTGGTAAGAGAAATGGCTGACCTTTATAAAAAGGGCAACCAATCTGCTATCGAAAGTCTTGCCTCCGGCCCTTCTGATTCCTCTGCCTCCTCAAGAATTTTCGACAATATTGACGGCATTAAATTCCTCACTCACCAACTAGGTTGTGGTGGAACCCGTCAGGATTCTGAAGCCCTTTGTGCTTTGTTGGCGGGCTATATCGCCAATCCAAATGTGGCAGGAGCCACTATTCTTAGCTTGGGCTGTCAAAATGCAGAGGCAGAAACCCTTTTCGAAAAACTGAATCAATTCAGTCCGAATCATGGAAAGCCAACCCTTCTTTTTGTGCAGCAAAATGAAGGAACAGAAGCTCAAATGTTGACCAAGGCTATCAAGAGCACTTTCTTGGAGCTCACCAAAGTCAATGAGCAAAAGAGAAAACCGGCACAATTGAACCATTTGGTGATGGGACTTGAATGTGGTGGATCAGATGGATTCTCTGGAATCTCTGCCAATCCAGCAGTAGGATACGCTTCAGACTTGTTGGTAACACTTGGTGGAAGCACTGTTCTATCTGAATTCCCTGAACTTTGCGGTGTAGAACAAGAATTGATCAACAGATGTGTGGATGATGAAAAGGCTGAAAAATTCGCTCATTTGATGGAATCCTATAATTCTAGAGCCGAAGCTGTAGGATCAGGGTTTGACATGAATCCTTCCCCGGGAAATATCAAAGATGGCTTGATCACAGATGCTATCAAATCTGCAGGAGCAGCCAAAAAAGGTGGTACATCACCAGTTCAAGATGTTTTGGATTATGGAGAATTTGTGAAGAATCCTGGACTTACTTTGCTATGTACTCCTGGAAATGATGTAGAATCTACAACAGCTATGGCAGGTGCCGGATGTAACGTGATCTTGTTTACTACTGGATTGGGAACTCCTACCGGAAACCCTGTCAGCCCGGTTGTGAAAATCTCAAGCAACACTAAATTGGCTACAAAAATGCCTGACATCATCGATATCGATTCAGGAGGAATTATCTCCGGCGAAAAATCCATTCAGGATGTCGGCGAGGAAATTCTGGAATATGTGATCCAAGTAGCAAGCGGTGAAAAACAAACCAAAGCCCAGCAATTGGAGCAAGACGACTTTATCCCTTGGAAAAGAGGAGTTTCCCTTTAATCAATAAAAGGAAACTCAATCGTTTTATTTTGGCGAGAAGATAGGTAGATCCCTCGGATCAATTCTACCGATTTTCTCGCCATTTTTGCGTCTACTTTATTTGGTTTACCTGAATCAAGAGCCTCCAAAAACGTCTTCCACTGGGCCTGATGCAATTGATGCCCAATAGCCATTGGGTCAGCCGCTCCGGAGCCCTCTGCCTCATTTTTAATTTCCAAAGGCCTCTCTCCTTTTATATTCCAGGCAATCAATTTTCCCCCTTCCAAAATCGTGCTTCCTTTACTTCCAAAAACTTCTAGCCTCTCAGGATAACCTGGGTAAAGCGCAGTAGCAGCAGTGATACTTCCCAATGCTCCGGATTTGAATTCCACCATTGCCATGGCCAAATCTTCAGCTTCAATGTCGTGGAATGAAGTTTTCACTTTGGCATTGACAGACTTGACATCCCCGGTAATATTCAACATCAAATCCAATGTATGGATCGCCTGATTGATCAGAGCACCACCTCCATCTCCTTCAATTGTACCCTTGTATTGGCTACCTGCATAGTACTCCTCCGATCGATACCAATTGATATGTGCATTGACCAACAAGAGCTTTCCGAAACTGCCATTTCGGACTCCTTCCACTATTTTTTGATAATCCTCTGAAAATCGGTTTTGGAAAATCACCTCTAGCCTAACATTGTTTTCCTCAGCAACTTTTGCCAACTCATCGGATCGTGACAAAGTCACTTCGATCGGCTTTTCTATGACCAAGTGCTTTCCAGCTTTGGCTGCGGCAATGGAAGGGATCAAGTGATGTCCACTCGGAGAGCAAATGCAAACTATATCCATTCCCGGAGTAGAAAGGAATTGATCCATGTCGGTATCCACTTTCATTTGAAACTTTTCCTCAGCACGCTTTGCAGATTCTGGATTGGGATTAAAAAGTGCCAAAACCTCCGCATTGGTCAAGCCATTTACTGCCTCAATTTGCTTTCCCGTAATTGCACCTGTGCCGACTATTCCTACTCCGTATTTTTTCATGATTCTTTAAATTTTAAAATTTCATTCCAGACTTCCTGATTCACTGGGATTCCAGAGTCTAAATTCATTTGCCTATTTCGAAGGACATTCTCCCCTGGATAAAAAACTTCTTTTCCTTCAAAAACTTGGGAGCTTTTTAGATCCTGAATGATTGATTCAGCTTTGGTTTCTGCCCACTCCTCTAGCTCCAGTTTCTTTGGATCCAAAGCTAAAAACACTTGAGACAAGCCTTTTTCAACCCCAGATTTATCAACCTCATGGGTACTATCACCCCCTGAAAGAATCGAAGCTAATAAATCTAAAACCAAAGACAATCCTGCTCCTTTCCACATTCCTGCAGGCAAAGCCATCTCATTCTCAATAATCACATTGGGATCTTTCGTCAAATTACCATCTGTATCAAAACCTGCTTTATAAGGAGTATTCTTTCCTGCTCGAGCATAATTAGAAAGCTTTCCATAAGCAAATTGAGACATGGCCATATCCAACACAATTGGACCTTTCTTTCTTGGAATGGCCACGATCAAAGGGTTATTCCCGAGCTTTGGTTCACTTCCGCCCCAGGCCGGCATATTGGCTTTGGTGTTGGTGAAGCATATTCCTATTTTCCCTGACTCTATAGCTTGCCAGCCAAAATTTCCTCCTCGCATCCAATGATTGGTTTGCCTCAAAGCCACGCAGCCTATCCCAAAACTCTCAGAGATTTCCAAAGCGCGGGACATTGCGAAACTCGCATTTAAATTTCCCGGCCCCAACTGACCATCCCACCTTTCAAAAACACCAATACTGCTTTCTAAGAATGGTTCCATGTGAGGATTTACATAGCCTTTTTCAATATATTTTAGAAAAACAGGAAACCGATTGATACCATGGGAACGAACACCATCCAGGTCCGTCTTGGCAAACAAATGAGCGCTTTGATTTGCTCTTTCATCAGAAAACCCAAACTGGACCAGGACTTCTTTTATAGTCTGTTGCAATTCATCGTACGAGATCAAAAAATCGCCCATAATTCTTATTTTAAGGAATTTAGAATGAAGCTCAAAGGAAATTTAGATCATCGGAACAGCTCTTTTACAAAGCTGAAGACAAATCCCCCAAGGGTCTCTCAGCATCACCAAATGTGATCCATCTGGCAAAATATCATCAGAAAACTCAGTCGCTCCAGCTTCAATCAACCGTTTTTTATCAGCCGACGGATCTTCAGAAACCAATGCCAGATGAACTGCCAAAGGATGTAATCCTACAAAATCCAAAGTTTCACCTTTGGGATTGCTATAAATCTCCAACATGACCGTCCCGCTATCATCTGCCAAAAAAGTCATAAATGGTGACTCAACCATTTTCTTTTTCACAGTCAAACCCAAATGCTCCTCATACCATAAAGATGTAGCCTGGCTATCAGGTACATTGATAGCAAAATGTTCAAATTTCATTTGTCTTGTTTTAGTCTTTTAAATATTTCACCAATTCCGGCAATTCCCTTTTCAATTCCTCCACTGCTAAATCACTGACCTTAAATGCACCTGTTGGAGAAAGGTGAGTATTGTCTTCTTTTCCTTCGGGGAAAACTGAATAATCTCCCGGTCTATAATGTAAAAACAGCTCTTTGGATTTCTCCTGACCAAATTGTTCAATCAGAGCAATGGTCTTTTTATGGAGTTCTAAAAGTGGGACAGATTTATCTCTTGCCACCTCACGAACCACTACCGAATATTTTCCATGAGTATCTGTCAAAAATCCATTTTGATTAAAACTTCTCCTTGAGATCGGGGTAGCTAACACGGGCTTTCCCCCTTTTTCTCTTACTTCTTTGATAAATCGAGTTAGGTTTTGGCGAAAAGTGGAATCGGCATAGGCGTCTTTATCTTCTTTATTGATTTTCTCGTCATTGTGCCCAAATTCGATAATCACATAGTCTCCGGCTTTCAGCCTATCCATCACTGTATCCCATCTCCCTTCTGCTCTAAAACTTGCTGCGCTTCTCCCATTTTTTGCATGGTTTTCAAAGCGAATTCCTTCTTTGAAATAAAGTGGAAAAACCTGTCCCCATCCTTTCTCAGGATTGCTACCTGCATAAGGTTTATCAGCCATGGTCGAATCTCCAACCATGAAAACAGTGATCTCCTTCTGGGGCTCATCACTTTCGAATATGGTGACAACAAAAAGGGAAAATAAAGAAATCAGGATTACAATTAACTTCATATCAATTCATTTTTACTGCATTTGCAGGAAGTCCGGTTCCTTTTAATATCTGGTCTGGTTTAGAAAAATCTGCTTTATCCAACTCTACTTGATTAGAATTATCCAAAACCCACACTGCAGGCTTTCCGTTTTCTTCGAATTTGAACCCGCTGACAGTTACTCTTTGGCTATTATAAATAGTCAGAGGCACCTCATTGGTTCCTAAAATCTTTATATTGATGAGTTCTAGACCTGAAGCATCAATTGCTTTAATCCCATTTTTAGCATCTAAGACAGCGTTTTCCAATCGCACATTTTCCAATTTCATTTCAGGTAGCCCCATAAAAAATGCCGCAGTTTCTGAATCGGTGACTTGGATGTTTTTCATACTGATATTTCTGAAAACGGGAGTTTCTTCAGTCACTGGAATTATATTTTCCTGTCTTTTTTCATCTTCTTCACTTTGGTCTCCTTCTATGATCGGGCTATTTCCTGTGTAGAACATGTTGAACCCGATTGCTTCAGTCGGAATACCAATCATATCTATATTGGAAATCCAAATATTCTCTACAATGCCACCTCGTCCCCGGGTACTTTTGAATCTCAATCCTATATCTGTACCCATGAAAGTACAATTGGATATATGAATATTTTTCACTCCACTGGACATTTCACTACCCACAGTCACTCCTCCATGTCCGTGATAAACCAAGTTATTTTTGATAATAACATTTTCAGTGGGAATTGCCCGATCCCGACCATCCTTGTCCTTACCAGATTTGATACAGATGGCATCATCTCCTACATCAAAGGTATTATTGTAGATCAAAGCATTTTTACAGGATTCCAAATCTAAACCATCTCCATTTTGGGAATACCAAGGATTTCTAATATTCAGATTTCTGATGATCACATCTTCACTCATCAATGGGTGAATGTTCCATGCCGGTGAATTCTGAAATGTAGGACCATCCAAAAGCACACGCTTACTTTCACGGATACTGACCATCACTGGCCTAAGGAAATCTTTCATCTTCTCAAGTTCTTTTCGGTCCTTGATATCAGGTACATTAAAGCTACTACTGGCATGATACCCATCCAAAAATGACTGAGAAGGGTACCAGTTTGTACCCTCGACGATCCCACCTGATTTCACCAAATTGTTCCATTGATTTTCTGTCATTTTATCTCTCTTCACTGCTCTCCAAGCATCTCCACTTCCGTCTATAGTGCCCTTTCCTGTTATGGCGATATTCTCCACCTGATAGGCATTGATGGGGGAAAGACAGCGTACAGTGTTTAGGCCTTCGAAACTTGTATCCACCAATGGATAATCCTCTTTATCCCTACTAAAAATAATCAAAGCTCCATCTTCCAAATGAAGATTAATATTACTCAAAAGTGTGATTGGACCAGTTAGCCAAATTCCTCTGGGAACAATCACCTTTCCACCTCCATTGTTAGAAACTTCCTCTATGGCCAGTTTAAAAGCATCCGAATTTTTGGTCAGACCATCTCCAACTGCCCCAAACTCCACAATGCTTCTATGGAAATCAGGAAAATTGGTTACTTTGACTTTAGGCATCTCAAACTCCACTACCTTATATATATCTTCCAGGTTTTGCTGGGCTTTGACTAGAGGCTGACTGAGAAGTATTATTATGATTAGTATGGAGCTGGTTAATTTTAATTTCATCACTTTGGGTTGTTATTGGTTGTTAATTGGATAGACTCAAATCTTGATGTATCAGCCAAATCTAAACCTATCCAATTCGGCGATTCCACTTTCAATGGAATAGGCAGTTTTAGTAGCAAAGCGACCCACTTTAGCCTCAATCCCTATTCTGTTTAAGTTAAAGGCTTTATTTTAACATTGTGCAATCACTTCCACAAACAGCACAAAAAATTCAATTAAAATTGATTTCAATTCATTTTGGAATGAGATTAGAATTTAGACTCAATCACCAAATTAGCCGAACTCTAAACAAAGGCTGATCGGGAGTTTATTCAATTTGACCTTATTTCTAGATAAATACTTGATATATAAGCACTCACTCCTCACATATGAAAGAATCAATCAACCAGAAATTTTGGGTTGAAATTGTTTTCCAAAAACCAATTTCAACCTATTGATTTGAAACATCTTATTTATTTTCTTATCCATAATTCCGGGCTCATTTGGTTTATTCTAATTTGCAGGACAGTAGACAAACTAGCATCTACTATATTTCCAAAATAATTCTTCCTGCCAATCCTATTAATCATCAAAATTCATGAAAACACTTTCAAAATCAGAAGTAGATTTCACTTTTAGACCTGTCAAAATCCTCCAATATGGTAATGGTAATTTTTTGAGAGCCTTTGCAGATTGGATGATCCAAAAACTGATCGATCAAAACCTATTTGATGGGGGGATTCATACAGTGCAAATTCATTCTCCCAAAGCGGATCCAAAAATGATTGAGCAGGATTGCTTGTTTCATGTGCTAGAGAAAGGGCTGAAAAATGGGAAGGTATTTGAAGACACAACCTTGATTTCCTGTATCCAATCTTATTCTTCCATTTATGAATCTTACGAGGATTATCTGATACTTGGAGAAAACCCGGATTTAAGATTTATCCTTTCCAACACGACAGAATCTGGAATCCAATTTGATTCTGGAGATGATGATTTCAAAGAAATACCAGCAACTTTCCCCGGCAAATTAACTGCATTGCTTTTTCGGAGATTTCAGTTTTTCGATGGAGACTCATCAAAAGGTCTTCACTTTTTACCCTGTGAATTGATTGAGAAAAATGGCAAAAAACTAAAGGAATGTATCCTTCAATATGTAGATCTATGGAAGCTACCAGAAAGCTTTGCAAAGTGGGTTGAAGAAGACTCTTATTTCTATGATACCTTAGTTGATAGAATTGTCCCCGGTTTCCCTAAAGATGGCAGTGATATTGAATTTGAAGACAAGCTTCAGGTGATGGCTGAGCCTTTTCATTTTTGGGCGATCGAAGGACCTGAGAAGATTCAGGAAGAACTTCCTTTCCCGAAAGCTGGACTGGATGTTTCTTTCGTAGATGATTTGACACCTTACAGAACTAGAAAAGTCAGAATCCTCAATGGAGCGCACACTTGTTTGGTGCCTTATGCATATTTGCAGGGCCTGAAAACTGTCCGGGAGTCGGTGGAGCATCCAGAAATTGGCTCATGGCTCAAAGAGCTCATAGCAACAGAGATCGTCCCAATTTTGGATATGGACAAAGGCGAACTTGAGACTTTTGCGAATGCAGTCTTGGAACGATTTGCCAATCCTTTTATCCGTCACGAATTGAAATCCATCGCTTTGAATAGTATCTCAAAGTTTAAAGTTCGAGTTCTCCCTTCAATTCTCGATTTCTACAATCAAAATGGAGCTTGGCCAGAGAAAATGATTACAGCTTTTGCTGCGACGATCTTGTTTTATAAAGGAGATGTAAATGGCGAGACCATGCCTTTGAATGATGCAGCGGAGGTGATTACTTTTTTCGAAGTGGCATGGAAAAATCCTGACAAGAGCAAAATGATCCACTCTATTCTTCAGAATTCCAGCCTATGGGATCAAGATTTAAGTTTGCTTCCAGGGCTTCAGGAGTCTTTGGTACAATCCCTTGAAAAGTTGGAAGAAAAGATAGCTTAGGCTGATTTTAAGGTAATAGGATCTTGACGAAGGAGTTGGACTAGAATATGGTACAACTCCTTTTTTCTTGCCTTGAAATCCTCAGGTCTTTCAAAGAAATTCTCCAAGGCAACAGCAAAAAACTCATCCTCATCTACAGAACCTCTTTCTCTGAAAAAGTCATCGGTTCCATTATGTATATTTTCTTTTTCAGTTTCCGAATGCTTTAAAAAATCTCTCCAAACTCCTGGATGAAGGAAATTGCTTTCCTGATTGTAATGAATTCGATTTTCAAGTTTCAAAGCATGAGCTACTTCATGAACTCCCAGATTCACTCCATCTTGATTGTCTACAAAGCCATTCACAAAACATGACCACGAAAAAACAATCATCCCAAACCTTGGATTGACCTCGCCACGATGATATTGTTTGGAAATGGTCGAGTAATAGGTATCTGGATAGATCAGAATCTTTTTGAAATGACTTAAAAAGACCTTCCAAAACCCGAATGTCACCTGGACAATGGAGGCTCCAATCATCAGTTTCATTTCCATTGAAACCTCTTTCATTCCACCTCTGGGAATGAATTTCTTTTGGGAAATAATCATTTCCAATTTCTTCCGAAACTCTCTTTGGTGTTGTGGTTTGAGCCTGGAATAATATGGAAAGTGCTTTTCCAAAAGCTGTATATCGGAAGGCTTCAACCGATAATGAAAAAGCAGGAAATAGAGACCTTCGAATGCCTCACCGATTAACTGAAGATAACTGGCTTCTAAAAACATAAAAAAAGCAGCTGGTTTTCCAGCTGCTCTAAAATAGTAGTTTTTCTTATTTTATCTGGCATAATTCACTGCTCTCATTTCGCGAATCACAGTGATTTTGATCTGACCAGGATATTGCATTTCTTTCTCGATCTTCTGAGAGATATCAAATGAAAGTTTACCTGCAGTTTGATCGTCTACGTTCTCAGCATCTACTAAAACTCGTAACTCTCTACCTGCCTGCATTGCAAAGCATTTGTTTACTCCATCAAACCCAAGTGCTAGCTCTTCCAGCTCTTTCAATCTTTTGATATAGCTATCCATGATCTCACGTCTAGCACCAGGTCTAGAACCGGAAATCGCATCAGAAGCCTGAACAATTGGAGAAATCATGGAAGTCATCTCAATCTCATCGTGGTGAGCTCCAATCGCATTGCAAACTTCAGGATGCTCTTTGTATCGCTTAGCCAACTCCATACCCAAGATTGCGTGAGGCAATTCTTGCTCTTCTGGCCATACTTTACCGATATCATGAAGTAAGCCAGCTCTCTTCGCCAACTTGGCATTCAAGCCCATTTCAGCAGCCATGGTTGAGGAGAGTTTCGCTACCTCTCTGGAGTGTTGCAATAGGTTTTGACCATAAGAAGATCTGAATCTCATACGGCCAACCATTTTAATCAACTCAGGATGCAAACCATGTACTCCCAAATCGATACAGGTTCTTTCACCGATTTCAACAATCTCTTCTTCGATGTTCTTCTCAGTCTTAGCAACTACTTCTTCGATTCTTGCAGGGTGGATTCTACCATCCTGGACCAATCTATGAAGTGATAATCTTGCGATCTCTCTTCTTACTGGGTCAAAGCCTGAAATAATGATTGCTTCCGGAGTGTCATCCACCACAATCTCAACACCTGTGGCAGATTCCAAAGCACGGATGTTTCTACCTTCACGTCCGATGATTTTCCCTTTGATATCATCACTATCGATATTGAAAACAGACACGCAGTTTTCAACCGCATGCTCAGTAGCAGTTCTCTGGATGGTATCCAAGACAATCTTTTTCGCCTGCTTGGTAGCAGAAAGTTTTGCTTCGTCCAAGATGTCTTTAATCTGAGAAGACGCCTTGGTTTGAGCCTCTTCGGTCAGCATGGTGATCAATTGATCTCTTGCTTCCTCACGAGTCAACCCTGCGATCTTTTCCAGATCTGCAATTCTCTGATTGGTAACTTTGTCCAATTCGTCTTTTTTGACTTGAACAGCATGAAGCTGTGCGTTTAGGTTTTCCTTTTTGGAATCCAACTCAGCTTCTTTTCTTTTCACTTGTTCAAGCTCTTTAGCTACCTGCTGCTCACGTTGCTTGACTTTGTTTTCATTGGTGATGATGATGTTTTTCTTTTTGGACATTTCATCATCAAACTCCGATTTCAGCTTTAGGTACTTTTCTTTCGCCTCAAGGATTTTATCCTTTTTCATGGACTCTGCAGAAATCTCTGCCTCTCTCAACATAGATTTAACTTTGTCGCGAGTCTCTTCTTCTAGTTGCTTGTGTTTATTTTTAATAAAAACGCCCGCAAGCGCAGCTCCTGCACCAAGGCCAACAAGGCCAGCCAGGATAATATATAGTACGTCTCCCATAGGTTGTTTTGGATATAAATGAACCTGTAGGAATCCTGAAAAATTCGGGAAATCAGTGGGATTTTTTCAACTATACAACTTTAGACAAAATGGAATTTATATTAGCGATACTACTGCGAATATGTTCACTATCCTCGGCTGTTACTTCATTGGTTTCTAGGGATTCCACCATGCAATCAAAAGCCACCATGGCTAATAAATCCTGGTTGTCATCCAAACCAAATTCAGTTTTATATTTTCTCAATTTCTCATTGATCAATTTGCCAGCATGGCGGATTTTTGCTTCATCCTCCACTTTGACTCTCATAGGATATTCTCTATCCCCTATTTTGACTCGTATGGCAAGTGTCTCCATATCACTCGGATAAGTAGGTGATCAAATGATCTATTTCTTGTATATAATTATTGATTAATTCACTCATTTCGGCCGAATCCCCTGGATTCACCGGTCGGTTGTCCACAATGTTACTAATTTTAATCTGTTTTTTAAAATGGTCGATTTCCTGCTCCTTCTGTTCCAAATCTGCTGTCATATCCGCCATCTTTTGCTTCAATAGGCTATTTTCTTCAGAAAGCACCTGAAGCTTTTGCCCAGCCTGATAAGCTAGTTTTTCAAGTTTTTGCAGTTCCTCGTGAATCATATTCTTAGGTTCGAATAACAGCGCCTACCTCATTTTGGAAGGCCTGAATCAATTTACTCATTGTTTTATCAATTACCTTATCGGTCAGAGTATTTTCCTGATCCTGTAGATAAAAACTCAACGCATAGGCTTTCTTACCCGCTTCGATTTTATCTCCTTGATAGACATCGAAAACACCAACTCTTTGAAGCAATCTTCCACCTGCTTTTAATGCTACGGATTTTACTGAATCGTAGTTGATAGTTTTATCAATTACCAAAGACAAGTCTCTTCTTACCTCTGGGAATTTGGAGATTTCCTGATATTTTTTCAATCCTGAAGCTTTTTTGCAGATCAAGTCCCAATCCAACTCAGCGAACCAAACTTCTTGACGAACTTCTGCCAACTTCAACATTTTGTCATCTACCAAACCAATTATTCCCAGGTCTTTCTGGCCAAGCATCAACTTCAATCCGTATGCAAATGGCTGAGTTTCTATCATGGAAACATCTCCAATTTGGACACCCAACTTCTCCAGAATCCTTTCTACAGTGGAATACAAATCCGAGAAACCAAAAGCTCTCGCCGGCTCCAACCAACTCTCAGAAGAACGATTCCCACTGTGGAAAATTGCCAATCTCTTGCCTTCTTGATATCCAGATTCTGCTTTTTGATAAACTGTCCCAAATTCAAAAGCCTTGACATCAGTCTGTCTTCTATTGATATTTCTTGCCAAAACTTCCAACCCGCTGAATAGCAAAGTCTGTCTCATGACTCCCAGATCCTCACTCAATTTATTGTAGATCTCTACATTCAATTGTGGATCCAAATATCCAGACTTTTCAGAATAGGATGGTTTGGTTAAGCTATTGGTGATCATCTCATAATACCCCTGTCCAGACAAAATCTCTGAAAGACGATATTGTAATTTGTTCAGATCCTTAACCGGATGATCCGCTAAGAAATCAGTACTCAAATTATCAGAAAGTAATACCTGATGGAAGCCATGAATTCTCAAAACTTCTTCAATGATATCAGCTTCTCTCGTGACATCTACTCTGTAAGGCTTCACAATTGCCTTGAAACCAGCTTCAGTTTCATCAACAACTTGGATATCCAAAGACTCCAGAATAGTCTTCACCTCAAGAGGATCAATTTTCTTTCCGATGAGACGGTTGATGTGACCATATTCTATATCGATCTCAAAATCCGCTACAGGATTAGGGTACAAATCGATGATTTCAGAACTCACTTTTCCTCCTGCAATTTCCTGCAACAATTTCACTGCTTGCTTCAAAGCATAAACAGGCATATTTGGATCTGTTCCTCTTTCAAAACGGAAAGATGCATCTGTTTTCAGACCATGGAACTGAGCGCCTTTACGGATCACATCGGGTGAGAAATAAGCAGACTCCAAGAAAATAGAAGTTGTCTCGTCCGTCACACCAGAACCAATCCCCCCAAAGATCCCGGCGATACACATTCCTCCATTTGGATCACAGATCATCAATTCTTCCCCGGAAAGCTTGCGCTCTTTTTCATCCAAAGTGATGAATTTGGTGTCTTTCGGAAGCTTTTTAACGATGACTTTCCCTTCTGAGATTTTATCCGCATCAAAAGCGTGAAGTGGCTGTCCCAAATCATGTAAAATGAAATTGGTAATATCCACAACATTATTGATCGGCTCTAAATCCAAGGCTTTCAAGAAATCCTGCAACCATTGCGGAGAAGGGGCCACTTTCAAATCAGAAACAACGATTCCAGCATATCTCGGACAGTCATCAGCATTTTCTACCTTAACAGAAATCTTCGGGCCTTCAGCTTCAATTTTGATTTCAGGATCAGCATCTATCACCAAGTCTTTTCCCAAAAGAGCTTTCAAGTCTCTTGAAACTCCCAAATGAGAAGCTGCATCGGCACGGTTTGGAGTCAAACCGATTTCCAAAACCTGATCATGGGTTACCGAAATCAATTCAGATGCAGGAGTACCATTAGGCAAGTCGGTATCCAATACCATAATTCCGTCATGGCTTGTTCCAATTCCTAATTCATCCTCAGCACAGATCATTCCTTGGGAAACTTGTCCTCTGATTTTTGCTTTCTTGATGGTAAATGGATCTCCCTCCGTTGGATACAAAGTTGCACCAACTGTAGCTACCAAAACTTTTTGGCCTTGAGCAACATTGGGAGCACCACAAACGATTTGAGAAGGCTCTTCCTCTCCAATATCGACCGTAGTCAGGCTAAGTTTATCGGCATCGGGATGTTTCACACAAGTCAAAACTTCTCCAATTACAATCCCCTCCAGTCCACCTGGAATGGAAATAAATTCTTCTATCCCTTCTACCTCCAATCCAGATTGGGTCAGCAATGCGCCGATTTCCTCAGGACTTTCAGTTAGTGGGATATATTTTTTTAATCGATTGATAGAAATTTTCATGGAATAATTGGGTTTGGCCAGAAAAAGCTCCGGCCGCATAAACAAAAAGGGTTCGAGAACCCCATTTTACCTTGAAATGCTCACAAATTTAACAGATTTGGAACAGCCTTTCAGGCTAATCTTTGTAATTTTTCTCTCCTGCCTTTACAGAAATGTTCAATAAATTCTCTTTTGGAGGCAAAGGACAGGCGTAATCCGGATTGTATGCGCAATATGGATTGTATGCGAGATTAAAATCTATCGTAATGGAAGTCTTTCCATCTTGTCTCACATTGATATAGCGACCACCGCCATATGTCTCCCGACCGCTGGTCTCGTCAGCAAAGGCCAAGAAGAAATTCCGCATATCTTTTTCATCCACTGACTGAAGGAGCAAAAGACGGTTTGTCTTCCCATTTAATTCAAATTCAGCATAGGAATGCTCAATGTATTTTTCTACTGAGCCATCTGTCATAGGAACTTCACGCATCCGCTTTTCCTCATTAGAAATCAATCGAGCTTTCACTTTATAAAGCGGGTCAACTGGATAGAATTCTAGCTCTTTGAAATTCTGTTTTTGCTCATCAGAAAGTGGCGAATCGATATTGTATCGGATAAACTTGTACTGTCTTTCTCTTTCTGCTTCAATTTTTTCTAAATAAACCTCAGGGTCCTCAGCACTGGTCAACATATAGCCAACTGCGGCAAGGACGACTACTGAAACAAAAATGATTAGGATGGTATTGCTCTTCATAATTTATAGTTCGCCTTCATCGGCGAAGCTAAAATAACCAGTATCTGCAAAAATCACATGATCAAGGACTGGCAAATCCAAAGTACGACCGATTTCCACCAGTCGTTTGGTCAATCTTTTGTCCTGTTCAGAGGGAGTCAAAGAGCCACTGGGGTGATTATGAACCAAAATCATGGACTGAGCCAGATGCTCCAAACCCACTTTAAATACCACTTTTGGATCGACCACTGTACCTGCAGTACCGCCCCGGGAAACCAAATGCTTTTTCATCACTTGGTTAGACCGAGAAAGAAGAACCAGATAAAACATTTCCACTTGCTCATCCATCATTTCAGGCTTCATCAGATTGTAAACATCCGCAGAACTGGTGATTTTCACTTTTTTCTGGGGCTCAGAATCCTTTCTTCTTCGTCCTAATTCCAATGCACTGACTATCGAGATGGCTTTAGCCTCGCCAATCCCTTTGAATTTCTTCAAATCCTGAATACTTAAGCGGGCAAGTAATGCTAAATCATTTTCCACCGACCCCAAAATACTTCGCGAAAGATCAACGGCACTTAAAGAGGCCGTCCCTGAACCTATTAGAATAGCAATCAATTCGGCATCAGAAAGTGCTGATTTGCCTTTTAAAAGTAATTTTTCTCTAGGTCGGTCTTCTTCAGCAAGCTGGCTGATTTTCAAAGAGGAATAAGTCTCCATAGCTTTCAATTAAAAAATTAATCAACTAAAAATACCTAAAATTTAGATATAAAAAAAAACCCCGCAGAGCAGGGTTTTCAATGAAATTTCGTCTCAAGGATTAACCAATAGCGTTAACGAACTTAGCCAATCTTGATTTTTTGTTATTAGCGTTGTTCTTGTGAATCACATTCTTCTTCGCCAATTTATCCAACATAGAAGACACTTTCTTGTACAACTCCATTGCTTCTACTTTATCAGTAGCAGCCTTAAGTCTTTTGATGAAAGTTCTTGTGGTCTTGGCCTGATATCTGTTTCTCAAACGCTTCGCTTCGTTAGCACGAATTCTCTTAAGAGCTGATTTGTGATTTGCCATATCTTGATTTAAATAAAGTTCTTTACGTTCCCCTATACCGAATTGGAGTGCAAAGTTATTGTAAATAATTAATACTGCAAAAGGAATCATGAACATTCCTTAGCAAGTCGAGAATTTTTAAGATGAAAAAACACACCAAAACCCTCATTATTTGGCAAATATAGCTGTTTTTAATGCTTTTTTCTTGTTTTAATTCTGTAAATTTTAAGAATGAAGTTTTTTACCATACTCACTTTTTATTCATTGTTTTTAAGTTGGATTCCTTTTTTCTGGGGTTTTTATGCCCATTCCCTGATCAATAGAATGGCTGTCTATTCTTTACCTCCCGAATTAATTAGTTTTTACAAACCTCATATTCAGTTTATTACAGAAAAAGCAGTCAACCCTGACCGGAGGAGGTATGCGATCGAAGGCGAAGCCGAAAAGCATTACATAGATCTGGATCATTATGATGATTCTGTGCGAAATGCCTTACCAATCTATTGGAATGAAGCTGTAGAATTAATTGGAGAAGACAGTTTAAGATTGAATGGTATTGGCCCTTGGTCGGCCTATTTTACTTTTCAGAATTTGACAAAAGCAATGGAAGAGAAAAATGAGGCCGCTATCCTTCGACTTTCGGCGGATTTAGGTCATTAACTGAGAGACCTCAATGTTCCGCTTCATACAACCATGAATTATAATGGTCAATTGACAGGTCAGGAAGGAATTCACGGATTTTGGGAAAGTAGAATTCCTGAAATACAAGCCACTGATTACAGTTTGTGGGTTGGAAAAGCGGAATATGTCAAGAACCCCCAACTCGCTTTTTGGGAAGCTGTTTTTGAAGCACATGCGCTAGTCGACTCGGTATTATTTATCAAAAAGAAATTGACGCAGGAATTTCCAGAGGATCAGAAATACAGCTTCGAGGAAAGGAATAGATTGACGGTCCGGGTTTACTCTCAAGAGTTTTCAGACACTTATTCCAGCAGGCTAAATGGAATGGTGGAAAAACAAATAAAGAAAAGCATCAAAATGATAGCCGACTTTTGGTATACCGCCTGGATAAACGCAGGACAACCCGAGCTTAGCAAGTTAGAAGGAACTGATCCTGAGGAGGAAGACTTCTCCATGAACTAGGAGATCAAGACGAGGAAGCACGATAATCAGTGATCAGTGGCCAAATACCAAAATTAAAAGAACCCATTAGCAGGATATAAATATGGATTACAAGGAATTATTAGCGTTTAAAAAGTGATTCAATCTAGCGATGGAAATATTTCAAGTTTCTAAAAGTTTTCCAAAAGAAGAGAAATTCTCACTCACAGATCAAATCAGGAGGTCAAGTCGCTCTGTTTGTGCCTGTATTGCCGAATCATATAGAAAACGAGCCTATACTGCTCATTTCAAGTCGAAACTTAGTGATGCAGACATGGAAAACAGTGAGACAAGCGTTTGGCTCGATTTCGCATTAGCCTGCGAATATATCTCTAATGAGCAATACCAAACACTTATCAAACAATCTGGGGAGGTAGGGAAATTGATAAATTATATGATACTTAATCCTAAAAAATTTGGATCAAAAAACTGACTCTATCTCCAAAACCCCATGATTTCTATCTCATTTACCTTATCTGATCACTGAGACTGATCACTCAATTTTATTTAAACTTTTACAGCCTATCCTTTATCCTTTTCCAAGATATCTTCTAATCGCTTTGCCTAATCGAGTAAACGTATCCTTAAACACTTCTTCTTTTTCTTCAAGTAAGGTCACACGGAATCCTCTCAAGTCGGAACAGAAAGAGGAAATTGGAACCACACAAATTCTCTCTCCTGCCAATAGATAATAAACAAAACGCTTATCCAAAGGCATATTGGGCTCAGACACCCATCCTTCAACCAAAGTTTGCAATCTAGGATCCTCTACCTCCAATTTTTGATCTGGATTTAAAACCCCCTCATCAAAAACTATGGTGTTATAAAATGCGCCTTGAGTTGGATTGAATTTGATTCCAGGAATGTCACCCAGTATCTCTGCCATCCATTCACTTCTCTTTCCGATGTCGTTATTGGCCTTCTCTCTGTATTGATGGTAAGCCGGATGACTCATAATAATCGGAATAGCCAACTGAGGCAAAATAGTAGAACAAACCTCAATCATTTTGGCATTTTCCAAGGTTTGACAAAGCTTAGAAAACTCCTTGGACGATTCCCGATTATAAAACTCCATCCAACCACATCTCGCTCCTGGCCAAGGGAACTCTTTGGAAATTCCTTTCAATGAAATTGCGGGTCTATCTCCCAAAACCTCGGCTAGAGGAACAGCTTTAATTCCATTGTAGGTGATATTCTGGTAGATTTCATCCACTACCAAAAGGAGATTGAACTCCTCAGCGATTTTCACAAAGCCTTCCAAAACCTCTCGTGGATACACCATCCCCGTCGGATTATCCGGATTGATGATCAAAATCCCCACGATTGATGGATTGTATTTGACTTTCATGTATAAGTCATCCATATCAGGAAGCCACTGATTATCCGGATCAAGCTTGTATGTAATCGGAGCAGTATTCGCATGCGCTGCTTCTGCAGAACTATGTGTTGAATAGGCTGGTGATGGACCGATAATTCTGGCCGTTGGCACCAAGAATTGATACAGCTTGGCGATCGCGTCTCCTAAGCCATTGAAAAACAAAATATCTTCAGCGGATATTTGAGAACCACCCAATTTATTATTCAAATCAGCAAGAAACCTCCTTGTCTCCAACACACCCTTGGAGTCTGCATATCCATAAGTTTTATCTTCTTTCAGCAGATCAGAAATGATTTCTTTCATCCAATCCGGAACATGGTTATTCTTCTGAATAGGGTCGCCAATATTTTCCCAAGTCATGGAATAGCCCAATGACTCGATTTGACGAGCTTTTTTTACGATGCCACGAATTTCGTAGGACAATTCCTCTGCACCGGGTCTAAGAAGCAGCTGTCGCATAGGTTACTAGGTTTGAAAAATTAAGGTACAAAGAAAGGAAAAAGAGAAGTAAAAAAATGGGGAATCGAGCTTTTCTCAAAAGAACTTTTTCAAAATGAATAGTATCTTCAAAGACTCAATTTAATCCCTTCCCTATTTCGCCTCAAAACATGTTTCGTTCGAGTTTTACATTTTCTATAATTCTTCTCCTCCTTTCCTCTCTAAAATCTGCCGGTCAAAATATCTCAAACTCATCACAATACAACCTTGTACTGATAGTTGCCGATGATCTGGGATATGGAGATTTAGGTTTTACAGGAAGTACTCAGATCAAAACTCCGAATATTGATCAATTAGCTGCAACAGGAGTTATTTTCACCCAAGGCTATGTGTCATCAGCTGTTTGCAGTCCATCCCGAGCTGGCTTGATCACCGGGGTGAATCAGGTGGAGTTTGGGCATGATAATAATCTTGCAGTAAATCAACCAGGCTTTGATCCAGAGTATTTGGGAATGCCTCTTTCACAAAAAACTTTGGCTGATCTGCTGAAGCCATACGGCTATGTCAATGGATTGATCGGCAAATGGCATTTGGGAAAGGAACCACAGTTTCATCCATTGAAAAGAGGCTTTGATGAGTTTTGGGGATATACAGGCGGCGGCCATGACTATTTTGAAGCATTACCTGACGGCAAAGGTTACAAAGAACCTATAGAATCCAATTTCAAAATCCCGGCCCCGCTTACTTACATTACTGATGATGTTGGGAATGAATGTGTCGATTTTATCATTAGACATAAAAGTGAACCCTTCTTCCTTTTTGCTTCTTTCAATGCCCCACATACTCCCATGCAAGCACTTGACGAAGACCTGGCTTTGTTTCAAGATATTCCGGATGAGAAAAGAAGAACCTATGCAGCTATGGTTCACAGGCTAGACCTCAATGTCGGAAAAATCATGAAATCGCTTGAAGTAAATGGAATCAAGGAAAATACCTTGGTAGTATTCATTAGCGACAATGGTGGACCAGCAGACAGCAACGCATCAATTAACGCACCTTATCGAGGTCAAAAAGGAATTTTATTAGAAGGAGGAATTCACGTTCCATTTATCTTAAATCTTCCTGCCAAATACCCAGAAGGTCTAATCTCCAATCAAACTGTTAGTTCTTTGGATGTTGCCCCCACATTTTTGGCATTGGCCAGTCAGGGAAAATCTGAGCTAGAGGGATTTTCAGGAGTGGATTTAAGTCCTTCATTAACTGGATCTAATTCAAATGATCTTGAAAGAGAAATCAAATGGAAATTCACCATAAGCCGAGCAATCAGACTAGGAGACTGGAAATTAGTCAGTGTCCCAGACAGATTACCCATGCTTTATAATTTAAAAAAAGATCCCTCTGAGCTCAATAACTTGGCATTTGAAAATTTAGATATCACTCAAAGCTTATTAAAGAAATTAGGTGACTGGGAAGTGAGCTTACCTCACCCAGTTTTCCTGGAAGGAGCCCAATGGCGAAAACGGCAACTGAGCTTGTATGATGAAACTTATCAACTGACTCAACCTGAAAAAGAGTGAAAAACTCTCATACTCAATGCTATAATTGGGAATTAATATTCAAACCTCGAAATTTTCAAACTATACTCTTATTATCACATCAAACAATAAAAATTAATATTCTAGGGGATTTTTAGCTAAAAAAAACACTGTTTATATAAACATTATTATATTTCAAATACAAAAAAACGGCTTATATTTATTAGGATGATAAATTAGCCCGGCATGAAAACAAACTCAACCCTAGAATTAGCCATTCTAAAGCTAATGAGTACCCTAGTTTTTTTGGCCTTACCTCTACTTTCATTTTCCCAAACTAGAGGAGCTACCTCCAACGTGAATACAGAGCTACTATTTCAGGAGGAGTATAAAAACATTACGTTAGATCCCAACCCCAAAGTAGGCTCCGCAACTCGGGTTGAATTTAAACACACCTTCGCAAATGGAACTAGCCCAAGTATCGGTGCTACAATAGCCAAAGACATACTTGCTCAACAGGGCATCTATATTCCCAATTGGCTAACCCAGCTTACCTCTGGCTTTAGCTTCTTTTGTTCATCCCTAGAACCTACATTCACGGCAAATGCATCTTTGGATGCGGGGGGGTATTATCAGGTCCATTCAATTGGAACATCTGATATAGACCTAAATTATCCAGTAAAGGTATATGTGGAATATCCGCAAGCTAATAGCTTCGCTTGTGGAGAGCCAGTCAGAATCAATACATCTTATGAAATTTTAGATCCTACCAAAACAAATAAATTAAAAGTGAGCCCTCCTTTCGTCAACCAAGAGTTGGGACCACTTGTTGACGACCTTTCATTAAATGCTGCAATAGGAATAGATGCAGATGTCGGATTTGGGGTCACAGTTTATTATCCATGTGTTCCTGATGGAATCTGTTCCTATGAAATCTGTTCTGATAAACTAGAATTTGAGGAATATGCTAGATTCAATTTAAGTCAATCTCTACCCTCACTACCTCCATTAATAAACATCTGTGAAAAAGCTTTTGGCCCCAATGCTACCCAAGCAGATATTCTAGCTTGTAGATGGTCTTCATTAAGTCCACTATTCAATTTAGGCCAAGCAGTTCTTAATGCCTACAATCAACAAAACGGCACCAACTATGCCTTTGCCAGTTTTCCAGATCAAAACACTGTTCAAATCACCCCTCCAGACCTACCTCCGAATGGCCCCACTCTCCCTGAGATAGAGGCTACTTTTAAAAATACTTCTAGTACAGAGCTTAATTCCCAAACTTTGAATGGAGGAAGAAAACTTAAAGTATCTGGGACCAAATATTCTGTTTCAAATATGAATTACGACCTGATTTCCCTATTGGATTATGCAGGATATACGACCTCTTTTAGTCTTGGAAACAACCTAGGTAGCATTGATGCTGGCGATATTTCCCCTACATTAAATATCGATCAGGATATGGATTTTGAGTTTGACCCTAAAATCAACTTATCAATCCAACTTGGACAAGAGATGAACTATACAGTATTCAATACTGATGGGTCTGTTTCTTATTCATCTTTCGGCTCCCAGGTAGATTTAATTGCCGGGCAATATATTGAAGCTCAATTTCCTCAGGCATTAAGCACTCCAGTTCCGGTAAGTGGTCAATCTTTTATTAATGGCAATTTTAAAAGTAAATCAAGTCAAAGCGTCTTTGAAAGCACCAAAATAAGTTTTGGAGAACTCAAAGTTGGATCTCTGATTGATGAAACTTTGATCAAAGAGGAAACCAATCGAGTGAAAATTGCGGAAAACACGCTAATCAACCATACTTTCAATCTCGAAGGAACTAGCTTTTTGGACCTTACCGGCTTTCTTTTAGATCCTGAAAACCCAATCATTGAGGTTTCAGACATCATCACCAAAGACATTGTCAATATTGGAGCTGGTCGAAGACAGGTGGTATATGAAATAAGTCTTCAAAATGGCGGAGATGTTCTTCTCAGCGATATTCAATCAACATTTGATTTGTCTCAAAGCTTTCAGGATGCCTCCAATTTCATTGTCAATTGCATCAGTAGTGAGGAATTGATTGTCAATTCCAATTTTGACGGGAAAGGTGATAAAAACCTTTTGGCTGACGGAAACCAGATCGGGGTTGGGGAGTCTGTATCTATTGAAGTTTTAGTCATAGTCACTCCTGAAATTGCCTCTATTTCTAACACAGGATGTTTTGAGCCTGTCGAATATGATGTAGTTGCAAAGGCCTCAGCATATAGTCCTATCGGAACTTATGTCGAAAATAATTTCAACCAATGCACCCAAGAAATAACCGGACTAGACCTAGTTAACACAGTGGACCTGGGTGCTGAGGTAATAAACTCCTTAAGCGACTTTAGTATTTATGGTTTTGACCATGTATACTTTAGCAAATATTTCCAAGAGTCCCAAGGATCTGTGGGTTCCTCAGGCGATATGATCTTTGAAAATGTTTCATTCCAAGGAGGAACTCCTGTCACTATTGTTGGAGATCTTTATGTTGGAAATGAATTGATTCTTCGTGGCGAATCAAGCGTAGTTTTCGATTATTTGCAACTTGCAAAAGAAGTTGACTCTCAGAAAAAATCTAATCTTCTACCCCTTGGTGCCATCAGCAAAGAATCTGAATGCGTGGTTAGTTTTGAAAGGCCTGAATTAAATTTTCCTAAGGTCAACTCGAAAGAAAAATTCCAACTTAAGAAAGGAGACATACTTGACCTTGCCCCAGGAACCTATCTTTCAATAGATATGCTAGAAAACACGACACTTAATCTGGTCAGTGGGTCTTATTTAATTGATTCATGGAAAATTTCAGGAAAAAATACCATCGTGAATTTTGATGTAAGCACAGGGCCAATCCTAATTCGTGTCAACAAATGGCTCCCTCACTCTGACCAACAATATCTGGCTGGAACGGATGGAGCTCAGAATAGCGTAACTGTTCAATATTCAGGGAATGAACCGATTCATTTCAAAAACAGCTTCTTCCAAGGAAATATCCTCGCTCCTTTTGCATCTGTTGAATTTGGAGAAAACTCTATCTTGGAAGGCTCATTATATGCCGATAAAGTTCAGTTTACGGATGGCTCTATATTTACAGGACAAAAATACCTAGTGCCATTAAATGCAAGTCCTGAATGTCAGCCAAATGATGAAGCTGCCAGAAAATTGAATCAAGAAAATTCTAATCCGGAATCTGAACTCGACAAGAAACCGGAACAAATTAGAATATATCCAAACCCGACATCAAATCTAGTTACCATAGATGGCATAGAGCCTGAGTTACTACCAGCCCAGATTTACATTTATGACAGTAATTTAAGGCTGGTGAAATCGATTACAACAACAGGTTCAGATGTTCAAATTGCATTACAAGAATTAAGTAATGGGCTTTACTTTATTCGAATTGGCAACTTTGGAAGATTACATCGAGTTGTGAAAAATTAAGCTGACCCTATAAATTTTAAATAAGCAAAATGGGCTTACCAGATAGTTGGTAGGTCCATTTTGTTTTTTTGATATTGGAAATCACAAAAAGGATAATCCATACTGGAAGAAAGAAAACTAAAATTATTCTGGCAAAATCTTAAATCAAGCAACCAAGGTACATCTTTTAGTCCCATTTTAGTCAACCTACTATTATTCTTCCCGTTATGGTAATTTATCGCCTTCAAAATTCAATTTTGCAAGAGGACCCAAACTCCTTTTCCATCATCCCAACAAACCATTATTGTGATTCGTACTCTCCTATTTATTGTATTCCTAGCCTTAATTGACTGGTATTCTTACCAGGCATTTAAAACACTTTTCCCAGAGCAAACCCTTGTAAAAATTGCCTTTTGGGCATTTTCAATATTAGTCTACCTCTATGTTGCATACGGCTTTATGACCTTCGACCGAGGTCAAGTCAGCATTCATTTTGGAAGGATGGTTTCATTGATGGTTTTATCACTTGTTCCCAAACTGATTGTACTAGTATTTATGTTTGGGGAAGATATAACTCGGTTTTTCACAGGAGCCTATCAATCCGTAAGTGGAAGCCGAGAAGGTGACTTCCTTCCTGACCGTAGAAAGTTCGTCAGTCAAACAGCCTTGATTCTTTCAGCTATTCCCTTTGTTGGAATTCTTCATGGAGTCCTCATTGGAAAATATCGCTACCGAGTGGTTAAACACACCTTGGAATTCGATGATTTGCCTGAAGAGTTTGATGGATTCACTATTACCCAGATTTCAGACATCCACTCCGGAAGTTTTGATGATAAAAAGAAATTGGAATACGGCGTCGACCTGATCAACCAGCAGGAATCCGATGTAATTCTTTTTACAGGAGACTTGGTAAACAACCATGCCGGGGAAATGGAGCCTTGGGTGGACACATTCAAAAAGCTAAAGGCTCCGATGGGTAAGTATTCCATTCTGGGCAACCACGATTACGGTGACTATATGTCTTGGCCGAATCTAGAAGCTAAAAAAGCCAATCTAAATCGCCTGGCAGATATTCAAAAAGAATTGGGTTTTCAACTCCTACGTAATGAAAACGTCAAACTCCAAAAAGGTGGAGCGAGCATTGATTTGATAGGTGTAGAAAACTGGGGAAAAGGCTTTGCTCAATATGGAGACTTGGGGAAAGCAACAGAAAACTTAACTGAAAAAGGCTTTAAAATCTTGATGAGTCATGATCCATCGCACTTTGATGAGGAGGTGAAAAAATTCGCTCAATTCATTCATTTGACGCTAAGTGGACATACGCATGGAATGCAGTTTGGAATCGAAATCCCCGGATTTATCAAATGGAGTCCTGCCTCATTCCGATACCCAAAATGGGCTGGACTATATGAGGAACTAGGTCGATACCTTCATGTCAACCGAGGTTTTGGATTCTTGGCTTTTCCAGGTCGCGTAGGGATTTGGCCGGAGATTACGGTGCTGGAGTTGAAGAGGAAATAATTCAAAGGGGAGAATCTAATTGTTTTTTTCTATCATCAATCAAAAAAACATCACTTTGCCGAATACCAATCCATTCCATCAGGGTTTAGCAGGCCCTGAATTTCTTTGATTACAGTTAAAGTGTTTGTGTCAATCACCACCAATTTATTTCCTGCACTGACTGCGTAATATGCTCTTGGACGAACTGGATCCATAAAAATCCCCTCTCCACCAGCTCCAACATCAATTCTCTTGATTTCCTTTCTTGTAGATGCATCATACACCCGAAGTTCGTTCCCATTCAACTCGTTAAGGAAAACATACTTTCCATCTCTAGAAAATCGAATCCTGTTATTTAAGCTTCCTTCAAACTCAATGGTTTCAATCAATCTTTTTTCAGGCACATTTATCACTGAAATCTTTTTTTGATTCATATGAAGAACCCAAAATTCATTACCATCTGGAGACAGAGTCATTCCTTCCATTCTGGTATCACCCGGAAAAGAAGTAAATGACAAAGTTGTAGAACCGTTTGAAGAAGTTACTTTATCAATGATAGAAATCAATTGCCCATTAGAACTCGCAGTATAAATGTGTTTTTCATCAGGCGTAACAATCAATAAATGAGATCCCCCGGGCAGTCCTATCACCTCATCAAACTTTTTAGTTATGGGATCATATCGTGAAATCAGCCTACTTCTCTCATGGCCGATATAAAGATGCTTTCCGGCAAAGGTAATCGCGTGGGGCCTTCCGAAAGGACTGATATCAATTGACTCCACTCTTTTCTGAGCCACTGCGTCTACCACTGTTATCCCTGGAAGATTGGAGCCCAAATACACATATCGCCCATCCGTCGCCAATTCATGCAAATTCCCTCCAACTGGAATTCGAGCGACTATCTCTAGAGATTCGGGGTCAATAATTACCAGTCGACCTGCATCTTTTTCTCCTACCAAAAGTGCCTCACTAGGGGTTGCTCCATAACTCTCCACTGGAGAATCTGGGTCTACAGCAGGTGATGGTGTCCTCCTTTCAAATCCTCCTTGATTCCTTACGTTAGCATTTTGAGCAAACCCTTCACTTAATTCGCCCAAAAAAACAAATACCAAGAGAAAAGTCCTTATAAAAATATATCGCATCTATTTTTGAAAGGCATTAATATACTCAATTTCAAAGCCTTCACAAGGACATGACTTACTTTCTTAAGTAAGTCAACTCAAAGGTTGATTCTGATTTTATTCAAAAACTATTCACAAAGCTAAAATCCTCCCATTCTTTCGGACCGGAGGGTTTTAGCCTTGTGATTTTAACTTTCAGAATTTTACTTCAAATTTTTATATCTGATTCTAGATGGGGCCTGATCACCCAGACGCTTCTTCTTGTTCTCTTCGTAATCGGAGAAGTTCCCTTCAAACCAATACACTTGAGAATCTCCCTCAAAAGCAAGGATATGTGTACAGATTCTATCCAAGAACCAACGGTCGTGGGAGATAATCACTGCACAGCCACCGAAGTTTTCCAAGGCCTCTTCCAGCGCTCGAAGTGTATTCACATCCAAGTCGTTGGTAGGTTCATCCAAAAGCAAAAGGTTACCGCCTTCTTTTAGGGTCAAAGCCAAGTGAACCCGATTTCTTTCACCGCCGGAAAGAACTCCTACTTTTTTCTCCTGATCAGATCCAGCAAAGTTGAACTTGGAAACATAGGCTCTGGAATTCACTTCCTTATTACCCAATTTCATCAGCTCATTGCCCTCAGAAATAGTCTGGTAAACCGTCTTATTTGCATCCAACGTATCATGCTCTTGATCCACATAGGCCAGCTTTACTGTCTCGCCCACTTCGAAATTCCCAGAATCAGGTTTTTCCTGACCAGTGATCAATTTGAAGAGGGTCGTTTTACCGGCGCCATTTGGACCAATGATCCCCACAATACCACCTTGAGGAAGTGCAAAACTTAGGTTTTCGAACAATAATTTATCTCCATAAGCTTTGGAAACATTGTTGGCTTCGATCACCTTAGCACCCAATCTCGGTCCCGGTGGGATAAATAATTCCAACTTCGCTTCTTTCTCTTTGGACTCTTCTCCGATTAATTTATCATAGGCGTTCAAACGAGCCTTTCCTTTGGACTGGCGGGCTTTTGGAGACATTCTGATCCACTCCAATTCTCGCTCCAAGGTCTTTTGACGCTTAGATTCTGTTTTCTCTTCCTGCTTCAATCGCTGCTGCTTTTGATCCAACCAAGAAGAATAATTTCCTTTCCAAGGAATACCTTCTCCACGATCCAATTCCAAAATCCAGCCTGCTACATTATCCAAGAAGTATCTATCGTGAGTTACTGCAATGACAGTTCCTTTATAATGTTGTAGGTGCTGCTCCAACCAATGTACAGATTCCGCATCCAAGTGGTTGGTAGGTTCATCCAGAAGCAAGACATCAGGTTCCTGAAGCAATAAGCGACAAAGTGCCACTCTCCTTTTTTCACCCCCTGAAAGATTGCCTACGATGGCATCACTTGGCGGGAGTCTCAAAGCATCCATGGCTTTGTCCAGCATCACGTCTAGCTCCCAAGCATTTGCGGCATCCAGTTTTTCCTGAACTTCTCCCTGACGCTCGATCAGCTTGTTCATGGCATCCATATCATCCATCAATGCAGGATCCATAAACTTTTCGTTGATTTCTTCGAATTCTTTCAGCAAATTAACCGTGTCAGCAACTGCTTCTTCGACGACCTCTTTGACAGTTTTATTTGGATCCAATTGAGGCTCTTGCTCTAGCATTCCGACGGTATATCCCGGAGAGAAGACTACTTCACCAAGGTAATCTTTGTCCATGCCGGCGATGATTCTCAGCAAGGAAGACTTACCGGAACCGTTAAGACCTAGGACACCGATTTTGGCTCCATAAAAAAATGAGAGGTAGATATCTTTAAGAACTTTTTTCTGTGGCGGGTAGACTTTGGAGACACCAGCCATGGAAAAGATGATTTTTTCTGCGCTCATGCGTTGAATTTTTCTTGAAAATTTGCGTTAAAGAGCAAAGATGCAAAAAAAGCCCTTTCTTAGGATAAGTGCTTTTGAATTAATTAATTTGCGGAAAATTGAAAACGACCACCTAACCTACTGTAGAACAATGGAGCATCCGTATGGATACATTAAAGACGATAAAGTTTATTTGAAGGGATTTCTTGGAACAGCAGATAGGGAGATCGGTGAAGTAAAAGAGGACGAAGCCTCTACCCTAGCTTATTTTGAAGGTCGCTTTGAGCAACTGAAAGAAAAAGTAGAAAAGCTCAAGACCGATATCCAGGAGAACCAAAACAAAGGCTCTTTTCTAATGAAATTGATTCACCTTCGCGATTCTCTCTATGAATCAGACGCTTTGGGTGACTTTATCCCTTTGATCGACGAACTGAATCAACAAGAAGAATTCCTCAATGAGATCATTCAGGCAAACCGGACCAAAAATTTGGAGGTTAAGCAGGCCTTGATCCTAGAGGCTGAATCCAAAAAAGATGACACGGACTGGAGAGAAACCACTGAATTTTACAAAGAGCTAAAATTGAGATGGATCAAAACTGGACCAGTCGAAAAGGAAATTCAGGAAGAAATCGAAGCACAATTCAATGATTCTGTGCAGCATTTTTTCGAAAATAGAAGACATTTCTATGAAGGATTGGCTCTTCAGGCTGAAGAAAACATCAAAGTTTATGAAGCGTTGGTGGTTCAGGCTAGAGAAGCACATGACCTTCCTGATGCCAAAATGGCCTTTGAAATCAGTAAAAAAATTCAAAAAGAGTGGAAATCTGCCGGGAAAGTTCCTGCCGAAAAGAGACAACCACTTTGGGATGAATTCTCTCGACTGAACAATAGGATCTTCTCCAGATATAAGAGAACCCTAAATCCCGGCCCTCAAATGCATCCGCGCGAGGTCATGAAGAAAGTAGAGACTCTGACTGACGAAATCAAAAGATTAGCAAGTCAGCCGACTACTCCTATATTAATCAACCGAGCCAAGGAAATTCAGCAAGAGTGGAGAAAATTACCCCCTCGCAAACCGAAAGATGCCAACTTATTGGCCAGATCTTTCCAATTCTTCTCTGACATCGTTTTTGAGAAAGCTTTCTTGGAAAAATTAGTTCATGGGAAATATGCTGATTTTGACGAAAAACCAGAGGCAGAACAGATTCAGATCAAAACAGCTTTGTTGAAGGATTTGCTTCACAGAGATCAAACTGAATATGAGACCGCTCAAGGAAATTCTGATAATTTTCAGACAAGAAGTAGCGACTTTGAAATCATGATGAAGAAAAAACTATTCGGTCTGAAAAGAAAAGTTGACGTAAAAAATTATATTTTGAAGCAACTTTCTTTTAAATAAATCAGTACACGATTACATATTTAAAAAAAAAGATAATTTTGCAACCTTAAAATCCGGAACACCTTAAAATAAACACTATGTACTGGACACTTGAACTAGCATCCTACCTTGAGGACGCTCCCTGGCCAGCAACCAAGGATGAGCTTATTGATTACGGAATCCGATCTGGAGCGCCACTAGAAGTAGTGGAAAATCTTCAGGAATTGGAGGATGACGGAGAGCCCTATGAAACGATTGAAGAGATCTGGCCGGATTATCCGACGAAAGACGACTTCTTCTTCAACGAGGACGAATATTAAATACAAAGCACTGCCCCGATCTCAATCGGGGCTTTCTTTTTTATAAACCCAGCACTTGTCTGAGTCTTGCATACCCGGTCTTACTTACCGGAAGCTTTTCTCCATTTTTCAAAAAGACCAAATAACTATCTCTTTCATAAGACTCAATCCTCGTGATTTGATTCAAATTCAACATATAAGAGCGATGAATTCTTGCAAACTGATCTGGTGATAAAGATTCCTCCAAAGACTTCATGGTCATCTTTTTGAGAAACTGACCAGAATCTGTGTGAATGGCGATATAATCATCTTGGGCTTCAAAATACATCACCTCAGAGACTGGGATGATTTTAATTTCATTCTTTACGCGGACTACTAGCCGATTACTCTTCTCAGCCAAATCCTGAATCCCAGAAGCATCGATCTCTTTCTCTTGAGTGCTTAAAAACCTCTCAATGGCCTGTCTAAACCTATCCTGTGAAAAGGGCTTTAATAAATAATCCACAGCCTGCGCATCGAAAGCTTTCAGCGCATATTGATCAAATGCAGTGGTAAATATGACCGCCGGAGGCTCATCCAATAATTCCAGCAATTCGAATCCAGTGATTTTGGGCATTTGCACATCCAAAAACAATAAATCCGGCTGATGCTTTTGAATGGATTTCATCGCCTGAAAACCATCTTCGCATTGATCTACAATTTCAAACTGTGGAAACTCAGCTAGAAACTCCCTTACAATTCCAGCAGCCAAAGGCTCATCGTCTATAATTATGGTCCTGATCATTTCAATTGTGGAATCTTAAGTTGAACCGTGAAAACACCATTTTCCCCTCCTTTTTTCAACAAATCACTTCTTCCAAAAAGTAAATACAATCGTCTTTCAACTGAACTCAACCCAAATCCTTTTCCTATCGGAGAAGGAACCTCTGGATCATAGGGATTGGTCCCTTTTAGCACCAAGTAGTTATTTTCTTTGACAGCAGTCAGGATGATTTCAACATCGCCAGTCATACCATACAAACCATGTTTGATGGCATTTTCAAGTAAAGGCTGAATTAAAAGTTGGGGCAATTTCATTTTTAACGCTTCATCAGACACTGCAAACTCAACTTGAAGTCTATGACCAAACCTAACTTTCTCAATATCCAGGTACATCTTCAAGTAATCCAGTTCTTCCTCCAACCTGATCCATTCCTGATGATTTTTCCGGATAGTTCCTCGAAGAAAATCAGAAAGCTGTAAAACCATCTCTCTTGCTTTTTGAGGCTGTGAAACAACTAATGCATTGACGGAATTCAAGCTATTAAAAAGAAAGTGAGGTTGCAATTGCTGACGAATTTGAGTCAATTCCGCTTCCTTGGACAGTTCCAAAATATGCAATTCCCGTTTTTGACTTTCCTCCTGTTGCTCCAATTTGGAAACTACTATCGCAAGCAATGTCACCATAATCTCCACGATAGCCAAAATCATCCACCTCAAGTAAAAATGATTTTTTAAAATGGCTTTAAAGCCTACTTCTTCAGAGAAGAGCCATTGTAGCGTGTATCTATGAAATAGAGCTCCAACTAAACTCAATACAACTGGCAAAATCAAAAGAAGCCAAGTATTAGCTCCTTTGGGAATATACGAACTGAAAATCCGATCAAGAATAAACACGCCCCCAATGAAAATCAAAGAATAGATAGCACCATCACTCAAGGCCACCATCCAATCAATCCCATAAAAATGAAGAATGACAGACGTAGCAAGGAGCCAGATAATTCCGGCTCCTTGAATGATGAAATTCGCTTTGGTTGGGGTAGAAAAGGCCTTAGAAAACAAAACGTTTGCTTTTAGCTAGGAAGGTCGTTAAAATGATTTGATTTCCAAACCTCCGAACAGGATTGTTCCTTTCAAAACTAAAACCTTATCCGGATCGACTTCCGCCTGACGATAAATTCGCTTATCCTCAATTCCTGCCGCGATATTGGTCACTTCAGTTCTGACATCCCAATGAGGTGGCACCACCAATTTCATTCCTCCAAAGATCACATCGACCTGAACAGTCACCACACCATTCAAATCTGCCTGACTCAAATCCAAATCAACACCTCCCATGAAAGCAGTTAACTTTCCACCCTGAAAATTCTTTGATAGGATTCTTTTGCTTACCCCACTTAGGATCGCATCAATATTTACACTGTCAGAGTAAGAGATTCCAGAAACTCCACTCATTCCAGCAGAGCTTTTCGAGTAATTCGTTTCGGACTCGACTTTAGCATCCTCCACGTTTTCAGAGGAAAATTTAGATTCTGTACTAGATTGGAATGTTTTCTTCCTCATTTGCTCCTGTACATTGTCAATCACGCGTTTTTCCTTTTGCTTTTGGGTCACTAGATAAATACCCAATAAAATCAAGCCTACAGGGAAAACATAGCGTTCTATTCCAAAGTCAAACCCAAATTCTCGTTCGGCCAGGAAATAAAGTCCAAAACCCAACATCATAGCCCCAAAGAAAGATTGGAACTGATGTTTGATCAAAACGACGATACCTACCCCTACCAAAATCATTGGCCAGGACAATACCCAATCTGGGAAATAAAAACCCAGCTTTCTCAATAAAATAAGAACGCCAACACCGATAATAATAAACCCGAAGACGATACCACCGTCGTTACTGGATCTTGGATTAGAATACTTTCCCATTGCTTTGTCGATTAATGATACCCAAATGTATCATTGAGGCACTATTACGAGAATCACATTTCGACTAGGTAATCAAAAAGTCGGTAAAACCACCGAAAAAGTCGGTGAAAATTCATCAAAAAATTTGACCGACTTTACTTTTTCAAGCTTAAGAGATACTCAGCGTAATCCATGTCCTCTGGAGTGGTAATTTTGATATTCTCTGGATTTCCAGGAATCAAACTGACTTGCCAACCCTGATGCTCATAGACAGTTGCATCATCTGTGAATTGAGGAATTTCAGTTACCTGAAAAGCCTTTCTGATTTTCTCTAATTGAAAAGTCTGAGGGGTTTGAACCAATCGGAAATATTGTCTCTCTTGATAAAAAGACTTTCCATCATCAGTCAGTTTTCGAATAGAGTCTTTTAAAGAAACCACTGCAATTCCACTCCCCGATCTTTCTGCTTCCTCAAAACTTGACTCAATCACTGATGACTTTACAAAAGGCCTTACTCCATCGTGAATAGCAACTAACCCCACTTGAAAAGGAATTGCATTCAATCCATTTTTTACTGATTGAAATCTGGAATTTCCGCCTGAAACAACTTGATGAGGAATTTTAAATTCAAAAGTCTCAACCAATTCATTCCAATAGTCGAAATCGAGTTCTGGAATCACCAAAATCAACTCAATCTGAGGATCTACTTTGAAAAACACCTCCAAAGTATGCATCAAGATAGGCTTCCCGCCAATTGGTAAATATTGTTTGGAAATCGGCCCACCCATTCGAGTTCCCTTTCCTCCGGCCACTAAAACTGCAGCTTTTCTCATGGATTGAATTTTTGACAAAAGTATCCCTTAAGTACTACTGTCCGATTACGTATGAATTATCAAAAAGTGAAAATACAAAAAAAGCTCCCTTTCGGGAGCTTCTAAATATTAAAGGATCAACATCGCATCCCCGTAGGAGAAGAATCGATATTTCTCTTTGATTGCCTCTTTATATGCTTTCATGATCAGATCATAACCTCCAAAAGCTGCTGCTGTCATCAACAAAGTTGACTCAGGCAAGTGGAAGTTGGTGATCAAGGCATTTGCAATTTTGAATTCGTAAGGAGGAATGATGAATTTATCTGTCCATCCGCTGGAAGCTTTTAATCTTCCATTTGCAGTCACAGAGGATTCAATGGTTTTCAAAGAAGTAGTACCGACCGCTACCACTCTCTTTTTATTATCCAAGGCTTCATTCACCAAATCAACAGTTCCTTCAGGAATATCATAATTCTCAGAATCCATTTTATGCTTGGTCAAATCTTCAACGTCAACCTGACGGAAGGTACCCAAACCTACGTGCAAAGTAATTGGAGTCACTTCGACACCTTGAAGTTCTAGTCTTTTCAACAAATGAGGAGTGAAGTGTAAACCAGCAGTAGGAGCAGCAACAGCACCTACATTCTTTGCAAAAACTGTTTGATATCTATCTCTGTCTTCTGGCTCGATCTTACGCTCGATGATTTCTTTCAAAAGAGGAGTTTCTCCCAAACTGTCTATAGTCTTATGGAACTCTTCTTCAGTTCCATCAAACAAGAAACGGATAGTTCTTCCTCTAGAAGTGGTATTATCAATAACTTCAGCTACCAAATCAGAATCACCGAAATACAATTTATTCCCAACTCTGATTTTTCTCGCTGGATCTACTAATACATCCCAAAGTCTCAATTCAGGGTTCAATTCACGAAGAAGGAATACTTCGATTTCTGCACCTGTTTTTTCCTTGTTCCCGTAAAGTCTCGCTGGGAAAACCTTGGTATCATTTGTTACAAAAACATCACCTTCGCCGAAGTAATCAATGATGTCTTTGAATGATCTATGTTCGATCTCACCGGTTTTCCTGTGAACCACCATTAGGCGGGATTCATCACGATTTTCAGTCGGATATAATGCAACAAGTTTCTTTGGTACGTCAAATTTGAAATCAGATAATTTCATAGAGAAGCTTTAGATGTCTGAGCTTGATTTGTTTGATTTAGAATTACTCTAAAAAATGCAAAGATAATAACATAATGTCCAAAAACCTCTATCTTGATGAATTGTTTTAACCAACTATTATAAAAGCATGTTGTTTTTGCAACTTACTTGGGAAAGTTTTCGATTCGCAGCGAATGCTCTGAGCTCCAATCTCACTCGGACGATATTGTCCCTTCTGGGTGTAACAGTGGGGATTTTTGCCATTATTGCTGTTTTTACACTCGTGGATTCCCTCGAAAATAACATTAAATCCTCTTTTTCTTTCTTAGGAACAAATGTGATGCGGGTTGACCGTTTTCCATTTGCATCAGGACCTCAGGATTATCCTTGGTGGAAATATTTCAGAAGGCCACCTGGAACAATGGCGGAATATAAATTCATGCAGGAAAGATTAAAATCTGCGGAAGCTGTTACCATTTCGGCCTCTGCAACCGCAACCGCTCAGGCTGGGAGTAACGCATTTCAAGGAATGCAATTAACCGGAGTGGCTTACACCTATCAAGATGTGTACGAAGTTGCTCTTGAAGAGGGAAGATATTTCTCCGAAATGGAGATCAACGCTTCCAGAAACTTGGCAATCATTGGTAAAACAATTGCAAATACCTTATATCCAAATCAGCCCATCATTGGAAAAGAAATCAAAATCAAAGGGATGAAATATGTCGTGATCGGCGTGTTTGAAGAGGAAGGTGAAGGACTATTTGATTTACCATCCAAAGATGAGGCCTGCCTGATTCCTTATGGATCTTTCACCAAGATGTTTTATACTGGAAGAAATGGAATCGAGCCTACTATCGCTGCCAAAGGAAAAGAAGATGATATAGGCCTTGTCGCATTGGAAAATGAGATGATGGGAATCATGCGTGCAAAACGAGGCTTGAAGCCTACTGAAGAAGACAATTTCTCTTTAAACAAAACTGAATTTATCCAAAATGCTATCGGGTCCATCTTTGATGTGATCTCAGCTGCCGGTTGGGTAATCGGTGGATTCTCCATTCTGGTTGGGGGATTTGGTATCGCCAACATCATGTTTGTTTCTGTGAGAGAAAGAACCAACATCATTGGAATCCAGAAATCTCTTGGTGCTAGAAACTATTTTATCTTATTCCAATTCTTGTTCGAAGCGGTATTCTTGAGTTTAATTGGAGGAGGAACTGGAATCCTACTCGTTTACTTCCTGAGCTTTATGCAGCTCGGAAGTTTAGAGCTGGTTCTTTCTTTTAAAAACATCATGCTGGGGCTAGGCGTATCTTCCATAATCGGAGTGGTATCCGGGATCATACCAGCAACTTTAGCGGCAAGACTTGATCCAGTTGAAGCCATAAGAACGGCTTAATAACGTCTTCAAAAAATAAAAAAGGGCTACTCAATGAGTAGCCTTTCCACTTTAGAACTTTATCAATTTTAATCTTTAATTTCTGCAGAAGGATCTGCTGCCATTAAACCAGAAGCGGCTTTGATTTTCACTTCAAGTTCCTCCATCAATTCAGGATTATCCAAAATCAAATTTTTAACAGAATCTCGTCCTTGACCTAGCTTCTCACCATTGTAAGAGAACCAAGATCCCGCCTTCTTAATGATGTCAAACTCAACTCCCAAGTCAATAATCTCACCGACTTTGGAAATACCCTGACCATACATAATATCAAACTCAACCACTTTGAATGGAGGTGCTACTTTGTTTTTCACCACCTTCACTCTAGTTCTGTTTCCTAAAATGCTATCCGCACTCTCTTTAATTTGACCGATTCTACGGATATCCAAACGAACGGAAGCATAAAACTTCAAAGCATTACCACCGGTAGTAGTTTCTGGGTTCCCAAACATAACACCGATTTTCTCACGAAGCTGGTTGATGAAAATACAAGCACAACCTGTTTTATTGATTGCTCCAGTCAATTTTCTCAAAGCCTGAGACATCAATCTTGCTTGAAGTCCCATTTTGCTTTCACCCATTTCACCCTCCAATTCACCTTTCGGTACCAAAGCCGCTACGGAGTCAATGACGATAATATCAATCGCACCAGAGCGGATTAAATGCTCAGCAATTTCTAATGCTTGTTCACCATTGTCTGGCTGGGAGATCAATAGGTTTTCAGTATCGATTCCCAATTTTTCTGCATACACCTTATCGAATGCGTGTTCAGCATCGATAAAAGCAGCCAAGCCACCAGCCTTCTGAGCCTCGGCGATACAGTGCATGGTCAATGTCGTTTTACCGGATGATTCAGGTCCGTAAATCTCAATCACTCTTCCTCTAGGTATCCCCCCTACTCCCAATGCCATATCCAAGCCCAAGGAACCTGTAGAAATTGCCGGTATATCCTGAACTTTATTATCGCTCAGCTTCATGACCGTTCCTTTTCCGTAGGTTTTTTCCAGCTTATCAATTGTTAATTGGAGAGCCTTCAGTTTTTCTGCGTTATTACTCATATTTATAAATTTATTAGAATCAGATATTGAAGTTAAAGATTGCAAAGCCCTTTACCAAAGACTTTAGATTTATTGATTTCGAGAGGCAAATTCGTATTTTTAACCACTATTCGGCACGCTTTTTCGTACATATCAGTAAAATACCCAGATTTTGTCAGGTATTGTCAAAAAAACTTATGAATAGCCCAAAATTACTCACCCTAATTCTATTTTTATTCCTCTCAGGAACTGTTTTTGGACAGGTGCCTCAGGGCGAACCATTTACTTTTGGGGAAGAGTTGAATTTTGAGGTGAGTTATGGCTGGTTCAACCTTGCAGATGCCAAAATGCAAGTTGCCAAAAGACCTCATAAAGAAAATGACAAATCGCATTATCAGATCGATGTATTCGGTAAAACCAAGGGCGCAGCTACGATTTTCGGAAAAGTGAATGACAATTGGGGGACCATTTTAGACATGGATACCAAGTACCCTATTCAATCCTATCGCCATATCGAAGAAGGGAATTATAGAAAACATGAGAAGGTCCATTTTGACCAAAAGAATTATGTGGCTTTGATGCAGGTTTTTGACAAAGAAAATAGAAATCTGAAAGAAGAAAAGGAGTTTGAACTACCTGGACAAGTACAAGATATTGTTAGTGGATTTTATTACTTGAGAACCCTTGACTTGAAGGATATGAAGAAAGGAGATCAAATAATCATCCGCGGATTCTTCGATAAAGAAATATATAACATAAAGTTAATCTACGAGGGCTCTGAAAAGCTGGATACAGAAATCGGCGAGAAAGACACTTACATTTTTTCACCCCAAATTCCAAAAAACAAACTCTTCAGGGGTGATTACCCAGTGAAAGTCTGGGTCACAAAGGATCAAAACAAAATCCCGGTTAAAATTAAGGCCAACTTATTCTTGGGCTCTTTGAATTTAGATCTGAAGTCAGCAAAGGGACTTAGATACAATTAAGAAACATAGGATAATAATTTCTTAACACTAGCAGCCAAAAAGTTTACTTTTCCATACAATCTACATTAAATCGCCCCTATAGCTTCCATTATATTTGGCTGCTATCTTCAAATATTCCTTAATTTTACTCAACTATTAAGACAAACTCCATGGGCGACAAACAGAAAATCAAGGTCTTGGTCGTAGATGACGAGCCGGACATTGTTGAGATTCTCAAGTACAACCTCCAGAAAGAAGGATATGAAGTAGCGACAGCTGAGGATGGGATCAAAGCAGTAAAAACTGCTACTAAATTCCAGCCAGATGTCATTCTTTTAGACATCATGATGCCAAATCAAGATGGCGTCGAGACCTGTCTTCAAATTCGTCAAATCCCTGAATTGAAAAACACCTTCATCATATTCTTGACCGCAAGGATGGAAGAATATTCTGAAGTGGCTGCATTTGATGTGGGGGCTGACGACTATATCACCAAACCTATTAAGCCAAGAGCTTTGATGAGTAGAATTGCTGCCTTGTTTAGACGTGAGTCTAAAAAAGAACAAGAGCAATCTCAAATCAAGATTCGTGATTTGGTTATCGACCGAGGAAGCTACACAATTGAGCAATCCGGAAAAACGATCACCTTGCCTAAGAAGGAATTTGAATTATTGTATTTCCTAGCCAAAAACCCTAATATGGTATTCAGTAGAGATGAGCTTCTTCAGAATATCTGGGGATCTGATGTATTTGTATTGGCCAGAACGGTCGATGTGCACATCAGAAAAGTGCGGGAAAAAATCGGAGATGACTACATCACTACTGTAAAAGGTGTAGGATATAAATTCGATTTAGGCTCCTAAAAATGCTTGCAACCTCAAGAGGTATTTCATTAGTATTGGCACTTGCCATATCAGCTTTGGTGGCTGCATTCCTTTCTTTGATGGATGACGCCACCACTTTGCTTATATTGGTTGCAGGTGCTTTATCTTTTTCCGCCTCCTATTTATTAATAAACATTACACTAGAGTTTCTGGTGTTTCGTGAAATCGGCAACATCTACTCATTATTAGAAAAGATCCAGAAAAAGGACCTTTCCGAAATCGCTAACAAAAGTTCCAAGTCTTCCATCTCTCCTTTGAGAAAGATAAATTCTGTCATCAACTCATACGCATTAGCTAGACAGAAAGAAATCGACACACTTCAGAAAAACGCAGAATTCAGAAGGGAATTTATCGCAGACATTTCCCATGAGTTGAAAACTCCAATTTTCGCGACTCAGGGCTATATCCATACACTTCTAGACGGAGCAATGGATGACAAGCAGGTGAGAATGAAATTCCTGAAGCGTGCCGCAAAAAGCCTAGATTCATTGGACATCCTGGTTCAGGACCTTTTGACCTTAAACCAAATGGAGAGCGGGGTGATCAAATTTCACTTTTCGGATTTCGATCTAAAGGAAATAATCGAAGAAGTGATCGATGAATTGGAGCATAAAGCTTCCAAAAGAAAGGTCAAGATCAATTTCAAATTCGATTCTGAGAAGTCCTATATCACTCATGCAGATAGGCAGAAGATTTACCGAGTTTGCCAAAACCTAATCTTCAATGCTGTCAAGTACAACCATGATGAGGGAGAAGTTAAGATCAATCTAAAGGCTCAGAAAAACCATATTCAGGTAGAAATCAAAGACGATGGCCAGGGAATTCCTCCGGAGGATTTGAAAAGGATTTTTGAAAGATTCTACCGCGTTGAAAAAAGTCGAAACAAAAAAGAAGGTGGAACCGGTCTGGGTTTAGCAATTGTAAAACACATTCTGGAAGGCCATAAAAGCAAGATCTCCGTTAGCTCTACAGTTGGCAAAGGGTCTATTTTCAGCTTTTCATTGCCATTGTCAAAGACCGCAAATCAGGAAGAAAATCCTAAAACTGAACCTGCAAACTCGAAATAATTCAAGGACATTTTTTTACTCCTTAAATTTCACCTAATTTTGCACCCTCTTTGAAGAGGCAGGAGAATCCATGAAGAAAGTAGATTTTCAGAAACTTATACTGTTTGAAAACGAGGATTACCTGGTGATCAACAAGCCGCCCTACCTATCGAGCTTAGACGATCGGCATGAGGCGCAGAACATTTTGGACCTTGCTAAGGATCACACAGCAGATGCCCAGCTGTGTCATCGCTTGGACAAGGAGACATCCGGATGTCTGGTGATCGCCAAGAATCCAGAGGCCTACCGGCACTTGGCCATCCAGTTTGAAAACCGGAAAGTCAGCAAAATCTATCATGCTGTAGTCGAAGGAATTAAGGAATACGATCAATTGATGGTAGACCGCAATCTCGTCGCATCAGCTAAAGGAGTCGCCAAAGTCAGCAAAGATGGCAAGCCTGCTCAGACAATCTTCAATACCTTGAAGACTTACAGAGCACATTCTTTGATCGAATGTAAGCCAATTACAGGCAGATTGCATCAGATCAGAGTTCACTTAGCCTATTTGCAGTCTCCTATATGTGGAGATGAACTTTATGGTGGACGTTCTTTATACCTTTCTTCACTCAAGCGCCGCTTCAACCTTAAGAAGGACACGGAGGAGTTACCGATTATGCAACGCGTTTCATTGCATGCATTTACGATTGGATTTGAGGGACTGGACGGAAAACAAATTACTGTCAACGCTCCTTATCCAAAAGACTTTCAGGTCTTGGTACATCAGTTAGAAAAAACTAACTGATAATCAGACCCGAAAAGCAGCAGGAAATTCGGTGTTTTGAGGCTAAACCTATGAAAATCAGGATTAGCCTTGGAAATATTTTGCATAGAAAATAAAATACTTCTATCTTTGTGTCCCTTTTTGGGGGTCGAATATATTTAACAAGCTAAAAATTAAACAGTTACACAGTGGATACTTTAAGCTATAAGACCGTATCGGCTAACAACTCAACTGTAGATAAGCAATGGGTGATTGTGGATGCCCAGGCAGAAGTGTTGGGTAGAATAGCCAGTGAGGTAGCGAAAATCTTAAGGGGGAAAAATAAGCCTAGCTTTACTCCTCACGTAGATTGTGGTGACAACGTCATCGTAATCAACGCAGACAAAGTCAGATTGACTGGTGACAAGTGGGACTCAAAAGTATATGTACGTCACACTGGTTATCCTGGTGGTCAGCGAATCACTACTCCTAAATTGTTGAAAGAGAAATCTTCTGCGATTTTGGTAGAGAAAGCTGTCAGAGGCATGCTGCCTAAAAACAGATTAGGAAGAAAATTGTACGGTAACCTGTACGTGTATGAAGGATCTGAGCATCCTCATGAAGCACAGCAGCCTAAAACCATCACTCTTTAATCGACTTAATTCATGGAAATGATCAACAAAATCGGTAGAAGAAAGACCTCTGTAGCCAGAATTTACATGGCTCCAGGAAAAGGAAACATTACCGTAAACAAACAAGCACTAGAAGTTTACTTCCCATTTGATCTACACCAGATCGTCGTGAAGCAACCATTGACCCTAGTAGGTCAAGATGGTAACTACGACATCCAGATCAATGTAGATGGTGGTGGTATCAAAGGACAAGCTGAGGCAGCTCGTATGGCTATCTCAAGAGCTTTGTGTGAATTTGACGAGGAACACAGAGGTCCATTGAAGAAAGAAGGTTTCTTGACTCGTGACCCTAGAATGGTAGAACGTAAGAAGCCAGGACGTAGAAAAGCAAGAAGAAGATTCCAGTTCTCCAAGCGTTAATTGGCTATTTTCTCTCAACAATAGAAAACAAACAGATTCATGTCAAAAATCGAATACAAAGACTTACTGGATGCTGGTGTTCACTTCGGACACTTAACGAGAAAGTGGGATCCCAGAATGGCTCCATATATCTTCATGGAGAAGAACGGAATCCATATTATCGACCTAAACAAAACGCTTGCCTGCCTCGACGAAGCATCCGCTGCAGTTAAGCAAATCGTACGCTCCGGCAAAAAAGTAATGTTCGTTGCTACAAAAAAACAGGCTAAAGACCTAGTAGCAGCAGAAGCTCAACGTCTAAACATGCCTTACGTAACCGAAAGATGGTTGGGTGGTATGTTGACCAACTTTGCAACAATCCGCAAATCCTTGAAGAAAATGTCTGGCCTTGACAAGATGATGAAGGAAGACTCTTTCAAGAACATGGCAAAGAAAGAGCGTTTGATGATCTCTCGTCAAAAAGACAAAATGGAAACAGTATTGGGCGGTATCGCTGACCTAAGCAGACTTCCTGCAGCTCTTTTCATCGTGGACATCAAAAGAGAACACATTGCAATTGCCGAAGCACAAAAGCTTGGTATCCCTGTTTTCGCATTGGTAGATACAAACTCCAACCCTAACGAGGTGGATTTCCCAGTACCTGCTAATGATGATGCATTCAAATCAGTAAACTTGCTAGTTAAAGCTTTCGGTGCAGCTATCGAAGAAGGTCTTTCTGAGCGTAAGAAAGACAAAGAAGATGCTAAACTTTCTGAAGAGGAAGAAGCAAAAAGAGCTGTAGATACAACTGAGGACAAAAAGTAAGGTCCCAATTGATTTGATATAAATTAAAAAAAATTGAACATCTGGCTCAGGTCGATGTTCAATTTTTTGTTTTTGCCTGATCATTGATTTTTCAACAGCAGCAAAAACACCACTAAGCAGCTTTGCTTAGTAAAACTCCTAAGAAAAATATAATCGTTTAATCTATAAACAGATCCTAACAATGGCAATTACTGCACAAGAAGTAAACAAACTGAGACAAATGACCGGTGCCGGTATGATGGACTGCAAAAAAGCTTTGACTGAAGCCGAAGGCGATTTCGACAAAGCTGTGGACATCCTTAGAAAAAAAGGTCAAAAAGTATCCGCATCCAGAGCTGATAGAGAGACTAAAGAAGGTGTTGTAGTTACAGCTGTTTCTGAAAACGGTGCAAAAGGAACTATTCTTTCTTTGACTTGTGAAACTGACTTCGTAGCTAAAAACGAAGAGTTCGGAGCTTTCGCAACGACTCTTTTGAACTTGGCAGTGGAAAAAGGTGCTGCTTCAGTTGAAGAAATCATGGCAATTCCTTTCGAAAACATCACTGTAGCTGAGAAAATCGTAGAAATGACCGGTAAAATCGGTGAGAAAATCGAAATCTCCCATTATGAGGTTGTTTCTGCTGAAGCTGTTGTTCCTTATATCCACTCCAATGGTAAATTGGGTGTATTGGTAGGCTTGACTAACATCGGTGGAGATGTAGAAGAAGCTGGAAAAGATGTAGCTATGCAAATCGCTGCTATGAACCCAGTTGCTTTGGACAAAGACGGCGTGGATGCTTCTACTGTAGAGAGAGAAATTGAAGTAGGTAAAGAGCAGGCTAGAGCTGAAGGAAAACCAGAAGAAATGTTGGAAAAAATTGCAATGGGTAAACTGAACAAGTTCTACAAAGAGAACACTTTGTTGAGCCAGCAATTTGTAAAAGACAGCAGCAAAACTATCGCTCAATACCTTGACGGTGTTAGCAAAGGGATGACTGTTTCTGCATTCAAAAGAATCTCTATCGGATAATCGTACCGATCGAATTTATATCAAAACCCTTCTGGAGCAATCTGGAAGGGTTTTTTCTTTTACATTATTTAAGACATAAATTTTCTTCCAACCTTTTATTTTAATTAATTTTTAAACTTGTCGTTCAAATAATTTTTCTAGTTTTCTTTTTCACTAAATCTCTCTTTTAAAAGTGCCATGAAAAAACTTTTTATTCCCCTTATCCTTTTTTTAAGCTTTTTTTCAAATATCAGCGTTGCATCTGATTCATTGAAAATCCAAAAGACTCAACGATTTCAGGTTGGTTTCAGATACTTCAATGTCAACAACGATTTTGTAGATCAATCCAATCGCGGAGTGGGTGTATATGGCTCCTACGCTTTTCCACTGATCAAAAAATATGGGATCGAAGGAATAGTCGAATTGGGAACTGACTGGCTAACGGGCGAAGGGCATATCCCTAAATCAGAATGGTATGGTTCCCATATTTGGGCAGGAGCAGGAGTTCAAAAAAGAGTATCCATTTTTGCGGACAATGATTTTACATTTGGATTGGGAATCCGTGCTTTTGGAATATCAAAAGCAGACTCATGGTCCTATGACCCTAATACAGGAGAAAGGCAATATTCTTATATCGATCAACTTAGAAAACTTCATGGTATGCGAATAGGATATAAATTTAATAAGGAACCAATGCAGGTAAATTTAGCTCTCGAGAAGGATCGAACCTATACCATGTCCTCAATTGGATTAACATATCTATTTTAAAAGGAGGAACCAAATCAAACAAAAAAGGTCACCGTTTCCAGTGACCTTTCTTCATACTCAAAGGAGCATTTAAGAAATACTCTCTATTGTCTATAGTCTTATGTCTTACTTATGGCTCCAAAGCAGCTACACCTGGAAGAACTTTTCCTTCCATATGCTCTAGTAATGCTCCACCACCGGTAGAAACGAATGAAACTTGCTCACCAAAGCCAAATTTGTTTACTGCAGCAGCAGAGTCTCCTCCACCGATCAAAGAGTAAGCGCCTCCTTTAGTAGCTTCGGCCACAGCCTCAGCAACTGCTTTCGTACCTTTATCAAAAGAATCCATTTCAAAAACTCCCATTGGACCATTCCAAAGGATCGTCTTGGACTTCAAGATAGTTTCAGCAAAAAGCTCTCTGGTCTTTGGTCCAATATCCAAGCCCATCCAGCCATCAGGAATTTCACCTTTATTCGCCAAACCTTGCTCAGCGTCGTTAGCAAATGCTTTGGAAATTACGGTATCCAAAGGCAAAATTAAGTTTACACCTTTTGCTTTAGCTTTTTCCATCAACTCTAGTACGAAATCCAATTTATCAGCCTCCAGCAAAGAATCACCGATGGTTCCACCCTGAGCCTTTGCAAAAGTATAGGACATACCTCCTCCGATTATTAGATTATCTACTTTATCGAGTAACTTTTCAATGATTAAAATTTTATCAGAGATCTTCGCACCCCCCATGATAGCAGTGTATGGTCTAGCAGGGTCACCCAATACTTTATCCGCATTTCTCAATTCGGAAAGCATCAAATAACCACATACTTTATCCGTGAAAAACTGTGCTATTACTGCCGTAGAAGCGTGCGCTCTATGTGCGGTACCAAAAGCATCATTTACATAGATATCTCCTAAAGAAGCCAATTTTTTGGCGAATTCAGCATCTCCTTTTTCCTCTTCCTTGTAGAATCTTAGATTTTCCAAAAGCAATACTTCACCTGGCTCTAAACCTAGTGCCAATTCTTTGGCTTCAGATCCAATGCAGTCTTGCGCAAATTTCACAGGACGCTCCAAAGCTTTTTCCAATTCAACAACAATATGCCTCAAAGAGAATTTATCTTCAGGACCACTTTTCGGTCTTCCCAAGTGAGACATCAGAATCGCAGAACCTCCATCAGCTAAAATTTTATTGATAGTAGGCAAAGCCGCTTGTATTCTGGTATCGTCAGTCACATGAAAATGCTCATCCAAAGGAACATTGAAATCCACACGGATTAACGCCTTTTTTCCTTTGAAACTGAGGTTATCTACATTTTTGATTCTAGGATTCATAAAATAGGATAGGATTGTTATTCAAAATAGGCCTGAATTTATCAAAGTTTTAGGCAAAAACCGTATTCTCAAATGATCAATTTGTGAAGATCAGCTTAAGCCTTGACAGAAGCCCTCTGCAAACGGTCATTCATGGCTTTCCCCAAGCCTTCATTTGGCATCCATTCGGCCAAAATCACATCCAGTTCTAATTCGTCTAAAGAACGCATTGCAGAAAATAAATTCGCAGCTGCTTCTTTAAGATCTCTTCTTGCACTTAGCTGGATTTGATCCGACTCAGGTATTTCAGTAAAAATTTCACTCAAAGTCAAGGCCCCCACTTTTTTTCCTTTATCTAAAAATTGAGGCAATAGACTAATGACATCTCCAACTACAAAAGGTTTTCGAGGGGCATAATGGCTTTCAAGGAGCCCCGGAGCACTTGGATTACTACTGCTATGGGTTTTGACCTTGACAGGCCCTACAAAAGCCTCAATCTCTCGGACATCCAAGCCACCTAAGCGGTAAACAATAACTTTCCCTTCCTCAATACCGACTATGGTACTTTCTAAGCCAACTTGGCAAGGGCCACCATCCAAAACATAAGGAATTTGATCTCCTAGCTGCTTATTGACATGCTCCGCACTGGTAGGACTGATGTAGCCAAAAGGGTTTGCACTAGGTGCCGCTAGAGGAAAATCCAGTGTTTTTAGCAGTTCCAAAGTCAAAGGATGAGAAGGAATCCTTACCGCCACACGATCCAAGCCTGAAGTTACGATATCAGGGATGATAGACTTTCTAGGCAAAAGTAGAGTCAAAGGACCTGGCCAAAACTTTTCAGCCAATAGAGTCAAAGCCTCTGGAATTTCCGCCACCCACTGATTGATTTTGTCAACCGAATCAGTATGAATAATCAGAGGATCAAAAGAAGGTCGGTTTTTTGCCTCAAAAATGGAAGCTGCAGCACCTGGATTTAGCGCATTGGCCGCCAAACCATAGACAGTCTCCGTAGGTATGGCTACCAATTCACCCTTTTCCAAAAGGACTTTAGCTTTGGCAATATCTTGACCTATTTCAGCCATTATTCGCAGAAATCCTCAATCCAGGATTTAGCCTCAGTATAACCTAATGAAAGTGCCATTTTCAAATCTGCACAACCTGCTTCTTTTTCTTGCTCTCCCAAAGCACTCATACGTGTCACTCCTAACAAATAATACGCAGCGGCATTTCTACCATCCAAATTCACAGCGTTTGTCAAAGACTCCATTGCACCCAATGGATCATTATTTCCTACTTGAGCTTTTCCTTTATTGAAATAAACCAAAGCCTGATTGGGATTTACTTGAAGAGCAGCATCAAAGTCCAAAATAGCATCTTCATACTCTTCCATTCCAAGTAAAGCAAGTCCTCGGTTGTAATAAATATCCGTTTGAGCAGGATCAAGTCCATTGGCCATATTGTAATCAGAAACGGCCTCTTTGAAATTCCCAAGCTCCAAATTAGCATTTGCTCGGTTGAACCAAGGTTTGTAAACCGAAGAATCAGCTTCTACCGCAAGAGTGAAAACGGGGATTGCTTCTTGAAATTTCTCTTGTTGAAAAAGTGCCACTCCCTTTGCATTCAGGGCTGTTGCATTAGCTGGATTTTGCTCCAAAGCTCTATCAAAATAACCGATAGCTTCATTCCAAGCTTGAGAATCCATCTTCTCAATTCCAGCTTTCATCAACTCCTCTTCACTTGGGCTACAGGAAAACAAAACCAGGGCTACTAGAGCCAAACTCAATAAATTTCTCACGTGTCTGCTAATTTTGGGGCAAAGATAGGGAATCAAGCCTGTTTTTCAGGATGATTTAGCAATTTCGCCTTGTAAAGTTCTGGAACCGGAGTTGGCTTCATGGTTTTCATATCAACAGAAACCATTGTACAGATACATTGCGCGAAAATGAGATCATTTTCAGATTCTGAATTTCCAACTAGATATTGCTCCAGAACAAAAGAAGTATTACCCACTCTGGTACATTTCACCAATGCTCTCACTTGATCTTCCAGATGAATAGGCCGGAAATAATCTATTTCCACTCGAGCCACTACAGCACCAATCTTCATAATATCCCATTGGCATCTTTTGTATAAAAATTCAGCTCTCGAGTGCTCGAAATAATTGAAATAAATTCCATTGTTAACATGTAGATACCCGTCAATATCCGAAAAACGAATCTGAATAGGTGTAGAGAAATCAAAGGAATCTAAGGAAACGGAATGATTCATTAGAATTAAAGCAGGATTTCGGATTTGGAGGTTTTTTCCAACATTCTCAAAATGGAAGGGTTGTAACCAATCATATCCACTACTGAGTCAAATGTGAACCAAGCCAATGAAATGCTTTCATTGCTCATGACTAATTGATCATTCAATTCTGCCTCGATCAAAAACCTCACATCGTAATGGAAATGCTCAGGCACATGCGGTCTTTCTGGGATGATATGCTTATCCAAATCAAAAATACTGGACTCAACCAATCTGAGATTGCTCAAGCCGCTTTCCTCCTGGGCCTCCTTCAAAGCAACGGCTATCAAATCTTCATCTCCATCAGCATGACCTCCCAATTGTAGCCATCTCCCCAATTTTTTATGCAAGGTCAAAAGAGTATGCGTCCGAGCCGGATTGACAATCCAGGATGAGGCAGTAAAATGTCCTGCCAGTCTTTCCCTTTTGTATGCCAAAGGATCCTCTGTCAAGTTGATAAAATCTTGAATGAATCCCGCTTCTTCCTCATAAGGTGTGCGGTATTTCTGTAGCTGGGCTTTTAGTGTAAGTCTGTCCATCAGGCTATGTTGAATAATCGGTCAAGCAATTGATCGAATGGTTTCGCATTTTGGAACAATCTATCTGAATAAACTGTCGCCAAGAATTTTAGATAGCTGGGTTGATTGTCAATCGTAATCTTTTCGAGACTGATATTCCCGTACAACTGAGAAATCAGCTCATTTTCGGTGGGTTTTTGAAGAGGTGGTTTGAAGTAGAATTTCTCTGTCACCTTAACCTGCTGGTTAATTTCTTCCAGTTTTCTATCCAAACTGATCTGCTTGTATCCCAAATCTATAACACGTTGGGAAAAAGCCAAGAAAAGATTGGAAAAAGATTTTGAATCTAATGGCTCATCGTAGGTGATAGCGAAGCCATTTGCATAGCGAGATTCGAATAAATGAGTTTGAGGCTTACCGGCAATCCCTGCTTTTTTTAGATGGATATTTTTGAAAATCAAAGCCATCAATTCATCTGCCTCTTCTGTTTCCAACCACGTATTAAGTTCTTCCCATTCCTGATCTTTGATGGTGAAGTTCTCTTTATGATTCACAGGGGCAGACTCACTGCCTTTGAAAATCTTTCCAAATAAATCCTCAAGAAAACCTCCCATTATCTTTTCAATTTTAAATACCCTAATGGGTCGCTAGATACTATCTCTTGGTCAAGCAAATTCCTAAGAACTTCTAAAAACCTATCAGATTTCCCAAGCCTGAGTTGATCCAAGAGTTTATCCTTTGTTAACCCCTCCATGGATTCCAAAGTTTCCAAAATTCTATTTTTCAAAACTTCATCTGCAAGTTCAGGGTCTTTATTTTTCTTCTCATTCACGCACCAATCGCAAATACCACATTGTTCGTCGGTCTTTTCTCCAAAATACTCCTGAATAAACTGAGTACGACAAATAACATTTTGATGTGCATAGGCAACCATACTTTTTGCCTTATCCATCGTCAAATTTCTCCTTTCCTCGATTCTTTTGAAGTTCAAAGGCAATTTGCCTGCATCATATCTTGGAGTCAAAAAAGTAATCTGTGGCTTATCTTTCCTCTTCTCATAATCCACAATTTCCATTTGGGCCATTCTTTCCAGACTTTTGATCAACTTGTATTCCGGCATCTCCAAGGCTTTGGCCAGTTTAAATTCATTAATCTTCAAATATTCTGAGAACAAATTTCCTCCATATGTCCGGAGGAGAATTTTGATAATGGGATCCAAAGCAGCCTGGGCAATCTGCACTTCATACAATTGCTGGGAAGAAACCAAAAAATGGAGCTTGGATGGACTGTAATAGCTTTCACTCAAGCCAATAAAACCTTCCTCTTCTAAAACCTTTAGAGCGAAGAATGTTTCCAAAACACCCAAATCGTATGTCTTGGCAAATTCTCCCCACTCAAAATCAAAACTGCTGAGCATATTACTACCGACAGCAATCCGGAAATAGTTAGCGAGGCACTGGTATACTTTTCTGACAAAATCTATCGGCGGATAAACCAAAGCAGCCCTTCCCAATAAATTCTCAAAGTCTGCTTCATTGCTCAAAATCACAGCAAAAGCTTTCTTACCATCTCTCCCAGCTCTTCCTGCTTCTTGGTAATAATTCTCTAGGTTTTCCGGCAAGTCCGAATGGACGACAACTCTCACATCTGGTTTGTCTATCCCCATTCCAAAAGCATTGGTACTGACCATCACCCGGATCTGATTTTTCATCCAGGCGTCCTGAAGGTTATTCCTGTCACTCATGCTCAATCCGGCATGATAGGCTCCTGCCTGAATTCCTAATTGGTTTAATGCTTTTGCTATTTGATGTGTTGCTTGCCTATTTCTCACATACCAAATGGCGGTCCCGGAAATCCTCTGCAAAATCTCTCTCCCCTTTTCTAACTTATTTTCTACCAACCTGACACTATAGCTCAAATTTTCTCTAGCAAAACTTTGACGAAAAACGATCCTGCTTTTCATCTCCAATCGCGTCAATACCTCTTCTTCAACCTGAGGAGTTGCAGATGCTGTCAAGGCCACGAGATTAACTTTCGGATGATATTTCCTGATTTCAGCAATTTCTAAATAGGGAGGTCGAAAATCATGTCCCCACTGTGAAATGCAATGAGCTTCATCAACTGCAATCAAATTTAAGTTCATCTGCTTAAACCTCTCCAAGAAAAGATCAGACTTAAGTCTTTCAGGCGAAACAAAAAGGAACTTGTAATCTCCATGGACACAATTGTCCAAAGTAGTGTCGATTTCCCTATAACTCATTCCGGAAAAGACAGCGGTAGCCAAAATCCCCTTTTTGCGAAGCTGATCCACCTGATCTTTCATCAATGCAATGAGAGGACTGACAACCAAACAAATTCCTTCCCTGGCCAGGCCTGGAACCTGATAGCAAAGAGATTTACCTCCACCTGTGGGCATGAGTGCGAGCGTGTCTTTTCCTTCCAGAACAGAATCAATCACTTGCTTTTGGACAGGGCGAAAATCATCCCAGCCAAATACTTCCTTCAATATGGAATAAGCTCTAGCCTCCACTTACCAATTTGGGCTTTTCTTTTCTAAAAATGAGGATATTCCTTTGATACAATCATCATGAGAACGGGCTTTTGCATTCAACTCCGCAGCTAAAGCCAGTTTTTCTTCGCGCTCCTTTTTGCCAATCATTCGAAGTAAACGCTTGGTTTCAGACATTGAGTTCCCAGAATTTTGAGAAGCCAATTTCAAAGCGAAGTCTTCAACAGATTTATCTAAAAAATCAGAAGGAACAACTGATGTTATCAATCCCAACTCTGCCGCTTTGGAAGCAGTAATCATTTCACCAGAAAGCAATAATTCCTGAGTTTTAGATCCGCCTATTTGCTCTTGTAAAAAGACCGAAACCAAAGCTGGAATAAAGCCAATTCTAACTTCAGTGTAGCCAAAAAGCGCTTCAGGGACCGAAAATGCAAAATCACAAACAGTCACCAAACCGCATCCACCAGCCAATGCATGCCCCTGAATCTGAGCGATGACTACTTTCGGAAAATTATAGATCAGGTTAAATAGCTTCAAAAGCCTTTTACTATCCTCCAGATTTTCTTCATATGAAAAAGTCTGTAAAGATTGCAAATAAGCAAGATCTGCCCCTGCACAAAAAGCTTTCCCCAAGGCCTTGAATAGAATGATTTTCACAGAGTCATCCTTTTCCATTTCTTCAAATGCCAATGTCAGGTCCTCAACTAAATCAGGTCCGAGGGCATTTCTTTTCTCAGGACGGTTAAGAGTAATCGTTCCGATTCTATTTGATATTTGAGAAATTACTAGCTGACTCATGGATTAGGGATTGCTTACAAGAATTAAGTTAATTGGAGAATCAAGGATTGCCAAAAAGCTGACTAAAAAAGAATTTTTAATGCAGAATTTGAATCCATCAGATCTTTCGGTTCTGCATCCTCCCACTTCCCATTTTCAAAAATCTGAATTCGGCTTCCAGTTGACACCTGAAGGACAGAATCCTGGTACAGGATCCAACCAATCTCTGGGAAAACCAACTGATTAGACTCTTTTGACAAAGCAATCAAGCAATTTAGATGAGTTCCCCAGTTATTATTGATCCTGTTAGGGTTTATCTTATAATCTATGTCTCCTGGTCTGATTCCTTGATTCCAAGATTTCAGTCTTGACCCATCCCAGAAATCCACTGCATATCCATTTTGACTTTGGTAGATTATCGCTTGAGGCTGCCCCCTTTTTATAGATCTATAAACTCCAATCATGAACCAACCCGATAAAATGAATGCTCCCAAATAGACCAAATTCTTTTTTGGAAAGTATTCCCAAGCCGCCCAAATCAATAGCATCCCCCAAACCAAAATCATTGTTTCCGGTTCAATTGACAAATCTTCGGCTTTTCCAAATGGAAGCTTTTGGACAAATTTCAAAAGCCATAACTCTAGCCTTATTAAAATATTGACTAAGCAACCCAGAATAAAGCCAACTCCTGGCATCCATCCCAAAATCAGGAATGGAATCCCAATCTGCATAATCACAAATGTCAATGGAATCACAAAAATATTGGCCAAAAGGAACCAAGGAGGAAAAGAATGAAAGTAAAAAACCGTCAGTGGGAATGTGGTCAGTTGAGCAGCTATCGACACAGAGACAATCTGCCAAAAATAGTCGCAGACTTTATTTGGAGGCAACCACCACCTTAATATCAAAGGATACAAAAGAACTATCCCCGACACAGCCAAATAGGAAAGTTGAAATCCTACTTCTCCAATGACCGAAGGATCAATAACGATCATCAGCATCGCCGAAAATGCCAAAATATTGAAAATAGAAGGCTTTCTCTCCTGCATTTGACCAAAAGTGATTAGGAAAACATAACAGAAGCTCTTATTACGGAAGGAGAAAAGCCAGTCAACGCAGCATATCCCCAGATGAAACAAACCATTCCAAGCAGATAGATTCTTAAAGCTTTTCCTTTTAGTGAAAATGGCTTTGCAAGAAAAAAAATAAGGTCACCAAAATCCCTACATGGAGACCTGAAACAGCCAAAATATGCATTACTCCTGAGTCCCTAAAAACAGATTTTGTATCTCTTCCCAAATAATCTTTTTGCCCAAGCAAAATAGCTATAGCAACATCCTGAACGTCAGGATCGGGAACGTATCTTCTAATCTGGTTGATCAAACTGATTCTAACTCTTTGAAACCAGGAACCATTACTTCCTTGCCCAACCTTCAAAAAAAACAATTCCTTCTTCATTTAGGAATTGAGTAAAGTTTATCCCACTTTTTTGCAGATAGGATTTATAATCAAATTCTTGCGGATTTTGAGGACCTTTCACTTCAGTAGGCTGTTTATCCACCCCTATAATTCACCCCATTTCTAACCCCTTTTCAATTTGGTGATATACTATCACTATCACTTTCCCTTTTCTAGGTACCCATTGAGCCTTTTCCAATTCAAAAAACACTTCCAAAATATTCTGCTTTGAATTTGGCTTCGGTAAATCATCCTGGGAGACTTTGGCTATAAAAGAATTTGAAATCGGAATAATTCCCTCTTTCCCTTGAAATGAAGATCCCCACAAAACACACCAAAAAGCAACAATTGTTAATAGGCCAGAAAGGTGGCGAAACCCAGAGTTTTCTTCCTTAAAACCCAGAAAAAATAAATCAGCCAAATACTTACTTAATGGAAAAGTGCAACTTACTGTGGGATATAAATGACTTTTTCTATCCAAATCCCCATCAAGAAAAAGAAGAGATACCTTAAAAACGGAAAATCAGTAAATCTCATAAAAAATCAATTAGACTTTAAGTTAAAAAAAATAAAGACAAAAAAATAGCCCCAAGTAGGGGCTAATAATATTACTCAGAATCACAAATCAGAATCTATAACCTAAGCTAAATCCGCCATTTACTTCAATTCTACTAAATCTTTCTGCAACTTCGTTGCTAAATCCTCTTGTAACACTTGCATAAGGACCGAAAGCAAAATGATCTGAAATCTCCCATTTGTATCCACCTCCAGCACCAAACATAAAGGCATTCATATTGGTGGTTTCAACAACTCCATCTTTAGTCTCTTCAAAATCTCCAAATCTAAGTTTGACAAGTGGATAAATATAAAATCTCCCTGAAGGACCGGTAGTAGTTTTTCCATCTCCGAAATAGAAATTCATCGAAGCCTGAACGGAATTGGTCTTGTATTTCTTTCCATTATTTTCATTGTTGAAGCCAAATCTATCATTGATCAACAATTGCAGATCCAAGGAATGATCATCAGACAAATATCGCTCATACCCAAATTCGATCGATCCCAATGCAATCGCATTCAAGAAATTGAGCTTAACTTCATTGCTAAAATTCCCAACATAGGAATTCCCACTGCTGCTAGAAATCACCTCCTGAGCCTTGCTAGAAAATGTAGCTGCTCCGACAATTAAAAGAGTGAATAATAGTTTTTTCATAATTTAAAATTCTAGTTGGTCAAAAATACTCAAAACTTAGGCCAGTTCCATTCGATAGTGCTGGATATTACATTCTTCAAATTGATCTCCTACTTTTTGGAAACCAAATTTCTCGTACAAAGGTACAGCCAGAATTTGGGCATTTAAATATTTCATTTTACCATGTGCCTCTGGATGGACCATAATATCTCTCAATACGGAGGTTAATAAAGCCTGGCCGACTCCTTTCCCTCTAGCTTCTGAAAGAACTGCAAACCTTTCCAGTTTAATCCCTTCAGTTGTGAATCTCCATCTCGCTGCCCCAACAGGTTTTCCATTTGCAGAAGCCAGAAAATGGAACGATACATCCTCAAACTGGTCGTATTCTTTATCAGCAGGAACATTTTGTTCTTCTACAAAAACTTTTGCTCTGATCTTAAAAACAATCTCTTTGGCGGTTTTACCTAGGGCCTTTTCTACTAGTAGACTCATACTTCTGTTGATCTTTTTCCTCCTGGTTCTTTTCGTACGCCTCAATGATAGCTTTCACCAATTTATGTCGAATTACATCTTTTCCGCTCAGATTAACGATCCCTATCCCTTTGACATCTTTCAAAATCCGAAGAGCCTCAGAGAGACCTGATTTTTGTCTCACAGGTAAATCAACTTGAGTTTGATCTCCTGTGATGATCACTTTGGAATTTGGTCCCATACGTGTCAAAAACATCTTAATCTGCTCGGAAGTGGTATTTTGAGCCTCATCTAGCAAAACAAAAGCATCATGTAATGTCCTACCTCGCATATAAGCCAATGGAGCAATTTCAATGACTCTAGTCTCCTGATAATACTTCAACTTTTCCGGCGGAACCATATCCTGAAGTGCATCATAAATCGGCCTCAAATACGGATCTAGCTTCTCTTGCAAATCTCCCGGCAAAAAGCCTAGATTTTCTCCGGCTTCCACTGCAGGTCTTGTAATGATGATTCGCTTAACCTCACGATTTTTCAGAGCACGAACTGCCAAGGCAACGGCGATATAAGTTTTTCCAGTACCTGCAGGCCCGAGCGCAAAAACTAAATCGTTTTTCATTGCCGACTCAACCAACTTCCTCTGATTTGGAGATTTTGGTTTGATGACCAATCCTTTGTTACCAAAGACGATTACTTGATCGCGATTAGCTTCCTCAAAAGGAACTCCCTCTACATCCAGATAATCTTTAACATTTTCAGGCGTAAGATGCCCAAATCGATCCATATGTTCCAACAACAAATTGAGAACATTGTTTACGCGAAGAATTTCGGGCGCACTACCTTGAATCCGGATTTCATTTCCCCTGGAAATTATTTTTGATTGTGGAAATGCCTGCGCCAATTGACGTATATTTTCATTAGCCGTTCCAAGGAACTCCGCCAAAGGCACATTTTCCAGTGTAATTACTTTTTCTACCAAACTTTTTCTTTGATTAAATCTGCTTGAATGGGTACGGATAAAATTTATATTTTTGTCCAAAGCCCTCAAAACAAAAGTACATAATTTTAATTGACTTGCTTCTATGGCATTGGTGACATTCCTCTCAGATTTTGGGGATAAAGATTACTACGTACCTGCGGTGAAAGCCAAAATGTTGGCCATCAATCCGCAATTGAACATCATCGACATTTCTCATAACATTGAGACATTCGATCTAGCACATGCTGCTTTTATACTGAGGGCAACTTTTAGGGATTTTCCCAAGGGAACCGTGCATTTGGTAGCCATGAATACTACCGGAAACATGACTCAAGGCTACATTGGTGTAAAACTCGAGGAACATATTTTCATCGGACCAAACAATGGGATTCTAAGTCTTTTGGCTGATCAAGACCCAGGAATACTTGTTCAGTTTGCTGACATTCATTTGAAGGACACTTCTTTTCCTGCAAAAGATATCTTAGCTCCAATCGCTGCAAAAGTAGCTTCAGGAGCCGCTATCCATGATTTCGGTGGTCCATTGACTAACTTCAGGAAATTGATGCCGCGAAACCCGAAGGCAACCCGTGAGCAAATCATTGGTCATGTGATGCGTGTCGATCGCTATGGAAATCTAATCACCAATATTCGCAAAGAAGTTTTCGACCAGTTGAATCCCGGAAGATTTTCAATTGAATTTGGCAGAGAAAGTCTAGATCGCTTAAACTCTGGTTGTGATCAGGTAGAACCGGGAGATTGCTTTGCATATTTTAATAGCCTAGGCCTACTTGAGATTGGGATCAACCATGGACATGGAGGCAATTTGCTAGGGTTGAAATTCGAAAGCGTGGTTTACATCAACTTCAACCCATAAGAGATGCTGATTCGAATCGTTCGTATGACTTTTCATGAGGACAAGGTTGAAGCCTTTCTGAAAAACTTCGATTTGAATAAGGAAAAAATCAGAAATTTCCCCGGATGTCATCATTTGGAGCTTTGGCAAGATGAAAATCAAAAAAATATTTTCATGACTTACTCTTATTGGGATTCCGAAAAATCACTGAATCAATATCGTGATTCTGAGCTTTTTAAATCCGTCTGGAGCTATACCAAAACCCTGTTTTCGGAAAAACCTCAGGCATTTTCTTCAAAAAAAATTGAGGAAGTTTAGCCGGAGTATTGGACAATAAAAAAAATGTTTTCATATTTGCATCCCGTTCGGGAAGGAACGGGATCAGGGAATCAAAAAAACCTGATTGAAATGCCCAGGTGGCGGAATTGGTAGACGCGTTGGTCTCAAACACCAATGCCTTCGGGCGTGCCGGTTCGACTCCGGCCCTGGGTACAAAGGCTCACATTTCTGTGAGCCTTTTTTCGTTTATACCCCATCAAAAAAGCCTCTCCAAAATTGAAGAGGCCCAATGCTAAATTTATTTTTTCATCCCGTAAAATAAGCTTCCAACTCAGTCATCATTGCCGCTTTGTCATGCATATCTCGGATTACTTTCCCTTTTTCCAATAAGACAATTCTATCGCAAATCTCAGTCACATGGTTTAGGTCATGAGAGGAAATCAAAAAGGTGATTCTGGAATCTTCTTTTTCCTTTAGAATCAATTTCTTCAATCGAATCTGTGAACTTGGATCCAGATTTTCGAAAGGCTCATCCAGCAGAACAACTTCCGGCTTCCCCATCAGAGCCGCAGCGATCCCAACCTTTTTCAGATTTCCTTTAGAAAGATCTCTGATGTATTTCTTTTTTCCTCTGACTTCATCATTAAACAACTCAGTGAATTTGGATAAATGAGCCTCTAAATCAGCTTCAGTCATTCCGTATATTTTTCGTAAAGTCTGAAAATATTCATCTGGTGTCAGATACGCCAATAGCATATGTTCATCCAGATAAGCACCTGTTATTTTCTTCCATTCTTCACCTTTGGTCACTTCCATGCCATCTATCGATACGGATCCACCTGTCGGCCTCACCAAATCCAAAATCATTCTGAAAAGTGTAGTTTTACCGGCGCCATTGTTTCCGACTAAACCAAAGCATTCCGTTGCGGGAATATCCAAGGATTCAACATCCAGTACCACCGCTTCTTTATATTGTTTTTTAAGGTCTTTAATCTGAATCATAATTCTTGTCTAAAAGAGGATGAGATCTCGTATTTGTTACTGTAAACTCGATTGATGTTAATTCGGCTCAGAACTTTGAAGCTCAAAATCCCGATAATCCCACACACGAATAGGGCAATCAAGCCTGCATAGTCGCTAACCAATAGTGAGAAAGGTAGATAAACCAAATAAGGCAAACCCATCATAGGTAAAATCATCAGCCATTGAGCTGCCCCTACGCCTTCGTAATTGAACATGGCACCTTTATTCAAATCCATTGGTTTTGGCTTCCAAAGGGCTAGATAAATAATCGCATGCACCAAAACACCGATATTGAAAATGAAGGTAGCGAAATGAATTATCAAAAATTCCCAGCCAAAGTAGACATAAGGCACAGAAGCCAAGAAACTCAAACAGGAAATGGAAATAAATAGTAAATATTTCCCTTTCACCAACTCTTCAACCCCACCTTTTTTCATTAGGTAATAATCAAAATTCTGAGAGTTCCAGCTTAGGAACAATTGCCCATACTGAATCATAAAGATTCCAGTGATAAACACTCCCACAAATATGAAAATTGGAGAAATACCATCTTCGGATTGGTACGCTGGGTTGGTATAGAAAATCAAACCATAAAGCAAAAAGAAGATGGAGAGCATGATATAGGTCCGGCTCTTTTTATGTCTGATAATCAACTTCCACTCGACATTGGCCATTTCTCCAGCATTTCCAAACCTTGAGAAAAACCCAATGGATTGATCTGTAAATCTGACATTCTCCTCCTCAGACAAATCTTCCAGATAGGCATTGGACAAATAATAAGAAAAGCAGAGATAATAACTCCCAACCAATCCAATAGCGAGAACAATCAAAGGAATCAAGCTGGTCATCGCAAAATCAAAGACTGGCTTCATAATTTCACCCAGGTTATACCAGCCCATATAACTAGCTCCTGAGCCCAAAACAAGCACCGCCACTACGATCACCAAACCGATGGTAGAATCTTCGAACTTTTGCTTAAACCACAGCATAAACCAATGAAGAATCCAGCTAGTCAATACAATGGAGCCAATCCAGCCTAACAAGCCCATGCTTCCATACTCAGGCAATACTACTTGTACTCCGGAAGGAAGGAAAAGCAACAAAGCAATAATGCTCATAGGCGAGAAAAAGGATCTAATCAGTAGCATATGCATGATTTTCCTTTTCCCAATTGGTAAATGTAAAAGGCTCTCCAAATCCACCACCGGAAGCTGCTGGATGAAATAGCGATACATAAACTCAAAGAAAAAGAAGTAAATCAGGTAGCTATTTAGAACCGACAGGGTATCCTCAGTACCGGTTATCTCCTGAATTATTCTTGGGAGAAACACCCCTGCTAAAACCACATAGGAAAGCAAGAGCAAAATGACTAATCCTAAAACAATATTCGTAATTAAGCTTTTGGCAAAAGAGGTAGATCGAATACTTTTTAGAAATTGCAGTCGAATTAATTCGAAAAACATATAGTTGGCATTAAAAACTCGTAAACAGTCTCAGGCTAAATAAAGCAAGAAATCGCCTTACTAAAAAGTTACCTATGCATAAATCTGCACAAGAAACCTCATTTTTTGATGTTGTTGAAGCCAGAAGATCTGTTCGGATATTCGACCAGGAGGAAGCTTTTGATCATGATATTGTCGAAAAAGCGATCCAAGCAGCTATTCTTTCACCCAATAGCTCAAATCTTCAGCTATATCAATTTATCCGCGTTCCTAAGACTTCTTTACTCAAAGACCAACTGGCTCAGCTCTGCATGCGGCAAAAAGCGGCTACAACCGCCCGAGAACTAGTGGTTGTAATCACAAGAAGGGATCTGTGGAAATCTAGAGCAGAGGCAAACTATGAGTTCATCCTAAACTCCAGACAGAATCAATCTGAGAAAAAAGTCAAACAAGTTGGGAATTACTACAAAAACCTGATCCCAAAACTTTTCGGAAAATACCCAGGATGGACTTTGATCAAGAAAACCATCGCTTGGTGGGTAGGTCTCCGCAGACCCATGGTGAGAGAGGTTAGTGAAACGGATGTTAGAATTTCCGTTCACAAAAGTGCGGCTTTAGCATCCATGACATTTATGCTTTCCATGAAAGCTTCAGGCTACGACACCTGCCCTATGGAAGGTTTCGACTCAAAACGTGTAAAAAAGCTCTTAAACCTACCTGCTGCTTCAGAGATCTGTATGATTATTGGCTGTGGCAAAGGGACACCCGAAGGAATCTATGGGCCGCGTTTTCGAGTTCCTTTTGAAGAGTTGGTTATAGAGAAATGAGGCTAAGAATCGGTAGAATGATAAAAATCCATCATCCCGAGTAAAGCTAAGCGATCTAAAAGATTACTTCACTCCATTCGTAATGATGGATCCCCTTTGGATAATTCTTATAAAAGAAATTAAGGATTCAACCTTGCCAAAACCTCTTTGGCTTCATGCCATTGCAATCTTGGTCCAAATTGACTTACAATTTTTGAGGAAGCCATGGAAGCAAGTTTTCCACTGGAAGCATAAGAATGCCCATTGGTAATTCCAAATAAGAAGGCTCCAGCAAACATATCTCCTGCCCCATTGGAATCGATAGCAGTTGTCGGATAAGGCTCAATATCGATAAATGTATCTCCATCAAAGATCATCGCTCCATTCTTCCCTTGAGTGATCACAAAATGCTTCGCAATTTTTTTCATTTTTTCACGCGCATCCATGACATTATCTGTTCCAGTATATAGCATCGCTTCCTCCTCATTGGAGAATAGCAAATCCACACTAGCTCCGATCACATCATCAAAGTTTTCTTTGAAATACTTCACCATGGCTGGATCAGAGAAAGTCAAGGCCACTTTGGTTCCCGCTTCTTCCGCAACTTTCTTGGCATGAACCATCGCTTCTTTTCCGTTTGGAGAAGTTACTAGATATCCTTCGATGAAAAGGTATTTGGAATCCTTGATCGCAGAGTCATGAATGTCTTTTGTAGAAAAGTTCTGAGTGATCCCTAAGAAGGTATTCATGGTTCTTTCAGAATCATCCGTTACCATTACAAGGCACTTTCCTGTCACACCAGACTCTAATGTAGATTCAGTCAGAGCGATATCTACACCAGAATCGATCAGATCCTTCAGGTAAAAATGTCCCAATTCATCATTTGCAACTCGGAAATTATAGAAGGACTTACCTCCAAACTGACTTACGGCAACAATGGAATTGGCAGCTGAACCACCGGCTTGCTTTTTAGCCTCCTTGGTATTGATCACTTCCATCAGGGAGTTTTGGCGATCTTCATCTACCAAAGTCATCAGACCTTTTTCGACACCATTGTCAGCAAAAAACTGATCAGTCACCTGAAACTCCATATCTACCAAGGCATTTCCTATGCCCGTCACGTCGTATTTTTTCATTTTATATTCTGTATTGGAAAATTTTAAAATTGAAACATTGGGAAATTGAACTTAGAAGTTGGAAAGTTGAAAGGTGGCAATGTTCGAAAGTTTGGTTCTATTTCACCATTCGTCAATCGCAATTCTCAAATCGTCAATCGAAAATCCGATGTCTTTCAAACGGCTTGCTTCGATCGAATAAATAGCGATAAGTATGATGAGTCTTGTAGATTTCTGCCAAAAGCTGCTCACAAACACGCATCATCTTAGGATTGAAATCCCCAATCCAGTTCATTTCAATGGTCTTGTATGGGAATGAAGGCTTACCACTCATTTTATCATAAGAGATAATCATGGCACTTTCAACACCTTTTCCTTGATGATCTGGCACTACACCAAATACCAAACCCAACATCTTATTTGGTGGAGAAAAAGTCTTGTACCACAAGAATTTCAATTTCCCGATCAAATCCATTTTACCATTGACATGCTTGAAAATCTGGTTGATCTCAGGGATCTGGATAAAGAAGCCTACTGGATCTTCCTTGTGAAAAGCGAAATAAATCAATCGTTCATCGATGATAGGCTTCATTTTTCCAAACATCATTTTCGCCTCTTTCAAAGACAATGATTTCCCCATGTGTCTAGCCCAAGCCTTATTATAGACTGTCATGAAATATTCAGGAGCCTTTTCCGTCAATTCTTTTCCTTTGATATATCTGAAAGAATAATCCGGGTCAGTCATGATCTGGTTGGCTCTTTTGATCATCTTATCATCAAAGCCCAGATTCTGGACAGGCCTCATATAAGTATATTGCTTGAAGTAGATCTGAAAACCGTAGTCCTCAAAAAACTGCTGGTAGTAACTAAAGTTCCAAGGCATATTGTAATTCGGCTCAGAAAAACCATCAACCAGCAATCCCCACCATTTATCTCTCTCTCCAAAGTTGATCGGACCATCCATGGCTTCCATCCCTTCTGATTCCAGCCATTCTTTGGCTATATCAAACAACATAAAGGCTGCCTTCTGATCATTGATACATTCAAAGAACCCCACACCTCCAGTAGGCTGCTTTTCCTTCATTTTAGGATTGATGAAAGCGGCAATTCTCCCAATGGTTTCACCTTTGTCATTCTGAAGCAACCATCGCTTTGCTTTGGCTCCATTTCTAAAAAGCTTATTGGTTTCGGGGTGAAAAAGCCCTTCAATATCTGCGTCCAAAGGTCTGATCCAGTTCTTTTCATTTTTGTAAAGACGGACAGCCATCTGGATAAATTCCTTTTCCTGAGCAGGACTGCTAACTTCTACTAAGTTCATTGGGGAGATTTTAGTCGGCTAAAATACAGCTTACTTAGCAAAGGGCAAAAATGTATACTATTTGGGGGTTTGATCAAAATTAAAAAAACACTTCCTTTAACTGGGTTGCTCAGCTTTCTTCCCTATTACTGATTTTAAACCGGATATATCATACTAGACCACAATCTTAAACTGATTAATTTGTACCAATTCGATAGTGGTTAAATGGATAGAATTTTTCGTAGGCAGCCCCTAAAGAATCATTGTTACTGCTTGGGCTAATTCGATAGAAGTTTTGTGTATCTCCACCATTCCCATCATATCCAGAATCAGAAGTGTCACTATAATCTATCCGGTCAATCACCTCTCCATCAAAACTGTAAAATTCCCAAATACCAATTCTCTCAATTCCTAACAGTTTCCCTGAAGAGGCCAGTCGATTTGAGTTAGGAAAATAAAAAGACCAATTACCATTAATTCCTCCTTTGGAAATCCTCCCCTTTGCCTTGATAAAACCCTGCTCATCAAAAAATATTCGCTGGCCATTCCCATTTTTCAAAATCTCCTCATTTTTTAACTTATCAGCATTCCAAATTTCGATAACTGTCATCAGTTTTCCTTCCTTGTAAGTTTCAATTTGAACCTGATTTCCTTCCCCATCATTTACTACCCATTCACCCTCTTTGAGGCCATTTTCATAATTCCCTTTTCGATAATATTCTGGCAATATTTCTACAATCTCAAGCCATTCCCCAGCACGAAATCCATTTTCATAAATTCCTTGAAATTTGGTTTTTCTATCCAGATTAAAACTCAGCCAAGAACCTGTGGGAACTCCATTATTGAAATGACCACTCTCTCTTATTTCCCCATCAGGAAAGAAAGCTCCATACAATCCATCTGGCTCGCCTTTGGAATATGATAATTTGACCTCCGCTTTTCCATCGGGATAAAAATAAGTTGCGGCGCCATCTGCAAGACCTTCTTTATATTTTATAGAGGATTTAATCTGGCCCTCTTCATTATATTCCTGCCATTCTCCAACCTTTTTCCCATTAGCGTATGTACCAATGAATTTTTTCTCACCATTTTCAAAAAACTCTTTAAAATCATCGTTTAACTCACCATTCTGGAGAAAAGCAAGAGTTTTAATTGATCCACTTGGGTAATTTTCTTGAAATAGCCCATTAGGCAAATCTTCTGAAAAATTGATGATGTAAACAGGCAGATCCTGATTATAAAACATTTTAAAAGTTTGAGAATCCAACTCTTCAAAAGTGGATTGATTTGAATTGTCAGGTTCTATTTTTGAATAAACTTTCCATTCCCCGGATTTCTTTCCTGACACGATATTACCAACTCCAACCAGATCTGAATTTCCAAAATAATAATAGGCAGGCTCGATTTCAGGATTCAAAAACAAGCTTATTAGCAAAGAAAAAACAAAAACAACCATAGAAAAGAAAGTTTAAGGAGAAACAATATAATTGATTACGACAACTTATTTAAAAAGTTTATACCACTACTAATCAATCATTTACAACACCTTGCCTTCACCCTCAATCTTATCTCCAATTAATTACCCGTGGTACTACATCCGGAGAAACAGAATAACCGCAAATTAAAAAAGCTACTTCCAGAGAAGTAGCTTATATTTTCAAGACTTTACTCTACTACCGAGCCATACAAATCAAACTCTGTTGCCTCGGTGATTTTTACATTTACAAAATCACCAATTCGGCAATAATCTATGGTGGCATCAATCAAAACTTCATTATCCACTTCCACAGAGTCGTATTCTGTTCGGCCTACGAAATGACCACCTTCTTTTTTATCAATCAGAACTTTGAAGGTCTTTCCAACTTTATCCTGGTTCAAATCATAAGAGATTTGCTCCTGAATTTCCATCAAGGTATTGGCTCGCTCTTGCTTCACTTCCTGAGGAATAGAATCCTCCATGGTGAAAGCGTGCGTATTTTCCTCATGGGAATAGGTAAAGACTCCCAATCTCTCAAATTTCATTCGCTCCACAAAGTCCACCATTTCTTGGTATTCCTTTTCGCCCTCTCCTGGGTGTCCGGCTATCAAGGTAGTACGTATAGCAATATCAGGAAGAATATCACGGATACTATGGATCAGGTCTTCTTGCTTTTGTCTGGTGGTACCACGACGCATGGCTTTCAAAACATCCGTTGAACCGTGCTGTAAAGGGATATCCAGATAGTTACAGATGTTATCTCGCTCTTTCATCACCTCAATCACATCCATCGGGAAACCGGTTGGGTAAGCATAATGCAAACGGATCCAATCGATGCCATTGACATCAGAAAGTCTACGCATCAACTCAGCCAAGTTTCTCTTTTTATAAATATCCAACCCATAATAGGTTGAATCCTGCGCAATCAACAAAAGCTCTTTGGTTCCTTGGGCGGCTTTATGCTCTGCTTCTTTTACCAACTCTTCAATTGGTCTGGAAATATGTCCACCTCTCATCAAAGGAATAGCGCAGAAAGAGCAGGGACGGTCACAACCCTCGGAAATCTTCATGTAAGCATAGTGAGAAGAGTGCGTCAATAATCTTTCTCCTACCAATTCATGCTTGTAATCTGCCTTGAATTTTTTCAAGATTGCCGGCAAATCACGGGTTCCAAAAAAGGCATCCACTTGAGGGATTTCTTTTTCTAAATCGTCTTTATAGCGCTGAGAAAGACAACCGGTCACATACACCTTATCAACCAAACCTTGCTCTTTGGCATCTACATATTGCAAAATGGTATCGATGGATTCCTGCTTTGCATTATCTATAAAACCGCAAGTATTGATAATAATGATATTGTTGTCATCGGTATTGGACTCATGGCTGGCGTTGATTCCATTTCCTTTCAACTGGGTCAAAAGCACTTCAGAATCCACCAAGTTTTTGGAGCATCCCATAGTTATGATATTGACCTTATCTTTTTTTAATGTTCTCGCTTTCACTGCTATTTGTCGATTTGAGAGTGCAAAGGTACGGAAAATAGAGTTGGAAAGTGAAAAAGTTGAAAGGTTGAAAAGTTCACTTCATAAAATGCCTGGAGATTTATTTAAGCCGAGTTTCCCAAAGAAATAAGCCATAAGCTGGCGCGGCAGGTATTTTTTCCCAATCTGAATCTGGATTGGAAAGCCTATTTTGAATTTCCTCCAAGCTCCATTCTCCAGCACCGACATACCAGATCGCCCGCATCATCTTCCGAACCTGATGATGCAAAAAACCCTCTCCCTCGACTTCAAAGCAATAGATTTTATCCTGAAAAAAATCTATACCCAATCCCTTTTCAAGCCGGATATCAGCAAAATTTATTGTTCGGGTAAAATTTGATTTTGTATCCGATGGTGTACAAAAAGCCTTAAAATCATAGCTTCCTTCAAATGCTTTGGCGGCCAGATTCATTTGATCCAATCTCAAATCCTTGAAAACAGGAACTACAAAGGAGGATGAAAAGGCATGATCAGCCTTACGCGCAAAGAAATATAGATAGGTTTTCTTTTGAATTTCCTGAATCAAATTGAAAGATCTATCCACCTGTTTTACCCCGTGGATCAAAATCTCTCCTCCTAAATTCTCATTTAATGTGGGAATCAGTTCTTGCCAATCAACCTCAACTTTTAAGAAAATCTGGAAATAACCCTGCTTACAACTAACCCCTGAATCGGTTCTACTTCCTCCGATTATGGTAAAATCCTCATGCCCCAAAACATACCGTAAAACTCGTTCAATCTTACCTTGAATAGTAGGTTGCCCTTTCTGGATTGCCCAGCCTTTGTAACGGGCACCGAAATAGGAAATAGTAAAAAGGTAGGAAATAGGTCTTAGCTGCAATTCTCTAGAATATTAAAATTACCACAATCATCAATCCTTGGAGAGTTGATTTGGGTTGACTAACTTGTTACAAACCCAAAAATACTGTTATGAAAGCATTTCTAAGCATCTTGTTGATTTTTACTGCTGTTTCCAGCTTTGGCCAAACCGCTCCTTCCAAAGAAATTCAAATCAAAATGGCTTTACTAGCCGCACCCGAGGATCAACGGGAAAATGCCACAGTTTATGGATATGATCCCACTGGAGACATCATTCTATTGCGCCAAGGATCAAACCAAACAGTTTGCTTAGGTGATGACCCGAACCGCGAAGGCCTTAGTGTTGCAAGCTATCATATTTCAGCTCAGCCATTTATGACCAGAGGATGGGAACTCAAAAAAGAGGGAAAATCTTTTCAGGAAATCTTTGATATCAGGGAAGCAGAATCCAAAGCCGGAAAACTTCAATTGCCTGATCAAGGAAGCGTATTAAATGCTTTGACTGCAGATGAAGCTGATGTGAATTGGGCTATAGGAGAGGCCAACAATACCTATACCCGATCTGTGATTTATATTCCTTGGGCTACAGCTGAGAGCACTGGACTTCCTTTGAGTCCTGCCGGACCGGGATTGCCTTGGATTATGAATCCAGGAACACACCGTGCACATATCATGATCAACCCTGCGAGGAACTAAGTCATGAAACGGGGTAGAAATTTTGTAGGTGTAATAGCATTAGGTTTTCTTTTAGCTACTGCTTGTACCAAACCCACCGTTATCACTGTTCCAGATTCTCCCTACCCAATCAGTATTGACAAATTCACAACGGACACACTTACCTCAGGATTGGTAATTCCTTTTGGAATTGGAATTCTAGGTAAAGACGACTATTTAGTTTCAGACAGAATCGGTAAAATTTTCAGATTTAAAAACTCAAGTCTTAAAGAAATTATAGGGGCTCCCGAGGTTTTGACTTTTGATGATCCGGGCCTTCCGATGATCATTCATGGAGGACTGATGGACCTAAGTTTACATCCCAAATACCCTGAAGTCTCCTGGGTTTATATTGCCTATTTCGCTCCGGACTCGAAAGCAAAAGTTGCCCGGTTTCAACTTATTGATAATGAAGTAAGATTGATGGAAGTCATATTTTCATCGAGTACTGAGGGTTATTATGGAAATGGAATGAGGATAGTTTGGCAAAATGACACACATTTCTTTTTAAACATTGGATCATCTGACTATACGACTTTGGCTAATCCGATCCTTGTTCCCCAAGATCTTAATGAAGACTGGGGTAAAATCCATAGGCTAAATCAAGATGGGTCTATTCCAAGTGACAACCCAATAATTGATGTAAAAAAAGGTGTTAGCTCGATTTATAGTTATGGACATCGAGATGTGCAAGGACTTGTCTTTGACAAGGAAACTCAAACTCTTTATGGAATAGAGCATGGACCGAAAGGAGGAGACGAATTAAATATTATTACTCCGGGGAGGAATTACGGTTGGCCAATATTTACTTATGGAATACATTATGATGGGCAAAAAATTTCTAGTGTTTCAGAAGACTCAGCTAAAGAAATTTCAATCTTACCTGAACATTTTTGGACTGTACCAACCAATGATGGAGGGCAGGCAATTGCTCCTTCATCAGCAATTTTGGTTGAAAAAAGTAATTTTCCGGAATGGAACGGTCATTTTCTTATTCCTTCATTAGCCTTTCGAAGACTCCTAAAATATAACCCCAAAACCGAGGAAACATATGGGCTTTATTTGGAAGGAAGGATTCGAAATTTAGTCCAAGAAGAAGATGGGAATATTCTTCTTTTGGTAGAAAGAAACAATCTGAACACAGAAAACGGAATGCTTGTCAGAGTCAGAAAACCTTGAAAACAAAAATCCACCTCCGAACGAGGTGGATTTTTTTTTAGTAATTGAAATTCGAGATTAAAAATCTCGAATAGCTAGTCTTTTCGGTTTATTTACCCCAAAATCTTCGCAGCCAACCAATCGCCGACTTCTGAAGTTTTGTAAGCTTTCCCACCTTCAGCAATATCTTCTGTCACCACTCCTTCAGCTAGAGAAAGATTCACTACATCTGAAATCGCTTTGGCTTCTTCTTTCATGTCGAATGCATATTCAAACATCATAGCAGCCGAAAGAACCGTTGCCAAAGGATTAGCAATATCTTTTCCAGCAGCCTGAGGATAAGATCCATGAATCGGCTCAAACAATTTCACATTTGAACCCAAAGAAGCTGAAGGCATCAAGCCCATAGAACCTGAAATCACAGATGCCTCGTCAGTCAAAATATCACCAAACAGGTTTTCAGTAATCAATACATCATATGCTTTTGGCCATTGAATCAATCGCATTGCTACAGCATCAACGAATTCGTATTCCACTTTTACATCTGGATATTCAGCTGCCAATTCCTGAACAGTTTCTCTCCACAATCTGGAAGTTGCCATCACGTTGGCCTTGTCCACGCAAGTCAAAACTTTTCTTCTTTTTTGTGCAGCCTCAAAGCCCATTCTCGCCAAACGAGTGATCTCTTCTTTACTGTACACATTGGTATCAAATGCTTTGGTACCTTGCTCATTTCTTCCTCTTGGCTCACCGAAATAAACACCACCAGTCAATTCTCTGAAGAAAACGAAATCTACACCTTCCACTCTATCCAATTTCAATGGAGACTTATGCACCAAAGAAGGAAAAGTAAAAGTAGGTCTAACATTGGCGAACAAACCTAATTTCTGACGCATTCTCAACAATCCCTGCTCCGGACGAACCTTCGCTTTAGGATCATTATCATACTTAGGATCTCCAATTGCTCCGAATAGTACCGCATCAGCCGCAGCACAAATTTCGTGAGTCGCATCTGGATAAGGATCACCGGTAGCATCGATTGCCGCAGCACCAACTACTCCTTCTTTGAAACTGATTTCATGACCAAATTTCTGTCCAACAGCTTTTACAACTTTGACTGCCTGAGCAATCACTTCTGGACCGATGCCATCACCCGGCAACAGTGCGATATTCATTTCCATAGTAAGTGGATTCTTCTTTTTCTGGATTATAATTAATTGATTCGATGATATTGAGCATTTTTTCGGTAGCCATCATCGCAGCCACCGTTTGATCGGCATCCAGGCCTTTCGTTTTGAATATTTTGCCATAATCCCAAGTAATCACCGTCTCCACAAAGGCGTCGGTTTTTCCTCCCGGGGGAATGGACACATGATAATCTGTCAATTTTGGCAGCTCCCTTCCCAACGTTTTATAGATCTTTTTCAGAGCTTTCATGAAAGAATCATACTGACCGTCTCCGGTAGCGATTTCATCATAGAAATTCCCATGAATTTTCATTCTCAGCTGAACAGTCGGCTTTAAGCCCTTGGAATGGGTCATGTGATAGCCCTCAATGCTGATATGCTTGGAGATGGAATTGTTTTGCAGCACATCAGAAATGATATAAGGCAAATCTTCGGTAGTCACCCGTTCCTTTTTATCCCCTAATTCAATGATTCGCTGAGTTACTCGGGCCAGTTCATCTTTCTCCAATGAAATGCCCAGCTCCTCCAAATTCTTCAAAATATTAGCCTTGCCAGAAGTTTTCCCCAGAGCATATTTTCTCTGACGACCAAATCTCTCTGGCATCAGGTCATTGAAATACAGGTTCTTTTTATTGTCTCCGTCAGCGTGAATTCCTGCAGTCTGCGTGAATACATTTTCACCAACTACCGGTTTGTTTGCTGGAATATGTTGTCCTGAAAACTGCTCTACTAATTTGGATACGCGGAAGATTTTTTGTTCCTGAACTCCAATCTCCAAGTCTGTAAAATCCTTGATTACGGCAATCACTGATTCCAAAGGTGCATTTCCGGCACGTTCTCCCAAACCATTGATCGTGGTATGAAGTCCAGATGCGCCATGAAGCAATGCTTCCATGACATTGGCTACTGATAGATCGTAATCATTGTGTGCGTGGAAATCGAAATGGGCGGTTGGGAATTTTTCCCGAATTAAATCAAAAAACTCCCTCACCTCATCAGGAGAAAGCAATCCCAGTGTATCAGGAAGCATAATCCGAACAACAGGTTGCTTGGTCAAAAACTCAATCAAACTCAAGGTATAATCTATTGAGTTTCTCATGCCATTGGACCAATCTTCCAGATAGACATTAACCGCTACGCCATTCTCTCTGGCATAGTTGATTGATTTTTCAATATCTGAGAAATGCTGGTCGGGAGTTTTTTTCAATTGATGAACCAAATGATTCAAAGAACCTTTGGTCAACAAATTCATTACTTTGGCTCCTGCTGAAAGTATCCAATCCACAGAAGCAGGCGTATCTACAAAGCCCAATACCTCCACACGATCCAAATACCCCTTTTGGGCAGCCCATTGGGTAATTTTCTGAACACCTTCCAATTCTCCGTCAGAAACTCTTGCAGAAGCAACTTCAATCCGATCAATTTTCAATTCATCGAGCAGGAGCTTTGCTATTTGGAGTTTTTCTGAAGGCAGAAAGGAAACTCCTGAGGTCTGTTCACCATCCCTCAGGGTTGTATCCATTATTTCTATTTTGCGATTAGCCGTCATTCTAATTCGAATTGGGTTCGGATCGCCTAACGATCAGCAGCAAATGCATCGATTTCGGTAGACATGTTCAACAAATAGTCGATGTCATCAAAACCGTTCTGCATGTTACTTTTCTTGTACTCGTTGATATCGAAAGATTCAAATTCACCAGTTGACAAAAGAGTGATCTTTTGCTCAGGCAAATTGACTTCGATCTCAGTGCTTGGGTCTGCTTCGATAGCAGCCAAAAGTTTATCTGCAAATTCAGGAGAAACTGTAACTGGAAGCACTCCAATATTCAAGCAGTTATTCTTGAAGATATCTGCAAAGAAACTGGAAACTACACATCTGAATCCATAATCATAGATTGCCCAAACAGCGTGCTCACGGCTAGAGCCAGAACCGAAGTTTTTGCCGGCAACCAAGATTTTCCCACTGTAAGTAGGGTCGTTAAGAACAAAGTCCTTTTTAGGATTTCCTTCTACGTCATATCTCCAGTCACGGAACAAGTTATCACCAAATCCGGCTCTTTCTGTTGCTTTCAAGAAACGAGCAGGGATGATTTGATCAGTATCCACATTCTCTGTAGGCAATGGAACTGCTGTGCTGGTCAATACTGTAAATTTATCGTAAGCCATTTTTTCTACTTTTTAATTTTCAAAAACCTCTCTAGGATCAGTGATTTTACCTGTTACAGCGACTGCTGCAACAGTCAGAGGAGATGCCAGCATGGTTCTCGCTCCCGGTCCTTGACGACCTTCGAAGTTTCTGTTAGAGGTAGAAACTGCATACTTCCCAGAAGGAATCTTATCATCGTTCATTGCCAAGCAAGCAGAACAACCAGGCTGACGCAATTCAAAACCTGCTTCTTCCAAGATTTTCACCAAACCTTCTTCATGAGCTTGTTTTTCTACTTCTCTAGATCCTGGTACGATCCAAGCCGTGATATTGTCTGCTTTTTTATGTCCTTTTACAAATTCAGCAACTGCACGGATATCTTCGATTCGACCATTGGTACAAGACCCTACGAACACATAGTCTACTTGCTTACCTTTCACAGGCTCACCTGGCTCGAAGCCCATGTAGTTCAAAGATTTCAAATAAGAAGTTTTGTTGGATCCTTCCATACCTTCAGTTGAAGGAATGTTACCTACCACTTTGATTCCCATGCCCGGATTGGTACCATAGGTAATCATCGGCTCGATATCAGCAGCGTCGAAGTTATATTCCTTGTCGAAAGTAGCTCCTTCGTCTGTTTTCAAAGTCTTCCAATATGCTACCGCTTTGTCCCACTCTTCCCCTTGAGGTGCATATTGCTTTCCTTTCAAGTAGTTGAATGTAGTTTCATCTGGAGCAATCAAACCTCCACGTGCACCCATTTCGATGGACATGTTACAAATGGTCATTCTCGCTTCCATAGATAGGCTTTGGATCGCAGATCCTGCATATTCCACAAAATATCCCGTCGCTCCTGCTGCAGAAATTTTAGAAATGATATACAAGATGATATCCTTAGATGTCACTCCTTTGCCTAACTCTCCGTCAACAGAAATTCTCATTTTCTTAGGCTTGGACTGCATGATACACTGCGTAGCCAAAACCATTTCTACCTCAGAAGTACCGATACCAAAAGCAATTGCTCCGAAAGCCCCGTGAGTAGAAGTGTGAGAGTCACCACAAACGATGGTCATTCCCGGTTGGGTCACACCCAGCTCAGGTCCGATCACGTGAACAATACCATGGTGGGCAGTACCCAAATCATGCAATTCAATCCCGTACTTTTTACAGTTTTCACGAAGCTTTTCAACTTGCATGCGGGATAATTTGTCCTTGATAGTTTGGTCCTGATCTACCGTAGGCACGTTGTGATCAGGAGTAGCGATGGTACGATGAGGATATTTCACACCGATACCTCTATTTTCCAAGTTAAGGAATGCTACAGGAGAGGTCACTTCATGGATAAAATGCTTATCGATGAAGAAAACATCTGGGCCAGCTGGTACTGATTTGACCACGTGGGAATCCCAGATTTTATCAAATAAAGTTGTCTTTTCCATAATTAGGCAGTCGCGTATTCTTTGACTGGTATTTTGTTCAATGCATCTACAAATGCTTGGGCTGAAGCCAAAACGATATCTTGGTTGGAAGCAAATCCATAGTAAGGCTTGTCGGATTTGATCAATCTCATGTGAACTTTTGCCACATCGTCAGAACCATGGGTAATCGCTTGGATCAGAAATTCTTCCAAATCAACTTGAGGCTTCACGATTTGCTCGATAGACTTCAAAACAGCATCCACAGGACCTACTCCAGTAGAAGAAGCTGAATAGGAATCATTTCCGATTTTCAAGGATACTTCCGCTTTGATTTCACCATTGGAAGAATATGAAATATTTTCCAATTCAATAAAATTGGATTCATCCATATACTTACCTACCAATTCAAGTAAGTCTTTTCTTCCGATATCTCTTTTTGAATCAGCCAAAACCAAGAATGCTTCATAAACTTGTCTTAACTCTTCTCCTTCGAGCTCAACACCCAAAGCATCCAAGTGGTGCTTCAAGGCAGCTCTTCCAGAACGAGCTGTCAATACAATTGAAGATTCTTCAACACCCACTTCTTTCGGATCGATGATCTCGTAGTTTTCTCTATGCTTCAAAACTCCATCTTGGTGGATACCAGAAGAGTGAGCAAAAGCATTTCTACCCACGATAGCCTTGTTCGGCTGAACAGGCATATTCATCAACTTGGAAACCAAGCGGCTGGTATTGTAGATTTTTGGAGTAACGATATCCGTATGAACGGGGATAGATTGATGACATTTGATCGCCATCACCACTTCTTCCATAGAAGTGTTTCCTGCTCTTTCACCGATACCATTGATTGTAACCTCAACTTGACGAGCACCGTGTTGCACACCTGCAACGGTATTGGCTGTAGCCATTCCCAAATCATTATGACAATGAGTCGCGATGATAGCCTTGTCAATGTTAGGCACATTGTTTTTCAGACTAGAGATAATCGCACCGTACTGCTCTGGAAGGCAATACCCTGTAGTATCAGGAATATTGACCACTGTAGCACCGGCTTTGATTACTTCCTCAATGATTTTGCAAAGGAAATCAGGCTCTGAACGACCTGCATCCTCTGCATAAAATTCCACATCATCTACAAAGTTTCTTGCGAATTTAACCGCTGCCACTCCCCGACGAATGATCTCATCAGGGGTGGAGCGCAATTTGTATTGAATGTGATAAGGTGAAACACCAATCCCAGTATGAATACGCCCTTTTTTGGCGTATTGGAGAGCTGCGGCTGCGACTTCAATATCCTTTTCTACTGCTCTAGAAAGGGCACAAATGATTGGATTAGATACCGCCTTCGATATTTCCTGCACAGAGTTAAAATCACCTGGGCTGGAAATAGGGAATCCAGCTTCAATAATATCTACTCCCAGTTCTTCTAAAGCTTTCGCCACCACAATTTTTTCTCGGGTGTTCAACTGACATCCCGGCACTTGCTCCCCGTCTCTCAGGGTAGTATCAAATATCCACAGCTTGTCACTCATAATCTTCAGGTTTGGGTTTTAGTTATTTTCTGGTCTCAACTGACGGACGACAGCACCTGCCTGCCACATTTCAGACTCTCTCAATTCTTTCAATTCTTCTTCCAACTTCTCTCTGTAGTCAGTTTTAGAGTTGGAGTCGATAGACTTCTGAGCTTCTTTACCAGTTTTTACAGAATCATACAATTCCTCGAAAACAGGCTTGGTCGCATCTCTGAAAGGCTTCCACCAATCCAAAGCACCACGCTGAGCTGTAGTAGAACAGTTAGCGTACATCCAGTCCATACCATTCTCAGCTACCAAAGGCATCAAAGACTGAGTCAATTCTTCAACTGTTTCGTTGAAAGCCTCAGAAGGGGTGTGACCATTTGCTCTCAATACTTCATACTGAGCAGCAAAGATCCCTTGGATAGCTCCCATCAAAGTACCTCTTTCACCAGTCAAATCAGAAGTTACCTCACGGTAGAAATCAGTTTCGAACAGGTATCCAGAACCAACACCGATACCCAAAGCAACTACTCTGTCTTTAGCGTTACCAGTAGCATCTTGATAGATTGCATAAGAAGAGTTCAATCCTCTACCTTCAACAAACATTCTTCTCAAAGATGTTCCGGAACCTTTAGGAGCAACCAAGATCACATCTACATCAGCAGGTGGAACGATACCGGTTTTTTCTTTGTAAGTCACACCGAATCCATGGGAGAAATACAATGCTTTTCCTGGAGTCAAGTGTTTTTTAACTGTTGGCCAAAGGGCAATTTGACCAGCATCAGATAGCAAAAACTGAAGAATGGTACCTTTTTCACAAGCTTCCTCCAATTCAAACAGGGTCTCACCAGGAACCCAACCGTCAGCGACAGCCTTATCCCAGGTTTTGGAGCCTTTTCTTTGGCCCACGATCACGTTGAAGCCATTGTCCTTCAAGTTCAAAGCTTGACCTGGACCTTGTACACCATAGCCTAGCACAGCGATTACTTCATCTTTCAATACTTCACGTGCTTTTTCCAGAGGAAACTCTTCTCTGGTTACTACGTTCTCTTCAACGTTGCCAAATTTTAATTTCATAATAAGATAGGTATTAATTATTTGAGTTTGATTTTCAATTATTTACTTCACAAAAGAGTCAATTGTCAGCATTCTTTTAGCTACTGCGACTCTCCCGGATCTAGCAAATTCTAATAGGTCATATTCCTTTAGAATCTCCAGCAATTCTTGTGTTTGTTCTTTGTGTCCAGTTAATTCCAATACAACAAATTCCGGTTCTGCAGCAATAATTTTTGCATTGTGCTGACGGATGACTTTCTCCAGTCCTCCATCCAATTTTGCCACAGGGATTTTGTACAAGGCTATCTCTTGATAGACTACCGCTTCATCTTCATGATAAAATGCTTTGATCACGTCGATGATTTTCTCGATCTGATTGACGAGCTGAATGACGGTTTCCTCAGAGGCTGTCACCTCAATAGTGATTCTGTGGATTCCTTCCAGTCTACTTTCAGAGGCTGTCAGTGCATCGATATTTATCCCCCTTCTGGTAAAAATAATAGTGATGCGATTGAGTATACCGATAAAGTTTTCGGTAATGACAAAGATGGTATAACGCTTCATAGGCTCTTTTAGCTTAATCTGACTTCCTCCACAGAACAACCTGTGGCTATCATAGGAAATACATTATCTTCTTTTTCCACGACAACTTCTAAGAAATAAGGTCCGTCGTGAATCAACATATCTTCTATCGCCTCATTCAAATCTCCTCTTTCTGTAACTTTTTGAGCGGCAATCCCATATGCGTCAGCAATTTTGACGAAGTCAGGATTATCCAATTCGGTAAAAGAATAGCGCTTGTCAAAGAACAATTGCTGCCATTGTCTTACCATTCCAAGGTAATTGTTATTCAAAAGAACAATCTTCACAGGAGCTTTGGTCTGCATAATTGCTCCCAATTCCTGGATAGTCATCTGAATACCACCATCTCCCACAACACAGATCACCTGTCTGGAGTAATCATATAATTGAGCTCCCAGAGCTGCGGGCAAAGCAAATCCCATGGTCCCTAGACCACCGGATGTTACCTGTGTTCTACTCTTTTTGTAATTGAAGTATCTCCAAGCGATCATCTGATGTTGTCCCACATCTGTAACCAATACCGCGTCATCTGCTTTGTATTGATTCACTTTATTGATCACCTCACCCATCGTCAAGCCGGTTTTGGTTGGAGTGACATCGTGCTGTACTACAGCTTCTCTCTCCATTTGCTCCAACTCTCTAAATCTTGCGATCCACTCAGGATGTTGCTTCTTTTCCACAGCATCGGTAAGCATTGCCAAACTCTCTTTGCAATCTCCCAAAACAGCTACTTCAGTTTTTACATTTTTATTGATCTCGGCAGCATCCAGTTCCAAATGAATTACTTTGGCCTGTTTGGCATACCTTTTCAAGTCCCCGGTAACACGATCGTCAAATCTCATCCCTACGGCGATCAAAACATCGCATTTGTTTGTCAACAAATTAGGGGCATAATTACCGTGCATTCCGAGCTTTCCTACAAAGTTAGGGTGGTCCTGAGACAATGCACCTGAACCTAATAAAGTTGAGGCCGCAGGAATACCTGACTTGTCTAAGAAGAACTTCAATTCAGCTTCCGCTTTTCCTAAAACTACACCTTGACCATACAATACATAAGGTCTTTCCGCATTGTTAATCAATTCAGCAGCTTGCTGGATTACATTTTTTTCAACCGGAATATGAGTTCTATATGATCTAAAGCCCAAGCAAGGAGTATAATTCATCTCACCAAAGTCAACCTGAGCATCTTTGGTAATATCAATCAAAACAGGACCTGGACGACCAGATCTAGCGATATAAAATCCTTTTGCAATCGCAGGAGCAATATCTTCTACTCTACGAACTTGGATATTCCATTTGGTCCCTGGCATAGAAATACCAACGACATCAGTTTCTTGGAACGCATCCGTTCCCAATAAATGAGACGCCACCTGTCCTGTGATACAGACGAGTGGAGTACTGTCTATTTGAGCATCTGCCATACCTGTGATCAGGTTGGTAGCACCAGGCCCGGAAGTTGCAAGGCAGACGCCGACCTTTCCGGAGACTCGTGCATAGCCTTGCGCCGCATGGATTGCTCCTTGCTCATGACGCGTCAGCACATGCTTAATTTGTTCATGATAGTCATACAATGCATCGTAAACAGGCATAATGGCACCGCCTGGGTAGCCAAATATGATTTCCGCCTGCTCCGCAATCAGAGATTGGACCACGATGTCCGCTCCTCTAATCATTGTTCCCTTCATAGGCTTAGAATTTATCAGTTACACAACCTTCAGAGGCTGTAGAAACCAGTTTGTTGTATTTTTTCAAAGTTCCCTGAAGTCCAGCAGTGGACTTTGGAGACCAAGATTTTTTTCTTTCAGCAAATTCCTCTTCACTTACCTCAACAGATAAGGTCAAGCCATCAGCATCAATGGTGATCACATCTCCATCTTTGATCAATCCGATAGGACCTCCAGAGAATGCTTCTGGAGTCACGTGACCTACCACGAATCCATGGGTTCCTCCTGAGAACCTTCCATCAGTAATCAAGGCAACATCAGACCCAAGACCCGCTCCAATAATCATAGATGTAGGCTTCAACATTTCTGGCATTCCCGGACCTCCTTTTGGACCGATATTTCTGATTACAATCACCTCTCCTTTTTGAATTTGATGATCTCTGATTGCATCATTTGCTTCTTGCTCAGAATCAAAAACATGTGCTGGTCCTGTAAAAGAACTTCCTTCTTTTCCAGTAATTTTTGCTACAGCACCTTCTGGAGCAAGATTTCCGGAAAGAATACATAGGTGTCCAGTAGCTTTGATTGGTGTTTCCAAAGGATGGATTACATTAACCATAGAAACCGTTACCGGCTCAATATCTTTAAGATTCTCCTCAAGAGTTTTACCTGTCACAGTCAGACAGTCTCCATGAAGATACCCATTATTGAGCATGTACTTCATAAATGCCGGAACACCACCCTGCTCGTGAAGATCTTCCATCATGAATTTTCCAGAAGGCTTGAAATCCCCAATCATTGGTACTCTTGCATTGATTGCTTTGAAATCTTCAATAGTGAAATCAATTCCTGCAGTTCTAGCTATTGCAATTAAATGCATGACTGCATTGGTACTACCCCCTAGAGCAATTGCAACCACTACAGCATTTTCAATACTCTTGCGCGTAATGATATCGCTAGGCTTGATATCCTTTTCCAAAAGGATTCTCATATACTTATTCACCTCTCGGCACTCTCTCAATTTTTCAGGAGAATTTGCAGGGTAAGAAGATGAATAAGGAAGAGACATTCCCATTGCCTCAATAGCAGAAGACATTGTGTTAGCGGTATACATACCACCACATGCTCCTTGACCAGGGCATGCATTTCGGATTACTCCGTCATAATCCTCATCAGAAATGGCACCGTTGACACGCTTCCCAAATGCCTCAAAGGCAGAAACGATATTTAATTTTTCTCCTTTATAATGACCGGAAGCAATCGTACCTCCATACACCATAATTGCAGGTCTATCTGTACGGATCATTCCCATTACAGCTCCAGGCATGTTTTTATCACATCCTGCAACGGCGATCGTCCCATCAAAAGAATGTCCTAGGATGAATGACTCAATAGAATCAGCGATGATCTCTCTAGAAACCAAAGAGTATCGCATCCCGAGCGTCCCCATTGACGTCCCATCAGAAACTCCAATGGTATTAAAAACTAAACCGGTCAGATCATATTCCTGAGAGGATTGTTTGATCAGACCGGCAAAGTCGTTCAGGTGCATATTGCAGGGATTGCTTTCATAGCCGCAGCTAGCTACCCCCACAAAGGGTTGTTTCATTTTCTTATCGGACAAACCAGTCGCATACAACATGGCCATGCCTGCTGGATGTTCAGGATTATCAGATATTTCCCAACTGTACTTTTTCAGGGTCATAATTATTAGGGTATAAAAAAAGTGCCTCATTGGGCTGAGGCACTTATGTTTTTTATTTGATTTTAGATAATAGTCTAGTGCCTCACATTAACATCCAATGAGAATAATAAAGCTTAGCAAAACGACCACTCTGTTCATATTTTTTTTGAATTGAATACAGTTCCTCTTAGAACTATGGTTCAAACTTACTCCCGAAATATCAGACTTACAATATTTAATTCGCCTTTTTATTACAGAAGCAAAATATAAAGTATTGTAAAATATTTTTTTTCGAAATATTATACTTTAAAAAATCCAGATTTCTCTTATTTTTTAGATCAAGATTTTATTTTTTCACTATTTTCAAAATTAAATATTGATTTGCATAAAATTCAATATTTCTCAGAAAAGATTTTCTTTTTTTTAAGGAAAAAATCATTAGCAACATCTTCATTAAAATAGAGTTCATTTTTTTGAAGATTCTTTAATTAATTTTTCAAACTTTTTGAATTCGAATTTCCCTCTAATTTTGTCACAAAACTTTTCTGATGATATCATTCCCTAACGCAAAAATCAATTTAGGACTTCACATCATTTCCAAAAGGAAAGATGGCTACCATGAAATAGAAACTTGCATGTTTCCAATTCCACTTTATGATGCACTGGAGATCATTATAGATAAAAAAGGCGGATGGGAAAGCACTGGCACTCCGATCCCTGGAGAACCTAAAGATAATTTGATACTAAAAGCTCAGCAATTACTCCGAAAGGATTTTCAAGGCCTGCCTAATCTCAAAATTCATCTACATAAAAACATCCCTATGGGAGCAGGCTTGGGGGGAGGCTCTGCTGATGGAGCTTTTGCATTAAAACTCATGAGTAATCTGTACGATCTCCATCTAGAAGATTTTTTCTTGGAAGAATATGCGGCACATCTAGGAAGTGACTGTCCCTTCTTTATAGAGAACACTCCAAAAATCGCCAAAGGCAGAGGAGAAATCTTGGAACCCATCGACATTTCGTTGAAAGGGAGCTTTTTGGTCTTAATCAACCCGGGTATCCATATCGGAACAAAAGAAGCTTATGCCGGAGTGACTCCTGAAGCTCCGAAAGTAAAACTAGAAGAGGTTTTAGTAGACAGATCCAGGTGGAAAGCGGAATTAGTTAATGATTTCGAGGCTAGCATCTTTCAAAATCATCAAGAGCTCGCCGAAATCAAATCACAACTCTATAATGCAGGAGCCTATTATGCAGCCATGTCTGGTTCAGGATCCACAATGTTTGGGCTGTTTGATGAAAAGCCTGAAAGTCTTGAGGTAAATCCTGATTATTTCAACTTTACCAAACAACTCTGATTTATTACCCTAAAGTCCGAACAGCCTTTTTCCTTCTCCTATTCCAATAATTCAACACTGGATAGATCAATACTGATATTAAAATAATCAGTGTCCCATAATAAAATTCTGGAGTCATTTTTTCGCTTTCACCAAATATCAGAACAGCCAGAACTATCCCATAAACCGGCTCTAAGTTCACCGTCAAATTGATAGAAAAAACACTTAATCTTTTCATCAACTCCACAGAAACAGAAAAAGCATAAACAGTACAAACCCCTCCCAAAAGGAATAACCAAAACCAATCTAGCCCATGCCAAGCCCATTGAATTGGCTCCCCATCATTGAATCCAAAAGAATAAACTGGTAAAAAAAGTAAAGAAAAGATGCAAGCCCCTGCCATTTCATAGAAAGTGATTTGATAGGGACTATGTCGCTGAGTCAGACGACCATTAATTACGGAAAAAACAGCTGCTAAAAAGGCAGAAACCAAAGCCATAGATAAACCCAACCAATAACCTGATTCAAATTTGAAAATGACCAATAGGCCAGAAATCACGATCAGCCCTAAGAGAACCTCGTACCATTTGATCTTAGTCCTATTAATAAATGGCTCCACAAATGCCGTCCAAAGGGATGTAGTAGCCATTCCTGCCAGACAAACTGAGGCTGTAGAAACCTTAGCCGAACCAAAAAACAGAATCCAGTGAAGCGCTATCAAACAGCCTGTCCCAATTACTTTCCACATTTCATGAAAAGGAATTAAAACCGGCTTGGTTCGAAACCACATTAATATCAGCACTCCAACTGAAGCAATCAGCGTCCTGTAAAACACCAATTCTAAAGCTGGAAGTGTTATCAGTAATCCTAAAATAGCGGTAAAACCCCAGATCAATACAATCAGGTGTAGCATCAAATAATCTTTGATAGAGCCGCCTTGCATTTACCTTGGAACTGTTTTGTACAACAACAATCCCATCAAAGCAAAAACTATGTTTGGCATCCAAACTGCCAATATCGGATATTCGGCACCATTCTCCGCAAATGTTCTCGATAGCAAAAACAACAGGATATATAAAAAAGCAAGCAAAAAGCCCATTGCAATTTGGAATCCAGATCCCCCACGAGTCTTCCTCGATGACATGATCACTCCAATAAATGTCAGAATTAGAGCAGCAAATGGAGACATAAAACGAACATAGCGCTCAATTTTATAATACTCCACATTATCAGCACCTCGATCTTCTAATACCCGAATCTGCCTACTTAACTGAGGGAGCTTCAGCGTTTCATGGTGATTTTCAGGAACTCCAAAATCGTCTGGAACAATTGATAATACAGTATCCCTGTCATCTCCTACGGTCCAAATCTCCTTGCGATCCTTTAGCTCTCTCAACCTCCAATTTCGCAAAGTCCAAGTATGTTTTGCTGTATCCCATTCAATCCTATCTGCAGACAGTTTTGCTAGTAACTTCCCATCTTCGATAGTTTCTAGCGTGAAATTGTATCCTTGATTGCTGGTTTTGTAAAATCTGCTAAAATACGCATAGCTATTTTCACCTACCTTCATGTGAATATTCTGATCTGTAGTTGTTTTACCCTTTTCTAAGTAAACTAATTTGAAAACAGTCATGCTTTCAGTAGCTGCAGGAAGAATCCATCCATTTAGGTAAAAACTAGCAGCTCCAATTAAAGCTGCCCCCATCAGAAACGGTCTTAACAACCTAACAAAACTGACCCCACTACTTAAAATGGCTACAATCTCTGTTCGTCCTGCCATTTTTGAAGTGATGAAAATCACGGAAATGAATACCGTAATTGGAGTCAGGAGATTATTCAAATACAAGCCATAATTCCACATGTACCGAAGTATTTCATTCGTTGGTACCTGATTGGAAATGTATTTGTCATTTTTCTCGGTGAAATCTAAAACCAACACCACCAAGATCAGCATGAGAACTACAAAAAAGTAGGTCTTCAAAAAGTCCTTGATGATGAGTTTATCGATTAATTTCATATTAGAGTCTAGTACTCACTTTTTTAACCATGTGATCCTTCCAAACGGCAAAATCTCCCGCTAGGATATGCTCTCGAGCCTGTCCGACAAGCCAAAGATAAAAGGCCAAATTATGAATACTTGCTATTTGAGCAGCCAAAATCTCCTTAGAAATTGTTAAATGACGCAAATAAGCTTTGGAATAGAATGTACTCGCATAGTTTCCAATTGTGGGGTCTATAGGAGTAAAATCATCCTTCCATTTTTCATTTCGAATATTGATGATACCTTCAGAGGTGAAAAGCATTCCATTTCTGGCGTTTCTTGTTGGCATTACGCAGTCAAACATATCTACTCCTAAAGCGATGCATTCCAAAATATTCGCTGGAGTCCCAACACCCATTAAATAGCGAGGTTTATCTTTTGGAAGGATATCAGTCACCAACTCCGTCATCTCATACATCATCTCAGCCGGCTCTCCTACCGAAAGTCCACCGATTGCATTCCCTTCTCTTCCCCGAGAAGCGATAAATTCGGCACTTTTTTGACGAAGATCTTTATAAACAGATCCTTGAACAATTGGAAAAAGAGTTTGGCTATATCCGTATTTCCCTTCAGTTGAATCAAAACGATCAATACATCTATCCAACCAGCGATGGGTCATCTCCATCGAATTTCTGGCATAACCGTATTCGCATGGATAAGGAGTACACTCATCAAAAGCCATAATGATATCAGCACCTATGGTCCGCTGGATATCCATTACATTCTCAGGGGTAAAATGATGTTTCGAACCATCAATATGAGATTTGAACATCACCCCATCTTCTTTGATTTTTCTTGTTCCCGAAAGAGAAAAAACCTGATATCCTCCACTGTCAGTCAATATCGGCCCATCCCAACCATTGAATTTATGTAGGCCTCCAGCCTTTTCCAGAATATCCAATCCAGGACGGAGATACAGGTGATAGGTATTTCCCAAAATGATCTGGGCTTTGATATCTTCCTTCAATTCTCGCTGATGAACTGCCTTGACACTTGCAGCAGTGCCTACAGGCATAAAGATCGGTGTTTGGATGGTTCCATGATCCGTTTCCAGTTTTCCCACACGGGCTTTGGATTGAGGATCAGCATGCTGTAAAGTAAACTTCATCTTTTTTGATTTCTGGCTTGTGGAGATAATCCACGTTTTGATGGGTTTAGCCTGCAAAAATATCCACTTATTCTTAAATGAATGCTCAAATTGCTTTTATATTTGCCCAGCAAAATCGACCTATGGGCCTTTTTTTACTTTGGTTTCTCTTTGGATTTGGAATAATCATTCAGGTAGTCTACCTACTGGTGATTTTTGGGCGCACTGCCTTTTTCAAAACTCCAAATATTAAGCCCAATTCGGGCGAAGAAGAGCCTGTAACCGTAATGGTGGCAGCTCATAATGAGTTTAAAAACCTCAAGACTCTGATTCCCAAATTATTCGAACAGGATTATCCGAAATACGATGTCATGATCATCAATGACAGAAGTACAGATCGAACCAAGCGCCTGATCGAGGAAATGATGGCAATCTATCCACGTCTTCGCTCTGTCACTATCAAATATACCCCGGATCATGTTACTGCCAAGAAATATGCCTTGACTTTGGGTATCAAAGTGGCCAAAAATGACGTCATTTTATTGACAGATGCAGATTGTATACCTGCATCGGATCAATGGATCAGAAAAATGACTCAACCGATTAGAGAAAAGAACAAGACATTTTCAATTGGATATTCCGGTTACGAGCAAGCCAAAGGATTCCTAAACAAATGGATTCAGTTTGAAACCCTTCAGACTGCTCTTTATTATGTATCCTTTGGTTTATGGAAATCTCCTTTCATGGGAGTGGGAAGAAATCTTTGTTATCGAAGAAGCTTCTTCATGGAGGTAAAGGCATTTAAAGACCTATGGCATATTGAGGGCGGAGATGATGATCTATTTGTCAACAAATACGCTACAGGCAAAAACTCCTCATTGGTATTGGATCCAGAAGCTAATACTTGGTCCAAACCTAAAGAAAACTGGAAAGAATACCGCACTCAGAAAAAGAGGCATCTACACGCAGGAAAATATTATAGAGGAGAAGACAAGAGAAAAATCGGTTTTTACACTCTTTCACATGCACTTTTCTGGATTGGAGGCCTTGGATTACTTATTTATTTCGGATTTGAGCAAAACTGGGAACATTTTCTTTTAGTTTTCGGTATTATTCTAGTGAGGTCACTACTCTTGTTGGGGATTTTCTCTTCAGCAAGTAAAAAAATCAATGGTTCAAAAATTCCTGCAAATATCCTGATCAATGACTTTTTGTATTTAGGTTATTTTTGGATTTTGGGATCAGTTTCCCATCAGGCAAAAAACATTCAATGGAAATAAACGAGCGCGGATTTTCAAATAAGGCACTGGAAGATTTTGATCTAATCGACAAAGCGGTAGATGAAAAAGATCAGCAAGCCTATGCTACCCTTATGAAGCGGTACAAAAAGGCCGTTTATTTCATGATCCTGAAAATGATCAGAGATGCCGATGATGCAGAAGATTTGACCATGGAGGCTTTTGCAAAAGCTTTCAAAAACCTTCATCGCTTCAAAAAAGATTATACTTTTTCTACCTGGCTTTTCCGCATTGCGACAAATAATACCATTGATTTCATCAGAAAGAAAAAACTCAAAACCATGAGTTTGAACAATACCCTTTCGGATGATAGTGGAAACTCTGTCAACATCGACGTGGAAGACGATGACAATAATCCACAAGATGAGTTCATCAAATCCCAAAGAATCGAAATGGTTCGTATTTTTGTGGACAAACTTCCTGCGAAATATAGAAAGTTGGTTCAGTTGCGATATTTCGATGAGCTCTCCTATGAAGAAATCGCTCAAGAACTTGACAAGCCTCTAGGCACTGTCAAAGCTCAACTTCACAGATCCAGGGAGCTACTTTACGAAATCGCCGCAGGCAAAGAAAAACATATCTGATGAATTCAGGAACACAGCTGATCCTATCCTATTTCCCTGATTTGACCGAAAAGCAAATCGAACAACTGGATCGACTTCAAGATTTATATACCGAGTGGAATTCCAAAATCAATGTGATCAGCCGAAAGGACATGGATCAGTTTTACATCCGTCATGTCCTTCATTCGTTGGGAATCGCAAAAGTGATGGCCTTCCAGCCAGGCACCAAAGTTCTGGATATTGGAACAGGTGGTGGTTTTCCCGGAATTCCTTTAGCAATTCTATTTCCTGACACCCATTTTCATTTAGTAGACTCCATTGGCAAAAAGATTTCCGTAGTCAAGGATGTAGCCAAGCAACTCAAACTTTCCAATGTAGAGGCACAGCAAGCTAGAGCGGAAACCTTGGTAAGAAAGTATGACTTTGTGGTAAGTCGAGCAGTGACCCGAATGGCAAACTTTTATCCTTGGGTCAAAGGAAAAATCAAAAAAGAGGATTTTAACGAATACCCCAATGGCATTCTATACCTCAAAGGTGGAGATGTAGATGAAGAATTGGAGGAAACAAGAAAGTCCTATGTCACCTACCATTTGGAGGACTATTTCAAAGAAGACTTTTTTGAGACAAAAAAGGTAGTCTACATGCCTTGGGAAGACAAACGCTAATTTTCTCGAATTACAAACAATTACATCTAACAAATAGATAAGTTTTCTCTCCTATCTAATTTTGCTAGATTTTTTGTTTAGAAATAACCAAAGTCTCTGTCTGATTTTTTGAACTATAAATCCCAAGGCAAATAACTAAGGGTGATTGCAAAAAGATCACTTCAAAGCCTCTTTTACCGGTAAGTTCTAGCCCATTACATTATTCATTTCTCTCAAACCCCATCTACTCCTAAAAGACTCAATAACATTATTTAACAAAGTAGTTACACTACTTCAAAAAAATAATCGTTAATATCATCTCACTAAAAAAATTCTTTAGTGAATACTCATTTTAATATATAGATACCATCAGATTGAAAGAATTTTTGAAATCATGAGGTATTGTTCAAAGCAAAAAAGATAGATGCCAATGATATCTATTTTTTTAATAATCACGCTTTAATGGCGAGTGTTTGTATTTGGTAATCTCAGAGTTGAAAAGGTAAAGCACTCATTTTTTCAACTTATTCAGATTAAGTCACTTTCCTTTCATTCTAGATTACTTCATCTTCTATAAAAGTGGGCTAGTAATGAATTTGGAATGCAGTCTAGTTTTTGTCATCGCTTTTATAATTACATCAAATAACCTTGATAAAATGAAATTTTTACTTTCATTCCTTTTTTTGCTAGCCTTCACAATTGCTACGCAAGCCCAATCTAAACTTACCATTCGAGGGACAGTAAAAGACACCACCAATGCCCCACTGGATTACACCTCCGTACTCCTTCTTAGTCCAAAAGATTCTGCCTTAGTAGCTTATACTTTGACCAATAAAAATGGTGAATACCAATTCAAGAACGTAGATCGCCAACCACTACTTATCAAAGCCACTTATATGGGCTATATACCTTATCAAAAGGAACTGAACCTACCAGAAACTACCGAATTGGAGGTCGAAGAGATTTACTTGACCCCTATTCTTCAGGAACTTTATGAGGTAGTGGTCAAAGCGGCCAAAGCACCCTTAATGATGCGGGGAGATACCCTTGAGTATGATGCAAGTAAATTTAAGGTTCCACCAGGAGCGACACTTGAGGAACTGCTGCGAAAGCTACCCGGAATGCAGATTGATGCTGATGGAAATATTATAGCACAAGGGGAACAAGTACAGAAAGTTACGGTAGACGGAAGGCGTTTTTTTGGAGGAAATACAAAAATGGCCACACAAAATCTGAATGCGGAATCAGTTAGCAAACTGCAGCTATATGACGATAAGTCAGAACAGGCTAAACTCACCGGAGTAGATGATGGCGTGAAGGAAAAAACATTGAACGTTGAGCTGAAAGAGGAGGCGAAAAAAGGAGGCTTTGGAAAGATTTCAGCAGCTGGAGGGACGGATGATAGGTGGTCTTCTAATGCATCTTTTAATAAGTTTGACAAAACAAACCAATTCTCAATCATCGGGTATGGGAATAATGTCAATCAAACAGGTTTGAGTTGGGATGACCTTCAAGAGTTTAGAGGGAGCAGCGCATTCCAATTTGGCGACACAGGAGATTTCGGATTTAGTAGTAGTGGAGGGATGACTATCATATCTTTTGGGAGTGGTGAGGAATCCTTCGAAATCCCTTTCAACAACCTTAGCTCCGGCTATTCCAATAATCAAGCATTTGGAATCAATTATAACTATCTCAAGGACAAAAAAGATTTCAGTAGTAACTATTTCTATAGCCGAAGTGACCAAATCATAGAAAGTGTAAATGCGAGGACCACTTTCCTTGAGGATAATACCTCCTTCACATCTACTGACCAAAGTAAGCAAAACAACGTAGCTGGTCACCATCGGGTAAATCTCCGTTTTCAAAACGAGCTTGACAGCACCAACACCATAACTCTTACTGCAAAGGGGAGATTAAGTTCATTAACCACCTCTTTGTTAAGCCTTCAAGAACTGATACGCAGCAGTACAGAGCAAAGCCAAATGGAACGTAACAACCAATCCGATAGATGGTCTGGCGCGTTCCAGGGAACTGCAATCTTTAGACATAAATTCAAGAAAAACGGAAGGAATTTCGCCGCAAGTATCAGTAATACCTACAGCAAAGGAGACCAAGACGGCATCCAAAAATCCGTAGTTGACCTCGTGAACTCTACGGACCCTAACACCTATTTTAGAAATCTGGATCAGGTAAATAAGGCATTGAACACTTCAAACCTGTTCAAGTCAAGCTTGCTATTCGTTGAGCCCATCAAAAAAACCCTTTTTTGGGAATCGTTCTATAATTTCAGCCTTTCAAATAGCGAAACAGACCGAAAGGTATTCGACGTGGAGGCAAGCGATACTCCACAGCTAAATCCCGATCTCAGCCGGTTTTTCGACAACGCAATCACCTACAACCGAATCGGTTCCAGTATCAGATATGCCAACAATGGTTCTAATCTAAGCGTCGGATTAGCAGCCTCCAACTACAACCTGAACGGTCAATTTTCAGTCGTAGAAGAAAGTGAGAATCTGGGGACTGTGGATAAAAATTACCTCAATATAACCCCTAATGTATCTTACTGGAAATCTATGAAGGGCAACAAGCGCCTCAACGCAGGTTATTCCATGGGAGTCACTCCTCCTAACATCTCCGATCTTCAGCCCTACAAGGATATTTCCAATCCACTTTATATCCGTGAAGGAAATCCTGATCTAAAGCCTGAGGTAGCTCACTCTTTTAATGCTGGGTACAATATGTATGATCCTGCAACATTTATCAATTTCCGAGTTTCATTGAATTCCACCTTCTACGAAAGCCAGGTAGTTCAAAACCAAACGATAGACCCTGAAACTTTTGTCACTACTTATAAGGCAGGAAATGTTTCTGGGGGACAGCGCTATTTTTCCTATATAGGATTTGGATTTCCTATCGTGAAAACCAAATTCAATGCATTTTTGAATGCTAACCCTTCCTATACTAAAAGTCTAACTCTCATTAACTCACTCGAGACTGAGACCAATACTTTTAGCCATAACTTTGGGATAAACCTAGACTTGACTCCACTCGAATGGTTCAATATGTACGCAGGAACCTCATTCCGTATCAGCAATACCAAATACGAACAGAATCCTTCTCAAAATCAGGATATCATTAACTGGAGTGCCTATACCAATATGAACATTAAGCTTCCCAAAAATTTCTATTTAGACATGAAGTTCAACTACAGCCGATATAAAAACGAGAGTTTTGGATTTGATCAGGAAGTACCAATTCTAAATGCATTTATTTATAAACTTCTCGGTCAGGCTAAAAAATGGGAGGTCAGACTTTCTGCTTATGACATCTTGAATCAAAATCAAACAATCAGTCAGTACGCAGGTCAAAACTTCGTTTCCACCGGGCGAATTGAGACTTTGGCGAGATATTTCCTTCTAGGGGTGACCTACAATATGCGTGGAATAGAAGTGAAAAAAAGAAGATAATTTAAACCACAGTCAATTTTTAAACAATGAAATTAATTCTTAAGACAATTGCATTGATACTGATTACCACTGGATTACAAGCCCAAAATATAGTGGGAGAGGTAGAATATCGATACAAAATTTTCTACGACAAAATCTATTCAAGTCTCCCCCATCTTACCCAGCAGGAAAGGGACAGGATTCTACTCACTTGGGGGAATGAAGAAGGCTATAGCACCAGGATGAAACTCCAGTTTTGGCCAGAGAAAAGCATCTACACTTATGGAGCTCCTTATGTAGTGCAAAGCTATTCTTGGCAGGTAGAAGATTATATCATTGAAAATAATCTTCAAGACCAAACCTACCTAAAATTCATGGATCAAATGGGCAAAACATATATAGTTCGTGACAGCCTGAATGCCCCAAAATGGAGAGTAATGAATGAAATTCGAGATATTCTTGGGCACATGTGCATGAAAGCCGTGAGTGAAGACAGTATCAAAGGTCAAAAGATCACAGCTTGGTTTGCTTCTGATATTCCTGTTCCTGTCGGCCCTGAGGAACTATATGGACTCCCAGGTTTAATTTTAGCCTATGATATCAACGACGGTATGCTTATCGTTGAGGCTGAAAAAATTGAATTTGGAGAACCTGAGGAAATCATCACTTTCCCGAAAAAATTGAAAGGAAAAGAGGTTACAGGCAGTGAATATCAGGAATTAGTCAAAGACTTTATCCAGACTTCCGTTGAAAGCAAGCGAGCTTGGATGTGGGGTTTAAGATATTGAACATTTACCATTCTATCAGGAACTGCATAGAAAAAGAGAGAAATTACTCATTTATCAAAGGATGAATTTATTGATAGTAATTTCTCTTTTCTTTGACAATTACCTCCGCTGGAGTTGGCAGCTTTGGGACTTTAACCCTAATTTGAAGTCCCAATTTTCGAAGCTGTATGTATTTAATTTTCGATACCGAAACTACTGGACTTCCTAGAGATTACAATGCCCCCATGTCAGACCTGGACAACTGGCCCCGCCTTGTCCAACTTGCATGGCAACTACATGATTCTAAAGGAAATCTGATATCCAATAAAAATTACATTGTCAAGCCGGAAGGTTTTACCATTCCCTACAATGCCGAAAAAGTCCATGGTATTTCTACCAAACGAGCATTGGCAGAGGGTCATGACCTTCAGGAGGTATTAGAAATTTTCCAAAAAGATGTAGATCGCACCAAATACCTGGTAGGCCACAATGTCGAATTTGACGTCAATGTAGTCGGGTCTGAATTTATCCGAACTGAACTTGGGATGCCGCTTACGGCAGATCAGTTGGACACCAAGGATATCTCCACTGATTTCTGTGCCATCCCAGGAGGAAAAGGTGGGAAATACAAATGGCCTACACTTACAGAATTACACCATAAACTATTTGGAGTTGGCTTTGATGATGCTCACGATGCAGCCTATGACGTAGATGCAACAGCACGTTGTTTCTTTGGTTTGATCACTCAAGATGTCTTGAAACCTGAAGAAGGGATTGCAGTATCAGATGTAGTTTATGAAGCTCCGAAACTAGCCGAAGCAAACTTTGCGCAAGCAAAGGACACCCAAAAGGCTGCAGCAAAAGATGTCCTGAAACAAGCTGGTAAAGCCGACATCTCAGACTTGGTGGACGTTCCATTTACTCATCTGCATGTCCATACTCAATATTCAGTTTTACAGGCCACTTCCGAAATTCCAGCATTGGTAGCTAAGGCAAAATCACTGAATATGCCTGCGATTGCCATGACAGATCATGGAAATATGATGGGGGCTTTCCATTTTGTAAAAGCTGCAATGGGGGCTGAAATCAAACCTATTGTCGGATGTGAATTTAACCTATGTCGAGATAGAAAGAACAAATCCCAAAAAGACGATGGATACCAAACGGTACTAATCGCGAAAAATAAAACAGGCTATCATAATCTTGCAAAGCTTGCTTCCTATGCAAATATCGAAGGGTTTTATTACGTCCCTCGAATTGATAAGGAAGTTTTGGTTCAATACAAAGGCGATCTGATTGCTACTACTGGAGGGCTTTGGGGTGAGATTCCTTTTCTCATTCTAAATGTGGGTGAAACTCAAGCCGAGGAAGCGTTTGTCTGGTGGAAAGAGCAATTCGGGGATGACTTTTATGTAGAATTGAATCGCCATGGGATTCCTGAAGAGGAAAAAGTCAATGAAGTTTTATTGGAGTTTGCCAAGAAATACGACGTAAAGTATTTCGCAGCAAACAACTCCTACTATAATGACAAGGCGGATGCCAAAGCTCACGATATTTTGATCTGTGTGAAAGATGGTGAGTTGGTAGAAAAACCTAAAAAATACATCGGTAAAAGAGGTAGAGAATTCCGTTACGGTTTCCCAAATGACGAATTTTATGTCAAGTCACCGGATGAGATGAAAAAGCTTTTCGCAGACCTTCCTGAGGCAATCGAATGCACCCAGGAGATTGTAGAAAAGATTGAAGCTTACAAACTCGCAAGAGAAGTCCTTCTCCCAAAATTTGATATCCCTGAGGAATTCAAAGATCCACAGGATGATGTCGATGGAGGAAAAAGAGGTGAGAACGCTTTCTTAAGACATCTCACCTATGAAGGTGCAGCAAAACGATACAACGAAATCACCCCTGAAATAAAAGAACGTCTGGATTTCGAATTGGCAACAATTGAAAACACAGGATATCCGGGTTATTTTTTGATTGTTCAGGATTTTACCCGTGCAGCAAGGGACATGGGAGTATCTGTAGGCCCTGGAAGGGGCTCGGCAGCAGGCTCAGCAGTTGCATATTGTATTGGGATAACCAATGTCGATCCTATCGAGTATGATCTCCTTTTTGAGAGATTTCTGAATCCAGACAGGGTTTCCTTACCCGATATTGATATTGACTTTGATGATGAAGGCCGTGGAAGAGTAATTGATTATGTCATCAAAAAATACGGTTCCAATCAGGTAGCCCAGATTATTACGTACGGTACGATGGCTGCCAAATCAGCTATTCGGGATACTGCAAGGGTACTTAATCTACCTCTACCCGAAGCAGGGAGATTGGCAAGTTTGGTACCCGATATTAAGCTAAAGGCTTTGTTCAGCTTGGCATCCAACAAGTCCGCTCTTTCTGACAAATTGAAAGGCCAAGGCGAATTGATCCAAAAAGCTGAGGAACTCATACGAATCGCACAAGGCCAAGACGAATCTGCCAAAACAGTCAATCAAGCTACCGTTTTAGAAGGATCTGTACGAAATACCGGAATTCACGCCTGTGGGGTAATCATCACACCTGATGACATCACTAATTTCGTTCCGGTAGCCTTGGCTAAGGATTCAGACATGGTTTGTACCCAGTTTGATAACTCTGTTGTTGAATCTGCCGGTCTGTTGAAAATGGATTTCTTGGGTCTCAAAACCCTAACACTGATCAAGGATGCCTGCAAAATCGTCAAAGAAAGACACGGAATCCAGCTGGATCCGGATAATTTCCCGATAGATGACGAGGAAACATACGAGCTATTCCAACGCGGTGAAACTGTCGGCATTTTCCAATATGAAAGTGCTGGAATGCAAAAATACATGAGGGAGCTGAAGCCTACCGTTTTTGCAGATTTGATCGCCATGAACGCACTTTACCGCCCAGGACCTTTGGCATATATTCCTTCTTTTATTAAAAGAAAGCATGGAGTAGAAGAGATCACTTACGATCTCGATGACATGAAGGAATACCTAGAGGAAACCTACGGTATTACAGTTTACCAGGAACAGGTAATGCTTCTTTCCCAAAAGCTGGCAGGTTTTACCAAAGGTGAGGCCGACGTTTTGCGTAAGGCTATGGGTAAAAAGCAAAAAGACGTTTTGGATAAAATGAAGCCCAAATTTGTCGATCAGGCTGTAGCCAAAGGACATGATGCCAAAAAACTGGAAAAGATCTGGACTGACTGGGAAGCCTTTGCGTCCTACGCTTTCAACAAATCCCACTCTACTTGTTACGCTTGGGTTGCTTACCAAACTGCCTATTTAAAAGCACATTATCCTGCAGAATACCTTGCTTCAGTATTGAGCAACAATATGAACGATATCACGCAGGTGACTTTCTTCATGGAGGAATGTAAAAGAATGGGCATCCCTGTTTTGGGACCTGATGTCAATGAATCCAAAAATGGATTTACCGTAAATGCTGCAGGAGAAATTCGTTTCGGGATGGCAGCTATTAAAGGTGCAGGATCTGCCGCCGTAGATGAAATCATTAAGGAAAGAGAAAAAAGTGGCCCATTCAAAAACATCTTTGAATTTGCGAAGCGTGTGAATTCCAGAGCTCTCAATAAAAAAACGATGGAAGCTTTAGCTATGGCTGGAGGATTCGATTGTTTCCCAGAGCATCATCGTAGACAGTACCTAGAAGCTCCAGACAACGATATCACCCTAATTGAAAAGGCGGTAAAATACGCCCATAAAGTTCAGCAAGAAGAAGAGAGTTCTCAGGTAAGTTTGTTTGGGGGAGGAAGTGGTAGCATGGACATCCCTATGCCTTCTGTGGCTCCTATGGAGAAATTCTCCCAACTTCAGCAGCTCAATATCGAAAAAGAAGTGGTTGGTCTTTATATCTCCGGTCACCCTCTGGATCAATACAAACTGGAAATCGAAAACTTTACAAATGCTTCTCTTCCTGATTTGAATGATTTAGAAACACTAAAAGGGAAAAACGAAATCAGGCTAGCAGGTTCTGTTTCAACATTTGCTCACAGGACAACCAAAAATGGAAAACCTTTTGGAACCTTAAGCATGGAAGATTACCAAGGTGGTTTTACATTCTTCCTGTTTGGAGATGATTACATCAAGTATAAGGAATATTTTATGACTGGATGGTTCCTCTATATCAAAGGGAAGGTAGGTCAGAAAAAATGGAATGAGCATGAAATGGAATTCAAAATTGACAGCATTTCCCTACTTTCAGAAGTACGATCCAAAATGGTCAAAGGCCTACGTGTCAATATTGATCTGGATGATCTGACCTTGGATCTAATGGAAAAATTAGAGGCAATTACAGAAAAATACAAAGGAGAAGCCAAACTTTATTTTGATGTTGTTGATAGAAAAGAGAATATCAGCTTGGAGCTTTTTTCAAAGCGGTTCTCGATTGACCCAAGTGCGGAAATGATTCAGGAATTGAAAGAAATCCCAGAAGTGGTTTATAAAGTAATCTAAATCAAGCTGATCAAAGTGACTACAACTATGGGCCATAGACAAAATTTATCTTCACTTCGGAACTTATTGCCAGATGATTCACTTTCTCTCATATATTTGAAACCTGAAAAAAATCTAAATACTATATAAAATGGCAAAAGCAATCGAAATCACTGACGCAAACTTTGAAGAAGTAATCAAATCTGATCAACCAATCTTGGTGGATTTTTGGGCTGAATGGTGTGGACCTTGTAAAATGATCGGGCCAGTAGTTGAAGAATTGGCTGGTGATTACGAAGGAAAAGCAGTAATCGGTAAAGTAGATGTGGACTCCAATCCTGGGGTGGCTCAAGCTTTCGGTATCCGTTCTATTCCTACCCTTTTGTTCTTCAAAGGTGGCGAAATCGTTGACAAGCAAGTTGGCGCAGTTCCAAAGGCTGTTTTAGCTCAGAAATTGGACGCTCAACTATAATTAATACACACTGACAATTCAAAGCCGCAAGGATATCCTTGCGGCTTTTTTTATATTCGTTCTTTATGAATGAAACCCTCATTTCACTTTCTGATTTTTTCGAACTCCGGCAATCCCTTCCTGTTCTGGATGCCAGATCCGAAGGAGAATTTTCTCAAAGCCATATTCCCAATGCTTTCAATATACCGATCTTGAACAATCAAGAACGAATTGAGGTAGGCACTCTTTATAAAAATGAAGGAAGCGAAAAAGCCACATTAAAGGGATTTGAGTTGGTTGGTCCAAGATTTCATCAAATTCAAAAAGAGGCCATTGAGCTTTTCCCTGAAAGGAAAATCATTCTTTATTGTTGGAGAGGTGGTATGCGAAGTCAAATCCTATCTTGGCTTCTTTCTATGGTCGGATTTAAGATATTCAGAATAAAAGGCGGGTATAAAACGTATAGGACTTTCACTTATCAGGAAGTTAGAAAAAAGAGAAAAATCTTAGTTCTTGGAGGAAAAACTGGTGTTGGAAAAACTGTTCTTCTGGAACAACTTAGAAGAAAAGGAGAGCAGACCATAGACTTGGAAGGTTTGGCAAATCACAAAGGCTCTTCTTTTGGTTCTATCGGACAAAAGCCTCAACCAACTGTTGAGCAGTTTGAAAACTTCCTCGCAGAAGAAATGCTAAAATTGGATACTGAGAATGTCTTATGGCTTGAAAATGAAAGCAGAAAAATAGGGAGAATCATTTTACCGGATCTATTAAACAATCAAATGAAATCAGCCCCTCTGATTGACATTCAGAAATCAGAGACTGAGCGGGTACAACATATTTCTGAGGAGTATGGATCACTGCCAAAAGCGGATTTAATCGCTGCTATCAAACGCTTAAGCAAAAAACTGGGAGGGCTCCGAACTCAACAAGCCATCGATGATGTAGAGCATGAAAAAACAGCCAATTGGGTAGAAAATGTCTTGATTTATTATGACAAGGCTTATGATTTTGACTTAGAAAAACACGAATCCCAACAGGTTAACGAAATTAATTTGAGTGAAAAAAATTGGGAAGAGCAAGCAGAACTTTTGATCACTTTGAAAAATAAAATATATGGAAGCTAAAGATATCAAGTTAACGGAGTGGAGTGAAGGGTCTGGTTGCGGTTGCAAAATCGCCCCTGCTATTTTAGATCAAATTCTTTCTTCCAGCAATTCATTTTCACAAAGTGACTCCAACTTATTGGTTGGGAATTCAGGAAAAGACGATGCCGCTGTCTACCAAGTTTCCGAAAACATTGCCATGATCAATTCTGTAGATTTTTTCACCCCGATTGTTGACATTCCATTTGATTTCGGGAGAATTTCAGCCGCAAATGCCATTTCCGATATCTATGCGATGGGAGGAAAGCCCTTATTCGCAAATGCCATTTTAAGCTGGCCCGTTGAGAAAATCTCTCCAGAATTGGCTGCAAAAGTGATGGAAGGAGCAAAGTCTATTTGTCAAAAAGCAGGAATAGAATTAGCAGGAGGGCATAGCATCGCGGCAAAAGATCCGATTTTCGGCTTATCGGTTAATGGTGTGGTTCATCCCAGAAAAATCAAAACTAATCAAGGTGCCAAATCGGGGGATTTGATTTATCTTACCAAACCGCTTGGCATTGGAGTTTTGGCCACTGCTTTGAAAAGAGGAAAAATCAAGGAAGAGGACTATTCCAAATTGGTTGAGACGGCCTGTCTATTGAACTCCATTGGAGCAATTCTTGGAAACCATGAAGAAGTAAAAGCCATGACCGATGTAACCGGTTTTGGCCTATTAGGACATTTGATAGAAATGACAGAGGGAGCGAACCTTTCTGCTGAAATAGAAATCTCTAAGCTACCCTTGATTGATGGGATTCAGGAATATATCAACCAGTTCATTTTCCCTGACAACACGTATAGAAACTGGAATGCCTTTTCTCCAAAAACCGAGGGAGTCAATGGGATGGATTTGGTCAAGCTTTGCGATCCACAAACCAGCGGTGGTTTATTGATAGCAGTTTCGCCAGAAGACAAAAAATGGTTTGAAGACACTTTGAAAAGTGAAAATCAGAATTTTTGGGAAATAGGTTTATTTACCGATCGTCAAGAAAAGACCGTATATGCCTCTTAACTTTTCAAATCAGAAACCCCTCCACTAACCATAAATTTCATTACATCGGCGCTCTTGACTCCTTCCAAACGCTTTACTTTTTCCTTTGGGACTAAAAACACATTTCCAGAAACGTTGTAACTATGAGGAAAATAAACGGCTACCAATTCCTCATTTCCAATCACTGACATTTCATCTTGGGTAATAAACCCTAACCTAGAAAGGGTATCTGAAACTTGGACAATCACCGGAGAGCTGAATTTTTTCTTTTCCCCGACAAAAGCACCCATCAAATCCTTAATGGAAGTGTATAGCAAGTTTACCAGTGGAATTCGAACCAAACCTCTCTCGAACCAGTCAAAAAATCTACGGGTAAAGAACAGACTTGCCAGATATCCAATAAATGTAATCAGCCCCAACACCATGAGAATCCCGATCCCAGGAATTGGTACCGGAATTAAATTGTCCAAAAAGACGAAAATCGCATAGATCACATAGATGGTGATTGCCAAAGGAGTTAAAAACAACAAGCCTCGGAGGAAATAGGAAAGAATCCTTTTGTATGTAAATGCCATATTCCCACTTACTCAAAAAAAATGCCTAACCATTTTGGATTCCAATTCCCCTTCAGAATTTTGGTTATACGGGAATAGCCGCTTAGAATAAAGAAGGAGTATTCTTTCTATAAATGATATACATTGAAGTAGCAACCCACTAGCCAATAATCATAAACCAAAATAAACAGTAAATGAAAACTCACTTTTTAAGTCTACTTTTCCTTCTATTGATTTCAATGAAGGCTTATTCCCAAGCAGAATTCACGATTTCATATTCCCAGTCTCAAACACATGTTCAGGTAGATGAAAATGGTTATTTGGAAATCCTTGTTTCAGATTCAGATCTAGAAAAGTTTAAAAACCAGGCCTATGTCAGATATAGTGATTTCGGCGCAGTTGGTGATGGAAAAACAGATGATCAAAATAGTATTGTTGGAACTCATGCTTTCGCAAATGAGAATAGTTTAAATGTAAAAGGAGATGATGAAGCAACCTATTACATCGGAGGAAATGATAGGAAAGCCATTATTCAGACTGACACGGACTTTGGAAAGGCTTCTTTCATCATTGATGACAGAAATGTAAAAAACCGTACTGCTCCTATTTTCGAGGTAAAGTCCTCCTTGGAGCCAATCAAACTAGAGGGCATCCACTCTCTTAAAAAAGGACAAAATAAATTGGATTTAGAGCTCGATCAGGCCTATCTGGTTACGGTTTCTGACACGACAGTTCGACGATATATCCGTTTTGGCTTGAATCAAAATAATGGATATCCTCAAACTGATAATTTCAGAATTGATAAAAACGGGAAAATTGACTCCAAAAGTCCTATTATTTGGGACTTTGATCAGATCACAGAAATCACAGCACTTCCAATTGATAAAAAAACGCTAAAAATCACAGGTGGGCATTTTACCACCATTGCAAATCAAGAGGAGTCCAAATACAACTATTACAGCAGAAATCTTCTTATTAGGCGCTCAAATGTCATCCTAGATGGAATTGAACATCATGTGACTGAAGAAGGCGAGCATGGAGCTCCTTATGGTGGATTTATCACTATCCAAGATTGTGCAGATGTCAAAGTCATGAAAAGCATTTTCACGGGGCACAAAACGTATAGCACCATCGGAAGAGCGGGCAAACCAGTGAGTATGGGATCCTATGATTTGACTGTGAACCGGGCTTTGAATGTTTCCTTTATTAATTGCTCCCAAACAAATGACATCAATGATAGAACCTATTGGGGAATCTTTGGCTCTAACTATAGCAAGAACCTTCTTTATGACAACTGCAAATTATCCAGATTTGACGCCCATATGGGAGTAGCAAATGCGACTATCCGAAATTCCGAATTAGGACATATGGGAATCAATGCAATTGGTACCGGAACTCTATTAGTGGAAAACTCAACCATCAATAGTGGAAGACTAATCAATCTTCGTTCTGATTATGGGAGTACTTGGGAAGGAGAATTCATCATTAAAGACTGTGTATTCAAACCCAATGCGGGAAATGTCAATCAGGCAGATTTAATAAGTGGATATTATTCTGGTCAACATGATTTTGGATACGTTTGCTATATGCCAGAAACAATCAAAATCATAAACCTAACGATCGAGGATTCAAACCATTCCCCTGAATATAATGGACCGATGCTTTTTGCCAATTTCAATTCAGATAGAAAAGATGAGACTTATTTGGAGGAATTCCCTTATGTAATTACAAAAAAAGTAATCCTCAAAAACATTAAAATAAAAAGCGGAAAGCAATTGGGTGTAAGTAAAAATCCTGTCATGTTTCAAAAGGTGGAAATAGAAGGACTTAAAAAATAATGCTAGTCATTACTTCCAGAAATAGAAATACCCAACCGGTTGGCTGGGCATTTCTATAAATTCAATTCGTGAAAATCAGTCTTTATATTTCACTTTGATGCTTTTGTAATAAATCACTGAATTAGGATCATGCGCTTGAAGAGCAATGGTACCATGACTCAACTTTTTAGTGCCTAAATCACCTTCTTCTCTATCTTTTGACTCATCAAATTTATTGATGGTTTTTCCATTGACTTTCACAGTGACTTTATCCCCTTTGACGATGATATGCTCTGTATACCATTCTCCATCTTCTACAAAAACGTCTTTCACATCTTTGAAAGAATATACACTGCCGGTTTTTCTCCAGTCACCATGGCTTTGGTTTACTTGAATTTCATAACCGATATTAGGCCATCCATCTGCCTGATATTGTGTGTGGATGAAAATCCCAGAGTTTGCCTGTGGCATTGTTTTCAAAGTTACGATCACTTCAAAGTCTTTGAAATCATGGTTTCCAACGGGGCCATCATAGAAAAGGTGAGCTCTTTTTCCAGCCACTTTGATCACTCCGTCTTCAATTTGAAATGATTCAGGACTATCTGTAGTTAATTTCCAGCCATCTAGATTCTCACCATTAAAAAGCTCAATCCACTCTCCGGATTGGGCATAAGAAAAAGAAGCTACCAGGGTCAAAATTAGTAATGAAAATATTTTTTTCATGCTGTTGTAATTAGGTTTGAACTCGAAATTTAGGTTTTTCTTAAGAACAATTTTAACCGTTAAAAAAACAATTAAAACTGATTTTTTGACAAAACAGAAAGGGCAAAAGCCCTATCAAAAAAAAAGGGCTCTGAATTTCTCCAGAGCCCTTTTTAGATCTTTATTTTCTCTTACAGGTCTATACCCATAAAAGACATAAATGCAATACCCATCAAACCGGTCAAAAGCATGGTAATACCCAAGCCTTTCAATCCGTTAGGAACTGCAGAATATTTCAATTTTTCACGGATCGCAGCCAAAGCAACAATTGCCAGACAAAATCCAGTTCCTGAGCCAAAACCATAAACAGCAGACTCAGCAATGGTATAGTCTCTTTGAGCCATGAAAAGGGATCCACCCAAAATCGCACAGTTTACAGCGATCAAAGGCAAGAAGATTCCCAATGCACCATACAAAGCTGGAGCAAATTTCTCCACAACCATTTCTACCAACTGAACCATCGCAGCGATGATCGCGATGAACATGATAAATCTCAAGAAAGTCAAATCGATAGATGCCAAATCAGCACTTACCCAAGTCAAAGCACCTTCTTTCAATACATATTCGTTCAATAGCCAGTTCACAGGTACAGTAACCGTCAATACGAAGATTACCGCTGCACCTAGACCGATTGCAGTACTTACTTTTTTGGAAACTGCCAAGAAAGAACACATTCCCAAGAAGTAAGCGAAAATCATGTTGTCGATAAAGATCGACCGAATACCTAAGTTAAATAATTCCATTTCTTCAATAGGATTTTAGTGTTCTACATAACCAGTTTTGGTACGCTGTACCCAGATGATCAAACCTAGGATTACGAAAGCACCTACAGGAGATACCATCAATCCGTTGGTTGCCAACTTGAAGTCAGGACCAAATAGACCAGAGATCGTGTCGTAAATAGGAAGTCCGAATACAGACCCAGATCCTAGCAACTCTCTAAAAAAAGCTACTGTCAAGATGATCCAAGAATATCCCAAAGCAGATCCAAATCCATCCAATACTGAATCATAAGGCTTATTACCCAAAGCAAATGCTTCTAGGCGACCCATTACGATACAGTTGGTAATAATCAAACCGATGAATACAGAAAGTTCTTTGTACATATCATAAGCAAAAGCTCTCAACACCTCGGAAACCAAGGTTACCAAGGTAGCTACTACTGCCAACTGTACAATGATACGAACTCGGCTAGGAATGGTATTTCTCATCAAAGAGATCACCAAGTTGGACATTACAACAACAAAAATTACAGAGATTGCCATTACCAAAGTAGGCTTCATCTGTGTTGTTACCGCCAAGGCAGAACAAATACCCAATACCTGTATGGTAATCGGGTTATCATCTACCAAAGGATCTGATACTAATTTCTTACGGCGCTTGGAAAGAAGAGCTTCTGCTGGCTTCTTTTCAATTGCTTTTTCTACTGTTTCAGCACTCATATGATTATAATTCTGTGAGTTGTTTAAAATTAAAGAGCGGCTACAGCCCCAGACTTCTTGGATTCAATGTAAGCCTCGTAATGACCAAGGTAATCCTTCAACATGGCATTGACACCTTTTCCGGTAATCGTTGCTCCAGACATCCCGTCAATTTGATGAGGTTGAGAAGAATAATCTTTTCCTTCACCTTTTTGCATTTCCACAGCTACAAGATCTCCTGATTCGTCAAAAATTGTCTTTCCAACATATCTAGCTTGTACTCCTGGTTCGGTAATTCTAGCTCCCAAACCCGGAGTTTCACCAGCATGAGCCAAAGTAATACCACCAACAGTATTCATATCAGTATCCAAAGCGATAAAGCCCCAGATAGCATCCCAAAGACCTGCTCCATAAAGTGGGAAAATATAAGACTCCACTTGATCAGCACTTCCTTCTGCATGGTAAATAAATACTGGATACAATCTCTGATCAGCTGGCTTCTTGTAGTTCTTAGCTATATCAACAGTTTCAGCTGTTACAGCTACGCCACCTTGCTCAGATACTTCTTTTCCATTGATATCAACTACAATAGAAGAAATTCTATTGGTATAATATTCATTCACTTCTTGAGGAGTCATTGCGCTGATTTCCTCACCGGAAATCACTGCTCCCAAGATTTGTTTTTTCTTATCCAAGGCTTCTGCTTCACGCTGCAGCGGTCCCAATACTTGAGAGGTACCAGAAAGAAGCAAGCCAAGAACTACGGTCAAGATGACCGAAAATGTGATAATATAAGCGTTAGACTGTTGCACGTTGTAACCTCCTTGTTTTATTGGCTTTTACTACATAATAATCGATCAAAGGAGCAAACACGTTCATCAAAAGAACGGCAAGCATGATTCCTTCTGGGTATGCTGGGTTTGTTACTCGAATCACCACGGTCATGAAACCGATTAGGATTCCGTATATCCATTTACCTGTTTCAGTTTGAGCGGCAGATACCGGATCAGTTGCCATAAATACAACACCAAATGCCAAACCACCCATTACCAAATGATACTGAGCAGGCATTGCCATGTATTCGTTTACAGCAAGAGCATTCATCAAAAGACCCATTGCATAAGCACCACCAAAACCACCAACGATGATTTTCCAGCTAGCTACACCAGTATAGATCAAGATAACAGCTCCGATCAAGGCCATCAAAGTAGAGGTCTCACCGATAGAACCTGGAATCCATCCCATAAACATATTCATAAAGCTGAAATCGGCTCCCAATGCTGCATTGTGCGAAGCTAAGGCCTCAACAACTGGTGTCCCTTCAGTACTAGCTCCGTAAGCAACACCCAGTGCTGTAGCTCCAGAGAATCCATCTACTGCAGCTTTATCGCCAAGGTATGTCCAAACTTGATCACCAGAAATCTGAGCAGGGTAAGCGAAATACAAGAAAGCACGTGCCGTCATAGCCACGTTCAAAATGTTCATCCCTGTACCACCAAACACTTCTTTACCAATCACTACTGCGAAAATGGTAGCCAAAGCAACTTGCCAAAGTGGAATATGCGGAGGCATCACCAACGCAATCAACATCCCTGACACCAAGAAACCCTCAGAAACTGGGTGATTTCTTACAACGCAGAAAATAAATTCAGTAACCAAACCTACACCATAAGAAACAATCAGGATTGGAAGTACAGAAATCAATCCGAACAACACCTTATCTCCAAATCCAGCAGACTCACCTATTGCTAGAAAGTGCTGCTCTCCTACGTTTAGAATTCCAAAGATCAAAGCTGGAATCATCGCAATCACCACTGTGATCATGACACGCTTTAGATCTGTTGCATCTTTAATTTGAGCACCTTTGGCTTTGGTTACCAAATCCGGTGCAAAAGCAATCGTTCTATGGCCCTCATAAAGGGTATAGAACTTTTCCCATTTGCCGCCCTTTTCAAAGTTTGGCTTAATACTATCGAAGAGATTTTGTAATGCCTTCATATCTTAGCTATACATTAATAATTCAATCCCAGATCTCACCAACTCCTGCAGCTCATTCTTAGAGGGATCCACAAATTCACAAAGAGCAACGTCTTCTTCGACGATCTCATACAATCCAAGCTCTTCCATCTCGTCAAAGTCCTCAGCAATGATTGCCTTGAACAAATAAGTTGGAAGGATGTCCATTGGAAGAACTTTTTCGAAAACTCCGGAAACTACGAATGGTCTTTCTTCTCCGTGAGTATTAGTATCTACTTTGAATTCTCCCTTGTTCATAAAGGAGAACATACCGATTGCTTTATGGAAGCTCAATTTGGAAGTTGTTGGCTTCAACCAACCCAAGAACTCTTCATAATCACCTTCAGGGATTACAGTAACCTGATTGTGGTAGAATCCAAGGTATCCTTCAAGAGAGATTTTTTCTCCAGTCAATACATTTCCAGAGATGACTCTGACATGTCCACTGTTCAAATTCCCTTTTACAAAAGTGGAAACAGAAGCTCCAGAAACAGTTTTCACATATCCTGTTTTGGTCAATTCTGAACCTGTAATCGCAATTACTTTTGAAGCATCAAAAACACCGTTCAAAACCAATTTACCGATTTGAACCACTCCTACTGGAGAGATAGTCCAAGCGATATCTCCTTTGTTGATCGGATCCAAGTGATGAATCTGAACCCCCACGTTTCCTGCTGGGTGTGGCCCGGAGATTTTATTGATTTCAACTCCTTTTGCATTTGCAAAAATCGCCGGCACATTTTTAGATCCGTCCACGTTTAAATGAACTTTTCCATCGGTTAATTTTGCAAGTGCATCCAAACCAGCTTGGAAATATTGATCCTCTCCTTGAAGAGTAAATCCATAATCTGGAGCTAATGGGCTAGAGTCAAAAGCAGAAATGAAAATAGCCTTAGGAGTATCTGCTGGATTTGCAACGATACCAAAAGGTCTCTGAATCAAGTTTGGCCAAACCCCGCTTTCAGCAAGTTTTGCTTTCAAAGACTCACGATCTACTTTACCCAGGTCGATTTTACCCAAGTCTTCGAAGGTGGTTTCTTTGTCTGCCAAAATTTTGATTTCGAGTAATTTCCTCTTTTCTCCTCTTTTGACTTCGACAATCTCGCCAGAAACCGGAGCCACATACTTGACTTGGTCCATCGCTTTGTCGAACAGGATTGGAGTACCAGCCTTTACGGTATCTCCTTCATTGACAAGAACTTTCGGTCTTTGAATACCAAGAAAGTCAGTCGGCTTAATGGCGAAGGTTTGAGCAGAGGCAAAATCAGCAAGCTCTAAAGCTGCCTTTCCTGCAAGGTTAATGTCAAAACCTTTCTTAAGCTTCACTAATTTAGACATATCTGTTTTTGAACTATGAGCTTTTGAAAAACGCCCCAAATCTAATAAATAACCTCTTTATTTATAGACTATCTGGAAGTTTATGTTTGATTTTCTCCGGAATGGCTTTCCCTATTTCCGAAAGGTGAATTTTGTATTTAAGCCGGAAGAGCATTTTCTTCCAAAGATTCTAAGTAATTTTTTACCTGCTCCATCAGCCACATTGGTGTCGAAGTCGCCCCACAAATCCCAACTTTATCATCCGAATTAAACCACTCACGATTCAATTCTGTCTCATTTTCAACGAAATAGCTCCTCTCGTTTTCCGCAAGACATACTTGATATAGTGCTTTCCCATTGGAGCTCTTTTTCCCGGAGACAAAAACAATCACATCATTTTCCTTAGAAAATTTCTGCAACTGAGGCTCTCGATTTGACACCTGACGACAGATAGAATCATTGGCATTAAAATCTACAGTTTCAACTTTTCCTTTCTCTGTCTGGATTCTTTCTTCGATTTTTCGTGACAATTCGTAGAAACCTTTGGTGCTTTTAGTAGTCTGACTGAATAATGTCACAGGTCTGGAGTAGTCGATTTTTTCCAAATCAGAATCTTCCATCACCACAATTGCTTTCTCCAAAGTCTGACCTGTCAAGCCAATAACTTCGGCATGGCCTTTTTTACCATAAATGACAATTTGCCCCTTTTCACGCTCCATTTTGTCAAAAGCTGTTTTGACACGGTGCTGAAGTTTTAGAACCACTGGACAAGAAGCATCTATCAGTTCAATATTATTTTCGATGGCAGTTCGGTAAGTTTCCGGTGGCTCACCGTGGGCACGAATCAATACTTTGCAGTCATTCAACTCGGAAAGCTGCTCCCTATCAATAACGACTAGGCCTTTTTCAGCAAGCCGTTTTACTTCCATATCATTGTGAACGATGTCACCGAGACAATACAACTTGTCTGCCTGCTCCATTTCGTCCTCAGCCATCTTGATGGCAAACTCTACTCCAAAGCAATAACCGGAGTTTTTATCAATGGTTACTTGCATAATCTTTTGTGTGATTAATTCTCTGCTGAGCCAAATCCACGATTTGTGCTACTTGCTCAGCGAAATTCAAATTACTTGTATCAATCTCAACTGCATCCTCCACTTTAATCAATGGCCCTTCTTCCCGAGTCGAGTCGATTTGATCTCTTTCTGCTAGATTCTTCTGGATTTCTTCCAAATCCACCAAATCACCTTTTGCTAATAATTCTTGCTGTCTTCTGTAAGCTCTTGTTTCCAAGTCGGCCGTCATAAACACCTTCAGTTCTGCATCCGGAAAGATTACCGATCCAACATCACGGCCATCCATGACCACACCTTTGGATTTTCCTAGTTTCTTCTGCTGGGCCACCAAGACTTTCCTAATCGCTTTTTCCTTAGCAAGATTACTTACATTTTCCGAAACCCGCATGGTTCTGATCTCTTGTTCTACATTCAGTCCATTCAGATAGGTTTCTTGCTCACCGGTATCAGGATTTGGTTGAAATTCTATTTCCAGATCTTTCAGACCTTTCTCGACATCATGAGGATTGGAGGGTGAAAGATATGAATTCAAAAAATGTAAGGTTGCGGCTCGATACATGGCTCCAGAATCGATGTAGGTGTATCCCAAATCCTTGGCTACAGCCTTGGCAGTTGAGCTTTTACCACATCCTGAATATCCATCTATGGCGATGACAATTTTACCCATCAAAAATCCTAAGGTTTATGCTTTTTTATTCCGTGGCAAATATAGTAGTTTTAATCCAATTGAATTTTGAAGGGGCGATTATCTCCAAGATTTCTTTCTTTGCCTCAGTTCATTTTTAACTCTGATTTTCATGATCATCCACGCACAATTTGTCGATATTCTTGCCAGAAAAATCTATCCTGCAGAAGTAGCTTTCGAAAATGGAAGGATTCTTCAAATTACTCCCATCGAAACCACTGAATCACTTCCATATATTTTACCGGGATTTATTGATGCCCATGTCCATGTGGAATCCTCCATGCTTGTCCCCTCTGAATTTGCAAGATTAGCGGTATGTCATGGGACAGTTGCCACCATTTCAGACCCTCACGAAATCGCCAATGTTTGCGGAATAGAAGGAGTCGATTACATGATAGAAAACGGTAAGCAGGTCCCTTTCAAATTTTACTTCGGAGCTCCCTCCTGTGTTCCTGCCACTCCATTCGAAACAGCCGGAGCAGAAGTAAATGCTAAAGACATAGAAAACCTGATGTCCCGACCTGAAATCCATTATTTGGCTGAAATGATGAATTGGCCCGGAACAGTCAATCGTGATCCACTGGTCATGGAAAAAATCAAAATCGCCCAGAAATACGGAAAACCAGTAGATGGTCATGCCCCAGGACTCAAAGGTGAGCTAGCAGAAAAATATGTCAGCGCAGGCCCTAGTACAGATCATGAATGCTTCACCTATGAAGAAGCCTTGGACAAAGTCAAATTGGGAATGAAAATCGCCATTCGGGAAGGATCTGCAGCCAAAAATTTTGAGGCATTGATCGATCTCATTGACGACTATCCAGAAATGATCATGTTCTGTTCTGATGACAAGCACCCGGATAATTTGGCCATTTCCCATATCAATGAACTGGCCGCAAGAGCTGTGGCAAAAGGAAAAGATGTCTTCGATGTTCTTAAAGCAAGCTGCCTAACCCCTATTTCACACTATTCATTGAAAGTTGGTCAGTTAAGGGCTGATGACCCGGCTGACTTTATTTTGGTTAAAGACCTCAAGGATTTTCAGGTACTGGCTACGTACATCGATGGAGAAAAAGTAGCTGAAAATGGAAGGACACTGATTTACCCGATCAAAAATGAGATCATCAATAATTTTGATACAGATCTGAAAAACCCGGAAGATTTTAAACTCAAATCAAAAGGAAATCAAGTCCGTGTAATCGAAGCATTAGATGGACAATTGATAACCCCTGAAATCTCCGGTGAAATATTGGAAAAAGACGGTTTCGCAGAATCCAATTTAAAAAAGGACATTCTCAAAATCGCCGTGGTCAACCGCTACCAGAATGCAGAACCAGTAGTAGCCTTTATCAAAAATTTTGGCTTAAAAAACGGCGCCATCGCATCTTCGGTGGGACACGACTCGCACAATATTATTTCAGTGGGAGTGAATGATGAATCCATTTGCAAAGCGGTAAATCTGATCATTCAGGCAAAAGGAGGGGTATCTGCTGTTTCAGGAGATCGGGATGAAATTTTACCGCTTCCTGTGGGAGGTATTATGTCTGCTTCTGATGGCTATGAAGTGGCTGCCGCTTATACCCGAATAGACAAACTAGCAAAAGAAATGGGTTCCAACCTCAATTCTCCATTTATGACTTTGAGCTTTATGGCCTTATTGGTCATCCCAGACCTCAAACTGAGTGACAAGGGTTTATTTGATGGACAGAAGTTTGAGTTTACTGATATTTTTCTTTTTTAGAATTAATGTTTTAAAATATTTCTTCATAATAGTTGGTTTTTAGCCCCCCCCTACCACTATATTGCTAGTGATCTTTTGGCCAATGATCTTTTTATCAGGGTTTTACCTGACCAATTAAATTTTCTTTTATTCTCAAATTTTAAAAAATCATGAAAAAGCTAAAGTTATTAGCCCTTGGAATAGGGATTTCAACCTTTTCTATCATTGGAGTTTCTTATTTAACTTCTTCTTCCGCAGAGGCGCAAGGAGAGATTGCTAAATGTGATTGGGATGGCAAGACTTGTACAAAACCAAAAGACAAGTTGCCTTGTGGGTGTGAAGACGATGGAGGTACAATAGAATAATTAAAAACTAAGGCTATTTTAATTTTAACTTTTAATAGGAGAAATTTAAAATAGCCTTATTCCAAAACAAAAAATGAGAATATCAAATCTGATTTTATTTATAGGCATAATATTTTTTGGTTGTTCGCCAACTCCCACTTCAAGAAAAAATCCCGAAATTGGATTTACAATTGAAAGGGGATTAAGGATTCCCATTGAAGATGACTTTAATCCCGATATTTCAAGAGTCCAATATTTCGAAAGTGATTCTGGCGAATTTTTAGTAATTCAAAACAAAACAAATTTTGAATTAGGTTTTTTTAGCCTAGATGAAGAAAAATTAAAGAAAACTATACCACTTTCAAAAGAAGGCCCAAATGGCATTGGAATCACAAATGGTTTTCAAGTGATTAATAAAGACTCAATATTAATTGCCTCAATCCCTCCACGAATCCATATATTAAATTTCCTTGGAGAAAAAATAAATTCAATAAAAATTACTGACCCGGACAATAAAGCCAATTACCTCTCTTCAAATAATGAAACTCCATTAATCTTCTCTGAAAAAATAATTTATGGAGCCCAACCATTTTTCCAAGATATATATACAGCTAAGATATCAGAATTAGCAAATTCAAAACCATTTTTTAAAACGATCTTAAATAAAGATAGTACTAGAACGGATTGGATTAATATTCACAGACCAGAAGACGAATGGGTATTTGGGAAAAAAAGTTTGGACATCTCATGGGCAGAATTTGGGGACACGATATTAGTCTCCCCCCAATTAGACCACCAAGTTTGGGCAATTTCTAAATCCTCGGAAAAAATTTTAGCAACAAAGAAAATTAAAGCCAATAATATCAATGGATTTAGAATAATTGACTCTTCCCCGGTTGGCGACTCCGAATTAATTAAAGACCTAGAAAATGGACGATATGAAATTCTATTATATGACACATACAGGAATGTTTTCTATAGATTTTTCTACCCAGGAATTAATATTGATTCATTCAATCTTACCCCGAGACAACTTCTTGCTAACCATGCTAAAGTTGGAATAATAATTTTCAATAAAGAATTTGACATTATCGGCGAGCATATTTTTGAAAATAATTTCGTACAGCCATGGAATTACTTTGTTGGTAAAAAAGGCCTATATGTCTCTACCAACAACCCAAACAGGGATGATTTTGATGAAAGTATTCTTCGGTATGATATTGTAAGGTTTGAAGGCCTGAATTATGAAAACTAGCTTTCTCCCCTTCTTTCTATTCACTTTGATTTGTCTATCTTGTAGTCCAAAGAACAAGAAAGAAGTTGCAGATATCCTGAAAATTAAAGAGCCAAAGGAATGGATATTAGTCATTCATCCCGAAGGCTGTAAAACATGCCTGGAAAGCCTTTATGCTGAATTGGAGAACCTACCTACCACTAGTCCTGGAGGGATTGTCGTTATCGCAAAGAACTCCAAGGATTTAAGACTCCACCCTTTATTCGAAACTTCTCCAATACCCCTGTTCCTTGATGAAAACAAGACTTTAATTGAACATGGACTAGTAAGACCTGAAGATCAAATCCTTCTTTTCCGAAATGATGGTATCCAAAGATTTGACATTTTGAATTATCATGCTGCTTTGTCAAAACTTAGAGTTATGTAAAAGCACTTCTTAGCCAAATACTCCTTAAAAATTAAATCTCATATGAATAAACCCTCGAAGAGTTTGAAACTCTTCGAGGGTTTGCTTTATCTCTTTAAAACTCTGAAGTAAAGTGGAATTCAATATCCGGATAATTATCCTGTACCATTTGAAGCCATGCTTTGGATTCAGCCATAAAGACTAATTTCCCATCCTTGTCATGAGCAATGTGACGATTTTTGGAACGAACAAATTCATCTAATTGCTTTTTGTCCTTGCTACTGATCCAGCATGCTTTAAACAGGTTCATCGGATGAAACTCTACAGTCGCATTGTATTCATTTTTCAATCGGAACTGAATCACCTCAAACTGCAATTGCCCTACGGTTCCGACTACTTTTCTGGATCCCATATCGAAAGTAAATAGCTGAGCTACCCCTTCCTCCATCAGCTGCTTGAGACCTTTTTCCAACTGCTTGGTTTTCATCGCGTCCTTGTTGACTACCTCTCGGAAGATCTCTGGCGAGAAACTAGGTATCCCTGTAAAGACCATTTCTTCTCCATCAGTCAAGGTGTCTCCGATTTTCAGATTTCCGGTATCATACAAACCGATGATATCACCCGGGTAGGCAGTATCAATGATTTCCTTATCCTGAGCCATAAACTGAGTCACATTGGAAAAACGTAAGGGTTTCGGCCCCAAAACATGCTTGTATGGCTTATTTCTCTGAAATTCCCCTGAACAAATTCTCAAGAAGGCAATTCGGTTTCGGTGATTCGGATCCATGTTGGCGTGAATCTTAAACACAAAGCCAGAGAACTTATTTTCGCTCGGTAAAACTTCTCTTGTATCCGTATTTCGGCTTTTTGGAGCTGGAGCAATTTTGATAAAAGTATCCAGCATTTCATTGACACCGAAATTATTTACAGCAGAACCAAAGAATACAGGAGCAACTTTTCCTTCTAAATACTCTTTGGTATCGAATTCAGGGTAAACCCCTTCAATTAACTCCACATCTTCTCTCAATTGATCAGCAGCATTTTGCCCAATCAATTTATCCAATTCAGCATCGTCCAGATTTTCAAATGTTGTTCTGGCATCTGAAAGCTTTCTCTGAGAAGGAGTAAATAGATTCAGTTTCTGGTCAAACAAATTATAAACGCCCTTGAAACTTTTACCCATTCCGATAGGCCAGGAAAGTGGACGGCATTGAATATTGAGCTTAGATTCCACTTCATCCAACAAATCATAAGGATCACGTCCTTCACGGTCCAATTTGTTGATAAAGCAAATCACAGGAGTATTTCTCATGCGACACACCTCCATCAATTTTTCAGTCTGGATCTCCACACCTTTCACACAGTCAATCACCATAATTACCGAATCGACAGCAGTCAAGGTCCGGTAAGTATCTTCGGCAAAGTCCTGGTGACCTGGAGTATCCAGCAAGTTGATTTTAATGTCTTTGTACTCAAAACCCATTACGGAAGTAGCGACAGAGATACCTCTTTGCTTTTCAATTTCCATCCAGTCAGACTTGGTAGCCGTATCGATTTTATTCGACTTTACAGCGCCTGCAGTATTGATGGCTCCTCCAAAAAGAAGCAATTTTTCCGTCAGGGTTGTTTTACCGGCATCCGGGTGGGCAATAATTGCAAAAGTTCTACGCTTTTTGATTTCTTCCGTCAGACTCATGGGATGTGATTTTCAGCCGACAAAGGTAAGGAAAAATGACTGAAAGCCATTTGGAAATCAGAAATACGAAAGTAGAAGTCACCATTTATAAAGAACTTGAAAATCATAAGTGGAAGAATGAAGAAAAAATGATTAGATGAGGAGTTCGTCAATACCTCCTATTTCCAAATTCGTATTTCGTCAATCCATTAGTATTCTAAGATTCCTTCAGTCACGAATTGCTCCGCCCCTTCACGGGTACTATGGAGAATGATTCTAAAAGTTGTACCCACTCCAACCTCAGAGCTTTTTACATAAATCTTCCCTCCATGATAGCTTTCTATAATTCGCTTTGCTAAGGTAAGCCCCAAGCCCCACCCTCGTTGTTTGGTTGAAAAACCGGGATTAAATACTCGTCGATACATCTTTTTCTCCATTCCTTTCCCAGTATCCGTGATATCTATAATCACGAATTTGTCACTATCCTGAAGCAATTCTAATGTGATTTTACCCTTGCCCTTCATGGCATCCACTGCATTCTTACAGATATTTTCCACGACCCATTCAAAAAGGGGCTTATTCATCATGGCATCGAGATCCTGAGAATCAGCTTTGATGATCAATTCGACTTTCGTAGAAATCCTTGGTCTTAGGTAGCTTATAGTTTCTTCAATGATTTGATACAAGTTCTCTGCTTGGATCACCGGCTTGCTCCCAATACTACTGAATCGCTCCGTCACCATCCGCAACTTCACCACATCCTTATCCATCTCGGTGATGATTTCCTTATTCTCTTCCCAAACAGGTGAATTTCGCAAGTAATCAATCCAAGCCATCAAAGAGGCGATCGGAGTCCCTAATTGATGAGCAGTTTCCTTCGTAAGTCCAGCCCATACTCGATTTTGCTCAGCTATTTTACTTTGGTTAAAAAGCGCGTATGCCAAGGCTCCAAAAATCAATATTACCGCCAACTGGATATAAGGGTAATACTTCAAGTTCAATAAGAGCTCCGAATTCCGATAATAAACATGAATATCTGCCTCTTCCAAAAGAATTGGTTCATACTCCTCCTTCATTTCGATCAATTCTACTTCCAAGGTCTTCGCTGAGTCCTGAGCTGTTGCATTCTTTTTAAAAATGATATTCCTATACTCAAATGGATTTCCATTCGGGTCCACCATGATAATAGGAATAGAATAATTCTGCTGGATAATTTCTTGATTGATGAACGTGAGGTTTTCCGCAGTGGATGCTGCATACTCCAAAGCACTGGAGAGCAACTCAATTTGCCTTCTTTCCCTTTCTCTCAATTCCTCCACTAGGCTATTGGTATACCAGATAGAGCCGGCACCTATAAGTAGTGACACCAAAACTAATAGCCACTTAACCTGCTTTCGGTTTTGGTAAAAATCAATGGAAGTAAGATCCTGAAATCGGTTTTTCATGAATTGCGGAATTGCCCTTAAGGCTATTAACTGACCAAAGTCATAGATAGTATATCTCGGTGATAGATATTATCAGTTGGCTTTTGAGGCCTGTTTGCCGTAAATTTATGGTATTAAAAATAAGACAAAAACAAATAAGTAATATGAAAACGAACGACATCGGTTTAGAAGTAAAAGACAGCATTGTTTTGGTTGAAAAACTAAATAGGCTGCTTGCAAACTACCAAGTTTACTATCAAAATCTCAGAAATTTCCACTGGAATGTATCCGGACCGAATTTCTTTGAACTTCATGCTAAATTTGAAGAACTTTATAATGAAGCAAATGCATCAATAGATGAATTGGCCGAAAGGATTTTGACTTTAGGAGCTAGACCTTATTCTTCCTATCAGGAATATATTGAGACAGCATCCATCAAAGAAGCCAAAAAGGTTACCGAACCAGTGAAAATGGTTGAAATCGTTAGAGACAACATTACTACACTATTAGAATTAGAGAGAAATGTACTAGAAGCGGCAGGTGACTCTAGCGACGAAGGTACAGCCTCTTTAATGAGTGATTATATCACCGCTAAAGAAAAGGTTGTTTGGATGCTTTCTGCTTACTTGAGATAATGACAGAAAGGAAAAACATCAAAAAGTCCCGACCAGTGCCGGTCGGGACTTTTTTTGGTTATCAAGCATTGAGTACAAAAATCTCGTTTCTTGATTCTCGATTTTTAAATCTATCCCCTTTTTTCTAGAATTAATTATTTGTTTTAATCCACTTCCAAAGCGTCTTATAGGAAGGCTTGGTTCCATGCATCAGAATTCCGATTCTATATATTTTTCCTGCCAACCAAGTGGTTCCAAGAAAACCTAAGATCAACAATATCATTGAAAGGGCCAGTTCCCAAAAAGGAACTCCAAAACTCACTCTTCCCATCATTGCAATTGGCGAGGTCAAAGGTACCACTGAAAGCCAGAATGATGCAGTACTATTTGGGTCTTGCAGTACAAAAACAAATAGCCCCATATAGGAAACTATCAAAGGGATAGTTACAGGCAACATAAATTGCTGTGCATCTGAAGGAGCATCCACGGCAGAACCAATCCCAGCGAAAAGAGCCCCGTACAGCAAATAACCTCCCAAGAAATAGAAAACAAAACACAGCACCAAAGTCACAAAGTCGATACCATTGATCACTTGAAGGATTTCAGAAACTCCACTATCTGGAATTTGCTCCATTCCGACTTGAGCCATCTCCATTGCTTGTTGCTGAGGCATCTGCATTCCGAGATAACCCGTCACCAAAGTGGTCAATCCTCCCACCAAAACAATCCAAATCAGCAACTGGGTCAATCCAACACCTGCAATCCCAACAATTTTTCCCATCATCAATTGAAATGGTTTGAGAGAAGAAACCAAAATTTCGACAATCCTACTGGATTTCTCTTCGATGACTCCTTGCATGATTTGATTGCCATAGATGAATATGAACATGTAAATCAAAATGCCTGCAACAAAACCTATGGCATAATTAACAGTGGCATTTGATACCTTTTCCTCACCTTGTTCATTGACGGTTATGGATTTGATGTCCACTTTTGTCCGAATATCAGATATCAATTGAGGGTCAATTCCTGACTCATACAAGCGTTGATCTTCAATTTTCTTTTTCAGACTTGACTCCAAATAGGACATCAAATTCATATTTGGGTTCTCTTCCCCGAAAAATGTAATTCCCTTGGGATTTTCCAGATCAAACTTAGGGATATGGAGAAAGCCATATCGATCGCCATTTTTCACCAAATCCTTTGCTTCTTCATCACTTCTATCTGAGAATGAAAAAGCATATTGATCGGAACTCTCCAAGAAAAAGAGCTTATTTTCATCAACTACTTCAATGATTCTCAAGGATTGATTATCCTTTTCCTCCATGGCAATCCAAACAAAAATTGCCATGATCGCCGGAAAGATCAAAGGAGTCAACAAAGTGGCCAAAAGGAAAGATTTTTTCTTTACTCTTGCCAAATATTCCCGCTGCATTACCAACCAAATCTTATTCATCGTGTGTGGATTTTACTTGGTGGATAAAAATTTCTTCCATGCTTGGGATTACTTCTTGGAATCTGCTAATCTGCCCATAGTCCATCAACTCTTCCAATAATTCGTTGGGATGCTTTCCGCTAAGTGGCAAAGTAAAATGATAAGCGCCTTCATCTTCTTTCGCTGTCCATTCGGCAGGGATTTCTTTTACCGGATTCTCAACTGTCACATGAAAAACCTCTGGTCTAAAGCTATTTTTTACCTGACGAATGGTCCCATCCAAGATTTTATGAGACTTATTAATCATAGCCACCTGATCACAAAGCAACTCCACCGATTCCATTCTGTGAGTACTTAGAATCACCGTAGTCCCCTGTTTTTTGAGCTCAAGAATCTGATCTTTGATGATTTCAGCATTGACAGGATCAAATCCGGAAAATGGTTCATCCAAAATCAAAAGTGGCGGATTATGAATAATGGTTGAAATAAACTGGACTTTTTGAGCCATCCCTTTGGAAAGATCTTCTATCTTTTTTTCCCTCCAGGTACTCATTTCCATTTTATCCAGCCAGTTTTTTATTCGGGTCTTTGCCTCGTGTTGGGAGAGCCCTTTAAGTCTTGCGAAATAGATCATCTGATCCCAGACTTTCATTTTTTTATATAGTCCTCTCTCTTCAGGCAAATAACCAATTTGGCTAATATGGTCAGGAGCCAAGGGCTTTCCGTCTATCAAAACCTGACCTGAGTCAGCATCTATGATTTGATTGATAATTCGAATGAGAGTTGATTTTCCGGCACCGTTAGGGCCTAAAAGTCCAAAAATCACCCCCTTACTCACCTTTAGGTCCACATCGGTCAATGCCCGGTTGGCTCCATAGGATTTATTGAGTTTTTGGGTTTCAAGCATGTAATGAAAACTTATTCTACTTTGAGAGAACCAACCCCAACATCAATTATCAAATCCAAAAGTTTAGGGTCATTTTCTTTGTAACCTCGAGTCACATAGGTCTCTTTGTCCAAAGAACGTAAATATTTCGGGATTGAAACCCTACACATCGCAGTGGTTTTCATTTTTATCTTGACTGGATAATTGTCAGAAGGTAGTTTCAATTTTAGAGTTCCCGCTCCCACAGCTGCAATAACCTGCGAAGAATTGGACATTCCTTCGGAAAAATTCAAATGAATATTTCCATAATTCACTTCAAAAATCATCTTTTGGGCATTCGTAAAATTGGCTGACTCCACGTCTACCGTTCCCATATTCAATGTAACCAACAAGGTGTCCATTTGAACTTGATTCGGATCCTCGCTGCCATAAAAAATATGTACATCTGCACTGGCACTTCTGACTTTCAGCTGGCTAATCGGCAACTGTGACAAATCAAAATCAGCCTGTCCTACCCCCAGATTAAAATTCAGGTGATATAAATAGTTGGAAGCCAGGCCTACATCCCAACTATGCCCAAATCCGTCTTTTCCACTGGAAAAAAACTTAGAAGTGATGCTTTTACCTAAATTATCAGACTCTACATTTTTGTGAGAAAGATTAGTCCAAAGAACATTCTCTTTGACTTCATGTGTAAATGAAGGTAAAATATTGGTTTGCTCTAAATGTCCATGGATATAGATCGGTTCCATGGACCGGACTCTTTTCAGGTGAGTAGCACTTTTATAACTCGAAAAATCGAGTACCACCAAATCAAAACCCTCTTTCTCAGGGGCCCTGTATTCTTTCACCAACTGTGCCTGACTAACACCTATCCCACAAAACAAACCTAGGAAAAGCAGACATAATTTTCTCAGCATACGGATAGGTTACGACTCGACATAGAAAAGGTTTTAAAAATATAAAAAAAGCCAGAATTGCTTCTGGCTTTTTCATTTCTAAAAGAATTCTTTCATCTTATCGAAAAAGGATTTATCTCCATTACCAGGATCTGGTTTGAAATTCTCGGAGTTTTTCAGATTTTCCAAAGTTTGCTTTTCTTCTTTGGACAATTGGGTTGGTGTCCAAACATTAACCATAATTAATTGGTCGCCTTTTGAATATCCATTAATATCCTTAATTCCTTTACCTTTCAGTCTTAGCATTTTCCCTGACTGAGTTCCAGGATCGATTTTAATCTTAACCTTACCGTCAATAGTAGGAACTTCAATAGAAGCACCTAGAGCTGCATCTACAAAGGAAACATAAAGATCAAAAACAACATTGTTCCCATCCCTTTGAAGCACTTCATCCTCGATCTCTTCGATCACGATCAACAAATCACCTGGAATACCACCAGGGATCTCATTTCCTTTTCCAGACATGCTTAGCTGCATACCTTCGGCAACACCTCCTGGGATATTGATAGGAATAATTTCCTCTTTTACGATCAAGCCTTTCGCATCGGCTTCCGCTGGTTTTTTATCCACTATTTGGCCGCTACCCCCGCAGACTGCACAAGTACTTGCCGAAACCATTTGACCAAGCATAGTATTCACCACCTTTTTGATCTGGCCACTTCCGTTACATGTTGAGCATGATTTGAAAGTAACTCCAGCGGCAATTACATGTCGTTTAACTTTGATCTTCTTTTCAACACCATTGGCTATTTCTTGAAGATTCAACTTCAACTTCACCCGAAGGTTGGTGCCTTTTTTGGTACGACGACCTCCGCCTCCTCCGCCACCGAAGAAAGAAGAGAATCCTCCCCCACCAAAAATATCTCCAAACTGAGAGAATATGTCATCCATATTCATTCCTCCGCCTCCAAAGCCACCATTACCACCAAGACCTTGATGGCCAAATTGGTCATATCTCTGACGCTTCTCTTGGTTACTTAAAACCTCATAAGCTTCAGCAGCTTCTTTGAATTTTTCTTCTGCTTCTGGATTGTCCGGATTTTTATCTGGGTGATACTGGATTGCTAGCTTTCTGTACGCTTTTTTGATTTCGTCAGCAGATGCAGATTTACTAACACCCAATACCTCGTAGTAGTCTCTTTTTGCCATAATTATGCTCCTGTCACAACTTTGGCAAAGCGAACCACCTTATCTCCTAAAGTGTATCCTTTCTCTACCACATCAATTACTTTTCCTTTCATTTCTTCAGTTGGGGCCGGGATTTGAGTAATGGCCTCCTGTGTATCCGCATCAAAAGGTTGACCGATCAAATCCTTCATCGGTGTTAATCCTTTATTCTCTAAAACTTTCATGAATTTGTGAAAAATCAACAGATTCCCTTCTCTGATTTTTTGAGCATCCTCCTCCTTCTCGTTTGCCTTGATAGCTCTTTCAAAATCATCAACCACAGGAATCAGGTCTCCAAGAACACCTTCAGAAGCTGTTTTGATAAGATCTAAACGCTCCTTAGCATTTCTTTTTCTGAAATTTTCAAAATCAGAATACAGCCTCAAATATTTATCCTTCATTTCGGCAACATCCGCCTCCAACTTTGCCATTGGATTTTGTTCTGTTTGCTCAGTAGCATTTTCTCCTGAATTGATATCTTGATCTACAGTTTGATCTGCTACTTCCTGTAGGTTTTCGTTCACTTCTTCTTCCTTATTTTTCATAATAATATTTTCAATAGCTGGCTTTTCCTTTCTCAACAATATTGTTGCCAGTGATCAGAAACTGACAAACTGACACCTCACCCTTCCTGAATAGCCTGCCAAATCATATCCTTTAACTTATCAAGGTTCTTTTGGGCTACTGCAGAAATAAAAATAGAAGGAATTCCTTTAGGCAATTCCTGTGTCATCTCTGCCATTAATTCATCATCAAGCATGTCTGATTTTGAAATTGCTAGCAACCTCTTTTTATCCAAAAGTTCTGGATTATATTTTTCCAATTCCCCCAACAAAATCTTGTATTGTTCCGCAATGCTTTCAGCATCCGCAGGAATCAAAAACAACAAGATGGAATTTCGCTCAATATGTCTCAAGAAACGAATACCAAGACCTTTCCCCTCAGCTGCTCCTTCTATAATTCCCGGGATATCCGCCATAACGAAAGATTTATCATCTCGATAGCCAACTACTCCCAGATTTGGAACCAATGTAGTAAAAGGATAATCTCCAATTTCCGGTTTTGCAGCTGAAATGGAAGACAAAAGAGTAGATTTTCCCGCATTAGGGAATCCTACAAGACCTACATCCGCCAATAACTTCAATTCGAGAATGATCCATTCTTCGATCCCCTCTTCTCCAGGTTGAGCAAAATGAGGAGCTTGATTGGTAGCAGATTTAAAGTGATGATTTCCTAATCCTCCTCTTCCACCTTTGGTTAAAATTACCTCTTGACCATCCTCGGTAATTTCGAATCTTTTTTCTCCTGTTTCAGCATCCTTAGCCACAGTCCCTAGAGGAACATCAAGAATAATGTCTTTCCCATCGGCACCAGTCCTTCTTCCTCCTTCGCCTCCTTTACCAGCTTCAGCAATGACATGTTTTTTATACTTCAAGTGAAGCAATGTCCAATGCTGGGCATTTCCTCTTAATATGATATGCCCGCCTCGACCACCATCTCCTCCATCTGGACCACCTTTGGGCACATGCTTTTCTCTTCTGAAATGAAGAGAACCAGCACCTCCAGCACCAGATCTAGAACAGAACTTTACGTAATCAATGAAATTGGAATCTGCCATAGATATGTTATTAATAAAAAAGGCTAAGCAAAAAGCCTAGCCAAATTGAGTTTGCAAAATTAGCAAATTATGTCAAATCAGTAGCTATCAATCACCTTACTAATAGAATCAAAGATAAAGTCAATCTCACCTACTCCATTGATTTTTCGAAATTTACCTTGTTTCTCATAATAACCTGCCACAGGTAGAGTTTCATCTAGATAGACTTTGATCCTTGTATTGATTTTCTCGTCATCTTGATCATCCACTCTACCTGAGGTTTTCCCTCTTTCTTTGATCCTTTCTCTGAGAATATCTTCCTCAACATCTAAAGCGATCATTCCAGAAATCTCCATCCCATGCTTTTCCAACATGGCATCAAGCGCCTCAGCTTGAGCAGTAGTTCTAGGAAATCCATCAAAAATAAACCCTACCGCATCTTTAGTAGACTCAATTTTCTCTTCAACCATCCCAATTACAACCTCATCAGGAACCAATCGTCCTTCATTCATATACTTCTTTGCTAGGTTCCCGAGTTCTGTTCCTTCACCCAGGTGTTTTCTAAACAAATCACCAGTAGACAAATGTGTCAAACCATATTTCTGAATCAATTTTTCACTTTGAGTGCCTTTTCCAGCACCTGGAGGGCCAAATAGTACTATGTTATGCATCCTGATTATTTTAAATTATAGATCACTTTAATTGGTAGATTTCTGGGAGCTCTCTCCCCAAACCATCGTAATCCAGTCCATATCCTACGACAAATTTATTGGGAATTTCAAAACCCACATAATGAAGTTGATATTTAAAGCGAAAAGCTTCCGGTTTGAATAGTAATGTAGCAATAGAAATCGACTTGGGATTTTCATTTTCCAATCGATGGAGCAAATAATTCATACTAACTCCAGTGTCTACTATATCTTCAACTATTAGTATGTTTTTATTTTGAAGATCATCCGGTAATCCTATTACTTCTTTGACAATTCCTGTACTCTGAGTACCGGAATAAGAAGATATTTTTAAAAAGTTGGTTTGAATCGAGACACCCTTTATTTCCCGACAAAGATCAGCCATCACAATAAATGAACCATTAAGAACTCCTATAACCAACAGATCCTCGTCTTTGAAATCGCTTGATATTTGTGTTCCAATTTCCTTTAATCTATTTCTTATTTCTGTCTCTTTCAAATAGACCTCAAAAGATTTATCCTTAAGTGTAACCACCATATTATAAATGTTTCATTAAATATCGATGCATTTGAATCATTGCCTCCAAATCTGCCAGTGCTACTTTTTCATCTGGGGTGTGAACATTTTCTTCGGCCGCGCCAACAAAAACCCAGTCTATCGCGTACGGAGAAAATTGAACCTCTCTTCCATCACTACCTCCATAGGCCTCAACTTCCAACTGATACGGAATACCGCTATCTCGGGCGAGGCTTATCACTTTGTCGATGAATTTCTTTCTGGGAATAAATTTATCTCTTATTGAAATAACCACACCTTCATTGGGAAAGACTCCATCTGTAATCCAAGTAATATCTGATATCAAGGCATTCTTAATGGGGTGCGTTTGTTGGATAAATGACAACAAAAAGGGCATACTTCCACCGCCATGCTCTTCATATGTGGAAAACACTACCCATCCATGTTCCAATTCTTCACACACTTTTAGTGCAGTGTAAACTCCCAACCTATTGTCAAGATATGCTGCCTGAATAAATTCATCATCAATTCTCACATTCTGAGCAAAGGCCAATCTTGTTCCCCTCTCGATTGTCCGAGCAAAGTCATGCCTTAAGTTTTCCTCATCTCCCAAAATCCTGCAGGAAATTTGACCGAGACTATCTTGACCTTCCAATAAAGTACCTTCTTGAATCTCCGGGCCACCCACTGCAACCAACTGATTCTCATATCGTGACATAAAGCCAATGGTGTCGATATGTGCAAACACAGCTGTTGTTGGTGTGCCAAACTTCAACAATATACAGTCATGAAATTCATCACCAGCAAAAATTTCTGGCTGAAAATCCCAATTCTTTTTTTGTTTGTCTATATATTGAAGGATAAATTTTGTTGTAGGCCCTTCATCACCGGAAACCCCGAACTGAACTAATAAATCACGTAATAATTTCATTTTGGCATCAATTATGTGAATATTTTATCGTTAATTGAAAAAAAGTAGGCGAATGTTTAAATGAAAAATTGGCATTTAAATATTTCGTCTAGATTTGCAGTAAATTAAAAGTTTATAAATTTGTAGTCACATCAATCAAACACTTAAAATTTGAACAAAAATTTTTTGTTATGAAAAAACTAATACTCTCAACACTTATGGCAGGAGCCTTGGCTATTGGAGCCAATGCTCAGGACTTCGACAAATGGTCCTTAGAAGTCAATGGAGGCTTTAACAAACCAATGGCTCCATTAAACGGATCATTCCTATCACCTTCTCTAAATTTGGGACATGTGGACTTCGGAGTTCGCTATATGTTCAATGAGAAGTTTGGTTTGAAATTAGATTATGGATTTGGCTCTATGCATGAAGCAAGAGGTGCTGATTCAGAAAGCCTTGAATTCGACACAAACTATAGCCGACTTGATCTTCAAGGAGTAGCTAACATGGGCCGCGTATTCAATTTTGAATCATTCACAAGATCATTTGGACTATTGGTTCATGGTGGTGCTGGTATCGGTACTGTTAAACCTCAAATGAATGCGATCAGTGATTTCGATGACCAAGTTTATACTTTCATCTTCGGTTTCACTCCTCAGTTCAAAATCTCTAACAGTGTAGCGATCGTCGGTGATATCTCTACTGTATTGAACGGTCGTCAGACTGTTACTTGGGATGGTTCTGAAATGTTGAATCCAGATTTAACAAACGGTTTCTATGGTACTAATGGTACTTGGTGGACTGGTACTCTTGGTTTGCAATTCTACCTTGGATCTAAGGAAGAGCATGCTGACTGGTACATCGCTGCTGACAAGTATGCTACTAAAGAAGAATTGGCATCTCAAATCAACGGAATCAAAGATATGTTGAAGGATTCTGATGGCGACGGTGTTCCTGATTACCTTGACAAAGAACCTAACACTCCAGCTGGTGCTAGAGTAAACTCAGCAGGTATGACTCTTGACTCTGACGGTGATGGAACTCCTGATCATATGGATAATTGCCCATTCCTTCCTGGTCCTGCTTCTACAAATGGATGCCCAGTTGAAGAGGTTGTTGAGCAACTTGACTATTTCAAGAAAGCGATCAATGATGGTTATGTGAACGTATACTATGCATTTGATTCTGCTAAGCCACTAGGTTATTCTTCTAGCGCTGCTTCTTACGTAGCTAACTTCATGCAGAAAAATCCAGGTGTAAGTGTAGAAATCAAAGGATATGCTGACGAATTAGGTCCTGAAGATTACAACATGAAGCTTTCTGAAAGAAGAGCAAAAGCTGTTTATGATCTTTTGATCGCTTCAGGTATCGACGCTTCTAGACTTTCTTACAAAGGTTACGGTGAAGATACTAGCGTTGACAAGTCTTCTGCAGATGCAAGACAAATGGCAAGAAGAGCTAGTTTCGAAGTGAAATAATTGACGTTTAAATACGTTTTAAAAACCTGGTCATTCAGACCAGGTTTTTTTTTGCCCAATTCTAAAATATATTTCCCGTTTATATACATTTGTTGCATCATCCTTATACAATCAAGTCAATTACAATGAGAAAACTATTTATTATCCTATCCCTATTCGGGGTTACTCAGGTTTCTTATGCCCAAAAAGATTATAACCAATGGTCTATTGAAGCAAATGCGGGGTTCAACAAGGCTATGGCTCCATTATCGCCAGATTTCTATTCTCCATCTCTGAACATTGGACATGCCGATTTTGGTTTAAGGTACATGATCAATGAATATTTCGGTGTGAAAGGAGACTTGGGATTTGGGAGCTTCTCAGAAACGAAAAATAAAAGTCCTGAATTCACTACCAAATACATCAGGATGGATATCCAGGGTGTGGTCAATTTTGGAAGAATGTTAAATTTTGAATCATTCTCCAAAAAACTAGGATTTCTTGGACATCTTGGAGCTGGTTTTGGCAGAATGAGTTTTGAAAAAACCATTCTTAATACTTCTCCTGATTATCATTACAACATCATCTCTGGATTAACTGGCCAATATAGACTTTCTGAAAAGGTAGCCTTAGTTGGAGATATCTCAATGATCACTAATGGTAGACAAACATACACTTTCGACGGTAATTACTACAATGCTGACAAGCAACCCGACAACCCGTACGAAAACCCAATGGTTCATGCTATGGGCAATTGGTGGACAGGTACTTTGGGTCTAAACTTTTACCTTGGATCAAAAGACCAACATGCTGACTGGTATCTAGCATCTGAGAAGTATGCCACAAAGGAAGAACTCGCATCTCAAATCAATGGAATCAAAGACATGTTGAAAGATTCAGATGGCGACGGTGTTCCTGATTACCTTGACAAAGAACCTAACACTCCAGCTGGTGCTAGAGTAAACTCAGCAGGTATGACTCTTGACTCTGACGGTGATGGAACTCCTGATCATATGGATAATTGCCCATTCCTTCCTGGTCCTGCTTCTACAAATGGATGTCCAGTAGAAGAAATCACTGAACAAGTTGATTACTTCAGAAAAGCAATCAATGAAAATTATCTGAACGTTTACTTTGCATTTGATTCTTCCAAGCCCTTGGATTACTCAGTTTCCTCAATACAATTTGTATCCAATTTTCTAAAAAAGAATCCCGGAGTTCAATTAGAGGTGAAGGGTTACGCTGATGAATTAGGCTCTGAAGATTATAACATCAAATTATCTAAAAAAAGAGCAAAAGCTGTTTACGATGTTTTGATTGAATCAGGAATTGATTCTTCGAGACTTTCTTTTATAGGATATGGTGAAGACACAAGCGTTGACAAGTCATCATCTGATGCAAGGCAAATGGCAAGAAGAACAAGCTTTGAAGTAAAATAGCAGGTATTCAGATTTTAAAAGATTAAACCCGACAAGAATCGTCGGGTTTTCTGTTAAATTTGCTTCATGTTCATACTTTCTGATCAGCCTTCTATTGCAAATCAATTCATTGCAGAAATGAGAGATCCTGTGATCCAAAAAGATCGCTTGAGATTTCGGATGAATTTAACGAGGCTAGGAGAAGTCATGGCCTATGAGGTTTCGAAAGCTCTTACTTATGAGCCCAAAGAAATAAACACCCCTCTTGGAGTGGCAAAAAGTTTAATCCCAAGTGAACAGCCAGTCTTAATTTCAGTCTTGAGAGCTTCCCTTCCTTTTTATCAGGGGTTTCTCAATTTTTTTGATCAGGCTGAAAATGGATTTATCGGAGCCTTTCGACAGGAAAATGAAGGAGAAGATCTAACCATCAATCTAGGATATTCTGCAAGCCCTTCCCTCGAGGGAAAAACGATCATTATCGCAGACCCCATGTTGGCCTCTGGAAAGTCAATTCTTTCTACTATAGAAAAACTCAAAGAGCATGGCATCCCTAAATTCATTCATATTGTTGCTGCCTTTGCAGCTCCTGAAGGGATTCAGCATATTGAATCAAATCTAAAATCACCTTTCAAAATATGGACTGGCGTCCTAGACGAAAAGCTTAATGACTTGTATTATATCGTTCCTGGTTTGGGGGATGCAGGTGATTTGGCATTTGGTACTAAATTATAATTTATGACGGCTTATTTATTACTAGCAATCGGGCTTGTAATTTTATTATTCGGAGGTAAAATCCTAGTCGACGGAGCTTCAGCTATAGCCTTAAAATTAGGAATGAGTAGTGGACTTATTGGACTTACTATTGTCGCGTTTGGAACCTCCGCTCCTGAATTATTGGTAAGCGTAAGTGCGGCACTAAAAGGGAATAGCGACATTTCTATTGGAAACGTTATTGGTTCCAATATTGCTAATATTGGCCTCGTTTTAGGATTTAGCGGTGTCTTTTATCCCATCATGATCAAAAGGACCCATTTGAGGTTTGACTACTTAATCACCATTCTGGTAACTGTCCTCTTTTTTGGATTGAGTTACAATGGGTTTATTCAACTATGGGAAGGTATCTTACTTTTTGTCCTCTTCATCATTTTCAATCTATATTTATTTAAAAGTGTAAAAGGTGGAGTAAATAAAGAAGCTGGACATGAAGCTGAAGTAGAAATTGAAAATGTAAAAGGCTATGGGTGGGCTACTGCAATTGGCTTATTTATCGGTGGAATTGTCGGTCTTTATTTTGGTTCAAATCTCCTTGTTGAAAATGCCGTTTTAATCTCCAGAGAGTTTGGGGTTTCCGAGCGAATAATTGGAGTCACCATTATTGCAATAGGAACGAGCTTACCCGAATTAATCACCTCCATTATGGCTGCTTTGGCTAAAGAAACAGATATGGCTTTGGGGAATATACTTGGAAGCAATATCATGAACATTCTATCAATCATTGGATTGACGGCAATCATCCAACCCATCACTGTTTCTCAAGAATTTATCCAAAGTGACTTTATTTGGATGATCGGATTTACCCTAGTTTTATTTCCTCTGATGAGAACAAAAATGCAAATTTCTAGGTTTGAAGGAGTGGTATTACTAGTGGGTTATTCTGCTTATTTGTTTTTCCTATTATGAGCGACTCTCTGATCACCTTTCTTGGAATTTACTTTCTAACCTATTTCAAATTTATCGCTGGACCCCTTTTGGGATCTGCGGCGGGCTATTCTGTTTTCGAAACAATATTGATTACAGTGGCAGGAACTATGTCAAGCGTATTTGTATTTACACTCCTTGGTAAAAAGTTTAAAGAATTTCTTCAGTTAAGATTTTCGAAGAAAAAGCCGATTTTTTCAAAGAAGAATAGAACAGTGGTAAAACTTTGGAAAAAATATGGGGAAATCGGAATTGCCCTGATTACCCCATTGGTACTTACTCCTATTGGAGGAACATTAATATTGGTTTCTTTTGGTACGAAAAAGAGAAGAATCTATTTCCATATGCTTTGGTCTTCTACCCTTTGGGCCACTTTTTTTAGCCTTACTATAGACCAAATACTTTCTATTCCTTTATTTCAGAATTTACTCGGGTGATTTCTCATCTGGTAAAATCTCAATATCCTGGATCAAAACCCTTTTAGAAATTTCTTGCCCAGTAAGAGTTGCTGCTAATCCTCCCATTGCTGTTTCTTTATATTTGCTTTCCATAGAAGCCCCAATCTCACCCATTGCTTCTACGCATTCATCTACCGGGATCACTGCATTCACACTAGCCAAAGCAATTTGAGCGGAACTAAAAGCTATACTTGCGGCACTAGCATTTCGAACTACGCATGGCACTTCAACCAATCCAGCGACAGGATCGCAAACTAATCCTAGCATACATTGAATCGTTATTGCGACTGCATTGAAAACTTGATCTATATCCCCTCCTAAGCAATAAACTATGGCGCCTGAAGCCATTGCGGCCGCAGAACCAGTTTCTGCTTGACAACCACCAACAGCTCCAGCCAAACTTGCTTTTTGTTCAATAATCAATGCTATACCCGCACCTACTAATAAGCCTTTGACAATTTCTTCATCAGATAACTCATGAATTTCTTGAAGAGTGACCATCGTCCCAGGGAGAATCCCTGAGGCTCCAGCAGTTGGAGCAGCGACAACTCTGCCCATGCAACTATTCACCTCTTTGGCTGCTAAAGCTCTGGAAATTAACTTTTGAAATTCTGGAGACAAAACGGTTAAGGAGTGGTTGTAAATTTTCTTAGCACCGTTATCAATCATACCACTATGAGATTTCATATCCTGCTCCAATCCAGTCTTCACAGCATCCTTCATCACAGAGTAGGCCTTCAAAAGTCCGTTGAGAATATCTTCTTCATTGGCTCCCTTCTGTTCACATTCATATTCAATAACGGATTTATCCAGAGTGATATTTTTTTTCTCACAGTAGGACTTCCAATCTCTAAAGTTTTCAAATAAGTAACACATGTATATTTGGGTTTAAAGATTTATGATGTTACTGTATCAATCAAAAATTAAAATTAATAGTTTGCTTGACCGAAGGATCCAAACTTAAAGCCACCGGACATGTTCTAGCTGCATTTTTCAATTTCTGAATCATAGCGGGGTCTGAAACAGGATCCTCCCAATGAAAATCAATTACAATTTCTCCAATTTTCCGAGGATTCGATGCCATAATTTTGGTCACTTCCCAATCAAGACCTTCCAAGGAAATATTATTTCTTTCAGCTACAATTCCCATAATAGTCACCATACAAGATCCAAGTGCCGAGGCCACTAAATCTGTTGGAGAAAAAGCCTCTCCTTTTCCATTATTATCTACAGGTGCATCCGATATAATAGTCTTACCTGATTGAATATGAGATGATGTGGTTCTTAAATTTCCTAAATACGAACTTTTTATCGTGGGCATAAACTCTTACTTTTAATTTTCAGTTAAATACTTGTATTCAAAAATAGGTCAATATTTTCGACTCAAAGCCAATGAACAGTTTTAAAATTTTCTTTTTAGCTTGTTTTGCGATGATCGCATCAACGGCTTATGCCCAGAGAGAGGATGCAGGTAATTACGAATATGACAAGGAGTTTCTCTTTGGTTTAAATAAGAATACAAATGGCGGGTTAATTGGAGGATTTGTATTCAAAGTAGGAACTCGAATAACTGATGATCAATTTTCTTTTTTTGCAGTTGAGCTTTCCAATGTAAAAAACCCAAAAGAAGTAAGATATAATACTGTTTTGGGAAACAGTTACATATTTGGAAAATCAAATTACCTCTATGCTATAAGACCTCAATACGGCCGCGAAGTGATTCTCTTCAAGAAAGCCCCAAACCAAGGGGTTCAAGTTTCCGCTCTAGCTGCAGTAGGACCTTCAATTGGATTGATAGCTCCATATTATATTGAATATGCAATCAATCGCCTTGAGTCAGTCAGAGAGCAATATGACCCCGAGATTCACGGTGTCAGATATAACATCTTGGGTACAGGCAGATTATTTGAAGGTATTGGTCAATCACAATTAGCCGTAGGAGCTAATTTAAAAGCTGCAATGAATTTCGAATTTGGGGTATTCAAAAGTAATGTCACTGGTCTGGAACTAGGATATATGATCGAGGGTTATTCCAAAGAAATCCCCCTAATTCCAACTGCTGAAAATAAACAGCTCTTCCAATCCGCTTATTTTACCTTCTATTATGGATTCAGGAAGTAAGGAAGATTGGGTTTTGATTCATTAAACCTTAATTTTGCCTTCAAATTACATCGATATGATTGAATTGCCGGTAATATCAGAAGAAGCTACTCGAAGAAAGAAACCAGACTGGTTAAGAGTGAAGCTTCCTGTCGGAAAAGAATACGCAAAAGTCAGAAAACTAGTAGATCAACATAAACTCCATACCATATGCGAAAGTGGAAACTGCCCAAATATGGGTGAATGTTGGGGTGCTGGTACAGCGACTTTTATGATACTTGGGAATGTATGTACTAGATCATGTTCATTTTGTGCAGTAGCTACAGGACGTCCACCAGAATATGATGAAGACGAACCTAGAAGAGTAGCTGAAGCTATCCAATTGATGGGAGTAAAGCATGCAGTACTTACTTCAGTCAACAGAGATGAATTAAAGGATAAAGGTGCTGAAATCTGGTACCAAACAGTTGTTAAAACCAAGGAACTTTCCCCGGAAACGACAATCGAAACCTTAATCCCTGATGTGAAATCAAATTGGGATGCATTGTATAGAATGATTAGCGGTGGCCAGGAAGTAGTATCACATAATATGGAAACTGTTGGTTCACTCTATAGAAGAGTAAGACCACAGGCGAAATATGACCGTTCTTTAGAACAAATCAAATTGACTAAAGAATATGGAAAAAGAACCAAGACTGGTATTATGCTAGGTTTAGGGGAAACAAAAGAAGAAGTCTATAAAGCTATGGATGATTTAGCTTCTAACGGTTGTGACATTCTTACACTTGGACAATACCTTCAACCGACCAAAATGCACATAGAGGTTGCCGAATTCATTCATCCGGACTTATTTGATCATTACAGAGAAGAAGGTCTTAAGAGAGGATTGAAATACGTTGAATCTGGTCCATTAGTAAGGTCTTCTTACCATGCAGAAAGACATGTAAACGTCTAATTGTACAAACGATATTTAAAAAAGCTCAGAGAAATCTGAGCTTTTTTTATGACTTAGGACTAGCATAGGATCCTTAAACAAGGGCAAATAAGCCTATGAACAGGTAACACAAAAATAAAATCTAACCCTATAAACCACAAAAGCTCTTTGGCGTGAACCAAAGGGCTTAAATAATGAGGCGCCCCCCGATGATTATCTCGTAGGCTACTCTCCCGGGTATAAGCCG
>NZ_JAPPSQ010000011.1 GCF_026652115.1 Algoriphagus sp. PAP.12 | reverse complement strand
TTAATCGGGGCTTAATTTTTATGATTCTTTTTCTTCTGTCTCCTCGGAGGATTCAGCTGATTCCTGAAGTACCTCAGGAGCTTGTGTTCTAATGATTTTATACCAAGAAATCAATTTCTTGATATCAGAAGTATAAACTCTATCCTCATCAACGTCAGGAAGGATGTGTTTCATAAAAGCTCTCAACTCGGTATCATCTGGATTGGCATCCAATCCTAAATCACCTGCGAATTCAGCTTCGATTTTCTTCATCACGGACTCTAAAGGCTCTGCACCTTCTTCAGTCAAGGTATAAATAGAGATATCGCTCAAAATGGATACTCGCTGGGACATCCCTGCTACCAATTTTCCTTTTTTAGCATCTAGGCTTTCCAAGATCACTCCGGTTCTTGAAGGCTTCAATACTTTGTACAATCCGGGCTTACCAGATACTGTGGCTATGTCTTTAAAATTCATCTGCTTTAATTTTCAGCTTGCAAATATAGAATTTGAGATTAAATCATCTCTTCATTTTCGTATTCATTAACCAATCCCATAATGAAATTCAGCAATTCATCCTTGCCGTCTCCTGTTTCTGAACTGGTTACAAAATAATCAGGCGTTTCCTCGAAAATCTCTCTCATCTTCTTTAGAAACTTCTGAATATTCTGTTGGGTTTTATTTTTGGACTGTTTATCTGCTTTAGTAAATACTATCGCTGTAGGAACCCCTTCGGTTCCGCACCAAAGCAAAAACTCCAAATCGATTTTTTGAGGCTCCAGCCGACTGTCAATCAGAACAAACACTCCACAAAGATTTTCTCTTTTAGTCAAGTAAGTACTGATCATCTGCTCCCATCCCAACTTCACTTTGACATTAACTTTGGCAAAGCCATACCCCGGTAAATCGACCAAAAACCAACGGTCATCAATTTTGAAATGGTTGATCAATTGAGTTTTACCCGGCTTCTGGGAAGTTTTTGCCAACTCCTTTCTATTGGTCAGCATATTGATTAGGGAGCTTTTTCCCACATTGGATCTACCAATGAAGGCTACCTCAGCCCGATCTGGCTTTGGACAATTTCCAGGATTGGTGTTCGAGACTACAAATTCTGCTTTTTGGATCATGATTTTCGAGTTCGCCACAAAAATAAGGCTTTATTCTTTGACATTCGAATCGTTAAGGTGTGCAACATTTTTCGATTCCTCGGGTTTCTTGAGTAATATTGCATCCCATTAGATTGAAAAACGATGTCTGTCGTCCCTTACAAAGATAAAGAAGACCCTAAAAAAGCCCAGGTGGCTGAGATGTTCAACAATATCAGCCCTAAGTATGATTTGCTAAATCATGTCTTGAGCATGGGCATTGATATCATCTGGAGAAAAAAGGCAATCAAAATGCTAAAAAAGCTTCAGCCTAAGTTGATTCTGGATATCGCTACAGGTACTGGTGACTTTGCGATCGAAGCTTTGGCACTGAATCCAGATAAAATTATCGGGGTGGACATTTCTGAAGGAATGCTTTCAGAGGGTCGCAAAAAAATGGAAAAAAGAGGTCTTCAGGACAAAATCGAAATGCAACTCGGGGATTCTGAAGGATTACTTTTTGAGGATAATAAGTTTGATGCTGTCATCGTTTCTTTTGGAGTTAGAAACTTCGAAAACTTGGAAAAAGGACTAGCGGATATGTACAGGGTTTTGAAGCCGGGAGGTAAAACTGTCATCTTGGAATTCAGTAAGCCTAAGGCATTCCCGATGAAACAAGCTTATTCCTTTTATTCCAACACCATTCTGCCTCAAGTAGGAAAGATTGTATCCAAGGACAATTCTGCGTATACTTATCTTCCAGAATCCGTACAGGCATTCCCGGATGGTCAGGACTTTCTTGCGGTTTTGAAAAAGGTAGGATTTCACAGCACTGTATGCAAACCATTAACTTTCGGAATCAGCTCAATCTACGTGGGGGAAAAATAATTCCCCTGGTATTTTTTGCGATTCTTTTTATTTCCAGCTTTTCATTTGGACAAGGGATTTTCGGCCTGACCAGTACTTCTGGCTCCGATGATAAAACCATTTCATATGGATTTTTCCTGGCTGGACACAATAGCACTTATCGGATAAAGTATTCTGATGAATTTATGAATCCTGTGGACCCTGCAGCTGCAAATGTTAGGGCTATCTTTCCTAAGTTTTCTCCTGGTTTTTCATTAGGATTCATTGGGATGCTGCGATTTCATGATCAAGTTCAGCTCCTATTCACTCCTAAAGTGGGTTTCTATGAATTCAATACGGAAGTCCAGTATTTTGCTGACCAGACAGACCTCGTAATTGACACAGGTGGAGATACTGGTAATACGGAAAATTTAGGAAATATTGTTGAGTACAAGTCTGAAGCGACCTTGGTGGAGCTTCCTTTGCTTTTGAAATACAAATCAGTCCGATTCAACAATACCAGAATGTACTTTTTGGGAGGCGGAAGCTATCAATTCCGCACTAAATCGCAGGATGAAGCCAATCTGGAAGACTTGGTGACTACAGGACAAGATTTCACTATCGAGATGGGAATGGGCTTTGAGATTTATTTCAAGTATTTCAAGTTCGCTCCTGAAATCCGCTTTTCACATGGTCTGAATGATCTTTACCAAGCTGAAAACAGTAACCCTGCTTTTAGAGATGCCATCGCTTCTATTCGAAGAAAAACTATTACTATTTATTTAAACTTCCAGTAAACCTGTCTATTTCCAGGTTTTAGATATTTTTCTTTTCCCTTAACTTCAAGGCATGGAAAGAAAAATTGCAATGGTTACTGGCGCTACTTCCGGAATTGGAAAAACATGCGCACTTATTTTAGCTAAAAACGGATACGACATCATCGCTACTGGAAGAAGATCTGAAAGATTGGATGCATTGAAAAATGAAGTTCCGGAAGGGATTGAAGTACTTCCTCTTGTATTCGATGTGAGAGAGAAAGAAGCAGTTTTCAAATTGATAGAAAACCTTCCTGAAAACTGGAAAAATATAGATGTACTTCTCAATAATGCAGGAAATGCACATGGACTTGACCCAATCCAGACAGGTAACCTTGATGATTGGGATGCCATGATGGACATTAATGTGAAAGGATTGCTTTATGTTTCCAAAGCGGTAATTCCGGGGATGACCGAAAGGAAATCAGGCACAATCATCAATATCGGTTCTATTGCAGGCAAGGAAGTCTATCCTAATGGGAATGTGTATTGCGGCTCAAAACATGCCGTGGATGCCATTACCAAAGGAATGAGGATTGATTTGAATCCTTTTGGGATCAAAGTGATAGCCATCCATCCTGGATTGGTAGAAACTGAGTTTTCTGTAGTCCGATTCAAAGGAGACGAAGAAAAAGCCGACAAAGTATACCAAGGCTTTGATCCGTTGCTCGCTCAAGACATTGCCGAGATCGTAGAATTCTGCGTCAATCGACCTCCTCATGTAGTTTTGGCTGACATCGTCGTTTTACCAACAGCACAAGCCTCCGCTACCATTGTCAACAAAAATCTATAAACCTTGAAATACTCTTCTTTCCTGCTCTTAATCATTTTCATAGCCTGTTCCACTCCAAAAAGTGATCAGGAAACTTTTTCCGAGCAACAAAAAGCAGAACCAAAACCTCTTGCATCACCTGATTCAGTATCCGTTTCTGAATTAGAGCAAGCCTTGATAGATCAAGGTTTAAGCAATGTGAAGGATATCATTCCAGACATCAAAGTAGATCTCAAATACTCTACGACTGATAACTTCTTTGGCCAGGATGTCTATGGTGAATTGACAGAGGCATATCTTCAGCCCATCGTAGCAGAGCAATTGAAAAAGGCTCAGGAAATGCTTCAGGCAGAAAACCCGGACTATACGCTTCTAATTTATGATGGAGTGAGACCTCGTTCTGTTCAACAGATTTTATGGAATAATCTGGACAAACCGGATAGTCTCAAACCCTTGTATGTTGCGGATCCCAAAGTGGGAAGTTTGCACAATTTTGGAGTGGCTGTGGACTTGACAATTTTTGATACAAAAGCTGATTCTGCGCTAGATATGGGAACTGGCTATGACTATTTTGGGTACCCAGCCTACCCTGATCGGGAAGAACAAATGCTCAAAGAGAAAAAACTACAACCGAAACACATAGTCAACCGTACTTTATTGAGGAAAATCATGAACTCCAATGGCTTTTCTGGAATCGGATCCGAGTGGTGGCATTTCAACGCATATTCCAGGAAAGAAGCAGGCGAAAAATTTAAAATTGTAGAGTAATGTTCAAGTTATTTTTCAAAAATCTCAACCAAAGAAAAAGACTTTTAGTCCAATTATTAATCCTCAGTTTTTGGGCTGGAATCCTAGGAACATTTTTCAAAATTACTGGCAATCAAAATGGTGAAATCCTATTGATTGCAGGAATGATTTTTCAAATCGTTTCAGTAGCTGGTTTGGTGAGTAAATGGTCAAACCATGGGCCTCGATAAGTGATGCGCTATTTACTTCTAACACTATCAATTTTATGCTTCTCTCCTTTATCTTTTGCACAATCACATAATCTAGCTGATAAAGCCCAATTTGAAGCATTTATTGAAAAATATAAATCCCAAACTTTGGGTCCTGAACTAGGAGAAAAATTCCCCGAATTCGAATATCGAAACCTCCAAGGAGAAGTCATTTATTCTGATGATCTCACAGATAAATTGGTTGTGATCAATAGTTGGTTTGTAGGATGCACCGGATGCAAACAAGAGGAAGAAAATCTGAGAAAATTGACCCAGGAGCTTTCAGGCGATAAAAAGATCGTATTCCTAAGTTTTGCAATGTCTTCGCCCCAAAGAATCGAACGTTATTTTTCCAAAGGGGGAGATTTTGGCTATCAAACAGCAACTGTGGAAAGGAAATGGATTGAAAGCACTTTCCTAGTAACTGTATCCCCAACTCATTTTATTGTCAAAGATGGAGTTTTGGTAGAAAAAATCACACTACCAATTGCGAACGAACAAACTCTTGACTGGTATAAAAACCGGATTTTAAGCTTTACTGAATAACCCAATTTTATTTCTAATGAGAAAATTGTTTCCCTTTATCATCTTAGGGGCATGCCTCCTTGCATGCTCCAGCACCAAAATCTATCCTAAAATAAAATGTCATGTCTGCCTGCGTCAATCAGATGGAATCTTGCTGATGCCTCTGGCTTGGGACCCGAGTTTTAGAAACCTGAGTACAGCTCAGCAAAATGAATTGGAACAGCAAATTTTAGAAAATCTCCGAAAAGAGGGTTTTACAAAAGTAGAACTCTTGGATCAGTTAGATTACGAGCTGCTCAATGCAGGAATCAAAGATCTTAACGATCCCTTTCAACGTGCAAAAATCCATAAAGAACTGGGATACCCTTACCTACTGGGACTCATTTTGGGAGAAGCCAAATGGAAAGGAGAGTGGGAATTTCCCGATCTAAACAACCCGAGTTCCAACCAATACTGGGAGGAAGATGAAACTGTCACTGCCACACTTCAAATGGCTTTGGTGGAGAGTGAAACGGCCAATATCGTCTCTGACTATTCAATCCAAACGGTCCAGAATGGAATCCCTATCCCAATTGGTGGTGGCGAAACCATGGATTTGAATTTCGGATCAATTTCTCAGGCCGTAGGGATTGCCACGAGAAAAGGGATTAAAAATTTAATTAAAGATTGTTCTTGTTGATTTAGTCCTTTGGAAAGCTCAATTCCGGCAGGGAATATTACCTTTGCATTTGGTAAAAAATCAAGCGAATCGTGTATAAATCCCTGCTCAAACCTCTATTTTTTCTAAAGAAACCTGAGGACGCTCACTACTTCACCACAGGCCTGACCAAATTCACCTTCAATTTCCCAATCGTTTCTTCCATTGTGAAGTCTACTTTCAAATTAGATGACCCTAGATTGGAGCGGGAAGTTTTTGGTTTGAAATTCAAAAACCCAGTGGGCTTGGCAGCAGGGTTCGACAAGGATGCAAAGGTAATTGACGAGATGGCGATGTTGGGATTTGGGTTTATAGAAATCGGAACATTGACTCCCAAACCGCAAGATGGAAACCCGAAACCTCGGTTATTCCGGCTTCCTCAAGACGAAGCTTTGATCAACCGTATGGGCTTCAATAATGGAGGAGTTACAGAAGCTGTCGAAAGACTAAAAAAGCGAAAATCTGATGTTTTGGTAGGTGGAAATATTGGCAAAAACAAAGTCACTCCCAACGAAAACGCGGTAGATGATTACCTGATTTGCTTAGAAGCACTTCATCCTTATGTGGATTATTTTGTAGTCAATGTCAGCTCGCCAAACACTCCAAATTTGAGGGATTTGCAGGAAAAGGAACCTTTAAAAGCTTTACTTTCCGCAGTAAAAACGGCCAATGACACAAAAGACAAACCTAAGCCGATTCTATTGAAAATCGCCCCGGATTTGACAAATGGCCAATTGGATGATATCATCGAAATCGTCAAAGAAACGGGAATTGATGGAGTGATCGCTACAAACACAACCATCGATCGAAGTCAACTCAGAACGGACAAAAACGAAGTGAAAGCCATCGGTGCAGGCGGAGTCAGTGGGAAAGTTTTGAAAAACAGAAGCACAGAAGTAATCCGGTATTTATCCGAAAAATCTGAAAAAGCCTTCCCTATCATTGGAGTGGGAGGGATTTATTCTCCCGAAGATGCAATTGAGAAATTAGAAGCCGGGGCAAGCTTGGTCCAGGTGTATTCAGGCATGATTTATGAAGGACCTGGGTTGATCAAGCGCATCAAAAAGGGATTATTGGCTTATTTTTCAAGGTAATTAGCCTAAATTCCCTCCAAGCCTTAACTATTAATCGGATTTGAATTTCATACATGGCCACCAATTCACCCAGGACCAATACTTTTAGGAAAAAAGGAGAAAAAGCTAAAAAATCCAGCTCAAGCAAGTCGAGTTGGAAACCTTCTTTTGGAGGGTTCAAAAGCTCAAAACTCGTTCTGACACTAGGAATTATCCTCATGTCTGCTGGGATATTTTTGTTTATCGCCTTTATTAGTTATCTCCTCAATGGACCTTCTGACCAGAGTTTGGTCATGAACAATCCTTCTGAGGAAATTCGTGAAACAGCCAGAGAATCAAGAAACTGGCTCGGGTACTTGGGAGCTCAGGCAGGTCACTGGATGATTTACAGATGGTTTGGCTTGGCGGCATTTCTTTTCCCTCCACTTTTGTTTATTCTGGGATTCAGATGGGCATTTAAGATTTCCATCGTCTCATTGACCAGATATGCAACTTTCGCACTGTTCTTTACCTTTTGGCTAGGATTGCTGACCGGATATATTGTGATTTTGGTTCAGGGATATTCCTATTGGAGCTTTCTTTCCGGAGGCTTTGGCTATGAATTGGCCAAGCTTTCCTCTGATTTCTTGGGCTGGGGAACCTTCATACTGATCGGTGGAGCCTTGTTGATTTTCGTGATTTTCTTCTTCGATATAGACAAATTGGATTGGTTTAGCCTCAAAAACACTGGTGATGAAATCCCATATGATGAAGATGAATTGGCGGGGTCTGAGGAAATGGCCATTAAGCCAAATGCCAAAAATGAGGATCCTTTTAACCTAGATGAAGAAGAGGAAGATATTGAGGATGATGGTTCGGAATGGATAGTGTCAGGAAATGATTCTACTCCTGAGTTACCAAAGGAAAAGACTGAGAAAATTAAAGACGAAATTCCATTTGATGTACCACAAGTTAATCTTTTGGAGGAAACCAAAGAACCAGAGCCGGTAGTTGAAGAAAAACAATTTTCGGTTACCAAACCTGTTCATGAGGAAAAAACTGCAGAGGAGGTTGAAAATCTAGATCCATATGATCCTACTTTGGACCTTCCCCGATACAAATACCCAACTCTGGAACTGCTCAATGAATATGACCTTCAAAAAGTCACAGTTACCAGATCTGAGCTAGAGGAAAACAAAAACAAGATTGTTGAGACACTTGAAAACTTCAAAATTGGAATTCAAGAAATCAAAGCGACAATCGGCCCTACTGTTACCTTGTATGAAATCGTACCGGAGCCGGGTGTGAAAATCTCCAAAATCAAGAATTTGGAAGATGATATCGCCTTGAGTTTGGCGGCTTTGGGAATCCGTATCATCGCTCCTATCCCTGGAAAAGGCACCATCGGTATTGAAGTTCCTAATAAGAATCGTGAATTGGTTCCTGCACGAGCAGTTTTGGGAACTGAGAAATTTATGAGATCTGATAAGGATCTTCCTATTGCATTGGGAAAAACTATTTCCAACGAGGTCTTTGTGGGTGATTTGGCAAAAATGCCTCACCTATTGATGGCAGGTGCTACCGGACAAGGTAAATCAGTCGGCTTAAACATGATTTTGGCTTCTTTGATCTATAAGAAGCATCCTTCCCAGTTGAAGTTTGTCTTGGTCGATCCAAAAAAGGTGGAATTGACACTTTTCAATAAGATTGAAAGACACTTTTTAGCAAAACTACCAGGCTCAGAAGAGGCGATCATTACTGATACCAAAAAGGTAATTTACACCTTGAATTCCCTTTGTATCGAGATGGACAATCGGTACAACTTGCTAAAAGATGCAGGAGCAAGAAATCTGAAAGAATACAACGGGAAATTCATCGCAAGAAAGCTTAACCCTGAAAAGGGACATCGCTTTATGCCATATATCGTCTTGGTGATTGATGAGTTGGCGGATTTGATGATGACAGCCGGTAAGGAGATCGAAGCTCCAATTGCAAGATTGGCTCAGCTTGCTCGAGCGATCGGTATTCACTTGGTAGTGGCTACGCAGAGACCTTCCGTCAATGTGATTACAGGTATTATCAAAGCAAACTTCCCTGCAAGACTTTCCTTCCGCGTAACTTCAAAAATCGATTCCAGAACCATCTTGGATGCCGGTGGAGCAGACCAGTTGATCGGTATGGGAGACATGTTGCTTTCGCAAGGTTCTGATATGACTCGTTTACAATGTGCATTTTTGGATACACCTGAGGTCGATGCGATTTGCGATTGGATTGGAGAGCAAAAAGGATATTCAGACGCCTATCTACTTCCTGAATTTGAAGGGGAAGATGGAGAAAGCAACATTGGTGAAGTGGATCTTTCGGACCGTGATCCTTTGTTTGATGATGCCGCTAGGCTTATTGTGATGCATCAGCAAGGAAGTACTTCTTTGATCCAAAGAAAACTGAAACTCGGATACAACCGAGCCGGAAGAATCATTGATCAATTGGAAGCAGCTGGGGTAGTAGGTGCTTTCGAAGGTTCCAAAGCCAGAGAAGTATTGATCCAAGATGAGGTTAGTTTGGAACAGTTATTGAGTAGCCTGTAAGTACCGAATTCGAACACTGTCGGTATCATACACATGAATAAACTAGCCCTGGTTTTTACCTTATTTCTTTCCATAATTTTCGTTTCTAATTCTTCTGCTCAAAAGGATCCAAAAGCAAAAACTGTCCTGGATGCCATGAGTCAAAAGTTTCAAAGTATGAATGGCTTTACGGCTGAATTTGACTTTGTTTTTCAGGATGAAATTGGAGCCAGTGACCGCCAAAGCGGTGAAATCGCTGTGAAAGGAGAGCAATACCGATTGAAACTTCCTGAGCAGGAAATCTTCAACGACGGCAAAACCGTATGGACCTATATCCAATCTGACGGATACAAAGAAGTAACCATCAACGACGTTTCTCAGATGGAAGGTGAATTGACTCCTTCAAATATCTATAGGATGTATGAGTCAGGATTTGATTACAAGCTAGTCGGAGAAAAGCAGTACCAAGGCAAATCCGTTCAAGTAGTGGAATTGATAGCTACTTCCAGCAATAGCCCATTCGAAAGCGTCAAATTGATGATTGATAAAATCAGTAAAGATCTTTTGGGCTGGGAAATGTATGATGGTCAAGGAGGAATGTTTTCCTATACCTTCAAAAACCTAAAGCAAAACGCAAATTTACCTGCGACCTACTTTGCTTTTGACGCTAAAAAATATCCAGGAATAGAGGTAATTGATTTGAGATAGAAGTTAAGAAGTAGGAAGCTGGAAGTCGAATTTTCAAGAATTTAGTTTTCTTCCTTTTTAAATTCTCCAAGCCAAGCCTGAACCAACTCCAATCCATACTCACTCAACAATGCTTCCGGATGGTATTGAACTCCCAAAATCGGTAAAGATTTATGTTGAATCCCCATGATTTCTTGAGTTTCAGTTTTCAAAATCGGCATTAAACAATCCGGCAAATCATCTAGCTGCAAGGAATGATACCGGGTAACTTTGAATCTCGCAGGGAAGCTTTTCAGAATCGTAGGATCCCCAACTTTAAGCACCTCCCGAACTTTCCCATGTGTTGGGAAATCATTCTTGATGATTTTGGCTCCGAAAAATTCTCCAATGGCCTGATGCCCGAGGCAAACTCCCAAAATCGGAACCTTTTGATAATAGGATTTAAAAATATCCAACAGATTTCCAGCCTCTTTTGGAATCCCTGGACCCGGAGAAAGGATTAATCCATCAAATGGAATTTTCTTGATTTCTCCCAGAGAAATATCATTCCGAACTACCTTCAGCTCCTCCCCTGTTTGGCGAACCAAATCTGCTAAAATGTAACTGAAAGAGTCAAAATTATCAATCAGTAGTAGCATCTTTGATTTTCTCCACAAACTCCTCCAACTTGCTTTTTGTTGATTCAACCTCTGGTACAAAAGGCTCAATCCAATCAATAATGGCAGGGGCCCAAGGTTCAATATATCCTACCAATTCGGAGTCTTTTTCTATTCCTTTCGCCCAATCCAAATCAAACTCTTTGGTCATCCAAAGGAACAAACTCAAGAAAAACCCGGCCTTAATAACTCCAAAAAGGATTCCAGCAAAAGCATCAAATGTGCCTAAAATCGTCAAATCCATGACTTTTTTTAGCAACCAACCGACAGTATTAATTAAAATTATACTGATCAAAAAAATAAGTAAAAAGGCGGTAGTAGGATAAGCAATATTGATAGTCTCTACATTCTCATCGAGCCAGGTAACCATGGGGTCCATAAAATAAAAACCCAAAATAACTGCTACTACAAAGCCAACTAAACCGAGGATCCCCAAAAGGAACCCTCGCTTATATCCTTCGAAAGCTCCGATCAACAGAACTCCTGCGATGACAATATCTGCTAATGATTTAATCTCCAACTTAGCTATTTAAAAGTGATTTTACTTTATCAGCAATAGCCTTGCCATCTGCTTTTCCAGCCAATTGCTTGCTTGCTACACCCATTACTTTGCCCATGTCTTTTGGACTGGAAGCTCCAGTTTGAACAATAATATCTTTTACAGCTTGGGTCAATTCTTCATCAGACATCGCAGCTGGCAAAAACTCCTGAATCACCTTCAATTCAGCGATTTCCACTTCGTGAAGATCGAATCTACCTTGTTGCTCATAAATATCCGCAGAGTCTTTTCTTTGCTTTGCCGCCTTGGTAAGAAGCTTCATTTCATCTTCAGCAGACAAATCTCCCTTGGCTCCTCCTTTGGTTTCTTCCAATAAAATCAGAGATTTGACAGCTCTCAAGGCAGTTAGTCTGCTCTTATCTTTGGCGATCATTGCTGATTTAATTTCGCTTTCTATCTTCTGCTTTAAACTCATTACTCCTAAGTTTGTGTTATACGATTGTTATTTTGACAAAAATACCTTTTTGACTCATTTATGACTAAGCTAAGCGTAAATATTAACAAAATCGCCACTATCAGAAATGCAAGGGGAGCAAACAATCCCAATCTGGTACAGGTGGCATTGGATGCTGAAAGATTCGGCGCACAAGGAATAACCGTTCACCCTCGTCCTGATGAAAGACATATCCGATACCAAGATGTAATGGATCTTTCGAAGGTGGTGACAACTGAATTCAACATCGAAGGGTATCCTGACAAACGCTATATGGAGATGGTAAAATTGGTCAAGCCTGCTCAGGCTACTTTGGTCCCAGATCCACCTGAAGCGATCACTTCCAATACAGGTTGGGATACCATCGCTCACCAAAGCATGTTGAAGGATATTGTGGCGGAACTAAAAGAATCTGGTTGCCGTGTATCTATTTTCATCAATCCTGAAACCAAGTATTTCGAACCAGCCAAGGAAACTGGAACAGACCGAGTAGAACTTTATACAGAGCCTTATGCTTCCCAATTTCATGCAGATCGTGAAAAAGCCGTTAAACCCTACGTGGAAGTGGCCAATTTGGCCAAAGAATTGGGTTTAGGTTTGAATGCAGGACATGATTTGGATTTGGAGAACCTGGCATTTTTAAAGCATAGCATTCCATTTTTGGATGAGGTGTCCATCGGCCATGCCTTGATTTGCGATGCTTTATATTATGGTTTGGAAAACACTATCCAGATGTATAGAAGAAGGTTGGAGTTTTAATTTCCTATATCTAAGCTCGTAAAAATTCGTTTTGAACTAAAAGATTTATCTTTTCCTTCAGTGGTCTATGGACCATGGACTGTAGACAACAATAACATGCAATTAAACTTTAAAAAAACCGGAAGCGGTAGTCCTTTAATTATACTTCATGGCCTTTTTGGGTCTGCAGACAACTGGTTTTCTATCGCCAAAGAGCTTGAAAAGAATTATACCCTTTATCTAGTCGATCAACGAAATCATGGGGATTCACCACATTCAGATGTTTGGAATTATGATGCCATGGTTGAAGATTTATTGGAGCTTGTCGATTCGGAAGGAATGAGAAAATTCTACCTGATGGGCCATTCCATGGGAGGAAAAACTGCCATGAAATTCGCTGTTGAGCATCCGGAAAGAGTCGAAAAATTGATCGTGGCTGACATTGCTCCAAGATATTATCCAATCCATCACCAAACGATCCTAGCGGGACTGAATTCTATCAAATTGGATCAAATCAAATCCAGAAAAGATGCGGATGATCAATTGGCACAATACATTTCTGAGATTGGAATTCGCCAATTTCTTCTCAAAAGTCTCAGCCGTGACAGCAATGGTTTTGTTTGGAAAATCAACCTACCAGTGATTACTGAAAAAATAGAAGAGGTTGGTAAATCTCTAGACGAAGGCGATAAATACGAAGGTCCTACGCTATTCCTTGCAGGAGGTAATTCCAATTACATCCAACAAAGTGATCTGGAAGATATCCATGAACACTTCCCTGCTTATGAAATTGAGTTTGTCTCCAATGCAGGACATTGGCTTCATGCGGAGCAGCCAGCTGCTGTTATTCAAGAAATTCGTAGATTTCTAAAATAACCTAAAATCAAATTAATGAAAGAAGCCATGCTTGAGATGCTGGTTCAGGCCGAACTGACCAGCTCAAATCTTCAACAAGTTCAGGATGAACATTGGAATTGGAAATTGAATGCAGAGTCCAATTCCATTGGGTTTATTCTCTTGCATATGGCTGAAACAGTCAATCTATTTGGGACCTTTTTTGAAATCCCAACTGATGTCCAAAACACTACGATGGGCTTTGAAGACAATGGACAGGGAAAGGATATTCAGGAAAGCAAGGGACTGATCAAAAGAGGATTTTCCAACTTGAAGGATCTCATCGAAAGCGCTGAAGAGGAGTACTGGAAAGGAATTATTTTCACTCCATTCTTTGGTGAGGTGAGCCGATTCCGCTTATTCTCTCACATCCTCTTTCATCACTTTCATCATTCAGGACAGATTTCTGCTATTATGAAAAAGGGCAGAAAGCACGAAAATTAAAAAAGGGCTTTTGAAAGCCCTTTTTTAATTCCTCCATCGGATCGAATAGCCCAACTCCAAGCTCGAATAACTCAGACTCGTGGTGTGATTCGCATGGTAGGTTTCTCCTTCGTAAATCACCTCCGGAAAATCCCTTTCGATCACATCTTTGATAAAGGTAAAACCTAGCACTCCTCTAATAAAGATGGAAGAACTTTTTCCAACCGCATAGTGCAATTCCAGATTGGGCTTTAGTATAGGAAAGATCCGATGGTTGACTGTTTGGGTTCCTGAGAAGGTAATATCATAGAGAGGTTCATTATAAGCGGTTCTACTAGCTTGAAATGCATGATCATCTAGGTATTCTAAATTATCCTGATTATTCCATCCAATTCCAAAAGCCATTTTCCCTTTTACCCCTATCCTACTTCCTTTTATTAAATGCCTAAATCCAATAAAAGGCAAAATTGAAAAGTGATGGATTTCTTTAATTCCATAACTAACTCTACCAAACTGGAACCTATTCGTGTATTTATTTACGCCTAGTTCCATCCCTAGAATAAGACCTTTTTCATTCAGTTTTTCATGAGATAGATTTATTGACCAACCATTTCGGTTTACAGTTCTCAACCCATCTATGTTTCCACTGTAGTCCCAAAATATTTTTGGGACACCAAATGAAAGACTGGTTGATGTTTGAGAGTAAATAGTAGGCACAAGACCAACCAATAGAAATATGACAATTATTAACTTTTTCACTTATTACATTCCTTTACTTATTCTAAATAGTTCAAAACTCCAATAGGTAAATCCTCCAATACCACTTCCATGATCTCCACCAACTTCTACATAGAATTCACTATCTAAACGATATTTCTCTAAACCTCTAGAAGAAGCATAGTGTTGTATTTCAAAAACATTATCCCATTTAGATCTTGTTCCAATATCATACCTTGTTCCTATGCTGTTTTTCTTACTCTTATACCAATAATCCCATGAAATTGTAATATCTGTATCTTCTGCGCTATAAATAGGAGGAGATTGTCTTTTCATATGCTTTGCTTGAGAAAAAAGCTTAAAGTAAATCCCTGAGGATTGGTATACATGTTTAGCTTCAACTCTGTATTCATATCCAGTATCACCATCAACATTATTATTATATCGACACTCATCCCAATCACAATTATCACCAACAAAAACATTTACTCTATTATTTTCTGTAATAGATTGACTTAATGAACTTATAGTTCCTGTCGAACCCTCTTCTAAAAGTCCAATGATATCATCTTCAAAAGAAAAGATAAAAACTTCATCTGAACCATTTTGAATATCTTTTAACGATTCACGAAGATCCAAATTTGACGTAACGAGTGCTACTTTATTTACAAAATCCAAATAAAACAGTTTTCCATCAATCACCACCATGCCGTCTTCATCCAAAATATCCAAGATCAAAGAGTTTTCATATTCTTTCAAAGCAAAGGTTTGTTCATCTGAAAGCACCCTTTTATTAACATTCAATTCTTCATTGCTGACCAAGCGTGCCAATGAAGTGAACGGGGTCTTTGTGATAGATTCAGGGTTTTGGATTGAATTTTCATAGGACTCAAAACTATCAAAACTTAAAGATTTGCCTATAACTTTGAAATTGGCAATAGATTCGATTTTAGGTTCTTCCTCTATAGAACCAGAAATGCATCCCCACCCAAAGACTACTGGAAGAACAAAAACTCCCAATTTTAAAATTTGCTTTTTCATAAAAATTAAGGTTAAATAATTAAAGATCATTCAAGAAGAAAAAAAAATCAAACTACCAAATTATTCTACTAAATATTTTTTATCAACCAAATATTCTAACCTTTCTTAAAATTCTTGCGACTTTTGGAATATGCCACAAGGAAAGCTTTTCTTAATACCCAATGTCCTTGCAGACAATACTGCAGATGATGTCATCACTCCTCAGGTTCGCGAGGTTATCAAAAACACCAAAATTTTCTTGGTAGAAAATATGAGAACTACCAGACGTTACATTTCCAGCCTGAAACTGGGAGTCAACCTGGAGGAAGTCCACATGGAGATTTTGGACAAAAATACCCCACCTGAGGCAATCAATAGATTGATCCAGCCACTACTTAAAGGAGCTGATGTAGGGATTATCTCAGAAGCGGGATGTCCAGGAATTGCAGATCCGGGAGCTTTGGCTGTGGCACATGCGCATACCAGAGGCATACAAGTTGTACCACTTTCAGGCCCTAGTTCCATGTTTATGGCATTGATGGGATCCGGTTTTTCAGGTCAGTCTTTCGCCTTCCATGGATACATCCCCATCGATAAAAAAGAAAGAGCGCAGGAATTGAGAAAACTGGAAGCTGAATCTCTGAAAGAAAAAAGAGCTCAGATTTTCATGGAAACTCCTTTTCGGAATAATCAATTGCTTCAGGATGTAATCCAAAGCTTGAACCCTCAAACCAAACTTTGCATTGCAAAAAACATTACTGCGAAAGATGAACTGATCCAGACCAAAACAATCCAAGAATGGAAGAAAACCAACATCGATCTTCATAAAATTCCAACCGTCTTTATCATCCAAAGTTTTTAGCCATGTTTACAATCGATGCCCATTTAGACTTGAGTATGAATGCGCTTGAGTGGAACAGAGATTTGACTTTACCAGTCTCTGAAATCAACGTAAGAGAAGAAGGCTTGACAGACAAACCTGACAGAGCCAAGGCAGTGGTTTCACTTCCAGAGCTTCGAAAAGGAAACATCGGTTTGGTGGTTGCAACTCAAATTGCCCGATATGTAGCACCTGACAATCCCCTTCCCGGATGGCATTCACCAGAGCAAGCCTGGGCACAGACTCAAGGGCAATTGGCTTGGTATCAGGCTATGGCTGAAAAAGGTGAGATGGTTCAAATCAAAAATGGATCCGACCTAGAGCAACATTTGGCACTTTGGAACGATAGCCAGGACAATCATTCAAAACCAGTTGGATTTATTTTATCTCTGGAAGGAGCTGACTCCATTGTCAATCTAGACTATTTGGATAAGGCCTACGAAAGTGGTCTCCGAGCATTGGGGCCTGCTCATTATGGACCGGGACGCTATGCTCATGGAACGGATGCCTCGGCTCCCCTCAATGCTAAAGGAAAGGAGCTCATCAAGAAAATGGATGAGTTGGGTATTATTTTAGATGCTACGCATTTGTGCGATTTGGCTTTTTGGGACGCATTGGATATTTATCAGGGACCAGTCTGGGCAAGTCATAACAACTGCCGCTCTCTGGTCAATCACAATCGCCAATTTTCGGATGAAATGATCAAGGCTTTGATTGATAGAGGGGCAGTTATCGGAGGTGCTTTTGACGCCTGGATGCTTAGCTCAAATTGGGAAAGAGGAAAATCAACTCCAAAGGAAAGAGATGTAAAAATTGCCACTGTTTTAGATCATTTAGATCATATCTGTCAAATAGCTGGAAATGCAAATCACATCGGAATTGGCTCGGATTTGGATGGCGCATTCGGCCGTGAGCAATGTCCTTGGGACCTGGAAAGCATCTCAGATTTATCCAAAATCCCTGATCTTCTGAAAGCTAGAGGATATTCTGATTCTGATATTTCTAAGGTAATGCACGGAAATTGGTTGAACTTTTTAAAGATTAGTTGGGGATAACTGGGGTCTTTTTGTACAAATCAATCATAGAATTGGTTGCATAAATAATGCGAATTCAATTATTTGCAGGTATCAATCGCCAACCTTATATCTATGTATTTTAAATCTTTACTGACCTTTTTGGTCCTGGGACTTTTTGTCTTTTCTGCTCAGGCCCAAAAACTCACAATCACTGCAAACCACTCAGACGCCAAATTTATCCTTCTTAATGACTATGATGATTCCGACAAACAGGAATTAGGAACTGGTGCCATTGAGTACAAATTGGACAAAAACTCAAGAAACAGAATCAAAGTTACAAAACCAGGTTTCCAGCCAGTTGTCAAGGAATACAACAAAGACCTGAAATGGGACAAGGACCAAAGAGTTTCTTTGGATGCTAGGAGAGTAGAAATCTCTGCTGAACCTTATGATGCTGATATCCTAGTCGATGGTAGAAGTATTGGAAAAAAAGCCATCTATTTAGTCATTGAAAAAGACAGATTCCACACTGTTGAGGTAAAAAAAGCTGGTTTTGCACCCCAAACAAAAACCTATTACAATTCTCCAGATCGAGAAACTCCTCCTGCGAAAGACTATTTTGAATTAAAGGATAGACAAGTTCGTTTGGAAGTTCTTCCTGCAGACGGAAATGTCATGGCAAATGGTGTTTCTTTAGGAAAAGGAAATCAGGATGTCAATGTTCCTTTGGGAGACTGTGTGACTGTCACTGTCAACAAAGACGGGTATGTAGAATACACCAAAGTATTTTGTAACAAGCCTGATACCGATCCAGAGCCTCCGGTAAGAGAGCAAGCAGTCCTTTCTGATAGATTGGTCAAAATCACAACTAACCCAAGTGATGCCATCATCGAAATCGGAGGGAAAACTGTAGGAACTGGAAATTACGACTTGAAAGTCCCTTCCAATGGTAGTGTTGAAGTACGCGTGATGAAAGATGGCTATGTTCGATACACTAAGAACTATTACAACCAAGCCAATATGCAGGAACCGCCAACAACTGACTTCATAGAAATGGCAGTTGATGAGGCGTATACTTCCTCTGTATCTTCAGATTTGGCAAACGTAAGAATTACTGTCCCAGTAAATTCAGCCCATACTTCTGAAGAAGCCTGGAGAATTCTTTCTTCCATTGTTACCAGGTATTTTGATATTTTAGAAACTGTAGACTACAATACAGGTTATTTAACTACCTCCTGGCAAGTAGAAAATTTTGCTTCCAGCATCATTCGAACGCGAGTAATCGTGAGTAGCGGAGGGAATTCAGATCAATTGGCTTATGCCGTAAAATTGATCAGCCAAGAAGCTTACTTGGATGGTAGAAATCAGGTTACTGTCAAGGATGATGAGAAATTCCAGGATTGGTCAAGAATCCTAAAGAAATATGAAGGTTTGATCCAAGAAATTCAGGCCAGACTACAATAAAACAACCACCTAACAACCAACCCGAAACCTCAAGGCATTGCTTTGAGGTTTTTTACTTTTCAGCCTTTTTTATCCAAACTTCCATTTCATTTTGGCCTCTGTTTGCCCAAGTGTAATATGGAATAGCCAAGGCCTTCATTTCACTTCCATTTTCAAAAGCAGAAAACTCGATTGCTTTCACATTCTCATCCAACACCTCATAATCCTTTACTAGGAAACCAGCATTGGATGCTATTTCCATATCTAATACTTTACCAGCATTATCCGCACCCTCCACACAATAAACCAAAGGGCCTCTTTGAATGGCTATTCGGTTGGTGTTGGCCAAGACTTCCGGCCTAGATTTCAATTCTCGCACTTCCAAAGGCATAGAATAGGTGATTTTATCTCCCTTTTTCCATTCTCTTTGAATCAAAGCGTAGCCATTTTCAATGGTGTAAATCGCTTTTTCTCCATTTACTAAAATAGAAAACTGATCCTCTTCATTGGACACAAATGAGTAAAGCTCTCCAGGAACTGGCTCTTCTCTCAACCAACCCGGAATCCTCAAATGCACCCCAAACTCTTTGTTTTTTTCGGGAGAAAGCTCAATCGAAACCTCTCCATCCCAAGGGAAATTGGTTTTCATTTCCACAGGGATATTTACTCCCCCCAAATTGAATGAAGTCTGATTTCCGATAAATAGATTGACCCAAATCCCGGTATTGTTTTTCGCATAAATATAATCACCAACTGAGGCTACCAATCGCGAAATATTGGAAGGACAACAAGCAGTTCCGAACCATTCTCTCCGGCTATGCTGACCACTTGAAGCCAAAGGATTTCCATAGAAAAAATGGTCTCCTGTCAGGCTCAATCCATCCAAAGCAGCATTATATAAGCTTCTTTCCAGCACATCAATGTATTGGGCTTGTCCTTCGATCAAGTTCATTCGCTGGTTCCAAAAAACCATACCCACAGACGCACATGTTTCACTGTATGCATGCTCATTTGGTAGTTCATAATCGACTGAAAAGCCTTCATTACTTCCTGAAGAGCCTATTCCACCAGTCACATACATATTTCTATACACCACATCCTCCCAGACAGTTTTCATAGCCTGCATATATCCCGTATCCTTTTTAGCCACAGCCACATCAGCCGCTCCGGTATATAGATACATGGCTCTCACAGCATGCCCGGTAATTTCCTTTTGCTCTTTTACTGGCACTGCGTCCTGCGCATAGGCAGGACCCCATTCCTCTTTATCCCAAATCGCTCCTTTTCCATAACCTCTACCCCGCTGATCCAAAAACCAATCTGCCAAGTCCAAATACTTCTGAACCCCAGTCACCTTGTAGAGCTTCACCAAAGCCAATTCAATTTCTTCATGACCTGAAACCCAAGGTTTATTGGCTTGTCGGAACTCCTGATCGATATGATCTGCCATCTTTGTAGCAACATTCAAGAGCGTCTCCTTTCCTGTTGCTTGATAATAGGCTACTCCTGCCTCCATCAAATGTCCAGCACAATAAGCCTCATGCTTTTCCATATCCTGCCAGCGTCCCTCCAGACCTTTCAATGAATAATAAGTATTGATGTAGCCATCCGGCTCCTGAGCGGAGGCGATTTTGGAAATCCATTCATCGGCCTTAGTCTCAAGCGCTGCATTGGGAATATTTTGCAATGAATAAGCGATCGCTTCCAACGCTTTGTAGACATCACTGTCATCGTAATAAATCCCTTCATGCTCCTCACCTGCTTTTCGAGCTGCTTTTTCAAAATTCCGAATCCGCCCTGTATTTTCCTCAGTTTGGAAAATGGAAGCTGGAAGTGCAGAATTTGCAACTTTTTCCAATTTGGGACGCCAAAAAGAATCTGTAATTTTTATATCAGAAAAACTCTGAGCTTCCAAAGTAGAAGCCTCAGGGGATTCAGTTTCTTTTTGACATTGAAAAAAGAGTATAGCTACTGCCAAATAGAGAAGATTTCGCATGTGGAAGGGGTTTTAACAAACTACAGATTAGTGATTTTTTCAGGCCGATTCAAGTAAAAATTTACGGGAAACAGAAAGTGCCTGAAAGTTTGCGTTGTGAAAATCCTTATCTTAAAAAGCTTAGTCCAAAACCTGTATTTCAAGGTATTACTTTTAAAATTAACCCAAAGATGAAACCTATTGTTCAAATATCCCTTGACCTTACCAATATCGATGAAGCGCTCGAAACTGCAGCAATGGCAATGCGGGCTGGAGTGGACTGGTTAGAGGCAGGAACCCCACTTATTCTTGCAGAAGGTCTCCATGGAGTCAGAAAATTGAGAGAAGCTTTTCCGGGAATTCCAATCGTAGCTGATCTAAAAACCATGGATGGAGGCTACCTCGAAGCTGAAATGATGGCTAAAGCCGGAGCGACTCATGTCGTTGTGATGGCCAGAGCACATGCCGAAACCATCAAATGCGTAGTGCAAGCAGGGAAAGATTTCGGTGCCAAAGTCATGGGCGACAATATGGTCTGTCCAGACATGGTCGCTGGCGCAAAATTTTTAGAAGATCTAGGTTGTGACTATGTCATTCACCATATCGGATATGATGAAAGAAGAGGAATTGCGGCTGCCGGTCATCGAATGCCCAGTCCTCTTGATCAGTTGAAAGAAGTTGTTGCGGCTGTTGACATTCCAGTTCAAGCGGTAGGCGGACTATCCCTTGAGCAGGCAATCCAATGCCCACAATATGGAGCTCCTTTGGTGGTTTTGGGAGCTCCACTTACTATTGATGCCGACTCTTTCAAGACCGCAAGCGGAGATCTGGAAAGTTCCCTCCGTATGATTTGTGAAGCGATTCACAGCCAAGAAACAGTAATCCCATCCAAATCCTAATCCATGTCTAAATCAGCTGCAGTAGTAAATTTTTCAGAGGAAAAATATTCAGTAGAAATTCGAGAAATCCCAGTTCCGGAAATTGGCCCTGATGACATCTTATTGGAAGTAGAAAATGTCGGTGTCTGTGGTTCTGATCTCCATCAGTGGACTTCTGATCATAGTTGGCCTGTAAATTACCCTGTCGTTTTAGGCCATGAATTTGGAGGAAAAATTGCCTCTTTGGGTACCAACGTGTCCTCTTGGAAAGTAGGTGACAGAGTGGTAAGTGAAACCGCCGCCATCATTGACCCAATGAATCCCATGAGTAAAGTGGGACTTTATAATCTCGACCCAACCCGAAAAGGATTCGGCTATGGAGTAAATGGGGCCATGACGAGATTTGTGCGGGTTCCTGCCAGATGCCTCCACAGTGTTCCCGACACATTGTCTTTCGAGGAAGCTTGCCTGACAGAACCTTGCTGTGTTGCCTACAATGCGGTGGTAGGAAATTCTTCTATCAAACCCGGAGATCGTGTCATTGTCATAGGTCCGGGTACTATAGGAATCCTTTGTGCAGCAGTGGCAAAAATCTGTGGTGCAGAGGTTGGGATTGTAGGTTTGGAAGCAGACAAAGGCAGATTGGGGATTGCCCAGCAAGCCTATGGCTGTGATCCATTAGTCGGAGAAGCTGCCGCAGAAATCTGGGCTAGAAAGCGGGACGGTATGGGTGCAGACTTGATTATTGATGCTGCCGGAGTTAGCGCCACCCTTCAAATGGCTATGAAACTGGTTCGCCCCAATGGTCAAATCACCAAAGTAGGCTGGGGACCAAAACCTTTGAATTTTTCTATTGACCCCATCGTCCAAAAAAATGTAAGACTTCAGGGGAGCTTTAGTCACAATTGGCCGATTTGGGAAAGGGTTTTGGCTCTTTTAACCTCTGGAGCTTTGAATGTCAAACCTATAATTGGTGGCGTGTGGCCCATTACCGAATGGAAAGAAGCATTTGAAAAAATGCATCATGGAGATGTAGTGAAATCAGTTTTGAAACCTGTCTAATGATGAGACTCGAAAATAAAGTCATCATCGTCACCGGGAGCACGACCGGAATTGGAAAAGCAATTGCTAAGCGATGTGTTCTGGAAGGAGCCAAAGTCATTTTGACAGGTCTGGAAGAAGACCTGGGGAAGGAAGTTTTGGCTGAAATTGGAGAAGAAAATGCCGTTTTCCATGATGAAGATATATCCGCCGAAGGTTGTGCGGACCGATTGGTTTCGCTTGCAAAAAAAAACTTTGGAAAATTAGACGCAATCGTCAACAATGCCGCTTGGGTGGTTTCTTCAGACATTCAGACAACTGATAAAAACTTACTCCAAAAAGTAATAGAGATCAACACAATTGCACCTTTCCTTTTGATCCAAGCTGGAATGGAAGAATTGCAAAAATCTAGAGGATGTGTACTCAATATCGGCTCTGTCAACGCCTATAGTGGTGAGCCCAATTTGCTTGGATATAGCATTTCCAAAGGTGGATTGATGACTTTGACCCGAAATTTGGGTGATGCCTTGATGCGAGACTATGGAGTCCGAGTCAATCAAATCAATCCAGGCTGGGTTTTGACTGAGCGGGAAAGAGAACGAAAAAAACAACATGGACTTTCCGAAACCTGGTATGAAAAACTCCCGGCGATGTATGCTCCATCTGGAAGAATTCTCTGGCCAGAAGAGATTGCCGCTGCAGCGATTTATTGGCTTTCAGATGAAAGTGGCCCGATCAGCGGTCAAGTAGTCGATCTCGAGCAGCATCCCATGATTGGCAGAAATGCCCCTAAAGACACTAGTACCATAAACTAACAACAATGCCCAAACTCGCAGCTTTCCCAAAAGCATTTATGCAGGCACTCTGCAAAGACGGAAGTATGAAAATTTCCGAATGGATCAAACTCGCAGCCCCTCTAGAAATCGAAGGATTGGAGTGGTATGCAGGATTTTTAGAAATGGAAGATGAAAAGAAATGGCCACTTTTTCGCCGAATGGTAGAAGACGAAGGCATGGTCATTCCCATGATGTGCTGTTCACCGGATTTCACACATCGGGACAAAAAATTCCGAGAAAGAGAAATCCAAAAACAAAAGCGATGGATAGAAATGACCGATGTTTTAGGCGGCTCTTATTGCCGTGTCCTTTCAGGTCAGTACAGACCTGAGCTTTCTGTAGAGGAAGGAATTCAATTGGCCAAAGAATGCATTGAGGCTTGCCTTCCCTACGCACAATCGCTCGGAATTACTTTAATCATCGAAAATCATTACAAAGATGACTTTTGGGAATACCCTGAATTTGCACAGAAAAGAGCGATTTTCACTCAATTAGTCAATAGCATCCACCATCCTAATTTCGGGGTCAATTACGATCCCAGCAACACTTTTTTGGCTGGAGAAGACCCTTTGGACTTATTGTATGATGTGTCTGAAAGAGTAGTCACTATGCATGCCAGCGACAGGTTCTTGAAATATGGAACCATCGAAGACCTTCGTAAGGAAGAGGGAGGTGCTCAAGGATATGCCAAGCGATTGAGTCACGGAGAAATCGGAAAGGGAATGAATGATTATGATGCGATTTTCACTGAGCTTAAAAGGGTCGGGTTTGACTCTTGGATCAGTATTGAAGATGGTGTAGATGGGATGGATCAGTTGGAACGAAGCGTTGCTTTTCTAAAGAAAAAAATAGCCCAATACTGGCATCAGTGATTTACGAATTTTGATTTAAGATAAACGAATTCCAAATTCAATTGAAAACTTACAATTACACTGCTTTTCCATGTCAATGCTTCTTGGGAGAAGGGCCCATTTGGATCAAAAAACATCAATCCTTTTTCTGGGTAGATATTGAAAATGGGACTTTATTTAAAATGGCATTTCCTTCCAAGGAGCTGAAAACTTTTAAATTTCCCGGAAGATTGGCGGTGGCTTTGGAGGGAAAAGGAAATGAATTGATTCTGGGATTAGACCGAAGTTTAATTCGATTTGACCTTCAAACAGGGAAACAAGAAAAACTTTTGGAAATAGAACAAGACTTTCAACTTCATCGATTCAATGACGGCAAAGTAGATCCTAAAGGAAGAATCTGGATCGGAACATTAAGCACTCTATTCACAGAGGGAGCTGGTTCATTATATCGTATTTCGGAAGATCTGACTGTCGATAAGAAACTGGAAGACCTGACTATTTCCAATGGAATGGCATGGACTGAAGATCAATCCACTTTTTATTTCATCGACTCCCCTACCCAAAAAGTCCAGGAATTTGGCTTTGATGCTGTTTCAGGTGAAATCAGTTTTAAACGAATTGCTATTGACGTTCCAAAAGAAATCGGGACACCAGACGGCATGTGCATTGATCAGGAAGGAATGCTTTGGATTGCGCATTATGGAGGTTCGGGTGTCTATCGCTGGAATCCAAAAACAGGAGAGCTTTTGGATAAAATAGAACTTCCAGTTCCTCATATCACTTCCTGTGCTTTTGGTGGCCCAAATCTGGACCAACTTCTAATCACAACAGCTCAAGAAAATCTTAGCCCCGATCAACTAAGCCAATTCCCTCAAAGTGGAGATGTGTTTTTGGTGCAAGTTAAAATAAGAGGATTTGAGACAAATGTTGGCAAAATCGATTGATTAAAACACACAGCACCTGATAATCTCGAACCAGGTTTTTTTTAAAAACTATATTTACTTACTTTATAGTGAATATATTTTATAGTTGCGCTTTAAATTATGGATCGGATTAGCAATCATTTGGCTCAATCTCAATTGATCAATAGAACGGCAGTAATTATTGATGTAAGGGAGCCGAGCGAATTTTTAGAATATCACATTCCTGGAGCACTGAATATCCCTTCAAGCAATTATCAAAAGTCATTTTTCTCCTCTTTTGAAAATCAAAATATTTACTTAGTCTGTCAAAGTGGGAATCGTGCAACGGGAGTAGGATTTCAATTGATTGCAGATGGTTTTTCCAATGTAAAGATTTTGGAAAATCATATGGAAAGTATTCAGCAGCCTGTCCAAATTAAAGGATGGTCAATTGATCGCCAGTTTAGAATGACACTCGGCCTTTTGTTAGCAATTTTCCTGATTCTATATTTCTTTGGAATCCATAATGCATTGGTAATTCCGATCATTCTTTGTGTGGGTTTGATCTTCACCTCCATTATTGACCGTTGCTACATGAGAATGGGAATTGCCCGGTTGCCGTGGAATAAAAACCGCCAATAAGTCAAAGAATAAAGTCCATTTGTAAACAATTGATTTGAATTTTTAGGGTAATTGGACTAATTGCAAGACTCGATTCCAAAAATCATAAAACATGCAGGCCCTTTCCGTTCCCAAGTCAAACATCTTTGCATTCCTTTTTCTATTTCTTACTATTTCAGCTTGCTCAAAAGAGCCTTCAACTCCTCCCAATATCGTCATCATTTATGCCGATGACATGGGTTATGGAGATTTGGCTATTCAAAATTCAAACTCCAAAATTCCTACCCCAAATCTAGATAATTTGGCCAAAGAGGGAATGCGGTTTACGGACGCTCATAGTTCTTCAGGAATCTGCTCTCCTAGTCGATATGCCTTATTGACCGGGACATATCACTGGAGACGGCAATTCGGAATTGTAGGGGCTTTTGGCAAACCATTTTTCGCAGAAACAGACATCACTTTACCTCAGCTATTGAAGGCTGAAGGGTATTCAACTGCTTGCATAGGCAAATGGCATTTAGGCTGGAACTGGGAATTCCAAAACCAACCAACCGGCGAAGTCGAGCAATGGGGAAATATGACCAAGTATTATCTATCTGAAGATATTGATTGGAGTAAACCCGTTTCCGGGGGACCATTAGACAGAGGCTTTGACTATTATTTCGGAGATGGAACAATCAATTTCCCCCCTTATGCATGGGTAGAAAACGACCGAATTATCCAAGCACCATCTGAAACTATGGATATTAACAATATTGGCTTTGACGTAAAAGAAGGAAGTTGGGAATTCCGTCCGGGTCCAAAAGTCAAAGACTGGAATCCTTATGAGGTACTACCAACTTTGGCAAAAAAGACCAAAGAATGGATCAAAGCCCAAGATAAGAACAAGCCTTTCTTTTTATACTTTGCCCTTCCTTCGCCGCATGCCCCTATTATTCCGAATGATGAGTTTGACGGAAAGTCACAAGCAGGTCCATATGGAGACTTTATGGTCCAAACAGACTGGGTGATTGGAGAAGTATTGGCTGCTCTCGAGGAACAAGGATTAGAAGAAAATACCATCGTGATCTTCAGTGCGGATAATGGTCCAGAGCACTATGCTTGGGAAAGAGCAGAAAAATTTGATCACTTCAGCATGGGGGATTTTCGAGGTTTAAAAAGGGACGTTTGGGAAGGAGGACATCATGTACCATTCATCGTCAAATGGCCAGGGCATATTCAAGCAGAATCCGTTTCAAATGAATTGATTTCTCAAATTGATGTCATGGCTACCATTGCCAATATTATCGGGATTGAAATACCAGAAAAAGCTGCTCCAGACAGCTATGATTTTACGGCGGTTTTCACTGGAAAAGAGTATAATTCACCTCTAAGAGAAGCTACCATCCACAATACCAATGCAAAAATCTGGGGGATCAGAAAAGGTGATTGGCTCTACATCAATGATTCGACTGGAGGACTAAGACCAATGCCTGAATCTTTCAAAGAATTGACAGGATATACAGATTTTCATACCCCTGGCCTTCTCTTCAATATGAAAGAAGATCCAGAGCAAAGAGATAATTTGTTTGAAAAATATCCAGAGAAGATAACCGAATTAAGTGCCCTATTGGAAGATTATAGAGAAAGTGAGTCCACCGCCAATAGAGCAAAATAGTTATCTTGATGTTTCATGCCTGATTTTTAACAAAAACCCATCACAATGAAAATGAAGCTAAGCCTATTTTTTATTATTCTTTTTGCTTTCACCACTTTTCAAACTCAAGCTCAAGAGACCGAAATACCTCATCTCGACAATCCCATGTCGATGGCTTATCTTCAAAAAAACCTTCGGAAATCTTCCCCAAGATTGGTTTTTGACAAGCCGATTTTGAAAGATCTAAAAAAGAATATGAAATCCGATCCGGTCTTGCAGAACATGTATGCGGTTATTCAGGAAAGTGCAGAGACCATTTATGAGCAGCCGCTTTTGGAAAGGATCATGGAAGGGAGGCGTCTGCTGAGTGTTTCTCGAGAAATGCTCTATCGGATCAACATGCTCGGCTTTGTTTATTTGATGGAAAAAGATCCTGAGGTCCTAGCCCGAATCAATGAGGAAGTCATAGCGGTTTGTAATTTTTCGGATTGGAATCCATCCCATTTTCTCGATGTTGCTGAAATGGCGCTTGCTGTTTCTTTCGCTTTGGACTGGACAGCTGGAGATTTACCTCAATCCACGCAAGAATTGGCCAAGAAGGCTCTTATCGAAAAAGCGTTACTCCCAAGTTGGCCTGAATATGGAGAAAACCCTTGGTGGGCCTATGGCACCAATAATTGGAATCAGGTCTGCAATGGCGGGATGATCGCTGCATCCATAGCTATTGCCGAGGATGAACCTGAATTGGCCTCCAAAACTATCAGTCGTGCCTTAGATGGCCTACCTCATTCCTTGGTAGAATATGGACCAGACGGAGTTTATCCAGAAGGATCCACCTATTGGGCCTACGGAACCAGCTTTTCGGTAACTACTGCAGCAATGCTGGAAAGTGCATTTGGAAGTGATTTTGGACATTGGGAATTCCCTGCATTTAAGGAAAGTGCCATATTTAGAACCTTGGCCAATGCACCATCAGGCTGGTATTACAATTTCGCGGACTGTGGCGACAAAAGAAGCGCAGCCGGAGATATCACTTTGGCATGGTTTGCCTCGAAATCCGGTAACCCTCAGTTTTTTGAAAAAGAAAGATTTCTCCTTCCCGCAGAGGAAACCGGAAAACTATTCCGACTTGCCGGAGCCGCCATGGCCTGGATTTCTCAATACGAAGAAAAAGGAGGTGAAGGTGTTCCAACAGCCTGGAAAGGCGAAGGATCTAATCCTGTTGTATTCTTCACGGGAGGAGAAAATGATCCCCGAGGTTATTATTTTGGAGGAAAAGGTGGCCGAGGAATGGTCAATCATGGAAATATGGATGCCGGTTCTTTCATTTTTGAATTAGACGGAGTTCGTTGGTCTATTGATCCCGGTAATCAGAGTTATAATGAGCTTGAACAAACGGGTTTTGACCTCTGGGGAAGATGCCAATCCTGTGAGCGCTGGACTTTATTGACTAAAAACAATTATGGACACAGCACATTGACTGTCAATGACTCCCTTCACAGAACCGAAGGACAATCTGAGTTACTTTCTTTCAAAGAGGGAGAAAAGCCAGAAGCGATTTTTGATTTGAGCAAAACATTGGAAGGTCAAGTGAAGTCTGCTTCCAGAAAATTCATCAAGGACAGCCCTGCTTCCATCACTATTGAGGATGAGATTACACTTTCAGAAAGTACCAAACTCATCACATGGCAGATGATGACCACTGCCGAAGTTGAAATCACCGATGGAGGAGCGATCTTGAGGCAAGATGGCAAAACCCTTTATCTTGAAAATATCTCTCATCCAGAACTAGTAGTTTCCGTAGTATCTCTAGATCCAGCCCCATTGGAATTGGACAGACAAATAAAAGGCTTAAAGAGAATTGAGATCCGAATCCCCGCTTGGACAATTGAAGGAGATCAAACCAAGATCAAAGTGAGGTTGGTTGGGGAGTAGAATATTACAATCCTACGATTCAAAATTGAAAGTAGCCCCAGCAGGGCAAATAATGAACTATTTAGAGGAAGATTTGAGGAGATTTGACTGTATTCACAAGCTCATTAAATCAAATTTTGAACAACTGAAGGAATAAAATCAAGCCCATTCCTGTACTTGCACACACTTGTATAAAAGCAAAGTTAATACCTCAAGTTAGCAGTCAGGTTTCTTAAGTGGTTCTAATATCTGAGGGTTTGCATGAACAAATAGTCTTCTTAAGAAAAGAATTCTTCCAAATGCTCAACCCTTTATTACTATCAGAATTATCGTGAAGGACTATTGGCAAGTGCTCCATCAAGCCCTTGCCAAATTATTTGTAGAAATAGCACTTAAAGAGGGGCCTAATGTTCAATTAACAATCTGACGTAAACGGTCTAATACGAGGTTTTGGTGAATCCGTTCCTGTTCCAAACGGTAGTTATTATTTGATAGGTAATGATAAACCTCAAATTCTTGATCTGAAAGATAAGATGGCAATTTGGTAAACGTTGGGGTTCCTTTTACAATAAAATCTATATATTTCTCGATAACTGACATCTCCATTAAAAAGGATTGGGTTTGCGGGAAATATGATCGCAACTGGGAAAGCATTTGAAATCCTTGTGCATCTAAATCACTCCAATAATAAATCTCCTTGTTGTGAAGCCATCTTATATTTTTCAAAGATTCAAGGGCGAAACCTTTCCCCCAAACTGCTATCGAAAATGGCGTTTGAGGAAAGGTTAGAAAATTCATTTTGTTCTCGATAATGAAAACCTTTGAACAACTGATAGGATTCCTTGTGAATTGCTCAATCGGAACGGTTAGGTCATCAAAGTGGTTGATGTGCCAACAAACCTTGTCCAGTGACCGAAATCTGACCAATGGCTGATCATATTTTAAGCTATATCGTTTTTCAAAAAGGTTCTCAGTAGATACAATAATATCAGGAACCAGTTCATCTAGTAAGAGCCTCAAAACCGCTCTGTTCTCTTCAATGAACTTGGTGTGAACAGGAATGGGTAATTCTCTAAGATAGTATTTCCGGGATTCATAATGGTTTATAAACCAAAGGCAAACTTTAATGAGATCCGGCCAAATATCAACGTTTGATATGATAGCCTTAGCATTTTGAACTAACCATTGGTTAAGCTGAGGGAGTTCTGACTTGATGAAACTATAATTTTCCATCATCAAACGATACTCCTTCTCTTTATTGAGGAATTTCAGGTAATCTGGCAGGCTCTCAAATGTAATGAACTTAGGTATGTCTTGAGTACCATGTTGCCGGGTTTTAACCGGTTCTGAAATCACCGAATAACCATATCCTTTTCTGTCTTTCGCAGCACTAAAGACCTCCTCAATTTCCTTCTTCATCTGGATAAAGTCTTTTGAAAGAGTTTTATTGGATCGGACAATGAGTGGAAAACAGTCTTCACCTTTCAGTGAAGACTGAAGTACCTCAAGATATTTCCCCGCGGACTTTTTCCGTATTTCATCTGCCGTTATCATACCCTACACAACCGATTGTAAATATTGCTCTCTTTGCTCCTGAAGTTGTTTGATAGGCATATCATATACCACCGAATGCCGGTTGTCTTTTCTCTGTACAAAATGCACCCTGGCAATGTAAGGCTCCACGATGGACACTTCTTCCGCTTTGGCCGGAGATACGACCATCACTTGGAGGTGAAGTTGTTTACAAAGCTCCATCAGGAATTGGGCTTTTTCATCGTCCTGTTTGCTAAAAGCTTCATCTACACAAATGAACCGGAATGAATTGGTATTGAGCCCTTCACTATGAATGCCAAATTGATAGGCTATCGCAGAACCAAGAATTGTATAGGTTAGCTGAGCTCCTTCTCCTCCTGAGAGCTTGGCAGTTCCGGTATAGCTGCGAAAGATCATTCTAGGATCTTCTTTGTGATGTTCTACAGCTTTAAATTTCAACCAGTTCCGAACATCTAATACTTCCTTTCTGAGATTTTCATCTTCTGTTAAATGATCAAGTAGCGTCTTAATTTTATTGAAGCTTTCTTCCAGAATGCTATCATCTTTCGTTCTTTCGAACTCAGCCAGGTTTGGTTTCCATGCATTCAGACGAAACCTAAACTCCTTCACTTTCGGGGAGTAGTCTTTTTCCACATGAAGTTTTATGAAGGTTGGTGGATTACTCTTGAAATTGATCTTTTCTAATGATTTGTTCAAAGTCTCGATGTTTTCCTCAATATCCTCTTCCTGCCTTTCCATCCAAGTTTGAAAGTCAGACATTTTAGTAATCATTTCTTCATTCAGGTACTGTTTGAATTGTTGTTTGTATTCAGCCAATTCCTCTTTTTCAATCTTCTCCAATAAAGCAACGTACTCCTCAATAAACTCGGCACTTTCGCTAAGCCGGTGGGTGTCTGAATTCCAATCACTGAACTTTTCTACGATCTCCTTATCAGGATTCTTAAAAAGTCTCATCAGTCCTTCAGCGGCACTTTCGATTTTGCGAATATCATCTTTCAGTCGATCAAGGTCCTGATTGATTTCACCAATGATTTTAATCCTGACTTTTTCGATGGAATCAATGTCACACTCTATTTCTTTCATAAAGTGTTCATCGAATGCAACTAATTTATCAGCTATTTCAAGATCAGCATAACGTTCAATTACCTCCCTGGCCTCTCTCAACTTTTGCTGCTGAATATTTAATTGTGAATCAATTAGGTTAATTTCCTTCTCCAGGTCTCTGATCACTTCCTGTTTGGCTTTGATTGTCTTAGCGATCTCTTCTCTTTGTTTTTTGAGGGTGTTTACCCTATCGTTAGTCTTTTCTAGGCCTTCTATTTTCAGCTTATTCTCCTGAATTTCAGCTGATAAAGACCACCAATCTATTTTCTTAAACGCTTTAAAATCAATGAAACGGGTGAGGTCTTCTGCTTCCTTGCGTACCCTCGTCTGGTGTGCTCTTATTGCTTTCAACCTGTTGTCAATTGTATTGATCTTGTCATTCAGCTGGGCTGCTTCTTCTTTTAAGACGGCTATTTTCTCTCCATTATCCCACCCTAGGACATACTGCTGTCGGCTCCTAACTTCTGGTCGGTCGTCCTTTTCATGTCGGCTGACATTTTTGGTTAGCCCCTCTCTTGTTATTGCCCTTTTTGCCAACCTGAACGACTCAAGATCATCGACACATAAATAATTGAACTTTGAACTGATCTCGTTCTTAATCCACTCGGTGTATTCGGATGTTTTGAAGTCCAACTTGCTGATCAGCTCCTGTTCATCCTGCTGTATGAAGATGCGAGGGGCTACTTCTTTTTTATTGAATTTGTGATAGATGATCCTACCTCTTAAATCATTCTCTTTGACATACTGGTTGACTTGTTGGTAATATTCTTCTGGGACTATAAGCCTTAATGCAAAATTGTGAAGTAGTCGCTCGATGGCCGACTCCCATTCACGGGCTTCCTTCCGAACTTTTAGGAGTTCACCGACAAATGGAATTTCCTTTTCAGTTGCCCCGATGGCTTCTAGGATTTCGCTTCTAATACGGGCAGGATGACCTGTGATATTGTTCTTTTGCGATCTCAGGATACCTAGTTCGTTGGAAATATTGTCAAACTTTGCTCTTGCTTCCTCAGATTCTTTACGGGTTTGAAAAAGCTCCTCCTCATTCTGCTCCAATACTTCAGCCGTCTTTTTCTTTTTATCCAAAGCTAGCTTTCTTTGATCGTCAAACAGCTCTCTTGTTTGGGGGCTTTGCTGGAATTCCAGGTTCTCAGCCAGCTGATTATATAAACTCAGTTCTTTTTCCCTATCAGACTTTTCTTGTTCGAACCTCTTATTGTCCTTTTCTAAATCACGGATTTGCCGACCAACCTCATCAGATTCAATTTGTACGTCAAGCTTTATCCGGTTATGATCCAGTTCTTCCACCTCATTGGTCAATATCACAAGTTTTTCCTCATTTTCCTGTATTTGCTCATTTGTGGAAGCCATGAATTCCTGAATCAAAGCATCTTGTTTTTTGGCAAACCAAAGTGGGGCTGTCTGTTTGAAAATTTCTTTATGGATCAAGTCTGCATTCAGTGTTGTTAGCCTGATGGATTTGTCCCTTACAGGAGCTAGCAATTCGATTTGTTTATGGGCTTTTTCGATAGCTCGGTGTGCATCATTGAGTGTTTTGAAATAGCTTTTGATCTTCTGAAACTCCTCTTCTGACTCCCGTCCTTCCAGCATTTGTAGCCGGACAAATTCGTCCAAGTTACCCAATACCTTGAGCCCGATGGTTTTATTGAATAGCGTTTGGGCTTTGTCCGATCTCATTCCAAATGCCTTACGCATCCATCGGCCATATTCGCCAGGACTATCGGTAAATAATATAGAATCTTTGACTCCTTGCTTAGGATATTTTTGCTTCAATCTCTTTTTCCACTCCCCATTGCTATCAAAAGGCATAAAGTCATCTTTTATGGAAAGCTTCTTATACGAGATTACAAAGTTTCTCTTCAACTCACTACCCGAGAACCACCGAGCCTGGGCCACCGTGACGAATTGGGATTCATTTTGAAAGACTGCTATTAATACCGATTGTGCTTTTGATTTGTCTCCTCTAAGCTTTTTTACTTCTCTTGTTTTGGATTCTGAATTTTCAGTTTCACCAAATTCTCCAAGTAAATAGGTCTCCTCAGTCCGCTCACCTTTTTCGCCAGCGGTCTGATTGTATGCCCGTGCCCTACGCTCAGGCAATAATAGGGTCAGTAGACCATCCACTAAAGTTGTTTTACCGGAACCATTGCCTCCGGTAAGCAGGGAGGTTTCACCTCCTGGCTCAATGGAAAAAATATCCTTATCAAAGGTTCCCCAATTCCATACCTCAAAAGTATGCAGACGAAAGCCAGATTGACTCGGTTTAGTACTAAACAGACTTAAGTTCATCTTCCAATTGTTGTTTAAATTTTAACAACTCATCTGTGGTGACCCTGGCTTTCAGGATCCGCTTTACTTCGTATCTGTATTCATCGGGAGATGTTGCGTCCTTATGCACCAGTTTCAGAAATCCCATCTCCACACATTGTTCCAGGTGGCGATTGAGTTCCTTGATAAACTTTAGTTCATTAGTTTTCTCTTTGAAAAACATCTCCATCCGATCTCTGAATTCTTTAGGAGTAATGTACAAATTGGCTGTCTCAAGATCGCTCGATTCAAATTCAAGCAGCCATTCTCTTAGCAATACACAAACCAACGTGAGATCGTATGTCAGTGGCATTCTTCGAATTAATCCGATGGTGCTTCCTGATTCATCAAGTTCGATTTGTTTCAGGTAAGCATACCCATCTCTTTTATCAATGACCACCTCAAGAGCGATTCTTTCAAAGTACTGAGTTAGTTCGACCTGATATTGTAGGACCTCGTTCCAAACATCTTGCTGATCTTCAAAAACAGGGCCTTGCAAAAGCTTCACAGCAGACTTGGCATAAGAAGCAATATTTCTATTTTGGTGTTCCATTGGCTATCTGGTGAAAATGATTTGCGGCAAGTCAAGGTACTTTCTTTCCGTTAAATTGAACATAATGCTTTCCCGTATCTTATCATTGATAAAAAATTTGTTGTTGGCATTTACAAGGGTGACATAAGCCAAGAGTTCAGCCAAGCCTTTATTAAGCCCTTTTTCTTTCACTACTTCCTGAAGTGAAACCTGCGATCTTGATTGCAATATGTCGTGTATGTTGGCCAGTAATTGCTGCTTGTTAATCAAGTCGGCGTTGTAAATTTTTGATAGATCTTCCAGGTCTTCCAGCGCCAGTTGAGCCTGTTCGGCCTTTGCTATAAATGAATTGTTTTCCGGTCTTTCCCCAAGCTTTCGCTCCAAGGGAAGGTAGATTTCAGGGTTGCCCTGAATTTCCAGATAAGTCTCTTTGGATGAAGCGTGATTGACCAACTGGATGGCTAGCTGCCGGATTCCTGACATGAGTTCTTTTGCCTTTCTTGATTCCAATTGTTCTTTTGACACGATTTCTCTGCTCAGTTTGTCAGCAAGCACCCCGTTTTTGTCCAGTACTTTTCGGGCTGCCAGGTGTAGAAGTGATTTTAGTTTTCTCAATGAGCGGGAAGAAATCTCGATACCACGATCTTCCATTACATCGTATACTTCCTTGGTCAACTTTTGAAAATCCGTTTGGCTTGCATCGTCCAGCATGAATTGCCAAAAGGCATAAAAACTTTTGCCCTGGTCAGTGTTTCGAAGTTCGTACAGGGCATCAAAGGTTTCTGACAAAAGCTTTCCCTTCGAGAGTTCGGCTTGCTGCTGCCGTTCATAAATCTTGCGGGTGATTTCCTTAAAGTTGTCTTCCACTTCTTTGAAATCTCCGATTAATTCATTGGCTAAACGGTTTACCTCTTCATACCGGGACTTGACCTGATAATCTTCATAAGTGTTCAAATACCCATCAATCTTGATTTTTCGGATTTCTTCCTCTATCGTCAGCTTTCTTCGTTCCAGTTCGGCTAACCTCTTTTCCTTATCCGGGTTGGCATTTTCTATGATGTCCCTGAGTTTGGTGAAAATGTCTTTGAATTTGGATTCTGTCCCCACAAATTCCCGATCCTTCAATAATTCAAATACCTGAAAAGCTTTCTCCACATGTTTGGACAGGAATACCAAAGGTTCTTTCCGAGCATCATCCATCATGTTACGGAGGTAATGGGCATCAATCCATCGATCGATATACAATTTGGCCTTTTCATCAAAAGCTAGGATCAGCCTGTCGGATTTGACCTCATCATCTTCATCCCTGTATTCAATTTCCTCCAGGAAGTCTGCCAGTCTTTGAACCAAATGCTGGTAGGGGATTGAAATTTGTTCACCTAATTTGTATTCCCGATACAGGAAAGAGATAATCAAAGGCAGATTCCTTGCACGTAGTAGCTTCAAGGTTACAGCCGAATCTACCAGTGACCGGACTTTCAATATGGAAGTGAGGGAGTCAAGCATTGACCTTGTAGTTAATGTTGACAAATATGTGATATATCACTACCCCATCCTTGTGGTGGGCTTTTCCAATTTTAATTCCTGATTTCTCTCTTTGGAAGTCTTTTGTCACATCTACTACCTGGTTAGTATCAAGTTCAAATCCATTTGGATATTGAATTGTTGTTAAGGTATCTGTATGATATGCATCCCAATTTCTCTGAAAATCTGATTGCTTTCCTTGAAAGTACACTAAGGTCAGAAGGGCTTTTCTTTCATGTGTGTAGTGTGAAATTAACTTTTCTAAATGTGATTTTACTCTAGGTGTATCCCTTATGATAAATGCCTCGCAAGTGATAAAAGAATCTTGATTGCAGTCCCTAATATCCAAATCAATTTCGCCTAAATCAGATTCTCCAGGAGAAAAAGCTTTTCTTGTCTGATCTTTTACGGACCATCCCCATGAGCTAATTCTAGAATCTAATGCAAGTTGAACAAGGTCATTGAATCTGTTTTCCTTGCTGGTGTTTTTTAATTTCAGGATTTCAGGCAAAGCATTTACTTTGTTAAGCATATTTGAAGCTGCTCTAGCTACTTCATTTACAATAAATTCAGTAAGATCAGTTCTACCATTGAGTTTTTCAGGGAAAACTCTTACTAGTTTGGTTGGTGTGCTATTGAATATCCTGTTGTATTGATAGTGAAGGTCGGCCACATTGTCGATGCCGTTGATTTTGTTCCTTAAATCATTGATAAAGCCAATATTCTCTGAACCTGAAAACTGGTGATAATTACCTGCTTCCTCTAGAAGCATAGATGCCTCTTCAATCCTTTTTCTATCTAAGAGACTTTCAATCTTCACTTCAAGGATATCAGGCTGCATTTTATAGGGCTTTTCAAGGTTATCAAAAAGCCTGTCTAGTTCATCTAATTCCCCAAGTTTGAGTAGTATGTATGACTTATTGGCGATAAATGTTGACCCCAAAGCCTCTTCGTCCAAATCTTCTTGCTGGGAGGAATAAGCTCTCCACTCTTCTAGGGCTTCTTTATAGCTTTTTAGATCATCGCTGGTTTTGGCTATGTTAATTTTAGCTGCCATTTTATTCAAGGCAAAAACTGGATATTGAGGATATTGTGTACTCAATTGACTGAATATGGTATGTGAAGATTCCGGATTCTTTTCCAATCTGATTAGTGCCCTGTAAAATTGCTTAAGGTCACGATAAGAAAGTTCTCTTACCGAATGAACCGCAGGTTTACCGGGTTCTTCAACATTATCTAATTCTTGTTCATCATCATGAAAGTAAGCCAACAACATCTTAGTCTGATAGAGCTGAACTTCGTATTCCCTATTCCTTTTCGAAACCTCTTTTTCCCAAAACTCAACCACTTGATTAATCTCTTTCTCCAATTTTGGATGTTGCCTGATATCAAGCAATACTTGTTGAACCTCTGGTGTCCATCGTTTCTTCTCTAAAAAAGTCTTAATATCTGATTGTTGTATCTTCTCTAAAAGCTTTTGTTTAACTCCTTCCGATGTTACCCATTCGGCAATAGTCAATATTTTGGCTATATCCTGCGTCTCAGTAATGGCCTCAATAATCTGTTCTTTTTTCGCGAACCAGTTTAGAGCTCTGGCAACTTGCGGAAGTAATGCTTCTTTTTCAGAGTTTTTAAATGCCCACTCCTTATTATAGTCAAACAGATCAACACGTCCTTCTTCCGGTACATCCTTGATGTGCCTTTTTAGGTAGTCAATAATCTGTTGTTCAATCCTCGATTTAATTTCTTCAATTTCATCTTTCTCAAAACCGTAAGGAATAGATGGCAATACTAATTGACGAAGAACCTGAAGCAATACTCCAATATGGGTTCTTAGTTTGTCTGCAGTAAAATGATTTTCCTTGTGATAGAACTCCGAAGTGGAATCAAAATAAAAGCGAGGTTCTAGGAAACTATTTAATCTCTGTTGTTTATAGATGAAATAAATTGGGTAGACCCATTCGATATTTTCTAATCTTTCAATTTTCTCACTCCAAAGCGGTAGCCCCTTTTCCTCCTTTTTCTCGAAGAAATTATATTTTTTTACTTCTGAAACTTCAACACGATCAATATATAGTTTGAAGAAGGAATTAGTAAGTGTATTGATATCCGAAGGCATTATCTCAAATTGACCCCTATATTTCCAGTAAGTTGAGCATTTCATTAGCCAGACAAGCCCATCCCACTGAAGCATGGGAAAACTCACCGTCCCATTATTATACAATGGTTTGGATGGCATATTGATAAGAAGCTTTACCAACTCATTAAATAGCTTGGGGAGTAAAAATTGGCTATTACCTCCATTTATTTTATGATTTTGTAGGGAACTATCTTCAATCAAAGAGAGAACAGCCGCTTCTTTTTCCTTTTTCTGGTTTCGGCTTAATTTTTCGGCATGAGGCTGCCGGTTGTATGGTAAATCATATTTATTGGAATTAAGTTGTCTATAAATCTGAAAAATCAATTTAGAGGTTATCGTATCTTGATTAGTTGAGCGAATGGAAAAAAGAGCTTGTTCTATTGATTTTACCCAGAGATTTTTGTGGATCGTTTCCCTATCTTCATGTAATAGATATTCACCAATTCGATCAATCAATTGAAACGCCAAGGAGGTGTATTTGGAGTCTTTTATAAGGTAAGGAATGAATTCCCTTCGACACATAATGACAAAGCATTTAATATCCCAAAGTAGGGTTGGCTTGGTCAATGATTTTTCGAGAAGTGTGAAGATTCTCTTGTAATTATGAATTATAGGATTGTCCAGATCCTCAGCCTCTTCTCTTTCAAACTCATAGTCATGAAGAATTATTATCTTCATGAGAAAGGAAAGTTCATCTCGTGAACTCTGTCCATGCAAGTAAGTAGTATGAGCTTTTTTCTCCCAATTATCTAGACTTTCCAGTAGTTCAAAGTGATCTGAGTTATTCAATGAAAAATCGTCAAACTCTTCACGGCTATGGAAAAGTGATTGAACTTCACGTGAACCAATATTTCCATCAATGCAAACCTTTTTGAACTCTGATTCTAAACCATCCAAATCGGTTTCATCGTTAACCAAGTCACTAGCCGCATCTAAAAACCGCTTTTTTGATTCATCAAGAGAATGGAATAAAAAATGAGAAGGCCAACCCCAATATAGTGTTTGTTGAAGAAGCCTCTTTACTCTGACTTTGTCGTCTGAAAAGCGATTATCCTCGATTAGTAGTTGCCAGTAAAAAGCAGTGATATAATCACTTAGTGTTGACCAATAGCTAATTTCAGTATTGAAGAAATTTAGGTAATAAACTCCTTCATTTTGACGAAGAATCTTTTGCTTAATCAGATCATCAATAGAAGGTGTTCGGGTATAGAATTGTTTGAATGATTCATTTAGTTGTACTAAATCACTTTTAACAATCTTGAGCCCTTTTTCTGCATCATTTGATATTTGCTCTTTATAAGCAGCAAGAAATTCAAAATCTTCCCAGTGATCAATATAGGGCTTGAAGTAAAAATTGATGTTGGAAATTTCAATGACATCACCAGATTCAGAAAGCCAGTTTGATTTAAACAAACCTTCATCACTTAAAGTCAAATCATTGTCCTTCTCATATTTGTGTCTGATTTGATCAAAATCTTTCCTGGGTATTTTCTCCTTGCCTTCTCTCCCTTCAGCATATTGATCAAACAGGAATATTAATTCATTCTTGAAACCTGATATTCTACTAAACTGGTAGCAAGCGGACCATACAGTTCCTGCGATTTTTATTTTTCCTAGTACATTTCTCAACCAATATTTTCGAAACAGGTTGTCAGAATCGATTTTTACGCTACTTCGGCCTTCGTAATCTTTTTTGAACTGGTTAAATTCTTCCAGTGTAAGCTCCTGTTTCCTGGGCTTTGCCAGATGAATAACTTTTGCAAAGAACAATGAAGTATTCCATTTGAGATTTTCTTCTACGGCATTCTGATCAGCACGACTGATGCTTCTATCAATAGTATGGGTTGATATAAAGCTTATTAATTCTTTGAACTTTTCCTGCTGATCATAAATCATACTCTAAACCATTTTCATTGTTAATGATTCCTCTAGCCACTCAAAAGCCTCCTCCTGGTTGTATTCCAGATTGGGAAAAGTCTAAAAAGCTTAATCATTTTGCTTTGAAACTCTTCTTATTTTTTTGCTCTTTTTAAAAAATCTTTTGAATGGAACGCTCGTTCACATAGACATTCAAACAATTTTTGAAGCTGCTGATAATACTAACGAAACCAATTACACCCACATTGGTAAAGCCTATATTAATTTTACCGCCCAATGCATTTGCAAAGCAGCAAATCCATTTTAAGTATTCCTTTTTCAAACTGGTCTGTATTCGATATTTGTTGTTCAGGCATTTTAAACAATCTAGGTATTAAAACTTACAAAATAGGCAATTCTTACCTTAAGGTCACGTCTTCTCTAGGATAATACATTTTAAAGGAAAATAGAAAGTTAATCCATTAGGCAGGCTTGGGTGAAAAGAAAGAGAATAAACCATTAAAATTAAACCTTGCTCATCCCCTTGCTTTTAACTGTGCTATGGGCTTGAAGAGTCCGTCTAGTCTTTGCGACACTATTTAATTTTTTATTTCATCAATTGAAAACTGCTAATCAACCCTAGAATTATAGAATCATTCCCTATGAAGATTCGGATCATTTTATCGAGAGCAAATGAAGTCCATCTTTTTCTTAAAACTTTGATGTAATTCCACATTGTCAGGATCTTCCAGTTCGCTAATGAAATCACGGATTTCCTTTTCCAATAACTCGAAAATTATGGTTCTATTAACTGCGATGCTATCCCCAATTATTCTAACTGCCGGACCAATTGCCCGTATTCGTGATTTACTTTTAGTTTCTGCCTGATGGAGTATCCCATTTCTGAAATGGTCACAGAAAATGGCAGCTGTGTCTTCTGTAAAAAATTTCTTGAAGGACTGTGACTCCGTCAAAAATGACACAAATGCCGCCTTAGCTTTCCCCCTTCCTGAATTATCTGTAATTCCCTTTCTAAAACTGTACAACGTCTCAATCAAAAGGCAAATAATTGCCATGATTGTGAACCCGTAATTCTGATCTCTTGCTGGAAGATCCTTTTCATGGGCTATTAGTAAACGGATAGGTTCCAGGTATCTAAGTTCTATTCTGGTTTGGAAAATTTTGATTGCTACTTTCCAATCTGCGGATTTTTGATTTGATAGGTCCAGATTGTTGTAATCATTAGAAATGTATCCTTTAGCTACCTCCATATCTCAATATAAGTTAAATATCGCCAATTGGAATAAACAAAAATTTATTAATCAAGAGCTACGATAGGCCTTTATCTAAAAAAAGACGATACCCATTCGGTGTATTATCAAATAACCAATCCGACTGGCTTCTAGACATCATACGGCTACTTGAAACTATGTTTTATTCTTTTGTCCATCTCCATAAGCTTGAATTTTGTTTCGAACGGTTATTCGTCTTTATATTAAATGATAATGTCCTTATGGTCAATTAAGGTGCAACTTCTTATTTTAGATGGACATCACTTCTTTTCCAAACAGAAATACTCACATTCAGAGAAAGAATCATTTTTATGATAGATTCTAGCATTGCATCTTAGCAATGAGCAAGATGTAGGATTGTCTGACGCCAATCCGATCTTGCCCACCACTGCCGGGGTTGTGGTGGGGAAAATCCTCCGAAGTCGGTTTTTATATTATATCGAGGAATAAAAAGTTTACCTCGAACAACTCATCACGATTTAGGACCAAAACATTCTGTAAGGACCAAAACCTTTAATTGATTTATCTATTTATACCTATTGTAAGCAGTAAAGAAATCCTTAAGGACCTTACAGAATGTTAATTTCACCTATAACCCTGTTGTTTATACCACATTTGTAAATCGTATTGAATTTTTTTGTAAGAGCGCAAACCTTCGTTGGCTTTTAAGAATAAACTCTCTATTCCATAAAAATCGACCTCAGTTTAGCTAATTAGACGATTAAGTGTCATTATTTTTTCAAAATTATCCTTCCGCCATACAATACTGTAGTCCCTTTGCTTCGGAAAACATTTGATCAGATTTTCCTTTGCGTGTTTTCAGTGCTTTTACATGACTTTTAGGAGAAAAACCCCGCCAAAATCCCTTTCTACTCCGCAAGTTATACTGAAATCCCTGCTAATTATACCAACTTTTACTTTCCAAAAGAAATCTTACTGATATTCTTCCTAGTCCTCAGGCTGGTATGGTAGTACATTCTAAATGCCATGAACAACCTTTCCGGCCGAATGCGACAAATGCCGGAAATATATGTAAACGACTAATATTCAGACATTTGACAGGTGATTCATGAGTTAGAAGTCTTTAATTTCAAACAAGAAAGAAAAATTAAAAGGAAAGAATTTCCGCCAGGAAGCAAATCAGAAAACCTATTTCGGGTTAACGGTGAATTTTCTACTTACCTCATTGCTCCTGCCTATTTCAGCCTTTTGAAGCTGGGCTTCTCAACACTTACTTTTCTCCCCACCTCTGGAGGAACTACTGAAATCGGGCGGAGCACCTTATTAAACATTGACCTAAAAATGAAATCGATGGAAAATAAAGAAACGAAAAGAGGAACCTACATAAGATCTGTTCAATCAGTGATTGCGGAAGGGGCGGCCCTGCTTTTGGTGGCTCTTTTCATCTACACTTCTATTAGCAAAGTATACGATTGGCAAGGGACCCAAAAAGCCATGTATAACCAGGCATTCCCTATTTGGATAGCTGATATTCTGCTCTTTTTACTTCCTGCCCTTGAACTCGGAATTGCAAGTATGCTCCTTATTTCAGCTTGGAGAAAATTTGGATTCCTGTTGAGTGGGATGCTCTTGCTCCTATTTACAGCCTATATCGGATGGATCAGTTTAGGTCTTACAGAGAGAATCCCCTGTTCATGCGGTGGAGTCCTGAATAGCATGGATTGGGGAGAGCATTTCCTTTTCAACCTCGTGTTTTTGGGAATAACCGGGTATGGAATATGGTTTGAAACCCAAAAAATAAATTGACTCAAAAAACAACAAATAAAGGACAACCTAACATATCACAATATTACCTGGCCAGAGTTGCTCAGCACATTCGCTGAGAGCGGTTTTTAATCGATAGAAAAAAAAACAGAACACGGTCCGTGAAGCCACCAGGTGGTTGCCGGACAACAGCAGGGGGCTTAAAACACCGGCCGCCCCTCTCGGAAAGAAAACTTCCAAATTCGTGGTTAGGAAGCGATTCAAAAGCGACCGGAGTTATTAGTAAACTTTAATTATTAAAATTATGAAACTTACAACACTTAATCTCCTACGGGGAGGGGTATTTTCAATGGCTGTTATTGCTGCATTTGCCTTTACGCAGCCAACTCCACAGGGACAGACTTACTTCGGTCTGGACAGCAACAACAATCTTGTTGATGTGACTGATGTAGTGGCATCAGGCGAGTATTCTTGTCCTGAAAACCCTGATACACATTGTCTCTACCAAAGCAATGATATCAATGATCCGGTTCCAGGAGCTATGAATGAGGACAGAAAAATCAGCTGGACTCCCTGAGAATAGGATTGAGTAAACGGTAAAGAGGCCGTCTCCCTAACAAGAGACGGCCTCTTTTTATTTCCTGTCGTTCTGCTGAATATCATTGTAATCCAGTTCATTCAGTGCGATGGGGTACACATACCGGTTGCTGTTGGGTAACAGGGTATAAGTAACCCCCACTATTTCCCGTACCAAGGTGGTCTGGAACTCTTCTTCCCTGTTTAACCTCCTCAGGTCATCCCAGCGATGTCCTCTAAAGACTAGGCTCTTTCTTCTTTCCTCCAGGACGATCCTCAATGCTGCCAGTTCGGTATCTGCTGCCAGTGGTTCAAACTCACCAATCGTATATCGCTTGACCAGCAATCTATTTAACTCCTCCATCCCCTCTTGCACCCGGCCCGTCCGGATCAGCGCCTCAGACCTGATTAATAGGATTTCATCCAAGGCTATCCCACTGAAGCCACTCCTTCCCCCAGTATAATGGCCTTTGAAATTATTTTTTCCCTCCTCACTGGCAGGTCTTAAATAGAGATTTTTTCTTAAGTCTGTGGAATCATATAAATCCACCAATTCAGGATTCACATGAATCAAGGGCCGACTGATATAAGAGTACGTGACCATAGAACTGTGGAAAATCACTTCCTGGTTAAATTGGGAGAAGGGATAGGTAGCCCCGGGATCAAGGGTATTGTAATCGATCAGATCTGATTGGATATCCAGACAGGCTGCCGCAAATTCCAATGCCTCTTGATAGTTCCCCATTTGAAGAGACATTCTTGCAAGTAGTCCATAAACCGCCCACTTACTGGCTCTGGTCGGATAGGCAACCGGCAAATCCGGCAACAATTCCAGAGAGCTCAACAGGTCCATCCGGATCTGCTGATAACAGGTTTCCAGATCTGCTCTGGGTTCTTTATTGGTGATTTCCGGGTTAAGCCGCAACGGGACTCCCAGTTGAGTAGAGGCAGAAGCGGGATCATATTGGGCTGCGAACAAGCGCAACAGGTCATAATAACTAAATGCCCTATAGAAAAGAGCTGCTCCCTTAACCCCATTCCACGTATTTTCATTCTGACTGGTTCTTTCAACACCTTCCACTAGTTGTAACACAAGGTTTGCTGTCAGGATATTGTTGTAATCGGTATTCCAGTCACTGGAAGTTCCCCCATCGAAAATCTCCTCTTCCCAGAGATAGGAATTCCCTTCTGTTATCTGGTTTGTCAGACTTAGCAAGCCTTCTTGGGTAGTAACAATATCATCGGTTCCTATCACACTGATTCCTGAAGAGGAATTCATACTGCTGTTATCCAGCAATGCCTGCAGGTCCTGCAAGGTGTCAGGCACTACAATATCCACGGATGGCTTTTCCTCCAGAAATCCTTCGCAGGATGTCAGCAGAAATAGTATAAGTATCGTATTGATTATCTTTTTCATCTTTCTATTGATTGGTTTTGGAATGATTGAAAACATGGATCGAAAGGAAAATCAGAAGCCTATTCTCATTCCGAAAGAAATGCTTCTGGACGGTCTGGCTGTTCTGAAATCAGGATCCAATGGATCCTCGGATGCTTTCCAGATTATTCCCAGGTTGTCTGCATAGCTATAGAATTCCGTTTGCTGAAATGGCCACCAGGTCACCTCACTTTGATTGAGCCTGTAGGAAAGCCGGATATCCTGAAGGCGGATATGATCTCCCTTTTCCACCAGGTTGGATCCATACAACACCAATGTGTTTCTGTTGCCGTTATTGATCTCCGGCATGGAAGGCACATCGGTCACCAACTCATCTCCGGGTTCTGTCCATCGCTCCGCATAATCGGAATGACTGATTCTCCCGGTCAGCAAGTCCCCGTAATTGACGGTTTGTCTTCTGTAGTAATAGCCCAGTCTATAAGTAATATTCACTGAAAGGGAAAAACCTCTCCATCCAACATTATTGGTAATAGAACCGAATACCGTAGGTCTGGAAGGGCCGTGGTAGCGAAGGTCCGAAGTCTTCAGGGACCCCAGAATGGCCGAGTAATCATCGGACGGCTCCCCATCCATATAACCCAAAGGGTTGCCGTTAGTTGGGTCCAAGCCCGCAAATGGAATACTCAAAATTGAAAAGAGAGGCTTCCCTGGCAATGGAATTGCTCCTATGCCTCCCAGCAAAGCTGAATTTACGCCAAACTCCCGTTCATATTCGGTGACTTTCTCATTGACATAACTTACAAACAGCCTGGTATCCCATCGGATTGCCCCTTGGGTATTCAGGGTGGAGATTTCAAAATCAAACCCTTTGGTCAGCGTATTGGCAAAGTTCCCCCGAAACTGCCTCAGTCCGTTGGATGCTGCGACCGGAAAATCCCCCAGCAGGTCTTCTCCTTTTTTGACATAATATTCCAGGCTGGAACGAATTCTTCCGTCAGTGGTCTCCACATCCAGACCAAAGTTCAGAATCCCTATTTTCTCCCATCTCAGATCCGGATTCGGTGGAGAAGTGATGACTGCATAAGGTAAACTCGGTATCAGGGAGAAGGGTCCCCCTGCAATGTATTGGGCGGTAGTGAAGGCACTGACGGACCGGTCCACATTGCCATTATAGCCATAGGTAGATCTCAACCTTAGAAAGGGAAGGTTCCATCCTGAAACAAACCCTTCCTCACTGATCACCCAGGAGGCTCCTGCTGACCACAACGGTACTCCTTTTTGATTGGTCCGTACTCCAAATAAATTAGAGGCGTCTTTGCGGATACTGGCATTCAGAACCAGTTTTTTGTCCAGGGTAAAGGAGGAATTAAAATACCCCGACAGGAAATTGTCGACTGTCCCGTTATGTCCATCTACTGATGGGATATTGGCCAGTGAATTATTGTAAAAACGTCTGAAACGGGTAATGTAATCCACCTGTCTGCTGATTCCCAATTCCTCTTCGTAGCCGTAAAAACGGGTAGCACTCCCCTCCCTTCGGAGGGACTTGGACTCAAAACCGCCCAGGATGTTCAGTTCATTTTTACCAAAACTCTTCTGATAATTCAACTGGGCTCTAAAATTATGGCTGTATCCATAATTAGACACCCGATCCTCTATCCCTCCTTCGGGAATGTTTCGGGTGATGCTTCCATCCTCCTCCAGCACTGAAAACTGGTTCACCAAGTCCCTGACAAAGTAGCTATCTGGAAGCTGATAATTCTGCTGCGTACTGTTATTCTGCCAATACTGGTGGGACAGGCTCGCCTTCAGGTCCGGAAGGATCTGATAGGACAGTCCCACATTGACCCGTAAATCTGAAGCCCGGGTGGTATTCTGCATCTTACCTATTTCATTTAAAGGAATGTAGTTCCAATCCAAAAGACCAAGTGGCAGCTCTCCTTCAATATATCTTCTGCTGTATCCCCGGGTAATCGGCAAGGGATTTCCTGCGGCATCCTGCAGGTAATCATAGGAATAGGGAGACGGAAGAGCCGTTCCAGTGGAGACTCCGGATCCTGCGAAATACATTCCCAGATTGGCCTGCAGCTTATCCTTGATGAATCGCCAGGAGTTCTTGGCGTTGAGCGTCACCCTTTCCCGGGAATTTCCGACGATACTTTCATCAGTCCGGTCGTATCCAGCAGAAATGGAATAGGTATTTCTGGCACCCCCTCCTGTTACTCCCAGTGAATATTGTTGGCTCGCTCTGGGACGGTAATACAATGCCTGAAGCTCATTCCTGACATCATGGCCTTTATATCCTGTGATACGCCTTTCTGCTTCCTCGGGAGTAATGATTCCGTCCCTTTCTGCAATTAGTGTTTCCACCACAGGGGAAAGTGCCGTCTTACTGTTGGAGTTTTCGCTGTTCAGGTAATACCCTCTGTCAAAGAGCATCCGTTCGACCTCCACAAAATCAGTATTTTCCATTCTGGGCGCATAAAACAGATCAGGCTTTTCACTGAGGATAACATTGGAATTAAAGCTCACCTGGGGAGTCTGGCCTGCTGTTCCTTTTTTGGTGGTAATGACAATCACTCCATTCCCTGCTCTTGCTCCCCAGATGGAAGCTGCTGCTGCATCCCGAAGGATGGTGAAGGATGCCACATCATTGGGATTGATGTTTTCCAAGGGTCCATCATAAGGGAAGTTATCCACAATGACCAAAGGCATGGTATTGGCAAAAATGGTGCTCCGCCCCCGGATACTGATGGGATCCTGACTTTCAACGCTGCGGTTAAAGATCAGACCCGGGGTGATATCCTGTAGGCGGTCCAGGATATTCGTACTGACTCTTCTGTCCACCATTTCCTGCCCCAGCTGAACAAATGATCCGCTGGCACGCTCTCGGGGCAACTCCTGATAGCCGGTGGACAGCACCTCTACTTCTCCCAAGATCACCTGGTCTGGTTCCAGATAGAAAATTAAGGGACTGGCAGACCCGGATGCCACTACCTTTTCCTGATTGATGAATCCCAGATAGGAAACCACCAGTGTTATGCTGTCGGAAGCTACGGATAGCGAGAATTTTCCCTCGGCATCTGTTACGGTCCCCTGAACAGTTCCTTTGATCAGGACATTGGCTCCGGGAAGTGCCTGTCTGTCTGCTGCTGACTTCACTTCTCCTGAAACGGGCTTTCCTTCTTGGGCATACAATCCTCCAACAAAAAGCTGTACCAGGATACTCAATACAAGTTTATTCAGATATTTTTTCATGTTAATCTCTTCCAGTTTAGTCTTTGAATTCATTATTTAAAGTTTCCTCCAACAGCTTGACCCACGCTTTGGGATCATTGTCCGGAAAGCCTGAAACTTTCAACAGGCGGGAATCTCTTCCGACCAGGACAAAGGAGGGATAGCTTCTGATTCCCAACTGGGTCAATAGCGGAGGAGTGGTGTCTTCGGCCTGCAGGTTGATCCCGGAATCGCTGTAGTATTCTCCCAGGAAGCTGTCCAGTGTTCCTTCAGGCACATCCACTCCGATGGATACCAGTTGCAACCGTTCTTCTCCCTGAAATCTTTCATGGAGCCCTTTCATTATCTTTTCATAAAAAGTCTTGCTGGCACCACAGCCCGGAGCCCAAAATTCCAGCAGCATTACCTGATCCGGATAATCGGTCAGACTGATTGGGTTTCCCTCCGAGTTAAGTAAGGGGGAAGAGGAAATAGTGGCCCCTGCGGATTTATTGGCCTGAATTCCCAGAATCCGGGCTTTAATGACCGGATCTTTGACTTCAATGGCAATGAGTCCCAACTTTTCATCAAAATCCGGAAGTCTGCGCTCTTTCCTCAGTAGATAATTCTCAAAGAGAACATCCCTTGGAAGTCCAGCTTCCTGGGAGACGATCCAATCAAAAAAATCGATCCCCGCAGCACTGGCTGAAGCTTCTGAATAGTGGTACCAAAACTCGATATACCCGGAAGTAACCAAGGCTTGCGGAACAGTTTTGGACTTGAGTTTCTGATCCAAGTCCGTCAACATATCGGTAATTCTACCTGCTGTTTCTGCTTCCTTTAACCATTCCGGAAACCGGATCAATAAACGGCTCAGGGACTCTGCCTGTAACGCATAATGATTGCTCAGCACATCTGTCTGTATCAGGGCAAGCCGGGTGGCAGGGATATCTTCCCGGTAGGCCTCTACCATCCTTTCCACCTGATCAGCAAATTCCCTGTCGCCCATACTATGCTCTAACAGGTCAAGTTCTTCCTTGCCCATAACTACCACCTCAAGATGGCGTCCCAACTGCTTTTTGGCAGCTTCCAACTCTCCCTTTGGGTTATATTCTGCCAGGAATTTCTCTCTGTCCTTGACGATGATGTTCTGGGCGGTCGTGTATTTCGAACTGGCCGTTAAACCAGCCAATACATGCTGTAATTCAAACTGTTTAGCCTGAGGCCCCGAAAAGGAAACCCTGTTCGTAAACCTATACCATCTCAACATCAGGGAATCTCCGGGAAAGGCCAGAAAGTGAGAAGTAAGCCGGGTGTCTTCATCCCTTAGTAAAAAATAAAAGGGATCCATATAGGACGGACTGCTTGCGTTAAATATTCTCCGAACTTCTCCTGCTCCTCCCCGCTGAAGGGTAGGTCTGTCCAGGGAAACTTCTTGTTTGGTGGATTCCTGATAGATAAATCCATTTCCGGTATACCTGGGCCAGGTGTACAGATAGACTTCCTTATCCGGAATCATCCCCATAAACTCCCCATAGATCAGCACCGGAGCGGCCTTCCCCATGCGGGCAGAAGGACTATCGCCCTCCTGCCCTAGAGAAATAGAATCATCAATTAAACTAAATCCCTTAGAGAATAGGTCGGAGCGGGTCTCCCCGCCCCGAAGGGACATGAACCTATGAAGAAAGTTCGTCCCGGGTGGATCAGCAACTATATTTTGTGCACTTAGTTCATTACTGAAAAGGCATACCCCTCCCAGTAAGCATAGTAGTAGTAATTTTTTCATATGCTTGAAATGCCCAAGGGTCACCACCAGAAGCAATACTTACAAGGCAGACTTCTCCCAGCAAGCCCTAGGGGCTTTGTAAAATGTGAAAGGATTGGTTAGAATTAATCAGAGAGGAAATCTGAATTCTCCATGGCGGAAACAGATTCATACTCCGATTCGCCCCTGATTAGGTTTGATAGTCCCGCAGATGAATACAAAAAATCTACAGAATCAATCAGGGTAAAAAAAGGGTTAAGCCTCAAACAGGCTGCTTAGGTTTGATAGGATACAGACGATCTATCGCAGTGATCCCATGTACCATTGGTAATAATTTACAATAAATAGGTAAAGAACTAAATGACCCGCTTACCAGCAAAGCATACCCTCCCAACCTGCGGATCCTACAGGCTACTGTCTGCAACAGAAAAGGAAGTAAATCAATCATGCTCGTTTTCATTAGTAATGAAAAATGGTAAAACGAGTCTCTATTGTAAAAATCGCCATAAAATAGGGCGAGCCTTACTGCTTTAGTACAGGAAACCGCCAGGTAACCCGCATCCTTTCGGAAAGTTGACCACTAAAGACTGATGCAAAGCCCGCCCTACTGTACTCAAAGATATCAAAAGAAACTTTAAGTCCAGAACAGGGCGAGTCATCACATCCTCTCGTGGTCAATACTGGCGGTTTTTGTACGAGAGAATCGTAATACTCGGCGCGGCATAAATGCCGCTGATATTTTAATTGATTTAAATATAAGCATTTATTTTACACTTCCATATATGGAGGTGATTTTATATTGAATTTAATGTCCCTTGGCATAAAAAACTTCTATGCCAAGTAAAATAGTTGAGCAAGAAATGTCAGAGATGGATTTTCGGCTGATCCTTCACGTTAAAGAACTCAGAGAAGATCAAGGCATAACACAAGTAGAGTTAAGTCAAAAAATGGGGTTAGCATCAGGATTTGTAGGGAAAGTTGAAATGTTTGGCAACAGTGCCAAATATAATATTCGTCATTTACCTCTAATAGCTAAAGCATTAGGTTTTAAAAATGTAGGTGAGGTTCTCCCAAAAGGAATTGTAAGGAAGGATCTTGTTAAGATAATTCTCGAAAAACTACCTCTGCCAAAAAAGGATGGTGAACTTGCTAAAAATAAATTTGAATACAAGATCCTTGATGTGGTAGCTGTAGAAACTGAAAATCAAAACCAAAAATAAACTTATTCGGAGTACCAACCCAACGGAAGGCCAGAGTTAAGCTAACACTCCCGTAATCTAATCCTCTTCCCATATATATTTCCCTAAAATTTAATCTAGTGCCATCTCAATTCGTTCAATTCTGCTATCCTTCACTCTCAGGTATAAAAAAAATCTGATTTACCACAGTTCTGTCATTTGGTAATGTCAACCAAAGTTAACTGGTAATATTTCCATACATCTAAAGCATACCTGCCTTTGTAATAAAACAAATCATGTCTGATAAATCTTATTGATTTATTGTGAAGATTAAGCTTTTTTATCTTGAATTTTCATATTTCAAAAACTTTACCGGGTTCAAAAAGCTGATGCTCGTTTCGTTGTACATAACCCATCTGATTGGTAATGAGCTTGGTATTGCCAATCATGAACTCAGATGTATTGCTATGATGATGTCCATACACCCAACTGGCAATTCCGGACGTTTCTATAAGGTCATGAAGTTCCACTGCAAAAGCTTCATTGAGTATATCGCCTTTATATTGCTCTGGATAGTTGAGAAATGTAGGGCAGTGATGGGTAAAAACGGCTTTTTGTACATTCTGATGTGCACTTAGTTCATTTTCAATCAATGCCAAACTTTCTGCATGCAACTGGTTGTATTCCTCAGCCGAAAACCGAAGACCTTTGTTTTTAATTAGATGAAAATCATTTAGGCACCGTTCAATCTGCCATTGATAGGCTGTACTGATGTGACTCCAAAGGGTAGAAAAAATCAATTTTATATTTCCATAAATAACAGATGTATTGTTCACCAAAAATACATTGCTGCGAATAGCTTCATGCAGTACCCCACTTTTTTCAGCTAAATCAAAATGGTAATATTCATGATTTCCGGGCAACCAATAAGTAGTTTTAAAATTATCTGCCACATAGCTGAAAAAATCAATATATCTATCAATTACGGCAAAAGGAACAATGTCCCCAGCCAAAACCAATATATCACCTACCGGTGGCAAAGGATGTCGCTTTAAGAATTCGTTATTAAAAGGAAATTCTAAATGAAGGTCGGAGACGTATTGGAGTTTAATTGGCATTACTTTTTTTTATTAGCCCTTTCAGGGTAGTCACATGGCCATTGTTACCGTGTGGACAGTCTTCCGCACTTGAATCCAATAAATTTCCTTTCTTGTAGTATATCATGGTCAATAAAAAGCTTATTCGTATTATCAATATAAACAGGAATGTCAAAGGAGAGTTCATTGATTATCCCTTCCAAATTTGCTTTTCTTTCAGTCGTCTTTACCGCCAAAGATTCTATCCCTGTGACCGATATAACATCATGAATCGGAAATTCCATTTGTTTGAAAGAGATATCTGTGAAACTAGTTGGATAAACTCAGTAATAGAGAGTATCCATACTGTAAAACAACCATTTAGAAAGACTAAAAAATCCAATTTTTCGGCCTTTTCTTAAGAAGTAGCCCCGCCAAGAATCGAACTTGGATCTAAAGTTTAGGAAACTTCTATTCTATCCATTGAACTACGGGGCCAGAACCTGAAAATCACGAGAAAATCAAATTTCTTTAAATTTGTATCAAATCAGGGTCCCAAGAATAAGGAAATACTCATTTTCCTGCAAATAATTTCCAGCCAACTTATGGCATTACAGGGAATTAAGCTATCTTTGCACTCCAAATTTAGGATGGACGGGTTCCATCCACTTAACAAACACAGATAAATTATGGCAGTTAAAATCAGATTAGCACGTAGAGGTAGAAAGAAAATGGCTATCTATGACGTGGTTATCGCAGATGCACGAGCTCCACGAGATGGACGCTTCATCGAGAAAATCGGAACTTACAATCCGAACACTAACCCTGCTTCCATCAACATCAACAATGAGCGTGCTCTACAGTGGTTGTTGAACGGAGCTCAGCCTACTGACACTGTGAAAGCAATGCTTTCTTACAGAGGTGTAATGCTGAAAAAACACCTTCAAATTGGTGTGGTTAAAGGTGCAATCACTCAAGAACAAGCTGATGCTAAGTTTGAAGCATGGCTACAAGAGAAAGAAACTAAGATTGCTGGTAAAGTAGAATCTATCGGTAAAGCTAAAGAAGCTGCTCGTCAGAAAGCTTTGGATGCGGAGACCGCTAAAAATCAGGCTCGTTTGGACGCTATCAAAGCAAGAGAAGATGAAGCTAAAGCTGCTGCTGCAGCCGCTGAAGCTGAAGCTGCTGCTGAAAATGCACCAGAAGAGGCTGCTCCTGAAGCTTCCGCAGAAGGCGACGAAGCACAAGCTTAATAATCAATTCTCCCCATGAACAAGGAGCAGTGCTTTCAATTGGGCTATGTAACCAAGGTTCATGGACTTCGTGGTGAAGTAGTCATCGTCTTGGATGTAGATTATCCAGAAGAATACGAGGACTTAGAGCATCTCTTCTTAGATCAAAAAGGCCGAATGGTTCCTTTCTTTTTGGAACACTTCGTACTTCAGCCGGGAAATAAAGTACTGGCAAAATTTGAAGAGCTGGATTCTCTCGAGCAAGTAGAAGGATTAGTAGGGTCGGAAGTTTACCTTCCTCTCACTGCACTTCCTGAGCTCAATGAGGATCAATATTACTACCACGAACTAATTGGGTTTGAAGTAGAAGATGAATCCAAAGGCCTTTTAGGTCCAGTAGAAGTCATCTATGATATGGAAACCCAAGATCTCCTCGGAGTAAAACACCAAGGCAAAGAAGTTCTCATCCCTATTCAGGATGGAATCATCACCAAGGTGGATAAGGCAGCAAAAAAAGTTTACTGCCAGTTACCCGATGGCCTACTTGACATTTATTTGGAAGACTGAGCATGCACATTGACATTATCAGCGTAGTACCCGGATTATTGGAAGGCCCCTTTTCACATTCGATTCTCAAAAGAGCCGAAGAGAAAGGTCTTGCCACAGTCAGAGTACACAACTTACGCGATTATGCCACAGGCAAGCAAAAGCAAGTGGATGATTATGCCTATGGAGGTGGAGCCGGAATGGTCATGATGATCGAGCCGATTTCACTTTGTATCGAGACTCTTCAGAAGGAAAGAACATATGATGAAATCATCTATATGACTCCTGATGGTGAGACCTTCGACCAGCCCATGGCCAATGCGCTTTCGATGAATCAAAATCTCCTGATCCTTTGTGGTCATTATAAAGGAGTGGATGAACGAATCAGACAGCGGTATATCACCAAAGAGATCAGTATCGGAGACTTTGTGCTTTCCGGAGGAGAATTGGCAGCAGCTGTAGTGGCTGATGCAATCATTCGCCTGATTCCCGGAGTACTCAATGACGAAACCTCAGCTTTGACAGACAGCTTCCAAGATCATCTGCTAGCACCTCCTGTATATACCAGACCAGCCGAATGGCAAGGGATGGAAGTCCCAGAGGTTTTGCTTTCAGGTCATGAAGCCAAAATAAATGAATGGAGATTTGAAGCATCGGTTCGCCGAACCCGAGAACGTAGGCCGGATTTATTCGCCAAGTCAGGTTTGGGAGAAAGCGATAAAAAATCGAACAAGAAGTAATTCAAAAAGCCACGCGTTGGCCAAACAGCGAAAGCATAAAATATAAAAGCTATGAGCGAACTATTGAAAATTGTAGAAGCGGAATACCAAGAGGCTAGAGCCAAATTCCCTTCTTTCAAAGCTGGTGATACAATCAACGTACACGTACGTATTAAAGAAGGTAACAAGGAAAGAGTTCAGCAGTTCCAGGGAACTGTGATCCAACGTAAAAACCCTAACTCCAATGGTGAGACTTTCACAGTAAGAAAAATCTCCAACGGAATCGGTGTTGAGCGTATCTTCCCAATCCTTTCTCCAGCTATCGAGCAAATCGACGTATTGAGACAAGGTAGAGTAAGAAGAGCTAGATTGTTCTACTTGAGAGGACGTCAGGGTAAAGCTGCTCGTATCAAGGAAAAAATCAGAGTGAAGCACTAAGAGTGCATACTCTTCTCATCAAAAAGGAACTCAGCAATGGGTTCCTTTTTTGATTTTTAGCCCATTGAGCATTTGATTAAAATAAAGCCTTAATACTTTTCGTTATCATCATTACCAACACATTAGCCAATTTTAACACACAGTTCATTGATTCCCTGAGAGTTAAATTTTATATTTAATCAATCTTTTTTCACAATGAATTCTCCCAGCTTAATTGATCCAGCCAAAAATTTGGCGACAGTTGTAATCAGTATTTTCCAGGTATTGGCAGTTCTTCTTATCTGCCTTTCTATTTATTTCATCTATCTCTCCTACTTGGACCTGATGACTGATTGGAGGATATCCGTGAAATTTTCATTCTTCCATTTCACACCTGAGGAAAATGAAAAATTCCTGAAAATGCTCATTTTATCACTTCCCGGGATTGGGGCTATGATCGCTTTTTTTGTTTTGGGATATTTGAAAAAGGTGATTGAGAAAGAATAGTAGCCTTTAATTGACAGAATTATCACAAGCTAGAATTTCCCTTCCTTGACAAATCCCTATCTTTGCAGCTGATTTAATTGAATCCTTGAGGTCTATTACCTCGATAAGAAATAACAGCCAAGCATGAGTAGAGAAGTTCGAGTAAGATTTGCCCCTTCACCCACAGGGCCATTACATATCGGGGGGGTGAGAACAGCCCTTTACAATTATCTTTTTGCAAAAAAGAATGGGGGAAAATTCCTTCTGAGAATAGAGGATACAGATCAGACTCGATTCGTTCCGGGAGCGGAGGATTATATCAAAGATTCTTTAGATTGGCTGGGCATCACTGCAGATGAAAGTCCTTGGAATCCAGGAGAGGTTGGTCCATACAGACAGTCTGAGCGTAAAGCAGATTACATGCAATATGCACTGGATTTGGTAGAAAAAGGTCATGCATATTATGCCTTCGATACTTCTGAGGAACTGGAAGCTATGAGAAAGAGATTGACCGCTGCTCGGGTAGTTCAGCCTCAATACAATAGCATCACCAGAACTCAGATGAAAAACTCCCTGACACTTTCTGAAGAGGAAGTAAAAGAGAGATTGGCTTCAGGAGATCCTTATGTGATCCGCGTAAAAATCCCTCGTAAAGAGGAAGTTCGTCTCAATGATATGATCCGTGGTTGGGTGATGGTTCATTCCTCCACCTTGGATGATAAAGTTTTAATGAAATCAGATGGAATGCCCACTTATCACTTGGCGAATATCGTCGATGATCACTTGATGGGAATCACCCATGTGATCCGTGGCGAAGAATGGTTACCCTCTGCTCCTTTGCACGTTTTGCTTTATAAGTTCTTCGGTTGGGAAAGCACCATGCCTCAATTCGCCCATTTACCTTTGTTATTGAAGCCTGATGGAAACGGAAAGCTTTCTAAGCGTGACGGAGACAAATTAGGCTTCCCTGTATTCCCATTAAACTGGGAAAACAAAGCTACTGGGGAGACTGCAGCCGGATTTAGAGAGCAAGGATACTTACCTGATGCTTTCTTGAACTTCTTGGCATTCTTGGGCTGGAACCCAGGAAATGATCAGGAGATTTTCTCCAAAGAAGAATTGGTAGAAGCCTTCTCCATTGAAAGAATTGGAAAGTCAGGAACCAAGTTTGATATTGCCAAAGCTAAGTGGTACAACGAACAATATTTGAGATCAAAACCTGATTCTGAATTAGCGGAATTTGTGGTAGCTGATGCCAAGTCCACAGGAACTGAAATCTCTCCAGAACTGGCAGAAAATATGGTTCGCCTAACCAAAGAAAGAGTGACCTTCCCTGCAGAATTCTGGAAAGACTACCAATACATTGTTATTGCTCCAGATACTTTTGATGAGCAAGTAGCATCCAAAAAATGGAATGAAGATGCCGTTAAGGTTTTGACTCATTATGCAGGAGTTTTGGATAATTTCAGTGGAACATTTGACGCAGAAACTGCCAAAAACTTATTGGGTGAGTCTGCCGAAGCGGAAGAAATCAAGTCGGGTAAAGTCATGCAAGCTGTTCGTTTGGCAGTAACAGGTGTTGGCGGCGGACCGGATTTGATGGAGATATTTGCTATCTTAGGAACGGCTGAACTGGCCAAACGCATCCGATTTGCTTTGGATACGTTAAGCATAGCAGGATAAAAACCAAAGCCATGAGCAAGAAGAAAAAAAAGAAAGACGAGGATCCAAAAGTTCACGAGGAATTGAAAGGTTTCAAAATGGAAATCAATTCTTTCGGCGAAATCAGCTCCTCCTTTCCCATCGATAAGATCAATGAGTTTTTGAACCAAAATGTGGAAGACAAAAAACTCAAAGACCGTGATGATCTGGATGATGTAAAAAAATCCTAATATTTATAAAAAGCTCCTTTCTAGGGGCTTTTATTTTTTCATAACGAAATTAAAATCTTATTTTTCAAGGATTCTATCCCAAAAAACAAATGAGATTTTTTTCAAATAATTTCCAAAAGAGAATATTCGGAATTCTATTCCTCGCTTTCACTACCACCCTTTATGCTTTTTCCCAATCGGCATCTGTAAAAGGGATCGTAAAAGATTCAGAAACCGGCGAAACACTTCCCTTCTGCAATGTTTTCATCAATAACACCACCATTTCTACGGTCACGGATATGGATGGCGCATACATTTTGGAAGGATTGGAGCCTGGGGCGATTGAATTGAGTTTTTCTTTTATGGGCTATGAGGCGCAGACAAAGCCTATCACCCTAAATCCAGGAGGAACATTGACTGTCAACCTGAGTATGAAAGCTTTGGAAACAGAACTTTCTGATGTAGAAATCAAAGCCAAAAGAGACAAAACTTGGGAAAGGGATCTTCGGAAATTCGAAAACCTATTTCTTGGTAATGATGCAGTAGCAGGCCAATCTCAAATCGAAAACCCCTGGGTGATAGACTTCCCCGAAGCAGAAGAAAAAGGAAGCTTTAAGGCTGAAGCTCTTCTTCCCATTGAAATCATGAACAATTATCTGGGCTATAAAATCACCTTTGACCTGAAGGAGTTTTTTGACAACCCAACGAGCTATAGAATTGCAGGGGCGGCTCGATTTGAAGAAATGACCCCTGAATCAGAGAACCAGCGGACCGCATGGGAACAAAACAGAGCCGATACCTATAGAAAATCGCCTCAAAATATGTTTCGGGCTTTGTTGACTGGCGAACACCAAAAAGAAGGGTTTTATCTCTATGGAGATAAAGCAGGAGGATCCCCTTCCATGAATATGAGGTCTGATATTTTTGCTAATGAATTGGGGAGGTCAGTTGTAGAATACAAACCAGACAACTTAGTAACCAAAGCAGACAAACCAGGCGAATATTTGATCAATATGAAAGGTCGAATAGAAATCCACTATCAAAAAGGATATACGCAAGTCAATACTTATAAAGATGCTCCTTATCCAGTCTCTTGGCTAGAAGTCAATGGCGGAAAGGTTAGAGTAAAAGAAAATGGTTCAGTCCTCAATCCACAAGACCTGGTTTTTTCCGGTGACATGGACAGAAAGCGGATTTCTACCCTATTGCCTTTGGATTACGATGCCGAAAAAGCCATTCAGCTTCAAAGTTTGGAAAGGACTGCTCAAAACCTCCAAGAGAAAGTATTCATACATACTGACAAACCAGTCTACTATGCTGGGGATGAGGTTTATTTTAAGGCCTTTATCAACTATGGCAATCCTTATCTCAAAGAAGAACTTAGTAAGGTGCTCTATGTAGAATTGATCAATGAAAATCGAGATTATATTATTGAAAAGAAATTCAAAATCTTCAACGGAGGAGTCTCAGGTAACTTCCATTTGCCCGACAGCCTCTCAGAGGAGAAATATTTCTTGAGAGCTTATACCAATTGGAATAGAAACTATGGTCCAGACTACCTTTTCATGCAACCATTGGAGGTTTTGGATCTATATTCAAGAGTAAGTCCAGGTACAGCCTCTGAAGTTCAAAACCCGAATTTCTCAGTAAAACCGAATCAAGACCAGTATGGTAAAAGAGAAAAGGTAACATTGACTCTTTCTGCAAAAGATCAATCCCAAATGGGGATCCAGGCGATCTTAGCAGTTTCTATTATTGATCAAACTCAAATCCCGATGGTTCCCTACCCGGTCAATATTACTGATCAATTGAAATTGGAAAAGATCCCTGAAACGGTAAACTTGGATCGCTTCTCCTATCAAATTGAAAAAGGGCTTACGAAAAAAGGGAAAGTGACCGATGAAAAAGGCAAAGGGGAAGAAGGTGAAATCACTGTATTTGTCAATGATTTCGAAGGAATGATTGACTTGGAGTCAGACAAAAATGGAGAATTTGCCATGGAGGATATGGAGTTTTATGGACCGATGAAACTTGCTATTCAGGCAATGGATAAAAAAGGCAAACCCATTGAAAACGTAGAATTGGTTGAAGATTTAAAAGCTCCGGTCGTACTTCCCTTAAATCCAATTTTTCCTCAAACGACTAAAGCAGATGAAGCTATCCGTCCATTGCAACTCATAGAGCCTATTTCTGCAAACGAAGAAGCTGAGGATGGTACTAAAGAGAAGAAAAGCAGCCAAGCAATCTATGGAGATCCTGATTATATCGTCACTGGAGACAAATTGATGGGAACAGGCAATACAGTAGACTTGGTAAATAGTTTGGCAGGAAATGTACCTGGAATGAGAGTGATTATTGCAGGTACTTCAGGGCAGCAACAAATCAGAATCAGAGGTGGGGGAAGTTCAGCTTCAGGTTCTTTTGAACCCGTCGTGATGGTCAATGGAGCGGTAAGACCAAGTGTTGGTTCAATTACCGCAGCTGATAATTTGCGCACCATCGACCCACGAGATATAGACAGAGTAGAAGTTGTTTCCCGAATAGTATCTACCCTTGGGGAGCAGGGCAAAAATGGCGTTATCGCCGTATATCTCAAAGAAGGTGGAAACGGATCTGGCCCTCTTGGCACCAAAGGAATGTCAATGTTTACTATTGAAGGCTACCAGCCACCTCAAAGCTTTTATCAAGTAGATTATGAGCAGGAAGAAGAATCAATGGCAAAAGATATTCGCCAAACATTATACTGGAATCCGATGCTTGTCACTGACGAGTCTGGAAATGCTTCCATCACTTTCTTCACCAATGATAATGCAGGTCCAATGACTGTAGAAATTAGAGGTCTTTCTATCAATGGGGCTCCTATTTCAGGTACTTTCACAATTAATCAAAAATAATTTCGATCAGATTCCCTTATTTTGGGTATGCGTAGCACCCTTTTAGTTTTATTCTTATTAATATGTGGATTTTCGGCGATGGCACAGACTAGTGTCGGAATCCGAGGAGGATTTACCAATGCCACCTACACGTATCGACCTGCTGCCAATTCCCGAGGAATTACAGCTGAGAGTGTCGGTAAGCCTACTTTTGCTTTGGTAGTGGAGCATTTCAATTCAAAAAACGCAGGTGTAGAACTCAACCTCCAATGGATCACATTAGGCTATAAGCAGCTCAATGAAGATTTGGATCCGATTGCTACAAACATCACAGAGTTCAACTATTTAAAAGTTCCGTTTTTGGCATCATTCTATGCTGGAAGATCTGGAAGATTTCAAATAAAGATGGGAACCCATTTTGGATATTTGGTAAATGCCAAAGATGTTCAACGCGAATTTAGCGATGCAAGCCCAGCGGAGATTCCTACTTTTGGAGGATCTGATGATTCGCCTAATAGGTTTATGTATGGATTGACAGGAGGTGCTGGAATTTCCAAACTCTTCGGCAAAAGTACTTTAGCTGCGGAAGTCCGCTTTTCCTATGATTTCACCAATCCAGAAGGCCAAGACCGAATTTTTGACATGTCCTCCACTAATCTAGAGTTTTCATTGGCTTATTTATTTAAGATAAAGGATAAATAAGTTCGAATGTTGGAAAGTGGTAAAATTCAAAGGTTTACCACTTTCCAACCTTAAACCTTCTAAACTTTTTTAACCTTTTTGTCATATATTCCTCCATTTACCCGACTAATGGATGTAAATGAATCGGACTGAGCTCGAACATATCCTCAAACAGCTTCATCGCGATGCCTATATCTGGGCAAGGCAATGTTGTCAATTCGATGATGAACTGGCAAAAGATATGTTGCAGCAGTCTTATTTGAAGATTCTGGAAGGAAAAGCAAAGCTAAAAGATCCTAAAAAAGCAAAAACCTGGCTCTTCTCTATAATTCGATACACCATCATCGATGAATATAGAAAAGCAGGAAAAGTAGTCCCGCTAGAGGAAAGCTACGACCCAATCGATACGATTGAGGAAGTAGACTCCACGGATTATGAGGGGATGATCAAAAAACTTCCAGAAATGCAGCGAGAGGTGATCATGGCGGTCTTTTACCATCAAATGACTATCGCAGAAAGCGCAGAAATCCTACAAATCAATGTAGGAACGGCCCGCACTCATTATGAGCGTGGAAAGAAAAAACTCAAAGAATTGATTCAAAAATCTCAACTGATCGAGCAAAATGGAAAATGACGAAATGCTACATAGCTTTTTCTCAGAAATGAAAAAGCAAGATCAACAGCTGGAGATTCCCGAGTTTCCAGAAGCAAAAGTGAAAGCCATCAACTGGTGGCTCCCATCGGGCATCGCTGCCAGCTTCTTAGTGGGATGCTTTTGGTTCTTCCAACTATCCCAAGCGCCAGAAGCACCGGCAGAGGTGATCATCATCTCCTTGGAGCAAGGTGAAAATAATGAACAACAAATAATCATAGAAGAAAAGGCATTTATCGACACCTGGGAATCCACGACTTCCTCCCTTTTGACAGATTTCTAAACCAACACCACAATGAAAAACCTATTAGTAACCGCACTTATCCTGCTCTCAAACTTTGCCTTTGGGCAATTGCTTGTAACTCCTAAAGCTGCTCAGGGACCGGACATCTTCAAAGGCAATCTCTTTTCTGCTGACCGAATAATGGATGCCAGAAATGAAATCAATTTAACGGATGCTCAGGCTGTCAAAATCAAAAAAATCCATGCAGAAAATGCCGGTGAATTCTCCACCTTGAAATGGGATCTGGATGAAGCAAATTCCAAACTTCAGGGGATGTTGGAAAAAACCAAAATCGATCAGACTGCTGTTTCCAAGCAAATGGATTTGGTTTTGGAAATCGAAAACAAGCTTAAGAAAAAACAATTAAACTCTCTCGTGGCTATCAAGAATGAACTGACTGAAGATCAAATCAACTATCTGGACAAACATAATGTGGTGACTGTGGTAGGATATCCTTCACCTGTAGGTTCGAATATGGGCGTGGCCTCTGTCAATGGAACAAAAGTAGTCTCAGGACGACCTGCTTACGCCACATCAATAACTCAAGGCGTGAAAGGAACGGTTGCTGTTCAAGCTCAAAATGGAGTTGATGATGCTCCATTGTATATTATATCCAAAGGTGATTCTTTTGAAATAATTCCTTCTACTAAAATGAAAGACATTGATCCAAATACTATCGAAAGTATCAATGTCCTAAAAGGAAAAAGTGCAGTTGCAATGTATGGATCAAGAGCTGAAAACGGAGCAATCGTCATCTTTCTAAAAGAAAAATAATTCAGAAACGGTTAATTTTTATAGAAAAAACGGAGACCAAATTGGTCTCCGTTTTTTGTTTACTTAATCCAAAAATTTCCAGCTGGCTTTGTGATTTTTATTCAGGGGATTACCAGTCACCTTGGCTCTTAGAATCTCCACCGGCATAGTATTTTGCTGCATAATCAAGTCATGGAATTCTTTTTCATCCATTTTTCCTGATTCTACCATTTCTTGTCTCAAAGAGTAGAACTCCAGCGCTCCGATCATATAGGCGATTTGGTACAATGGGCCGTATCTCCCTTCAAAAGAACGGCGAACTTCAGCCTCCGCATTGGCATATTCATGCCCAACTTTATCCACTAGTAAATCGATACATTCCTGAGGAGTCATCGTGCCCAAATGATAGCTCAAAGAGAAAATGATACGAGCGCATCGGTGCATTCTCCAGAAAAGCATCCCCACTTTATCCTTGGCATCTCTTGGAAAGTCTCTGTCCCAAAGCACAAACTCCCAGTACAAAGCCCAGCCTTCTGTCCAGAAAGGTGTTCTAAACATTCTTCTGTGCGTGTTGTATCGCTGATTCATAAATTGCTGTAGGTGATGACCAGGAATCAATTCATGTTGCACGGTCGCTCTGGAGAAATGAGGGTTATTTCCACGCATGGACATCATTTTTTCTTCATGACTCATCTCAGAAGTCGGGTAAGAAATCTGAATGACTTCACCTCCCAAAAAGAATGGGCTTACCCTTTGTCTTTCGGCAGAAATCATGGTTGTTCTCCAAGTTTCCTTTGCCAAAGGAGGAACAGTAATCCAATCATTCTCCTCCATGATTCCAATCGCTTCTTCACCCAATCTCGCCACTTCCTCAGGCCAAGCACCGGCAGGTAGATAAGTTTCTTTCACCATTTCCAAAGCTGCCTTCCAATCATCTCCAAATCCCAATTCATTGGATGCTTTCAACATTTCTTTTTCACACCAAGCAAACTGCTTTTCTGCCTCAGCAATCAATTCCTCAGGGCTATATGCAATCATTTCAAAAGCCAATTGATTAAGTAATGCTTCTCGTCCAATTGGCTTTCCGATTATCCCGCTGCCATCATCTTTCACTGAATTGGTATAATGCTCACGCAAAGCTTTTGCATAGGCTTTCATACTTGCATCTAACTTTTTCCATGGCTCCGGCATCCACCAGGTGAACTCAGGATCATAGTCAAAATAAAAATCATAAGCCTCTTTCACTACACCATTCAAGCTTTCTACAGCCATAGCCGCTAGATCAGCTTTCTGCCAAGAAGTATATTTACTAGTGGATGGAAGTGCTGCCAACTGCTCGTCAATTTTCTTGGCTACCTCATTCCAAGTGGCAGCCAATGCTTGAGATTCCGGTTGATTTGCTCTTCTTCTTGCCACTACAAATTCATGCAAAGGAGCTCCAAAAGCCACAACATTTTTTACCTCTTCAAAATCTCGCTTTTCGAGATTCAACTCAGCAAGTTGTGTCTCGAGATAGTTTCTGAAAAGCACATAATCGATCTTCCCATCTTCGGAAAGGGAATTATAGTTTTTCTTTTCCAAAGCATCCAGATAATCCTGATTGAAGGATTGCATCCTGGAAAAATACTCTTCAGAGACTCTATTGGTGTATAATCTAAATAAAGCGCCTCGATCTGCCTGGTAGGCAGTAATCATATCCACCAGTTCGGTAGCCCAAGCCATACTTAGGGAAAGACATAGAACCAGCGTCAAATAAAACTTTTTCATAAAGGTCGGATGGTTTTAATTTTGGTTTCAAATAGTGAATAGGTATTCTGGGTCAATACATTTTTCAATTCAACGTATGAGAAATGGCCAGACCTAGTTAAAAAAAAATTGGGACTTCACTGCATCCACTTATCCCAATTATGCATCTAAGGTTATAAAAGGCTATTTCACAGGCATAGCAACTTTCTATAAATCAAATTCTTATATTAATAGCCTATTACTTTTAAACCAGTTTATCATAACAAACCGCCTTACTATTTTATGGAATTAATTATCTCCAATCTCTCCAAAACCTACTCCAATGGAGTTAGGGCCTTAAATGACGTTTCCCTTACCATTCCACAAGGAATGTTTGGGCTTTTAGGACCAAATGGTGCCGGAAAATCAACTTTAATGAGGACCATCGCTACGCTTCAAGATGCAGATACAGGAAGCATTTCATTGGACGGAATAGATGTCCTAAAAGACAAACAAGGAGTCCGTGAAAGATTGGGATACCTTCCTCAAGATTTTGGGCTTTATCCAAGGATTAATGCCGAAACAATGCTAGATCATATAGCCCAAATGAAGGGTGTCGGTCATAGTGGGGAAAGAAAAGAGCTCGTAGCTTCTCTCCTTAACAAGGTCAATTTGTACAAGGATAGAAAGAAAGGCTTAGGGACCTATTCCGGAGGGATGAGACAGCGATTTGGGATTGCTCAGGCTTTGGTGGGAAATCCATCCTTGATCATCGTGGATGAACCTACTGCAGGCTTGGACCCATCCGAAAGAAACCGATTTTATAATCTACTCTCAGAAATTGGAGAAAACACCATCGTCATCTTGTCAACTCACATAGTAGAAGACGTCAATACCCTTTGCTCCAATATGGCCATTATCTGTATGGGGGAAGTTTTGATGCAAGGAAAACCAAAAGATGGTTTAGCCATGGTGGATGGAAAAATCTACCAGAAATCCATCGAAAAATCTGATTTGGATCAATATAGACAAGATTACAACTTAATCTCAACCAAACTGATTGCAGGCAAGCTAAGCTTAAGAATTGAAAGTGATGAGGATCCAGGAAATGGATTTGAGCCAAGTCCCGCTGATTTGGAGGATGTTTATTTCAGCTTTATTTCCAAAAAAGTCGATCCAATCACACTTTAATCATAGGCTATGTTTAAGGATATATTCGTATTTGAACTAAAATACAGATTTGGTAGGCCTGCGACCTGGATTTACTTTTTCTTATTGGTCACCGTCGGCCTCCTACTCATCGGTTTCGGAAATACACCTGCTTCCGAAAAGGTCTATCACAATGCTCCGATTGTAATCGCAAACATCCTTTTGCTGATTTCCATTTTTGGAATTTTAATCGCATCAGCTGTGATGGGTGTCCCTCTTTACAGGGATTTAGAGCATAAAACAGGGACCTTCCTATTCAGCTACCCGATTTCAAAATTCGGTTATTTCATGGGAAGATTCTGGGGTTCCTTTTTCACACTCCTCTTTATCTCCTCCGGTTCTCTTTTAGGGATTTATTTGGGGTCCATTCTGGGACCATTATTCGGAACAGAAGCAGAAAGGTACGGTCCTAATCTACTGGTCAATTACTTTCAGCCCTGGTTCACACTTCTACTGCCCAATCTTTGGTTGGCAGGATCACTTTTCTTCGCTCTGATTGTATTTACGAGAAATATCAGATCCATTTATTCTGGAGGAATCATCATTTTCATCGCCTATCTATTGGCGAATTTCCTTTCTCAGGATATCGAAAACAAAGATTTGGTGCAATTGATTGATCCATTTGGATTGAACACTTTCTCTTTGCAAACCAGATATCTTACTCCTTATGAGAAGAACAGTTTCTTTTTACCCTTGGAAGGAAATCTCTTACTCAATCGACTTCTTTGGTCAGGAGTTGGACTGATATTTTTCATTGCAGCGTACTTCAGGTTTAGCTTTGAATACTTCTTTCAAACCCAACAGAAAAAGGCAAAGGTAAAGACTGAAACGGTTTCTGAAATCATTCAAAAGAACGTAAAAGTTGTAACAGATTTTTCCAAAAATTATCAATGGACCAGTCTCAAAACCTTAACCAAAATCGAGGTTCAGAACATATCGAAGGACGTTTACTTCCGATCCATTTTGCTTGGTGGACTCATATTCTTGGTGTTGGATTTTTGGATTGGGAATACACTTTATAGCGTTCCAAACTTCCCTTCCACTTCATTTTTGATGGAGTACAAGACCTATGATTACAATTTGTTTGTATTCATCATCATCGTGTTTTTCACGGGAGAAGCACTTCATCGGGATAAATCCACAGGCTACTCTATTATCAATGATACTTTCCCTGTCAAAGACGGAGTCGTTGTGGCGTCCAAGTTCTTGGGAATGGCCTTTATTTGCTTGGTTTTGACAACTATCCCCATTTTCGTGGGGCTTCTCGTACAGACTTTGAAAGGCTATTTTACTTATGATCTTAAGGTTTATCTAATCGACAGTTATTTAATTTCCTTGCCTGATTATTTGCAGATGGTCATGTTGGTTTTTGCGGTCCATCTAGTCATGAACAACAAATTCGCAGGACATGCGGTGGCCATCGGGATTTGGCTGGTAATGATGATTTTTAGGGATTTTGCTGATTACAATTTCAACTTGTTTTTCTTCAGCTACAAACCTGGATACACCTGGAGCGACATGAACGGGTTGGGACATTTTGCCAAACCGCTATTCTGGTTCAACCTCTATTGGACAGCTTGGGGGATATTCTTAGTTCTTTTCTTTAGCATTTTCTTCAGCAGAGGAACAGAAAACTCCTGGAAAAGCCGATGGAATTCTGCCAAATCCAGATTAGGAGATCTACCAACCAAACTCTCCTTTTTGTTCATTTTGATAGCTCTACTTTCCGGTGCTTATATCTACAATACTGTTGTCTACGAAAATGGCTACATGACTCCTGAAGAAGGAAAAATGAGGTCTGTCGCCTACGAGAAGCAATTGAAAAAATATGAGGGGATACCTCAACCGAAATATACCAGAGTCAATATTGAGGCAGATCTCTATCCGACGGAAAGAGCTGCCTACTTCAAGGCGGAAGTGGAACTGGTCAATAAAACCAATTCACCGATTGACTCTATCCATTTCAATTCGGCTTCTTTGGACAAGTTTAATGTGGTATTGAATGGAGATACTTTGGCACATAGATTTCCTTTGGACTATGAAGCAAAAAAATTCCAGCTTTTTGGCAAAAAGCCAGAGAGAGAATGGTACCAAATCACTGCGCTGCCCAACACCATGCAACCAGGGGACACTTTGAATCTAACCATTATTAGCGAGTCAACCAATCAGGGTTTCCCGAACTCAGGATATGGCCGAGAGCTCGTTTACAATGGGACATTCTTTTCGGGAGGAATTCCAGAAATTGGGTATAATCCGGACTCGGAGATCAGCTCAGATGAGGATAGAAGGAAATATGAACTTCCTGAAAAACCTGAAGATCTACCTCCTCACGACGACCCAAAAGGAAGACAAACTTTACTCTTTGCCGACGATGCTGATTTCATCCAATTTGAAGCGGTGGTTAGTACCATCCCTACACAAATCGCAGTTGCACCTGGATATTTGCAAAAAGAATGGGAAGAAAATGGAAGAAAGTATTTCCACTATATCCAGGATACTCCAATTCAGGCTTTCTTCACTTTCGTCTCTGCAGAATATGAAGTCATGAAAGATGAAACCAACCTTCCTGATGGCCAAAAAGTGGATATTGAGATCTTTTATGACAAAAAGCACCCCTACAATTTGGATCGCTTCCTTCAAGCATACAAAGATGGCTTGACTTACTTCTCAGAAACCTACGGCGATTTCCAGTTTAGACAGATGCGCCTATTGGAATTTCCGAGATATGCAGGATTTGCCCAGTCTTTCCCGAATACCGTTCCGTTTTCTGAAAGCTTTGGATGGGTAGCCAATTTCTCAGATCCGAATGATTTTGATTATGTCTATTACGTCACTGCTCATGAATTGGCGCATCAGTGGTGGGGACATCAGATTACTCCAAATTATACTCGTGGGGCAAACCTGATTTCAGAAGCTTTGGCAGAGTTTTCTGCATTGATTTTGACTGAAAGAAAATATGGAAAGGATAACATGAAACGTTTCCTAAAGGATGAGCTGGATGATTATCTGAGAGGTAGGGCATTTGAAAGCAAAAAAGAAAATGTCTTTATCAACTGCAACCGCGCTTATCAATGGTATAACAAGGGAAGTTTGATTTTATATGGCCTTCGGGATCTCATCGGAAACGAAGCCATGGATTCCGCTCTTTATGCTTTCAATCGGGATTTTGGATTGAAGCAATCACCACCATTCCCGGGAAGTGCTGATTTGTATAGCTATCTACAAGCAGCAACTCCAGATAGTCTTCAGTATTATCTAGATGATACTTGGAATAAAATCACGCTATATGATAACAGAACGGAATCTGTGATAGCAAAAGAGATTGGGGAAAATGAATTTGAATTGACTTTGAACATTAAATCTCAAAAACTCTATGCAGACGAAACTGGCAAAGAATCTGAAGCTAGTTACGAAGGCGATTATATTGATATTGGAGTTTTTGCAGAGGAAGATGAAGATGAGAATGGCAGAACTCGAGTAAACCCTCTCTATTTAGAAAAGTACAAAATCAAACCTGGTGAATCGACAATTACGATCCGGGTGAAAGGAAATCCCGTGAAGGCAGGAATTGATCCATACAACAAATTGATAGACCGAATACCGGATGACAATACTCAAAGTGTAGAAATTGAATAAAAATAAAGAGGCTTTCTTTTTCTAGACAGCCTCTCCTCCCAATTAAACTAAACTCAGCTATTTTTTTCTTCTTAAAAGAGCTACTAAAATCAAGATAAAGGCAGCAGCTCCAACTACCCATACCCAAGTTTGCTCATACCATTCGGTTTTTCCGATGTTGATATCGACATCTAAGCCGCCATCTTGAGCAAAAATTTGAAAAGAAATCAAAACTCCTAGGATAGCCAATACAGCTACTTTGGAAATTTTATTTTCTAAAAGTTCTATCGCTTTCATAGTGCCTGTGTTTTTGGTTGTTTGGTTGATTATTTAAATCTGATATTATATGTCACCGCAACACCGATAGCCTGAACATCTATTCCTGGATCGGAATTGAACACATGGTTATAAAAACCGAAGATGTTCCAATCATAGTTGTGATAACCCAATTGAGGGCGGATATATGCCCCACCGCTTTCACTCATTCCATCTCCTGTGAAAAAGGAATACCCAGCATCTGTACCAACAAAAAATCCTGAAGGCTGTGGGTAATATCTAAACATGACCCCCAAAGGAATCACTCCGAAATTTTCAGCATAAGAAACATCAGACTTTTTAAAGTACTGGGTATAACCAGAAGCTACACCTAAACCAAAATTGTCTGTTCTCATAAATTGGCCTGCAACATCAAGCCCTAAGGCAAAAGAAGAATAGTTGGAAAGGTCTCCTACAGGAGCACCTAAATTCACTCCGACCTTCAACCAGGAATTGTCCTCATTGATCTCATCTAGTTCTCTTACTCTTTGTTGTGAAAATGCACTTACACCCATCAGGATTAGCGCAAATGATAATAGTAGCTTTTTCATAGTAGTTAAATTTTCCTACACTCCATTAGTCAACATTGGTGCCCTTGGATTGAGAAAATCTAAAACAAAGAAATTAATCTACTGATTACCAGAGTTTTAAGACAGTTAAGATCAATACATGCCAATTTTATTTGGTGGGATTTTATGAGCAAGGAAATTCCTCAACTGTAGAAAAAAAGTAACAGAAACCACAAATCAGATTGAAATGGGAAATTCAAATCATCTGAGATTTCCTGAATTCAACTGGCGTCTTGCCTGTGATCACTTTGAAATTTCTGTTGAAGTGAGATAGGTTTTCATAACCTATGCTAAAAGCAATCTCAGAAACATTCCTGTCCGATTCCTTCAAAAGTTTTTGGGCCTCGCTAATTCGGAGCTGATTGACATATTGGGTAAAAGTCTTTCTCGTTCTCATTTTAAAAAATCGACAAAAGGCTTCTTTGCTCATATTCGCTTGCTCTGAAATCTCATCAAGAGAAATTGCCCTAAACCTATTATCTAAAAGGTATCGAAGGATTTGATCCATCCTACTGCCATCTTTTTCCGATAAACCAACCAAGCCCTCCGTTTTATTCAAAGAAATAAAATCATCAGAACCTTTTTCCAAAACCGCCAAGATCTCCATTCCTTTCTGAAACCGAAACAAGTTTTTGCTGAATTGATACTCCTTAAATAGCTCTTGAATTCTTACTTGTGTCTCACCAAAAATCTGGAAGCAAGAACCTTTTGGAGGTAAGAAACTTTTCAATCCCTGCAAATCCTCCACTTCCCATATTGAATCGCCGAATGCCTGGAAATCATAAAAAAGCGTATCCCCAGCAATTTTTAAAATAGAATCGTCTGCAAAATATTCAGCATCACTTCGGAATACGTGAGGAACGTTCTCTCCCAAGAAAAAAACATCTCCTGGCTGAAATCTCCCCATATAGTCTCCACTCAAAAATTGACCACTTCCCTCCAAAATCACTGTCAATTGAAGCTGGGGATGCTGGTGCAATTTATCGTAAAAATGCGCTCCTCTGTCCTGTTGAAATCGAATGAACTCTTTCTGGGACTTTGGGATCTGAAAAGCAATAACCTTTGACATGGAGCTAAATTAATAGTATTTTACAGTATTTGTAAATATTATTAGATAAAAAAGTCAATATAGTATCAAATTATACTAATCCTGTGAAAGATAGCCCACTATCACTAAAGTACCTTTGAAACAAAAAAAACTATGAATTGGAAAGGCGTATTCCCAGCTGTAACAACCAAATTCCATGCAGATGGAACATTGGATATGGATCTATTCTTCAAAAACATTGACTTTCAATTAGAGTCTGGTGTTCACGGAATTATCTTGGGAGGAACACTTGGCGAAAGCTCTGTTCTTTCTCAGGAAGAGAAAATCCAATTGACAGGTGAAACTGTGAAATATGTAGATGGTAAGGTTCCTGTGATCCTTAACATTGCAGAAGGTGCCACGCAAGATGCATTATTCTGGGCTAAAAAAGCTGAAGAATTAGGAGCTTCCGGTCTGATGATGCTTCCTCCGATGAGATATTCGGCAGATGCTCGTGAAGTAGTGACATATTTCAAAACTGTCGCAAATTCTACTTCCCTTCCAATCATGATCTATAACAATCCTGTAGATTACAAGACTTTGGTGACTATTGACATGTTTGCCGAGCTTACTGATTGCCCTAATATTCAAGCGATCAAAGAATCTACTCGTGACATTTCTAATGTGACCCGTATGATCAATCGCTTTGGAGACAGATATCAATTGCTATGCGGTGTAGATACTTTAGCAATGGAAGAATTGCTTATGGGCGCCGTAGGATGGGTTGCTGGTTTGGTTTGTGCTTTCCCTAAAGAAACTGTAACCATCTTCAATCTGGTAAACGAAGGTAAAATCGAAGAGGCCAGAGAAATCTACAGATGGTTCCTTCCACTTCTTGAATTGGATATTCATCCTAAATTGGTTCAATACATCAAATTGGCTGAACAGCATTGTGGGGTAGGTTCTGAGTATGTTAGAGCTCCAAGATTGACCTTGATTGGTGAAGAAAGAGAGAGAATAGAAGCGATTATTACTGAAGGTTTAGCAAAAAGGCCGAAATTGTAAGTAGCCTAAAATCAGGAAAATAGGAGTATTACCTATGCAAAGGTCTATCATCAGATTTTTGCCTAATTTTAATTCGAATCTTACAATTTTCAATCCATTCAAAAATGAACATCGATCAATTATTTGAGTCAGCCCAAGAAGCCTTCCTTTTTTATAAAAACCTTTCTGGTAAAGAGAAAGGAGCATTTTTGGAGACATTGGCTGAAATATTAGAATCACATAGAGCCGAGATTGTTCCTCTTGCTGTCAAAGAATCGAACCTTCCAGAAGGTAGAATCAATGGCGAGCTTGGACGTACCACCGGTCAAATCAAACTATTTGCCAACCTAGTAAAAGAAGGATCTTGGGTAGAAGCAACCGTTGATCCTGCTGACCCGGGTAGACAACCATTACCTAAGGCTGACATTCGAAGAATGTTGACTCCATTGGGTCCTGTGGTTGTTTTCGGAGCAAGCAATTTCCCATTGGCCTTTTCTACCGCTGGTGGTGATACCATTTCTGCTTTGGCTGCGGGTTGTCCTGTTATTTATAAAGCACACCCTGCACATCCAGAGACTTCCAAAAAAGTTGCTGAATGTATCGCTAAAGCTATTACAAAATCAGGATTGCCTTCAGGAATTTTCTCGCATGTTGAAGGAGGAATTGATGTGGGACAGGCTTTGGTAAAGCATCCTTTGGCAAAAGCTGTAGGCTTCACTGGATCTCATGCAGGCGGAAAAGCCTTATTTGATTTGGCTGGCCAAAGGGAAGAGCCTATTCCAGTTTATGCTGAGATGGGTTCTGTCAATCCGATCTTCTGTTTCCCAGAAAAGCTTGAAAAGAACAACGATGCTTTGGCTAAAGCATTTATCTCTTCCCTGACTTTGGGTGTAGGTCAGTTTTGCACCAACCCAGGATTGATTTTCGTTCCTAAAGCACAAGCAAACGCTTTTGAAAAAGCTATCGCTGAAGAACTGAACGATATTGCCTCTGCGCCAATGCTTCACCCTGGCATTGCACAAGCATATTACGATTCTATCCAATTTTTCCAATCTAGAGAAGAATTGAGATGGGTGAAAGTTGCTGACCCTCAACACCTCATCAACGGAAGTACAGCTTTGGCAGAAATTCAGGCTGCTGATTGGATCAAGGATAAAGTATTCCAGAAGGAAGTCTTTGGAGCATTTGCGATGATGGTAGTTTATGAAACTGAAGAAGAACTACTAGAAATCGTCAAAAACCTTCATGGACAATTGACCATTACTGTGTGGGCTGAGGATTCCGAATTGAAGGATCAACTATTCTTGTTGAATCTTTTGGAAGAAAAATGTGGTCGATTGCTATTCAAAGGCGTTCCAACCGGAGTAGAAGTTGGATTTGCGATGCAGCATGGTGGGCCTTACCCTTCGACCACTGCTCCAAATAGTACTTCTGTAGGTGCTCATGCCATCAAACGATTTGCAAGACCGATTGCCCTTCAAGACATGCCTCAGGAATTACTTCCAGATGCATTGAAAGATGGTAATCCATTAGGGATTTGGAGATTGGTAAACGGTGCTTATACTAAATAAGAAAACTGAAGATTCTCGGGAATTCAGAGTTTGAAATCAGAAAAAACAAACTGTTGATTCCCGAGATTTTCAACTATAAGATTTCTAATTTCTAATCAAAATATGCCATCAAGACATACTTTCTCGTGCATAGATGCCCATACTTGTGGTAATCCAGTACGAGTTGTTTCAGGCGGAGTTCCTTTTCTCAAAGGGGATAATATGCTTGAAAAACGTCAATATTTTCTGGAAAATCTGGATTGGATCAGAACAGGCTTAATGTTCGAACCAAGAGGACATGATATGATGTCCGGATCCATGCTTTTCCCTCCTCATGATCCAGAAAATGACTTTGCAGTCTTATTTATTGAGACTTCCGGATGCCTTCCTATGTGCGGACATGGTACGATTGGCACCATAACCATTGCGATCGAAGAAGGATTAATTCATCCAAAAACTCCCGGTTTCCTTCGAATGGAAGCCCCAGCAGGATTGGTTTTGGTGGAGTATAAGCAGGAAGGCAAAAAGGTCAAATCAGTCAAACTTACCAATGTCAAAAGTTACTTGGCGGCTGAAAACCTTGAGATAGAAATCGAAGAATTAGGGAAATTAACCGTAGATGTGGCTTACGGAGGCAATTTCTATTGCATTGTGGATCCACAGGAAAACTTCCTAGGCCTTGAGCATTTCAAAGCTGAGCAACTGATCTCCATGGCTAGAAATCTCAGGAAAAAAATGAATGAAAAATACGACTTCGTTCATCCTGAGCATGAAAAGATCAGAGGACTTTCACATGTGATGTGGACAGGTAAAACCATCGATGAGACCAGTACAGCCAGAAATGCTGTATTCTATGGAGACAAAGCAATTGACAGATCACCTTGTGGCACTGGAACCTCAGCTAGAATGGCTCAATGGTTTGCCAAAGGCTGGCTCAAGCCAGGGGATGAATTCATCCATGAGAGCTTCATTGGGTCTAAGTTCATCGGAAGAATTGAAGAAGTAACAGAAATCGCCGGACAGCCGGCAATAGTTCCAAGTATCGAGGGATGGGCCAAAGTGTATGGCTACAACACCATCATTTTGGATGATGATGACCCTTATGTACATGGATTCCAAGTCATATAAGATACAAGAACCTAGAGCCAAGAACCAAGACAGTTCTTTGGTTCTTGATTCTTGATACTAAATTCTTGATTCTAGAAATGAAACCAACTTTAATCGTTGGCGGTGGGATTGTGGGACTATTCACCGCTTATTTCCTTCAGAAAGAAGGAGTCGAAGTTACAGTCATTGACAAAACTGATCTGAGCCAAAACTGCTCAACTGGAAATGCAGGTATGATTGTACCGAGCCACATAATCCCTTTGGCGGCACCAGGAATGATCAGCAAGGGGATTTCTTGGATGTTTTCTTCCAAAAGTCCTTTTTATATCCATCCAAGGTTAGACTACAAATTGGCGAGATGGTGTATGCTGTTTTTCAAAAATGCCAATGAAAAACAAGTAGAAAAAGCCATTCCTCACCTTAAAAACCTGAGTCTTCTAAGCAAGGCACTTTACCTTACTTTCAAAGCTGAACATCCGGAAGCCGCTTTGGCACTTCAAGAAAAGGGCTTGATGATGGCTTATCAAACAGAAGCCATAGAAAAGGAAGAAACAGAGTTCGCTTTCTTGGCTAGAAAGCATGGTTTGGAAGCTGAGATTTTGGGACCAAGTGAGCTAAAGGAAATAGAACCCAATATCAAATTGAATGCTCGTGGAGCGGTTCTTTTCCCAGGGGATGCACATTTAGATCCAGGAGCTTTGTATGGTTTCTTAAAAACCTATTTGAAAGAAAAAGGAGTAACATTCTTAAAAAAATCCGAAGTCAAAGGCTTCGAAAAAACCGCAACGCAGGTCACTGCAGTGATTACCAAAGAAGGTCGTCTTTCCTGTGAAAAAGTAATTCTTTGCGGTGGCTCTTGGTCTGGAGAATTGGCAGATATGTTAGGTTTTTCTCTTCCTATGATGGGTGGAAAAGGTTATTCTTTTATTCAGAAAAATAATCCAGAAATCAAGCAAGCTACCATCTTGACGGAACAAAAGGTAGCGGTCAGCCCATATGGAGAAACCATTCGATTTGGAGGAACCATGGAAATTACCGGTACCAGCCAGAAAGTAAATATCAATAGAGTAAAGGGGATTTATGAATCTATCAATCAGTATTACCCTGAATTTGAAGCCAAATTTCCTGAAACAGATAAAATCTGGAAGGGACTTCGACCTTGCTCTCCTGATGGGTTGCCCTACATCGGATTTGCTCCAAATTACACCAATGTGCTAGTTGGCAGTGGTCATTCGATGATGGGAGTATCTTTGGCACCAGCTACAGGGAAACTCTTAGCTGAACTTCATGAACACAAAGACACTTCTCTAAAAATCAATGGATTTGAAGTAGGTAGGTATAGCTAATACCTTTCCTAAAAAAATAAGTAGAAATATAAAAATGGGCTTTACATCTAGCCCATTTTTTATTTTTTTAGGTAGGAATTCAAATCGCCCCTATGAAAAAATCCATTGAAAAACACATAGCACTTCTAATCTTGAGGTTAGGTTCCGGTGCATTGATTCTAACCCACGGTATACCCAAAATCAATCGTCTTTTTGCTGATGAAGTCAAATTTTCTGACCCATTTGGTTTAGGACCAACTGTATCATTAGCAATGGCCACTTTTGCTGAAGTAATTTGTGCAGCACTAGTTATCGTCGGTTTCAAAGTCAGACTTGCTACAATTCCATTAATGGCAACCATGCTGACAGCTGCATTTTATGCCCATGCTGATGATCCTTTTGGAAGAAAAGAACTCCCTCTCATGTTCTTTATTTGCTTCTTGACACTATGTATTGCTGGAGGAGGGAAATTCTCCATAGATGGACTCACATCAAAAAAACCCAGACTTTACGTCTAGGCCCTTTTTAAAATTTTATTATTCATCAATAAACCAAAGTTGAGTCCAAGGGTCAGATATTTCATCATTCTTTTGAGGTGCTCCGGGAGTACTTCTCCCCTCTTGAATATATTTGATCAAAAGAGATTTTAACTCTTCTACTATTTCCGGATGAGCATCGTATACATTGGTTGATTCCTGAATATCATCTGCCAGATTGTACAGTTGGACATCAGGCAAACCTTCTTCTTCCTCAGTATTAGGTTTAGGAGAACTCCATCCTCCTGACCCTTTGGCCATGATTAGTTTCCAATCGCCTTTACGAATGGCAAAACTTCCATTGATGGAATGATAGACACTCGCTTCTCTGAAAGAATCGACTTTTTGATTCGCATCCAATAGTTTCACCATACTATAACTGTCTTCCCCTTCATTATCCTGAAGCGTATATCCACATATATCAGCTACGGTGGCCATTAAATCAGTCAAGTTAATTGTTACATCACGCTTACTCCCCTTTTGGATTTTTTCTGGCCAACGAATGATAAATGGAACTCTATGTCCTCCTTCGTAGATATCGGCTTTATGACCCCTGAAAATGTAATTTGACTCATGACCTAGCTCTTTCATCACATCTAATCCCGCAGCAGGAGATCCTCCATTATCACTTGTAAATATCACTATGGTGTTTTCAGCTTGACCAGATGCTTCCAAGGTTTCCATTAAGGCTCCAACATAATCATCGATCATCATCATAAAGTCTCCAAAAGGTACCAGATCACTTTTTCCCTGCCATTCTTCAGTTGGAAGGATAGGAGTATGAGGTGATGGCAAAGCCAAATACAAAAAGAAAGGATCCTTGGAGTCTGTCTGGCTACGAATGTAATCCTGGGCTTTGGAAAAGAAATGAGGAGTCACTTGATCATGGTCAAAATCATAAGAAGTTGGACCTTTTCTCCACCAAGAATATTTACCTGTATTCACCGTGATCGTATCAGGAACAGCTGTGGAAAATCCATTTTCGACATAGACATATGGAGCCATATCCAATGAACCAGAATGTCCATAGGAATAGTCAAACCCAAGATCGTTTGGGTTATGGGTGATTGGTTTCGCAAAATCAATTTGATCGAAATCTTGTGGGTCCCAACCTTCACCCTTGTCCTCAGCTCCATCCTTGATTCCCCAATTCCAACCCAAATGCCACTTTCCTATAAAAGCAGTATTATATCCTTGATGCTTTAAGACAGATGCCATCGTAGAACGGCCCTCGGGAATCAATGCCTTGGACTTCCCTGTTAATACCCCGTTTTTCAATCTGGACCGCCAATTATACCTACCGGTTAAGAGACCATATCTGGTAGGTGTACAAACAGCCGAAGGGGTATGAGCATCCGTAAACATCATTCCCTCTGCTGCCAATTGATCTATGTAAGGAGTAGGGATTTTACTTTCAGGATTAAAAGCTCCGATATCCCCATAGCCTAAGTCATCAGCTAGGATGATGATCACATTGGGAGGAGTTTGGACTTCTTCCTGTTTTGTCTGGCAAGAAAAAAGGAAAGCAATGGCCAATAAAAATAAGGACGACTTCGAAATGGGGTTTTTCATAAAGGCTAAAATAACAAATAAAAAGAAATAGGGCGTACAGCCTAAAAACAAAAAAACCACAACCCTTGCGAGCTGTGGTTTTGAAGATAGGTCTATTGTAATAATTATCCGCCAAGTGCATTTGCACCAGCTACGATTTCCAAAATCTCATTCGTAATCGCCGCTTGACGAGATCTGTTGTACATCAATCTCAACTCTTTCAACAATTCACCAGCATTTTCAGTCGCTTTATCCATCGCTGTCATTCGAGCACCATGCTCAGAAGCATTGCTTTCCAATACAGCTTTGTAGAATTGAATTTTCAAAGAGGTAGGAACTAATTCCTCGATAATATAGGATCTGGAAGGTTCCATGATATAATCTGATTCAGCAGCTTTTACTTCTTCAGCACCTTCCTCTTTTGCCATTGGCAAAAATTGTTCGGTACGGATGATTTGAGTAGCTACGTTTTTGAATTCATTGAATACCAATACTACTTGATCATAGTCACCAGCGATAAATCCATTCATCGCATATTCTGCAGCAGCTCTGACATTGTCAAAAGATACATCCAAGAATACTTGATAGAAATCGTTGATTACAGAAAACTCACGCTTTTTGAAAGTTTCGTAAGCTTTTTTACCCAAAGGCAAAATTGTAATCTCTTTATCAGCAAATTGATTTTTGATCGCAGCATTGGTAGCCTTGATCACGTTCGTATTGAAAGCACCACAAAGGCCTTTATCAGAAGTGACAGGTACTATCAATACCTTTTTCACGTCACGTTTTTCAGCAAAAACAATGTCTGCAGCACCTTCAGATGCAGCAGATACATTGTTCAGGATATTGGTCAACTTCTGAGAGTAAGGACGCATCTGAACGATTTTGTCCTGAGCTCTTCTGAGTTTCGCAGCGGATACCATTTTCATTGCTTTGGTAATCTGCTGTGTAGAGACTACCGAATTGATCCGTTCCTTTACTTCCTTGAGGTTAGCCATTCGTGCTTTATTGTAATCAGATATCTAAAACCCGGAGGCTTTCACCTCCGGTTGGTTTGATTTAGTTTGCGTACTTAGGAGCTAGTTCTGCAGCAGCTTTTTTCAAAACTTCACCTGCTCCGTCGATATTTCCTTTTAGGATCAACTCCAATGCATCTGGATAAGAAGTATCCAACAAGGTATAGAATTCTTTCTCGAATGCTCTTGCTTTTTCAACAGGTACAGTATCCATCAAGCCTCTAGTAGAAGCATAGATGATAGCTACCTGATGAGCTACAGATACTGGAGAGTACTGAGGCTGCTTCAAGATTTCTTGGTTTCTTCTACCTCTTTCGATAGTACGCTTAGTAGTAGCATCTAGGTCAGAACCGAACTTGGCAAAAGCTTCCAATTCACGGAACTGAGCCTGATCCAACTTCAAAGTACCGGCTACCTTCTTCATAGATTTGATCTGCGCGTTACCACCTACTCGGGATACGGAGATACCTACGTTAATAGCTGGACGGATACCAGAGTTAAACAGGTTAGTCTCCAAGAAGATCTGACCGTCAGTAATGGAAATTACGTTTGTCGGAATATAAGCAGAAACATCACCAGCTTGAGTTTCGATGATCGGAAGTGCGGTCAAAGAACCACCACCTTTAACCAAAGGTCTAAGAGAATCTGGAAGATCATTCATCTGAGAAGCGATTTCGTCAGACTTGTTGATTTTCGCAGCTCTTTCTAGCAATCTTGAGTGAAGGTAGAATACATCACCTGGATATGCTTCACGTCCCGGAGGTCTTCTCAATAGAAGAGAAACTTCACGGTAAGCTACAGCTTGCTTAGAAAGATCATCATAAACTACCAAAGCAGGACGTCCTGTATCACGGAAGAATTCCCCGATAGCAGCACCAGTAAATGGAGCAAAGAACTGCATTGGAGCTGGATCAGAAGCAGCGGCAGAAACTACTACTGTATAAGGAAGGGCACCGCCTTTTTCCAAAGCTGCTACCACACCGGCAACAGTGGATGCTTTCTGGCCTACAGCAACGTAGATACAGAATACAGGCTCACCTTTATCGTAAAATTCTTTTTGGTTAAGGATGGTATCGATAACTACCGCAGTCTTACCAGTCTGACGGTCACCAATTACCAATTCACGCTGTCCTCTACCGATTGGAATCATCGCATCAATTGACTTGATACCAGTTTGAAGAGGCTCAGTTACCGGCTGTCTGTAGATTACACCTGGTGCTTTACGCTCCAAAGGCATTTCGTACAAATCACCAGCGATAGGACCTTTACCATCGATAGGGTTACCCAAAGTATCCACAACGCGGCCCAACATTCCTTCACCTACCTGGATAGAAGCAATTTTCTTAGTACGCTTTACAGTATCGCCTTCTTTGATCTCCTTAGAGTCACCGAACAATACAGCACCTACATTGTCTTCTTCCAAGTTCAGTACCATTGCTTTCAGACCATTGTCGAATTCCAGCAATTCCCCGGCCTGAGCCTTAGAAAGTCCATAGATACGAGCTACACCGTCCCCTACTTGAAGGACTGTTCCCACTTCTTCGAGTTCGGCCTCTGTTCTGGCACCTGAGAGCTGCTCTCTCAAGATCGCCGAAACTTCATCTGGTCTTACTTCTGCCATGATATAGATTGATTAATGCTTTTAAGATTAGATTTTACTTTCGTAGTGATTTTGACTAAACTGATTTTTCAATTCTCTCAGTTTGCTGCTTAATGACTCATCCAATTGACGGTCATTTACTTTCAAGACATATCCACCGATCAATGCTGGATTTACTTTTTCCACCAACTGAACTGTTTCTTTTCCCGATATTTCTTTTACAATTGCTTCAAATTCCTTTCTCAATTTTGCATCAATTGGGAAGGTAGTAGTCAACTCAGCTACCTGAATGGACATTTGAAGATTGTATTGTACTTCGAATTCTTTTGCTACATCTAACAATACTTCTTCTCTATTCTTTCTTGAAATGATATCGAAGAAAGCCTTGGTCATTTCCTGAGCATCTGGAAAAAGAGCCTTTAGGATATTCAATTTCTTTTCAGAATGAATAACTGGGTTTTTCAAAAGCAAAGAAAACTCACGATTAGAAGCTGCAATAGCAGTCATTTTTTGAAAATCAGCATGTACTTCCTCCAGCTTGCCTTTTTCTAGAGCAAGTTCCAAAATGGACTTGGCATAACGAGATGCTACTCTGTAATTTGACATGGGATGGAATTAATTAAGCTTCAATTCATTTACAAATCCGTCAACAAGGTCTTTTTGAGCCTTCTCGTCAGACAAGTTCTTTCTTAACAATTTCTCTGTTACTTCAAGAGTCAAGGTAGCAACTTGAGTTTTCACCTCAGCCAAAGCAGCCTTTTTCTCGGTTTCGATTACAGCTTTCGCGTTTTCGATCATTTGAGCACCTTGCTTACCAGCTTCTACTTTGGCTTCCTCGATCATTTTCGCAGAAGCATCGTGAGCTTTCTTCAAGATAGTATCTCTTTCCAATCTTGCTTCAGCCAACAACTTTTCGTTCTCAGCTTTCAAGTTTGCCATATCATTTCTTGCTTGCTCAGCAGCTTTCAAGGCATTGTCAATAGTGCTTTCACGCTCTTCAAGAGCTGCCAACATCGGCTTCCAAGCAAATTTGATCAAGATAAATAGTAAGGCCAAGAAGCCGAACAATTGCCAGAAAATCAGGCCAGAACTAGGTGAAATAAGATCCATGATGATTGTTTATAATTTCGGTTTTGTTCAATAAGAAGGGATTGGCCTACCGCCAATCCCTATTCTTTGTGTTCTTAGAAAGCGACTCCGCCTGCATTCAAAGCAATAAGTAGACATACTACTACCGCAAACAGGGAAACCACCTCGATCAACGCTGCGATGATCAACATAGCTGTTTGAACCTTACCAGCAGCCTCAGGCTGACGAGCAATAGATTCCATAGCCTGGCCACCGATACGTCCGATACCAAGTCCTGCGCCAATCGCAACAATTCCTGCACCGATACCAGCACCCATAAGAGCCAATCCAGCAGTCAACAAGATAGAAGTTAACATAAACTTTAGATTTATAAATTGAACAAAGAAATTTACTAATTAATGATGATCGTCATGCGCGTGTTCAGCTACTGCACCCCCGATATACATTGCTGTAAATAGGGTAAACACATAAGCCTGAATAGTCGCTACAAGTAATTCGATCATATTGATAAAGGTCACCATCAAGGTACTTACCACACCGATTGCATAGGACTCGAAAATGAAAACCAAAGCTATGAAAGCCAAGATTACAATGTGTCCTGCTGTGATAGCCACGAACAAACGAACCATCAATGCGAAAGGCTTGGTAAACAGACCAATAAATTCTACTACTACGATAATTGGAAGAAGCGGTGCAGGAACTCCAGGAGTTGCAAAAACGTGCTTCCAGTAATCCTTATTCCCATTGATATTAACCAAGATAAAGGTCAAAATCGCCAAGGTAAAAGTAACAGCAATGTTTCCAGTCAAATTGGCAGCACCCGGCATCAAACCTAAAAGGTTACCAATCCAGATGAAGAAGAACAAAGTCAACAAATAAGGAACAAACTTCTTGTATTTAGGACCGATTGCTTTTTCTGCGATTTCATCACGAACGAAAATCACAATTGGCTCAACGATAGAAGCAGCGCCTTTAGGAGAAACAGCACCGTTTTTCTTATAGTGTCTTGCTGCAGAAAGAGTGATCCAAAGAACCAATCCGATCACCAAGAACATCATTGCTACGTTTTTGGTAATAGAGAAATCCATGATAGAACCTCCATCTACTCTTCCTAAATGCTCATGGCTATCGATAAAGATACCATTGTGAGCATTTTCCTCACCGAAAAGATGAGTATCATGATTTTGGAAATCTGAAGACATGTAAAACTCCAACCCTCTATCTGCCGCGTAGGTAATTACAGGCAAAGGAAGAGTGACATGGGTATGTCCAATGTTGAAAAAATGCCATTCATGGGAATCTTTCACGTGGTGCATGATAAACTCCGTTGGGCTTTCATTACTTTCTTCAGTCTCGGAACCAGACGCGAATACCGCGCTAGAAACACTCAGCAAAAGTGCTGAAATTAAAAGACTTAGGGCCAGAAATTTGCGCGTCATCAACTCGTTTTTTTGAGGGCTACTTCGAAATCGGGCGCAAGTTAGCTATAAAGGTGTATATATCAAAAATCAGGTAGAACAAAAAAAGCACAAAGAAATCCGATATAAACAAAATAATATTCTCCATTCCGGCCCAAACTTCGATCCCAACGAACACAAATGAGCTTATTAATCTCAAAATCATCGCTAATAGCGAGATTTGGAAGAAATTTTCAGAACTGGCTTTCAACAGAAATCCTGTCAAGACATGGATCAAAAAAAACATTATTACCAGAAAAAAATAAATTTCCCAGATCTGCGAATGGATGATTTGGGGGAAAACTTGTTGTAAAACCACGACCAATCCAGCAATAATTGCTGACAAAAGGAAGAATTTCACATAGGTATTTTTAGCAAGAGCCATTGCAATATTTTTTTTGCAAAAGTAGGACTTTTAAATTTTATCTGTCTTGCTTCATGGAGACCCAGAGTTGATAAAAGGCAAGAATTATGGATAAAAAGGAAAATATTAAGATCCAAAGGGGAAATTTCATTTCGCTTTTCTGCTGAATCCACCAGCCAAACCACGTTCCAAATCCAATCACTCCAAATAACTGGAATGATAACCCCATGTATTTGGCCCAAACAGGAAGCTCTTTTTTCTTATTCGGCTTTGCCTCTTTCTTCTCCATGATAAATTGGCTTTATCTTAATTCTTGGCTCCAAAATTAAAATGTGGATTTTCCGTCCTCACTCCATCCAATACACGGGTTAATTCGGCTGCTTTCTCAGGAAATTGAGAAGCAACATCATTGGATTCAGACGGGTCTATGCTCAAGTCATATAATTCCACAGCACCCTGTGGGTTTTTACCGACTTCCAGCCTGATCACCTTCCACTTATCTACCAATATGGCCTGCTTTCCCCCCTGCTCATGAAACTCCCAATATAAATAAGGATGCTGCTCTTGTTTTCCTTTCCCTTTCAAGGTTGATACAAAAGAAATCCCGTCGATTTCTCCCTCTATTTTCTCACCTGCCAAATGGGCAAAAGTAGGGAGGAGATCATAAAAAGCCCCTCTGAAATCAGAAACAGTTCCCGGCTTGACAGTACCTATCCATCTTGCCATAAAAGGAACATGGATTCCTCCTTCATACAAATCCCTCTTCTTGCCTCGATATTGTGCACTACTCCTGAAAAACTCAATATCCTCATCAGTTCTTCCTCCTTCAGTATGTGTTCCATTATCAGAAGTGAAAATCACCAGTGTATTTTCATCCAAGCCTTTTTCCTTCAAAGTAGCCATCAATTGACCAATTTGATGATCTAAGTGAGAAACCATCGCTGCATAGGCTGCTTTTGGAAATTCTTGTGGACCATAATGTCTTCCGTCAGGCCAAGCATTTTCATCAGGAAATACACTTTTCCCATCCTGATCCAAGTATTGCTTAAGCGACTCTTTGGACAAAACCAATTCAGCATGAGGAATGGTATAAGACAAATACAAGAAAAAGGGCTTTTCACCACTTTGAGAGCGAATAAACTCATCAGACTTTTCCAAGAAATAATCATTTGCAAACAAATCATTAGGAAAAGGCTGTTTCGTCATCACTCCATCACTAATCATATCAATGGAATCCGGAAACTGATAATGGGCATCACGCTGCAAAAGAAAACCGGCGAACTCATCCCAACCTCTTTTCTCGGGACTACCGACTGTGTTGGCAAGACCTAGGCCCCATTTCCCAAACATTGCCGTGGTATAACCTGCATCTTTAAGGTATTCCGGCAATATCTTTTGATCAGGATCAATAGGCACATTGCTATTTCCCCTCAATAAAGTATTTCCAGTGTGCTGCCCTGTCATTATAGTCGCCCTTGAAGGAGCGCAGACGGTACTTCCAGCATAAAAATCAGTAAAAACCATCCCTTCCTTTGCAAACTGATCCAGATTGGGAGTCTTGATTTTTTCCTGCCCATACACTCCTAAATCCCCAATCCCTAAATCATCTGCCATGATATAGATGATATTAGGCTTCTTGGTCTGGCCAAATGAAAAAGTTGAAATAAAAATCAGAAATAGTGAAAGGAAGAATTTGTAAAAGCTTTTCATATTGGAATCAAAGGTATTTTGGGAGTTTTTATTAATAAACAAGGTAAATAAATTTTACATTTTTAGGTCTAAAGCGAAATTCGCATAATGAATCTAGATCATACTTCGTTCTCTAAATCCACTAAAAAGGCTAATTTGGTATTTTTAAAATAATCTGCAGATATGAATAAGCGATTGGTTTGGTTACTGGTGATTGGCCTTGGAATAGCGGCATGCTCTTCCGAGCGAAATACCTTTACAAATCGTGCATTTCACAATTTGACATCACATTATAATGCCTATTACCTCGCAGATGTCAAAATCAAAGAGGTGGAAGCAGAAAACCAGGCTAATTACAAGGAGGACTATACTCAGATTTTACCTGTTTTCATCCCCTATGATTCCACAGTTATCCAAAGTGCGAAAGAAAAACTGGAATCAGCTCGAGAGCTTTCCTCCAAAGCAATTGATTGGCATAGAATCTCCAAGTGGGTAGACGACAGTTATTATTTGATTGGGAAAATTGACTATCTACAATCTCAATCAGATGATGCACAAAATGCCTTCAAATATGTCAATGTGACCAGCAAAGATGATGATCTAAGGCATCAAACTCTGGTTAATTTATTGAGGCTTTATGTAGACTTAGGAGAATTTGAAGATGCAAACTTCACAATTGATTATTTATCAAAAGAGTCCAATATCAATGATCAAAATCGATATGATCTTTATCGGACCCTTGCCTATTATTATGAAAAAAGGAACGACCGGAATGGAGTAATTGGAGCGCTCGATAAGGCAACTGAATACGCTCAGGATAATAAGGAAGAATCCAGAATCAATTTCATTTTAGCGCAACGCTACCAAAGAGAAGGGCTTGATGCATTGGCCTATGACTATTATAAAAAAGCTCAGGAAGGAAATCCCCCCTATGAGAGAAGTTTCTTTGCCCAGCTTTATGCCCAACAAGTTGCGGAACTCAATGCATCCAAAGACTTGAAAAAGGTCAGAAATTATTATGAATCACTTTATGATGATCCGAAAAACAAGGATTTAAAAGATGTAGTAATTTATGAGAGGGCTTTATTTGAGGAAAAGCAAGGAGATATCGATCTCACAGTCGACCTTTTGCACCAAGCAGCAAAAGAACCTGGAAGTAATCCGCGCCTCAAGGGATATATCTATCAAAAATTGGCTGACTTGAACTATAATCAGTTCAAAGACTATCGAGCAACCAAATATTATCTGGACAGCGCTTTGACTTTTATTAAAGAGACAGATCCGATTGCAATACAAATTACCCAGCAGAAAGAAACCTTAGATAATTTCGTGTTTCATGTAGAGAGGATTCAAGAAAATGACAGCCTTTTAACTTTGAGTGGACTTAGCAAAGATGAACAAGTTGCCATTGCTGCAGATTTTATCAAAAAGGAAGAAGAAAGACTCCTGGCAGAGGCAAAGGCTAAAGAAAAACCTAAAAGCACAGGAATATTTGACAATCTTCTTGCATTTTCAGATAAAGGAAGTGGGTCCAATTTTTACTTTGACAATGCTGTTGCAATGCAGCAAGGAACAATAGATTTCTACAGAACTTGGGGAAATAGGCCTCTCGCAGATAACTGGAGAAGAAGTTCCTCAAGTATAAGTAGCTCCCTTCCTCCTACAGAAGAAGAAGTTGCTGACTCCACCGCAACCGAAGAAAACAATCCTCTCAATCAATTACCCGATGTAGAAACATTACTAGGCCAAATACCAGAATCACCTGAGCAGAAAGCAACTCTAAATGAAGAATTGGAGGAGTCCTATTTTGAATTGGGCAAGCTTCTTTATTTTGAATTAGACGAAACTGAGTTAAGCATTGACAACTTAGAAAGTCTGGTAAGGAATTACCCTGAAAGTACAAGAAAACCAGAAGCCTATTATCTTCTATATCTCGGCCAGAAGGATTTGGGAGGAAATTCCCAACAATATATTACTAGATTAAATAGAGAATTTCCGGAATCGCAATACACCTATTCTGTAAATAATCCTGAAGCAGCCTCAGGTAATCTCGCTTACTTAGAATCTTCTAAAAATTACGAAAAAGCATATGATCTCTATTACCAAGGAAACTATCAGGGGAGTAGGCAAATCATACAAAATACGCTTGAAGAATACCCTTTAACTCGAAATACGGAGAGACTTCTGATTTTAGATATAATGGTTTCTGGGAAAATTGAAAGCCGCGAAAGATTTAGGAGTAGACTTAAATCATTTATTGAAAATTCAAAAGATGAGAAATTGGTAGAATTGGCAAGAAATATGCTAAAACCATTGTTGTCAAAAGAGGAATTGGCAGCATTGGATCCTAATCAACCTTCAGAATTGGATTCTACAAATTTGAATCAAAATTTAAGCGACTCTGTTTCAGTAGCAAATAGCAATATTGACACGCCTTACAAGCTCGATAATGGCCAAACCCATATCATGGTTTTAGCGATGAGTCTGGAGGAATCAAAAAATGCTGATGGACTGGTTGGTGATTTGGATATTTTCCATGCTAAAAATTTCTCAAATGCCAGATTGCGAACAGGCAATATGAATATGAATCAAGAAAATGCGATTTATATCATCAGTCCTTTCAATAATGCCGAAAAAGCAAAAGAGTATTACAAGAAATTTATGGAGGATTTTGAATCAGAGAGTTTAAGTAAGGAGGCAAAAGAGAAGGCTTTCTTTATCACACTTGAAAACTTTCAGATCCTTAATAAATCTAAAAATATTGAAGAGTACCTAGCCTTCTTTAGGGCAAATTATAAATAAAACATGAGTAAAAACACTAAACCAGAGTCTTCCAATTGGGCTAAAAAAACCATCAAATTTCTCTGGATAGCTTTTGCAGCAGGCTTCTTTGGGTTTATCATCTTTGTTTGGATGGTAAGTGTAGATTTCTTGGGGCTTTTCGGCCCGCTACCAGATTTCAAGACATTGGAAAACCCCGACAGTGAAGTTGCTTCCGAACTTTATTCAATAGACGGATTTCTATTGGGAACCTATGCCCGTGAAAACAGAAGTCCTGTTGGATATAATGAGTTGTCACCAAATTTGGTCAATGCCTTGATTGCCACAGAAGATGAACGATTTGAAGAGCATTCGGGAATCGATGTCCGGGCAATGGCTAGAGTCTTTGTCAAATCCTTAATTCTTGGTCAAGACGCAGGTGGCGGATCCACCCTATCTCAGCAAACAGCTAAGAACCTATTCAAAACAAGAACTGATGCCAATCAGGGCTTTCTGAGTTCAATTCCCGGATTGAGAATGCTCATCATCAAAACCAAGGAATGGATAGTGGCTTCACAATTGGAAAAAGCATATACCAAACAGGAGATCTTAACCATGTATTTGAATACCTCTGAATTTGGATCCAATGCCTACGGAATTAAAACAGCGTCCAGAACATTCTTCAATAAAGCTCCGCATGAATTGGATATCCAGGAGGCAGCTGTACTGGTAGGTTTATTCAAAGCCCCTACCTACTATAGCCCAGTCTATAATCCAGACAATGCCTTAAGAAGGAGGAATACTGTCTTGGCTCAGATGGTAAAAAACAATTTCTTGGACAAAACAGAATTTGATTCCATATCTGCGATGCCTATTGAATTGGATTATAGAGTTCAAAACCAAAACATCGGTTTAGCAACCTATTTCCGTGAGGTAGTCAAAGCAGATTTGCTGAGATGGACCAAAGAAAATATTAAATCAGACGGGTCTTCCTATGACCTGTTTGGAGATGGCCTGAAAATCTATGTAACGATTGATAGCCGCATGCAACGATATGCAGAGGAGGCTGTCGAAGAGCATATGTCAGCACTTCAAAAGTTATTTTATAAAGAAATGGGTTCCAGAGAACCTTGGGTAGATGGAGATAATCGCGTCATACCCAACTTCATAGAAGATGCAGTCAAAAGAACAGAAGCCTATCGATTATTAAAAATTCGGTATAAGGATGACACCGATTCCATCAATTTCAAGCTCAATGAAAAAAAGAAAATGAGGATTTTCTCTTGGGAAGGTGAAATTGACACCCTGATGAGTACGATGGATTCATTGAAGTATTACAAAAAATTCCTTCAAACAGGCTTCGTCAGTATGGATCCTCATACAGGCCATATCAAGGCATGGGTAGGAGGAATTGATCATAAATACTTCAAATTTGATCATGTTAAGCAAGGAAAACGTCAACCTGGATCTACCTTTAAACCATTTGTCTATGCCGCAGCTATTGAGAATGGATATAGCCCTTGCTATACCGTAGTGGATCAACCTGTAGAAGTTTATATACCAGGCCAGCCTGCTTGGTCTCCTTCCAATGCAGATGGCAAGTTCACTTACCAAAAAATGACTATCAGAAAAGCAATGGCTCAATCTGTCAATTCAGTCACTGCCTATATGATGAAAAAATTGAGCCCAAAAATCGTAGTAGAAACTGCAAGAAGAATGGGAGTAACCAGTGATCTACAAGAGGTACCGGCTTTAGCTTTGGGAGTAAATGATGTATCAGTTTTGGAGATGGTTGGAGCCTTTGGGACTTTTGTCAACAAAGGGGAACATACTACTCCATTCTATATAGATCGGATTGAAGACAAAAATGGAAATGTGATTCAACAGTTCACTCCCAAAAAGCGTCCCGCAATGAGTGAGGAGCATGCTTATTTAATGACTTATATGTTAAGAGGTGGTTTTGAAGAGGAGTCGGGAACCAGCCAAGGGGTACCATGGTCCCTAAGAGAAGGAAATGAACTTGGTGGTAAAACCGGAACGACTCAAAATGCATCAGATGGTTGGTATATCGGTATGAGCAAGGATTTGGTATCAGGAGCTTGGACCGGAGGAGATGATAGAGCGATTCACTTTAGAAGTTGGATTGCAGGTCAAGGGGGTAGAACTGCCAGACCAATCTGGGTGAAATACATGGAAAAAATCTATGCTGATAAAGAATTGGGCTATACTAAAGGTCCATTCCCTAGGCCTGAAAGACCACTTAGTATTGAAATAGACTGTGATGTCTACGAAAAAGAAAGTCAAAGATTTGTTGAGTTTGACTATGATGCCAAGAAAAATGATTTTTAAATAGATTTATAAATAGCACTACTCAAAAACAGCTTCGATTCGGAGCTGTTTTTTTTAATTTAGCATTATGCAAACTTCTTCTTTTGCTCCTTCTGAATATAACATCCTGCCTGACCATCCAGGAGTTTATCGCTACTTCAATGAGGCAGGCGAGTTGATTTATGTCGGTAAAGCAAAAAGTCTGAAAAAGCGCGTCAGTAGCTATTTCAATAAAAACACGGGGGTTAATCTCAAGACCAGAAGAATGGTCAAAGAGATCAGAAAAATAGAAATCACCCTTGTCAATTCTGAATTTGACGCCTTACTACTTGAAAACAACCTCATCAAGAAATCACATCCCAAATACAATATTCTTCTTCGGGATGATAAGACCTATCCTTATCTATTGATCACTAAGGAAAACTTTCCCAGGATATTTCAGACAAGAAAGTTGATTCCCAAAAGAGGGACTTACTTTGGTCCGTTTGCGAGCGTCAAGGCAATGAACAATGTATTGGACTTGATCAGAGAATTATTCACTATTCGAACCTGTAAATTGGACCTTTCCCCCTATAAAATCAATGAAGGGAAATACAAGGTCTGTTTGGAATATCATATTGGAAACTGCCAAGGACCATGTGTTGGAAAGCAATCCGAGTCTAATTATTTAAAAGACCTGGAACAAGCCAAGCATATCCTCAAAGGAAATCTAGGGATTGCCAAAACCATTTTCAAGCAGGAAATGCAATCCTATGCTGAAAACCTGGAGTTTGAAAAAGCTCAACGAATGAAGGAAAAGCTTGATCTCTTGGAGAAATATCAAGCCAAATCATTAGTTGCCAATCCTAACATTTCCAATCACGATGTCTGCTCTATCGTCATAGATGAGAAAAATGCCTACGTCAATTACATGAGGGTGAAAAATGGAGCAATGATAGTCTCAAAAAATGTGGAGCTCAAGAAAAAGTTAGATGAGGACCAAGAGGAATTACTAATCACAGCTTTAATAAGATTACAGGATCAATTCAATAGTGACGCAGAGGAGGTACTTATAAACATTGAAATTAAAAACCCGATTGAAGGCCTTAACCTAGTCCAGCCGAAAATTGGTGATAAAAAGAAACTGGTTGAACTCTCAACAAAAAATGCTCTATTCTATAAAAAAGAAAAAGCATTACTACAGGGATTAAACAAAGACAAAAAAGACAGAGTTATCAAGCAATTACAGCAGGACCTAAGCTTACCTGAGATACCTGACCATATCGAATGTTTTGACAACTCAAACATCCAAGGAACAAGCCCAGTGGCAAGCATGGTATGTTTCTTAAACGGGAAACCAGCAGTAAAAGAATATCGCCATTATCATGTAAAAACGGTGGAAGGTCCCAATGATTTTGCAAGCATGAAAGAAATTGTCTCACGGCGTTATAAAAGGCTATTAGAAGAAGGAAAATCATTACCCAAACTGATTGTTATTGATGGAGGAAAAGGTCAATTATCTTCAGCGGTAGAAGCTTTGCAAGAACTTGGAGTTTATGGTAAAATGCCCATCATCGGGATTGCTAAAAGGCTTGAAGAAATATATTTTCCTGGAGATTCCTACCCTATCCATATAGATAAGAAATCCGAAAGTTTAAGATTGCTTCAAAGAATAAGGGATGAAGCACACAGGTTTGCTATAACATTCCATAGAAAAGTAAGAAGTAAAAATGCATTCGGTACACAGCTAACTGCGATACCAGGAATAGGAGAAAATACAGCTAATAAGCTTTTAAACCACTTCAAATCGGTCAAAAAAATTAGCGAAGCAAGTGAAGAAGAAATTGCCAGAGTAATAGGATCAAGTAAAGCTAAAGGGTTAATTGAATGGAAAGAAAAAAATAAAGGGGCTTAAAAGCCCCTTTATTTTACCATTCCCATAGGGAATTTTCAAATTCAAGTAGTTTGTATTCAAATGCCAAGGCATCCATATAAGCTTGTAATTTTGGATCAGGATGATCGAAATCAACCATATCTGCTATTAGTGCTTCATCAGGATTGGTGAACCTTTGAACAACTGATCTAAACAATCTGGTTTCGAAAGCTTCATCATAAGTCAAACTTTTCGATAAGTTCTGGAAGTTAATCCATCTTGCCTCAGGATGATCTTTGAAGTAATTATAGAAATCTTTATACCGGATATATCCGATAGTTTTCTGACCAGCATTAGAATTGGTAGCTGATGGCATTACCAAATGAATGTATTTGATGTCAAAAACCATATCCGAATGGTGCTTATCAAACACAAAATCCTCTTTGAAATCTAGATAATATAATTGCTTCACGAATATGCTATCTCCCGTCGCATTCAACCAGAAGTTTTCTTGAAATTCAGCAATAGATAAAGGTTCTGTAAATTCTTCATCTCTGAAAACTTCAAGAGCATTTTCATCCACAACAGCTTCATAAATATGGCTTATGATTCCATTATCTTTAGCATCACCAGATCCATAAAGTGAAAGATTGTATTTCTCACGAAGATCAATTCTTCTCCAAACACCAATTTGGTACATTTTATCATCTTCTCTGATTCTTTTAGCAGAGTAAATGGTATCCATATCAAACTGTCTGTCTCCATAGCCAGATGGGTTGACGCTAGTCGGCACCTGAGCATAGCTTGTCATTGGAGCCAAGCTCGTAGCAACAAGTAGAGATAAGAATAATTTTTGAAGAATATTTTTCATAATCATATTTTCTGGATCCCTATCGAAGGATTATTTAACCCCGATACGAATGATTTGATTCAAGCTAGAAGGAATTTTATTTCCTCTAAAGTTGGTTCTGGTCACCTGATTTACTACCACTACAATGTCATCACCAGGTCTAGCACTTTCAAGTAATTGACGCATTGCCAAGCTGTTTCCATTTGAAATCTGTATGGTTTGTCTTGGCACATCATTTCTCAATAATCTAACCTCACCACCAGTTACCTCAAAGTTTGCATCCTTAGCCATTGTTCTTCCGAAAGTAGGCTCTGGAATAGCTTGAACTTTTAAACCAGTTAAAGAACCTATCGCTTGAGATTGGCTCAAATCAACAGCAGCACCATTGGACATTGCAGGAACAATAGAAGGAGCTGGAACTGGTTTAATATCGAACGCAACGTCATCAATTTTATTACCTCCAGAACTAACTCCAATAGTCACTTTACCAGAAGCACCAGGGATAATAGTTACCTGACCAGGCTTATTTCCTTTGATAGATTGACCATTGCTTACTGCAAATTCAGGAGCATAAGTATTACCCAATGCTGGAACTTCAATCAATAATTCGTTTGCACAATCTGCATATAACTGTTGAACAACCTCAGAAGAAACTTTCACAACAGGTTGAGCTACATAATACTCGTATTCCACAGGAAGAACTTGATCTTCGCCACCAATATTGGTTACTATTTCACCTTTCAGTACTCTTCTTGCCAACCCTTTATCATCATACTCAGATGCAGGGGTCGCAGTAAATTCAATTTGACCAAAGCCTTTTTCATCAACTGTAACAGATCTTCCATCCAAAGTCATGGTTGGCGCTGCAGAAGATGATGAGGATGCGATAAACATAGTACCCTCAAACTTAGTACCTGCAGCCACAATATTTGATACTGCTGAAATTTTAGCTTCAGTGATATCTGCCTTGAAATAGAAAGAACCAATTGTACTGGCTACAGCATTCAAAGCTTCACTTTCAATATTCAATACCTCATTCTGATATTGAGAAAACTGTGTCATTACAGCGCCTACAGGTGATTTTACAAAGTTCAAAGCGACGAAGCTTTTTCCTCTAACATCTCTGTCATTCGCAAAAATCTCAATCTCAGAAGCGTCAAGTGCTATAGGGGCAAATTTTCTGTCTGTAATCCCTACACTCGATAAAATCTCTTCAATTTTAGCAGGATAAGCATTTAAATTTTGCTTCAACTGCTCTCCCATTCCATTGTTTACGAACATATTACCAGCGACCTCAGTATTTTTCAATGCTGAATTGACAAAGTTACCTTCATCATTTTTAGCATTAGACTGAGTAATAAGCTGCTGCTTCATATCCTCTAGATATGCGAATATCTCCCTTGTAGCCTCTCTGATTTGCTCAGCTGCATCTACTTTAGGTACGTCTTTCTCATTATTTCCCTGTTGCTCTACGTTATATGCAATAGAACTAACAGTGGATTCGTTTTTCTGGATAAAATTCCGGGATGTCCTCTCCAATCCGTCATTAATCAGGACGAATTTTTGGAGGATCTGATTACTTACCTGCAATGCCAGCAATGCTGTCAATACAAGGTACATCATCCCGATCATCCGCTGCCTAGGTGTCTCTTTAGCTCCTGCCATTTGCTTTTATCTAATGGTTTTTGTGATTAGGAAAGAATTAACCTTTCATAGCGGATAGCATTCCACCATAGATTTTGTTCAACGAACTTACATTACTGTTCAATTTAGCAAGCTCATTTTTGAAAGCTTCAGTTTCCTTACCCGCTTCAGTAAGACCTTCCATAGCTGCTGTCATATTTGAATAGAATTTATTCAAAGTTTTGACATGGCTATTGGCATCCTGCAATTCCATTTCATATACTGCATTCAAAGCAGATAGATTTTTGGTTACAGTGACTACTTGTGTATGATATTCTTTAGCGTCTTGGGAAGCAGAAGACATTTCAGTCAAAGCTGCAGCAGTTTTGCCATAAGAAGCGTTCATATCTACCAAAGTTTTAGCGGCAGTTTTAACGTTCGTGGCATATTCATTAGTTGCTACAGCTGCGTCCGAAAGGTTGCCCATTTTTTCAGCAGAAGTCGCAAGGTTTTGCATACCTTTCCCTAAACTTTCAATCAACTCAGGACCAACCTTTGCATTGGCAAGCATTTCATCCAATTTTTGAGAAACTTGATCGCCACCAGCTACAGCAGCAACTCTCGCTTTCTTAGGAGCTGGAGCATCACCTGCAAGCTCAGGGTAAACTTTACTCCAATCTACCTCATCTGGACGTGGTTCAAATGCTGAAAGGAAGAAAATCAAGGCTTCAGTTGAAAGACCTATACCAATCATCCAGTTTGCACCTTGCCAATCGAGGATTTTAAACATCGCACCAAGGATAACGACAGCAGCGCCAATACCATAGATTTTAGGCATGATGCTGGAATAAAAGAAGTTGCTTTTGCTAGCCATCTGTAAATTTAGTATTAAGGTTTTTGGTTTTTAAAGTGTAGGTTTTTGTAATTATCTTCTTCGTCTCTTACTAGACTTCACGTCCATTGATCCTGATCTTCCAATGAAGGTCATAACCGTTCTAAATCCAATGTGAGCCTGAGCCACATCTTGATATTCATAAGTTCTTGTAGAAGTTTCTAAGTAGTGAGCTATATCTTTCCAGCTACCGCCTCTGATTACTTTTCTAGGTTCGGTTTCTACATCGTAAACTGGATTCAAATCCCAAGTAACAGTCCTTGAAGTTGCTTCATATGCATCCAAAACCCATTCGGCAACATTTCCAGACATATTGTGCAAACCGAAACCATTTGGAGCGAAAACATCAACTGGGGCCGTATATGCAAACCCATCATCAATGTAATTACCTCTTCCAGGTTTGAAGTTTGCCATGAGACAACCTCTTTTATTTTTCAAATATGGACCGCCCCAAGGGTATTTGGCAACATCTTTTCCTCCTTTAGCGGCATATTCCCATTCTGCCTCAGAAGGAAGACGGAAACTTGGCATATCAAAATCGTATTCATCATTAGCATTCATGTGGTAGGTTCTCCATTCACAATATTGCTTTGCTTGTTCCCATGTAATCCCAACTACTGGGTAATTATCAAATGCTGGATGATCAAAATAGAACTCCATCATTGGGTCTCCATAATGATAAGCAAAACTTGTAGACCATACAGTAGTATCAGGTCTCAGCTCATCATAATTAAATTGAGGTTCTTCTTTTAATGTGGTAGGAGTTCCAGTTGTAAGGGTACCTTCTTTAACAGCTACTAAAAATTGTCTGTATTTATTATTGGACACTTCGTATTTATCCATAAAAAACTCAGATATGGTAATCTGCTTGTTCATAGAAGACTGCGTAAACGCAATATCCTCATCTGATTGCCCCATCCAAAAAGTCCCGGCTTTGATCGGTACCATATCATAAGGAAGGTTTTGCTGCCATGCGGTTCTCTTAGGAACACCAGTAACTTCACCCCTACGATTTAGTTTTTCACTTGCCGATCCTTTCTTATTGAAAAGCCCGCAACCTGGGAGGATTGTCGCTATTGCCAACCCCAAAACTATGGGCGTCAAGCGAAGATTAAAATTCTTATACATAAATGACGTTTTTTATATCATCAAATGAATGTCCAAAATACAATACGGTCTGAATGCGAAATTTAGCTGAATTTTCAACATTTATGCAAATAACCTGCCAATTTTAAAATCAAATAAATGTTATGTTTTCTACTGGTTTACAGTAAAACACAACCTATTTATCCTTTAAAATCTAAACCTCGGTGTACGTTGAATTACCCGTTGGACCTCTTTACTAACATCTACTAATCTATATCTCAACATCAATTCATGGCTAGTTGGAGATTTTGCTTCCAGTCCACTTACCACCAAATCGAAAGAATATCCTAAAACTAATGAGTTATCTCTAAGAAGAGAATATCCTAAAATCAAAGAAACAGACTCATCTCCTCTAAACGCAATGCCTCCACTAATTTTATTCTGATGAGTAGCAATAACGCTGACATCGTAAGAAAAATTATTCAAAGACACTGATTTTAAAAGAAAACTTGGTTCAATCCTCAATTGACCTATCGGTCTAAATCTATAACCGAATAAGAGATAGGAGTGGTTTAAAAGAGGGTTAGCAATCCCTCCGTCTCCAAAATCAAACTCTGGTTCATTGATATGTCGAGAACTCAAACCTACGTAATAATCTCCTCGGTCCAAAAGAACTCCAGCCCCAAAATTCAAATTCATGGAACTTTCCTTCCCGGAACTGGGTAAATTTGGTTCAGGGTTTACCAAAACCAACTCACCATAATCAAGCGAACTAGAGAACATCCCTACATAACCACCAAAGCTTAAGGTAGTACGGTTTATTTTTTTATGATAGGCACCTTGTAGGTTTATTTCTAAGTTTCCAGTAGCACCAATTTGATCATTGACTACTGTTAGTCCGTACCCTATATTCTTATCATCCAAACTGCCCTGTGCAGTTATCAACTGAGTCACTGGGGCTCCTCCAGCTCCTGTTGAGGTAGAATAATTAGCCCATTGAGATCGATGCAATGCTGAGAATCTAAACCCACCTTCTTTGCCTGCAAATGCGGGATTGTAGTACATGCCATTGTACATGTACTGGGTAAATTGAGCATCTTGCTGAGCATAGCCGGAAGTAGCAACCATAAAAAAGCTTAATACTACCGCCAAGCTAAAAATGCACTTCCATTGACTACTCTGAATCATTTAGTATGTGGTTTTGTCAGAAGAAAAGACTATTGTAATGATTATAACTGAAAAACCACAGATTTTGATTCTAAGAATTACAAATTATTGGCCTTTTTGATGTAAAGCTCCAAAGCCCCGGTCATACTTGGAGCATTTGGTAAAGGAGCTTCAATGTCCAAAATCAAGCCTAATTCTCTTACTTCGTTGGCTGTGGTTGGTCCAAATGCAGCAATTCTTGTTGCCCCTTGTTCAAAATCAGGAAAGTTTACTTTCAGGGATTTTAATCCAGAAGGACTAAAGAAAGCCAAAATATCATACTTAACATCAGACAGATCTGACAGGTCATCCGCTACAGTATGGTAAATTATTGCTTCTGTAAAATCGATACCATTCTTCTCCATATAGTCAGGAATATCATTTTTTCTGATATCAGAGCATGGGAAAAGGTATTTCTCATTTTTATGTTTTTTGAAGTAATCAAATAAATCTTGAGCAGTCTTCTGACCTACAAATAATTTCCTTTTTCTGATTACTATGTATTTCTGAAGGTAATGCGCTGTTTGATCCGAAATACAAAAATATTTCATATCCGCCGGCATTTCTATTTTGAATTCCTTACAGATATTAAAGAAATGATCAATTGCATTTCTACTCGTAAAAATGACAGCAGTATGCTTTAGAATATCAATTTTCTGCTTCCTAAATTCCTTGGGTGGAACCGGCTCCACTTTGATAAATTGCCTAAAATCTACCTTAAGATTGTATTTCTCGGCTAGCTGGAAATATGGGGAATTTACGTTGTGAGGTTTAGGTTGGGAGACAAGAATACTTTTTACTGGCTTAAGCCGATCCTTGGTAGCTGCACTCATACTTGTATGTTCCTTTAAATTTTAAATACTATTGACCTAATACCATGACCCATTTAGCTAGGATCAGAAAAGGCACCAATTCTGCGATGCAAAGGTAAGTAAATAAATGATATTTCTTAAAGGACAACTTATTCATCATCATAATAAATAATACTCCAATACCTCCTAAATACATCCAGAAAAATCCGCGAAAAGTTAATTCAAGTACATTTTCGAGTTGGAAAAATGAATTCATCAAAAACATAAAGGCAATAGCTAAGAATAGCATGCTCCCCCAAATAATCAATCTCAATAAATAGAAAAAATGAGGGAATTCAACTTTGCCCAAATCAAACATATATGCAAAGGTCCGAATTGCCAAGAATTTAAATATAGTCAACACCAATAGCCCGAAAGACACTACTAACCAGACCATTAAAAGATACTTAAATCCTTCGGGAAACAACCTTAAAAATAAATCAGGGCGAAAGATGGCAAAGCCTAAAACCCCAACTAAGGCAGTCATTAAGTTTACAATAAATACAAATGAAAGTATGTCCAGTGAAAAAAACTTCTGTAGGCTTCCAATTTCTGAAAAATCATCATCACTCAACAAACCACTTGGCTTAGATAAGCCTCGAAATATATAAGGATAAGCCTGCTTATAAAGTGCAATTAGCACCAAGATAATTATTATAGAAACCACAAAAAAATCTCGGAAATCACCTCTCTTATCCTCCCTGATCTTAAAAGCCCCCGTAGTTTCTTGGCTATCAAAAGAGACTTTTTTTGGGTCCAAAACCTTTTTGAACTTCACATCTTGAGTACCAATCCCCTCTTTGTAAAGCGTCAGGTTGATCTCATTTGCCTTTAGCTCTTCTTTGATGCCAATCAGTTGTCGGGACCAAACTGTATCCTTTTCTGCATAAAACCACAATTTATCTCCCGCAAACACCACCGTTTCTTCAGGTATTTCCAAATAAAGATAAGAAAGTGGAAAGGCAGTCAAATCTACTTCCTGACTCACAAGGTCTGAGGTTCCAAACCAACTTTCCCTTTCTCCGACATCCCATTTTTGGCTATAATCCTCCAAAACTTGAGCGTTGAGCTTAGTCAAAGATTGAAAAAAGGATAAACATAAAATTGAGAGAAGGATCTTTTTGATCATTTCTTAGAACCGTGCTAAATATCCAAAATGGATGTTTGACTGAGAAAATGTAAGAGCTTGCTGGTTAGATTTCCCGACTGCATAAATAAATCTGAAAATTCCCGAACCAGTCTCAAAGTTCAAGCCAGCTCCCATTGAAAACGGCTTTTCCTTTGACATTGCAAAGTAAGGGTTTTCCAGAATGCCTCCATCCAAAAAAAGTAAGAGAAATGAGTTTTCTCCAAAAAATAATCGCTGTTCAAAATTCAAATATGCATAGGAACTGGCATAAAAGAAGTTCTCATTAAACCCTCGGATACTTTTCAACCCTCCGATTCTATAGAGGTCATTGAGTAATAAATTCTCATTTTGGACCAAACCTCCTGCACCTCCAAGGTACATTCCCCAATTTGGTTTAATAAACACATGTTTTTCCAAGTTTAACTGAAAAGAATATTGAGGGGTATTCATATCCAGACCCGTATAAACCTCCTCAGGCAAACCTGTATTCTCCAAAATCCTTTTGTTTCCGGCGGAAGTTTTAATCCTTACTTTAAATCCTCTCCTTGGCGCAATGATATCATCTAATAAATCCCATTCTGCAGCAACCCCATATTCACTCCAACGGTAATCCGCAATTTCGGGAAGCTCATCAACCTCCCTATATTCAAATGTTGCCAACAAATCACTCGCAACCCTATTTGCTAAAAAGTTAACATAGAAATTAGGCGAAACCCGATATCCAAATACAATCCCAAGATCTCTTTTCAAAAACGTGCTGTCCTGCTTGAGAAGAGAAAAAGCGCCTCCAACATCCAAAGGAGAATTAAAAATAAATGACTCCTTAGCATTGATGGCAAGGCTTTGGGTTAGCTCATTAAACCTTTGCCAACTTACAAGTACATCTCTGCCTTTTCCTCCCAAATGATACAGTTGCAGATCCAATTGCCCGGTAACGAGTAACTTGCCGGGTTCATTTTCATTGGGAAGAAAACCAATAATTCCATCAATCACATTGGCATTCCTTTCTATTAATTGAAAAGTTGGTTGTGCTTTTTGAAACTGAAAAGTCAAAGCTGGATATCCAGAAGATTTAAAATAAGGAGATCGGTCAATCACTTTTACCGCTTCGCTCAATTGCTTTTCAGAAAACGGAGATCCCGGGACAATTCCTAAAAGATTTTGAATATATTTCTCAGAAGTCTTGCTCTGATCGTTCACTTTTACACTATCCCAAGTGATCAAAGGGCCATAGTCATAGTTTAGTGAAGCCTCGATTCCACTTCCTGTTCTACTAATACTATCAAGTTTGACAGACGCAAATGGATACCCATCATTTTCTGAATCTTGGAGAATCTGATCAATCAAAAGACTAACCTCTACAAATGTTTTCTCCCCCCAATTGATATTTTTGACCAGATTAGTAGGTAAGTTTCCAGAGCTCAAATTCACTTTCTCAATCGCAGGTCCTAAATCAATAGAAATCCAAAGTGAATCGGAATTTCTTTTTTCTTCTCTTGAAAAAGCCGCCAGATAGCCCTCAATTTTATAATGATTGACTATTGAATCAAGTCCAATGACCCTTTTTTCATCACTTGAATAGTTTTTCCACAATCTACTTTCCTCTCCTACTCTCCATCCCAACCATTGCTCCTGAGCTAGCGATTTTAGGCTTAAAAAAGTGAATAGAAAAAGGAGGAAATAAAGTTGCCTCATGATGGAGGGGAATGGATTAATTATATTCGCAAAATAATAGAATTCATTTGGCTGGCATCTACGTACATATTCCATTTTGCAAGCAGGCTTGTCATTACTGCGATTTTCATTTCAGCACCAATACTTCACAATTGGAGAAGATGATCAAAATGATCGCCAAGGAAGCTGAAATCAGAAAAGAATACCTCGGTAAGGAAAAAATAAAAACAATCTATTTTGGAGGAGGCACACCCTCCCTACCCGATCCCAAATGGATTGATTTTTTATTGAATGAATTTTCCAAACTTTTCACCTTGGATCTCCAAGAAATAACTTTGGAAGCCAACCCAGATGATCTATCTATTGAAAAGCTTCGTGCTTGGAAAAAATTCGGAATCGACAGATTGAGTCTAGGAGTTCAAAGTTTTGAAGATCGAATTCTCCAGTTTTACAATCGGGCGCATAATTCTCACGAATCAATAGAAGCCATCGAAAAAGCAAGAGATGCAGGTTTTTACAAATTCAGCATGGACTTGATTTATGGCTTTCCTTGGAAGGATCATTCCTTGTGGAAAAAAGATCTGGAGCTGGTCTTTTCCCAAGATCCCGGACATATTTCTTGCTATGCATTGACTATTGAGCCCAAAACTGCCTTAGGAGTTTGGGAGCAAAAAGGAAAATTCTCTCCTGCTGACGAGGACTTTGTAGCCGAACAATTCGAAATTCTTCAAGAAGAAGCCCTGAAGCACGGATATGATCAATATGAAATCTCCAACTTTTCTACCCCAGGAAAAGAAGCTCTTCACAACACCAATTATTGGAAATCTGTACCTTACTTAGGTTTAGGGCCGGGGGCTCACTCTTTCGATGGAACCCAAAGAGGCTCCAATATCCGAAACAATTCAAAATTTATTCACTCATTAGAAAGTGGTCAAATCAGTTTTGAAAAAGAAGAAACAGAAGAATCAGATATTTTGAATGAATACATCCTTACCAGTCTGAGAACCAAATGGGGGATCGATCTGGAGTATTTGAAGGATCGTTTTCAAAAAGATCTGAAAATCGAAAAAATGAAACAGCTCGATCAATTCGGTCAGGCAGGATGGCTACTTTGGGGTGAGAATACCTTATCTTTGACAAAAAGCGGAAAACTTCTTGCCGACAGTATTGCCTCCGCTTTATTCTTTTGAAAAAAGTATGACTTATAATCCTAATAGCCGAAAAAAAGAAGCCGCTCCATTGGAAGATGCTTTCAAAGAACTATTGAAAGTTTATCGATTGGAGGGGAAGTTTCAGGAAAAAAGCCTGATTCATGATTGGGGAGAATTGGTCGGAAAAACCATTGCTTCCAGAACTGAATCTGTATTCATCAGGGACAAGAAGTTATTTGTGAAATTAAGCTCCGGCCCTATCAAAAGAGAAATTCAAATGAACAAAAATAAAATCTTGAGTTTGATTGAATCGAGATTTGGAGAAGGAATGATTGAAGACCTCATTTGTCTTTAAGTATTTAGTCGATAAGCTTTTATAATTTTTTAACATTCCATCAGTTAGCTATTCTATGGAGTGATTACTTTTTCGGATCCCTTTAACTAATATTGGGAAGTCATTCATGATCAAACTACCAACCATACATATCGGAAAGCTCAGCTTTTTGCTCGCCATTTTGGTATGGTTAGCCCTGTTGTTTGTAGACATGGTTCGCCTTTTTGGTGTCATCAACGATCTCAATTCAGGAATAATCCCCGAATTCACCTGGATTTTGGAAATTCTATTCTTCCTGACTGTATACGGTTTTTATAACTATAACATCAACAAAAGCACGAAAAATGACTTTATCAATGTCATTTGGAGAGCCGCTTCCACTGGGCTGGCAGCCTCGGTTGTAGTTATGCTTTTTCAGCTTTTCTATCGGCTGATGGGAGATTCAAAATTGGGTCAAGATCCATTTTTGATGAACTTCTTCTATCATGTTTATTTCGCAATGGCCACGATATTCTTGGTCTCTGGGGCTATACTTTGGAAGAATCTCATTTTGTATCAGAAAACCAAGCGAGTAGTCAAGCAATGGCAAACCTTCGAATTTGCATTGCTATTGGCCATGTTCTTTATTTTCTTCAATAAAAACACCCTTGACTACAGCTTCATCTTTGGTTTGGTTATACTGACGGGGTTGGGAATCCTTTTATCAGCTAATTTGAAGTGGATACCCTACTTGACTTTCAAAGAAAAGTGGAAATCACTTTTATTCCTTTTTATCATCATTCTCAGTACCACTTTCCTCTTTTTACAAAGCAATGGATTCAGCAATTCACAGCAGAGCTACCCAATTAATCTGCTGGACAACCTGTTTCTTATTTCTCTGTTCATATTCATATTTATTTATGCACTTTTTAGCTTCTTAGTCACGCTGTTCAATTTGCCTACTTCTTCGGTATTTGAACAAAAGTTGACAGAAGCAATCAATTTTCAAAGACTAAGTCAATCCATCCAACCGGAGGAAAATGAAGAGCAGGTTCTCGACATATTGATGGATTCTTGCATGAGTGCAGCATATGCTGATGCTGCTTGGCTAGAAATGAGCAAAAATGATAGTGGTGAGGAAGTCATCCAAGAGAGATGGATTGACTCGGAAAACCGACACGAGGTATCTAACCTGATCGAAAAAACAAAATCCGCAGTAGAATGGGCTACTGATACCAAGCCTGATAATTTGGCTCCTTTACCTCTGAGAGTAGATCATTCCAAATTTGAGTCAATTTTACTCATTCCACTCATTGTAAATAAGGCAGTAATTGGCCGATTAGTACTTTGCAAAGAAGTGAGAGATGGTTTCAACAAAGAAATGGTCAATATCATCAGCACATTTGCTAGACAGGCAAGTATTGCTGTAGAAAACCACCGCCTTCTGAATCAAGCTATCCAAAACGAACGATACCTTGAAGAGTTAAAAATTGCTCAACGGGTACAAAAAGCCCTCCTTCCTGTCAAATTGGATCACAATGACTCTTTTGAAATCTGTGCCTATTCCAATGCAGCAGATGAAGTTGGAGGGGATTACTATGACACATTCCAACTGGATGAGCATAGAATTGTATTGATTATCGGTGATGTTTCAGGTAAAGGAACTTCTGCGGCATTTCATATGTCTCAGATGAAAGGAATTTTCCAAAGTTTGATCCAGCTCAATTTGGGTGCCTCTGAATTTATGATTCGGGCTAATGCCGCATTGAGTCGTTGCCTGGAACGAAATCACTTCATTACAGCTTCAATATTCATATTAGATACGGCAAACCATAGCTTTTTGCATTCAAGAGCGGGACATGTCCCTACGCTTTTACTTCATAAAACAACTGGTAAAGCTGAGTATTTAGAGGTAGATGGCCTTGGTTTGGGAATTCTAAGAAACCAGCAATATGAAAAACACGTTGAAGAAAAGGTCTTTAGCTACCAAAGTGGAGATGTCTTAGTCATGTTCACTGACGGAATCGTGGAAGCCAAGAATCACAAATCACAACAATTCGGTTTTGAACGAATCCGATCTTTAGTCGAAATTCATCAGGAACTAACACCAAAAGAAATTCAGATAAAAATCATCGATTCTGTTCATGACTTCGTAGGTGGGGATGGATTGATCGATGATGACTATTCACTAGTGGTAGTAAAATTCAATAACTAATTATGCTCTCAATATCAATACTAGAAGAAAGCCCACATCATATTCTCAAAGTAAAAGGAGAAATAGATGCTAGTAATTCAGTACAACTGGACGAATCTATCCGAGATCTTGAAGAAAAAGGAGCCAAATCTATTTTAGTGGATGGTTCTGAATTGGAATATATTTCCTCTGCTGGTTTGGGGGTATTTATGTCCTATTTGGAGGAATTTCAGGATAAAGGAATTCATTTGAAAATTTTCTCCCTTTCCCCTAAGGTATTTGAAGTCTTCCGAATCCTCGGATTAGATCAATTGATCAGCATAGTTTCAACAAAAGAAGAAGCATTACAGGAGAGCTAAAAATGGAACACAAAATCCAGATAGCTTGCCGGACTACGGCACTTTCCGAATTGAGGAATTTTCTCAATCAAACACTCTTGCCTTCTAAGCTGGATGAAAACGAGCTAAATCAAGTCACCTTAGCAGTAGAGGAAGTGTGCGCCAACCTGATTATCCATTCACATCAATGCAATGAAAAGGATCAAATTCTTCTTGCTGTGCGGCAGGAAAGTGATCGCTTGACATTTGAAATTACAGATAAAGGAAAAGCCTTCAACCTCCTAGATTATGAAGTTCCAGATTTGAAAAAAGTCATTTCTGAAAAAAGAAAAGGAGGTCTAGGCATCATTTTGGTAAAGAAAATTATGGATGAAATCGAATTTGAAAGTCATCGGGGGATGAATACCTGCCGGTTGATCAAGTTATTTCGATCCTAATTCTTGTTAAAACCTTTATCAAACAGGCATTTCCCTTGAAATCCTGATAATTTTGTAACATTGCATCTTGAAATTTCAGCCTTCTGATTCATGACACTACGAATGGTTTCGGCCTTCCTTATTTTATTTACAATCATTTGCCCCCAGACCTTGGATGCCAATGCGCAATCTCTAGATGCAACACTTATGACTGTGGGCGGCAAAGATGTATCCAGTGATGAGTTTATTTACCTTCTTGGAAAAGGAAACTCCACAGGAAATCCTCCATCTGGAGTAAGCAGAGAAGAATTCAACGAAAACCTTGACCTTTTTATCAACTATAAATTGAAAGTGAGGGAAGCCGAGGCCTTGGGATTGGATGATTCCGAAGAGTTCAAATTGGAGTTCGAATCCTTCAAAGAAAATTTGAAAGCACCATTTCTAATCAAAAACTCAATTGAAGAGGGGGAACTAAGAAAGGCTTATTCTCGAATGCAAGAGGTCATAAGAGCAAGTCATATTTTATTTCAGTTCCCACCAAATGCCAGCGCAGATGATAGTTTGATCGTTTTGAAAATGGCTCTTAAGGTGAAGCAGGAAATCCAAAACGGTGGAGACATCAACGCTTTGGCACTGGAATATTCTGAAGATCCTTCAGCTAAAGTCAACAAAGGCGATTTAGGGTACTTTACAACCCTTCAAATGGTTCAGCCTTTCGAAGATGCCGCTTACAATCTTCAACCAGGCCAAGTTTCAGATCCTGTTTTGACCAGCTTTGGCTACCATATTATTAGGGTTCAAGATAGACAGCCTAATCCGGGACAGGTTCAGGTATCCCATATTTTGGTACGCGTTGATGAAAACAACCCCAATTCGGAAGACCAAGCCAGAAGAAAAATTTCTGACATCTATACTGAAATCCAAAAACCAACTACCATTTGGGAGGATATCGTCAAAAACTATTCAGAGGACCCGGCCACAAGTCAAAAAGGTGGATTACTTCCATGGTTTAGCGTAGGAAACATGATTCCAGAATTTGAAATGGCCGCATTTTCCTTATCAGAAATTGGAGAAGTATCTCCTCCTGTGAAAACGAGATATGGCTATCATATTTTAAGATTGGAGGAAAAGAAACCGATTGATTCTTTTGAAGAAATGGAGGATATGATCAGGTCTAGAATTTTGAAGGACTCCAGGTCTTCCATGATCCAATCCCAAGTATTAGCTATTCAGAAAGCTAGGTATGGTTTCGAAGAAAAAGATGCCTTAGTAGATCAACTTCGGTCAAACCTTAACAATAAACCAAAAAGCAGTTTCTTAGGTGAAATAGATCGATTGGGTTTAAAGGACGAAATTTTATTCACTTTACAGGGAAAATCTCGTACTGCAGGTGATCTTTTGGCATACATTGCCGAGGAAGAAGTCATCCCAAGAACGAAAGGGGGTACTTTCGATATTTGGTATGACCGCTATAGTGGATCTCTACTCGCAGAAGCTGAGGAGAAGGATTTGGAAGCGAATAATAAAGAGTATAAAATGCTATTGAAAGAATATCATGATGGTATACTCCTTTTCACTCTGATGAATGAAGAAGTTTGGCAAAAAGGACTTCTGGACTCATTGGGTCAGAAAAGCTTTTATGAGCAAAATATCGATAAATACCAATGGAAAGATCGAGTTAATTCATTGGTAGTACAAGTTTTGGATCAATCTAAAAAAGACCAAGCCGTAACTTTCCTAAAGGATAAGTCATATTCTCCAGCCATTGTAGATGAATTTGAGGCTACTTTTCAAATTCCTAACCCATTGGCATATAAATTCAACGCAGGCTTGATTGAAATCTCCGGAAACCCAGCATTGGCTCAAGCTGATTTGTCACAAAAATTTCAGGAAGTCAATGTGGATGGACAAATCTATCTAATTGTTCTAGGTGACAAAGTTCCTGCAGGACCAAAAGATTTCGATGAAACTAGAGGCCCTATAATCAGAGACTATCAAGAGTATCTTGATCAACAACTGATCGCAACACTCAAGCAAAAATATCCAGTCAAAGTCAACAATAGCGCCAAGGAAGAAGCTTTTGTTGCTATAAATCAATGAAATTAATTACCGGATCATTCCGGATTTACACCCAATGAATAAACTAAACCTACTAGTAGCCGCATTTCTAAGCCTTTTGGTCTTCCACCAGAGCATTGCTCAAGAAAACCCTGTATCTGGTCAAGTGTTGGATAAAATAGTCGCAAAAGTTGACAACAATATTTTACTAGAATCAGACGTACAGCAGACTTTCTTGGAGGCCATTGCTCAAACTCAGCAAGGAATGACTCCGCCTACTCGCTGTGAAATTTTTGAAACGCTTATCATTAACAAACTGATGGTAGCAAAAGCAGAGATTGACTCAGTGACCGTAACCGATCCGGAAGTTATGTTGGAAACTGAAAACAGATTCAACATGGTTTTGCAGCAGTTTGGCGGTAATGAAGACATGATTCTTCAGATGTATGGAAAAACTGCCGATCAGTTGAAAGCAGAAATGGAAGAAATGATCAGAGAACAAATGGTCGTTACAAGGATGAGAGGTAAAATCACTGAAGGACTTGCGGTTTCTCCTGCTGAGGTGAAAAATTTTTATGAAAGTATCCCTACTGATTCCTTACCATTCTTTTCAGCAGAAGTTACAGTAGGTCAGATTGTAAGGAAACCTGAAGTAAATGCCCAGACTAAGGAGAACATCTACAATCAATTGAAGCAATTTAAGGCGGACATCGAAGCAGGTAAAGCTGATTTTGCTGAATTGGCGAGACAATACTCTGAGGACCCTGGTTCTGCCGCGAATGGAGGCGATTTGGGTTTCTCAGCTAGAGGACAAATGGTACCAGAATACGAAGGAGCTGCACTAGGCCTGAGACAAGGAGAAATTTCTGATCCAGTAGAATCGCAGTTTGGTTTTCACATGATTCAACTTCTGGAAATTAAAAATAACACCTACAATACACGTCACATTTTGATTATTCCAAAGGCTAATGAAGATGACATCCTGAAAACTGAGCGCTATTTGGATAGTTTGAAAAATGAAATTCAAGCTGGTACCATTGAATTTGCAAAAGCGGCTAAGGAGTATTCTGACGATAGAAATACTTCTGATAACGGTGGCTTCTTCACTGACCCAGGCACTAGCTCCAATAGATTGACGCTTAGAACACTAGAAGATCCAGTTTTGTATTTCACATTGGACAGTATGGAAGTCGGATCGATTTCAAAACCAATGAGATTTGAAGACCCAAGAGAAGGCACAAAGGTCAGAATACTTTTCTATCAAGCTAAATATCCAGCTCATCGTGCTAATTTGAATGATGATTATGAAAAAATGAAAGCAGCGACCCTTCGACGAAAAGAAGATGAAATCTTGAGCACTTGGTTTGTGACAGCGAAGGAAGACGTTTTTATCGACATTGATCCATCCTATGATAGGTGTAATGCTCTTCAAGAAAAATAAACGAAAAATGCCCTGAATTATCAGGGCTTTTTTTGATCAATTTATTTCAACCCTTTACGAGTTTAAAACTCTTGGAGATTTTTTCTGTCTTACTATGACTGATTGGAATTTGAGGTAGAGGAATGTTCATGAAGATCCAAACAAGGGTTCTTCTTTTTTCCAGCAAACTCAACATCCTATAACTATTTGGGTTATACCTCTGAATACTGATACTGCCAACTGATCACTGATTACGATAGCTTTTTCAAATGATCAATAGAATCTTTCAATCATTATTTTTTTCTTCTGTATGCAACGGATTGCGGGTGATTTAAAAAAACGGGAATTATAAAATATTAATATTTTATTTCGTTTTTTTTTATTTTATATGAGTTTATATTCTGTATATAGCCTTTTTGAAAGTAGAATTCGGAAGCTTCTACTTTTTTAAAATACTATTTCCTGAGCTAGCTTTGTTCTATCAAATTTTAATAAAAACAACGAAACATGGCATTAGTCGGAAAAAAAGCTCCAGCATTTTCTGTAGGAGCAGTAATCAATGGAGAAGAAATCGTAGAAAACTTCAACTTGGAGCAATTCCTAGGTAAGAAGAACGTCATCCTTTTCTTCTATCCAAAGGATTTTACTTTTGTTTGCCCAACTGAGCTTCACGCTTTCCAAGCTAAATTGGCTGAGTTCGAAAAGAGAGACACTGTGGTATTGGGTTGCTCTACTGACACTGAAGAGACTCACCTTGCTTGGTTGATGACTCCAAAAAATGAAGGCGGTATCGAAGGTGTGACTTACACTATCTTGGCAGATGCTGCTAAAACTATCTCTTTGAACTATGGCGTTTTGGCTGGGGAATATTCTTTCGATGCTGAAACTCGTCTTTGGTCTTTCTCTGGTGCTCCTATCGCATTCAGAGGTACTTTCTTGATCGACAAAGAAGGAATCGTACGTCATGAGTCTATCAACGATCTTCCATTGGGAAGAAATATCGATGAATATTTGAGAATTCTAGATGCACAACTTCACGTTGAGAAGTTTGGCGAAGTATGTCCTGCTAACTGGGAGGAAGGAAAAGAAGCCATGCAAGCTACCAACGAAGGTGTTGCTAACTACCTATCCAATAATTAATTAGAAAATGATTGAACTAACTGAAGATACTCTACAGGAGCTAGTGGATTCTAATGATCAAGTGATCGTTCAATTCTCTGCTGGCTGGTGTGGCAATTGCCGCATCATGAAGCCAAAGTTTAGAAGACTGGCTGGTGAAAACGCAGACAAAGTATTTGTCATCGTGGACGCTGAAAAATTCCCTCAGTCTAGAAAATTGGCTCAGGTAAATAACTTGCCAACTTTCGCTTCTTTCAAAGGAGGACAGTTGGTCAACCAAATTCAAACGAACAAAGAGGACCAATTAAAAGCTTTGATTAATGAAGTTGCCAGTAATTAAAACCATCCAAAGAAACTGTACTCCTGAGCAGATCGAGACCGCATTGGAGGTATTGGAAAATATCTCTGAAGCTCCATCTTTGAAGGAACCGGAAATCGATGTGATTGGAGAGCTAATCTCCAACCTATGTGGTGCTTTGGAGGTTCATGAATTAGTAGCTGGAGGCATGTCTGAAAAAGACGCCGGAAATACCTTTATGAAAAAAGTATTGGGCTCTATCGATAGATAAATAGATAATACAATTTGGGTCTAATGTTAATTGAGAAAAGGAACTCCAATCGGGGTTCCTTTTTTGTTTTCTTTCAATTAGTGTAGATGATTTCAGATATAATGACGTTTTACTTTTTAAAAATTTTTTTAGCTAAACTCAAAATTACCAACACAACAAATCCTATAACCAACCCAAAAATGAACTCTTGGATAAAGGAGGGGATGGATTCAGGTAGAATGTGATGAAAGAAATCAATTTTGTGGGCAAAAATACCTCCTGATACCAAAAAGAGGGCGATTGTTCCAATAAACCCCAAAGCTTTGATTACCAAAGGTAGTGCATTCACCAGCATGCGACCTACTTTATCCGAGAAGCTATCTGTTTCCTCATTCAAATCAATGAGTTTGTATCCAAATTCATCCATCCTGACGATTAGTGCTACGATTCCATAAACACCAACAGTTGCCAAGAGAGCTATAATAGTTACAACCACAATTTGTGTGGTGATTGGGGAGCCTTCGACTGTTCCCAAAGCTATAATGATAATTTCAACAGAAAGGATAAAGTCGGTTACAATGGCTGATTTTACTTTTACTTTTTCCCTTTTGAGTATCTCGTCCTTACTCAATTTTTCATCTAAATCCACCTTATTTTCATGATGATGAGGGACAAAATATTCATAAACTTTCTCAGCCCCTTCGTAGGCAAGGTAAAGCCCTCCAAAGATCAAGATGATAGTGACAGCAATGGGTACGAATGCACTGAGCAGGAATGCAACAGGAAGGATTATTATCTTGTTGAGGAGGGAGCCTTTGGTAATTGCCCATAAAACGGGAAGTTCTCTGTCTGAAACAAAACCTGATGCTTTTTCTGCATTTACTGCCAAATCATCTCCTAAGATTCCTGCAGTTTTTTTTGCTGCTACTTTACTCATTACTGAGACATCATCCATCAAAGTGGCGATATCATCCAACAGTGCAAATATTCCTGATGCCATTTCTAAAAGTCAAATATTAAATCTTTGGGAAGATACAATGAAATCATCTTTGGGCAATTAATAATTGGATTAACTGCCATGAAGGATAGCAAAATTTGAGTGGCTTTATAAACCTCCACTAGTTCAAATCATTATCGTAAAAGTTGGTAGAAAGAACCGGCCTGGGTTTGAAAATTAAAAATTTCAGGCCTGGATCCGGTGTTTGCTACTATCAAATTTCCTTTTGAGTCCTGAATCTTCATGCCATTTGGCAAAAGAAAACTGCATGATTTGCCCAAGTTTGAGGTGATTTTTCCAGATGAAACTTTTCCATTTTCCCAAGAAAAATCAACTACAAAACCTCCCCTGGCGTGCATCCCTTTCATGCTTCCAGATTGCCAATCTGAATCTTCAGGCAGAGCCGGCAAAAGCCGAATGGTTTCTTCCTTGCCATGACTTTGGAATAACATTTCTATGATTCCGACCGTTCCGCCAAAGTTACCATCAATCTGAAAAGGTGGGTGTGCACAGAATAGGTTGCTATAAGTTCCTCCTTTGTGCATGACTATTTTTTCACCATCATCACCGACTGGTTCCAAAAGCTTTTTGAGGAGAATCAAGGCGTGATTTCCATCTCCCAATCTAGCCCAAAAGTTTATCTTCCAAGCTCGACTCCAGCCTGTTCCATCATCACCTCTTATTGCAAGTGTTTTTTTGACTGCCTCTGCTAATTCAGGAGTGTTCCAAGGGGTGATTTCATCATAGGGGTGTAATCCGTATAGATGAGAAACATGGCGGTGCTGAGGTTCTGCATCTTCCCAATCTTCTAGCCATTCATTCAAATCCCCCTTTGCACCGATGGTATTTGGAGCCAAATTCGCCCGCTTTTCCTCCAGATTATTGACCAGATCCTGATCAACTTGAAGTATTTTTGCAGCCTGAATGGTATTGCCAAAAAGCTCTCGGGCAATCTGCATATCGATTGTTGGGCCCATGGTGGTAAATCCTCTGAAGCCATTGGGCATCAAATAAGAATTTTCCGGTGAATTCGATGGAGCAGTTACATAATATCCATTTTTCGGTTCTCTGATCAAGACAGCAGCGAGGAATTCGGATGCTCCTTTTAATACCGGGTAGTACTCTTGAAGAAAAACAGTATCGCCAGTATATCTGAAATGCTCCCAAATATGCTCCGTCATCCAGGCACCTCCAGTCATCGTTGAGCCCCAACTGGCCCCTTCACCAGGAGAAGTGTAAAGCCAGGGATTTGATATCACATGGGCAACCCAGCCCGGTGCATTGTAATAGGCTTTGGCAGTTTTGGCTCCATTTTCCATCAGATTATAGGTAAAGCGATGAAGTGGCTCTGCCAAATCACCATAGCCCATCGGCTCGGCCAACCAATAATTCATTTGAACATTGATATCAATATGATAGTCTCCGTTCCAGGGGGTCTGATATTCCTGAGCCCAAATTCCCTGCAGGTTGGAGGGGAGCTCTCCCGGTTGTGAGGACGAAATCAAAAGGTATTTCCCGAAATTGTAATACAAAACCGGTAATTGGGCATCTTTACCTCCTTGGGAATAGCGAAGGAGCCTTTCAGGAGTGCTCAAATTTTCTACTTCTGAATTTTGTGTTCCCATCTTTAGAGAGTTTCTCTGATACCAAGCTTGATAAGACTTCAGGTGTCTTTCTTTCGCTCCATCTTTCTGAAAAGAACCGATACGGGATTTGACCAATTGAAGTGGATCTCCCGCTCTTGAGTTGGGATCCTGAAGATTGTAATCTGTCGCAGCTGTTATAATCAGGTAAGTTTCATTGGCATTTGAAACCGTCAGCTGATTTTCGTTTTGGGAAATCTTTCCATTAGGTGCGATGACTTGGACAATACTGGCGAACTTCATTCCCGGAAGGTCTTTGTTTGGCAATTGCCCAACCATCAGAAGCTGATCTTTTCCTTCAATCTTGACCGTTGCATTTTCCTTTCGGGAGAGCCTCACTGAAAAGTTTAATCCGTTGGGTTGATTTGATTGGTACCTAATGACTATTACCTGATCAGGAATGCTGGAATAGAATTCTTGGGAAATTTGATTTCCGCCCCTCGTCCAACTAACTGATGCAATGGCCTCTTCAAGATTAAGGGTTCTTGAATAATTGTTGACTTCAGAAAGAGTGTCTTTCCAAGTGATCCATAAATCACCCAAAGTTTGATAGGCTCCATAGTGTTCATTTGCGCCAGTCCCATAGCCTGACCCAACACCTTTGCTTACAAAATTGGCTTGAAGTAGATCTTGAGCCTCTTTATTTTTTCCTTCGAGAAGTAGGTTTTGGATTTGCTCCAAATATTGATTTGCATCCTCCCTGTCAGCATCTTGCATTCCTCCAGACCATAGGGATTTTTCATTCAAGACCAACCTATCCCGATTGGTACTTCCAAAAATCATAGCCCCTAACCTCCCATTTCCAATTGGAAGTGATTCTGTAAAGTTTTTGGCTGGGTTTTTAAAATAAAGTGTTTGATCTTGCGATTGTGCAAATGTGCAAAGAACAGGTAAGAAGGAAAGGCCAAAAATAAAAAGCCTCTTTAAAAGCATGTTCATAGGGGGCAATGTTAATTGAACCCCTAAGATATAAAGCATAATTAGACAATATGACCTAGGTCGAAATTGCTTTCAACAATTTTCAGGTAGTCAACTGTTGGTGAATGGACAACACTTGAGGGATCAACATTTTGGTGTCCGTATTTTTGATAACGTAATCAGCTTTTTCATTTTTCTCTTCATCAGGCATTTGCTGGTCAATAATCTGATTAATTTGATCCAAAGATCGATGAGGGTCTCGCATCAATACCCGGGAAATCCGAATTTTGAGAGGGGAACTGACATTGATGACTGCATCCAATTTTTTTTCACCACCGGTTTCAAAAATCAGAGCCGCCTCTTTGAGTACATAAGGTCCTTTCTGCTCATATACCCAATTTTCAAAGTCTTTTCCAACTGCCGGATGTACAAGGCTATTGATTTGCTTTACTTTTTCGGGATCAGAAAATACGGTGGAAGCGAGATAACTTCGATTTAAGGAGCCTTCAGAATCATAACTTTCAGGTCCAAATGCCTCCTTTATTTTGGATTTCAATTTCTCGTCAAAGCTCATGAGCCATTTGGCTCTGTCATCTGCGTAATAGACTGGTATGTGGAGGATTTCAAAAATTTTGGCAACTGTAGATTTTCCTGATCCAATGCCACCGGTCAATCCCACCAATTTTGGATTACTCATATTTGAGGTTTAAAAGAGAGGGCTCAATACGAACCTGATCAAGGTATTCCGGAAGTGGTTTGATTTGGACTGAAATGGTTGAATCTTGTTTGTTTCTTTTGGAGTAATCCAATACTGCTTCAAATTCAATTTCTTTCAATTCATCTGTTCGTCTTTCATCTACCAAATAATACATCATGATGGTAGGGTTTTCGATTTCCAGACTCACATTTTTAGGGAAGTTTTCTTTCCTGACTCTCAGTCTTTTATTCCCCTCAAAAAATCCAACTACGTCCAGGGTGACTACGATAGTGCTCTCTTTAATTGAGATAAGGTCTTCATATTCTTTCGGGACTTCCAAGTTAACTTCCTTGCTCAAGTCCTGCTCGATCCTACTTTCATTTAATTTCACGGGATATTTACCCTCTAAAACTTCAAGAAGAGAGGTAGGGCCTGTGACGGTGATTTGGCTAGGATCAAAGGTTGGTTTTTCCAACATTCGGTAATTTTTGCCCAGTGTATAGCTCATTGAGTCCAAAACTGGAGTAAGTCGAATGGTCTGGATTTTATCAATTTCAAAATCCAGAGAATCCTGAACCATGGAGACTAGCTGAGTAGGAGAAAGGAATTCAGAAAGCCCTCTTTTTAGATCTGCTGTCAGCATATACGACTGTGAAGAAGGGTTTTCCAATTCTATGGTATATGGGGTGTTGTTGATATTGAAATATTTCCTCAAAAGATCCCAACCATTTCCAGAGATTTCTATTTCAACGGTTTTGGGAAGGTCTTTCACTGCCATGAAGTTTTCCTGATTGTATTCGAACTCTACCGGAAAATCGACAATAGTAGTATAATCGTCCTTATTTAGGGCGTTTAAAATCCAAAAAGTGGTAGCCGCTGCTACACAGAGGACTACCACTTTTAGATTAGAGAGTTTTTTTGGAGAAATCCCCGTCGGGGACTTTTTAGTTTCCGGCAAAATTCAATCTTATTTGGTTGGTTTTTTGGAGAAATCCAGAGAGATGGCTGATTTTTCAACTTTTACCTTGAGGCCTCTGTCCAATTCTAGGAAAACAGCGTCTCCTTCTACAGAGCTAACTTTTCCATGGATTCCGCCGATGGTAACGACATCGTCTCCTTTTTTGATTTCCTCAATAAATTTCTTTGTTTCCTTTTGTTTTTTCTGCTGTGGACGGATCATAAAGAAATACATGATCAATATGATGGATCCGAAGAGAAATACCTGGCCCATAATGCCTGCACCGCCAGCCGAAGCTTGCGCCAAAATTACTGCTGTCATTGATTATCTTTTTACTGGACCAACTGGATTTGCAGCACCACCAACTTTAGGTGTTACAGTACCGCGCATTCTCAATCGAGTTACAGTAGGGTTTGTGTTAGCCTGAATTGTTACTGTTGGTGCTTGAGCACCAGATTTTGCAGTAGAGTTGAATACTACTTTTACAAAACCTTCTTCCCCTGGATTGATAGGAGTCTTGGTCCAGTCAGGACTAGTACATCCACAAGAAGCAGTGATGTTTGAAATCACCAATGGAGCTTCGCCATTATTGGTAAAGTTGAAGACATGTTCTACTACCTGTCCTTCATTGATTGTTCCGAATTCATATTCCATTTCTGAAAATCCAAATGCTCCCAATGTGCTAGGATCAGCTGCTGCAGTACTTTGGGCATTTACTGGAGTGATGGAAGAACCTTTTGACTCTAGTTGAGCGATTTTATCCTCTAGAGCTTGGATTTTGGCATCCTGATCTGTTTTTTGGCTACAGGCAGATCCCAATCCGATCATTAGGGTCAATGCAGCTACACTTAATAGTCTCGCCTTCATATCAATTGTCTTTGTTTATTTGGTCGATTAGTTTGTTTACATCATTCAGCAGGTTTTCTGCTTTGTTTTTAGCTTCGCTAATGACACGCTTGCCTTCAGTTTTAGCTTCATTTAGGTGTAATTCTTTTCCTTCGACTAATTCCTCGATTAGATCTTCCAATTCCTTTTTGTACTTGGAAAGTCTATAAGAAAGTCTGTCTCGGGTATTTGAACCGCTATCTGGTGCGAAAAGTACACCCATTGCTGCGCCTACACCAGCGCCAATAACAAATGCAAGGAGTGAATTACTGTTTTTGCTCATAGTATTTTTATTTATTGTCCAAAAGTCCTCGTCCACTCTTACGGATTTTTCCGCTGTCGGTTAACTCCTTGGCCATCACATCCAGCAGCCCATTGACAAATTGCTTACTCTTTGGAGTGCTGTATGTTTTTGAGATATCAATATACTCATTGATACTCACTTTTACAGGAATACTTGGGAAACGCTGCATTTCTGTAATCGCCATAGAAATGATTATTTTGTCAGTAAATGCCAGACGGTCAATATCCCAGTTTTTCGTTTTTTGAGAAATCAAAGCCTTGTTTTCTTTGTTACTCTCAATGGTGAAGTTAAAGATATTTTGAAAAAACTCCTTATCCTCATCCCAGTTCATTGCGATCTCAGGAAGTTGACCATCAGATTCTTCATTCAGATTGGCTGCATTTTTCAATACTTTGGAAGCCAAACTTCTAACTACAGACTTATTCTCTGTCCAATTAAGGTCTTTTTCTGAGAAGTAGTTCAAAATTACGTCGTTTTTGAACAAAATCTTCTTCAAAAGTTCATCTGCGGCATTTAAATCATCCTCTATTGTAGGATCTGTGATTTTTAAATACTCTTGATATGTTTCAGATGGCTTGATATAGTCTCTAAACCATTCTTTGATCTCCAGCTCGATTTCTTCCAAGTCCACATTGTTGATGGCAACAGCTGCTTGGTAGGCATTAGATTCTCTTAGATTTTTAAGAACTTGATTATTTGCCAGGTTCAAATCACTTGAGAATCCTACTGCTCCGCCTCCTTGAAATTTCTTCTTTTTCTCAAATTCATTAGAGACGTGTTGAGCGAAAGCCTGAAGCAGCTCAATGGGAAGGATATAGAGTTGAGGGATTCTTTCTGCAGAGACCACCATGTTTTTCAACAAAAACTCTTGGTCTTTTTTGTTGGCATTGTGGAACTGCTGAATAGCTTCCAATGCTACTTTCTTGATTTTTGGATTTGTCTCTGCGTCTTTGATCAAGTCTTTGCTGTCTACGCCTCTTTCAAATAATTGAATAGTAGCGTCAGCATCTCGGTTGAGGGCGGCTTTATCCTGGACCTCCATACTGTTGAGGTCAGGTAGAAATGATTCCCGTATGAAATCTTTTGCAAGGTTGAAATTGGACCCCTTGCACTGCTCATAGGCATAAAGGTTTTGAAAAGCTTTGACCCTGAGGATTCTTCTGTTTAGCATAAGTCTAAGAACTAGCTGCAAATATAGACAATTTGGATGGGCTTCTCCCACCCGAATATGGACAAAAAAACCACCAGAAGTAGCCCCTGGTGGTTTAAGGATTTGTTATGACTAGGTTTAGAAAGGAAGTTTTACTCTTCCAATCGCCTCAATTCTTTCTTTAGCAGCTGCAATTGCAGCTTGTTGAGCAGGGATTTGCTCATTTTCAGATTTATTCAAAATACTCAAGCAGGTGTCATAAATCTTTTCAGTTTGCTTGTAAACGATATCTCTATTGTATCCGCCAAAATATTCAGCGCCGACATTGATCACGCCACCCGCATTGATTAGGAAGTCAGGAGCATAGATAATTCCTTTTTCCAAAAGAATTTGACCATGCTTGGCTTCGTCTTTCAATTGGTTATTTGCGCCACCAGCTATGACAGCACACTTCAGGCGATCAATTGTTTCATCATTGATAGTAGCTCCCAAAGCACATGGAGCATAGATATCCATATCCAAATCATAAATGACGTTTGGGTCGATGGCTACGGCACCAGTTTCTTTAGCAACGGACTTCAGTTTGTCTTCAAAGATGTCAGTGATCATCACTTCTGCACCTTCTTTTACCAAATGCTTGATAAGGTATTGACCAACTTGCCCAACACCTTGAACGCAGATTTTCTTTCCTTCCAATGAGTCTGATCCGAAAGCCTTGTTGGCAGCCGCCTTCATTCCCATATAGGTACCAAAAGCTGTCACAGGAGAAGGGTCTCCACCTCCACCTTTGATTTCTGGTAGACCTGTTACATGCTTGGTTTCCATCCCGATGTATTCCATGTCAGATGTTTTCATGTTAACATCTTCTGCGGTTACATATCTTCCACCCAAGCTTTGAACAAATCGCCCGAATCTTCTCAAGAAGGCTTCGTTTTTCAATTTAGGGTCACCGATAATGACGGCTTTACCACCTCCAAGATTCAATCCAGCCAATGCATTTTTGAATGTCATTCCTCTGGAAAGTCTTAAAACGTCGGTAATTGCCTCTTCCTCGGTAGCATAAGGCCACATGCGGGTTCCGCCAAGGGCAGGACCTAAAGTAGTATTATGGATTCCGATCAATGCTTTGAGGCCGGTCGCCTCATCATGGCAAATAACTAATTGCTCATGGTCCATCTGGGTGATCTGACCAAATATGGATCCTTCTTTCACGGTTTCTGAAGCTTTAATCTCTAACATGTGAACTTCGCTTTTTAGAATGTGTTATATTTGGGTTGCTCCTTTAATAAAAAGGCCGGTACAAAATTAAATACTTTTATTGGCCTACAAAGGATTAATATACCTAGAATAATCAATCTATTTCCTCGATTTTAAAGTTTTTATTTGGTGAAGCCACTCTGGAGACTCAATAAATATTTGTACAAGTACAAGGGATTGTTGCTGTTGGGAATACTTTTTACGGTAATCTCAAACATTTTCGTAATAATTCCAGCTCAACTGGTAAGGCTTGCCATAGATTATGTGGTGGAGAGTTTTTCCATTTTTAAGCCATTAGAGCAAGGCGGAATGGGTGATTTGGCCCGAGATAATTTCTTAAAATATGTCTTGGTCTTTGGTGTTTTGATTCTGGTGATGGCTCTTTTAAGAGGTTTTTTCCTTTTTCTTATCCGCCAGACTATCATCATCATGTCCCGAAGAGTCGAATATGACATCAAAAACGAGATCTATGAAAAGTATCAAAGTCTCCCTTTAAGCTTTTATAGAAAAAATAGTACAGGAGACCTGATGGCCCGAATCACAGAAGATGTGAGTAGGGTTAGAATGTATTTGGGTCCAGCCATTATGTACGGATTGAATCTACTGATTCTATTTCCTTTGGTGATAAGTTACATGGTTATGGTCAATCCTGAATTGACTCTTTATGCCTTGTTGCCTTTGCCGGTACTTTCTATCAGTATTTATTTCGTAAACAACCTGATCAATGAACGATCAGAAAAGATCCAGAGAAGCCTTTCCGGATTGAGCACCTTTGTACAGGAGGCATTTTCAGGGATTCGTGTTCTAAAAGCGTTTGTCAGAGAAAATGACAGTGTCAGAGACTTTGCAGATGCCAGCGAAGACTACAAAGAAAAGTCTATTCGCTTGACCCGAGTAAATGCTTTATTCTTTCCACTGATCATGGCATTAGTAGGAATCTCGACCATCATTACTGTGTATGTCGGAGGAATTCAAGTAATCAATGGAGAAATTGGTTACGGTGTAATAGCGGAGTTTATTCTATATGTGAATATGCTTACCTGGCCTGTGACTTCGTTGGGATGGGTAACGAGTATCGTGCAAAGAGCAGCTGCTTCTCAGACTAGGATCAATGAATTTTTGGATGAGAAAAATGATATCATCAGTACAGAGAATATAAAAACTTCGATTGATGGTGGAATTCAGGTAAAAGATTTGACATTTGTTTATCCTGATTCTGGTATTAAAGCTCTGGATGATGTGAGTTTCGAAATCAAAGCAGGTCAAACATTGGGAATCATCGGGACTACCGGATCTGGTAAGTCAACTATTGCCAACTTACTGATGAGGATGTATGACCCAAAAAATGGTGAAATTAAAATTGATGGTAAAAATATCCAGGCTTATAATATATCACATTTGAGAAAAAGTATTGGGTACGTTCCTCAAGATGTATTTTTGTTTTCAGACACAATTGGAAATAATATCGCTTTTGGTTTGGATAAGCCTGATCAGTCTATCATTCATCAGGCAGCTAAGGATGCAGATGTCTACCAAAATATTGTTGATTTTCCGAAGGGCTTTGAAACCATGTTAGGGGAGAGGGGAATTACGCTATCTGGTGGACAAAAGCAGCGAGTTTCTATTGCCCGAGCAATTGCTAAGGAGCCTAAGATTCTGATTTTGGATGATTGTTTGTCAGCTGTGGATACAAAGACTGAAAATGTCATTCTGGAAGCTTTGAAGAAGATCATGAAAGATAGAACCTCTGTGATTATTTCTCATAGGGTATCTTCTGCCAAGCTTGCTGATCAGATCATTGTGCTGGATGATGGAAAGATTATCGAACGTGGAAACCATGAAACTTTAATGAGTCAAAAGGGTGTCTATGCTGAGCTTTATGAAAAACAAACGCAGGCCGGAGAATCAGTTGACAATGATCTTTAATCTGTAAGTTGTTGATTTCTAATTTTTTATTTCTTTAACTTGATAATTCAATTAAAATCAGATTTTTAGCTATGACCACAAGTAAAAAAGGAATCAGCGATATCGAGGAGACTCTTCAAGAAATAGGAGATAAAATCGAGGAATTAATCAAAAAGGGCGCTGATGCAGGTGCCGATGTAAAAGAGGAAATCGAAAAGAAAATCGAGGACCTCAAATCCAACAAGACAACTCTTGAAGAGGAGCTGAAAAAGGGGAAAGAGTTGTTGGAAAAGGAATTTAAAGAGAAGAAGGAAGAATTTGAACCAAAATTCCAAGAGTCCAAAGGTCTATTCAAAGAAGGTTTGAGGCAAATTGGTCTAGCGTTCAAGGCGCTCTTCGGCAAAAAGTAAATGGTAAAGTTCTCCAAAAGAATAGTCGTATATGAAAGAAAAAAGCCCCTCAAGAGTTCAGAACTCTTGGGGGCCTAATCGTATTTCTTGAAACTTATATTTTATCAAAACCTAAGTACGGATGAAGTACCTTAGGCATATTGATTCCCTCAGGAGTCTGATTGTTTTCCAATATCGCAGCTACAATCCTAGGCAAAGCCAAAGCTGAGCCATTCAGGGAGTGTGCCAATTGAGTTTTCTTATCCGCTCCTTTGAACCTCAATTTCAATCGGTTGGATTGATAAGTTTCGAAATTAGAAACTGAACTCACCTCCAACCATCTTTCCTGCGCCGCTGAGAATACTTCCATATCAAAAGTCAAGGCAGATGTAAAGCCCATGTCTCCTCCACACAATCTCAATACTCTGTAAGGAAGCTCTAGCTTTTTCAAAAGCCCTTGAACGTGCTGGCTCATTTCTTCCAACACCTCATAAGATTTATCAGGATGGGTAATCTGAACGATCTCTACTTTATCAAATTGATGCAATCTGTTCAAGCCTCTCACGTGCGCTCCCCAAGAACCTGCTTCTCTTCTGAAGCATGGAGTATGGCCTACATTTTTGACAGGCAATTCCTCCTCAGAAAGAATTACATCTCTATACAAATTAGTGATGGGTACCTCAGCGGTGGGGATCAAATATAAATTATCAGCAGTTGCATGATACATCTGCCCTTCTTTGTCCGGCAACTGTCCAGTTCCATATCCAGAATCTTCATTGACCAAGATCGGAGGCTGCACCTCATAATACCCTGCCGCAATGGCTTCATCAAGGAAGAAATTGATCAGCGCTCTCTGCAATCTTGCTCCTTTTCCTTTGTAGACTGGAAATCCAGCTCCTGTGATTTTCACACCAAGATCGAAATCAATGATATCGTATTTCTTGATCAATTCCCAATGCGGCAATTTATCATCGGAAAGTGTAGGTATAGAGCCATGCTCTAATACAACTTCATTGTCCTCCGCAGCTTTTCCAACTGGAACTGATGCGTGTGGAACGTTTGGAATTGTGTACAACAAAGCCTTCAAAGACTCTTCAGCCTGAGAATTTTCTTCATCTAGCTCTTTGATTTGAGATTTAATCTCTGCCGTTCTTGCTTTTGCATGCTCGGCTTCCTCTCGTTTACCTTCTTTCATCAACATGCCGATCTGCTTCGAAATCGAATTGGATTCAGCCTGAATCTGGTCCCTTTGAGTTTGGGATGATTTACGCTGATCATCTAGCTGGATCACTTCCTGAAGGATTGTTTCAGCATTTGGGAAATTTCGTTTTTGAAGACCTGCTAATATGGTCTCGAAGTTCTCTCGGATTTGATTTACTAATAGCATGAGAATAATTATACTTTAGAAAGCTGCAAAGATAGGGACTTATCTTACAATGATGGACTTCGAAACAGAAGAGAATGGCCCTTCTAATTCTTCTCCATTACTTCTAAGCAATTTGATATGGGCTTGATAGTTTCCAGTAGGAAGGTTTGCTACTCGAACAGGTGCCATATGATCTATTTCGTAGGAATAATCTCCTATTTGAATATGAACCTTCAGTCCATCCAATTTCATATCTCCTCCCACTACCAAAAAGTCTACAATCAACTCATGTTCTGCATCCACTATTTGATTGTTTCTGGGAAAATTGACCGCCAAATAAGGCTCTGCTGAATATGGGAAGGGCCTGGACTCCCCTACCTGAAAGTCTCTATCCACATAATTCCCAAAATTCTTTAAGGCAAGACCTTCCTCATCTACCAAATAGGCAACCACTCTATAGCTGCCTTCTTCTAGTTCTCTCTGAAAAATAGGAGTACGAAATCCTGCTGGATCACTACCATTCAAAATATTGAATAATAAAAATCGATCTGATACCTCTTCCTCAAATGGATAATTTTTGATATTAAATTCAAAAGGCACCTTACCCGGACGAAAAATCTGATTCCCTAAAGGTGTATACAATTCCAATATCGCATCAGGGTAGGAATCAACATCTTCATATTGGTAAAAACTCACCTTGGGTTTTTCAGGATTTACTGTCAGTGAATCCCCTGGCAAATCAACGACACTTTCATTAATTTTTTTGCGCTCCTCACTACAGGCTCCAATTATAAGAAGAAGAGCTATGGTCCAAATCAGGTTTTTTTTCATAGTGCGGGGTTTTGAAACTAAAGGTATTATTTTTAGACAAAATTTCGGATTCATAGCTAACAGAAATAATCATGGACATTCTATTTGATGAGATACCTAGCCTGGACTTGGCTGATTTCACGGCGGGAAATCCATCTAAAAAAGCCGAATTTGTCAAAAAATTGGGCGAAGCTTATCAAAACATCGGTTTTGTGGCAATCAAAAACCATGGTTTGACACAAGACCTACAAGACAGACTTTATGCTTCAATCAAATCATTCTTTGCGTTGGATGATGAGACCAAGGCCAACTATGAAAAGCCGGAGATAGGGTATCAAAGAGGTTACACCGGCAAAGGTAAAGAGCATGCAAAAGGTAGAAATACCGGAGATCTTAAGGAATTTTATCACGTAGGACAAGAACTGGAATTTATACCAGATACCGATTCTGTGAAGTCCGAATACCCGGCAAACGTTTGGCCTTCCGAAATCCCGCAATTCCAAAATGATGCTGTGGAAGCTTACCAAACTTTGGAAAAAGCAGGAAAAGCCATGCTTCAGGCTATCGCTTTGAATTTAGAATTGCCAGAAGATTACTTTGAGGATAAAGTAGCCTACGGAAATTCCATTTTGAGACAAATTCACTATTTCCCTATCACCAATCCTGATGAAGTCCCTGAAGATGCAGTACGTGCCGCGGAGCATGGAGACATCAATTTGATCACCCTTTTGATGGGTGCAAGTGCTGATGGACTTCAAGTTTTGAGAAAAGATGGCAAATGGATCCCGATCACTGCACTTCCTGATCAATTGGTCGTGAATGTGGGCGATATGTTGGAGAGATTGACGAATAAAAAATTGAAATCCACCATTCACAGAGTAGTAAACCCACCACGCGAATTGATGAATACAAGTCGCTATTCTATTCCATTCTTCATGCATCCCAGATCTGAGATGGATCTGACTTGTCTGGAAAGCTGCATTGATGCTGAGCATCCTAAACAATTTGAAGATGCCACAGCTGGTGAGTTTTTGGAAGAAAGACTTCGCGAACTAGGACTTCGTAAATAATATGTCTATAAAAAGGGTCAGATACTACCTATTTCTAAGGGACATTCTGACCCTTTCTTTGACTGCTTTTGGTGGACCTCAAGCTTTTTTGGCAATGCTCTTAGACCGAATGGTCAAAGCCAGAAATTACATTACAGAAGAAGAACTTTGGGAGCTCAATGCACTTTGCAATATGCTTCCCGGCCCTTCTTCCACCCAGTTGGTTTCTGCCATTGGTTTTCGGGTTGGAGGTCCTAATTTGGCATATTTAGCTCTATTGGTCTGGATTATTCCGGCAACCTTAATCATGACAGCGGCGGCAGCAGTCATTTACTTTTTGGAAGAAAACACCCCCGGAGCACTGAATTTCGCCAAGTTTATTCAACCCATGGCAATTGGCTTTATTATTTACGCAGCTCAAAAAACCATTTCAAAAATGATCCAAACCACCGAAGCGATGGTACTGGTTTTGATCTCTACATTTGTTTCATTTTTCTATAGTTCTCCATATGTGTTTCCGGCTCTGTTGATTATTGGAGGACTCAGCACCTCAATCAAGTATAAAAAACAACCCAAACTGGAAAAAGATGAACCTTTGGTCATCCAATGGTCCAACTTCTACCTCTGGGGAGGCGTATTGGCTTTTGCTGCGATTTTAGGTGCATCAACCATGTATCAGCCGGTCATATTATTTGAGAACTTCTACAGAAATGGAAGTTTGATTTTTGGGGGAGGACAGGTTTTAGTTCCTTATTTATACACCGAGTTTGTAGATTTTAAGCATTTTCTCAACTCGGAAGAATTCTTGACTGGATATGCCATTTCCCAAGGAGTTCCCGGACCCACATTTTCATTTTCATCCTATGTTGGTGCCTTTTCTATGAAAGAATTTGGACTGGTTGGATTCCTGACCGGAGGTTTGATAGCAGCAGCAGGAATCTTCCTTCCCGGTATTTTCATGATATTCTTTGTAATTCGCTTTTGGGATCAGCTAAAAAAATACCGTCCAGTCAGAGCAGCTTTGGAGGGAATCAATGCGGTTTCTTGCGGAATGTTGATCGCAGCAGCCTATTTATTATTTGAGCCCTTAGAGGCAAACTTGCTCAATATTTTTATGATTTTGGGAACTTACAGCATTCTCCAGTTTACCAAAATCGCCTCGCCTTGGATTATTGTCGGAGGTATATTCTTAGGAGTTATTTTCAATTATTTCTTTTAAATACCCTCCACTACAAGAGCACTTTGCAACAACAGGAACAAGAAAGGGCCATTTGACGTTTTATAAATCTAAATCATTCGCTATCTTTCTTCAATGCAGGCCTTCGAATTTATCAATAACCTTATACCACCTCTTAAACTGACGGACAAAACCAAGATGGCATTGGCTTGGATGGAAGAAATTCGCACAGATAGATTACCTGTGGTGGATCAAGGTAAATTCTTAGGACTTTTGAGTGAAGAAATGATTTACGAGATCAACGATCCAGAGAAATCAATTGGTGAAATCGAGCCGGATCAGACCGATTGCTGGGTGTTCAGCGATAAGCATATTTATGATGTTTTGAAGGCCAGCTCGGAGTTTGATTCCAATATCGTTGCTGTTGTTGATCGAGAATTGACCTACTTAGGGGTAGTGACGATGGAGGATGCGATTGCAGCTTTTGCCGATAGCTTATCCATTCAATCCCAAGGATCCGTCATGATATTATCAATGAATATGACGGATTATTCTTTGGCCGAAATCGCACGGATCGTAGAGTCTGAAAACACAAAAATTTTGAGTTCTTTCATGACAAGTGATCCTTTGGATGATGCGAAAATCAAATTGACCTTAAAATTAGACCAACCAGAACCTCGACATATCAAGGCTACTTTTGAGCGCTTCGGATATAAAATACTGGACCACTACCAAGAAGAAACTGGAATCAGCAGTGAAGAAGACCGGATCGGTAACTTGCTGAGATTTTTAGATATTTAAGGAATGAAAGTCGCATTGCATGGCTTGACTCTGAAAATAGAATTTCTAGAAGACGTCAGGACACTATTTACCGCCCTACATAATCACAATTTCGATGTATTTGTCACCGAGCAGTTTGACAGGCAGCTCAGAATGCATGGAAATATCGGACTAAGCTATTGGCTCCTTGATGGGACTGATGATATGGGTCAAATGGATTTCTTGATTTCAATAGGGGGAGACGGAACCTTATTGGACTCGGTTTGTCAAGTGGGAGAATTGGAAGCACCCATTTTAGGATTGAATACAGGTAGGCTGGGATTTTTGGCTACTGTTGCAACCGACATGATTCATGAGGCAGTTGCTCACTTAAGTGAAAATAATTACCAAATAGAAAAGCGAACACTCGTTTCATTAAATTGCAATCGAAGACTTTTCAATGGCATCAACTTTGGCTTGAATGAGTTTACAATTCATAAAAGAGATACCTCATCCATGATTACAGTTCATACCTATATTGATGGAAAATACCTGAACAGTTATTGGGCAGATGGATTGATCGTAGCCACCCCAACAGGATCAACAGGGTATTCTTTGAGTTGTGGAGGTCCTTTGATCTCTCCAGAAGCAAAAAATTTAGTAATTACTCCAGTTAGTCCACACAATTTAAATGTAAGACCGATCATTGTTTCGGATGAAAGTGAGATAACATTTGAAATTGAAGGAAGAGCTGAAAAATTCTTGATTTCGTTAGATTCAAGGTCGACCTCCATTTCATCAGATTTGAAGTTGATGGTCAAAAAAGAGCGCTTTCACGCAAGATTGGTCAAACTACCTACCTACAATTTTTTTGATACTCTTAGGTATAAACTAAATTGGGGCTTCGATATGAGGAATTAAGGCTTTTAAAGCTAAAAACAGGCATTTTGAGCTTAACAAATATTAACCGCGTAAATACTAGTCTGCGTTTTTTAAACGTTAGACACTTCATAACTTGCAACGTCTTGAAAAAGGTCAATTTTCAGCATACCAAAACCCTGATTGGAATTTTTGCTTTTCTGCTTTTCTTCATTGCAGAATCAAAGGCTCAGATTTATGAAATCGGCGGAGGATTAGGAACTACTGCATATACAGGAGATATCCTTAGGAAAATAGATCTGGACCATTTAGGTCTTCACGGCACGTTGTTTGGCAAGAGAAATTTTGATAATGTATGGACGCTTCGGGTCGGAATCACCGCCGGTACCCTTAGAGCTACAGATAGTGTAAGGCCCTTGGATTTGGCTGCCCAGAGAAGGGATGCTCGATTCAGAGGAGGTATAATTGAAGGCTCAGCAGTAATGGAGTTCAATTTCTTGGATTTTCTAAGAAATGATTCCGAATTCTTCTGGTCTCCCTACGCTTTCTTTGGGGTAGGTTATTCCCACTTCATTGGAAAAGGAAATACCTATGCTTACAACACTTCCGAAAGATACAATGTCGGGACTATGGTCATTCCGTTTGGTGGCGGTATGAAATATCGCCTCAATGACCGATGGACTTTAGCCTTAGAAGCTGGAATAAGAGCCACTTTTACAGACTATTTGGATAAGATAGATAGTAGTACTCCAGCTATTCCAAGGTTCCCAGACGCCAATAATCCTGATCAACCTTGGGGAATAAATTATGGCAACCCCTACGATAAAGATTGGTATTACTTTTTGGGTGTGACGATTAGCTACACATTTGCGACTACAAAATGCTACGCCTATTAATTAATTGAGCCATAGGCTTAATTATTGGAAAAGAAATAGCATTTTTGTACCTCCAAAAATGTAAGGTATTCGGAAACCCTAAGTAATGAAGGAAGTACTCAACCCAGATCGGATCCCCAGACATATTGCAATTATCATGGACGGCAATGGCCGTTGGGCCAAGAAAAAAGGCGCCATGAGGATATTCGGTCACAGACATGCCATTCAGGCTGTCAAAGATTCAATCGAAGGAGCTGAAAATTTAGGTGTAGATTACCTCACGCTGTTCTCGTTCTCCACTGAAAACTGGTCTAGACCCCAAGAGGAAGTCAATGGACTCATGGAATTATTGGTAAAGACTATTACCGATGAAGTTCCAATGATGATGAAAAACAACATCCAGTTGGAAAGTATCGGAGATGTAGACAGTCTTCCTAGTTCTGCATACAACAAGCTGATGGAGGCAAAAAAAACCACCTCTGTCAATACCGGGCTTACCGTGATTTTAGCTCTCAGCTATAGTGGTAAGTGGGAAATCACCCAAGCAACCAAGCGCATTGCTCAAAAAGTCTCTGAAGGGAAATTGAAATTGGAAGAAATCACCCAAGATGTGATTGCCGACCATTTAGAAACCGCTGGAATCCCAGACCCTGAACTCATGATCAGGACGAGTGGAGAATATCGGATCAGCAATTTCCTGCTATGGCAATCGGCCTACACTGAGTTGTATTTTACACCAGTTCTATGGCCGGATTTTAGAAGAGAGCACCTATTTACAGCCATTTTGGATTTCCAGAAAAGAGAAAGAAGATTTGGTAAAACCGGTGAGCAAGTTAAATCTTAAGTAATTGATGAAAAGAAGTTTACTGATTCTGTTTTGTCTGGTTTGGGCAAGTTCAGCAATGGCTCAGATACGTCTGGGGCAAAGTCGCTATACGTCCAAACCGGTGGATATCATGGAATTGAATTATTCCAAACCACAGACCTATAGAATCGCTGAAATCAAAGCGGTGGGACTGACCACCTTGGATGAGACTGCTATCCTGTCCCTTTCTGGGCTGAAAGTAGACGATCGAATCGAGGTCCCTGGAGATGCAATTTCCGGAGCTTTGAAAAAGCTTTGGAATCAAGGTATCATAGGAGATGTGAAAATTTTGGTCACCAAGGTAGAAGGTGAAGACATCTCACTTCTCTTGGATTTGACCGAACGTCCTAGATTCTCAAGAGTAGAGTTTACTGGCGTGACCAAAACTCAGGAAGGCGAATTGAAAGATAAAGTAAATATTCGTGGACGGGTAGTAAGAGAGGATGTTTTGAACTCTTCCCAAAGAAATATTCAAAAGTATTTTATCGATAAAGGCTTCCTGAATACAGAGGTAAAGGTGGCTCAAGAAAGGGACACTACCCTTCCAAATTCTGTAAAATTAAGATTTGATGTAGACACCAAGTCCAAGGTGAAAATCAATGAAATCAGAATTTTTGGAAACGAAGAAATCGCTGATTCCAGAGTTAAAAAGAAACTCAAAAAGACAAAAGAGCATGCCAGAGTAAGTGTATTTAAGGACGTTTATTCCAGATTAACTGATGCTTCGGCTTCTGATATTGCGAATTCAATTGCCCATACAGATTCTGCTTCTAAGGAAGATGTGCAAAAATACATCAATAAGAATTTCAAGCTGAATTTCTTTGCTGGATCTAAATACATTCCTAAAGAATATAGAAACGACAAAGATAATGTCATCAATTTCTATCAAAGTAAAGGCTTCAGGGATGCTAAAATCCTAACTGACTCCATATACAACTTCGATGATGATGAAATCAATATTGACATCGAAATCGAAGAGGGTAAAAAGTATTATTACCGAAATATTGAATTTTCTGGAAACTTCATCCATCCTGATGCAGTGCTACAAGCTAGATTAGGGATTCAGAAAGGCGATGTTTATGATAAAGAAAAACTGGATAAGCGTCTGAATTATGATCCTCAAAGAGGCGATGATGTTTCCTCACTTTACCAAGACAACGGTTACCTTTTCTTCAATATCAACCCAGTCGAAGTAAATGTAGTAGGTGATTCCATAGATATGGAAATGCGGATCTTTGAAGGACCTCAGGTAACTGTAAACTCTGTAAGCATTACTGGTAATGAAAGGACTTCCGATCACGTCGTGATGAGAGAAATCCGAATTTTACCCGGACAAAAATTTGACAGATCCTTACTTGTAAGGACCATTAGAGAACTTTCTCAACTGGGGTATTTCGACCCAGAGACAATCAACCCTGACTTAAGACCAAACTTCGAGGCAGCAACAGTTGATATTACTTTCGAATTGGAAGAAAGACCTAACGACCAGATCGAGCTATCAGGTGGTTGGGGAGGTTTCTACGGCTTTGTAGGTACTGTCGGATTGGTATTCAACAACTTCTCAATTAAAAACATTGGAAACTTTGACAAGTGGGATCCACTTCCTGTAGGAGATGGCCAAAAGCTTTCTTTGAGAGTTCAGGCAAATGGTAGATCCTTCCAGAATTACTCTGTTTCCTTGACAGAGCCGTGGTTTGGAGGAAAGAAACCAAATGCTTTGAGTTTCAGCTTCAACCACTCTGTACAGCGACAAGTGGATTTCTACAATGCCAACAACTTTGGAAATGAACTTGGATTCTTCAAAATCACCGGTGCGACTGTTGGTTTGTCTAGAAGGGTTACCTGGCCAGATGATTATTTCTTTGTCTCTAACTCATTGCAGTTCCAGATATATGAATTTGATCAATTCGGGACTTCTTTTGGTTTGAGCTATCCTACTGGTAGATCTAATAGTATCACTATCAATAATACTATTTCAAGAAGTAACGTAGATAACCCTACTTTCCCAAGATTCGGATCCAATATTATCTTATCGACTTCCTTCACGCCTCCTTATGCTTCTTTGAACAAGAATTTGAATTCAGAATCTTCTGATGAGGAGAAATTCAAATGGCTGGAATACCATAAGTGGATGTTTGATGCTTCCATCTATACACCACTATTTGGTTCCAATAAATTCGTGGCCAGTGCAAGAGCTCACATGGGCTTTCTGGGATCTTATGGTAACAAGATTGGGATGATTCCTTTGGAAAGATTTGTAATGGGTGGTGATGGTATGACCTTCAACAACTTCGCACTCGGTCAAGAAATTATTGGTTTGAGAGGTTATGAAAACCAATCAATCACTCCTGGTAGAGATACTAGAGGAACAGCGGACCCTGATCCATATGGAGGTATTGTCTATAATAAGTATGTGATGGAATTGAGATTCTTGGTATCTCCTAATCCATCTGCTACTATCTTCTTGTTAACATTTGCTGAGGCAGGTAACAACTGGGGATCTTACAAAGACTTCAACCCTTATGATTTGAAAAAATCAGCTGGGGTTGGTGCCAGAATCTTTATGCCAGCATTCGGTTTGCTAGGTGTTGACTGGGGGTATGGATTCGACGCAATTCCTGGAAGTACTCAAAGAAGTGGTGCTCAATTCCACTTCACAATTGGTCAGCAGTTGAGATAAACTTGAAATTGGCAGGGGAATGGTTAATTTATGTCAAAATTTTAATAGAGGCTTTCTCGTTTAAGAGGCAACCATCAATTTGATAAAGACATGAATAACTCGCCAAAAATTGTACTTTTGTTCCTCTTTATGCTGATTTCAGGTACGCTGACAGCACAAAAGTTCGGTTATATTGATTCTGAATACATTTTGAATAAGCATCCTGACTACAAAATTGTACAGCAGGAACTCGAAAAGCTAAGTGATGCCTGGAAGAAAGAGGCACAAAGTTTGGATAAAGAGATCAAAGACATGTACACTCAGCTCAAAGCGGAAGAAGTCCTTTTGACTGAGGAAATGTATCAAAGTCGGTTGCAGGAGATTACTAAAAAAGAACAGGCTTCTAGAGAATTCAATAGCCGGATATTTGGGATTGAAGGTCAATATTTCCAGAAGCAAGCAGAACTATTACAACCCCTGCAATCGAAAATATATGATGCCATAGAGCGGGTATCCCGAAAAAATAATTTGGCCATGTTATTTGACAAGGCTTCAGTACCTTCGGGAATTATTTATACAGATCCAAGACATGATTATTCTGAATTTGTCCTGGACGAATTAGGAATAGAAGACAACAATTAAAAATAGAAACCTAAGAATGATGAAAGTTAAAGTTATCCTTTCCGCAATCGCGTTGTTTTGCGTAGGATTTGTCGCCCAAGCGCAAGACCTAAAAATTGGTTATACCAATGTAGAATTTATTATGGACTTGATGCCTGAAATGGAGCAAATCGGTGCCGACTTGCAAGATTACCAGACACAGCTTCAAACCAATATCCAAACCAAAGGAGCTGATTTCCAAAGACAAGTTCAATCTTATCAGCAAGCTATGCAGACTATGACTGAAGATGCTAGAGCTGCAAAAGAGCAAGAATTGAGAAAATTGGATGAGGATCTTCAGAAATACCAAAATGATGCTCAAATCTCTTACCAGAGAAAATTGGGTGAGTTGCTAGAGCCAGTTCAAACTAAAGTGATCAATGCGATCAATGCTGTAGCTGCTGAAAACAACTATACTCATGTATTTGCTGAAACTGCTGGACAAGCTCCAATCTTGCTTTATACGAAAGAAGAGGACAAATTCACTGAATTGGTATTGGCTAAACTAGGCCTTCAAATGCCAACTACTCCAACAGGAGGACAGTAATTTTGAAATAAACACATTGAAAACCGGTTCGAAAGACCGGTTTTTTTATTTTTAACCTATGGCAAAGAAATCAATCAAAGAAGTAATTAGCAAAAGCCAAGAGGCAATATTCGTTGATTTTTACGCAGACTGGTGTGGACCTTGTCATAGCATGGATCCTGTCATTTCAGAAGTAATGAATGAATTGGATGGAAAAGTCAAATTACTTAAGGTGAACGTAGACAAGCATCCTCAATTGGCTCAGCAATTTGGCATTCGATCCATTCCGCATTACATGCTTTTTAAAAGAGGAAAAATACTCTGGCGCAAAGGAGGAATCATCACCAAAAGAGACCTTGCTAAATCCCTGAAAGGCTTTATTTGATTTTTCTCTGAAAGGTAGCATTCCAAAAAATTGATTTCCTATTTTGTTGGGGCTCAAATGTCCAAACTATGAGAAACCGAATTGCTACGCTCTTGCTAATCTTTATTTCTTTTTCCTGCTCATCTCCGGAAACTGCACAAGAACCACTTTATCTTTCAAACCAAGCCCCATTAATCCAGGAATCCTATTTAGAACTCCCACTAGGAGCTATCAAACCAGAGGGTTGGTTGAAAGATCAATTGCAGCGAATGGCCAATGGGATGACAGGACATTTAGATGAAATCTATCCGGAAGTAGTTGGAGAAAGAAATGGTTGGCTAGGTGGTGATGGTGATGGTTGGGAAAGAGGCCCCTATTGGATAGATGGCCTTTTGCCATTGGCGTATATCTTGGAAGATGAAAAACTGAAAGAAAAAGCGCTCAAATGGGTGAATTGGACTTTGGACAACCAGGCAGAATCAGGATATATTGGACCAATCCCATTTGAAAATGACCCCGAGCCAGAAGCTGGAATCCAAAAAGGTCTAAGAAAAGACTGGTGGCCCAAAATGGTCATGTTAAAAGTTTTGCAGCAGTATTATCAGGCGACGAAAGATGAAAGAGTAATCTCAGCATTAACCAAATACTTTCATTTCCAATTGGAGGAATTGCCTTCCATGCCGATGGATCACTTGTCCTTTTGGGCAAATCGACGAGCTGGAGACAATTTACAGGTTGTTTATTGGCTTTATAATATAACCGATGATCCTAAGCTGATTGAATTAGGTGAAATCATACAAGAGCAAACCTTTCCTTGGCAAACCATTTATAACAACCCCGAAAATGACCATGTTTTCGATAACATCTGGCACTATAATCAAGTGAAGGGTTTTCCATTTGATCCGAAAGAAATTGAAAACCTAACCCTGACTCAAATTCCAGGATTACATACAGTCAATGTCGCACAAGGACTAAAACAGCCCGGTATTTACTATCAAAAAAGTGGAGATCCATTAGCCATCGAATCCATAAAAACTGCCTTGGCAACCTTGAAAAAACATCATGGACAAGCTCAGGGTATGTATGGAGGAGATGAGCCTCTTCATGGAAATGCTCCCACTCAGGGAATAGAGTTTTGCTCCATTTCTGAGGAAATGTTCTCCTTAGAAAGTCTGATTAAGATTTCAGGAGATATGGAATTTGCTGATCTATTGGAAAAGATAGCCTACAATGCTTTACCAACGCAAGCCTCCGATGATTACAGTTCACGTCAATACTTCCAGGCTGCCAATCAAGTCTCTCTTACTGATCAAATGGATACTTCCTATGAAACTGAGCATCATGGGGGAACAGATTTCGTCTTTGGAACTTTGACAGGGTACCCTTGCTGCACTACTAATATGCATCAAAGCTGGCCCAAATTTGTTCAAAATCTATTTTATGCCACACCTGATCGAGGTGTTGCCGCCATCCAATATGCCCCAAGTACGGTAAAAATGAAAGTTGGAAACAATGTTGATTTGACTTTGAAAGAATCAACAGGATATCCATTTAGAGATCAGATTTCATTCGAAATGGAGCTTTCAGAGAGTTCACAATTCCCATTTCATTTAAGAATCCCGGCATGGGCAAGCTCCCCTTCCTTTTCAGTAAATGGAGAAAAAGTAGCGTTAGAAATAAATAACGGAATAGCAATCCTAAACAAAACTTGGAAACATGGAGATCAAATTATTCTAACTCTTCCAAGTGAGGCAACAATTTCAACTTGGTACAAAGGAATGGCAGCCATCGAAAAAGGCCCATTGGTCTATAGTCTAAAAATCGAGTCTATTCCTACTAAAAAGGATAGAAATGATCGATTCAAACCTTTCTTTGAGCACGAAGCGAACTCTTCATGGAACTTTGCGCTTGCTAAATCTGAATTAGCCAACCCACTTCGATCTATCGAGTTTGTAGAAAACAATTGGGATGGATCATACCCTTGGAATCTGGAAAATGCACCCATCGAATTAAAAGTAAAAGGGATTCAATTGGAGGAATGGAAAACCGTAAATGGAGCACCTCTTCTTCCAGAAAATTTGAGAAAAAATATCCCATTGTCCGAATGGAAAAACCAAAATCAGCTATTGACTTTGATTCCTTATGGCTGTAGTACATTAAGGATTACTGAGTTTCCGGTTGTTGAGGTTTTGGAATAAAAAATAGGCTGATAATTATATCAGCCCATTATTTTTCTAAGAATTATTTATTCACTTTTTATTCCTCTTCCTCAATTGTAGTTAAAGGAGGAACATTATTCTCAAAGCCAAAATACCCTTCATTTTGATTCAAATGTCCTTTTGTGTTAGAATTGATGGCCCCTTGAGGAATAGGCCATAAAACATGATAAGGACTGAGGGTATAAGTATCTCCATGACGAGTAAAGACTCCCTTATTGTAGTAATCCGTAACCTCCATAATTCTATCATAATAGAAATTATCCTGAGAGAACATTTCCTCATTATAGGCTTTACCATTATAAGCAGTTTTTCCAGTCAAGGCAAAAATCCTAGCTATTCTGGTCAACTCAGTTTTTCTTGGCTCTTCATAGTACAACTCTCTTGCTCTTTCGTCCAAAATAGTACCTATATTAATTTCTGAGGCATCATAAGGTGAGGCGCCAGCCCGAGTTCTAACAGCATTAATATCCTCAGCTGCTCCAGCCAAATCTCCCATCCAGAACTTAGCCTCTGCTCTTAATAAATAAGATTCTGCAAGTCTGAAAATATACCAATCGGTATGACCTCCCTGAGGCTGGTTTCTTTGAGGGTCAGGAATATAAAGCTTATAATGTGGCCAAGAGAACCAGCTTCTGATTGTATCAACCACCAAAACGGCACCTTCTTCATTTCTAAATTGAAGATTTTGACCGTAATAAGGATCTGTATCTTTGATGTCGGGATTATTGTACACCAAATCAGACATATCCATCCAATTACCCGGAGCATGTCGCAAATCATTTTCATCATCCCATATCATACTTTGATGGTACCACGTACCTCTCAATCTTCCGATTCCTCTGCCAAAAGCGGTTACTTCATCGATTTCGATTCCAGATCGGTCAGATGTCCCCTTATTTCCTGCAGGGGTATTGATATTTGAGCCCCAAAAAGGAACGGCATTTCTCATCGTGATAATTCCGCCAGAATTACCGTCAGTATCAATTCTATCCATTACCAGCAAGATAGCTTCGGTATTTGTAAAGGGAGCTTTGTTTGCAGGTCTATGCAGATCCCAAATCACATTCTTTGTAGGATCATCAGCATCAATTCCAAATCTATTGGTCATCAGTGAATAGGTACCACCGTCAATTAACCTATTGGCAACATCGAGAGCATCTTGAAATTCTCCCAAAGCGAGATTTACTTTTATTAATAAATGCTGGAGAGCGCCTTTAGGAACGCGACCTCTATCCATTACCTCAGGAATCCACTCTTCTCCCCACTCCAAATCTTCCTTCATTTTTCTCAAAATCACTTTTCTTTCAGTTGAATAAAAATCCAACTTTGGTTCTGTGATTTCATTTAAAATCAATGGGACATCTCCGAATTGCTGAGTCAATCTATAATACCGCAAAGACCTGTGAAAATAAGCAGTAGCTAAAAGATGGTTTCTTTCTTCTACTGATTCATAATCTTCAGGTTGGTCAATCCTAGAAATTACGGTATTTGCATATTTGATTCCTTTAAATCCTTCATACCAGTACCATCCAATTCGGTTAGTATTGGTAGAGTTGAGGTTTGCATCTGGAGTAATCAAAAGATTCATATCCTGAGCTGGTCCAGACTTATCCGTGGTCCCTTCTACCGCCACCTCGGTAAAAATATGCTCAGTAAGTATCGGCGATCCATCTCCGGTGTATTCATGGCGCATATTCCTTTCACACGCCACAAGAGCAGCCCACAGTCCACTGGCTTCATTATATGTGTTTTCGGGGGAATAAAATGACAGTGGCTTTGGTTCCAACCAATCTTCACTACAAGCTGAAATTGAGAAGAAAAGCATCCCAGCCAATAAGCTTCTTATAGATAGTATATTATTTCGTTTTTTCATTTTCTGAGTAGTTTGGCTTAGAATGTTACGTCAAGTCCAAGAGTGAAATATTCCGGGATAGGTCCTGAATTTTCAGGATCCCAAAAATCCCATTGAGGAGCATAGTAGCCTACATTTCTGATATTGAAGTATACTCTTGCATTGGTCATACTAGCCTTTTCCACCATATGTTTGGGGAAATTGTATGCCATAGAAATGTTTTCCAGACGGATGAAAGATCGTTTACGGTAAACATTGAAGCCTGATGCGCTCCCTTCACTTGAATACAATCTTGCCCATTCATTATTCGGATTTTCCTCGGTCCAATAGGGTGTGACATAAGAACTGGTTCTGTCCAAAAACCCATCTCTATTTTTCATCTGATTGAAGGATCCCATATGTCCCCAGTAAGAATAGATCATAAATGAAAGATCAAAGTTTTTGAAAAATGTAAATTCATTTCTCAAACTCCATCTATACCTAGGCTCTGTATATCCCTGGAACTGCCTGTCAGCATTTGAAAAAAGACCATCACCATCCACATCCTCAATTTTAAAATCACCCGGCTTCACACCATACTCTCCGGCAGCTTCTTCTTCATCTGATTGCCAGATCCCTAATGTTTTGTAATTCCAAATTTGATCAATAGCGTGACCAATAAACCATCCATTTGAAATATCATCTAACTCCTCTCCATTTTCATCTAAATCCCCGTAAAGACTTACTATCTCATTCCGGTTCAATTGGAAATTGGCAGTTGTCCTCCATACGAAGTTTTCTCTTTCATAATTGGATGAATTCAATGTCAACTCGAACCCTTTATTATCCACTTGCCCCAAGTTGTCATACACGAAATTGAACCCGAGGAAATCAGGCAAACTTCTTTCCACCAGCAAGTCTGTTGTAGACATGGTGTACATCTCGATAGTACCAGAAAGCCTGGTTTTAAGCAAAGAAAAATCAATCCCCAAGTTCAATGATTGAGTTCTCTCCCATTGAAGATTGGAGTTTTGCATCCTGTTTACATAGAGTTGATTAACCAAATAAAGCTCTCCGTCAGGTCTTTGGTAAAAATACTTGCCAGTATTAAGATCAGAAAGGGCTACATACCTACCAATGTCTCTATTCCCATTACTACCCCAGGATAATCTCAATTTTCCGAAATCCATCCAATCGATATTAACAAAATCCTCATCAGAAAATACCCATCCTACAGCGGCTGAATAGAACAATGCGCGCGGATTACTCTGTCCAAAAGCTGAATAGCCATCCCTTCTTACAGAAAGAGTAGTGGAGTATTTGCCATCATAGGAATAAATCAATCTACCCATCAAAGCATCACCAGTGCTATATTGGTCATTACTCGAAACAATGGGGTTAATTCCTCCCCCTACATTATGAAACCCTAATCGATCGTGAGGTTCAAAACCATTATTTGACATGGTATTGTCCCAAGATTGGAATTTTTCAGCATTGGCTAAGAATGTTGCATTGAAATCGTGTTTTTCACCAAAAGTCTTTTGCCAAGTAAGAATATTATCTATTTGCCAATAATATTGCTTGTAGTTTCTTCTGGAAGCAACTCCACCTTGTGCACCCCATTCTGCATGCTCAGCAGACCTATGAATAAACCGATCACTAAATTGCAGTCTTGGTGTAAAATTTGTCCTGAAATTAAAACCAAAAGGTAGCTTTATGGAAGCAAAAACTGTTGTATTGATAGTATAAGACTTTTCATCTCTTTCGGTAAAACTCATATTATAAAAGGGATGATTTCCCCCACTGGCCTCATCGTTTGGTCTCCATTTATAGGTTCCATCCTCGTTATACTCTGATCCCCAAGGCGATAATGTTCTATACAATCCCCAACTGGTATATAGGGGTGCTGGATCATCACTAATTGGCACATGACTATCGTCATTGGCGGCAAATTGAGCATTGATCCCAACAGAAAGCCATTTATTTACTTTTCCTTCCAAATTGAATCTCGTTCGGATTGTTTCATATTCATCACCTATGATAATCCCTTCGTTATTCAAATAGCCAACTGACCAATAGTAATTAACATTTTCGGTCCTTCCCGAAAGGCTGACAGTATAATCTTGTCTGAAACCTGTTTGAAAAATTTTATCTCTCCAATCTACAGAGTTTCCAGCCTTATAATTTTTTATTTCTTCAGGTTGCAAATTCAATCTCTGTAACCAAACAGTAACAGGGTCTCCAGAAGAACCATCATAGGCCATCCATTGCTCTAGAGATATATCAGAAGGTAAAGTTCTAGGATCAGAAAATTCGTAAGGCTCATAACCACCAGCATTTATACTTTTAAAAACATCCTCTCTCCAACTAATAAAGGCATCTGGACCATATACATCGGGAAATGTAGCCATGGTTGCCAGCCCAGCATTCACATTGAATTTGATTGTAGGTTTACCAATGGTTCCTTTTTTAGTTGTAATAAGAATTACACCATTGGCGGCTTTCGCCCCAAAAACAGCCGCCGCACTAGCATCTTTTAATACTTCTATATTTTCTATATCATTTGGATTGATATCGGCGAGTTGGCCATAGTAAATAGCACCGTCCAAAACCAATAATGGGCTGGTACCTGCATTTAAGGAAGTCCTACCACGTATTTGCAATGAACCACCACCTTTTGCTGAAGTACTCATTCCAACGTTTAGTCCCGCGGCATTTCCACGAAGGATATCCTGAACTGAGTTCGGATTTTCATTTTCTAATTTGACTGGATTTACAGTAGATACAGCTCCTGTGACATCTCTTTTCTTCGCGCTACCATAACCGATCACAACTACCTCTTCCAAATCGGAAGTATTGGGGGTTAGTTTAAGATCAATAACTGTTTGATTGCCGATTTCCATCTCTATAGGATCATATCCTATAAATGAAAATACCAAAACTCCAGATTTAGGGGCCTGGATAGAAAACCTCCCATCCAAATCTGTGGTTGTGCCTGATGTAGTTCCTTTTAATAAAACAGTTACCCCAGGCATTGGAGTATCTGTCTCATCCACAACGGTTCCGGAAATTTGTACATCCTGAGCTATAGTGGTCAATGACCAAAAACAAAAGAAAAATACAAATAACCAGATTTTAGTGTAAAAATTTCTTTTCATAAGAAAATGGTTAGACATGTTAAATTGGATAAAGTTGTTAATTGTCCTATTAAGAATTCTTAACATCTTAATTTATAAAAAATAGGCCGCGTGGCCCTATTTATCTTCGCAATCGATTTCGAGAGAAATTCATGCTTTTTACCAAAAAGCTATTTTAAAAAATATTTTTTCTTTGTTTTATTATATTATTTAAAGTATTGAAGTGAATTTTCTCCAGAAAAATTGAATTAGTATGAGCTCTCTTTTTGATAAGTTAGTTGTAGGTTTTCAGTTCAAAAAGCAAATTCTTATTGATAACAAGATGTTTCTATTAGCAAAATAAGAGCTCCCAATTTGGGAGCTCTTATTTATTAAACGAAGAATTTCAATTTGATTACTTCCTTTTCAGAAAGGAATCGGAAATTACCTCGTTTCAAATCCTTTTTATCTAATCCTGCGAACATCACCCTATCTAATGCGGTCACTTCATAGCCTAAATGAGCGAAGATCCTTCTTACTATTCGGTTTCTACCGATATGGATTTCAAGACCAAGGATGGTTCTGTCTTTAGAAAGAACCTGCATGTCATCGACGTTTGCTGGACCATCTTCCAAAGTCAACCCTTCCAAAATCGCCTCTTCATCCTTTTTGGTCAATGGCTTATCCAATGTTACCTGATAGATTTTTTTGATCTCATTGGATGGGTGTGAAAGCTTTGCTGCCAATTCCCCATCATTTGTAAATAGTAATAGACCTGTTGTATTTCTATCCAATCTGCCCACTGGGAATATTCTCTCCTCACAGGCATTTTCTACCAATTTCATGACCGTTTTTCTTTCCATTGGGTCATTAGTAGTGGTGATAAAATCCTTGGGCTTGTTCAAAAGGACATAAACTGGCTTCTCAGGATTGATTCTTTTCCCTTGATAAACCACTCTATCGGCCTTTTTCACTTTGTAGCCAAGCTCTGTGATCACCTCATTATTGACAGTAACCAAGCCTTGCGCAATCAAATCATCAGCTTCTCTTCTGCTACAAATACCTGAATTGGCGATGTATTTATTCAATCGAATCAAGTCAGAAGTCTCTGCCCCTTTTACTTTCTTGGATGGAAGTGCATCAAAATTATAATCAGGCCTATCTTGATCCTGATCCATTTTCACAGGTCGGTTTTTTCCAAACCCTCTTTTAGCTGGACCTTTTGAAAAAGATTTTACTTCTTTATCGCCGTATATAGGCTTTTGATCCTTACCTCGACCTAAATAAGTTCTCTTTTTGTCACCTCCAGAATTGGAAGAAAATGAATCACCTTTCCCTTTTCCGAAAGATTTTCTCCCCCTTTCAAATCCTTTGGATTCTTCAGATTCCTCATTTTTAGATGAAAAAAACTTCTTCTTTCCATCAAAGGATTTGTTGAAAGGCTTTTTAGAATCATCCTGAAAACGAGAGGTCTTTTTCTCGAATCGATTCTCTTTTTCAAACTTATTAGAAGGACCACCTTTTTTCCAGTCCTTTTTCTCTCCAAATGAACTCTTTCCTGAATCCTTAGATTTGGAAAATTTACCTTTTTCGAACTTCTTGGAATCTCCTGATTCCTGAGAATCATTGTTGAAAAAAGGCCTTTTGGAATTGTGCTTTTTCATAAGTATGCAGCATCACTGCTGTATTTAGTTAGTTAAAATAAACAATTGGAATTCAATCGCTTAATTGGGCTGCAAAGATACAGGGATTCTACGGATTTATATTCAGTCCGTTCAAAAATTACTTGTTTTTATAATAATACTCTGTGGCCTTCCTCACAGAACCTTCTGATAGCAATAATTTCTTCGCTGTCTGCTCGTCAAGGCCTGTGGCTTCCATGATCATTCTTGTTCCTCTATCTACAAGCTTCGCATTAGAAAGTTGCATATCTACCATTTTATTCCCCTTCACTCTACCTAACTTAATCATAACAGTAGTCGAGATCATATTTAAGACAAGCTTCTGGGCTGTACCTGCCTTCATTCGAGTACTTCCTGTCACAAACTCAGGACCTACCACAACCTCAATTGCATGTTTTACCTCTTTGCTTAATGGAGAATTAGGATTACACGTAATACATCCTGTTAACAAACCTTCTGATTTTGCTCTTTTGACACCTCCAATAACATAAGGAGTCGTACCAGAAGCAGCTATTCCAATAATGGTATCATCTTCATTGAACCCATATTCCTGAATATCCACCCAAGCTTGGTTGGGATCATCTTCTGCATTTTCTACAGCTTTTCGGATCGCTGAATCTCCACCGGCAATCAATCCCAAAACCCAATCATGTGGCACACCATAAGTAGGTGGACACTCGGACGCGTCCAAAATACCCAATCTTCCAGATGTACCGGCTCCTATATAAATCAATCTTCCACCTCGTTGCATTCTAGGTACAATCTCCTCAACGAGAGCAGTAACTCTAGGAATTACCAGCTTTACAGCTTCAGGCACCCTATGGTCTTCTTTATTGATGTTTTCCAACAAATCCTGGACGCTCATTTCGTCCAAATTGTCATAATGAGAGGTACTCTCTGTTACTTTCATTTGATTTTGTTTTGTTGTAATAGCTCTAAAAACTTCATTTAAGAAATAACTTCATTCCAATTCGAAATGCATTATCCTTCAATGAATTCATAGTTTTTCTTGATGGTAGAGTGTAAGTCCAGCAATCGGACTTTCGATGATGATATTTACATTCAAGCCTCGATCAATCGCGGCCTTTCGAAGTATATCAGAATTATAATAAGCAATTGAACCTACGAAATTGACCGGTTTTTCATGGTGATTTTGATATCGACAAACATGCGTGTCAAAGAAATCCTGAAAAGAGTCATAAAAGAGACCATAGCAATAGGGGTTGGTTTTATGTTCTGTGATAAACCTACAGAAACTTGCCATATACCTATTTGGAAAAGGCTTTCTATATACATGTTCCTGAATGGTATTAGCAGTCAAGTGAAATTTATCAACCAATTCCTCCTTTATTTCAGACGGCATATCTCCGTTGATAAAATCACGTAGAAATTTTCTCCCAACATATCCTCCTCCACCTTCATCTCCCAATATATACCCCGGAGCTGGTCTTGAATCTATGATGTTTTGCCCATCATAGTCACAGCTATTGGATCCTGTTCCAAGAATACACGCTATCCCTGCCTTATGTCCACAAGTTGCATGTGCTGCAGCGGCCAAGTCATGGTCCACAGTGATTTTGGCACTTGAAAAAATAGTTCTTAGTGCTTGTTCTACTTCCAACTTTCTTTCGGGGGAAGAACAACCTGCACCATAATAATGGATCTCTGAAATTTCACTTTCAATATTCACTAAGAAGTCATGTCTCATCTGAATAGCCATTTCTTCAGAAGTTTGGTAATAAGGATTAAACCCTACTCCCCTATGCTGAGAAATCTTTCCATCCTGATGAATAACTCTCCAGTCTGTCTTACTAGATCCGCTGTCTGCAATTAAAATCATACTAAATCAATCGTCCTATGGGCGAAAATTTTTCAAATACTTTTTCTGTATGAGGAGCATCTTTCAGTTCCTCGGTCAGGTCTTGACCTGCCCAATGCTCGTAATGTTTGCCTGTTTTCCATAATCTGGATTGAGTCACCTCATAGATAATCCCCTTGTATGCTATCCAAACTTCGGGTTTATCTTGCCCATTACGAAGTGCAAGCTGTTGGCGTGTAATCTCTTTCATTAAAGCAATTTGATCTGGGCATTGATCCACCTCTCAGGAATCTCCCCTTTTTGAGCTACTTGATAGTCAGAATAGCTACATGGAACAGTACTTACCCGATCAAATTTTTCTGTTTCATTATGGGGGATTTCCATCCACCATTTACCACTCCTTTTACTTTTATAAAACACCAGGGTGTTAGGCTGAGTATCTAATGAGACATTGTACTTGATATAATCACTGCTTTTGAAGGAAAGACTATCCTTTCTCGAATAAAAGCCTTCAATAAAATACCAGATCATCACTGCTGTCACTTTCGCAGTTTTGTTGGAAGCATCATCGAAATAGGGATCATATCCATAAATACCGATAGAGCTCAATTTTTCATTCATTCCTGCAAACCAACAAATCTGACAAGCTTCTTCCGCCGTCAATCCAAATGGCTGAGGGTCTATCGCACCCGGAGCATCAGAAGATTGAATCGCACACAGGTCAAAACTAAGGAAATCTGCATTTCTTATAAGAGGTTCGATTTCTTTGAACTCCTTCCTCACCACACCCAATCTCATATGATCAAAGTATAATTTCTCAATCACATTAATCAAATTTGGATCAACCAGAAAACTTTGATAAGCCAAATGAGAATAAGAAAACAAGAAATTTGGCTGGTGGAGAATAATCTCTTGAGTATGCTGATCAGAAAGGGGTCCGTCTTCCTCCATATCCAACTTGGAGTCTATTGTTAGCAAACTCACCAATTTTTTCATTTTTTGGTAAGACAGATATTGTCCATAATCCAAATCATGAGTACCCCCTATGTAAATAGGAAGTATTTGTTGCTTCATGAGTGCTTCTCCAACTTTTTGGATCCGCTCATAAGTCTCTTCCAAAGTATCCCCGGGAATCAAGTCCCCCAAGTCAGCAACGCGATAGGGTCCTACTCCTCTTTTTAAATCAAATAACTTCTCACGAATTTCCAGAGAGGCCCTTTCTACGCTTTCAGACTTCTTTATCCCTCTTGCTTCCTTCAAACCTACCAAGGCAATTTGAATACCCTTTAAATCAGGGAATTCTTCTCCATACCAATGGATTTGCTTGAAGAATGAATTGTCAGGATACTTCTTTTGCCAAAGAAACTCAGGTACTGGTTCGAAAAAAGATTGAATATTCATATGGGTGTGATCTAGGGTAAAAATAATCAAAAAAGAGCCAAAAATTAAGCCAAAATTTGAAAGAACTCAAATTCAATCCACCTTGTGTATCAAAAAAATAGAGCAAAAAAAAATCCCGCCGAAGCGGGACTTGTATTTTTAGATTAACCACCGAAGTCGTCAAATCTGATATTTTCGTCTGGAATACCCAAATCTTCGAGCATTTTCAAAACAGCTGCGTTCATCAATGGAGGACCACATAGGTAGAATTCTACCTCATCTGGCTCAGGATGATTTTTCAAGTAATTGTCATACAATACTTGGTGAATGAATCCTACATAACCATCACCTTCTTTGTCTTCCAAAGACTTTTTGATCTTCCAATTATCTTCAGGAAGTGGCTCAGAAAGTCCAATATTGAAGCTGAAATTAGGGAAATCTTCTTCGATAGCTCTGAAGTGAGGCACATAGAACAATTCCTTTTTAGATCTACCACCATACCAGTAAGACACTTTTCTATGCGTCTTTTCTGTATGGAATAGGTGGAAAATCTGAGCTCTCAAAGGAGCCATACCAGCACCACCACCGATATAGATCATTTCTCTTTCGGTTGGATTGATATGGAATTCACCATAAGGGCCTGAAATGGTCACTTTATCACCTGGCTTTCTAGAGAATACATAAGAAGAACAAATACCTGGATTTACATCCATCCATCTATTATTAGCTCTGTCCCATGGTGGAGTCGCGATACGAATAGTTAACATCACGATATTACCTTCCGCTGGGTGATTAGCCATTGAATAAGCTCGGAAAATCTCCTCATCATTTTTCATGACAAGATCCCATAGACCAAATTTATCCCAATCACTTTGATAAACATCAGCTGGGTGCCCCAACTCAGGATGTGGAGTAATATCCATTTCCTTGAAGTTTACTGTGATAGAAGGAACGTCGATCTGAATGTATCCACCAGCTTCAAAATCCAAAGTTTCACCTTCTGGAAGTTTCACTTTAAATTCTTTGATGAAAGTTGATACGTTGTAATTGGAAATAACTTCGCAATCCCACTTCTTGATACCGAAGATCTCTTCAGGAACGCGGATTTTCATATCCTGCTTCACCTTCACTTGGCAAGCCAATCTTACATGGCCTTGCTGCTCAGCTCTACTTAAGTGACCAACTTCGGTAGGAAGAACTTCTCCACCTCCATCTTCCACTACGCACTTACACATTGCGCAAGTACCACCTCCACCACAGGCAGAAGGAAGGAAGATTTTTTGGTTACCTAGAGTAGAAAGTAAGCTAGTTCCAGCTGCAGTGACAATTGGATTGCTTTCGTCTCCGTTGATAACAATTTTCACATCTCCTGAATTGACCAGCTTAGATTGGGCAAACAAAAGAATAAATACCAGTAGCAGAATAATAACAGTAAATGCTACAATGGACGTAATAATTACAGAACCCATGAAATTTTGGTTTAACTTTTCTTATGGATTGATTCCCTTTTTGGGTGCACAAATATATCTATTAATCAATAAAACAGGCTAAAAAGCTTCTCAAATTTGCCTTCTTTGATCTTTAGATTTATTTAAAACTTGTGATTAATTGTTCAAGAGGTTCAACAATACTGTCAACCTGTTTTTTAATTGCCTTCTATCAATGATAAAATCCAAAAATCCGTGTTCCAAAACGAACTCAGAACTTTGGAAACCTTTAGGCAAATCCTTCCCAATTGTTTCGCGAATTACTCGAGGACCGGCAAAACCAATCAAAGCTTCCGGTTCAGCAATGTTGAAATCTCCTAGCATTGCATAGGAAGCAGTAACCCCCCCTGTGGTAGGATCGGTCAAAAGTGAGATGTAAGGAATACCAGCTTCACCCAAAAGTGCCAACTTCGCAGAAGTTTTTGCCATTTGCATCAAGGAAAATCCTGCCTCCATCATTCTAGCTCCTCCAGATTTGGAGATCATCAAGAAAGGCATCTTGTTTTTCAGGGAGTGATCAATAGCTCTTGCAATTTTTTCACCAACAACAGACCCCATAGATCCGCCAATGAAATTGAAATCCATACAAGCTACAACGATATCTAACCCATTCATTTTTCCATAAGCAGATCTAACGGCATCATTCAATTCCGTCTTTTCGATGGTAGCCTTGATTCTGGAAGTGTAAGGTTTGGTATCAGTAAATTTCAACGGATCCCCAGACTTCATATCCTTGTCAAGCTCCGTGAAAGTATTGTTATCAAAAAGGATTTCGAAGTACTCTTTGGATCCGATTTTCACATGAAAATCATCATCAGGGCAAACAAAAGCATTGTTTTTCAGCTCTCGCGTATGGATGATGTTGCCATTGGGCGTTTTGAACCACAATCCATCCGGTGCATCTTTCTTCTCTGCAGTGGAGGTTTTGATCCCTTTGTCAGTTCTTTTAAACCAAGCCATATTGAGTTTTTAAAATGATTTTTGACGAGTCAAAGGTTACAAATTTAGACCTAAAATCCGTTAAATAAAACCACCCAAATTTAAAGCTGACCGAACAACCCCAAGTTTTCCGCTCAATCCTGTATTTTAAATTCCTTTTGAAGGGCATGAAAATAGCCTTAGATTTGTTTTCGATCATTGTACCAAATTATATAATACCCAAATAATCATCTATGAATCTTGCTATTCTATTAATCATATCAGCTATCATATTGATTTTAGCCTATAGATTCTATGGGACATTTGTTTATAAAAAATTTGGTCTTTCGGATAAAAATGTAGCTCCATCACATACTCATAGAGATGGCGTAGATTATGAACCCAGTAAGCCAATTGTGGTTTTGGGTCATCATTTTGCATCAATTGCAGGTGCCGGACCGATCGTAGGACCTATTATCGCGGTGACTTTTGGATGGATTCCGGCTGTAATTTGGATTTTGGTAGGCGGAATATTTTTTGGTGCTGTACATGATTTGGGAAGTATGGCTGCATCACTCAGAGCAGATGGTAAATCCATTGGGGTGATTATCCGAAATCAAATCGGCTTGAAAGGGAAACAGTTATTTATCCTTTTTAGCTTTTCTACCCTTATCCTGGTAATTGGAGTATTTGCTGACATCATAGCTAAGACATTTGTTGCAAATCCAGGTGTAGCTTCAGCTTCTATTTTGTTTATTTTCCTAGCCATCGGTTTCGGAATTGTCAACCGAATGGTAGGAGATAAAAAAGTGGCATTTATTATCATCTCTATAATAGGTGTGGTTTTGATGTACTTTTTTGTCTATCTCGGAATGCAGCTTCCATTTGTCCTAGATTATAAAATCTGGATTTTGGCTTTGCTCGCTTATGCCTTTATAGCATCTGTAACTCCTGTAAGCTTATTGCTTCAACCACGCGACTATCTCAACAGCTTTTTGCTTTATGGGATGATGATCGCTGCCATTTTGGGAGTTTTCATTGCCAATCCAGAAATCAAAATGAGCAATGAAATCACGGTTTCCACAGAAAATCTCGGGTATATTTTCCCTGTTCTTTTCGTGACGATTGCCTGTGGTGCAATTAGTGGATTTCACTCTTTGGTAGCATCAGGAACCACTTCCAAGCAATTGGATAAAGAATCCGATGCGAAAGTTGTCGGATTTGGAGGCATGCTAATTGAATCGTTCTTGGCAATCATTTCCGTTGGCGCTGTGGTGGTTTTGACAAAAGGCGAATACATGGAAAGACTTGCCGGAGAAGGGCCTGTCGCTCTTTTTTCTACCGGATTGGGCGGAATGATTTCTACTCTTGGGATTCCGGAAGAATTTGCGGTGGCATTCGTTGCCTTGACCGTTTCTGCTTTCGCATTGACTACCTTGGACACCTGCACTAGGCTTGCTCGATTTACTTTACAAGAATATTTCGAAGACCTTCCTCAACCAGCAGCAAAAAAAATCGCTCAAAACAGGTATATCTCTACCAGTTTGGTAGTCATCTTCTCAATCCTGCTACTTCTTTCAGGCGGATTCACCACACTTTGGCCGATATTTGGATCAGCCAATCAACTCCTAGCGGCATTGGCTCTCTTAACAATCGCAGTTTGGATGATTCGCAAAAAGCAAAACGCCCTATTTGTGACTATCCCTATGTTTTTCATGTTTACCGTAACTTTGGCTTCTTTGGGGCTTTTTGCCTGGAAAAACTTCCAAGATCAAGTTTATGTACTTTCACTAATAGCCGCTCTTTTATTCATTTTGGCTATTTCCCTAATGGTCTTGGCTACAAAAAGTATAAAAAATGAGATCAAAGAACCCGCAAAGGCTCTCTGATCTCTGATTACATTACTAAAAATTATCGGCTCCATCCATCTTTGCCCGATCGATAGAATATTGTGCGGCATTGATTCCTTGAGTAGTACCAACTGTGGCATCAAAGGTCCAATGGATTCCTCCATAAACTCTTGAGATAGCGGCTTCTTTGGCCCATCCTCTCACTTTGTCTGCTTCATCAGGAAAAATATATGCTAGAACTTCAGCTCCTGCTGCCGAAAACACAGAGTGACCAGAAGTATAAGAAGGAAAATTTGGTGTGCCCGCTATGGTTTCAAATCCTTCAATAGTCTGAATAGGACGTGGGTAATGGTAATAATACTTCGCATCCCAACAGCTAATTCCCGCATCCATAATGGCCATATTCATGTAAGCCATCGTCCTTGCAGATCGAAGCGTATTGAACTTATTTTTGACTATGAAATCATTTGCAAACTCATTCCAATGACCCGGAGGCGTATAGGTTCCCAAACCATCCTGCCAAAAATTGGCGATTCTTCTATACTCTTCGCTATGCTCAGCCAAATAGCCCTTGAGAATTTTTACATCTTCCTCGTATGCTGGTGAACCAGGGGTAGGTGGTACAGGAGGCCGAATAGCTTCTACATATGGAACATTCCACATTTTCACTTTACCAAAAAGCGGTGTCAAACCCACTGGCCTTACGGGCGCCTCTTGATTGATCCATTTCCAACCAAATCGTTCAAAAGCAGCATTAGCAATAGAGTCAGATACAGCTTTTGAGGTTTGGGCATTTTTCATCCCATCAGTAGAAGCCCTTGTCAATGCCAAAGCGGCAATTTCTTCACCTATTTTTACTCCCCCATCGATATCACTCTGGACATTTTCTCCAGACAAGATTAAAGTTTCTAAGTGTTCACTCACCTTAGAATTCAAATATTCAACCTCTAAAGGAAACATAGCTTTTAGTATTTCAGCAGATGCAACAGCAACCACTGCTCCATCTGACGGGTAGGAAGGAATAGGGTTTTCCTCATAGGCATGCTCGATTTCCAAATCCTGCAAATAAGGAGAGGCTCGATTGTATTGATACTTATAGTGCCAAGCTGTAATCAACCCGTCGAACTGAGCTACTGACATATAAGCTAAGGCCCTACTTGCATAAGGGGGGTGGGAAAAAGGGAAAACAGGTGGTCCCTCTGGGTTGTTGGGATTTGGCAAAGTATAGGATCCATCCTCATTTGGTCCCGGTATTAAATTATACTTTGCAATTAATTCCAGAGCGATCTCATTCCAACGAACGACGGGGTTATTGGTCCAATGAGCAAGGTTCTTTTTCTGTTGAGAGGTGATTGTTGCAATTGCGGTTTTCACATCTTTCAATTCTGCTTGGTATTCCGAAGAACTAATAGGCATCGGTTCAGAAATTGTTATTTCTGAACCGCTGGAAATCAATATCGGAGTCCAATCTCCACCATTTTCATCCAAAGATGAAAAGACATAATTTTCATATTCCAACTCAGTCCGAAGATCTTTCGAACAAGAAAACAAAACCGCTAAGGGAAGTATTATATAGATAAGATTGTATAATTTTCTCATGACTTGTTGTTTAAAATCCAAACTGATAAGTCGCTCCAACTCCAAATGAGGTCATTTTAGGCGCATTTCTTCCAGCTACGTTTTGATTGAAATAAGTAAGAACTCCAAGTCCTTTGATTTTTGGAAAATAATAATGAGCAAAAGCTCCTACCCGTGTCATGTCAACTTTATTTGTAGGTTGAGGTGCATTATAAGGTCGAATGTCGTCACCTGATGTGGATGTCTGATTACTTGCAGAAAGCTCTACTCGAAGCGCATTTTGGAAAAACCATTTGCCCAAAGCCAAATCAAAATTCCAGGAACTAGGCACATCCATCCAAGGAGTGTAGTAGCTTCCATCATTATAATAATAGGTTCTCTCTGCCTCAGTATAGCCTTTCCACACATAAGCAATTGCTCCCCTACCATAAAATCCATTTTTCAATTGATAGTGGACAATTCCTCTCCAAGCAATTTGTGGAGTGCCAAGCCCTAAACTATAGGGCTGGTAATCCGACAGATAATTAGAAACAGGGGAGGAAAACAAAACCGAACCATACAGGGAAAAATCTCCCTTGTCAGATGAATTTCCCAAAGCTTTGTACTTCAAGCCGATGGAAAGGTCTTGAACTCCGAAAGTTCCAGCAAACTTTCCCCCGTTTGGTGTAGTGGAGTTTGTAGAAACGTAAGGCAAACCAGCATATACATCCAGTTTTTCTGTTATCCCATATGCTGCCATCAGCATAGCTGTCTTTCTTTGAACCGTGGCTATGGTTTCATTTTTTCTTAGAAAGTCTCCTTCCCAGTATTGATTAAACTCTCCATATTCATAGTTGAATAATAGGCAAAATTCATTCTTTGGCATCATCAATTCATCCGTCGGAGACTGGGCTGATGCATTTATAGTAAACCCGAGAATGATGCCTAAAACACCAGTCAGGTTCGTTAAATATCTTTTCATTTTGATTTTTTTAGGCCTTCAAAGCCATGACAAACCTTTCTTAAAGTGAATTGAAAACTTTAGGAGCTTTCTTAGGGATTCTCCAAGCCAATGAGAAATTGATCAAATAATCTGCAAAAGCAGCATCTCCATGAACCACATCGTCTGGAGTTGAATTTTCAATATCCGTCACGCTTTGGGTTCTATTTCGGTAAAGTGCGATCGGTACATTCAAAGTACCCGTGACATTTCCTTTCATATAGCTAATTCCTGGCTCGACAGATATGATATAACCCGGTCTACGGAAACCTTCGCTACCCCCAAATGCATCATGCACTGGAATTCCTTCTACTCTACCACCTAATGAGATCCCTAGTCCATGTATTTTTTCAAATGACTTGAAAACACCAGTTCGAACGGCATACTGATCTGGCACACTCATGATGGCTTCGTTTTCTCTTCTTCTGTTGGTGGGAGTACCATTGGTTTCTTTTGGGTTGAACATGTAGAATCCATCATAATACCAGAAATAAGTACCGGTGATATTCCACAACCCTTGAAAATCAATGATTAAACCAGTACCTCCATCTCCCAATTGAATGGATTGATCGACTGTTTTGATTTGTTCCACACCTTCATCTCCTTGATTATAGAAAGTACTCGTAGCAGCGTAGTCCCCGGTTGGGAACTTCAAACCAAAACCGATAGCAGTATTTCCCTTTTTAGCCTTTTCACCAGACAGCAACCAATAACCAGCTCCGATTCTCATGTCACTAAACCCTTTGGAATAGGTGGTATGGCGCTCGGTTCGGCCATGCTCATAGAGAGAGCTTCTTTCATTGTATTGGAAAGGAAGTGAAACAATTCCATACAACCTTTCGGAAAAAGCATAGCTAATATTGAAGTCTACTCCATGTTGATGGTTGATTACCTGAGTACCATCTTCAATCCGATTGGGCTCTTCATGTGAGCCCCTGAAATGTCTGAATGACTTGAAGTAGCGGTAATTGGCAGAAATATTCCATTCTCCTTTTTCAAGAATATTTCCTTGGCCTAAGGGATTTCCAAGGCCGGAAAATTGACGAATAGCCACACACCCTTGTGCATGGGAAAGTGCTGGAAGCAACATTAAACTTGCTGCTACCAAACCTGATAGTAGTATTTTTTTCATTTGATAAAGCGAAATAGATAACCATCCAAGAATCAATCTTGAATGAAATAGATAGAATACACTCCTTGCTGGAATCCAAAGAATCCAGAAAAGTGCTTGACTCAGAAATCTATTAGCTTACCTGCGGAGGTGGTGGATTTTGTTGAAAAACAGGACTCTTGTAAGACGAAAAAATAAACCCTTGATGCTGTATTGAAATCACTTCTTGAATAGCTACGAAGTCTATCAACTGTGATTCTACATAGTCTTTTACAAATACCTTTAATTGCATGGAATTGGAATTTTCTCCTGAGAAATCATCCTCAGTAACCAATGAAATCCATTTTTGAACAGTCGATTCCAGAGTCTTTCTAGCGGTATCCGGAACGTAAACAATCTGTAGCGTATCATTTTGATATCGCTGCTTGATCGCACGGAAGTATTTTCCATCCTTTTCAAAACGGGTATTGGTTGCTTGAAACTCCTCTTGGTTTGCCATGTAAGGAGCTGCCAAAGGAACTTCCATGATTCTCTCTTCCAAACCAACACCCAAACTGCTATAAATTTTATCATGCCAATTGGATTCAATTTGGTATTGATGCGAATAGTAAAACGCATAATAGCCAAAGTGATAGATGGCAAAACATAGCAAAAGCGATATGGAAATCAGTTTTCTCAAAAAGGCAATTTTGCTGAAATTACAGACAAATAATCGATAGAAACAATTTTTACCATATATAATTTCAAAAAATCAATCTTATGAAAAATAAAATTATAGTTATCAGAATAATTGATACCCCATAAACTTGAATTACTTTAAGTCTATGAAACCTATCTAAAAACCATAGAACCCACACAGGCTTAATCAAACCTAATATCAGATTGAGGATTGCCAAAACTAGCATAAAAACCAAAACCGCCTGAACAGCTTCTATCATGGCATGAAAATAAAAAAGGAACGGCTTTCACCGTTCCTCTCTTCTAAATTTATCTGAAGAAATTATTTCTTTTTCTTCACTTCTCTCATTTCATAGCCTTCAATAGTATCCTCGATTTGGATGTTGTTGAAACCTTTGATAGAGATACCGCATTCATAACCAGCTTTCACTTCAGCTACATCATCTTTGAATCGCTTCAATTGATCGATTTCACCTTCATGAATTACGATACCATCACGGATCACGCGGATCTTGTTCTTTCTAGTGATGTAACCATCAGTCACATAGGAACCAGCAACGGTACCCACTTTAGAAATTTTGAAGACTTCTCTCACCTGGATATTACCAGTAATCACTTCTTCAAACTCTGGCTCAAGCATACCTTCGATTGCATCCTTGATCTGGTTGATCGCATCGTAGATGATGGAGTAATGACGGATTTCGATTTCTTCCTGCTCAGCCAATCTCTTCGCATTTGCAGAAGGACGAACTTGGAACCCTAGGATAATCGCATCAGAAGCAGAAGCCAACAAGACATCGGATTCAGAAATCTGACCCACACCTTTATGGATAATGCTAACTTTCACTTCATCCTTAGAAAGCTTCAACAAGGAATCAGAAAGTGCTTCTACGGATCCATCTACGTCACCTTTGATAATGATATTCAATTCCTTAAATGAACCGATTGCCAAACGACGACCGATTTCATCCAAAGTAATATGCTTCTTAGTACGCAAGCTTTGCTCTCTCTGAATTTGCTCTCTGGAGTTTGCAATCTCTCTCGCTTCTCTTTCAGAATCGTAAACCTTCACAGTATCACCTGCTTGAGGAGCACCACTTAGACCCAACACCTGAACTGGAGTCGATGGACCAGCTTCTTTCGATTTTTTACCCTTGTGGTCAAACATAGCCTTTACACGACCATAATGCTGACCAGCAAGCATCACATCTCCAATTTTTAAAGTCCCGGATTGAATCATCATGGTAGCCACATATCCACGTCCTTTATCCAAGGATGCTTCAATTACGGAACCAACGGCGTTTTTATTAGGATTTGCTTTCAGCTCAAGGATTTCAGATTCAAGCAATACTTTTTCAAGCAACTCATCTACCCCTTGACCAGTCTTGGCAGAGATATCTTGAGATTGGTATTTACCACCCCACTCTTCTACCAATAGGTTCATATTTGCCAATTCTTCCTTGATCTTATTAGGATTAGCATTTGGCTTATCCACTTTGTTGATCGCGAAAATCATTGGTACACCCGCTACCTGAGCGTGGTTGATTGCTTCTTTCGTCTGAGGCATGATGCTGTCGTCAGCTGCAATCACGATAATCGCAACGTCAGTGATCTTCGCGCCACGGGCACGCATCGCTGTAAATGCTTCGTGACCTGGAGTATCTAGGAAAGCAATTTTATGTCCTGTTTTGGTCATTACGTCGTAAGCACCGATGTGCTGTGTAATCCCCCCTGCTTCATCAGCAGTAACTTTGGACATACGGATGTAATCGAGCAAGGAAGTTTTACCGTGGTCAACGTGTCCCATGATCGTAACAATCGGAGCTCTTTCTTCAAGATCTTCTGGATTTTCTTCCTCAACCGCTACAGCTTCCTCTTCGATATCTTTGGTAAACTCAACATCATAACCGAATTCATCAGCGATAATCGTAATCGCTTCAGCATCCAATCGCTGGTTGATAGAAACGAACATACCCAATGACATACATGCAGAAATGATCTGGTTTACAGTCACATCCATCAAGGCCGCCAAATCGTTTGCCGAAATAAATTCGGTTACTTTAAGGATTTTTGTTTCTTCGTTTTCTACGTCAACCTCGCGCTCACGCTCAGCTTTTTTATCTCTTCTACTCTTCTTCCCTCCTGAGTTTTTACCCTGAAGTCTCGCAAGAGTCTGTTTGATTTGATCTTGGATTTCCTTTTGGGTAGGTTCAGCTTTCTGATTTCTCTGCTGATTACCTCCTTTATTTCCACCTCGGTTATTTCCACCGCGATTTCCTTGGTTTCCTCCTCCTTGGTTTCTGTTTCCTCCTTGATTTCCACCTTTATCGATACGTTTTCTAGGACGTTTCTTATCGCGGTTTCTTTCATCAGAAGATGCCACAGGTCCACCTTTTTTCTTAGGCTTTTCTACCGGCAACTCAATTTTACCCAATACTGTCAATCCTTTCAAAGAATCAGCCTTAGCAGCAATTACTTCATTGCCTGCCGGCTTTTCCTCTTTTGGAGGAGCAGGTTTTTCAGTTTTAGGTGCATTAAATGGCTTTTCTTTCGGCTTGAAAGGTTTATCGGCAGATTTTGCTTCAGGTCTTGGAGCATGAGGAGCTTTTTTCCCCTCAAATTTTGGTGATGCTTTTGCCTCTGGAGCCTTCGCAGGAGCCGCAGGTTTAGGAGCCGGATTAGGCTTTTTATTCAAATCTATTTTACCCAGAACTTTGATTCCTCCAAGCTTAGGAGCTTCATTAGAAATTTTCTCAGGTTCTGGAGTAGGAGCAGGTTTAGGCTCTTCTTTCTTAGCCTCTGGAGCAGGAGCAGGCTTTGGTTCTTCTTTTTTGACCTCAGGTACAGGCGCAGGTGCTAGAGCTGGCTCTGGCTTAGGTGCTGGAGCTGGCTCTGGAGCAGGAGCTGGCTCTGGCTTAGATTCAGGTTTTGGTTCTGGATCCAAGGAGACAGTTTCATGCCTTTTCCCTATGGAGAGGTGGGAAGCCTCTTCCTTTTCAAGTGCAGAGGACTTAAATTCCTTGTTCAGCATACCTACCTGCTCCATGCTGATTTTGGAATTCGGATTGTCCTGCACGTCAAAGCCCTTTTTCGCCAGAGTCTCCACGATGGTTGCCGTACCAACGTTGAGTTTTCTAGCTAAAGCGCCTAATCGCATCATTTTTTCTTCTGACATAAGCAAAAACCTCTTTCGAAATCTTATTTAAAATTGGGTAATTATCTGGGCATTTATCCCATTATTGTTCAAATTCTTGTCTGAGAATTCTGAAAATCTCATCGATGGTTTCTTCTTCCAATTCGGTTCTTCTAAGCAAATCTTCTCTACCTAGTGCCAAAACGCTCTTGGCTGTATCCAAACCGGTTTTCTTCAACTCTTCGATGATCCATGCGTCGATCTCGTCTTGGAACTCGATCAAATCCACATCTTCTTCTTCATTCTCATTCAATTCGCGGAATACGTCAATTTCATATCCTACCAATCGGCTTGCCAATTTGATATTGTATCCGCCTTTTCCGATCGCTAGAGACACTTGATCTGGTTTCAAGAACACAGAAATTCTTTTCGTCTCTTCGTTTGCGGAAATTGAAGTCACTTTTGCAGGGCTCAAAGCTCTGGAAACATACAAATCCAAATTGTCTGTAAAATTGATCACGTCAATGTTTTCGTTCTGCAACTCACGAACAACAGCATGAATACGGGATCCTTTCATCCCCACACATGCTCCTACTGGATCAATTCTGTCGTCATAGGACTCAACTGCTACCTTCGCTCTCTCTCCTGGCTCACGTACGATCTTCACAATAGTGATCAAACCGTCGTAAACTTCAGGAACTTCATTTTCAAATAGTCTCTCCAAAAATACTGGAGATGTTCTAGAAAGGATAATTTTTGGATTTCCGTTCATCATGTCCACTTTGTGAACGATTGCTTTCACGGTATCTCCTTTTCTGAATCTATCCTTAGGGATTTGCTCTCCTTTAGGTAGAATCAATTCATTACCTTCTCCATCTATTAAAAGGATCTCACGTCCCAAAATCTGATAAACTTCAGCTGAAACGATCTCTCCTACTTGCTCTTCGTATTTGTTGAATAGAATATCTTTTTCCAAATCTTTAATTCTTTGGATCAAAGTCTGGCGAGCCATCTGCACAGCTCTTCTTCCAAATTCTTCCAACTCAATCTTTTCGTACACTTCTTCACCGATCTCGAAATCTGGTTCGATTTTACGAGCATCAGAAAAGCTGATCTTGTCGAAATCCCAGATGTCCTCAGAGTTGTCATCTACAATTTCCCGAATACGGAAAATCTCCAAGTCTCCTTTATCAGCATTGATCGTCACGTCGAAGTTCTCATCAGTTTCAAACTTCTTACGGATCATCGCTCTAAAAACATCTTCCAGAATACGGATCATTGTAGGTCGATCCACATTTTTAGATCTCGCAAATTCAGCGAAGGATTCTATTAAGACTTTGGCATCCATTTTATTTATTTAAAAGATACTTGTACAACTGATTTTTTTATGTCTTCAAAAGGGATTGAGGTTTCCTCCTCAGTCGCCTTTTTACCTTTTTCCTTTTTAGCGACCAGCAAAACGATTCCCTGGTCCGTCACATTAGTCAGTTTCCCTTTGGCCTCTTTGCCCTCCTCCAAACTTACTTTCAGAGTACGTCCAATATTCTTTTGATATTGTCGTTTGCTGGACAAAGGATAATCCACTCCAGGCGAGGAAACCTCAATCCTGTAAGCATTATCGATTAATTCTTTGGCCTCTATTTCATCAGATACTGCACGGCTGACTTTGGCACATGTATCGATGGTGACACCTTGGTCTGCATCGATCAAAATATTAAGAGTTGTTTGTTCACCTTTGGTGCCCATAGACAACTCCACAAGGAAGTGACTTGCATCTGGAAGATGCTTTTCCACTAGTTCCGCCAATGTTTCTTTTAAACCCGACATAGTATGCATAATGAAAGAGGGGACTTGGTGTCCCCTCTAGAAACTTTCGAATACGGCACAAAGGTAAAATAATTTTATTCTAAAAACAATTGATCCAAAAAATCAAGAAAATGACTTTAAAGCACTTGAGGGGTAAAATCTGTGACTTTTCGTTTAAAATATCAAAAACTCAGCCACCGAGAATTTCTATATTAAAATAATCTTCAAAAAATATCGGCAATCACTCCATTTTATGGGATGAACATAATAATTTTGCCGACCCCCGTTTAATAAGCATTCAACTTTGCTATATTAAACCCTAAACCTCAAATACAAAACTCCAATCAGTAAAAAATGGGATTATTTGATTTTTTCTCAAGCGATATTGCCATCGACCTGGGTACCGCTAACACCCTTATCATTCACAAAGACAAAATCGTCGTTGACGAACCTTCGATTATTGCAATAGACAAAACCAATAATCGGGTCCTTGCCGTTGGTCGTGAAGCGATGAACATGCATGAGAAAACCCATGAAAACATTAAAACTATCCGTCCGCTAAAGGATGGTGTGATCGCAGATTTCTACGCGGCTGAGCAAATGATCAGAGGATTGATCAAAATGATCCCTGGTCAGAAAAAAGGAATGTTTCCTCAGTCCCATAGAATGGTGATCTGTATCCCTTCTGGCATCACCGAGGTAGAGAAAAGAGCCGTACGTGATTCCGCGGAGCATGCTGGGGCAAAAGAGGTTTACATGATTTTCGAACCAATCGCAGCAGCTATTGGTATCGGTATTGACATTGAGAAGCCTATGGGCTCCATGATCGTAGATATCGGAGGGGGTACTACTGAGATTGCTTTGATTGCACTTTCAGGAATCGTAGCTGATCAATCTATCCGAGTAGCTGGTGATACTTTCACTAAGGACATCTTGGATTACATGAGAAGACAGCACAACCTTTTGATTGGAGAAAGGTCTGCTGAAAAAGTAAAAATCGCGATTGGATCTGCTTTAACTGAATTGGATGAGGCTCCTGAGGATTACGAAATCAGAGGTCGTGACTTGATGACCGGTATCCCAAAAGTTATCAAGGTTTCCTATTCAGAAATAGCTTTTGCATTAGACAAATCTGTTTCCAAAATCGAAGAAGCAGTTCTAAAGGCATTAGAAATCGCTCCGCCGGAACTTTCTGCTGATATTTATGACAATGGGATTCACTTAACAGGTGGTGGGGCCTTACTAAAAGGATTGGATAAGAGACTTCATCAAAAGACCAAGCTTCCAATTCACATTGCCGAAGATCCATTGAGAGCGGTAGTGAGAGGAACCGGAACCGCCTTGAAAAACGTACAAAATTTCAGAACCGTATTGATGACCTAAACCCTGAATGCTACGCATCCTTCAATTCCTTTATAGTCTAAGGTCTTTTCTTCTTTTTGTTTTGCTTGAATTGGTGGCAATCTGGATGATTGTCGCCAATAATTCTCCTCAGGGTGCTGCTTTCTTCAATTCATCCACCGCAGTGACCGGTTCGATTCTTCAAACCCAATCAGATGTTGTGGACTTTTTCTCATTGGCTGAAGCCAATCAGAAATTGATTGAACAAAACGCAGCCTTGATGGAAGCGCTTACCAATTTGAATCCTCCAACAGATTCTGTCACTTTCGAATTAGATTCAGCCTTTGCAGCGACATTTAAATTCAAAAGTGCAAGAGTCATCAGTCAAACACTGCGCTTCTCACAAAACCACCTAACTCTCAATAAAGGAGCAAAAGATGGTGTAAAGGTAGGAATGGGTGTGTTTAACCAGGACGGTGTAGTGGGTAGAATCAAAACCGTTTCCGAAAACTATTCGGTTGCCATATCCTTATTGAATACCGGAATGTTGGTTTCGTCAAAAATTAAAACTTCTGAGGTATTCGGCTCCATCAACTGGGATGGTAGATTAGCCAATGAAGCTAAAATGCTGTATATCCCCCGTCATGTGAAAGCCCAGGCTGGAGATACGGTGGTAACTTCTGGCTTTAGCTCTATTTTCCCTGAAGGAATTCCTATTGGAGTCATTAAAGCTGTGGGACCTGGCGAAAACCAAAACCATTTGGATATCACTGTGACTTTAAGCTCAGATTTCAGCAGTATTAATTATGTCTATTTGGTAGAGAATACACAACTACCAGAAATAGATTCACTTCAACAAGAAGCGGAGGTAATCAATGAATATTAGAGTTATTATATCCTTCTTGCTGATGGCATTTGTTCTTATTTTGGTTCAAATCCTACTGTTGAAAAACTTGGCATTGTTCGGGGTAGCACTGTGCTTTATCTACCTTTTGATAATTTTATCCATTCCAGTGACAATTTCACATATTCCTTTGATTTTGATCAGTTTTGGAATAGGCTTTATCGTAGACATCTTTTACGACACCTTAGGAATTCATACTGCGGCAGCGACTTTGATAGGCTTCATTAGACCCTATTGGTTAAAAATCATAAGCCCTACAGGAGGGTATGTGGATAGTACAGATCCAGATTTGAAAGAAATGGGAATCGGCTGGTACTTCACCTATGCCATGCCTCTGATCTTCTTATTTTCTTTGGCCTTTTTCCTTATAGATCAATGGGGAACCGCTGGTCTATTTGGCGTACTAAACAAAAGCTTTTTTTCCTCGATTTTAACCTTCGTTTTGGCTATACTTGTACAGTTACTGTTCTTTAAACGCAAGAGGGGGATTTAATGAACGATCAAAGACCGGTTGTTGTCATCATTTTAATTTTATTGGTAGGATTTGTTCTTCTGACCAAGTTATTTTCCATCCAAGTATTGGACGATAGCTTTATGAAGAGGGCAGAAAGAAATGCTGTCCAACGGGTAGTGGATCATCCCTATCGAGGCTTGATTTATGACCGAAATGGGAAGCTATTGGTCTATAACAATCCCATTTTCGACCTGATGGTCGTACCGAAGGAGTTCAATGTTGAGGACACCACACGATTTTTGAATCTATTTGGCATCACCAAAGAGCATTTGATTGAAAAATACACAGCTGCCAAAAAATATTCTTCCGTAAAACCATCTCCCCTGATCAAGCAAATTTCTACTACGGATTTTGCAAAGATGCAGGACTTTTTAATTGATTATCCAGGTCTTTTCATCATGACTAGGTCTGTCAGATCCTATCCGGAACCAATTGCAGCTCATGCTTTGGGGTATATTGGTGAAATCAATGCCCGTCAATTGGAACGGGATTCCGCTCACTACTATTCACAAGGAGATTATGTTGGTCTTAGTGGAATGGAGAGATTTTATGAGGATGATTTAAGAGGAGAAAAAGGCGTAAAATATAAAATGGTCAACGTACGAGGAATCGACAAAGGACCTTTTAAGGACGGTGAATATGATACGGCTTCAGTAGCAGGCATTAATCTTACATCCACGATTGATAGAGAACTCCAGCTTTACGGTGAGATGCTGATGCAGGGTAAAACTGGCTCCGTCGTTGCAATTGAGCCTAAATCAGGAGAAATCCTGGCCATGATTTCTGCTCCCTTCTATGATCCTAATGATTTGACCGGTTCAGAATTTGGAAAAACTTATACCCGATTGAACAAAGACCCTCAAAAACCTTTATTCAATAGACCGATTATGGCTATGTATCCTCCGGGATCTATCTTTAAAATCGTTCAAAGTCTTATTGGGCTTCAAGATGGAATTCTTACTCCGGAAACAACATTTGCCTGCAACAAATCATTAGTCGCCTGTCATAATCACCCCTCCCCTGTCAATCTTTTTGGGGCAATTAGAAACTCCTGTAATCCTTATTACCATCAGGCATTTCGTCGGATGATCAATAGAGAAGTATCGAGCAATACCTTCAAAGACACAGAGATTGGTTTGGATGACTGGAGAGAAAAGGTCTTAAAGTTTGGACTTGGTGGTAGATTGGGAGTTGATATTGTCGGTGAAAAAGGAGGTGATGTCCCTTCCAGTCGATTATATGACAAATTCTATGGAGAAGGTCGTTGGAAATATTCTACTATTTACTCATTATCGATAGGTCAGGGAGAATTACAGGTGACCCCTTTGCAAATGGCAAATTTGGCAGCTGTTTTTGCAAATAAAGGCTATTACTATACCCCTCACCTTATCAAAGCAGTAGATGGGGATCCAAGTCAGATTCCAGCTCAATATAGAGTGAAAAACGAGGTAGGAGTTGATGCACATCATTTTGACATGGTGCAAGATGCCATGGCTGAGGCCCTTTACGGAACGGCAACAAGAGCAATCATTAAAGATTTGGTCATTGCAGGTAAAACTGGTACAGCTCAAAATCCACATGGTGAAGACCACTCTGTATTCGTAGCTTTTGCACCCAAAGATGATCCAAAAATCGCCATCGCGGTTTATGTAGAAAATGCTGGCTGGGGTGGACGTGCTGCAGCAAGTACCGCTTCTTTGATGATTGAAAAATACATCAAGGGTGATATCACCCGTCCAGAACTTCAAGATTACGTATTAGCCGGCAACTTTATTTATTAAATGAGGGGTTCAACAGATGTACAAATAAGCCGAGTAGATTGGCTAGTCGTTGTCATATATTTTGCATTGGTCTTTATAGGCTGGTTCAACATCTATGCTGCGGTTTATGATAGCCAAGCTCCTCAAAGCATGTTTGACATGTCTATCAATTCAGGTCAACAATTGGTGCGAATTGGTATTTCGGTAGTCCTGATCATTTTGATCATGGTTGCAGATTATAGATTTTTTGAAAATCTCTCTTTATACATTTACATGTTGTTTATCCTGATATTGATAGCCACTCCTTTTATTGGGAAGGAAGTCAATGGACAGGTTCTATCAATAGGTGTAGGCTCATTAAGAATCCAGCCAGGAGAATTTGCAAAATTGGCAACTGCCTTAGCCCTCGCAAAGGTCATGGAAAGGCCAACTTTTGACTTAACTAAAACCAATGACCAGTTAAAGGCATTTGGTATACTTTTCCTCCCTGTTGTCTTAATCCTACTTCAACCGGATACAGGAACAGCAATGGTTTATTTTTCCATGTTCCTGATGTTTTATCGGGAGGGATTCCCTCAAAAATATTACATCCTTGGAATTGGGTTTATAGCACTATCACTCTTATCTCTTGGTATCGAAAACAATTTGTATTTGGCCCTAGGAATTGCTGTGATCATGCTTATTCTTATCCTAATGGGAAAAAAGACCTGGCAAAGGGTGCTGGCTTTTTCTTTGATTGGTTTGGGAATGATAGCCTATAGCTACAGTATTGACTTTGTGGTATCCAAGCTCCCTGAGCATCAGCAAAACCGAATCATGGTTCTTTTCAACCCTAATATTGATCCATTGGGTGTGGGGTGGAATGTGACACAATCCAAAATCGCCATTGGTTCTGGTGGATTGATGGGAAAAGGTTATCTGGAAGGCACTCAAACCAAGTTTGATTTCGTACCAGAACAACATACTGATTTTATTTTCTGTACCCTTGGTGAAGAATTCGGCTGGACAGGTAGCTTAGTTGTAATTGGGCTATTTGTAACGCTACTGATTAGACTTGTGATCATGGCTGAGAGGCAAAAAAATAGATTTTCAAGGATCTATGGCTATTGTGTGATATCGATTCTACTTTTTCACTTTATGATCAATATTGCCATGACCATAGGCTTATTCCCTGTTGTAGGAATCCCATTACCTTTCTTCAGTTATGGAGGTTCTTCTCTTTGGGCATTTACCATTTTGCTATTCATCTTCGTCAAATTGGACTCCTCAAGATCCCAGCAATTAGGTAGAATCAGCTAATAAAAACATTCATGAATTAGAGCTTCACAAACGGT
>NZ_JAPPSQ010000101.1 GCF_026652115.1 Algoriphagus sp. PAP.12 | reverse complement strand
GTGCCCACTGGCTGCTACTTGTAGACCTGGGATCGGTAACAAGACTCTCAAGGTAAACACCAGACTACAGCAACAAAAAAACAAGGCAAGACAACGACTCACCTCTGAGCAGGGAATCCAGAAGAGAAGGCAACGGGCCACCGATGTGGAACCGGTATTTGCAGACTTCAAACACAACAAAGGAAGGGCTAGGTTTATGTTAAGAGGAG
>NZ_JAPPSQ010000100.1 GCF_026652115.1 Algoriphagus sp. PAP.12 | reverse complement strand
ATGATGAACTGGGCAGGCTTGTAATCAAGTTCCTCGGTGATCTCTTTGCCAATACAGGTCATCTCCTCCAGGTTCCCCTCTGGATACAGCTCAATCTCTTCCACGGGAAGATGTTCGGGCAGTTTGGTTCTGCCTGGATGGGAAGAACCGGACTTTTTGCGGATATACTCCACCTTTTCGGTGAGTTCTTCCTGCAGGACCTGCTGTTGTTCAG
>NZ_JAPPSQ010000010.1 GCF_026652115.1 Algoriphagus sp. PAP.12 | reverse complement strand
TTTTCAAAACCTATAGCCTCTTTGGTCTTTGTTATTTTTTTGACTCCAAATGAATTCTAGATCGTAGTTTGCTTTTCATTTTTAGAATATTGTTGCAGTTTTGCATCAAATCAAGAATAATGGCTGTACTCTTCAAAGGTCTCAACCTTTACACTTCAGGAAAATTCTCAAAAGGGGATTTTATTTTTGATCAAGGTTCTTTAGAACCTTTCTCCTCTTCCTTTTCTGGAGATATTGAACAAGAAATTGACGCTTCCAATTTATTAGGGAGTCAAGGTTGGATTGATCTTAGAACGCTTTGTGGTGAGCCTGGATTAGAATATAAAGAGACAATTGAATCTTTATGTGAATCTCTTCAGGTAAGTGGTTTTTCTATGGCGGTTTTAATGCCTAATACTGAACCTACCATTCAATCCAAAAATGATGTTGATTTTGTAAAATCAAAATCGGCTACTTTTGGACCAGAGCTGTTAGTGCAAGGTGCGGTTACCAAAAATGTGTCAGGAGAAGATCTTACAGAGATCTTAGATATGCATTATCAATCCGGTGTTACTTTATTTGGAGAGGGTACTACTACTCTTTCCAATAGCGATCGCTTTTTGAAAGTGATTCAATACCTTCAGAAATTCAATGGGATTTTGTTTGATCATTCTTATGATCCTCTATTGGCAATTTTCGGTCAAATGCATGAAGGGGAAGTTTCTACTCATTTAGGAATGAAAGGCATACCTAGCCTTGCTGAAGAAGTGGCAATTCACAAAAATTTGGAGTTGATTCGCTATGCAGGGGGGCGTGTTCATTTTCAAACTTTAAGTACTGCTAAAGGAGTAGAATTGATTCGTCAGGCTAAAAAGGATGGTTTGTCCGTTACTGCGGATGTTTCTATTTATCAATTGTTGTTTACTGATTCTAATTTGGAAGATTTTGATTCCAATTATAAGGTTAAGCCTCCTTTTAGGAGTGAATCTGATAAGCATGCTTTGATTGAAGGTTTGAAAGATGGTACTATTGATGCCATTGTTTCCAATCATCAGCCCCAGGACTTTGATTCTAAATTTATGGAATTTGATTTGGCAGCTTTCGGAATGGCTGGCTTGCAAACATTCCTTCCAGCAATGAATTCACTTATTGAACAATTGGGCTGGGAACTGCTTTTGGATAAAGTCACAAATGGCCCTCAGAAAGTACTAGGTTTAGAAGAAAATAAATCTTGGACAATTTTTGATCCATTTGAAAAGTGGGTTTATGATCGAAAATCCAATAAATCATTAGCTTCTAATCATCCCTGGTTTAGTCAGGAGTTGACCGGAAAGGTTAAGTATGTTATCCAAAAAGGGAAGTTGACTCAACTATGAGCAAGTATTTTGGATCGGCCTATCAATTTGGGACTCTTGGAGGGATCCTGAGTTTAGTTGCGTTTGGAGTGATGTCATGGTTGCAAACCGACCCTACTAATCTCAGCTTGATCTTCGGGTATGTAATAACCCCAGTTTCTATATTTCTTGCATTAAAGTATTTTAAAGACTACTCCAATAATGGGTATATTTCCTTTTCGGAAGGTATGTCTGTTGGCTTTGTTACTTATCTAATTATTGGATTGATTTCCGGATTGGGGATTTGGATTATTTTATTGGTTTTCCCCGATTTCTTCGAAAGTATCAAAGCTTCTAAGTTGGAGGTTTTGGACTCAAGTAAGGAAACTATCATTGGTCAGGTAGGTGAGGAATCTTTTCAAAGTACACTCACAAGTGTGAAAGCAATGGTTCCATTTGATATCGCACTGAATGACAGTATTTGGAAAATCATTCCCGGTCTTTTTTTTAGCATCATTATTTCTATTATTTTAAGGAAAAACCCTAATTAATTATTTTATGGAAGAGCAACAATCTCCTTTTCAAGCAGCACTTAAACCCGGTTTAACAATCGGACTTGTTTCTGTCGCAATAACGTATTTGGCATATTTTATTAATTCATCTCTCCTGGCTTCAGGGTGGTTTGGCTTAGTTGCTTTGGTCGTATTCTTTGCTCTGATCATTTATTTTGGTAAGCAGTACAGAACTGAAATTGGCGGATTCATGTCATTTGGCACCGCATTCAATTTTAGTTTCATTACTATCATTATTTCTGGTCTTGTAAGCTTGATAGGACAGATTTTACTGTTTCATGTTGTTGACCCAGCATTACCTGGTGTTTTGGCTGATGAGACTTTGAAGACCACTTTAGAAATGATGGAAAACTTTGGTGCAAACCCTGATGATCTACCAGCTGAGCAATTGGATGAAATCAGAGAAAACACTCAAAACAACTTTACAATTTTGGGTCAAATCAAGAACTTTGGATTTGGATTGATCATTTACGCTATCATTTCCCTAATCGTAGCAGCTATTATTAAGAAGAGAGATAAGTCTCTAGATTATTAAAATGATTCAAATCTCCACCGTTATTCCCGTTTTCAACGAGGAAGAGTCATTGCCAGAATTAACTCAATGGATTAGCCGTGTCATGAATGACAACGGCTTTTCTTATGAAATTATCTTTATTAATGATGGGAGTACGGATGGTTCCTGGGACGAGATTCAAAAATTAGCATCTACTAATGGCAATGTAAAAGCCATAAATTTTACTAGAAACTATGGAAAGTCCGCTGCCTTGGATGCAGGCTTTAAAAAGGCTCAGGGCAAGGTTGTAATTACTTTGGATGCAGACCTTCAAGACAGTCCGGATGAAATTCCTGGTCTATATAAAATGGTCACCGAGGATGGCCTCGATGTTGTTTCCGGTTGGAAAAAAGAAAGACACGATCCGATTACAAAGACTGTTCCTTCCAAATTTTTTAATGCAGTGACTCGATGGATTTCCGGGATCAAACTCCATGATTTCAACTGTGGTCTGAAAGCTTACAAATTGAAAGTGGTCAAGAATATCCAAATTTATGGAGAGATGCACCGCTATATCCCATTGTTGGCCAAGTGGAATGGTTTCCCAAAAATCGGTGAAAAGGTAGTTCAACACCAAGCCAGGAAATACGGGTATTCCAAGTTTGGAATCGAAAGATTTCTAAATGGGTTTTTGGATCTGATTTCGGTTTCCTTTGTTCATCGATATAAGAAAAAGCCGATGCACTTCTTCGGTCTTTTAGGGACTTTATCATTTTTGACCGGATTTGTGATCACCTGTTGGTTGATTTTTGAAAAAGTCTATGGCTTAAGCAAAGGTTTGAAAGTGAGAGAAATTGTAGACCAGCCTTTGTTTTTCCTTGCACTAGTTGCTTTGATCATCGGAGTACAACTTTTTGTTACTGGTTTTATTGCTGAATTGATGACATCTAATCAATCAAAAGAAACCGAGTATAAAATCGACGAAGAGCTGAATTTTGATTTTTGATGTTGTTTTCGGTAATCATACCGGTTTACAACCGACCCGATGAGCTGACCGAGCTATTAACTAGTTTAAGGGAGCAGACCATCCGAAATTTTGAAGTAGTGGTTGTGGAAGATGGCTCGAGCAATCCTTCAGACACCATTATTGATTCTTTTCAAAAGGACCTAGAAATCCAATATATTTTCCAAGAAAATACCGGACAAGGCTTTGCCAGAAATCATGGAATGAAACTTGCCAAAGGTGACTTTTTTGTGATTTTGGATTCTGATGTTATTCTTCCTTCGGATTATTTGGAAAAACTTGAAAATGCCATCCAAACTTGGGGACTGGATGCATTTGGCGGGCCTGATGCAGCAAAGGATGATTTTTCTTCCCTTCAAAAAGCGATGGATTTTGCGATGACTTCCTTTTGGACTACTGGTGGAATAAGAGGGAAGATGAAGGATCCAAGTAAATACCAAGCTAGAGGTTTTAACATGGGGGTGTCTCGTGCTGTTTTTGAGGATTTGGGAGGATTTGTAGATCCAAATAGAGGAGAGGATATCGAATGGAGCCTTCGGATAAAAAAAGCAGGATATAAGCTGGAATTGGTCGAGGGGGCTTTTGTCTACCACAAAAGGAAAAATACGCTTGGAAGTTTTGCAAAGCAGGCCTTTTCCTTCGGTCAAAACAGGGTGAATGTTTCCCGATTCCATCCTGGAGCCATTAAGTTGGTCCATTTATTTCCCAGTCTTTTTTTACTGTTTTTAATTGCAACACTTGCCGGAGTCTTGCCGGACACGATGATTCTACAGAGATTTCTTCTGGGTTTTTGGGCAGGGATGATTTTGATATCTGCCACTGGACAAACTAGATCAATTTGGGTAGGTCTACTTTCCTTAGTTTGCTCTGTAGTCCAATTGTCAAGTTATGGCTTGGGATTGATTTACGAGCTTCTAGTAAAGCTTTTCAAAGGTTAGTTTCCTTTCCTGCAGACAAAAATAATCTCTTCAGAAGGCAATGCGTATTTCGCGACTATTTCCTGAGGAAGCTCTTTCACAAACTTGTTTTCTTCAATTTGGATCCCTGATTTTCTTAGCCTTTTAGCATAATCATTTCCATATTTTCTCACATGATCTCTTTGACCAAAAATCCTTTCCCGCTCGGCTGGGTCAGTGATGGTATTGTCTTCCAATGTCTCAGGGAGGTTGTAGACGGGAGATTGAAGGATTCCCCACCCGTTTGGCTTCAAAACCCGATTGAATTCCTGACAAGCCTTGATATCACTGTCTACATGTTCCAAGACATGGTTGCAAAAAACGACGTCAAAAGAGTTTTCAGGAAATGGAATATCATGAACATCCATTTTCACCTTTGCCAATGGAGACTCTATATCTGCAGTGATGTATTCCAAGTTAGGCAACGCTTCAAACCTTTCGATAAAGCAGTGCTCTGGTGCTACATGTAAAACTTTCAAAGGAGCTGAGAAAAAATCTGTCTTCTCTTTTAGAAATAACCACATTAAGCGGTGACGTTCAAGAGAGAGACAATTGGGACAAAGTGCATTTTCTCTGGCAATTCTACCATAGGGTAAGAACTTCTTGTATTCCTTTTGGCATACTGGACACTGGACTCCAGTACCTTGATTACTCAATGCCAGAACTTTCATAGCCAAAGGACTTACTCTTTGAAGAAATGGCCTTGGGATGTATCGGATGACGAAACTGATTAGTTTTTTCATAGGGATTTCAGGCCGCAAGATAAGGAATCCAATTGGGAAGGGCAGGGGAAAATCAATCTGAAAATTTTAGGAAATTTAAGACTCGAGGGATTTTTAAGCATTGGGATTTGCATTAACTATCATTATTTTAGATCGATTCCTTTTTATACCAATAAAAACCTCAATGAAAATCGACAGCACTTTTATCTCGATTCTTTTTTGTCTTGTGTTTATCTCTTTTACGGCCCATTCTCAAAACTCCGTTACATATAGTCTGGATCAAATGGTTCAACAAGCAAAGGACCGTTCTCCAGCCGCATTAAGAGCCTCTACCAGACGAGAAAATAGCTATTGGCAATATCGTTTGTTCAAATCCGATTACAATCCCCAATTGCGATTGATTGGGACTATTCCTGGTTACACGAGATCTATCACTGGGGTTTTGCAGCCAGATGGATCTATTGATTACCGAGGTGTCCAGCAAAATAATGTAAACCTTGGACTTGGACTTGAACAAGTGATTTCAGGCACTGGAGGGACAGTTTCAGTAAATACTTCCACCAATAGATTTGATAATTATTTAGCCGGCCCAGATGATATCAAAACTCAATGGTCAGGGATTCCGGTCAATGTGCGATTGGCTCAACCCATATTTGCGTTCAATGCCTATAAGTGGAATAAGAAAATAGAGCCTCTACTTTTTGAAGAAAGTAAAAGGGTTTATGTCCAAGAAATGGAAGAAGTCTCATTTAATGTGACTCAACTCTATTTTCAGTACCTCATTGCTCAGGTGAATTTGGATATCGCTACCCAGAATTTAGATAATTACGAAGATGTTTTTGAAGTAGAACAGAAGCGATATGAATTAGGGACAACTTTTGAAGATAAATTGCTTCAAGTGGAATTGCAGGTGCTACAAGCTCAGCAAGATCTGGCTCAAGCCAAATTGGATTTGGAAAGTTCTGCTCTGATGGTCAACTCCTATATTGGATTAGACCCTTCTACGGATATCCATTTATTGGCACCAGAAATTCTTCCTGATTTCGAAGTGAATGTGGATGAAGCTATTGAGTTGGCTTTTCAAAATAGATCAGAAGCATTGGAATTTGATCGTAGAAAACTACAAGCTGAGGCACAAGTAGCTGAAGCAAAAGGACAACGGATGCAAATGCAGCTTAATGCGAGTTATGGGTACAATAATGCCGCGTTGACTTGGGGTGATATCTATACCAATCCAAATTCTTCAGCAATTGTGAATTTGGGGATTTCAGTTCCAATTTTGGATTGGGGAAGGAATAAGGCCAGAATGTCATTGGCTGAGGCAAATCAGCAATTGGAAGAGTATACGATTCAGCAGGACTTGATCACTTTTGAACAGGAGATTTTCACCAAAGTGAAGAATTTTCTGATGATCAGAGATCGCCTTGAAGTAACGAAAACTTCAGATGATGTAGCTCAAAGAAGGTATGAAATCGCGTTGAGAAGATACCAGACAGGAAATGTGACTATTACTGATTTGAATATTGCCCAAGGGGAAAAGGATACTAATAAAAGAGCTTATTACAATGCCTTACAGGATTTTTGGTTGGCATATTATGAGCTTAGAGCTTTGACCTTGTATGATTTTGAAAATGACGAGTTATTATATAATCCAGAGATATAAATAAAAGTTAATCAGGGCTGTTTCTTGAACCTATTCAGCCTTTTTTAATCTCCTTTTTTTGGGAGTCTTCCAGATTTTTTCAAAGCCTCTCTGATGATCCATTCCAATTGTCCATTGGTACTACGAAATTCATCAGCAGCCCATTTTTCAATGGCTTTCATGGTATTTTCGTCAATTCTAAGTGCAAATGCTTTTTTACTTGGCATAATTTAATCCTCCCTCCAATTTTCCAAAAAAGCTTTTAAATCCTTTGCTTTCTTGGTTCCCAACATGACCTTTTTCTTATCTCCAAAATCAATTAAGACTCCTTCATCGCCTAGGATACTATAGGCCTTTGTGGTTTTGTTGCCTTTCATTCCCCAGCCTCCAAAGTCCGAAATTGGACTATAGGAAATAACCTCTGCAGATTTGATTGTGTCGATTGGGATTACTCTCCATTTGTTCAAAAATGGTTTAAAACGATACTGAATACCTTTATGGTCAATTCTTGTTTGTAGTTGAATACTCATCAATAAAAAGAAGGCTGCCGCCATTATCAAGAAAACCAGTCCTAAATGAAAGATGATGTCTTGACTTTCTGATTTTGAATTAAACAGAATAACAGTAACTAACACCAAACTGGGGAGCTCGGTCATGAGTATTAAATACATGACCCAAGTTCCCCTGTAGTTTTGGGTTTCGTTAAAAACCTGGTTGCTCATTTTATTGATGTAGAGTTCCTACGTTAAGTACAGGACTTGCACTTTTATCGGAGCAAAGTACTACCATTAGGTTTGAAACCATGGTTGCTTTTTTCTCCTCATCAAACTCAATGATGTCTTTTACTTTCAAGTCCTCCAAGGCCATTTCAACCATTCCTACAGCCCCTTCTACAATCTTTTGCCTAGCTGCTACGATCGCTGTAGCCTGTTGTCTCTGAAGCATAGCTGATGCGATTTCAGACGCATAAGCCAAGTGAGAAATTCTAGCTTCGATTACCTTGATTCCAGCATGATTTAATCTGTCGACAATCTCAGCTTCCAAGGAATGATTCACTTCTTCCACCCCAGATCTCAAAGTGACTTCAGCTTCTTCATCCTCAAAATTGTCATAAGGATAGGAGCCGGCCATCTTACGAACTGCAGCATCTGATTGCAAGTGAACAAAATTCTCATAGTCATCTACATCAAAGGTTGCTTTGAAAGTGTCTTCGACTTGCCAAACTACAATCGTACCTACCATTACTGGGTTACCGATCTTATCATTCACCTTCAATGGCTTGTTTTCAAAATTTCTCACTCGGAGAGAAATCTTCTTTTTGGTCATAAAGGGATTCACCCAAAAGAAACCGTTTGCTTTTACTGTTCCTTTATAATCACCAAAAAGCAAAAGAACCATTGCCTTGTTCGGTTCGACGATAAAGAAACCTGGAATACAAAAGAAAGCTAAGATCAATAAAGGTGCTCCAAAGATTGGATTCACATTTAGGATCATAAAAATTCCAATGGCTATTGCGGCTAAGATTGTCAAAATCATGACATAGCCGGATGTGGGTTTTGTTATTTTTTCCATTTCAATATGATGTTAAAATGATATCATTATGAATTACGATAAAAAAATTCAAAGGTTCAAAAAAATGCAAAAAAAAGCCCCGAATAGTTCGGGGCTCACAATGATTTATGTTGCTTTTATGACTTCTTAGTAAATAAAGAGTCGACAAATTCTTTTCTGTTAAATATTTGAAGATCAGTCATCTTTTCGCCTACTCCGATGTATTTGACAGGAATTTTAAATTGATCACTGATTCCTATAACAACTCCGCCTTTGGCTGTTCCGTCCAGCTTGGTGATCGCAAGAGAAGTGATTTCAGTAACTTTGGTAAATTCTTTTGCTTGGATAAAAGCGTTCTGTCCTGTGGATCCATCCAAGACAAGCATGATCTCATGTGGGGCATCAGGAATGAATTTTTGCATCACTCGCTTGATCTTTCCCAGTTCATTCATCAGGTTTACTTTGGTATGCAGCCTTCCAGCTGTGTCCACTATAACCACATCTGCATTTTGCTCGACTCCTTGCTTGACGGCGTCAAAAGCAACCGAAGCTGGATCAGTATTCATTCCATGAGAAATCACAGGTACTCCGACTCTGTCTCCCCACAGGATCAATTGATCAACCGCAGCAGCTCTAAAAGTATCGGCAGCTCCCAAGATTACATTCTTGCCGGCATTCTTAAACATGTTGGCAAGCTTGCCAATGGTGGTTGTTTTACCTACGCCATTAACTCCTACCACCATGATGACATAAGGTTTCTTGCCTTCAGGAATATCGAAATCCAAGAGGTCCTGAGAATTGTTCTCTTCCAAAAGAGCTGCAATTTCCTCTTTAAGGATTATGTCTAGTTCTTCAGTGTTCAGGTATTTATCCCTTGCTACTCTTTCTTCAATTCGCTGAATCACCTTGATAGTAGTATCCACACCTACATCAGAAGTGATCAGAATTTCTTCCAATTCATCCAGAACTTCTTCGTCTACCTTGGATTTTCCGACTACAGCTTTGCTTAGTTTGGAAAATATATTTTCGTTAGACTTTTGAAGTCCTTGGTCAAGACTTTCCTTTTTGTCTTTTGAGAAAAAACCGAAAATTCCCATACAAGATTTTTTTAAAAGTGGAATATAATGAAAAAGTCCCTGCTGACCGATGGACAGAGGGACTGAAAATCATTACGATGCTCTTGGCAAATTATTTTTTCAAGGTGTCCTGTACCGCAGTGGAAGGAACCATTTCTTCTTTGAAGGTGTATGCACCAGTCTTGTCAGACTTAACGGCTCTAATTACTTTGGAGTAAGATATGCCACCTTCTTTCTTAAGGGTTGCTACTACTTTCTTAGCCATGTCTTTGTTAGTTTATCGGAGTCAACTCCGTGATAAATTACTTAATTTCTTTATGAACAGTCACCTTCTTCAAGATAGGGTTGAATTTTTTCAACTCCAATCTTTCAGTGGTATTCTTTCTGTTCTTGGTAGTGATGTATCTTGAAGTACCAGGCATGCCAGAGGTCTTGTGCTCTGTGCATTCCAAAATCACTTGTACTCTATTTCCTTTCTTAGCCATCTTTCTATTCGTTTATATCGTCGTGACTTTGATTATCTGATTACAATCATTCCTTTATCCTGAGCATCTTTCAATACTGCAGTGATACCTTTTTTGTTGATCGTCTTCAATGCTTTAGAGCACACTTTCAAAGTGATCCATGCGTCTTCTTCAGGAACGTAGAAAGTCTTCTTGTGAAGATTTGGGTAAAATCTACGCTTGGTCTTGTTGTTTGCATGGGACACGTTGTTACCTACTCGAGGTCTTTTTCCGGTAATGTCACAAACTTTTGCCATGATTCTTTATCGTAATTTGAATGCGTTTCTGTAATGAGTCTGCAAATATCGGAACTTTTTGGGAATTAACAACAAAGGGATTTAAAAATATTCAAGATACTTTTTTATTCTTTGCCATAAGGGCAGTGTTTACACCCATTTCCGCAGCAATAGCCTCTTTTTAAATGATATTTTGCAGTGAAGACCATGAGCCCTTGCTCATTCATATAATAGTCTTCTGCTTCCAAAGTCGGTAATTGCCTCTTCTTTCCCTGTTTCATTCTTTTAGCGCTAGCGCAATCACTATATTTGTGACTAAGGAATCATTTTAGAAACCAAAAATACAAAAAAACATGGAGACCATCACTTCTAGCAAGCAGGCAATTGCCCTCGAGGACAAATACGGAGCTCATAACTACCACCCACTACCCGTGGTATTGACTCGAGGAGAGGGAGTGTTCTTGTGGGATGTGGAAGGGAAAAAGTATTACGACTTCCTATCTGCTTATTCAGCGGTGAACCAAGGCCATTGCCATCCTAGGATTAAAAATGCTCTTGTTGAACAGGCAGGCACTTTAACTTTGACTTCGAGAGCTTTTTACAATGATGTATTGGGACCTTTTGAAAAATACGTGACTGAATATTTCGGTTTTGACAAGGTGCTACCTATGAATACGGGAGCAGAAGGAGTAGAAACAGCGATCAAGATTGCCAGAAAATGGGGATATGAAAGAAAAGGTGTCGCTGAAAATGAAGCTAAAATCATCGTTGCTGAAAATAATTTCCACGGTAGAACTACCACGATCATTTCATTCTCCAATGATCCGGTAGCAAGAAAGAATTTCGGACCTTATACAAATGGATTTATCAAGGTACCATATAATGATACAGAGGCATTGGCGGAAGCTTTGAAGGAACCGGGAGTTGTTGGCTTTTTAGTTGAGCCTATCCAAGGTGAAGCAGGGGTTTACGTTCCAGATGAAGGTTATTTGAGCAAGGCAAATCAAATGTGTAAGGATCATCAGGTCTTGTTTATCGCTGATGAGATTCAGACGGGGATTGCTCGAACAGGAAAGCTATTGGCCGTAGATCATGAAAATGTCAAGCCAGATATGTTGATTTTGGGCAAAGCGATATCTGGAGGTTTCTATCCAGTTTCTGCAGTTTTGGCAGATAATGAGGTGATGGATGTGATTAAGCCTGGTCAGCACGGATCTACTTTTGGTGGAAATCCATTAGGTGCAAAGGTGGCCATGGCTGCTTTGGATGTGATCAAAGATGAAAAGTTGGCTGAAAATGCAGAGTACTTAGGTCAGATATTCAGAACTCGCATGCAAAAAGTGGTAGAGAAATATCCAATAGCCAAATTGGTGAGAGGAAAAGGATTATTGAATGCGGTAGTGATTAATGATTCTGAAGATAGCTCGACTGCTTGGGATATTTGTGTGAGACTTGCAGATTACGGTCTTTTGGCGAAGCCAACTCATGGAAACATTATCCGCTTTGCTCCACCTTTGGTAATGACTGAAGAGCAAATTCATGAATGCTGTGATATCATTGAGAAAGTGATTGCGGAGTTTGATAAAAAGTAAAATCTATTGAACTGATTTTAGGTCGCTTTCTGTTGTGTGCGGAAAGCGATCTTTTTATTTATAAATAGTATGAGTCAAGCAGTAATATTCGATATGGATGGTGTGATTTGTCATACCAATCCATTTCATTCATTAGCATTCAAGGAGTTTTTTGCAAAGCGAGATTTGCATCCAACAGAAGAGGAGTTTGCTTCTCATATGTATGGGAAAAGTAACTCTTATATAATGAGCCATTTTTTTGGGAGAAAAATCGAAGGTCAGGAATTGTTGGATTTGGAAGATGAAAAGGAAAGCCTGTTTCGTGAAATTTACCAGCATCACGTTGATCCAATCACTGGTTTTTTGGAGTTTTTCCATGGCTTGAAAGAGAATGGGTTTAAAACTGGTGTAGCAACTTCAGCCCCACAAGCAAATCTTGATTTGATTGCGGGTAAACTAGATTTGTTCCCTCATTTTGGTTCTGCTTTGGCTAGTGAAAATGTCACTAAACATAAGCCTGATCCGGAAGTTTATTTGAAATCTGCAGCAAACCTTCAGGTAGATCCAGAAAACTGTTTGGTGTTTGAGGATTCATTTTCGGGAATTACAGCCGGACTCAATGCTGGAATGAAAGTAGTTGCGGTTTTATCCTCACATACAAAGGCCGAGCTACCAGAAAGTCATTTTTATATCAATGACTATAGAGAGATTACACAGGATAAAGTCAAGAGCTTACTTGCAATTTAAAAATTCAACTTTTGTAAAATTCGAATTTTAAGAAAAATAGGATTCAAAAGAGCAAGCTTTAAAACTTGCTCTTTTTTTATTGCTTGGGACTGGCTTTCAAGATCTTGTAAGAAACACAATTTAGGTGGATTAAAAATATTTTATAACTAAAACAAGATTTTTTGAATTTTGCATTTATGAAATTGTACGATATTATTTTTGCTTTAATAGGCTTGGGTTGAAATATAATTTTTTAGAATAATAGAGGAGTATATTTTTTTATTTCTCCCGCAAACTGGTTAAATTCAGCAGATTGTGATTTTGTTTAATTTTTAGAAATCAATTTTTTATGGCTACTGTTAATTTGCCTTTTGAGTCTTTACTCACTGATATCGGTCTGGGACAACTTAAAGATCAATTGGATCAATTGATTGCAAACCCCTCGGATACTGCAGAAATGGTGTTTGAGCATTTGAAAGATCAGGTAGATTCTCCAATCAATTTACCGGTTGTCATTTCAAAGCCTGCTGATCAATATATCATCGAGGCCGCCGAAGATTTAATAGCCAATAATCAAGAGTTTTTCCTTCATGAGTTGGAGTCTGTTTTAAAGCAATTCAGAATCAAACTGAATGATGCAGCAACTCAAGTAGATGAGATTTTGATGCAAGGGGAGACTCAGTTGCAATCACTCAGGGATCGTGTGACTGATGAGCTATCGAAAATTCCCTACAGCATAGAGATTAGGGATGCAGGTGGAACTAATGAATTTTTCATCAATCAGACAGGGCCGATTGAGGCAAAAATACAAGGAGTTGAAGTCAATGTTATTTCTTCCTCTTTGGCTTTTACCTCTTCCACATTGACTGCTCTGGAGCTATCTATTGAGGCATTTTTACCAGGAATTCAAAATGAAGATGGCTCCGGTCCACACCAAGTAACTTTGAGTATTGAGTTTGGAACGGGAATCTTCACAGGTACTGCAGCCAATGTTCCTGCAGCGAGACTTCAAGGTTTTCGGGCGACAATAGATGAGCTAACACTTGTCATTCAAAATGGTGAATTTCAAGCTGGAACTCAGATTAGCGGAGAGCTGGTTTTTGATTTTTTGGATGATGGACAAAATGGTCCTGGAAAAATAGATTTTGAAGTAGAGCTCCTTAATAATGGAGATGTCAGGTATCAGGCTCAAAATCCAGAGGGGCAAGAACTGAAGAAAGGTAGTGTTTCGATTTTCTTTGAGCATATAGAAATAACAACCCATCCGGCAGCTGCTGCCGATGTGGCAATAAATGGATGGGCGGAACTTCCGGGAGTGGAAGATTCAAGTACTCAAGAGCCGGCCAAGACCAATTTTGATTTCTCCTATGCTGACCCTCATTTTGAGTTTACAGGGACTAATTTCACCCCAATCCCATTAGGATTTGGAACTGCAACTTTCGAAACTGTTTTTCTAAGAATTCACAAAGATGGAAATCTTGTTCAGAGTACTTGGGAAGGTGATCTCGAACTTCCATTATTTTCAAATGGTCAACTGGATTTTAACATTCAATTTGAGGATGCTCAGACTGATCGTCTGAAAATCGAGATCTCTGGTGGCCAGCCCATTCAGCATGGAGGGTTTGTATTGGATCTGCAGACCTATCAAATGTTATTCGAAAATGGTGAGCTTCAAGATGTTTCCGGAGAAGGAGAATTAACAATCCCTGAAATTACCTCCGGAACTCCCATTCAGGTTGAATTATCCTTTACAAAAGCAACAAATAGACTTGAGATAGCAGCGACTAATTTCGGAACCCCAGAAATAGCTGGTTGCCAAATTGATTTTGCTCAGATTCAATTCGTTTTCCTAAATGGAGCCTTTTCAAGTAGTGCAATCAATGGTCATCTCAAATTACCTGATGTAACAGATGGGGCAGGGATTCTATTTGATTTGGAAATAGCCAATCAAGGCAATGACTATACAATTCAATTAACTGGAAGCCCTCAGGACAGCGTCTTGAATTTCGGGCCTGTTCAATTGGAGGTAAGTTCTTTTGAATTGGAGGTTGTCAATTCTTTGGTTCAAAGTGTAAATGGGGCTGGTTCTATGCAATTGCCGGGATTAAGCCAGGCATTTGCATTTACTTTTGATGTGACGATCAATGGTCCAACTACCACTTATGCAATTCAAATCAATGACATCGCTGCTGAGATTGGAGGGTTTAATCTAAGCTTTACCCAGATAAATTTATCCAGTCAAGGAGGTCAGCAATTCTCTGCTAGCGCTGTGGGAAGTTTGACTTTGCCGGTTTTTGAAGATGGAGGAGCATTGGATTTTGCTGTTTCATTTGATAGAGATAATAATTATCACATAGCTGTAAACAGCGGAACTCAATTTGTGGAATTTGGAGATTTCAAACTTAACCAAGTTCAGATTGAATTGAATGTTCAAACTGGGGTGATTCAGGACTTCAGTGGAAGTGCTGGATTGCAGATTCCAGGATTCAATTCAGAGAGTGCGGTTTCCTTGGAATTCATCCAAATTCAAGACAGATATTTGATTGAATTGGATAATCCAGTCGATTTGGATCTCTTTGGAGGATCACTTCATATGGATTCTCTGGATTTTGAAATAAGAAATGGAAGCTTCTTTAGTGGCTTAGCATCCGGAACTTTTAACCTCCCAGATTCAACGGGTGGCGCAGGGATCCAATTTGAACTGACAATCGGCAATACCGGGAATGACTATACTATAGAATTGACTGGGACTCCTGATCAAAATACTGTGGAGTTTGGTCCTGTTGTTCTTCATTTTCAAAGCTTTAGCCTAACTGTTCAAAATGGAAATCTGCAATCCGTGACTGGGGCAGGAGCGTTGCAACTTCCTGGATTGAGCCAACCTTTCAACTTTAATATTTCGGTTGATACTTCCGGTGCAGATCCAATCTATATTATCGAATTGACTGATGTCACAGCGGATTTGGAAAGCTTCAACCTGCATTTTGATCAAATTAGAATTGAAAGTCAGGAAAGTCAGCAGTTTTCAGCTGCAGTCAACGGGGATATTACACTGCCAGTATTTGATGGTAGTCCGATTGCTTTCGATATCGCAATTGCAAGGACAAACAATTACACCATTGCTATTGACGGAACTGGACAGACTGCCAATTTCGGGATGTTTGTTTTGAGTAATGTGGCTTTTAGTATTCAGGTCGATAATGGTGCTGTCCAAAATGCAAGTGGTTCGGCAGGGTTCCATATTCCTGAATTGACGCAGCCAGATACTCCATTTACAGTTGATGTCAATTATTCTAAGAATGGCAATGAGGATTTTTCATTAAATGCGACGAATCTACCTCCTGCCGATTTAGCGATTTTCACTTTAAATATCGCTTCTCTCGCCTTCTTGATCAGAAACGGCTCCTTCGAATCAGGAGATCTGACAGGTTCGATGACCATGCCATTTTTTACCAATGGAGGAGGACTGAATTTCACTTTTGAAGTAAGCAATGGAGGAAATAGCTATACCATTGAGATCACATCGACCGGAACTCTAGAGGGGAATGGTCTAGAAGTAAAAGATATTGATTTGGAATTGGTGGTGAACAATGGCTCAATGCAGTCTATTTCGGGATCCTCCAAATTCAAATTGCCCGGTGGAGATGATTTTGTGGACGTTTCGATTGCCTATGATTCACCTCAAAATAAGCTAAGTTTTTCTGCTAGTCCTCTGCCATCTTTTTCAATTGGAGGGCTGACATTTGATTTTTCTGAATTTGGATTCTCGATCCAAAATGGAAACCTGACTGATGCTGTTTTTGCAGGAGAATTGACCATTCCTGCTTGCGACGCACCTAATGATAAACTCGGATTTAATTTTGAAGTAACAAATGGCAATGATTACACAATTCAAGCAAATCCTGGAGGAGGTAGAACTGAGCTGAAGCTTGGAGATGTCAGCCTTTTTATAGATGAGTTTGATTTAAGAATCCTGAATGGAGACTTGGAAAGCATTTCTGCTGAAGCAGGTTTAGGATTCTCAGGTTTTGAGCAAGAGGATGGCTCTGGACCTGCCGAAATCGGAATTGGCTTCAGCTACGATAAAGAGGATAACGAATATGGGATTTCTCTTTCCCAAGATCAGAAAATCAAAATCGGCGGATTTGCATTCACTTTAAAAGAGCTTGAACTCACCTTTACTCCAGATAGCCTTGAGTATCCTTTCTCTTTTGTAGGAGAATTGGAAATTCCGGGCTTAAAAGATGATTCGGATCAACCGGCAAAAATTGAGGTTACGTTCAATGTGCCTTCAGCTGGTAATTTCTCTGCTTCCATTGGCAGTTCTGCAGTATTCAATATTGGTTCGGTAAAGATTACAGTGACAGAGATTTCTGTAGTCAAAAATGGAGATGAAATAACAGTCTCTTTGAAAGGTCAACTTGAATTGGAAGGATTCAGTGGATTGGGAGGAGAATCAACCACTATTGCTGTTGATATAGAAATTGATAATCAGGGTGCATTCCATGTGTTGGGAGAAGTAACTCCAAGTACAAATGCACTTAAAGTACTGGATATTCCTAGTGTGGTCAGGATTTATCTGAACAAAATTGGATTAAGCAGAACGGCCGCAAACGAGTGGGATTTTATTTTGGGTGGATTGATCCAAAATCAAATTGTCATTCCTGGAATGGATAACCTTCTTCCAAGTGAGATCAATTTAAAAGATCTTCAATTTGGGAATTCCTTTGATATAGACTTAGACATTCGTTGGCCATCTGGCTTGAGTGTTTCATTTGGAGGAGCACAAAGTGAAGCCTTGATTCCTGTTAATGGGAAGTTTGGAAATGCCGTAAGCCTGGACGCCATCAAGATTACCTACAAAGATAATGGAGGAGCAGGAGTGGATCTGGGAGTGGCTTTCTCTGGAGCAAGCATCACATTAGGCCCGGTAGCGGCATCTGTCGAAGGGTTGGGAATAGAAGCGACACTTACAAAAGCGACTTTTGCCAATGGTTCACCACAGGGAGATTCCAATTTTGGTATTGTCAATATTGATATTCGATTTAAGCCACCAACAGGATTGGGTGTTTCCTTGGATACCCCTGTTTTCTCTGGAGGAGGTTATTTATTCTTCGATAAAGATAAAGGCGAGTATGCCGGAGCTGTAGAGCTTTCCTTTATGAATCTTTTTGCGGTTTCTGCAATCGGGATCATCAATAGTAAAATGCCAGATGGCAAGCCAGGGACCTCAGTTTTATTTATTGTCTCTGTAGAATTCGGAACTGGAATTGCCCTTGGCTTTGGGTTCTTCCTTTCTGGATTGGGAGGGATTCTGGGAATTCACAGGACTATACAAGTAGAAAGGTTACGTGATGGGGTAAGAACTGGAACCATCCAGAATATTCTCTTCCCTAAAAACATCATTGCCAATATCAATAAGATTCTTACTGATATCAAAGAAGTCTTCCCTGTCAAAAGAGATCAGTTTGTGATTGGCCCGATGGCCGCGATCACTTGGGGTGTACCGACCATCCTCAGAGTGGATTTGGGAGTTGTAATTGAGTTTGCGAGTCCAACCAAATTCGGAATCCTAGGTGTACTGAGAGTAATACTTCCTGATGAAAATGCCGCATTAATCAAAATCCAAGTTGCCTTCTTGGGGATGATTGATTTCGAAAAAGGCATGTTGAGCTTTGATGCCAGTCTTTTTGATTCGAAGGTTTTGACTTTTGGATTGGAAGGAGATATGGTTCTTAGAATTGGTTGGGGAGAAAAACCTGACTTTGTCCTTTCAGTAGGTGGTTTCCACCCGAGATTTACTCCACCAACCCACTTGGGTATCCCACCAATGAAGAGGTTGACTTTGAAGATTCTTTCTGGAAATCCTCGATTGACTCTAACATGCTATTTCGCAGTTACTTCCAATACAGTTCAATTTGGAGCGGGAATAGACTTTTATTTCGGTGTTGCAGGCTTCAAAGTCGTTGGTGAGTTCGGTTTCGATGTTTTGTTCCAATTCTCTCCATTCAGATTTATTGCTGATGCAAGGGCAAGATTGGCTGTCAAAGCCGGAAGCGCCACTTTGCTCAGCCTCTCTCTCGAATTTACTTTGGAAGGACCGACTCCATGGAGAGCAAAAGGTACCGCCAAATTCAAAATATTGTTCTTCTCTGTCAAAGTTAAGTTTGACGTTACCTGGGGAGATAAAAAAGATACCACATTACCTGATATCGAGGTATTGCCTCTGTTGCTCGAAGCAATGGATGATATCCAAAACTGGAGAAGCATACTTTCCAATCCAAACTCTGCCGGATTGCGCATGAAAGGATTGGCTTCAGAAGAAGAGTTGATTTTGACTCCAAATGGATCAATAGAGATCAGTCAGAAAGTAGTACCTCTAGAAGTAGAAATATCCAAGTTTGGTCAATTTAAGCCGTCGGATTATACCCAATTCGAGGTGGTAAGTATTCAGATTGGTTCTTCTACGGACTCAAACCCTACCTATATCACTGAATCATTTGCACCTGCGAATTTCTTGGATATCAAGGATAATGAAAAGCTTGCTTTGCCATCCTTCCAAGATCAAAACTCAGGAGTCAAACTCAAATCAACGGATACGCTCAAGACGGGAGCTGTTTTGGATAGAGATGTAGAATATGAGCAGCTGATTATGGATGAAGAAAATAACCTGTTTGCTGTAAATAGACTTTCGGCCCTAACTGGATTCAGTAAGCAAGAGACCACTTTCTTCAGTAGAACAGGGGCTGTAGGCAGGTCTGCTCTTTCAGCCTATCAATCCAGAGTGGTCAATTCGAAAAAAGTTGAACTTAAAAAACCAGGTTTTGCAGTAGTGGGAACCGATGATTTGAAAGTTGTCCAAGGAGCTCAAAAATTGTCCTACATGGAAGCCGTTCAAATCGCCAAAAAGTCGAGTTCCGGAACTCAGAGTGTACAAGTAGTAGCAAGTGATGTTTTAGCCTTATAAATTATGCCAGATTCTGTTTTAGCTAGTTATTCTTTTTTGCCATGGGTGCGCAAAGGCTTAGGAAATGAAATCATTGAAGCCGATTTTTTGGGAAATGCTATTCCCAACAATGCCGCTGTGGAGAGACCTGAAATTACTGTTTCGGTCAACTTGAAAGCCACAAAAGGTGAGCTGGAGCATATACCTGCACCAGTCCAAAAAGTGGTCAAAGTTCAAGGCCCAGGAGATGTTTTGGGAGTAAATTCCAAATCGATAATTCGGGTTCATCCCAAAAGAGGGGTGGCCAATTTTGAAACCAACAACCTTTGTTATGTTGAGTTCTACGAGGAAGATCTTCCTTGGAGATTTACACCGGCTAAGGCTGTTGGCAATAAGCTTAGGCCTTGGTTGGCTTTGATCGTTTTGAAGGAAAATGAATTTGAGAAAAGCACTGGAGGAACTCCGACACCTTTTATAAATATTACCAACGATGCTTTGTCAAAAGCCTTTTGTAATGAAAAAGACACTTTTGCTTTGGCACATGTGCATGTATTGGAAGATTTAGGAGATAATCCTGCAAATGCGGCAAGTCAATTAGCCGGGAAACTGGCCAAAAATCCTGATTTGGCACTTTCTAGGGTGCTGTGTCCGAGAAAGCTGGAGTATACAGGTCCCAATCCAAGTTTGGACTTTGATCCCAATGTGTACCATGCTTTTTTAATTCCGGCTTTTGAAACGGGCAGATTGGCAGGTTTGGGTTTGGACACTGAAGGGATTCCTGCACAAAAAACTTCTTGGACAAGATCCGCGATTTCAGGAGGAACAAATCCATCCAGTTATCCTTATTATTTCACTTGGTCTTTTAAAGTGGATGAAGGAGGGGATTTTGAAAGCCTTGCTGAGCTACTTGAGGCTCGTGAGCTTCCAGAAAACATTGGCAAGCGAGAAATGGAGATGAAGGAGTTGGGATTTGGAATCAAACCTATTGGAGATGATGCTTTAGGATTTGTGGAAGGTGCTATGAGACATCCCAATTACCAGACGGCTCCATGGCCATTGAGTAATATGGATTTGAAAAAGCAATTGCTGGATGTTTTGAATCTCTCGATGGATCTTCAAGACACAGTCCCATTGGTGAATCCTTCATTTTTTTATTCTCCGATTGTTGAAGAGGACCCGATTATCACTCCGCCGATTTACGGGAAAATGCACAAAGGAATCCTGAAGCTTCAAGCAAATAGTAATGATTGGATTCATAAAATTAACCTCCATCCGAGTTACAGATCTGCGGCAGGTTTAGGAGTTCAGGTAGTCCAAAAACATCAGGACAAATTTATGGAAATGGCTTGGGAACAGATTGGTGAAATCAATGAGGCCAATCAGAAGATTCGCGAGAGTGAGTTGATGAAAAGAGCCACCAAGGCTTTAGCTGCAAAAAAAGTGTTCAAACTTCAAAGTATGGATCTGATCAATGCCGCAGGAAAGGCATTTGAAATGATGAAGTTTGATGCTAATGCAACTATTAAAAAGGAGATCAAAAAATCAACTGTTCCGACTGCTATTAGGTCAGGGACCTTTCTAAAAGTTGCCAATAATTTTACGCCTACAGCATTAATGAACAATGGTGTAGATGGTGCTCTGGAAATCCTGAATCCTACTTTCTTTCAAAAACTGAACGTAAAAGAGGGTAATGCGGGCAAGATATCAGCAGCTCCAAGTAAATCAGAGCCGAAAATTGTTTTGCCTACTTTGAATGCTTTTGAGGCGATCAATAGTGTGGTGTTAGATCCTCCCGTTTCATTTATGGAGCATCTTGCCAATGCAATTCTAAAATTCCCAAATGTCGCTTTTACCACAATCCAAGTATTGCCTCATCTTCCGGGAGACTTTGAAGCGGATGAGGTTGAAAGAGCTACAGCTATATTGAATGGAATCAAGCAAAAAAGCATGGATGGGATTAATAGGATGCTTAAAGTTGATCCTAAAGTCTTTGATGAAAGAATAAGCGAGAATTTTCAGCAAGGGCTTTATGGGCCTTCCGATCAAGTATGGTTTATCAAAGATTCACCTCCTGTCCCTGAACCACTTCAATTCGTTCATAGCGAAATCGTCAAAAGCAGACAAGACTATCTTTCAAGCTTTCAGACCAAGTTCATATCCAAGGTAAATAATGTGAATTTGGTTAAGGTTTTCAAAAAGCCTGTCAAGCCAGTTTTAGCAGTTAATTTTTTAGATCAGATCAAGGTCAAACTGAACCCAGTATTCAATTTTGATCGGAAATTGTCTTCCTTTTTCATGGCCCGATATGCCAATAATAATAAGCCAATCATGGCATATCCGAGATTCCCGATTCCGGTTTATGATTATTTGAAAGAGATATCTCCAGATTATATCATTCCTAATATTTCAGAAATAGAACCCAATACCATCACTTTGATGGAAACCAATAGAGAGTTTATTGAATCATTCATGATGGGAATGAATCATGAGTTCTCCAGAGAATTGCTTTGGAGAGAATTCCCAACAGATATGCGGGGGAGCTACTTCCGCCACTTCTGGGAATACGACAATGACCCAATGAATGATGTTGAATTAGGAGAAGACTATGATGCCTACGTGGATGCAATGCTTGCCAATCAAAATGCTAGAGCTGACATCAAGGAGATTCATAAATGGAATAAACCTTTGGGGCAAAATGAGGAGAAACCAGGTCCTGATTTGGTATTGTTGATTAAAGGGGATTTGCTAAGAAAATACCCAAATACATTGGTTTATGCCCAAAAGGCAAAATATAAAAACGGAAATCCTGCATTACAGCGAGAGTTGACTGATTATGATACTCCAGGTAACGTTATGTGGCCTGTAATTACTGGGACTATTGAACCTGATGTTTATTTCTTTGGATTTGAGCTGTCTCAAGAGGAAGCTAATGGAAATCGCACGAATAATCCGGGTTGGTTTTTTGTCTTGAGAGAAAGACCGGGTCAAGTCAGTTTTGGATTGGATGATTTGGGAGAAGGTCAATTGGATACCACTCCAGATAATTGGAATCAAGTCACTTGGTCGAATATCACAGGAGATCCGACAACGACTCCACCGTATTTGAAAATCAATGGGGTGACGATCAATCTGAGCCCTGGCGGAACAGGCCCGCGTGCTGCCCAATGGGGTGGAAGCAGCAGTGATATGGCCTATATTCTTTATCAATCCCCAATTCTTTTTGCACGTCATGCTTCAACCATGCTAACCGATTAAGCGCTATGTCTATCCCTCAATTAGTAGGAAAATATAACGATCCGATTTTTCATCAAATCAAAACTTCTTTTAATCAGAGAAGTGATGATTTTCCTGTTTTATTGCTTCCGGTACGACTGGAGACCAAGTTTATGGAGTACTCGAGGGTGGTGAAACCCGTGAGCCCTTCAAAAGGCATTACCAATATCGCCGTTCAGAGTACTTATAAGCTGATTTATGATATCCAGGTTTACTTCCAAAAAGTGGAAGAGGAAAAAACAAAAGCCCCTGAGATTGGAAGGAAACTTTCTGTTTTTAAGAGTGAAGTAGAAAAAATTGCTGCAAGCGTCAACAAAATTGAAGAAACTCCAAGGGTGGACAAAGTGGTGCTTCGTGATGCCGCCGGGGACTTGATGTCTTTGATGCAATCCATTAGTGTAGCTTCTTCCATTTCCAAATCTAAAGTAGAATTAAATAAGGAGGTCGGTGAATTGATCAATGCGGTGGAACGAATTAAAACTCCATCCAAGATTATTTACGAAAAGGGGAAGCTTTACTTAGATGCTCTAGTGAAGTTGGAGAAAAGCATCGATTCTATTTTCGTTTCAAATAAAATCAATGCTGCCAGTTTGGATAAAGAGTTGAAGAATATAGAAACTCAGCTGGCACAGATGGATGAAATTGCGGATTCTCCGGATTTCCGGGCTACAGAGGATATGATCCAAAAGATCCAAAGTAAGATATCTTACATCAAGAGACAGCATAAAAGCGGGAATGTTCGCTTGACCAATTTTAAAATCGGGTATACCGGACAAAAAGACTTGAAAAAGGAGGAGTATGAGCTTCGAAAGAAGATCAATGCTCTGAAGGAAAAGATTGATAAAGAAACAGTACCTGTAGTTCGGTTTAGAGAGACCATCAAAACTTTCCCAATCAAGCAGCTCAATGCTCAGATTGTAAAAGCAAACTTCTTTTTAGCTGCAAAAAATAGAGTTGGGATAAAAGATTTCAGAACCTTATCTGTTGTTTACAAGGAACTCACAACCCAGCTAAAATCCATTCAGAAAAATGCGCTATTGCCATTAGATGGTGATTTGAACGATATCAAGCAGTTAAAGACGAACTATGCTAACCTGAAAAGGCAACTTCTAATTTTTCAGAGGGTATCCCAAAAAGTAACTCCAAAAACTAGGATTGAAAAAGCTGCGATTACAAGGTTAAATACCCAGTTGACTACGTTTATGAAGGATTTGCAGGAGCTGGAGCCTGGTTTCAAAAAAGTGGAAAATCAAATCCTTGCAGAAAACAAAATCAAAACGAGTACTCTTTCATCTGTTGCTTCTCGGACTAGTATTTTGAATGCAAGGGAAACTATCAGGGTTAGTAGTACCATCAAGACTCCTCAGCAAAATCTTGCGATTTTAAAAACTCAACTTTCTGATCTTCAAAAGAAAATAAAGGCAACTGCTTCAAGTACAATTTTACTTCCTAGAGGAGATTATAACCAATTGAAGAGCGCCTATTTCAGTCTCAAAGATCAAGTGAATAATGTGTTGGACGCCAACCCGCTTCCAGAAGCCAATGATACGAGGGTCGAAACAGATAAGATGCTAGTCTCCATTGAGAATCAACTTTTAGATCAATTGGTTGATATTAATGATCCAAGGGACCGTTTCTATGAAGCCTATAGGGATAAGGTGATTTTTAGAGTGGAAACAGTAGTTGTTCAAGAATTGTGGGTAAGGATTTTTCCGGATGACATAGCAATAGATAATCATGATGAAAGATTAACGGATCAAGAAGAACAAATTGCTCAGGATTACTACAAGGAAATATTCAGTAAGCCGGAAAGTGAAAGGCAAGCAGCTAAACTAGGTGCTTGGAGGGCAGCTGCAGCTAGTCTTGGCGTAAGAAGAGCTGCTTATGCTATCAGAGCAGTAGAACCGAAAGAGGCAAAAACCGGGAAGGTTCCTCAGATTGAAGACTCAATTGAAGCCTATTTAATTAGGAATTTGGGTTATGAAAGAAAAAGGATTGTAAGGACCAAGAATGAGGCAAGGATTGAAAAGCTCTTGGCAGGTTTTAAAACCGCTCCAACTCAACTAAAGAAACTTCTTTCAGAAAAGAAATTCACCCCATGTTTGGAGACTAAGTCTTCTTTGGATTTAGCGATTAATTACTTCAGACAGCTAATTGATTTGTTGGGTAGTTGGGTTACCAACAGAACCTCTGCCGAACAGAAAGCTCAAATTGAAGAATTGGCATCTTTGATCAATGAATGTGGGAAAATTGTCTATTCCTATTACAAAGAGCATTTGGTAGAATTAAATGAGCCATTTAAACCCACTTTGACTTTTTCAGAAGTTGAAAAAAAGACCAAAAGTTGGGATAGAGCAGGTTTTACAGAAGCTTTACCGGATCGTTTTGTTATTGTCACTAAACGTGGAGGTCAGTATCAGCATATCGTTACAGGTAAAACTGTCCAAAAACCATTGCCGGTAAGCTTGGATCCAAGTGGAGATCAGGCAGAGAGATTCAAGCATCTTCCTAATGGAGATTTAGAAGTTCCAGAAGAGCTTAGCTGGATGTTTGATTTTGATGCTGCAGTAGATGCAGGGATGGGAGTCAAAATTCCATTGGATAAAGATGATTGGGACAATGGTTTTGAATTGGTGATGGCCTATGGAGTGCAGGATAAAAGTGCCCAAGAAAGTCAGGATCAAATAGATAAGCTTTTTACAAATCACTTGTTTAGTGATGGTGGTCTGGAATACTTACCAACAGGAACAGCCACGAACAATACCGAAGATGTAAAATCACCTTATAGGGCTTTGGATAATGATTTTGATGGAGCTTTTGATTTGTTTTTTGCTGAAGAATCCCCGCAATATGTCAATAGCTATGATGATGATAACGAGCTAGATGTAACTGATGGTCAATATTTTAAAGAGGCTCTGGGGCTTCCGAATGAGATTGCAGATTTCATTCGAAATCACGGAAAAAGAGATATCTGTGATGGGAAAGCCATGAACAGAGCTTTATTTAATTCGACTTTGAAATACTTTTTCAGAGTGATGGCAAATAATCTGTTGGAGGATTTTGATATCAATCAAACCATGCTGTTTATGCTCCATCACGTTTCCGCTTTGGGCACCTTGCCAATCTTCAGAGCAGATAATCAACCCTATGGGGTATTGCCAATAAGCCCGGTGAAATTATTCAAAGCCCAAGGGACTACCCAAAAGGGGACAGAGGCAAATTATATTAAGAATCTGACTTTGTTTTTAAAACAGACCAAAGCTGCATTTGATGCTTTCAACTCGAATCCGTTAAATATTAATAGTGCTCAATATGGGGCTGATCCTCAAGCTGAGTTTTTGAAAATTTTAGGTTTGGAGCCTTTGTCCAAGGAATTCTTTTTCAGGTTTGGAGTTAATGCTGCAAACAGATGGCAAGAGCCTGATGAGGAAGGTTCTGGTTTCAATGTCAATTGGGATCATGTGACAGATACCTACGCTCCTTTCAAAGTGGCGGATAATTACAATTTGCTGCTGAAAGGCTTAGGGCACACCACCAAAGGGACTCAAGAAAAAGCTATTTCAAAGGCTAATATTTACAAAAACAGATTTACTGAAGGAAACTTTGTCTTAGGAAATCTAGTCCAAGACCCAGAATTGGGTTCAGAAAGTCTTGCCGTCACTGATAAAGGCATGAACTATATTGAATGGCTTTTGAGTAAGAATAACTTGGCGGAGTTGATCCAAATGAAGCTTTCTGATTTCCCAAAAGCTGAAATTGATGGAGAAAATAAAGTCCAATATACGGTGTTGATGGCGATGCTTCGAGGGGCCTGGATCTATGATCGATCCAGCTATGCCAGGAGAGCGGTTGAGAAATTGAAGGACTTGGATGTGAAAACACTGGAAAGATTGACTTCATCTCACATCGATTTGGTGAGTTATCGATTGGATGCCTGGTTGACTGGTTTGTCAGATTATAGACTTCGTGAGCTTCGCAAAGCCAATTCTACCGGAACTTATTTAGGCGCTTATGGATTTGTGCATGATTTGAAAAAAACACCAGGTCCACAAGTCGTAGCCCCCAATTTGCCAAAGGGATTAGAATCCTCAAATGGTCAGTCTGTAAAAATATTGCCAGATAGTCAAGGATTCATTCATGGTCCAAGTCAAAATCATGCTGTTACGGCGGCAGTCTTAAGGGCAGGTTATAACTCCATCAAAGCAAAAGGTGATAACAATAATGCTTTGGCGATCAATTTGACCTCCAAAAGAGTCAGAATGGCTTTGAATTTATTGGAAGGGGTTGGCAATGGACAGGAAACAGGAGCCCTTTTAGGCTATATGTTTGAAAGAGCTTTACATGAAAAATATAAGGACGGTGCCAATAATCCATTGGAGATGGACGTCTACATCTATCGTCTAAGAAGGAAGTTTCCTACTTATTCAGATTCTTCAGTTGATCCGACAGACACCAGTCAGTCTGAATCGATAAAAGCAGCAAATGTCCTAGATGGTTTGGCGCTTTTGGATCACATTGAAAAAAATATGGAAGACCAAGGCAAGTGGGATGGTAACAAGACTTTTGTAGATAATTTGATCAACTCAGGGGCTACTCCAATCAGTTTTAAGGGGTATCCGTGGGGTTTGGGTAGCCAGTTGCCGACTTTGACTAGTGATCTGGAAAGAAAGAAGATGCGAGCGATTATTCATGAATTGGATAATATGGCGGACGCAATAGACTCATTGGGTGATCTGGTGACAGCTGAAGGAGTCTATCAATTAGTTCGAGGAAATCATACCCGGGCAAGTGCAGTTCTAAATTCTATATCAGAAGGAAGAGTGCCTTTGGATCCTGAAATTATCAGAAGTATGAGAGAGGGAGTGATGGTTACTCAGAGAGCGATTCTACAAATTCCAGTAATAGGGAATACAAATTCTCCTTGGGTTGGAGTTTCCGTAAGTCCAAGAAGTAAAGCGGATCCATCATTGAATAATTGGATTGCAGGAAAAATTGGTGATCCTGAACGGGTTTCTTGGAATTTAATTTTTGGAGAAACTGAATCCTCTATGAATTTGCTTGATCTTGGAATGCAACCTATTGATTTGGTGATGCTAATCACTACAGGAGGGGAAGAAAGTCAAAATGAGTTGAAAGCCAGATGTGTCGATTTTGTATTGCAAAATGGGGCAAGCGAGGATGATGATATTGAGATCAAATTCAATGAGGCCTCAGCCTCTGATAAGTTGAGCTTTGGGGAAATAATTTCCCTGATTCAGCATCTAGGTAAGGTGGTTGGAGCTTCCAGAGGAGCTGATGCCAGAGACTATAGGATTGCTGAGGATGATTCCAATTTTGGGCCAGTGGCACCGGGAATTGATACCGATGATCTAATGACTAGAATGAAAGCAGCTTTTACAGAATATTCAGACTTGTTTGATTCTTTAGTTCCATTTGAAGCATCAAAAACCAGCTATACTCAACCTCAACATGAATTAGCGATCGAATCATTGAAATCCCTGACGGTATTCGGTTTCCCTGGTTTTTATCCAAGTGATAAAAATGAGGACGTGTTGTCCTTGGCTCAAAGAATTATTTCTGCGAAAAGCAAAATGGCTGAAAATATCGCATTTGCTCAGGCAAAATTAGCGGAATTGGAGTTGGAGGTCGATCAAGGTAAATGGGTCGGTTTCTTAGGTGAATTTTGTTCCAAATTTTTTGGAAGCGGATTTAAAATGATTCCAAAAGTCACCATCTCCAATGAAACCGATCTCAATTCACAACTGAATATGGCATTAACAGAAAGTCCATTAAGACATCATCCTGAAGGTTATCCTCAAGACTGGTGGTCTGGAATTTCTCTCGTCAGAAATAGACTTAATTACCTAGAGACGATTTCTATATTGGGAGAAGTTTTAAATGAGGATACAATAAGTTTCAAACCAGCTCAGTTACCGTTTGATATGAATGCCCTGCCTCCTGTTGCTGAGCGAGATTTTTGGTTAGGGGCAGCATATCCGGACACCTATAAGCCTGATGGAGATAGGTTGTCTTTGTTACTTTTTGGAACAGAAAATCTTCAAGAGACCAGTTGTGCCTTAATGCTTGATGAATGGATGGAGGTGATTCCAGATGAAAAAGAAACCACCGGTATTGCCTTCCATTTTAATCAACCAGATTCTAGAGCCCCACAAAATTTATTGTTGGCAGTGACTCCTGAGAAAACTGGCCTTTGGGATTTTGAGGAATTGGGACTTTGTGTCGAGGAGGCTTTCAATTTGGCAAAATTGAGATCTGTAGAACCTGACCAGATCGATGAATCGATGTTTGCACAACTTCTACCTGCGACGGCAACCTTGTCTTTTGGAGATGACAAGTTTGCTCAAGAATTAGCTTCGGTTGATGATATTCCTGAGAATGATCCTCAGCCTGAAGATGAAGAAAGTCTTGGCTATTTCATCGATTATACTAGTGTAAATGAAGGATATGAACCTGAAAATCTTTAATCATGGCCATAGATTTATATAACCCATGCGAACCCTTTCGGGCCTATAATAGAATAGAAGGAAGACCGAGAGAAGAAGAGTTAGATGATGCTTTGGCAGCCAAAATCAATGATCCTCTTTGGATGCTTGCTAGGCAGTTTCAGTTTGGAGAACTGAAGGGAGAGGATGCTGGTTCTGCCATTTTTGCAAAAGCAGCAATCAACACTGTTCGAATGACTTCATTTACCGGCGGAAATGGTCAAAAGGTCCCCTATTCAGAAGTGATTCCATTGGAAACTCAAGTGGAAAGATTGATTCCGGATATCGACTTGAAGTTAGCTGCGAAGTTGGGTAAGAAATTTTATGCCTTTTTAGAAATAGAAGGAGGTAGTGCACCTGCGTCAGCTGGATATTCCTCTGGAATGTATAAAGATCTTTTAAATAAAAGATTTCCATTTGAAGTCCCTGTGATAAATGAAAGTGATACTGCGCAGGAAGCTGCTGCAAAAGCAAGAACATTGAGTCTTCAACAAGCCTCTTCTTTTTTAAGGGCGATGGCAGGACGAGCTATCAATGGTCGTGGGCTTTGGATTGAATTGGGAGGTGTTTTCACAGGAGTGAATGCCTGGGTTTTACCTTCCAATCAGCTTCCGTCAGGCCCCAAATTCATTAATTCAAAGCATCAAACAATTTTTCAGGAAGCTGCCAAAAAATGGATCGCTTTTGTAAAAGAGGAATTAAATCTTCCAAAAGATGATGAGGATGACTCTTGGTTTAAAGAGAGATTGGAATACAGTTTTAAAACAAGTGTAGATGAGGGGAATGGAAGTGAAACTGATTTGAAATCAGATGAATATTTTCAAGGCCATTTGGACTGGTACTCCTTTGATGTGTCTAAGCAGATGAATGGCGGTGTGAAAGTATTCGATGATACTATTCGGAAAAGAGAGGTGTTGACAGTGATTCCTTCCGAGGCGAGTTTTGCCGGAATGCCTAATTCCCGATGGTGGGAAATGGAAGACGGCTCTATTGACTTAGGAAATTTGAAGGCTTCCGATACGGATATTGCCAAGATTTTGGTGACTCAATATGCACTACAATATAGCAATGACTGGTTGGCGATACCTTATGAAATAGCGACAGGAAGTTTTGTTGAAGTGGAAGGCGTTTTAGTGAGGGATACTTTCGGACAAAATTATTTGGTAGAGGCTGCACACAAAGATGGAGAGAGCTGGAATGAATGGAATATGTATTCTTTGTCGGTAGATACCGGTGAATTTAAAATACCTGAATTTGATAAGAGGATTCTTCTTCCTGCATCTTCTGCTAAGACTTTAGAAAGCGAATCAATTGAAGAAATCAAATTCATTAGAGATGAAATGGCCAATATGGTATGGGGAATAGAATCCAGAATCCCAGATGGTCTTGGTGGCGGAATGGATGGGTATGAAGCTGCAAATAATCTAAAAGCGGAATTTGAAAGAATGATTCAGGAAGATGAAGTCCCGGAGGAGTTGGTACTTCCTGAGGTGAATTTGAATTCGCAGGAAAATAAAGCCAATACGTACAAACCACAGCTGAAATATCAATTAGGAAATACAGTGGGTGAAAATTGGATTCCATTCATTGCGGTCCATCAAAATGGCTCCAATCGGGAAATTCATTTTCAGAGAGCATCTATGCCAAGAATCAATGAATTATTCGAACCTCATGCAGTTAGACCAAGAACCCAACTGCTCCGTGAGGGGATCAATGAATTGGATAATCAATTAACACCACTTTATATTAATGAAGAAGAGATTCCAAGAGCGGGCGCAAAATTGACAGGGACTTACCAGCGTACCCGGTGGTATAACGGTAAAATTGTTTCTTGGTATGGCCGAAGAAAACGAACAGGAAGAGGTGAAGGAAGTAGTGGTTTGAGATTTGATTTAGTGTTGGAAAATAAGGAGTAAATACCTAAATTAAGATATCAAAAATGACATAATAATATTTAAGATAAATGCACTTCGGTGTTAGGAATCTGAGCAAGCAAGAGAGACAAACTGGAAATTGGAACTAGATAAAAGCAAAAGCGAAGAGCAATGCATTGGCACTCTGTAGGCACAGTGGCGTCTTCTACGGGAGACGTTTTTTTTATGTCAAATTTTCAAGGATTTGATTGGCGCAGTCGCGAGGGGAGCTGTTATCGGTAGTGAGCTCAAATTCATTTCCATCAATCGATTGATAAGATTCCGAGCGGTCAAAGTATTCTATCAGATGCCTGGCAACTTTGTGATAATCTTTTTTTTCAAGAAGCTTTAAAATTTCATTTGCTTCATGTTGGCCAATTCTAAATTTGAGTTTTTCTATTCCCTCCTTGAGCTTCAAATCGTTGATATTGGCATATTCTTTTACTAGTCGTTCTATTCTTTCTTCTTTAGAGAGAGAAATCCGAATTTTCTTTGAAGTATCAAGAGCCTCAGATAGTAAAAGCGGGATCATGTTTTTTCCAAGTCCTACTTTTTCTGATTCCACAAAAACTGGCTTATCTACTGAAAATCTTGCTAAAGTTTCGGCTAATCTGATTGTGAAAGTTTCTTGGCTAGGCTGGGTATTGTTTTGGAGGTTTCCAAATGTGGAACCATTGTGATTGGCTATTTCCTCAAGGTTCAGGGTTTGTTGGCCTTCGTTAGTTAGTAGTATTAATAAATCCGTTTTTCCTACTCCTGTTTCTCCATATAGTGTGAAGAGTTTATATGGTTTCTTGAAGATTTGATTTGCTTCTTCAAGAAGAGATTTCAGTCCTCCAGAATAAATATAAAGATCCGTTTTAGGCCTGTAGTGTTGCCAAATTGCCTTTGCTATAATTTCAGGAGAATCGTCAAATATTAAAGTAGGTTTTGTGGATAGGATTTCATTTGAATGAATTTCAATTTTATCCATCAATGATTTTCCTAATTCATTAGAGAAACCTCTTCTTTTAAGTTGGTTTAATTCACTTTCATTTAGAAGGTGGATTTGAGATGCAAAAGGGATGGGGCTGCTGGTTTGCTTCTCCCTAGCTCTGACATCAATGCAATGATATTGATCTAGAAATTCAAAAATGCGATGAATGTATTTTTTTTGATTCATTGAAAAAGTCATTTCTCTAAGATAAAAAATGGTAACTCAATTTTCCATCTTTGGAGAGGTTTAGTGTCCAATTGCTTTAAGGGGGAAATTCTCGTTCGTACCTTTGTCTGGGTAAATTCTTAAACGATGCTTAGACGACCAAGAAGAAATAGAAAATCAGAGGCTGTTCGAAATTTAATAGAGGAGACCTCTCTATCTGTGAATGATTTAATTTTCCCAATGTTTCTGGTGGAAGGACAGGGTAAAAAAATAGAGGTTGACTCTATGCCGGGGATTTATCGTTTTTCAATAGATACCATGCTTTCGGAAATTGAATCCTGTATGAAGCTTGGGGTTATGTCTTTTGATGTTTTTCCAGCTTATCCAGAAAGTCTTAAGGATGCGATGGCTTCAGAATCTTATAACTCAGAAACTTTTTACTTAAAGGGATTGAGAGAGATAAAAAAGAATTTTCCTGAGCTCTGTTTGATGTCTGATGTGGCCATGGATCCTTATAGTAGTGATGGTCATGACGGAATCGTAAAAGACGGTAAGATTTTGAATGATGAAACTCTCGAGGTTTTGAGTAGAATGTCTCTAGCCCAGGCTGATGCCGGAGTTGATATTATAGGTCCATCAGACATGATGGATGGGAGGGTAGGTTTTATCCGTGAAGCATTGGACGAGTATGGATTTACTGACACCTCTATTATGTCCTATACTGCCAAATATGCAAGTGCTTTTTATGGCCCATTTAGAGATGCCTTGGATTCGGCTCCAAAGTTTGGAGACAAAAAGACCTATCAGATGAATCCCGCTAATGTTCAAGAGGCGTTGATTGAGGCGGATTTGGATATGGAAGAAGGTGCTGACTTTTTAATGGTGAAACCAGCATTGGCTTATCTTGATATCATTAAGCTCTTGCATGATAATTACCCCTTGCCAATTGCAGCTTACAATGTGTCGGGAGAGTATTCAATGTTGAAAGCTTCGGCTCAAAAAGGATGGTTAGAAAATGATCGAGCAATGGTTGAAATGCTGACTAGTATTAAGCGATCTGGAGCAAAGATTATTCTGACATACTTTGCAAAAGAGTTTGCGATTCTAAAATCATAAAAGAGGTCTTTATTTTATGTATAAGCTCGAAGAAATTCGAGCTTTTTTTGTTTAGTAGGGCTAAATTTTACCCTGTTCATTAAAGAATTGTGTACATAATGCTGAAGTTAGGTGAAAAAAAAATGACCAAAATTGAATTTTTATATTTTTCGTAATTTTAGTCCATCGGTATAAAATTCAAAAAAAATCAGTTTTTTGGAATATTATTTTAATGAACATTGATTTTTATTCCTTTTGTTCTGATTCAATTATTTCGAAAACGGTTTCGGAAAATATCATATAACATTTCCAAATAATATTCTTTTTAATATAATGGTTTAAAAACACCCTGATTTGCCCAATATTTTGAAAATAATGTAAAAAATGGATTGTAAAACAGCTAAAAAGAGTGGTAGAAATGGTTTTTGTTAAAAATCTGATTTGTTTTTTAACTTTCTTTTGAACTACATTGCTTTAAGAAATTTTCTTTCAGACCTACACAAAATTTTGAAAAAAGTTCAAATTTTAAACAAAAACCTATGAAGTATTTTGACGCCCTGTTGGTCAATCAAATGGCCGCAACGGATCTCTCGGTTGAGATCTCAAACAACCTCCTCACGGCAAATAATGTCTGGATGATGTTGTCTACCGCCTTAGTGTTTATCATGCACTTGGGATTTGCGGGGGTAGAGGCTGGCTTTGGCCAGGCAAAGAACACCGTGAATATTCTATTCAAGAATACCATTACACCAATCATTGGGATTATGTCCTATGCTGTGATCGGTTTCTTTTTAATGTATCCAGGATTTGATGTCCCTGGATGGTTTGGTTTCGATGGGGCTGGCTGGAGTATGTTCTGGTTTTCTCCTGGTGATGCAGATGTAACATTTGGGTATGCTGATGGGGGCTATACTTATTGGACCGACTTTCTTTTCCAAGCCATGTTTGCCGCAACGGCAGCAACTATTGTTTCTGGAGCAATCGCAGAACGTGTTAAACTAGGTGCCTATCTGATCTTTACATTGTTCTTTGTAGGAATTGTTTATCCATTAATTGGTAGCTGGAAATGGGGTGGAGGAGCTCTAGATGATATGGGATTCTATGATTTTGCTGGTAGTACGCTTGTTCATTCTGTAGGTGGATGGGGTGCTTTAGCTGGAGTTATCCTAGTAGGCCCTAGAATTGGTAAGTATGTAAATGGTAAAACAGTTGAAAAACCAGGTTCAAGTGTGCCTTTGGCAGTTATCGGTGTGTTCCTTCTTTGGTTAGGATGGTTCGGATTTAATGGTGGCTCAGTGCTTTCTGCTGATCCAGGTTTGGTTTCTTTTGTTCTAGTGACTACTTCCTTGGCAGCATGCGCTGGAGGATTGGGAGGTTTCTTGGCAGCTTATTTTGCCTTCAAGAGATTGGACTTGGGGATGGTTCTAAATGGTATTTTGGCAGGCTTGGTGTCTATCACGGCTGGTGCAGATGTGATAAATCCTGCTGCAGCGATTTTAGTAGGTTTCATTGGAGGTATCCTTGTAGTGATCTCAGCCATCTTATTAGATAAATTAAAGCTCGATGATGTTGTGGGTGCGGTTTCTGTACACTTGACTTGTGGAGTTTGGGGAACTCTAGCTGTGGGGATTTTTTCTACTAACCCTGATCATTCCTTCTTTACGCAACTAATTGGTGTGGCCATCTGCGGTGCTACCGCCTTTGTGTCAGCTTTCGTAATCTTCTTTGTTCTGAAATCAACTGTAGGTATTAGAGTTTCTGAAGAGCACGAACGTACCGGACTTGATTCTCACGAACACGGAATCCGTGGGTATACCATCGTCTACGACGAATAACAAAAAATTGATCCTAGCCCCATAATGAAATAAACGCGACTCTAATTCAAGGGGGCTAGGATTCTATTGGCAAAAATTTACAAAACCAACACTCAAAAATAAGATGAAGAAAATATATCTACTAATCATATGTCTATCTGTGGTATTTATCAATAAAGGATTTGCACAGGAAGAGGAGGAAAAAACATCCGCATTAACACTTTCAGGATCTGTTGATGCTTATTTTAGAACAAACTTGAATGGTCCAAATAAAGGTGAAAATGCTATGGCACCAGCTACCTCTTTTGGGAATTTGCCGGGGTTCTCTCTTGGTATGGCCAATATTATCGCAACTTATGAAGGTCAAAAGGTGGGGGCTGTAGTTGATTTGGTATTTGGACCAAGAGGAGAAGATGCTGTATTTGGCTCCCCACTATATGCTGGTGGAATGGCAGGAAGTTCCCAAATCGTCAACCAGTTGTATGTGTATTGGAATGCCAGTGATAAAGTGACATTTACGATGGGTAACTTCAATACTTTCCTTGGCTATGAAGTGATTTCTCCAACAGGGAATTTCAATTACTCAACTTCTTATATGTTCTCTTATGGTCCGTTCTCACATACTGGTTTGAAGGCTGATATCGCACTTTCTGATAAGTTCTCTTTCATGGCAGCTGTGATGAACCCAACGGATATGACTGAATTCAACCTGAATGGTACCTATACCTTGGGGGCTCAATTGGGGTATTCTACTGATGCAGGAAGCACGTATTTGAACTTTGTATATGGTGATCAGGATGGGAAACTTTCTGATGATGGAACTTTGACTCCAGGACAAATGTCAGGCGGGAATACTTTTCAAGTTGATTTGACAACAGGATTCAATTTGACAGATGCTCTTTATTTGGGAGTAAATACAACCTATAACACTACTTCTTCTGGTGAGATGTTTAGCGGATCTGACGTTCAGGATGTGGAGGGAGATGGATATGGGTTTTACGGATTTGCAGGATATTTACAGGCTTCTACTTCTGAAACATTTGCATTAGGTTTAAGAGGTGAGTATTTTAATGTCTTCAACGGCGGATTAGATGGAGTTGTAGGGCTTGATGGGGATGGTGATGGAAATGTATTTGCTCTAACACTATCCGGAAATGCGAAAATTGGTAATAATTTGACATTAATTCCCGAAATTAGATTAGATACTATGGGGAATGACTACTTTATGAATAAGGATTTGGCGGCAACCAAAAACCTTTCATCATTTTTATTGGCAGCAGTTTTTGCCTTCTAAAGAAAATAAACAGGGTCTATTGTTGTAGGAAAGCCGGGGTGATTTTCACCTCGGTTTTTTTATTTTTTTGTTTTTTAGCCAAATTTCCATTTTAAATCGAACCGAATCTAAGTGCTTTTAAGCTGATTTTTGTGAAAACACGATGCTTTTCAATCCGAATAAAATGAATACATATTTGGGTTTGATAAATTTATATTTTACCAAATGTCAAAAAACAATCATTAAAGTCTGATTTTCAAAACCTTTTGCTCTTGTATCTGTATATCTTTGTATAACCCAAGTATAGAGATATGAAAAAGTCACTTCTAGTCCTTTCAGCCTTTTTAGTGCTGGGAATAACTGAAGCGCAGGACCTTCCAAAAGGGCCTAAAGCCAAAAATGCAAAAGTCTGGAACAGTAATAAGAAAACCCTTCCAGTGATGTATCAAAGTAACCCTGAGACTATCTCAGGAGCTGATGCAAAGCAATTTAAAACATGGAATTCAGAATCTTCGAAGCTTAGAATTCAGACCCGAAGAGAGATTAATAATCCTAAAGGGTTGGAAGCTAAAAATCGTAAGGTTTGGGAAGAAAGTACTTTGAAAGTGAATTCAAATGCTTCCTATGTAGTTCCAAAAACCTTGAAGAAAAGAAAGTTCTGGTGGCATTAAGCCCAGATTTATATTCATGTAAAAAGGCTCGAAATATTTTTCGAGCCTTTCTTTTTATCCTTAATTAAATATCAGAATCTGCGATAGGTTTTCTCTTGTGTGTTTTAAAGTTCTTGTTCTCTTTCAAGCATTAAAATGGCGCTTTGAGAAACAATGTAAAGTTTTTCGCCTTCGTAGATAACTTCATGTGCTCCAGAGAGTAAGAAAATAGCTAAGTCACCTTCTCTCGCTTGTAGGGGGATATATTTTACTTTTTCTTCCTGGTCCATCCAGGGCTCATGGTCTTCACTAGCAACTGGGATTGGATAGCCTGGGCCAATCTTAATAATATAGCCTTGCTGAACTTTTTCCTTTTCCTGTACACCTGGAGGAAGGTAGAGGCCTGTGCTGGTACGTTCGTTTGGCTTTTTCAATCTAATCAATACGCGGTCTCCCACTACGATTAAATTTTTCAACTTATTGTCTGAAGTTAGTTGCATGTTTTTTGAAAATTGAATCAAGAAACAAAAGCCAAGATTCTAGATTGGTATCTTGATTCTTGGCTTTAGAATAAAATGGCATCTGATTAATTTCAGATGCCATTTTGAAATACTGATATAACTTATTTTTTGTCTTCGTTGACTTCTTCGTAATCTACATCAGATACACCGTCTCCTGAAGCATCAGCTCCTGCCTCTGGACCAGCTTCAGCACCTGGCTGAGCACCTGCGCCCTGAGTTGCATTGTACATTTCTTGAGAAGCAGCTTCCCACGCCTTGTTCAAGCTTTCCATTCCTGCTTCCACACCAGCAATATCCTGAGCTTGATGAGCAGCTTTCAAAGTTTCAAGAGCACTGCTGATAGCAGTTTTGTTGCCGTCAGATAGCTTGTCGCCGTATTCTTTCAACTGCTTTTCAGTCTGGAATACTAAGCTGTCAGCTTGGTTCAATTTCTCGATTTTCTCTTTTTCAGCCTTATCAGCAGCTGCGTTTGCCTCTGCTTCTTTCTTCATTCTGTCGATTTCTTCTTGAGAAAGTCCAGAGGAAGCTTCAATCTTAATCTTTTGCTCTTTACCTGTTCCTTTATCCTTTGCAGAAACATTTAAGATACCATTCGCATCGATGTCAAATGTTACTTCGATTTGAGGTACACCTCTCTGTGCAGGAGGAATGTCTGAAAGTTGGAATCTACCGATAGTCTTGTTGTCTTTGGCCATGGATCTTTCGCCTTGGAGAACATGGATATCAACAGCAGGCTGGTTGTCAGCAGCAGTAGAGAATACTTCAGATTTCTTAGTAGGAATGGTCGTGTTGGATTCAATCAATTTGGTGAATACGCCGCCCATTGTTTCGATACCCAAAGAAAGTGGAGTTACGTCTAGCAAAAGAACGTCTTTCACCTCACCTGTCAATACACCTCCTTGGATAGCAGCACCGATCGCTACCACTTCATCAGGGTTTACACCTTTGGAAGGTTTCTTACCAAAGAATTTCTCCACCTCTTCCTGGATTTTAGGGATTCTAGTAGAACCACCCACCAAGATAACTTCATCGATTTCAGAAGCATTCATTCCTGCATCTGCCAAAGCCTTCTTGCAAGGCTCCATAGATCTTCTTACCAAATCTTCAGAAAGTTGCTCGAATTTGGATCTGCTCAAGTTTCTCACCAAGTGCTTAGGACCTGTCTGAGTTGCAGTGATGTATGGCAAGTTGATTTCGGTAGAAGAGGAGCTTGACAATTCAATTTTTGCCTTCTCAGCCGCTTCTTTCAATCTTTGAAGAGCCATTGGATCTTGTCTCAAGTCAATTTGCTCTTCAGCTTGGAATTCCTCAGCAAGCCAGTTGATGATCACTTGGTCAAAGTCGTCACCACCTAAGTGTACGTCACCATTGGTAGATTTTACTTCAAATACACCATCACCTAGTTCTAGGATCGAGATATCGAATGTACCACCACCAAGGTCATACACAGCGATTTTCATGTCTTGGTTTTTCTTGTCCATACCGTAAGCCAAAGCAGCTGCGGTAGGCTCGTTGATGATACGCTTCACTTCCAAACCGGCAATTTGACCAGCCTCTTTGGTAGCTTGACGCTCAGCATCGTTGAAGTATGCAGGAACTGTGATTACAGCTTCAGTTACTTCTTGTCCCAGGAAATCCTCAGCAGTGCTCTTCATTTTCTGAAGAATCATTGCAGAAATCTCTTGAGGTGTATAAGATCTGTCACCGATTTTGATAGCTACGGTGTCATTTGGTCCTTGTTCTACTTTATAGGAAGCATGTTTTTTCTCTGCAGAAACCTCAGAGAATTTCTTACCCATAAATCTTTTGACAGAAGAAATAGTATTGGCAGGGTTAGTGATTGCCTGACGTTTTGCAGGATCACCTACTTTGCGCTCTCCGTTTCCATTGTCCAGAAATGCAACGATAGAAGGAGTAGTTCTTCTACCTTCACTATTTTGGATGACCACAGGCTCATTCCCCTCCATTACGGCTACGCAGGAGTTGGTGGTTCCTAAGTCAATGCCTATAATTTTTCCCATGATTATAAATTTTAAATTAGTTGCTTAATTGATACTACTCCCATTCTTCAAGGCTTATGCCATCTCTATTTTTGAGAGTTTTTGTGTCACATTGTCAGAATGAGCCTTTCTGTTTTCTTAAACTTTTCTTTTTTTGACACAATAGCTCTGTAATTGGGCTGAATTCCTGACATATTTGTTAAAATTTCAAAGGCATTGCAACCTTTCTGCCTTTTCAGTCATCTAATAGGTATGAAAGGGTTATTTTTTCATGGAAACAAAAAGGAGAAGCTCAGATGGCTTTTTGTACTACTCGTCGGAGAATTACTGATTTTGGGTGATCAGCAATTTGAATTTATCCCATCTTTTTGGTCGGTTTTCAAAGCTTTTATTCCAAATCTGACATATTTAATCGCTTAACTCAGTATTTTGACTCCTCTTTTCAAAAAAACGAAAAACCCCAATGAGTCAAGAAATCAAATTGCAGGATATTTTTATTTATCCCATCAAATCCTTGGGAGGCATCCGTCTAGATTCTTGGGTGGTGGAGGAAAAGGGTTTCAAATATGACAGAAGGTGGATGCTGACAGATGAAAATGGACAATTTTTATCTCAGAGAAAATATCCACGTTTAGCTTTTCTCAAAGTAGAGCTTAGAGAGGATGCGATATTAGTTTTTGATAGCAAACAACTCCGAAATCAATTAGAAATCCCTTTTGATACTGAAGGCTCAGATGAACTTGTAGTAAGGGTTTGGGATGATGAAATGACAGCTAGATCAGTATCGAAAGAGGCAGACAAATGGTTTTCTGATTTCTTAGGCTTTTCGGTGAGATTGGTGAAAATGCCTGAATCCACAAAAAGAAAAGTAGATCCAAAATATGCAGTCAATTCCGAGTCGGTCAGTTTCGCAGATGGAATGCCTTATTTATTGATAAGTCAGGCTTCTTTGGACGATTTGAATTCCAGATTGTCGGAGCCTATTCCGATGAATCGATTTCGTCCAAACCTGGTGTTTTCTGGGATGAAACCATATCAGGAAGACCAATTTGTGAAAATGAAAGTAGGGGAAGTTGATTTTCAGGGGGTCAAGCTTTGTGCTCGCTGTGTGATGACAACGATTGATCAGGAGTCTGGCGAAAAAGGGAAAGAGCCACTAAAAACACTGGCAACCTATCGCCAGCAGGGACATAAAATTCTCTTTGGACAAAATGTCGTAGCATTGAATTTAGGTGAGGTGAAGGTGGGGGATAAAGTCACAATACATTAAAAAAGGAGCGCTAGGCTCCTTATTTTATTTGTAGTTTTTCACGGTTTCAATAAAGACTTTAACCTTTTCTGGATCAATGTCCGGATAAACCCCATGTCCCAAGTTGGCGATATGTCTTCCGCCTTTGAATTGATCCATCATTTTTTTGGTAGCAGCAGCAACTTGTTCTGGAGTGCCATATAAAGCGGCAGGATCCAAATTCCCTTGAAGTGTTTTGCCATCCCCAATCATTTTTCTGGATTCTGCGATTCCCATATTCCAGTCCAAACCGATAGTTTCACAATTCAATTGGCTCATGGCTTCTCTTGCGAAAAATGCTCCTTTTGCAAAAACCGTTTTTGGTACTTCATTGATTGCATCACAGATCTGGGAAATGTATTTGAGAGAGTATTCTTCGTATTGATCAGGTCCCAATATCCCTGCCCAGCTGTCAAATAGCTGAATTAAATCGGCACCTGCCACAATCTGAGCTTTTAGATAGTTGATCGTACTATCGGTGATCATCTGCAAAAGCTGGTGAGAAAGCTTCGGCTCAGTATACAACATAGCCCTCGCTTTGGAGAAGGTTTTGCTTCCGCTTCCCTCTACCATGTATGCAAAAATGGTCCAAGGCGCTCCAGCAAATCCGATCAAAGGAACTCTACCCGCTAATTCTTTTTTGGTAATTTCAATGGCTTTAATCACATAGCTCAGGTCATTGGCACCATCTGCGATTTTCAGCTTTTTCAAATCGGATTCAGAGCTGACAGTTTCAGGAAACCAAGGCCCCCTTTTCTCTACCATTTCGTATGGTAGCCCCATCGCTTCTGGGATTACCAGAATATCTGAGAAGATAATCGCTGCATCCACACCCAAAAGGTCAACAGGCTGAATTGTTACTTCAGACGCTAGCTCTGGTGTTTGTGCCAATTCAATAAACCCTGAAACAGATTCTCTTACTGCCCTATATTCAGGGAGAATTCGTCCAGCTTGACGCATCAACCATACTGGTGTTCTTTCAACTTTTTCGCCTTTGGCTGCTCTAAGCAGCAGATCGTTTTGGATTTGCATGATGCAAAGATAGGAAGCAAATAATATTTGGCCTCGAAAAATTTAGACATAAAAAAACAGGACCGCTGCAAAGCCTCAATCCTGTCGTAGTAGAAGTTGGTTTAGTATATCTTATTTACCGGACTTAGCGGGTATTCTGACGAAGTCATCATCTGTAATTCCCAGCATTTCGGTAACAGCGTCATAGTTTGTATAGTCAATTCTTGATGTTAAATCGGATGGAACTACAACTACGCGGAATAGCACATTGTCTGTGTAATATGGATCCAGAGTAGCGAAGTCAATAGGAGAATTGTCCAAGAAAATGCTAAAATCATTGACTGTGTAGTCAAAGTTATATACTAGGATTCCCTGATCAAGATAGAACGTCTGCGGTAATAACCTCCATGCAAACTGTGTATTATCCAATGGAGATGCCTCCAACATATACACTAATAATGCATCTCCGTCAACAAGAGGTTCGTTTGTGAATTCAAATACTTCCCCGTAATCATTACCTTCATTGAAAGTGATTTCAACTTCAAATGTCTGGCCAACTACATATAATCCATCCTCACCTTGAGGCCCCATTGGTCCTTGGGGACCTACAGGTCCTTCACATGCCTGAAATGCCAATAATGCAATCAGACTAAGTATTGCGGTAAATCTTTTCATAAAATAATATTTGGTGAATGAGTAATTTCTTACACGTTAAAAAGACTTTAAGGGTTGGTTAAAAAATCTAAATTGGATTTTAATCCTTTACTGGAGCAATGACATGTACCTCATTGTCAGTGATTATCTTGTCGATAAAGACTCCGGATAAAGTTAACTTGGCAGAATCTGCAAAGCTCAATAACTGCTCTTTTACTTTTTCTGGTCCAGGCATCACCCAACTACTGGATTGGATTTTTGCTAATAAATATTGCTTTTCCTGGAAAATTCTAGATTCGAAATTTTCTCCCGAAAGCGCCTGATTCAAGCCTATAAATACTCTCATTGTATCCAATTTTCCCGCTGGCTCTACTTCATATATAGTATGAAGATATGTGCCAGGATGGAGGCTTTTCTGTGTTTCAACTTCTTCGAAAGCCTTTTTTAATTTTTCATCCTGAGGCGTTCCGATGTAATAGATCCCAGTTAAGGATTCAGGATTTTTTTTTATTAAAGAAATTTCTACCGGGTTATCTCCCCCAAGTTTATTGAAAAGGATGTAGCTACCAGTGATGATCACCACTGCGACTAACATAGCAATGCCTAGTTTATTATTCATGATTTAGAACAAGTATCTGACTCCAATTCCTCCTTGTCCTTTTATGTGGCCGACACGGTCCAATAATTCAAGGAAAATACCGACTTCTGCAAATACCGAAATTGGAATCTCGTCAAAATAGTATTCTCCGCCACCAAATGCCTCAGGTCCAAAATCAATATTGTTTCGTTTTTCAGTCAGAGGAACTGATCCCCCTACCTGGCCTTCCGTATAGGTATATGTCACATTGGTTGTTCTCAATTGCACTCCTGCTCCTAAATAGCCCAATAAATAGCCTTCCGTGATATCAAACATATCTGTGAAGTCATCATGAAGGGCAACTCGGCCATGAAGAGATATGCCTTTTTGCGTATTATGATTGACATAAAATGAGTTGGAGCTTGGAGGGTTGTTGTCAAAGTCCTTTTGATAATAAGTACCACCATTTGGACTGCCTGTTCCTACCATCAATTCATAGGAAAAGTAATCGTCGAAGAAATCTTTATAGGTAATAGAAAAAGGCTCACCAATTCGAACTCCAACTCCTCTTTCCTGGGCCATTGAAAAGAATGGAAATGCCAATAGAAGTACTAGTAATCTGTATTTCACGATAAATTGTTTTTTAATATGATCAAGCAAAATCTAGGCTAGATTGCCATAGTCTTGAGTTGCATTTGATGCAATTGAGTGTAATATCCTCCCATTTCCAAAAGAGTCTCATGGGTTCCTGTTTCCACTATTTCCCCTTTGTGAAGGACAATAATTTGATCTGCCTTTTGAATGGTAGATAATCTGTGAGCAATAACAATGGAGGTTCTTCCTTTCATCATTTTCTCGATGGATTCCTGGATCAATTCTTCGGTTTCGGTGTCGACAGATGAGGTTGCTTCATCCAAGATGATAATTTCAGGGTTGTAAACCATCGCTCTGACAAATGAAATCAACTGCCTCTGACCAACAGAGAGAGTTGCACCTCTTTCCATCACATTATAGTCCAGCCCTCCAGGAAGTCTTTCGATGAATTTTCTGGCCCCAACCATTTCAGCAGCTTCTAGTACCTGCTCCCGGCTTATGTTAGGGTTTCCAAGGGTGATATTGTAATAGATGGAATTGGAGAAAAGAAATACATCCTGAAGTACCACTCCGATATGTTTTCTAAGAGTACTTAGTTCGAAATCACGGATGTCTGTTCCATCAATGGAAATAGATCCTTTATTGATTTCATAAAATCTAGAAAGCAGGTTGATCGTAGAGGATTTTCCAGCCCCAGTAGCTCCTACCAATGCTACTGTTTGGCCTGGTTTTACTTCGAAATTGATGTTTTTGAGAACATAATCCTCATCGACATAAGCAAACCAGAGGTCTTTGACCTCGATATGACCATTCACTTTTTCCGGTTTGAAATCGCCTTCGTTGGCTATGTGCTCTGTGCTATCCAATAATTTGAAAATTCTGGACGAGCTGACCACACCCATTTGAAGGGTATTGAATCTATCAGCGATCATTCGGATAGGGCGGAAGAAAAGCTGCAGATACATGATGAATGAAATCAATACACCTACCTGAATATCCATCCCTAAAACACCTACAGCGCCGTACCATACTACTAAACCAATCCCTATGGCCTGAATGATTTCTGCAACCGGGAAATAGATAGAGTAATAGAGAACAGATTTGATATGGGCCGTTCTGTGTTCTCTGTTAATCTCTTTGAATTTATCAAACTCCCGATCTTCACGATTGAAAATTTGGACAATATTCATCCCTGTAATGTGTTCCTGAAGAAATGCATTTAGGTTGGATACCGCATTACGAACATCATTGAAGGTGACTTTGATTTTTTCCTTGAAGATGTAGGTAGAAATAATCATCAAAGGCAGCGTACATAAACTGACTAGGGTCAATTTCCAATCTATGTAGAACATGACTCCCAGAATGGTCACCAACTGAAGCAAATCACCTATGATGGCGGCAAGGCCTTCGCTAAATACATCAGCCAGAGTCTCAATATCTGAAACGTTTCGGGTCACCAATCTTCCAATCGGGGTATTGTCAAAGAATTTCAGTTTCAATTTGAGAAGGTGATCAAAGAGTTTGATTCGAAGGTCACGGATGATTACTTGGCCGATCCAACCAGAATAAAAGGTATGCGCCCATTGAACTATTGCCTGTAAGATCATCAATCCAACTAGGATATAGACCATCTTCAGCAGCCCTTGACTGTCTCCTACAGAAACATAGTCATCTATGGCGACCTGAATAAAATACGGTCGAGTAGGCGCTAAAATGGCTAAAGAAATGGTCAGAAAGACCAAGAAATAGAACTGAAACTTATAAGGCTGGACATAGCGATACAATTGCTTCAGAACCTTGGTGTCGACGATTTCGCCAGATGATTCTTTTTCTTTTGCTAAACTCAAAGTCTACTAATCTAGATAAATTTTTTCCGGATAAACGATTTTCGATAGAAACAAACCTTGGGCAGGTGCAGATTTCCCTGCTTTTTTTCGGTCTCTTGATTCAATGATCGAGTCCATGTCCTCCACAGGTCTTCTTTCCATTCCGATTTCCACCAAAGTACCAACAATCGCCCGTACCATTCCACGTAAAAAACGGTTGGCGGTTATATGAAATAGTAATTCTTCTCCATTTTGTTCCCACCCGGCCTTTTTTATTTGACATCGGAAATTATTGACTTCGGTTTTTACTTTGCTGAAACTTTCAAAATCCTCATGTCTTAACAATGCAGAGGCAGCTTGGTTCATTAAATCAATATCTGGCCTGACATAACTGGTCCATGCCAAATGGTCGATAAATGGATTTTTTCTGAACAACATCCGATAAACGTAGGATCTTTCCTCTGCATCAAATCTTGCATGAGCATCAGGTACTACCTTTCTGATGGAATGAATGGCTATCTGCTTGGGTAAAATCCCATTTAATCCTCGGAGTAGTTTTTCGCTATCAAACTCTTCAAGATAATCAAAATGACAAACCTGCATGGAAGCATGAACTCCGGTATCGGTACGTCCACTTCCCATGATAGAAATGGGTGATTTGAAATAAGTAGAAAGTGCAGATTCTATGGATTCTTGAACCGTGTGTGAGTTGTTTTGGATCTGCCATCCGTGGAAGGCACTTCCCTCATAGCTCAACTCCATAAAATATCGCTGAAATCCGCTCATATCGCGCAAAGATACAATTCCCTACTGATTCCTTTCGAGAGTTTTTGTCTTTCCTTGTGAAAGCCGTCAAATGGGCGTTTCTTTGCACAAAATTTAAGGAAAAATGATTCAGCGAGTACAAACAATATTTCTCCTATTAGTCGTAATCTGTATGGGAGTAACCATCGGAACCACACTTTGGGTTCAAGGTCCAACTCAGGCAGGGGATTCTTGGGAGTTGTCAGCTTTTATGATGAGTAATCTGGATGCCTCAGGGGAAGTGGTTCAATCTTCTTCCAAATGGTATATTGCAGCCTTGGCTTCATTTGCAGGTCTTTTGGCCTTAATCTCCATCTTTCAATATAGAAATCGAGCAAAGCAGATGATGTTGAATATGGTGAATAGCTTGGTGATGGTAGGAACAGTTGTCGCTGTTTTCTTAACTACAAATGGTATCAATACAGAAATTGGAGCGACAGAGTCTGGAGCCTATCAATTGGGTTTTTGGACGATTCTGGTAGCTATGGTTTGTAATATGCTAGCCAATAGATTTATCAAAAAAGATGAAGCTTTGGTAAGATCCGTAGATAGAATCAGATAAGAAAAGCATAAAAAATAAGTAAGCCCTCAAGTGATCCAATTCGCTTGAGGGCTTTTTTTTACCAGAATCTTACTCCGATTGTCGGATAAAAAGTCTTGAGGTTTTCAGTTCCTACGACTCCCACTTCGATAGCAATATTTTTATTGAGTTGATGCTTGTAGAAGGCTCTAACGGTTGTCCCTGAAAATAAATCACTTTTGGTGTCATTCATCAGGAGTCCTATTCCAACTGTGTTTTTCTTGTTTTCTCTAGAGTATTTTTCCCAAGAGAATTCTGCATTGACAAACCAGCTGCTATTTACCTTAATGTTTTTCTCAACCCTCGGTGGGAAATAAATATGATTGGTGATTGATCCTCCAAAACTGAAATTTCGGAGATTTAAATGAGTTCGGAAGCCAGCTACCGGAGTGAAATCACCTCCTGTATAATCCAAACCGACAGGAAAAGTGAATTCCAGGCTGTCTAAGTGCTGAACGTATTTATTCTCGACTTCATATTTTACAGCCTCTAGTTTGGTGGTTGAAAAACTTTCAGCAATTCGATAGCCTTTCGTTTCAAACTCCGGGAATTTGGTAGCATTCTCTAAAATTGGCTGAAATTCCTCTTGTATCGATTCCACACTGTGTTCCTGATTGTTGAAATAGAGTAGGAAAGTCCCCTCATTAGGGAGATTGAATACCAAAGTATCAGTAATGGGCGATTTCTCATTAATTAAGTTCTGATTGAATTTGCCTAGTTGATTTTCTACCTCCTGTGCGAAAAGTGTGATAGAAAAGAGCATAGCAATTCCTGTGAGAAGAAAATATCTTTTCATTCTTATAATATTTAAAATGTGATGTAATTAGTTTTTAAATCTGATTTGAATGGCTTTGGAAGAAGCCATTTGGGACTTTTGATTGGGTTGTAATTCCTCGACAGGTTTCCCAAAAGCAGTTTTAACTTTTACTTTTGAGCGGCCTTTTCCCCAGGAAATATCCACTTCATGAAGACTTTTGTTTTCTGATGAGGCTGTAAATTGTTTCGGATTATAAGTTGGATCAATATTCTTTTGAGGTGTTACGATCGTTGGTAAAGCAATGAATGGAGTTTCTACCTCTGTCAATGTCTTGTTCAGTTTTGTTCGTTTGTTTTCTTTTTCAAGAATGGTTGGTTTGACATTCTCTTTAGAGCTTTCTTTTCCCTCCGAAATTGGTTTTTCAATGCTTATAGGGATGGAAATCTCTTGAGTTTGAGTTATCAAATTAGGCTCAGGTGCGGATTCCGTGTTTTGATTTAATAGGACCCAAGTAAATAATGAAACTACCAGAAAAACCATTGCTGCTGCCAGTTTTTGCCAAATTGAGAAAATTGGTTTTTCCGTATCCAGCTGTGAGGCTATTCCTTCCCAGGCATTTGCTTTCGGAGCATAGTTTGGTAAATCCAGACTTACTTTTTCTAATTGAGCCTCGAAGTCTTGCTGCTGCAAAATCTTTTCCCAGCTAGTGCTTTTTGGGGTATGTTGAGGAAGATTTTTCATGCCTGAAGCAGAGTTTTGATTCTTGTTTTCAGTAATTTCTTTGCGTAGTTCAGCTGAGACTTTGAAGTGCTTTCGCTTACTCCCAATAGTTTGGCTGCTTCTTGATGTGGGTAGCCTTCCACAGCCACCAACATGAATACCGCCCTTGCGCCAGGGGGAAGACTTCTGATTGCCTGATCCAAAAGTTCTCCGTCAAACCATGCTTCAAATTGATCTTCACTGGCTTCTTGGATTTGATCCAGTTTTTCAAATTGAAATTGTCTTTTACCCTTTTTAATAGCATTCCGAGCTGCAATCGTCCGCATCCAAGATGTCAAAGCTTCCGGGTGCTTCAAGTTTCGGATCTGTTGAAAGACCTGCACATAAGTGTCCTGCAGTACATCATGGGCCATGTCTTCATCATCCAACATTCGAAAAGCCAGTGAATAAACCATTCGCTTGGTCAATTCGAAAAGCTGAAACTGGGCTTTTCGATCCTGAGCAATGACCTGCTCTATCAATTCACTGTCTAGTTGGATTTGGTTCATGTAATTGTCTTTCTTGTATAAAGAGTCAGCTCAAGCTAAAAAGGTTGGAATGGACATGCGAATTTTTTTAAAAAGTTTAAGTGATCTTTCTCTTTCTCACTTTGCTTTTACTTTCTTAATTTCCCAAAAATCTTGAAAGCTATGAAATTCGAAACGCTAGCAATTCACAAAGGAAATCAGGTCACGGATCAAAATCAGCCGGTTGTCCAGCCCATCACATTGAGTACAACTTTTATTCATGGGAATGAAACTGGTGCTCTCTATACACGGGCTGCCAATCCCAATCGTACTTCTTTGGAAGAATTGATCGCAGTTTTGGAGAGGGGAGAAGATGCCGCGGCTTTCTCGTCCGGAAATGCAGCAGGAACTGCTGTTTTTCAAGCTTTGGAAGCAGGTTCCCACATCATTGCTCCCAATGATATGTACCATGGACTGCATAACTCAATGACCATGTTATTCAAAAGAATTCATGAAGTGACTTTTGTGGATATGAGTGATTTGGAAAAGGTGAAAACTGCGATCAAGCCCAATACAAAATTAATTTGGGTCGAAACTCCGAGTAATCCTCTCTTGAAAGTGACTGATGTCCGAAAAGTGGCTGAAATAGCAAGGAAGGTCAATGCAATACTAGTTTGTGATAATACTTTTGCAACGCCTGTGTTTCAATACCCTTTGCTTTTGGGAGCTGATATTGTAATGCATAGTTCAACAAAATATTTTGGTGGACATAGCGATATTTTGGGAGGAGCTTTAGTGACCAAAAAGAAAAATGATTTTTGGGAAAAAGTCAAACTTGTGCAGAAAGTAGGAGGGGCTGTTCCTTCTGCAATGGACTGTTATTGGTTGACTCGAAGCATGAGAACTTTGGCCTACAGAATGAAGGGGCATGCTGAGCATGCTATGATTTTGGCCGAATATCTTTCTGCACACCCTAAGGTAGGAAAGGTTCACTATCCAGGGTTGAAATCACATCCCGGGCATGAGATTGCTGCAAGTCAAATGACTGGATTTGGCGGTGTGGTTTCTTTTGAGGTTAAAGGTGGAGCTGCTGAAGCTGACCTTTTGATTCAAAACCTTAAATTATTTGCGAATGCTACCAGTTTGGGAGGAGTTGAGAGCATTATCGAAAGAAGAGCTGCGGTAGAAGGTCCTGATACTTTAACTCCTCCGAACTTAATCCGTGTTTCCGTTGGATTAGAGCATACCGATGACTTATTGGAAGATTTGGATCAAGCCTTTGCGGTACTTTAATCTTTAGAAAGAGGATAGCCTTGATTCACCCAAGGCCCCAATCCTCCTTGGAGTTGATAAACCTTAGTGTAACCGTTTTGAATTAGCATTTCTGCTGCTTGCGCACTTCTTACCCCTGCGCTGCAATAGATATAAATTTCTTTATCCTTAGGCAATTCTAAAACCTTATTAAGAAAGTCTGGTTGATAGAAATCCAAAACTTCAGCACCTGCTATCTTACCTTGGCTGACTTCCTGAGGGGTACGAACATCTAAAATGATTCCTTTATTTTGGTCAGTCTTGTCCTTAAAATCTGACGCAGAAAGAGAAGTTACTTTTCCAGCTGGTGTTTCAGTAGTCGCTTGACTTTGATCAGAGTTTGATTTGGGTCCACAGGCATACATGCCTCCAATTAGTAGAAAGAAAAGGGTCAGTTTTTTCATCATGATCAAAATTAGCCAATATTCTAATGCCAGTAGGTGACTTATGCTACATTAGAAATGTAGTTATTAATCAAACGAATAGCTGACGTTTGTCATAAATTATTAGTGAATTTTAAAGTAGAATTGATGACATAAAACCCATGATACTATGAAATTAATGGATAAAAAAGCAATTCTAAAAGGCTGTTTGATCAAGCAAGAGATGCAGATTCAAGATTTTGAAAAGGAAATCAAAGAATTAAAGTCTGAGATATATGATCATGATGTCATTCCTAGTCAAGATGGAGGAGGCACCACTGACAAACAAGAACTTCTTGCTAGATACGAGTCAGAATTGGAGTTTTTAAAAACAGAATTGGCAAAACTTGAAAGTATTGATCCAAATAAGATCCACAATGTTGTGGACGTAGGATCTGTAGTAATGACTGATAAAAGGACTTTTTTTGTGGCTGTATCAACTGAAGAAGTTGAGGTAAATGATCAATCCATTTTTGGGGTTTCTACACAAGCACCAATTTTCATTCAGATGAAGGGCAAAAAAACCGGAGATGAGTTTGAATTCAACAAGCAGCACTACAAAATCGAACAGGTCTATTGAATAAGAATGCTTATAATATTGCGTTTTATTTAGAGATTTAGTTATGGTTTTTAGGTCAAAACTTAATTATTGAGGGATATTTTGTAAATTTCTTAAGTTTTTTCATTTAAGACCCTGAAATATGCCTGCACAGCCACTTGAATTAATTTTAGGTAGACAGTTTGTGGATACTTTGAGCATTCCTGCTTTTTTGGTAGATACCCAAGGCAATTTGCTTTTTTATAATGAGCCAGCAGAAGAAATTTTCGGGTTAAGGTTTGGTGAAACTGGCGGTATGAGGGTGGAGGAATGGGCGACAATTTTTACCCCGATGGACGGAAAAGGGAATCCATTAAAACCTGAAGATTTGCCATTGGTAAAAACTTTGACCACTCAGATTCCTGCTAATGGGTCAATGTTTATCAATAACCTTAATGGAGAGAGAATACCTATTTCAGTAAGTGCTTTCCCAATAATAGGAAAGCCCGATCGATACTTGGGAGCAATGGCTATGTTTTGGAAAAGTGAAATAATATGATCGCAAAAATCTGGGGATGCAGGGGCTCGTTACCATCACCGGGGCCGGAGAATATTGTTTACGGTGGAAATACTTCCTGCATAGAGGTGAGCGATGGTGAGACTTTTCTGATTTTAGATGCTGGCTCAGGAATTCAGAGATTGGGGAGATTTATGGGGCCTGAAGTAAAGGTGATTCACATCCTTTTGACACATTTGCATATTGATCATACGATGGGGTTGGGTTTCTTCAAGCCTCTTTATCATCCGGATGTAGAAGTTCATTTGTGGGGGCCATCAGCCAGTAATGATTCTTTGTTGAGTCGGATCCGAAAGTATTTTTCGGCACCACTTTTTCCGGTAAGATTGGGAGACTTGCCTAATCACCCAGTCATTCATGAATTGGATGAAAGTGAGTTTGAAATTGGAAATTTTAAGATCAAATCTGAATATATCTGCCATCCCGGGCCTACTTTAGGCTATAGGATTCAGCATGGAGAGCATGTGATTGCATATATGCCTGATCATGAATTGAGATTGGGGTCTTCAGATTTTCCAAATAATCCTGAATGGACTTCTGGTTTTGAAATAGCGAAAAAGGCGGATGTGTTATTTCACGATGGAGCTTATTCTTTTGCGGAATATGAAAAGAAAGTGGGTTGGGGACACAGTGCAGTGAGAGATACGCTTCAGTTTGCAAGGTTGGCACAGGTGAAAAGACTATCAATTTTCCACCATGAGCCAACTAATACTGATGAGCAACTTGATGAGATCCTAAGACGGAATATTGAAGGAAAGGATTTTGACTTCGAAATAGAAATGTGCAAAGAGGGCCAAGTCTACGAGTTTTAATTTGGATACCAATTCTTCAATCTCACCTCAATTCCTGGTGCACTTGCATTAACTAAAGTCTTGAATTTTTCAACATCACTCAATCCTTCTGTACCTCTATAGTGATAAGGATAAACGATGGTTGGTTTGAATTCAGATACCGCTGAGGCAGCTTGATCCACATCCATGGTATAAGGTAGATTCATGCAGACAAAAGCTACATCAATTCCTTCCAAGGCTCTCATTTCTGGGATGTCTTCAGTGTCTCCAGAAAAGTAAAAGCTTTTACCTCCCAATTCTACGATGTATCCATTTCCGCGGCCTTTCGGATGTCTGCTGTCATCGGTTTCTGGAAGATTATACATTGGGATAGCCTCAATTCGAGAACCTAAAATGTTCTCTACATCTCCATTTCCCAGGACAATGATGCTTTTATACTTTTCTGCGGGAAGTTTGTCAGCTACTTCTTTTGGAGCGACAATGACAGTCTGAGAAAGATCCAATCCGTCTAAGGTTTCCTGATTATGATGGTCTCCATGGATGTCTGTGATCAATACTAAATCAGGGCTGTTTTGTCCCCTGAATACATCCGCACCACCATAGGGATCCACATAAATGGTTATGTCTTTATAGTCCAGAGCGACGGTGCCATGCAGAATCGGTGTGATTTTCACATCTCCATCATCGGTTTTGATCATGTCCTGTGCCTGCCCTGAAATGGAAAAAGCAATAAATAAAAGAGTAAGAAAGTTTTTCATAGGGTGTAAAGATTATGCTTTGCTTAATTTCTTCAAAGAATTTGAAAACAGCAAGTTAACTGATGTGAGAGGTGAATGTTTAAATCTCAAGTCTTCTCAACCGGCCCAATCTTCTCGATCCAGGCTTCTATATTGAATGGCTTCTGCCAGATGTTCTACTTTGATTTCATCTGAACCGGCTATATCTGCAATGGTCCGAGCGACTTTTAGGATTCTATCGTAAGCACGAGCTGAAAGCCCTAATCTTTCCATGGCAGTTTTTAATAAGATTTTACCTCCATCATTGATTTGGCATATTTCCTTGACCATATGAGAAGGCATCATGGCATTGCAATAGACTTCGGGATTGTCTTTGAAGCGTTCCTTTTGTTTGTCTCTCCCTAAAATGACTCGATCTCGGATAGCTTTACTGGATTCGCTTTTTCGGGTGGAGGTCATTTCGTCAAATTTCACCGGAGTGACTTCCACATGAAGATCTATCCGGTCCAAAAGTGGACCGCTGACTTTATTCAGATATCTCTGAACGATTCCAGGCCCGCAAACGCATTCTTTTTCGGGATGATTGTAATATCCACAGGGACATGGATTCATACTGGCAATCAACATAAAATTGGCAGGGTAGTCTACCGAAACCTTAGCTCTCGAAATCCTGACTTTTCGCTCCTCCAGAGGCTGCTGCATTACTTCTAGGACCGTTCTTTTGAATTCGGGTAATTCATCCAGAAATAAAACCCCGTTATGTGCTAATGATATCTCCCCAGGTTGAGGATTGCCTCCTCCTCCTACTAATGCGACATCCGAAATCGTATGATGTGGACTTCTGAATGGCCGGCTTGCCAGCAAGGAGGCGTTTTTTCCTAGTTTTCCTGCCACGGAATGAATTTTTGTTGCCTCCAAAGCTTCTTGAAGAGAAAGAGGTGGGAGGATGGAAGGAAGTCTTTTTGCCAACATCGTTTTACCTGCTCCAGGAGGACCTACCATTATGACATTATGGCCACCTGCAGCAGCGATTTCCATAGCGCGTTTGATGTTTTCTTGACCCTGAACGTCCGCAAAATCAAACTCAATGTCATCTAATGAATGGTAGAAAATTTCACGGGTATCAGTGACTAATGGTTCGATATCCAATTCTCCCATCAGAAACTGAGAAGCTTCCTGTAGAGTCTCTACGGGGATGATATCCAAGTTATTGACGATAGAGGCTTCTTTAGCATTTTCTTTTGGAAGGATAAAACCTTTGAGACCTTGTTTCCTAGCTTCTATGGCAATGGGTAGTACTCCTTTGATAGGGCGAAGATTGCCATCCAGGGCTAGCTCTCCCATGATAACATACCTGCCTAATTCAGGAAAATCCACCTGCTCTGAAGCTTGTAATATCCCCATCGCAATAGGCAAATCATAAGCAGAACCTTCTTTTCGAATATCTGCCGGAGCTAGATTGATGACCACTTTTTGCCGGGGCATTCTATAGTTGAAATATTTGAGTGCAGATTCTACACGCTGCTGGGATTCTTTTACCGCCGAATCGGGAAGTCCCACCATGAAAAAGCTAGTGCCTTGCCCTACATTCACTTCGATTGTTATCAAATTTGCATCTACGCCTGAGACAGCGCTTCCAAAAGTTTTTGCTACCATAGTGTAAAAAAGGAAACCTTGTTGGTTTCCTTGATATAAGTTTTTAGTAAGATTAAACTGTTAATTTAAATTATTTTTTAAGTTAATTCGTTCTTAGGGTTTTGGAAGTACATTGTTTTTGATAGCCCAATTTTGCCATAGGCTATCCAATTCATGAACGATTCCCGGATACCTGTCAGCTAAATCATTAGATTCAGTTTGGTCCTCATTAATCCGGAATAATTGCCAAGGTTGTTTGGCATCCAACGTAACCAGTTTCCATTCAGAAGTTCTGACATACCTGCCTCCTTCATGTTCATTGAAGAGGATAGGATGTCCTTCTCGTTTCTTTCCCTCAAAGATGGGAAGAAGGCTTTTTCCTGCCAAAGGAGTGATTGGGATTCCATTCCAGCTTTGTGGATATTCTGCCTTTGCGACATCGGCAAAAGTTGCCATGAAATCCATCACATGGCCAACTTGATTGGAGATGGTGCCTGCAGATTCCTTTATTCTGTTTGGCCAAAAAGCAATCATCGGGGTATGGATTCCTCCTTCGAATGATTCCATTTTCCAATATTGAAATGGGGTGTTAGCCACATTGGCCCATCGAATCCCAATGGATGTGAAAGTAGTCTGTGGACCCGGAAGCACATCTTTTTCCACAGGATAATGAATCTTTTCACCAGACCTCGTATGGCTAGGCCGGTCAAAGCCTGGTCCATATCTCATAGCATTCTCAGAACTGGCTCCATTGTCACTTAGGAAAACTATAAGCGTATTGTCAAGCTCTTCCAATTCTCGGAGAGTTTCGATGATCCTTCCAATTCCTTGATCCATTCGGTCTACCATAGCTGCATGTACTGCCATGGCATGAGCATCCCAATCTTTATCTTCATTTTCTTCCCATGACACTTCACTATCCCATCTTTCTGAAAGTGGAGCGACATTTGGATCAATCATGCCTAGTTTTACTAGTCGATTATAGCGCTGAATTCTAATAGAATCCCAACCAACTTTATAAGTGTCTTTATATTTCTCTATGTCTTCCGGAAGTGCGTGTAATGGCCAGTGAGGAGCGGTGTGTGCGACATAAAGGAAGAAAGGCTTGTCATCTTTGACAAATTCTCGGATGTAAACCGAAGCTGTATCATTGATAGCATCAGTGTGATAATAGTTTTCGGGAACTTCTGTAACCGGTTCCGTGCCATTGACCAAACTAAAAGGGTCGAAGAAATCCACGACGCCCCAGATATTTCCAAAGTATTTTTCAAAGCCTCTATTGGTTGGATATTGCTCAATTGGAGAAAACAGAGGGTGTTCTTCTTGATGATTGAGCCAAGCTAATTGGGCATCTGGTGATTCTTGAACAACGGTATTGGAAACATGCCATTTTCCAACCATTCCAGTGTGATATCCCGAGTTTTTCAATACTTCAGCCAATGTAACTGCAGAGGTGGTGATGTGTCCTCGGTAAGCATCGAGGCCTGTATCAGTGGTCATTTGACCGATTCCCGCTTGATGATTATATAATCCAGTTAAGAGAGATGCTCTGGTCGGACAGCATCTAGATGTATTAAAGAACTGCGTGAATTTGATTCCTTGACTTGCCAGCCAATTGAGATTCGGAGTATCGATTTCTCCACCAAAAGCTCCCAAATCGGAATATCCTAAATCGTCTGCAAGGATTAATATGATATTTGGTGCTTTTTCAATCGTGGATTGGGGAGCTTTTTCACAAGAAAAGAGACCTAAAAAGAGAAGAATAATAAGAAGTCCGTTTGAATTCTTGACTGTAATCATGATTGGTAGATGCAAAAGGATAGGAATGAAAACTGAAGTTAAACCAATCCTTATTATTTCACGATTTGATTTTTATAGGTGGGGAATGGGTTTAGAATGAGGCGTTTAAAAACGAAGAAAGGAAGCCAGCGGCTTCCTTTCAATGATGTGTTCGAGTCTATTACTGGTTAATCAGTATAATTTTGACGAGGTGGAATGTTTCCGCTATCACTTTCCGGTGCTTTTGTTGGAACAGGTTTTGGAGTACTTGGTTTAGTAGGCTCCGGTGTATGAGGATGCTCAAAGTCATAAATCTTTGCTTTGAGTCTATTCATCTCATTGTCCATTTTGGTGATTTTTGAATTTAGCGATGAGATTGCTCCCTTTCCAGTCAGCCAAGCCACCAAGAATATTCCTAGCCCTATCAAGAAAATAGTCACCATCGATTGAGAGGTAACCTCATCCATTCCAAAAAGGCTACCCAATGTGTCAAAAGTGATGAAAAATATCAGATAGGCGACAAAATATACCAGTAGAACTATCTGCATGATTTGATGAAACTTTTTCATTATTTTAATCTCTTATTTTTTTAAATATACTAAACCGACTGGATACTGGAAAGCTTTTGATAGAGCCCTTCTGTTAAGATTAGTTCTTTGTGAGTACCTCTTTGAACGATTTTTCCTTGCTCAATGACTAGGATTTCATCAGCATGCTGAATGGTACTCAACCTATGGGCAATGACCAGAGTGGTCCGGTTGGCCATCAGTTTGGTCAAAGCTTCCTGAACCAATAATTCTGATTCAGAATCCAAAGCGGATGTAGCTTCATCCAAAATCAAAATCGGAGGGTTTTTCAATACGGCTCTTGCAATACTCAATCGCTGTCTTTGTCCACCGGAAAGCAGAGAGCCTCTTTCTCCAATGCTACTTTGGTAGCCATTACCCATTTTGGAAATGAACTCATGAGCATTGGCGATTTTAGCTGCCTCAATGACCTGTTCTTCTGTTATATTTTCTAATCCAAAAGCGATGTTATTGAAAACTGTATCATTGAAAAGAATGGATTCCTGAGTTACAATTCCCATTAGCTTTCTCAGGCTTCCAACTTCAAAAAATCTCAGATCATTTCCATCCAAAAGAACTTCTCCTTCTGTAGGATCGTAAAATCTTGGTACCAGGTCAGCCAATGTTGATTTTCCTCCTCCGGATGGTCCGACGAGAGCAATGGTTTTTCCTCTACCTAAAGAGAAGTTGATATCCTTTAAAACCTTTTTATCCTGGTAAGCAAAGCTTACATTTTTAAACTCAATTGAGTTTAAAAATGCTTTAGGTACAATCGGATTTTCTGGGCTTTTGACTTGAGTTGGAGTATCTACTACTTCGAAAACCCGCTCGGCAGATGCAATCCCACGCTGGATACTACTGACAGCTCTGGAGATTTCCTTGGCTGGGTTCAAAACCTGAGTGAAAATGATGATATAAGTAATGAAATCCGAAGCGCTCAAGTTGGAGTTCCCACTCAAAACCAAGCTGCCTCCATAAACCAAGATTCCTGCGACAACACTCACTCCTAAGAATTGAGAAATAGGAGAGGCCAGTTCATTTTTTCGGGCCATATTCACATTGACAGCAGCGTAGTGATCGGTTTCCTGATCAAATTTCCCGAACATAAATTTCTCGGCATTGAATGCTTTAATGACACGCATTCCTCCCAAAGTCTCATCAAGAATATTCACAATTCGACCTAAAGATTCCTGGCTTTGGACTGCTTTCTTTTTTAGTCTTCTAGTAATGCCACCGATGATTGCTCCTGAAATTGGAATGATCAGGATCGTGAATAGGGTCAGCTTAACCGACATAAAGAAAAGGACTGCGAAATAAAGAATGATAGTCGCAGGTTCTCTAAATACGACTCTCAGGGACTGAACAATGGTGTTTTCTACCTCCTGAACGTCATTGGTCATTTTTGACATCAGGTCTCCTTTTCGCTCATTGGAAAAATAACCAATGTGAAAACGAGTGACTTTTCCGAAAATGTCAGCTCTCATTTTCTTGATGACAACTGCTCTTACTTTTGCCAAAACCACACCGGATAAGTAGGTGAAAAGGTTGGAAAGGAAAACAGAAATGACAATGATGATACAGACGAAAATCAGAGTGCCGACTTTACCATAATCATCTGTTACTTGAAGAAAATAGTGGTTGAAAAGGCCAGTAAAATATTCAATACTCAAAGAGAACTCAGGAAGTGCTCTGTATTTTTCAAGGCTTTGTGGATCTACCTGCTCAAAAATCACATCAAAAAGAGGCTTGAGTAAAGTGAAATTTACCAAGCCAAAAATGATGGAAAAGAGGGTGTAGATAATGTATGTTGGGACGAATCTGCCAAAAGGTTTGGCATAGGAAAGGATCCGCAAATAGGTCTTCATGCTGCAAATATCGGAATTCCAGTGGGCTTTTACGCAAAATTGCGTTATGCCTAGAAATTGTAATCAGGTCTAATAAAGTTCCATCTGATCCCTAATTGGATGAATTGCTTTCTTTCTGGAGAATCTAGATCCTGTGCAGTTCTCCTTCTAAAAGTGTGATTTGCATCGATAAAGAAATTATGCTTGAGCATATAGCTAGCCACCAAATTGGTCTGAATAACCTTGTTTTCGATTCCTTGACCGATGTAATTTCCAAATAGTCCTGTCGGACTTCCTTCCAATCGGTTTTTTAAAACATCTCCGCCGTAATTGGTTTCAGCATCCGGATCTGAGCCGTACAATTGATACATTCCCAAAAGGCTCAGATTCAACTTTGGAATTGGCTGATAACGAATGATGCTAATGAACTCCCTGAAGTTTGCACCTCGTGGATGGGTGAGTGGAGTTCTCCAGTTGCTGTAGGATTGATCATCAAATTTCTCCTGGAAAGTATATGGTCTTGCAGCGTTGAACTCAAGCTGGAGGTCCAAATTTGAAAGTCCGAATGCATTGATGTATTTGTAGCCGGCCTGTGCCCCGAACTTATTTCTTTTTGAGCCTTTACCGTCAATTCCGAAAAACTCATTGAACACAAACTCATCCAAAGCAAATTGTCCATAAAACTGCATCCCGGGATAAAAATTCCACTTTCCGTCAAAACCTAACATCACTTTGTCTGGGGTTCCCAATTGCTGCTCCACCCAGCGGAAAAATACGATTGGATTGAAGTAGTTGAAATTGACCTTGTCAGTCATCACTGATTCAAAGAAACCTAGGTTGATGTTTTTGCCAATGTTGAATCCCAAACGGTGCATGGAAAAGTATTTCTGAGGATACCTTCCATCGGTCGGTCTGCCTCTGTCATAAAAGACGTCGGCGGTCATCTGAGTCCAGAGATTGGTCAATTGAAACTTCCAGACTTTGGTGTTCAGCTTGACAAACATGTAAGGATTGGAAAAATCTGAAAGCAAAAAGGAGCGATATCCTTCTCCTATAAAGTTTCGGTCATGTCCCACTTGAGCTTGAATACTTTTGGTCAAATTGAAATTCACATGACCTCTGGCCGAGAAATAATTGTAGCCATCGGTATTATATTCTTTCCAAAAGCCTTCACCTGGTACTGCGCCGTTGTATTCTGCATAATTTTTTACCCAAGAAGGAAAGAATAACTCAGTGGTGGTCATATAAGTAAAGAAACTCACCTTTTTATCAATGGCTCCTCTCACAACGATTCCTCTGGAAAGGTGGGCAGGATTTTGATCATTATCTGTTTCTGTGCCTCCTGCCAAATAAATCACAGGACTCAAATGGATGTCAAAATCCTCACTATAATAATGAGCAAAGTCTCCAGGTTTTCGATAAAGCTTTTTGAGGAAAGGCTTATTCGAGTCTGGGGTTTCCTGAGATACAAATTCCCAATTGTCTTGAGCCAAATATGCTAAATTGAACCTATCGGATGCGGTAGAAATCACAGGGTCATTTGCCAAGGAATCCAAATATTTGGCTAGAAGATCTCTCCTTTGAGGTTTATAGGCAGTTTGGAAAAAGGGATTGTTCTTTCCCTGAAGAATCTCATAGCGTTCAAAACGATGATAGTAATCCCGATCAAAGGGAATATAACTTCCTTGTGCTTGGGCAAGGCTTTGTGTGAAAATCAAAAAGCTGACTAAAAAGAAAAGTTTTGGGAGTGAAAGTAAGGGTTGCCTCATGCTTTGGAGTATTGAAAACTGATTTGAAAATAGCAGGTCAGACCGAATTTCCCTATATGACCCATGATATTGTAGTCAAAGGAAAATTAATTTCTTGAAAACCTTACCTTTGTGGCAAGTGGTGAGAGAAATCCAAACTCACAGAATTTTCTAGAAAGATTTGGTGATTTTTGCGAAAAAGGATAACTTTGTGCCTCATTTGAAAAAGCTACTCCAAAAATACTTAGTGATATGAAAGCTGATATTCATCCAAACTACAGAGACGTTGTGTTTTATGACACTTCTTCTGAGTTTAAATTCTTGACTAAATCTACCATCGAAACCGAAGAGACAATCACTTGGGAAGATGGACAAGAATATCCTGTGTACAAAATTGAAGTGAGCTCTCAGTCTCACCCATTCTACACTGGTAAGAAAATGTTGCTCGATACTGCTGGTCGAGTTGAGAAATTCAACAGAAGATACGCGAAGAAGTAATTCCAAAGCGTATTCAGCTAAAAAGTCTCGCGGAGCATGGATTCCGGGAGACTTTTTTATTTTTGCCACATGGAAAATATTCTTTTGTTCGATGATCCTTCGATTCGTGGGTCATTACTCCCTTTTACTTTTACCAGACCTGTGGCAGATATCCGAATTGGGATATTAAAGATCTCTGAGAAATGGGAGAAGTACAGCGGGAAAACCGTTTCGTATCTTACTCAGGATTACCTTCAAAAGAAATTTCCCAGAGCCGATGGTGGCCTGTTGGCAGTAAACGGAGCTTGGTTGCCAGATTCTAATTCTATTGAAATTCTCCAAAATTTGGGGGAAAACCAGTCACTCTACTCCGGAAAGACGCTTTTGGCTTCTTACATCGGTGAGACTGAAAAAAATCTGAGTTTAGCAGCTGAAAAGGAAATTGTGCAGATTGAAACTGAGCCGGATATGCTTCTCAAGACTTGGAATATCTTCCAATTCAATGGTGCGGAGATCAGAAAAGACTTTGAACTGATTACCAAAGGGCGGAAATCAGAAAAACTGAAAGATCCATATACCCAGGTTTATGCTCCTGAGAATATTTTCATTGAAGAAGGAGCGGTAGTTAAGGCGGCAGTTTTGAGTGCTGAGAATGGACCGATTTATATCGGCAAGAATACCGAAATCCAAGAAGGAGCTTTGATACGTGGACCTTTTGCTCTTTGCGAAGGTTCTACTGTGAATATGGGAGCCAAACTACGTGGAGACAACACGGTTGGCCCACATTCCAAAGTAGGTGGTGAGATTTCCAACTCCGTAATTTTTGGATACAGCAATAAAGGACACGAAGGATTCCTAGGGAATTCTGTATTGGGTGAATGGTGCAACTTAGGTGCTGATACCAATACGTCAAATTTGAAAAATAACTACGCTCCTGTCAAAGTCTGGGACTATGTGAAAGGAGGATTCACCAATACAGGACTTCAGTTTTGCGGCTTGATGATGGGAGACCATTCCAAGTGTGGGATCAACACCATGTTCAATACCGGAACGGTCGTAGGAGTAGGTGCCAATATTTTTGGAGATGGCTATCCGAGAAATTTTATTGCCTCATTTGCTTGGGGTGGAGCAGCTGGATTTTCTACCTTTCAGTTTCCCAAATTCAAAGAAACAGCTATTGCGGTCATGAACCGCAGGAAGATTGAATGGACAGAAGTTGAGGAGGAAATGCTGTTGAAGTTGTTTGAAATGTCCAAGAACTACCGAATTTGGGAAAAAAACTCCTGATCTTAGACCATGCAATTTTCTGAAATACCAGGACTTCCAGAGACCAAGGCACATTTGCTCAATGCTGTTAAAAATAACCATTTGGCACATGCGCTTCTTTTCTATGGTCCAGAAGGATCTGCAAATTTGACGATGCCATTGGCATTGGCGACCTATTTATATTGCCAAAATCCTACAGAAACAGACTCCTGCGGAACTTGCCCTGCTTGCCAGCGGATGGCAAAGTTGGTGATGCCGGATTTGAATTTTGCATTTCCTGTTATTGCGAAAGCCAAGGAGACGGATAAGGACAATGATCAAAAAGTGGACATGTTGGCAAACTGGAGAAAGTTTGTGCTGGAACAGCCTTATGGGAATGTCCATGATTATATCTACTTCAATGGTTTTGAGAAAAAGCAATTGAACATATCCGTTGGAGCAGCAAGACAGATCATTCAGACACTTTCTTTGGTTTCATTTGAAGGTGGATATAAAATCATGATGATTTGGGGCGTGGAATTTTTAAATCCCCAGGCAGCAAATGCCTTGTTGAAGATTTTGGAAGAGCCACAGCAGAAAACCATTTTCATGTTGATCACTACTCAGCCAGAGCAATTGCTGACTACGATCCTTTCCAGAACTCAAAAAGTGATGGTTCGGGGATTTACTGATGAGGAAATTCATGAATATTTGGTTTCTTCCGGACTTTGTGATGATCAAACAGCCATGCAGATTTCTATGATTGCCGATGGAAATCTCCGGGAAGCCATGCGCTTGGTGAATCAGGTGGAAGATCAGCAAGTCTCTTGGATCAGGAATTGGTTCAGATTGTGTCATGGCAAGCAATTGAAGGATATATTTGCACTGTCGGATTCCTTCCACAAGTTTGACAAAGAAGCTCAAAAATCCATTTTACAGACAGGGATGAATGTACTGAGGGAGATTTTATTAAAGAATGCTTCGGTTGATTCATTGCTTAGGACGAAAGGAGATGATCGGGAATTTATCAATAAGATCAGCGGGAATGTCCTTAAGGAAGATCACATTCCGGGTCTGTATGAGCTATTCAATAAGGCGCATTATCATTTGGAAAGAAATGGGAACGCCAAATTGATTTTCACAGATCTTTCCATGGAAGTTGTACTATTGATGGCGAAAATCGACTAAGATTGAAATGAAAGTCATAGGTAGAAAAGAAAAAATCAGTCTCCCTGAATTGGGATTGAAATTGGTTTGGGCCAAAGTGGATACGGGAGCCTACACCAGTTCAATTCATGCTGAAAATATCCGCACCGAAAACAGAAACGGAAAAGAAGTTTTGGTTTTTCAGGCTCTTTTGCCAGGACATAAAAGCTATACTGGAGAGGAGTTGGTGTTTGAGCAGTTCAGGGAAAAGAAGGTGAAAAACTCCTTTGGACAGGGAGAATCTAGGTATTTGATTGAAACTCAAATGGAATTGGCTGGTGAAAAGTTTGATGCGGAAATCACTTTGTCTGATCGGTCAAGTATGAAAAATGCGATTCTTTTAGGTAGAAAAATCCTCAGAAAACGGTTTTTAGTGGATGTGTCTGGAATGAATCTAGCAAAAGCCTACAGAAAATAAGTGTTATGAAAATTGCAATCCTTTCGAGGAACCCTCAATTATATTCAACAAAAAGGCTTTATCAAGCCATTCAGGAAGCCGGTCATGAAGCTATGATTGTGGACCATAGTATCTGTGATTTGATCATAGAGCAGGAGGGCCCTTCTATTATTTATAAAGGTCAGAAAGTGACCGGTGTGGATGCGATTATTCCCCGAATTGGTGCTTCTGTGACATTTTATGGAACAGCAGTGGTTCGTCAATTTGAGTTGATGGGTGCTTTTCCTGCGGTCAATTCTCAAGCTATCGTCAGAAGTAGAGATAAGCTGAGAAGCTTACAGATCCTTTCCAAGGCCGGTTTGGGAATGCCCAAGACTGCATTTACCAATTTTTCAAAAGGTGGTGAAAAGCAACTAATAGAACATGTGGGAGGAGCTCCTTTGATCATCAAGCTATTGGAAGGCACTCAAGGCTTGGGAGTTGTTTTGGCGGAGACAAAAAAGGCAGGACAATCTGTAATCGAAGCTTTTCATGGTTTGAAAGCCAGAATTATTGTTCAGGAATTTATCAAAGAGGCGAAAGGGGCTGATATCCGAGCTTTCGTAGTCAATGGAAAAGTTGTGGGGGCCATGAAAAGGCAGGGAGCAGAAGGAGAATTTCGTTCCAATCTTCACCGTGGAGGAAAAGCGACAGTAATCAAACTCAGCCGGGCAGAGAGGCAGGCCGCTTTAGGTGCAGCCAAAGCTCTTGGCTTGGATATCGCTGGGGTGGATATGCTTCAGTCTGAGCGTGGACCATTGATTTTGGAAGTAAATAGTTCTCCGGGATTAGAGGGGATCGAAAAAGCAACAGGTGTAAATATTGCGGGAGAAATCATCAAATTCATCGAAGAAAAGGCAAAAAAAGGCCCTTCTAAGAGAGTAAAGGAACAATGAGAAAAATCAAAATAGGAACCCGAGGTAGTAAGTTGGCTTTATGGCAGGCTTACCATGTCGAAGATCTTTTGAAAAGAGCGGGTTTGGAATCCGAAATCGTCATTATCGATACCAAAGGGGATCAAATATTGGATGTTTCCATTTCAAAAATTGGAAGCAAAGGGGTGTTTACCCAGGAGTTGGAGGATCAATTGACAGATGGAAGGATCGATATCGCTGTTCATTCGGCCAAGGATATGCAGTCCAATCTGCCTGAAGGTTTTGAGATTATTGCCTTTACTGAAAGAGAGAAAGAAAATGATGTTTTGCTCTCATCCAAAACCGATATTTCTATTGCTGATGCTTCTAAGCCTTTGGTTTTAGGAACTTCTTCTACCCGTAGAGTAGCGACTTTGAAGCATTTTTATCCTCATGTGAGAACGGTTGAGGTAAGAGGAAATCTTCAAACCAGAATTCGCAAAATGGAGGAAGGTCTTTGCGATGCTTTGCTTTTAGCCTATGCGGGAGTCCATCGAATGGGCTATGATGATCAAATCGTAGAAAAGCTTTCATTAGATGAGTTTACTCCGGCTGTTGGACAAGGGTCGGTAGCGATTGAAGTATCGTCCACATTGGATCAGACTATCAAAAACAAGCTGATTTCTGCTTGCAATGATTTGCCGACTTCTTTGAAGTTGAGGGCAGAAAGAGCCTATCTCCGAGTTTTGGAAGGAGGCTGTAGCATTCCGGTTTTTGCCTTGGCATCTTTGGAAAATGATGAGATTACCTTGAGAGGTGGGATCGTTTCCCTGGATGGAAGCGAAAGAATTTCAATTGAGGTAAAAGGAAATGCTTCTAACCCGGAAGCTGTAGGGCAAGAGTTGGCTGATAAGGTCTTTGGTGCAGGAGGAAAAGTAATTTTAGATCAGATTAAATCCACATTGAACCCATGAAAATAGGGAATTTGGTATCAGCAATGCTGGGCATGTTATTATTGGTGTCCTGCGCAGGTCAAAAAGATCAAATTGTCAGAATAGACACCAGTTATGGAGAAATTGTAGCAATCCTTTTTGATGATACTCCTGCGCATAAATCAAATTTCATCGAGTTAGCGGAGGAAGGAAGGTTTGACAGTACTGAATTCCATCGTGTGATCCGTGATTTTATGGTTCAGGGAGGGGATGTATTTACTAAAGAGGCGATGCCAGCTGAAGAATGGCCGACATTACCAGCCGAAATCCTTCCGAATCATTTCCATAAAAAAGGTGCGATTGCAGCTGCCAGACAAGGAAATGGGATCAATCCTGAAAAGAGATCCAGTGGCTCTCAGTTCTATATAGTCTTGGGAGAGGTATATACTGAAGAAATGCTGGTGACAGAAATGGAAAGGCTTCAGGAAGCTTTTATGCAATATGTTCAATTGAAAAGCCAGGAGGCTCTTAAAAATGAATATATCAGGCTTTACAATGCCGGTGAATACGACTCCTTGACTTCCTTGATGTATTCCAAAAGAGTGGAAATCGAAGATGCTTTGAAAACGAATTTGACCAAGGAGATTTCAGATGAAGAGAAAGAAGCTTATACGACCATCGGAGGCACACCACATTTGGATGGTGAATACACAGTATTCGGTGAGGTGATTTCGGGTTTGGATGTCGCTGAGAAAATTTCAGAAGTACAAACAGGACCTAGAGATAAGCCTGTTCAGCCGATCTACATGACAGTGACTGTAGAGAAAATGGCCAAGAACAAAATAGAAAAGGAGTTTGGATACAAATATCCCAATGAGAAATAAAAAGAAGTTATTCCTAACAGGAGCCAATGGACTCTTAGGTCAAAAGTTGGTTTCTCAGTTGGTTGAGGCAGGTGAATTTGAAGTTTTTGCATCTGGAAGAGGTGAGTGTAGATTGCCAGAAGGTGGTTTTACGTATATCTCATTGGATTTGGAAGATGCGAATGAAGTAAAAGATAGGATTCAGGAACTTTCTCCAGATATAATAATCCATGGAGCAGCGATGACTCATGTGGATCAATGTGAGTTGAATCAGGACGCATGCTATCAGGCAAATGTGGTAGCCACTGAAACTTTGGCGAAGGCCGCAGAAGCGATAGATGCTCATTTTATCTTCGTTTCAACAGATTTTATTTTCTCGGGTGAAGAAGGTCCTCTCGCCGAAGATGCGATTCCGGCACCAGTGAATTATTATGGTGAAACAAAAGAGGAAGCAGAGAAGCTAGTAATGAACCTGAAGACTCCATGGGCTATTGCGCGAACAGTATTGGTTTTTGGAATAGCACATGACTTGAGTCGATCCAATATTGTATTGTGGGTCAAGGGAAGTTTGGAAGCGGGAAAAGAAATTCAGGTTGTAGATGATCAATATAGAACTCCAACTCTTGCAGAGGATTTGGCTGCTGGATGTATTCTCATCGCTAAAAAAGGAGCGACCGGAATTTATCATATTTCAGGAGATGAATTGATGACTCCCTATCAGATGGCTTTAGAGGTGGCAGATTATTTTGACCTAAATAAAGATCTGATCAAAAGAACAGACTCTACTAAGTTCACTCAGCCTGCAAAAAGACCCCTAAAAACCGGGTTTATTATCGAAAAAGCCCGAAAAGAGCTTGGATTTGAGCCGAAAACTTTCCGAACGGCGATTGGTATTTTATCAAAACAAATTATCTTAGCCCGTTCTTGAAAACCAGTTTATACCCTTTAATTTAACTTTAGCATCAATTTATGGCAGTAAATGCAAACACCGAAGAGAGAGGACAGTTCGGTTCTAGTCTAGGTTTTATCATGGCCGCGGCAGGCTCCGCAGTAGGACTAGGTAACATTTGGAGATTTCCTTATTTGACCGCTGAAAATGGAGGGGGAGCTTTCGTTTTTGTTTATTTGATTTGCGTATTGTTTATCGCACTTCCACTTTTGCTAAATGAAATTGCTTTGGGTAGAAGGTCAAGAAAAAACCCAATTGGTGCAGTTAGAGAAACAGGAGGTAATAAATTTTGGCAGTTAGCAGGCGTACTTTGTGTATTGGTCTGCTTTTTTGTTTTTAGCTACTATTCGGTGATTGCAGGATGGACAGTAGGATATATTGTAACAGAGATTATCAATATTCCTGTTGACTTCTCTGAATTTGTTCAGACTCCATTGTATGTGATTCCATTGACTTTCCTTTTCATCTTGTTCACGATTTTGATCGTTTTGGGAGGTGTATCTGGAGGTATTGAAAAGGCAGCTAAATTTTTGATGCCAGTTCTTTTCTTGATCATTATTTTCATCGCTGGAAGATCAGTAACCTTAGAAGGTGCTGAGGCTGGAATCCAATACTATTTGAATCCGGATTTCTCCAAAATCAACGGTACAGTAGTACTACAAGCATTAGGTCAGGCATTTTTCTCCATGTCAGTTGGATGGGGTTTGATGATTACTTTTGGATCCTATTTGCCTAAGGAATCTAATATTATTCAGTCGGCGGGATGGATTGCAGGGATGGATACCATGGTAGCCCTTTTGGGTGGTTTGATGGTCTTTCCGGCTTTGTTTGCTCTCCTATCTCCAGAGTATCTGACAGACGGACCTAGCTTGGTTTTCAATGTACTTCCTAAAGTATTTGCTGAAATGCCAGGTGGTCATATTATCGGGGCCTTATTTTTCCTTTTATTGATGGTAGCAGCATTGACTTCTACTATTTCCATGTTGGAAGTTCCTGTATCGTACTTGATCGATGATAGAAAGTGGAACAGAAAGAAAGCTACTTGGGTAGTGGGAATTGCAGCAATGATCTTATCCGTTCCTTCTGCACTTTCTAATATCGAAGGCAATTTCTTTGCAAATATTGAGTTTACTTTCCTAAGCAATCCAGTTCAAGGGTTCTTTGGAGCAATGGACTTTATATTTGGAACATTCGCGGTGATCGTGATCTGTTTGATGTTATCTCTTTACACAGGCTGGGCACAGAAGATTTCCGATTATGCTACAGAATTGAGTTATGGGGCTCCTGGATTTAAAGGGCCTTACAAAACCGCTTGGATGTTCTTTATCAAGTGGGTTTGCCCGATCGTAATCATCTTGTTGATTTTGAATATGATTGGGGTATTTGGAGCTCCTCAAGCTGCATAATTCAAAAAATCACCAACTCATACAATGAAAGGGGAATCTTATGATTCCCTTTTTTTATGAAAATCATATGAAAAGCATTAAAAATTGGATAAACTCCATATATTAAGGCATATTTTTCTTTGTATGAGGATACTTGTTGTTGATGATGATGCGGTACACTTGCTGATCTTGAGAAAGATTTTTGAAAAATCGGAAGATACAGTTGTGGTTGCCCATAATGGAAAAGAAGCTTTACAAGAGTTGGAAAAGGATCCTGGTTTTCATGTTATATTGACAGATATCATGATGCCAGAAATGGATGGGGTAGAGTTGTTGGGCAAAGTGAAATCCAATCTAAAAACAATGGGGATTCCTGTCATTGGATTTACCGCTGGTGATGTAGAGTATTTTCGCAAAAAGTCTCAAGTTCCTTTTGATTCATTAGTACCGAAACCGATGGATTTTTGGGATTTGCATGACCTGGCTAAAAAGAAAGCAATTGCTCTTTTGAATTGAAATTTGAGTTGGTGGCAAGGGATTTGCCAATTTTTTGGAAAGGTTTTCGTTACTTATTTCTAACCAACTATAATTTCCATGAAAAAACTTTCACTGATTATTCTCGCCCTTTGCCTGAGCATTCCTGTTTTCTCCCAAAATGGGATTGGAATCAAAGCAGGTTTAAGCAGTTCTAAGCTTGATTTCAAAAATGAAAACTTTGTTCCTGCCGATGCTCAAACTGGCTATCACGTAGGGCTTTTTGGACGCTTTGGTGCTGCAGGGTTCTTTGTGCAGCCTGAGCTATTATTTACCCAGACCAAAGGTGAATTTGCCTATGTTCCAGGTGGAGTCTCCGGGGGATCTGCTCCTGAAGATTATAAGGCAACCTTCAATAGACTGGACGTTCCGGTCATGGTTGGTTTTCGACTTTTGAAGGTTGTCAGACTAATGGCAGGACCGATTGCAAGTGTGAATATCAATTCCAAATTGGATGAAGCACCGGACACCGTAGGTGATGCGGACTTTAGTGGAGCCACTTTTGGCTATCAGGCCGGACTGGGTGTAGATATTGGAAATTTATCCATTGAAGGTAAATATGAAGGAGGCCTTAGTAAACTGACCGAAAATGTAGGTTCCTATGATACGGACAATAGAATGAACCAGTGGGTATTATCTCTTGGATTCAGAATATTCTAAATGGAAACGTTTAAAAGAGAGAAAGGCTGATCAATCTTGACAGCCTTTCTTTTTTTATTAGTTCATTACTTTTTGTTCTGGTTTTGCAAAATCATGGATTTGTTCCAGCTCCACTACATAGACGCTTCTTCCATGGGTACCAATTACGAGGTCGTTTTCTCTCTCTTGAATTACCATGTCATAAATGGCCACATTCGGAATTTCTCCTTGGAAGAGATTCCAGTTGCTTCCACCATCGATCGTCAAGTATAGTCCATGATCAGTCCCTAAATAGAGGATGTTTGGATTGGTATGATCTTCCAAGATGATATTAGTGGATTCCTCAGGTAGATTGCCGCTGATGGAAGTCCATGTTTTTCCATAATCTGAGCTTTTGAAAACATAGGTCTTGAACTCGTCATATCGATACCCATTTAGGGTAATATAAACCACACCTTCCACATGTTTAGAAGGAGCTATAGAACTCACCCAACGATCTTCTGGAAGCCCAGTATTCAAAGATTCCCAGTTTCCTCCATTGTTGCGAGTGATCCATACATTACCATCATCGGATCCTGCATATAGTGTCCCAAATTCAAAAGGAGATTCTTCGACCACTGATAAGGTTGCGAATGGGACATTTCCACTTTTTTCATTTTTGGTCAAATCAGGAGAAATGGTGGTCCATGTACTTCCTTGATCCAAACTCTGGTAAACGTATTGAGATCCCATGTAAATGATATCCTGATTGTGATGACTCAATCGAGCAGGAGTTCTCCAATTCCAGCGGTTTGGAGTATTGCCAATATCATGACCAGGAGTGATTCTTCTTCTATCTCCGCTTGTCTTGTCAATCCTGAAATATGATCCAAACTGGAAGCCTGTATAGACTATGTTGTTGTCTCTGGTGTCAACCGCCACAACCATTCCATCTCCTCCCATCAAAGACTCCCATGGATCCTCCGGCGCATTTGTAGAACTTCCAAACCAAACTCCATTGTCCTGCATCCCTCCATAGATGTTGTAAGGAGCGGCATTATCCGTGATAATTGAGTAAAACTGGGATATCGGCATTTGGGTATTCAAATGATCCCAAATAGCACCTCCACCATAGCTTCTATAAAGCCCTCCATCGTTCCCCAAAAGGATATGTTTTCCATCCTTCGGATTGATCCACATAGATTGGTGATCGGAGTGAGGTCGACCTACTGAATCAGTTCTCGAGAAATTCTTTCCTCCGTCACGAGAAACCAATAATGGGACACCCAAAACGAAAATCTCATCCTCATCCTGAGTATTCACTCTGATTTCTCCAAAATAGTATCCATAGGTATTGTAAAGTCTACTGATATCTGATTCAGAAACCTTTGACCAAGATTTTCCGGCATCTTCCGATCGATAGACTTCAGCTCCCACTACTGATCCATTGTAAAGTGCCTCATTGGCATTTTCCAAATCTCCATTGTAATTGGCGATTTGCTTGGTGTTGATTTTACCGGTTTTGAGCTGTCTTTTGATTTCGGCGGCGGTGTATTTGCTGGCAAACTGATTTCTTCTCAAAAATGAATTCAAGCGATCATCTTCCAGTCCCATTGCATCTTCAACAGTGAGATCTTTGAAATCCTCAAACTTCAATGGGTTTTCTTCCTCTGGGCCTCTTCTTCTAAATCCGGAAGAAGATCCTTCGCTCGGCTTCTGGCTATCATGAAGCGCATAGACTATATTGGGGTTACTTTGTGCAAAATCAAAACCGATTCTTCCTACAAATTCATCCTGAGGGAATCCTGTTATAGCTTTTTTCCAGGTTTTTCCGCCATCCTCAGATCTCCAGATCGCTGAGCCTTCTCCATTGCCGATGAAATCATGAGCTTGACGGTATCTTTCCCAAGTCGCAGCTACCAAGATGTCTGGATTTTCTGGATGGATTTTAATGTCGATTACTCCAGTATTGTTGTCGACATAAAGGACTTTTTCCCAGGACTTGCCTCCGTCAGTAGTCATGAATAGGCCTCTTTCCTTGTTTTTGGAATAAAGTCCTCCCATAGCACCAACCCATACGATATCCGGATTGGTTGGGTGAATCTGAATCTGACCAATATGGTGAGAATAGGGAAGGCCCATGAATTCCCAGGTCTTGCCAGCATCTGTGGATTTGTATACGCCAGAACCTGCATAAGTAGAGCGGCTGGAGTTGTTTTCTCCAGTTCCTACCCAAAGTACATTGTTGTCGGAAGGGGAAAGAGCCATATCTCCGATTCCCAAAGCGCTTTGACCGTCAAAAATGGGAGAAAAGGATTGACCATTGTCTTCTGTTTTCCATACGCCACCAGAGGCGGCAGCTATGTAAAATGTATTGGGGTTTTGTGCGACCTCAATGTCAACAATTCTTCCAGACATGTTGGTTGGACCAATGTTTTTGGCATTGAATTCTTTCAAAGGGCTTGAGTTTAGGAGCTGTTTGTGTTTTTCAACTGACTCCATCAACTCTTTTTCAGAGGTGGCTTTAATATTTTGGGCTTGAAGGCTTCCTATAGAAAGCAATCCTGCAGAGGCCAAAATCAGGTAGGTAGATGATTTTTTCATTCAAGTTGTGATGTGATGACTAGGGAAGATAAACAAAAGCGGGCAAATCTGGATAGACTTGCCCGCCTAGCGGAATTGGAATAAGAAGAGTGGTTAATTTGCAGGGACAATCCGAGTTTTGTAGATGACAGAATAGTCATTCTCAACTTGGGAAAAGTCTAAATTAAACCATATTTCTTCATTGGAAATAGCCTTGCCCATGTTCGCCAGAATCTCATCCTTTTCAATAATCGGACTTAATGATTCTCCTTTGAGGATTCTGTAACCAACCGTGTTATATTTTTCTGCCAAAGTAAAGATTTGATTGAAATCTGTACCGGCTTCGGAAATGACCTCGTTTGCTTTTTCATCGGTCAATCCTGAAGAATAATAAATCAGGATTTCTCCATCTTCAATTGGATCGATACTATTGAAGGATCCCAATAAGAAATCTCTCATATCAAAGCTTCCTGGCTCCACTTCCTTGGACATATCTCTTTCTTCGAATGCTCCAATTGGAAGTTTGAAAGACCTTGCGGGTGTTTCTAGATTATCAAGAGAAAATGCATAGAACGTAGGGTCATTTCTAAATAGAAAATAGAGTGAATCTCCTTTTACTGTGAAGACAGGGTGATAATCAAAACCCTGAAAATTTGCTTCAGGGTCTAAATATTTAGAGCCTTTTGGAAAAGGAATGATTGGGTGGTACTCTCCAGTATTAATATCTATTCTTTCCAAATTTCTTGCAGAGTCCAAATTCCCATTATCGGCATACCTTCCTTGTAATTTGAGAAACACTTGATTGCCGGCTTGTTGGATAGATGTTGAAAATGAAACCACCAGATTGGCAAATGGAGAAAATTCAGGCTTGAAGTTTTCAATTTTCTCTCCATCGAGTGAATAAATAGAAAAGCCTTGAGTTGTAGGGACTAAATAGGAGGAATTATCTCTAAATAAAAACCTGCCGCTTTTATTGCCTACATAGTCATTGGGGCCATCCCCAGTACGGTTGTATTGATGGAGAATGCTCCCTTCAGAGTCAGTTATTAGGATGTCTCCAGAATTTTGATCTGACAGCAGGTAATTATTGCCATTTGGACTGATGTCCATCAAAACCAAGTTGCCGATATGATCTATAATAAGGGAATCATAAATTTCAAACTTGAGATTTTGCTCTGAAAGGGGTGTGGCAGGTTTTTCCTCTTTTGACTCCCCACAAGAAATTAGAATCAAGGAGGCTAAAAAAAAGCCTAAATAATAGTTTTTCATTCTGTAATCAATTTGTATTTATAAACCCTTAAAAAGTCCTCTTCCACATTCGGGTCAGGCTTTTTCTGGAAATAGATAAACTCATCATTTGCCAAAAGACCACCGGTGTTTGCAATTTCTGGATAGCTTAATCTTCCCAGAAATTCCAATGTGGTTTCATCATAAACAAAAATGCCCGGCGAAGTTTCTCTATTTAGTTTATTATAAATAGCACGTCCCTCATCCTCTTTTCCTTCGGAAAATAATTTTTGAGCTTGGTCCATCTGTTTAGGATCCATTCCGGGGTAATAGGAAATAATAATTAATCCATTTTGAATAAAGATATTTCGGATTGCGGCTGTACCGCCATGAAATGAATAGGAGCCTTCTGAAAGTTCATTTCTATCGATTCCTTCGATTGGGAATAGCCCCGGAATATCCAATGAAAGAGCTGTGTCCAATTTTGATTCGGAGGGTGAAAAGTCATAGATCCATACTTTAGGTTCTCCTCCATGGGAGAGGTATAGTTTTCCATTGTTTTCAGCAAATGCTGGATAGTAATCACTTTGGATAAAACCCTTCCCGTTCAAAAACAGACTTCCTTCCTCAAAAGGACCGAAATCCAGACTTTCTCCAGTCTCCAAATCGACTAATTCAATGGCTTTGTAGGTGTCGTAAAATTCCTGTGCTCCGGCATAGGTCTCTCGGGTACGTATGGAGTTCATAAGGAGGTATGGAGTGCCGTTGAGGCGAATAATTTTTGAAGTCTTACCTGTTCTTGAAGAAAAGACAGCGCCTCCCATGTCTTCGGGGTGTTTGATTTTTTTGAGCATTTCACCGCTTTGAGTATAGATGAAAATACCATTCATACCAATCTGGATTACCTTGTCATTCCCATAAATCACAGGTAAGTCAATCATAAATCCATAAGCATCTGGAGTATCACCTTGCTTGGATAGTGTGTCCAAAATCTCACCAGCACCATCTGTGATAATAATTTTTTGGGAGGGATAGTCAAAGAATGCCAATCGGCTCCCCTCAGGATTTGAAGATGCCAATATTGGTGACCCTAAAAAGTCAAGGTCTAAGGAATCTGCTAATTCCAGATTCAATAAAAGCTCTGGCTTTGTTTCAGTTTTTTGTTCGGAAGTGCCGCAGGAAAACAATACTAAAGAAAGGAAGCCCGCAATAAAAAAAGAGTTTCGCATTAAATGTTAAATATCAGTTGGTTATCAAAAGATAGGAAACAAGCTGGTACAATAAAAAAAACTCAGCCGATTTGACTGAGTTTTTAGTATTTATCCGATGATATTGCCTTCGTCATCCCATTGGACCACATTAGCTCTATCTTCAGGTTTCAGATATAAATCTTTGTATTTCTCTGGATTGGAAAGTCCATGCTTGTCCAAAACTTCCTGAGGAACACCATCCCATACGTTCGGCGTGTTTCCTTTGTAGTCGATGTATTTCCATCCAGCTTGGGTTGAGAAATAACCGGAACAAACCATGTTTCTAACTAGGTTGAACCATTTTACCGCTCCTTCATATTCAGGAGTAGCTTTATCTGGCCATGCTACCAAGTCTACGATTTCCATGACCTGATCATTAGATAGGTCGTTGAAAAGTTTGCCGAACTTCTCATCAGCTTCAAAGTCCAACCACATCAGTCCACCTCTCATACGAGTTTGGTTTCCTGGCTGATCAACCATCATAAAGTCGATGAAGTCCGTTACTTTCAGTTCAGAAGCTGCTGGAGATTCACTGTCTGCCGGGCAAATAATATCCCCTAGCGTATCCAGTTTCTTTCTTTCTGCCTCTGTGAAGAATTTCTCAGCAAGCAATTCCGCATCTCTGATTTTTTCTTCTTCAGTTCTGTTTCCAGGAGTTCCTCCAGTAGCAAGTACCGGCTCATGGGCCAAGGTAGTCTGCTCAGGTTCACATCCTGTCATCAACAAGCCCGCTCCAATTGAGCCTGTAAAGAGTAATTTGAGGTTTTCTCTTCTGTTCATGGCTTAGATGTTTTTTTGTTTCAATTGCTCCACAATGTAATCCGAAGTTCTCCAGGACAAGGCCAAGATCGTCCAAGTAGGGTTTTTATCCGCTTGGGAAACGAAAGAACCAGCATCTACAACAAATAGGTTCTTACAGTCATGAGCCTGACAGTTGGAGTTCAAAACGGATCCTTTTGGACTGCTACCCATACGAGTTGTACCTACTTCGTGAATGATTCTACCCGGTGCATGCAAACCATAATCTGATTCAGGTCCTGGCTTAGAACCTAATAGGATTGCACCAGCATTGGTCAAGATCTCCTCAAACGTATCATGCATGTGCTTCGCCTGCTTCAATTCCTGATCGGTCCAATTGTAGTTGAATCTCAATACAGGAATACCATATTTATCTACAGTTCCGTTTGGATCGATTTCACAGTAGTTTTCGTAGCGAGGAACACTTTCCCCTCTACCAGACATTCCTAGGGTAGATCCGTAAACGCGTTTGATGTCTTTTTTCAAGCCTTCGCCATATCCTCCGTTTGGACTTGGGTTGCCAAATTCATCTTTCAGATATTTTCTCATGGTATCCATGCCTCCGCCGGCACCATAAGAAGGCTGACCCATACCACCCCAATATTCGATGTGGTATCCTCGGGCAAAATCCAATTTCTTATTGTCCAACCACCAAGGAGTGTACATGTGCATACCACCTACACCATCCTCGTTGTATCTTTCTCTTTCGAAAAGATCAGGCAAGATACCCATACGGTCAGCGCCAGTAGAATCATGAAGGTATCTACCAAGAGCTCCTGAGTCACCACCGATTCCATTTGGATGGGTTTTAGACTTAGAGTTCATCATGATACGGGCAGACTCACAAGCGGAAGCTCCCAAAACCACAACTCTAGATCTCAATTTGTACTCTTTCATATCCATTTTGGAAACAAAAGAAACTCCAGTAGCCAAACCTTTCTCGTCGGTAATTACTTTTCTCACCATAGAATAAGTGTAAAGATCCACTTTACCCTTTTTCATCGCTGGGTGAACCAAGCAGGTACCCGCTGAGAAATCGGCATATGCCTGACAGGCTCTGTTACATTGAGCACAGAAGAAACAAGTTCCTCGTTCATTGTTGATCGGTCTGGTCAACATAGAAAGACGACCAGGGATCATAGGCATACCTGCTTTGTCGGCTCCTTTTTTCAAGAAAAGTTCGTGCAGACGAGGCTTTGGAGGAGGAAGGAAAAATCCGTCCGGCTCATTGTAGATTCCTTCTTTGGAACCGAATACCCCGATCAACTTATCTACTTTGTCATAGTATGGCTTTAGGTCATCATAGCCAATAGGCCAATCAGTACCCAAACCATCAATACTTGCTCTTTTGAAGTCATTTGGTCCAAATCGAAGGGAAATTCTTCCCCAGTGATTGGTACGTCCACCGACCATTCTGGATCTGAACCAGTCAAATTTGGTTCCGTCTTTATGCGTATATGGTTCTCCTTCGATATCCCAGCCACCGATCGCCTGATCAAAATCCCCGAAAGGTCTGATTCTGGTACCGGCACCTCTTCGAGGAGATTCCCATGGTGGTCTCAATTGCGTTCTGTCCTCGTCCTTAGCTGGGTCGAAGTCTCCGCCCGCCTCAACAACAGCTACAGAAAGGCCCGCTTCGGAAAGGATTTTGGAGGCCATCCCTCCGCCTGCTCCGGAACCTACGATGATGACATCATAGGAGTCAGGAGTTTCTTTTATCTGAAAACTCATTTCCAAAAATTTTTAATGAAGTCGAAAATTTAAGATAAAAAAAACCTGTATTGAAATTCGAATTATGCCAAAAGGGAAAAAATGATGATGTGGGGAAGCATGGAGAGCTAATTTAAAATGATTAAAAATTAGCAACTAAGGGAAAAAGGGATTTAATAAGACTTTTGCCTTATCAAATCCCCATTTTTAATTTCTTGGGCCCTTGTTTTTAGAGACTTTGCTCTATAAAAGGCCAAACAGTTTTATAGACAATTTTATGTCCTTCTTCTGTGGGGTGTATACCATCTGGCAGATTCAATTCGGGATCTCCAGCCACTCCTTCCAATAGAAATGGAATTAAAGTCACGTCTTTTTCTTGAGCCACCACAGGATAAATTTCTTTAAACTCGTCGGTGTATTCCTGCCCCATATTCGGTGGGATTTGCATACCCGCCAAGATGATTTTAGTGTCAGGAAATTTAGCTCGAACTTTGTCTATGATTTTCTCCAGATTGCTTTTGGTTTCACTCAATTGGATACCTCGAAGTCCATCATTTCCGCCTAATTCCAGAACAAAGACTTCCGGTTGATCTTCCAGAAACCAATCCAATCGACTCAATCCTCCGGCTGTAGTTTCACCACTCAGTCCACCATTTATTACTCGATAGTTTAATCCAAGGCTATCAATTTTGTCCTGAACCAGTCCGGAAAATGAATCATCTTGGTCAATCCCATATCCGGCGGTAAGACTGTTACCGAAAAAGAGAATGGTCTTTTTTTCTAGTTGAGGTGATTGATTTTGTGCAATTTCAACGGCTTTTTCTGCTTCTGTCTTTTTGGGTTCTGAACAGGAAAAGGAAACAATTCCCAATGATATGATGCCGATGGAAAGTATAAGTCTGGAAATATTCATAGTTCAAATTTCTATTCCTAGTTTAATGGATTTCAAGTAAAAAAGTTCGAATTCTTTCAGAAATCAAAGGAAAGGAGCTGAATCCCAAAATCATGCTATTAATTGAATTTTTATCAGTGGGCAAGGGGAAATGAAGATTTCGTCCTATTTTCGGTTCAATTGTTTCAATTTTAACTAATTGAATTCGACTTCTAACCCTGTCAGATCCAATTCGTTTGAAAGGGATATTATTTGCCTAAAATTTAAAGATGAATATACTTTCTATACAAAACCTCAGTAAAACCTATCAAAGTGGAAGTCGCAAATTAACGGTGCTTGATTCCGTGAATTTTGATATTTCTTCAGGAGAAACCATTTCAATTGTTGGGCCATCAGGAAGTGGAAAAACTACCCTGTTGGGACTTTGTGCCGGACTGGATTCTGCCAGTACAGGTTCAGTTACTTTGAACGGTGAAAACCTACAAAACCTCAATGAGGACCAAAGAGCAAGGGTCAGAAATCAGCATGTTGGCTTTATTTTTCAGAATTTCCAGCTGCTGCCGACTTTGACTGCTTTGGAAAATGTGATGGTTCCTTTAGAATTGAAAAAGCGAAAGGATGCCCGGAAAAAAGCTCAGGAATTGTTGGAGAAAGTTGGGCTAGGTGACCGTGCGACCCACTATCCAACCCAGCTTTCTGGTGGAGAGCAGCAGCGGGTTTCTATTGCCAGAGCTTTTGCCAATGAGCCAAAAATTCTTTTTGCTGACGAGCCAACTGGAAACTTGGACACTGAAACAGGCGAAATGATTGAGAAATTGATTTTTGACCTAAATAAAGAAGAAGGGACAACTTTGGTTTTGGTGACTCATGACTTGGAGTTGGCTGCAAAAACCCAGCGAATCATCCATATCAAAGGAGGAAAAATACAGGAGGAAGCTCATGCCTGATTTTAACTGGATTATAAAGATGGCTTTCCGGGATTTCCGGAAAAACATCTCCCGTCTCTTACTTTTTGTTTCCTCGATTGTGGTTGGAATCGCGGCTTTGGTGGCGATCAGTTCTTTTGGTGAAAATTTGACCAAAGACATAGACAATCAGGCAAAGGAGCTTTTGGGAGCGGATTTGGTGTTGGAAAATCGAAACCCCATAGGTGATCAGCCAATTGATTCTCTGGCTACTCAAACTGCTGCTGAAGTCAATTTTGCCAGCATGGTAGCTTTTCCAAAAACAGGAGCAAGCAGATTGACTCAGGTAAGGGCTTTAGAAGGAGCCTTTCCTTTTTATGGGATTTTAGAGACAATCCCTGTGGATGGAGAATCTGATTTCAGAACTGGAGGGAAGAAAGCCTTGGTCGAAAAGACCTTAATGGCTCAATTCAATGCTCAAGTTGGAGATCAGATCAAGGTAGGGGAGGTAGAGTTTGAGATTGTTGGTGAACTTCAGAAAGTACCGGGACAGACTGGGATTACAGCAACTGTGGCTCCAGCTGTTTATATTCCTATGGCATATTTGGAAGAAACCGGCTTGGTACAATATGGAAGCCGGGTAGAATACAATCGCTATTTCCAATTTGCAGATGGTACAGATGTAGAGAAATTAATTGAGCCTTATCAAGATCAATGGGAAATCGATCGAGTGGATGCCGATACCGTGGAGGATAGAAAACGATCAACAGGACGCTCTTTTGGCAACCTATCCAATTTCTTGAGTTTGGTAGCCTTCATCGCTCTTTTGCTGGGCTGTGTGGGAGTGGCTTCCGCAGTTAATGTATTTGTGAAAGAAAAACTGGCTTCGGTAGCAGTCTTGAGATGTTTGGGTGTTTCTTCAAGAGATGTACTGTTTATCTATCTGACAGAGATCAAAATCATGGGGTTGGTCGGGGCGATTTTGGGCGCAGCTTTGGGAACCCTGCTTCAGTTTATTCTACCTGCTGTTTTTGCAGATTTTTTGCCTGTTGAGGTGACGGTCGGGATTTCCTGGTTGTCTGTCGGATTTGGTGTGTTAACAGGCCTTTTTGTTTCAGTTTTATTTGCCCTTCTGCCATTATTAAAGGTTAGGAATGTCTCTCCTATGGCCACATTGAGGCCTGAAACGGCAGATTCCACTCTGCTCAAAGATCCATTGAGATGGTTAGTGATTGTTGCGATTCTACTCTTCGTTTGGGGCTTCAGTTTTTACCTTTTAGGCTCCATGATGATGGCTTTGGGCTTTGCGGCCTTTGTGGTTTTTGCATTTGGTATTCTCTGGGGAGTAGGGCAGCTGATCATGTGGGCTGTACGGAAGTTTTTACCTATTTCGCTACGGTATTCCGTCAGACAGGCTTTAGCAAATTTGTATAGACCAAACAACCAGACCATCTCATTAATTGCGACAATTGGATTGGGGACGGCGATGATTTCGACCTTATTTTTCCTTCAAAATCAGCTGCTGGCAGAGGCAAAATTTGCGGATAAAGAGGATCAGCCCAATATGTTGATGTTTGATATTCAGACTGCCCAATTGGATGATGTGAAAGGAAAGTTGTTGGACAGAAATCTCAGAATCATGCAGGAAGTTCCGATTGTAACCATGCAATTGAATGAAATCAACGGGATAGATAAAAAGGAAAATGATGAATTGCCAGAAGAGGAAGATTACTCGAGATGGTTGTATAATCGGGAGTTCCGGGTGACCTATAGAGATACCTTGATCTCTTCTGAGACCTTGACTGATGGAGAGTTGATTCCTGTCGGTGCAAAAGGAGATTCCATTTTCGTTAGCTTCGAAAAAGGCTTTGCGGAAGGAAATGGCTTAAAGATCGGAGATGAAGTAGAATTCAACGTCCAAGGCCGGCCTATCAAAACCTACATCGGTAGCTTGAGAGATGTGAAATTTAATCAGGTTTCTACCAATTTTCTGGTGTTGTTCCCCGGAGGAGTGCTGGATCAGGCACCGAAATTTCATGTGCTGATTACCAAGACAAAAAATGACCGGGAAGCAGCAGATGTGCAGGCGGAAGTGGTGAGAGCTTTTCCAAATATCTCGGTGATCAATTTAGGAACCATCGTGGAAACCCTAGAAGATATTCTGGGAAAAATCAGCTTTGTGATCCAGTTTATGGCTTTCTTCAGTATTGCTACGGGTATTTTGGTTCTGATCAGTTCTTTGATCATCAGTAAATACCAAAGGATGCGAGAAAGCATTTTGCTGAGAACATTGGGTGCGGATTCTGGAACTGTCAGCAAGATCAATACCTTGGAATATTTCTTCCTGGGAAGCTTGGCATCACTTTCTGGAATCTTGTTGTCATTCTTGGCGACGTGGTTACTTAGTGCTTTTGTATTTGAAATGGAATTCCGTCCTGCTTGGGGGGCAGGTTTGATTCTTTACTTAGCAATCACAGGATTGACAATCGTCCTGGGTTGGTTGAATGGTAGAAGAATCATCAATCAACCTCCGATGGAGATTTTGAGAGGGAATGGATGATTTATAACTAGTTAGAAATATGAGTTTTTTCCTTGAGAAAAAGTAAAAGTATATGATCCTAATGGGATTGTTCCTGTTAACGCTATTGCTCTTGGGACTGGTACTATATCGATAGACTTTGATTATAAAAAAGGCAGCAAAATCAATTTTTGCTGCCTTTTCGATTTTAAAATAGTTTTTGATTAATACCCTTGATTCTGAACTAGGAATCCTTCCACATTGGATGCACCATCAATGGCGCTTTGCGGAATTGGGAACAATCTTTTGTATACGTCTGTATCAGTTTTTTCAGTCCAGGAATCCTCGTATTTTCCAAATCGGATTTGATCTGCTCTTCTGAAACCTTCCCAGTATAATTCGAATCCACGCTCTCTGAAAAGAATATCCAAATCAATAGAATTCAAAGCAGCTGGGGTCACTTCAGGACGAGCTGTTCTGGAAGTTCTCACCGCATTCATATCTGCCAACGCTCCAGCAGAATCACCTAATCTCAATTTAGCCTCAGCTCTCATCAGGTAGATTTCTGCCAATCGCATTAAGACTAAATCTACACTGCTGTAATTGTTTCCATCTGGAGAAGTATGGCTAAACTGGTATTTAGCACATCTGAATCCAGTATTATGCAATCTTCCTTCATTGGAAAAATCTACCATCATGGTATGGTTTACATAGCCCACATCTTTATCTGGACCATTTCCTTTTCTTTGGATTACGGGATAGATTCTCACTTTTCCATCATCGCATCTCAAGAAAGCCCCATCATCGCCTTTTCTAGGACCCCACTGCACACCTCTCAAAACACCACGATTCATTTCGAAATCTTCGTCTGTGATGCAATAATAGTTGTCTTCATCATTCAATGGTGACAGCCCTGTTAAATCCTGGATTGATTCTGGAATCATTTCATTCATTTTGAAGAATCTGGCATCGGCTTCAGCTGGGTCTACCTCATAAGCGTCCATCCATGTCTGAATAAAATCAGAAGTAAATGCCGGACCATCAGTACCATCAGCACTAGGAGACTCAGGTCTAGGGAACATAGAGCCTGCAATGGACCAATAGGCCCAACGGCTATGTTCATTTCTCAATACGCCTCTTTGATCGAGAGCGAAAATGATTTCTGAATTGCTGTTGTTATCATCATTGAAAAGATCAAAATATTCTGGGGAGAAATTGAATTTTCCTGAACCGATGATATTGTTGGTGTATTCTACCACCTTATTCATGTCCTCAGAAGTGAAATTCGGAGTTCCGTAAGGATCGCGATATACCGCAGCATTTAGATGAAGTCTTGCCAAAAAGCCGTATACCGCTGATTGGGTTAATCTACCAGGTCCCAAATCTGTATTGATTAGATCAACAACTGAAAGAAATTCATCTTTGATGTAATTGATAGCTTCATCTCCTCTAAGAATTACGGAGATATCGCTGGAATCCTCTTTGTCAAAGGCAATTCCCCAACTATCCAAAGCCAACATATTTAAGTAGGCTCTTAAGGCAATCATTTCATACAATGCGGAAGCCGCTTGCTGATTTCCAGCATCAGCCAAAGGTCTTAATACCTCAATTGCAGAAATAGCTCTCGAGATGTTTTTAGTCAATTCATTCCATGAACTTCCCACCAAATCATTTCCGGGAGTCATCAAATGCTGATGTGTAGCCAAAAACTTACCCCCATCAAACCAATCCGTACCTCCTCTATAAGGAAGAATGGCTTCATCAGAAGCGATTAATTGAAGTCCATAATAATTGGTATGATACCAAACTTGAGAAATCTGTCCATAGGCAGGAGCAATTGCTCCACTAATAGGTTCCGCTTGGCCCTCTCCAGCTAAGGATTCGTCCAAGATGGGCTCCTCTAAGTCTGTACAGGCTGCTCCGAAAAGAAGCAAGGTCCCTAACAATGTTTTATTGAATATATTCTTTTTCATTTTTATCGTTTTTTAAGATCTAAAAATTAGGAGCTTAGAAAGCTACATTTAGGCCCAATAGAATCGTTCTGGCTTTTGGATAAGTAAATCTGTCGATACCAAATGTCTGAACTCCACCGGTTGAACTACCTGTATTTACTTCAGGGTCAAAGCCCGAATAATTTGTGATTACAAATAGGTTTTGACCAGTCAAAGAGATTCTGATGTTTCTCACAGCATCTCCCAAACCGATTGTTTCTGGTCTTAGGCTATAAGCCAAAGTAGCATTGTTCAATCTCAAGAAACTTCCATCTTCCAAATAGCGGGTTGAAACCTCATTCGCATTCGTGATATCTTCTTCAGGATATTGAGTAGCAAAATCCGTAGTGTTGAAAGAAGATGCCAACATTCCTTTTTGGAATAAAGACATAGTAGTGTGATTGAATATCTTGTTTCCGGATGCCCCGTTGAAATTGACGCCCAAATCAAAACCCTTGTATTTAAGGTTTGTATGGAAAGCATACAGCATTTTTGGAAGCGCTGAACCCACTACTGTTCTGTCATTTTCCAGTACTTGGCCATCTCCATTGACATCACGGAAAGCATTCAATCCATTTTCACCGATACCGATAAAGTCTTTCATGTAGAAAGCGCCAATTGGCTCCCCGTTGATGTAACCGTTGATAGTCGCTCCAGTCTGACCTGCTCCTGATGCGGCACCTGTTGTCAAAACTGCAAATGGGGAGTTGACTACTTTGTTGTCAATGATTGTAGCATTTCCGCCCAAATTGAATTGGAAAGGACGCTGAGGATCATTGTTGTACTCCAAACCAAATTCGAAACCTTGGTTTTGGATCTGCATATCCGGAACATTGGTCCAGTAAGTAGCTGTTGGCTGAATCGGATCGGCTGGAACTACTTCCAATAGGATATTTTCAGAGATTTTGTTGAAATAATCAACGGTACCAGAAAGTCGGAAATCAAAGAAACTGAAGTCTAAACCAATGTTAGTCTGGGTAGAAACTTCCCATTGAATGTCAGGATTCGCCAGTCTGGTAAAGATTGTACCATAAGGATAGCCATCCAAAGTAGTTGCTCCTGGAGTCAAAGGGTAGGTGTCATTTCCGCCTTTACTTTCTGTAAAGCTTAATTGAGTGATTTTAGAAGGAATTTCCTGGTTACCAGTTTGTCCCCAGCTCGCTCTCAGTTTCAAGTTGTCAAAAAATGAATCCTGCATAAAACCCTCTCTGCTGATGTTCCAACCCAAGGCAAAAGATGGAAACACCCCGTATTTATTGTTCTCACCAAATTTGGAAGAACCATCCGCTCTCAAAGTAGCAGTGGCCAAGTATTTTCCATCATAGCCATAGTTTACTCTTCCAAAGAAAGACTGCAATTCATTTTCAATCGCATAAGAGTTTACTGTAGTAGGTTGTTCCTGAGTACTGGTTTGATCTTGATAGATTGGATCAACATCGTTATTGGCAAACCCACTTAAACCAAATGCCTGCTGCTGAACGAAAGTCTTTTGATAGGATTGGCCAACCAAAACCGTGGTTTCACTTTTTCCAGATTCAAATTTATAAGTCAGGATATTTTCTACCAGTTGATTTGAGTTTCTGGTAATGGTAGAGTTCAAATAACCCAACTCATAACCTTCTAGTAGATTGTAAGGCTTTCTTTGCACATCTCTGTTGGTAGTAGAGAAATCCACTCCCAAATTCAACTTGTAGGTCAATCCTTTGATGATTTCATAAGAAGGAGAAATGTTCGCCAACATCCTGTTGTTGATTGCTACATCTGAATAGATCTCATTATTCACCACTGGATTCAGCATGTCGACCAACTGAGTTGGTGAGCCATTGGTATAGGCTGGAATAGTTGGGTTTAATTGCAACATGTTTACAATGATTCCACCATTATCAGGTCTGAAGTTCTCTGTTCGGGAAGCAGTCAAATTATAGTCGACATTGAAGCGACCATTCAAAGCTTTTTGAGTCATATTTACTCTTCCTGAGTAGCGTTTCAGTTCTGAGTTCAATAGAATACCTTCCAAATCCTCGACTCCTGCAGATGCATAATATGAAAACCTTTCACTTGCAGCCCCACTCATGGAGAAGTTGATATTGTTAGATCGGCCGGTTTGAGTCAAAGCATTTTGCCAATCGGTATTTCCTCCAGCGTCATAAAGGGTTCCTCCGATTGCGGGAACTTGTCTCCTGAATTCATCTGCTGAGAACACATCTATTTTGTTGGCCATATTAGACCAAGCAGTCGAAACGGAGAGGTTCATTTCAGTTTTACCTTCTTTCCCTCTTTTGGTAGTAATTACGATCACCCCGTTTGCTGCACGAGCACCATAAATGGCAGCAGCTGAAGCATCTTTCAATACATCTATACTTTCGATATCCTGTGGATTGATAAAGTTGAGCGGATTACTTGCCAAGCCGGTTGTGGTGTTATCCAAAACAAACCCATCGACTACATAAAGTGGAGTAGTACCAGATCTCAAACTACCAATACCACGAATAATTACATCTTGCGCAGCTCCTGGTTCTCCACTTGTATTGGTGACATTGACACCTGCAACCTTACCTTGAAGCAATTGACCAGGGTTAACTACAACTCCTTTGTTAAAGTCTTCAGATTTAGTAGAGCTAATTGCACCAGTTACATCAGATTTTTTCTGAACACCGTAGGCCACTACGACTACATCCTCCAATTGGGTGATGTCAGCTGTCAATTCTACATTCAAAGTGGTTTCATTTCCTAAAGTCACCTCTTTAGAAATGTAGCCGATGTAAGAAAATACCAAAACATCCCCTGGGTTTGCATTGATAGAAAAACTTCCGTCAATGTCTGTAATGGTTCCGGTTACTGTTCCTTTGATGCTGACTGAGGCTCCTATGAGTTCCTCGCCGCTTTCATCGGTAACAGTTCCTCTGATTTCAGCCTGTTTTTCATAGGCTGGAATCCTGCTGAAATTACCTTCGGCAAAGCTTGGTGCCGAAAATGTGAATTGGCAGCCCATGCCTAACAGAAGGAGTGCGGACCAATGTTTTTTGGATAAAAGTTTCATCATAGTACGATGGTTTTGAGAGTTTAAATTGGGTTTATGGTCTTTTTGAAAAGCAATTTTCAAAGAGTAAATCTCTTTTATGAAAATATTGCTTCTAAAAATTCCTTAATACAAAATTTCGACTCTTACGAATAAATAAGTTGTATATATTTAGTTTTGTGAAAAAACTGGAATAATATACCGAAATTAATTTGAGATTTACAGGTGAATGGTTTTTTTAATTCGAGCGCAAGGTTACGTCAAACCATTCAATGAGGATGGTCCTAAAAAATTATCATTAGATTAAAAAATTGTAAAGTCGGTATAGGGTAAATCTATTGTTTTAATTTAATAATCTGGACTGGTCCCAATAGGCCAGATAATGCCGTAGGATATTCCGATGCGTCAAATGTTTTGTAGTTGATGTTAACAATATTTGCGTCCTTGAATTTTTTCCAGTCTTTTTCTCCTTTTTGATCAATTGCAATGATTTGGTTAATCGCGAGACTAGTGACTTCAATACGGAGTTCATTTCTTGATTGTTGAAGCAAGCCTTCTGGAATCACTAGGTCAAAAGGCACTGACCAGGCATTTCCTACGAATTTCCCATTGATATAGACGTCGGCGGATTCTCGGACATCTCCTAGCTTTAGAAGAAAGGATTTGTTAGGGCCCCAATCAGAAGGAAGGTCAAATGTAGTCGTATAAACTCCGGTTCCTCCAAAATGCCTGGTTTTTTCATCTTCGAGTTCTGTCCAAGATTTCAGATTGGGAAAAATTGTTGGCTCAGGCAATGGGCTGTATCGAGGGAGAAAACTTAATTTCCATGGTCCTTGAATCAATTCGGGATTTTCTTCAGGAATAATGTAATCCCACTTTTTACCCTCTCTTTTTTCGTAGGAATAGGACTTGATAAAAATAGATTGCCCTGGTTCCAATTGAAGGAAGATTTTAGTGCTGCCTGATTTGGTGCTTGAAAAACTTATTAATCCTTCTTTTCCGGTATTGGGGTCGTATAGTTCGATGGATTTAGCAGGGATTGAAAGTGTAATGGAATCTCTGTGGAACTCATTTTTCAGGTTAGTCACAAAGTAAACTGGATTGCCAGCCTCATCTTTTTTTCTCAAAAAACTTAAACCTTTTTCTGAAAATTCTTCTGGTTGGATTTCCCAGTTTTTCAATTCTTCGATAACAGATGAACTGATTTTCACACTCGATGAATCTTTTATTTTTTGATTTATCAAGGCTAGCTTTTTGTTCTTTTCTACATAATCAAAAAGTCCAGCAGAAGAGCTAGGTAATTGATTTTTGAAAATGATCTTAGCTCCTTTTGCAGAAAGTTCTGTCAATCTTTCAAGGGTTGAAAGTGGAATAAATTTAACTTCAGGAATCACAATTGCTTTGTAATTGGCTTTCCCCGATTGGATTGAGCCATCTTTGGCAATAGTCAAATTATCTAACAATCGGTCAGAGATGTAATCAAACTGATAGCCCGAATTCATCAGTTCTTCTGCTAAATGGCCAACAGAAGTGTTCAAAAGCCATCTTTCTGCATGGTGTACATCCAGCTGGACGATCCCTGTGGAGTTGCCGGAATTTGCCCAGATATCATCAATCGGGAAATAAAGTAATACATCCTGATCAGGGAGGGTGTTTTGAAGGATTAGCTGACTATTGTAGATATAGCAATTGAGCAAAGGGATTTGATTCCAAAATCCTGCCTGAGGGCCAAAGTTTACAGCGGCATAAAACTGCCAACCAGGAAATCCTTCTTCGTAAGGAGAGTAGGGGAGTCCGTGGTAAAAAATATGATTGATTCCATTAACCAACAATTCATCGACCTGAGGCTTGATCATAGAAAGGGCTATCTTGAAATGATCTGCTAGCCAGGTGAAACTCTCTGAACCAGACCTTTTCTTTCCCGTTAAGTTGGCGGCAGATGAGGCAAATTTATAGGTCAGAGGTTCCGGTTTACCAAAGCGGCTTTCATCAAAGTCGGGGTCATTTCTAACCAAAGGAATATCAAATCGACTGGTTCCAAAAGCTTCAGTTTGCGGCAGATCTGCTGCTGCATACAAATCCAAAAGATTTCCCGGAGAACCATGGGCTTGATTGCTCAAAGAGATGCCCATTTGGTTGGTCCATTTTTGTAATGGAGTGACAAACTCCTCCAAAAGCAAATCTGCAATGGTTTGCTGATAATCCATATAAACCCGCTTCTTGAGGTCGGATTCTTCACCCAAAAGCAATTCATAATAATCTCTGAAATCATAACCTCTGCGTTTTTCGAATTCCTCAAGAAACTCATCCGTCCAGTTAGCACCATAGACTTCGTAACTGTCATTAAAAAAGGACCTAGGTTTTGGATCTCTTTCAGAAAATATAGAATCGAATTTTACCAAAAACTGCTGAAGAGCGGCTTCATTGAAATGGTCCATGACCAAGCCGGCACCGCCCGGTGCTGCTCGTTTGACTTTTTGACCTGTCAAAGAAGATTTGATCAGAAAAACATCCCAAGTTGGTTGTGGAGAATTGAGGTTTCCATCCTGCGGAACTTCTTTGGAATTGTTTTCATTCATGATCGCTTTCACCCAGACGATGGCGCTGTCTGATTTTTTGATCTGCTCAAGATCTGGCTTGGTGGTGGATTGAAAAGATTCGATTTCAAACTTTTTGGCTGCTATTTCGGGATTTACCTGAGGCCCACCTATTGGCCATCCTGACCCTATGGAAATGTCCACATCCATGTTCAATCTGTGGGCTTCCTGGATGGTGTGATCGAGCATTTGAAGCCAAAGCTCAGAGAGGTAAGGTATTTCTTTTTCCTCTTCGCCCATGACACCATAAATCGGTACGATTTCCACTCCGCCGAACCCAGCTTTACTAAGATCTTCCAAACTATGGGTGATTCCTTCCTCCGTGACTATACTTCCCAACCACCACCACCGTGTCCATGGTTTGGCATTTGGATCTTCAGATTGTGCAAAAATGAATTGACTAAGGAATAGAGTTGCAAAAAACAGAGCTAAAGAAAGAGTTCTTTTCATAGTTTTGGACAGATCCGGAATTGGTAGATGTCTTGATCTTCCAATATAGGTTTTTCAAACAAGTGGACTGTCATGGACTTGAAGCCTTTTCTGAACTGAAGTTAAAAAAGGAGTTCTAAATCAGGAATCCATTGATTCAAAATCAGACCTAGCTATTTCTTGTTATTTATTGTCGCATTTATTCCACAACTCTAAGGCTTATTTTGATTGATTATCCTCAAGGTTTATTGAGTCATATTACAGATTTTATACAAAGAGTTTTTATAAAAAACCTGCTTAAACCCTGAATAAAGCTGAACGTTTATTAGGGGCGGAACCAAGGAAGCATTCATTTGGAATTGATCAGGGTTTGGGTAACTATTTTTGGGAGGATAATATGACATGAAGGTTTTTCTCCGTTTGGCTAACAATTTTTTTTCAAACAGTTTCATTGAAGGTTGTTTTTAATTTCACCTTTCTGAGAGATTCATTCATTAAAACCTACTATCATTTGTCACAAATGATAGTAGGTTGAAATTCTTTCCTTTGACAAGTTGTATACCGGCTATTGAAATGAAACCAATATTTCCTATTTCATTCCCATTGATGAGCTTTGAGTGTGTTCCATATTTCTCGGATACTTTCAACCATTCCTTCATCGTCTTCGGCCATAATATTTGTCATTAAAAAAGCTCCTGCATTCCTTTCTGGGTTGGCTGCCGAAAGACTCAAAACTCCCAGATCACTTCCGGTATGGCTAAATACACCTGATTCAGAAACCTCCCAAAAGATGCCAGAGGATTCTTTTCCAAATACTTTTCTGGAGAACATTTTCTCATAAGATGCTTCGGAAAGTAGAGTTCCTTGGCCTCTAGCCCCTTTCATCATTTCAACCATAAAAAGGCCAAAATCTCCCGAGCTAGTGATAACGCCTCCGTCTGGATATGTGATCAATTTATAGCTGGGAATTGGATTGAAATTGGTCAGATATCGAGCCGCAAATTGCTTGGGTAGATTATTCCCCAAATCCCAGGTAGTTTGAGTCATTTGAAGAGGATTGAAAATATAAGTCTTAGTAAATTCATGAAAAGGCATGCCGGTGGCTTGCTCCAAGACATAAGCGGCCAATGCCGAGCCTACATTGGAATAACTGTAACTTTTCCCTGGTTCTTTGGAACCGAAATTATCCTCGGAATACCATTCTCCATCCGAAGCCAGCGAGTTCTTCAGGAATGATCCCAAATCCATGTTCTCATTTAGCTTGAAGGTTTCAAAATATTCCTGAACCTCAGTCGGGAGAAGATTTGGATTATAGGCAGGATCTAAAATAACATAGGCTCTAGGATAAATTAGTTCATCTTCAATTCCTGAGCTATGTCTAGTCAAATCTTCAATGGTGATAGGTGTATCCGAAAATTTGGGATGTTGGATTTCAAATGGTAGGTACTTGTTTATCGGATCTCCTAGGTCCAATTTCCCTTGTTCCTGAGCAATCATCATGGCGACTGCTATAAAAGTCTTGGAAGTAGAGCCGATGGTCTGCACTGTCTCATTGGAATAAGGAGTTTGTGTAGCTAGGTCACTTTCTCCAAAACTCATTTGAAATAGAATTCCAGAATCATCAAAGGCCACAACTCCCAATCCCGGCAAGTCAGATTTATCAAAAATTTGTTGGAGTTTAGTTTCTAATTCGGTTGTTTTTTTGGTAGGTTTTACCTCTTGTGAAAGGCAGCCCGAAGTCATAAGGCAGACAAAAATAATGAGGGGTAGCAATGTTTTGTTGTACATGTGTTTGTTGGTTTGTTTTGGGCAAATCAAGCCAACAATCCGCTCCCAGACGTTCCAATGGAAGCATTGGTACCTATTGATTATAAAAAAATCACTGCTTTTCGTGTATTTTCTTATAGTCAGATGGTGAAAGACCTGTTTCTTTTTTAAAAATCCTATTGAAAGAGGTTTTGGATTTGAAGCCAGACTCAAAGGCGATACCCAGTAGTGTCAGATGATTGAAAGTAGGATCCTGTATTTTATCACAAACTGCTTTTACCCTCTCCTGATTGACCAGATCATAAAAACTGATTTTAAGATATTGATTCAAAAAGGCAGAAAGTTTTTTGTCTGAGATCTTCATCAGCTTTGCCATTTTTCCCAAAGTCAAATCTTCGTCGAGATAAGGCTTTTCCTCTTGCATCAATTGTAAAAAATCTGACTCAAGACCTTTTAGATCTTCAGAAGAATAGCTTGGACTGGGAACTGGATTGGAAGGTATATCAGTATTTATTTCTGAGTGAGCTAGAGGAGGTAAGTAAAGATGTTTTGGGATCAGAATTTTGGATTGGTTTATTCCATAATATCCCAAGTGGAAAATCAAAAACAGGATCCCTGCCAGGGTGATATAGGCATCGGACCCCGCCAAAAAAGTCAACTCTTCCCCAACAAGCAGTAAATAGAATTCAGTCAAAAGGTCGATGCCAGTGATTAGTAATGCTCCCCAAAGCAATCTTGCTATCCATTGGATGTCATAGGAGGAATAGCTTTGTTTCAAAAGGCTTTTAAATCGATTATATATTTGGATCGAATAGCTTAAATAGCTGATCAGATAAATACTTTCCAGAAAGACCAAAGGTGTTTCTCCCCATTTAATCAGCTGTTGGATATATGGTGGTTTTGGAGCAGCACTCATCCAAAAGATCAAAATTGGCAAAGAGAAGAAGGCAGTAAAAAGGATGGCAGGTATGAAATGTGTCCACTTTTTTCTCCAAAAATGTTTCTGTTTGGCGAAAAGGGATTCGATATAAAGGCTAAGCAATGGAGCCGCAATCCAAGCTAGAGCCTCGTAGGGTAGGTAGGTGAGGATAAATAGCCATTTAATTCGGTGTATTTGCGCATAGGAATGAACAAAAACCAACAGGATCAAGATAAAAAATAGACTTAGAATAAATTCAGGTCTTGTTTTGTTCTCTTTTTTGAAGATCAACATCAGGATAAAAAAAGAAATGATGATGCCTCCAATCAGAAGAAAGTCGAGAATTAATTCCATTGAAAAAGTAAGATAGTTTGGGTTTGAGCCTAAAATTAAGAGTTCTTTTGTGCGGGAGATATAATAATTCCGAAATCATGTGAAAATAAAAAACCTCTCAGAATTTTCTGAGAGGCTTTGTGGAGCTGGCGAGATTCGAACTCGCGTCCAGATAAGGAAACACCGTACCGTCTACATGCTTAGTCACCGATTGGGTTTTCGACCAAACTATGCTGGGTGACACACCTGAGCTTGGCTTATCGATTAGTCTTAAGCTTGCTTAATCGCATCACAAGCAGCAGTCCGATCAAGTCGACACCTCAAATCCATCCGGACCAGACAACGGATGGTGAGATGTGGCCGGGGAATTACTCTCGTAACTCAACCCTTTAAGCGATCTATCCTATAAGGTTAGATTAGGCAGCCATGGCGTAAGAAGTTTCGCCATTTATAGTTCGTATGAATCTTTCAAGGCCGTACATACTCCAGCCTGCATGCAAGCCCGATCTTTACACTTACTGTCAAAACCGGTCAGCCCCATTTGCTTTTGGATGACAAAAGTAATCCAATTTTAGTTCCAAGGAAATGATTTGGCGTTTTTGAAAAGAGCAGATACCAATTAACAAGCCGCAATCTTTTTCCAAAGTCCCAAGATTCCTTTTATATGCCTGCTTTTTTCCTTTTTTCATTCTTTCTAAAAATCAATCTCTTACCGAAAAAAAAGTCAGAACGCTCAAATTCCGGGTTTTCGAATAGCTAGATTTTTATATCTTGCAGCGATGGAAAATTTCGTCGTTTCGGCAAGAAAATATAGACCAGCTAATTTTAAGAGTGTAGTAGGGCAGCAGCATATCACTACTACGCTTCAGAATGCTATCAAGAATAATCACCTTGCCCAGGCTTTCCTTTTTTGTGGTCCAAGAGGTGTCGGTAAGACTACCTGTGCACGGATCTTGGCCAAAACAATCAATTGTGAAAACCGGGGAGATGATCAGGAGGCTTGTGGCACCTGCGAGTCTTGCGTTTCTTTCCAAAACAACTCTTCCTTCAATATCTATGAACTAGATGCTGCCTCCAACAATTCTGTTGACGATATCCGGAATCTGGTGGATCAGGTGCGCTATGCTCCCCAAAAAGGTCAATACAAAGTCTATATCATAGATGAGGTTCACATGCTTTCCAACCAAGCCTTCAATGCTTTTTTGAAGACTTTGGAAGAACCGCCCAAGTATGCCATCTTCATTTTGGCGACTACAGAAAAGCATAAAATAATCCCAACTATCCTCTCTCGTTGTCAGATTTTTGACTTCAATAGAATCCAGATCAAGCATATCGCAGATCATCTGAAATATATTGCGGATCAGGAAAAGGTAGAATATGAGGATGAAGCGCTTCGATTGATTGCAACTAAGGCGGATGGAGCATTGAGAGATGCACTTTCCATCTTTGATTTGATTGTTACCTATTCCGCAGGTCAGAAAGTTACCTATCAGGAAACGATCTCCAACCTTCATATTTTGGACTATGACTACTATTTTAAAGTAGTCGATGCACTAATTGCTGGAGATATTTCTCAGTCCCTTTTGATTTTTGATGAGATTCTAAAGAAAGGCTTTGATGGACACAATTTCATCGTAGGACTTTGTGAGCACTTCAGGGATTTATTGGTTGTAAAAGATCAAGTGACTATAGATTTGATTGAGGTGTCTGAAAATGTCAAAGAAAGGTATCTTTCCCAGACTCAGACAATCAGTCCTTCCTTTTTGCTTTCGGCTTTGAATATCGCTAATCAGTGCGATATCCACTATAAGACTAGTAAGAACCAGCGTCTTCATGTGGAGTTGGCTTTGATGAAAATGGCCAAATTGCCTCAGGCTTTGAGCTTGGCTGCTGTAGTGGCTGAGGAATCAAAAAAAAAAGCCTAACTAAGGAAGAAAAGCCAGCTCAAGAAGCACCTCCAGCACCCAAATTAGGAGCTAAAACTACTCCGGTTCAAAAGACGATTTCAATTCCTACAAGTCTATCTCAGACTAAAAAGCTTGCTCAAGAACTTACTCAAAAGGCAGCCGAGAAAGAAACAAAATCAAATCAACCTGTTGAGTTCGTTTCAACTACTGAATCTCTGAAACCTTTGACTCAGGAGTTATTAGATCAGCACCTTCCACAGATTCTGGATCATTTCCAAAAGCAAAAAAAGAATCTCGAATGGGCAATCTTAAACCAGTCTATTCAAGTTCATGAAAGGGGTATTGTGCTGGAGATTACCGGCCATATGCAGGAGGAAATTGCGGAAAAAATGAAGCCGGAACTAATCGGTGTCATCCGTCAAGTTGCAGGAGTCGGTCATTTTCGGGTTTCTTTGGAACACAAAGAAGAGATCACAGATCAGAAAAATAAGCTATATACCAGTTCAGACAAGTTTAATTACCTGTTGGAAAAGCATCCAGCCCTGAAAGAATTTACTAAGAAATTTAATTTGGAAACGGACTTCTAAAAGTCCAGACTGACCCCGAAGTTGATCAGGTTTTTGAGTTGGACTGCCTGTTTGGAGGTGCCGTCATCTTGCTTGATCAATACTTTTTCATCATAGATCAAGGCTGTTTCAATCCTCGTTGAAATGTATTTATTCACTTTCATCCGAATGATGGAGTTGAAGTTGACTACCATATTTCCAAAAGTTTCATAATTGGAGAATAGGTTGAGGTCAGCCTTCCAAGTAATATTTTCCATCAATACAAAATCCGTGATTGAGGTGTTCAAAGACATACCTGCCTCTGCTCTAACATTTTCTCCTGGAGTCACGCCAAATGCACCTGCATTACTCAGAGAGTCATTCATAACTATGGTGAAACGACCCGTGAAAGGAGAAAGAATCATAGATAGCTTTCCTTTCTTTTCATAAGTCTTCCGGTAGTTCAAACCCGTGGAGGATTGGACATAGCCTGGAGAAAGCAAGTCAGATATTTTGGTACGGATGTCACCGTCTCCGGAGGTAGAGTATTTGAAACCTGCTAAAAGTTGCGTAGCAGCATCGAGCTGTGTAGAGAGGTATAGTTTTTCAGAGAGTTCCCGACCGTAATTACTAACAAACTTAAAGGCATCCGTAGTTTTTCGAGTTTCGAAATTTCGGTCATTTTGACGGTTGAAACCCAAACTGACATTCAATTGTGTGTCCCAGACTTTCTTGTCCTTTTTATAATTTGCAAAAAGAGAAACTCCAGTGTTCAAAGCAAAAGAACTTGCACCCCCTGCAGCCCAGTTACTCAGAGTCACCTGCTGGATATTCATGTTGTAGTTTCCTCCGGTTTTCCAAAACACCTCTTTTACTGGCTCCTCAATCAAAACTGAATCCCCTAGCATTAAAAGGGTGTCTCCGTTAATCAGGACAGTGTCTGGGATAAATTGAAGATCCTGGGCTAAGGCGTTTCCACCTAGACAAAGAAATAGGAATCCAATAAGGACAATTAGTTTGCGCATGAAAAAAGGCAGGATCAGGGCTTGTAAATAGTTAATTTCTGACCTACACTGATAATGTTTTGGCTCCCGATTCGGTTCCAAGATTTCAGCTGATCTACTGTTACTCCGTATTTTTTACTGATTGCATAAAGCGTCTCTCCAGATGAAACGGTATGCGTCAATTGGCTAGGTTGTGCAGGAGTAGAGGTTTGGGAAGGCGTAGGTTGGCTCACCTGAGTTTCTACTTTTGGTTGTGAGGAAGTGTTTTGGCTTACTCGTTGGTTTGATAAAGGCTGCACTTTGACCATTGGGATTTCTTCACCTCTTTTTCTATGGTCTTGAAGGTTCAAAACCATTCCTACTTTCAGGTCTTTGTCCCTTCTGATTCGGTTTTTGGCTTTAAGAGCAGAAAGCTTAATTCCATATTTCTGGGAAATACTCCAAAGTGTTTCTCCTGGCATGACAATGTGAGTCTCAACTTCTGCTTTGGCTTTCTTCTTTTCAGTATAATAATACTCACCAGCCTCAACTCGCTCGCCTTTGTCTAAGTCATTGAGTCTTCGGAATTTCTTTTCACGTATTCCAATTTTGTCAGCAAATTTTTCCTGAGTTGTATTATTGACCGCCTGAACCCCATCCAGTTCATTCACTGTGATTTGATCTGGCTGAGATGCCTTGGTTGTATTTCCGGCAATTCTTGGATATGAGTTAGCCTGTTTATATGCTGGATTGCTTTTGTATGAATTTTGGTTCTGGCTAGATGGTTTTTGTTCTATGACAGCAGGTTTGAATGGAGCATCACCTTCCTGAATGTAAATTAGGGAATAGCCGCTTCCAGAAGGGATTTTGCCATTTGAAGCCCATTTATTCATTTCTTTCAAATGATCAGTGGTGACTCCATATTTTTTAGCCAAGGCCGCCAACGTCACAGGCCCCGACACTTTCACTTCTACCAATCTCTGATTATTGCTCACCAGAGTGGTAAATGAATTTTCAAATGCGATTTTATGTGCTAAGAATTTTTTGAAATACCAATGAGAATTTCGGTCTATGTCGACCACTCGTTTGCCATTGTATCTGGTCCCGAAATAGGCTTTAGCACCTCCTAAGCCCATTTGGTAGGAAACCAATGCACACATCCAGTTGTCAAAAGAATTATTGTGCTTTTTCAAATAGAGAGCAGCTCCTCTAGTAGAGTTTACAATGTTTTTTCGATCATCGATTTGGCCATCAACTCTCATGAAAACTTCTTCTGCTGTCCCTTGCTTAAATTGCCAAAAACCCACTGCATTGGATGTAGAAACAGCATCAGCAATCAATCCACTTTCTTGAATAACCAAGTATTGCAGATCCAATGGAACTCCGACGTTATTCAATTCTCTTTCGATAATAGGTCGGTAAAGGTTAAAGCGCTCTTGCTTGACTTTTAGATAGTTTGGGTTTCTGTAAAGTGCGTCTACATCCAGTTGTATTTCCCGTCTTGCCTGAGGGTTGATTCTCACGATTAAATCAGCAAACTCTACCTCCGCAGGCACTTGTGGAATCTGTGCAAAGAGGGAGAATTGGGCTAGAAAGAATGCGAAAAACGTGAAAAATATAACTCTTGGGAAATTCATGCTCAGTAGTTTCGGATGCTTTTTCCACTTTGAGCAAAAATGGTTCCTATTTTAAAATTTTAGAGTTTTCTGGCCATCATTATTCCGTCTCGAATCGGAAGAAGGCTGTTTTCTACTCTTGGATCATCTTGAACCATGCGGTTGAAGTCCAAAATTGCAGCCGTGTCTTTGTCCAATTTTTTTCGACCTTCCGGAAGTACTTTTCCTGACCATAGGACATTGTCAGCCAGAATGATTCCGCCTTTGGAGAGCTTGTCAATCACTAAGTCATAGTAGTTGGTATAGTTGATCTTGTCAGCATCAATAAAAACCAGATCAAAAGGACCTTCTAGGCTTGGAATGATTTCCAGAGCGTTCCCTAATCGGTAATCGATTTGATCGGAAAGTCCAGATTCATCAAAAAAGCCACGGACCATTTTCTCCAACTCGTCATTGATGTCCAAGGTGATTAGTTTTCCATTTTCCGCCAATCCCCTTGCCATACATAGACCGGAATACCCGGTGTATGTTCCGATTTCCAAAATAGTATTTGGGCGGAGCATTTTCACAAAAAGCTCTAAAAGCTTCCCTTGAAGGTGTCCCGAAATCATTCTTGGCATCAATACTTTTGCCTGAGTTTCTCGGGTGATTTTTTTAAGTAAATCGTCTTCTTGGCTAGTATGGTCCTCGCAATAGGCAAGGAGTGCTGGATCAATGAATTCCATCTTAATTCGGTAGGTAAGTTAGATAGCTAAGTTGCTCTGGATCGAAGATTTGCTCAGCGATTTCCAGTACTTCTTCAGCAGTCGTACTTCTTATTTGTTCAAAGATACGCTCTAAAGGGTCGATTTTTCCATGATCTATGAGGCTTTTGCCAAAAACCAACATCAAACCTGCGTAGTTTTCTTCCGCCATGGCCATCTGCCCAATTGCTTGTTCTTTAGCCATGTGAAGCTGCATTGTCCCCAGTTTTTTTGTTCGGAGTTTGAGCAGTTCCCGATGGACTAAGTGCATGGACTTTTTTAAGGTTTTTTCTTCTGTTCCAAAGAAAATCCCGAAAAATCCAGTGTCAGAAAATGGCTGGTAGCTAGATTCTATAGAATAGACGAAGCCGTATTTTTCTCTTAAAGCAAGGTTTAGACGACTATTCATGCTTGGTCCTCCCAGTATATTATTCAGAAGGAATAGCTTGTATCGGTTTTTGTCGTGTTGGGAAAATGCAGGTCTGCCTATCGCACAAAGGGACTGTGTAATGTCTCTTTTGACGGTTTTGGATTGTGGAGTATAATCATGAAAACCACTTCTGATATATAGGGTTTTCTTTGTCTGAATCTGTGAAAGTGGTCCTTCAATAGCCTTTAATGCTTTAGCAAATGAAATATTTCCAACAATTGAAAAGACAACCTGCGATGTGTCCAATCTACTGGAAATAAAATCAAAGAAATCCTGTTGGCTAAAGTTGGATACGGTTTCTTCGGTACCCAAGATATTTCTTCCTAGGGCATGATTTTCAAAGACCAAGGTATCCAATTCATCCTGGATGGAATCATCTGGAGAATCGCGATACATGGCCATTTCTTCCAAAATGACTTGCCTTTCTTTTTCTATTTCCTTGGTAGGGAAGGTGCTGTTGAAAGTAATATCGAAGAGCAAATCGGCTGCTTTCGAATAATGCTCTTTGAGTACAGAAGCATAAAAACAGATTTTTTCTTTGGTTGTATAGGCATTCAGTTCACCGCCTAGAGACTCCAATCTATTGATGATATGGAAGGTTTTGCGCTTTTGAGTACCCTTGAAAGCCATGTGTTCCCAAAAATGGGCAAGTCCCTCTTGCTTTTTGGTTTCGTCCCTGCTTCCAATGTTGAGAATAAAGCCACAATGTACCAATCGGGTGTGGGTGACTTCCTGATGGACTATGCGAATGCCGTTTGCAAGCTCTTTTATTTGGTACATGAATTTCTGTTTCAGATGAAGATAGAAAAAATCTACCTTTTAAACTCCGTGCGAATAATGTTAAGTTTGTCGGGATTAATCTAAATGTAAGGCCTTTTGGGGAAGAAAAATTCCCGAAAGGCAATTTGAATCTTTAGTTAAAATCATTTTATGAAATATACTCCACTTCCTGCCTCGCTTTACATAAAAAACAGGGCAAAACTCGCTGCAAAAATGGCCAAAAATTCTGTGGCTATTTTCAATTCCAATGATATCATGCCAACGAATGCCGATGGTACGATGAAATTCAGACAGAACAATGATCTGTTTTATCTCAGCGGCATTGATCAGGAAGAAAGCATTTTACTATTGGCTCCAGATTGTCCAAATCCAGCGATGAGAGAGGTCCTTTTCCTAAGAGAAACCAATGAGCATATCGCAATTTGGGAGGGACATAAATACACTAAGGAAGAAGCTGAGGCTACTTCTGGGATCAAGAATATCCAATGGTTGGATAAGTTCGATTTGATTTTCAGTACCGTGATGGCCTTGTCAGATCGAGTTTATTTGAATACCAATGAACATTTGCGTGCTGGCGTGGTGGTAGAAACCCGTGATGCTCGTTTTATCAAGACTTGCAAAGAGCAATTCCCTTTGCACGAATATGAAAGAGCTGCTCCATTGATGCATGAATTGAGAGGTGTGAAAGAGCAAGAGGAAATTGACCAGTTACAAATTGCTTGTGATATTACTGAAAAAGGGTTTAGAAGGATTTTGAACTTTGTGAAACCCGGTGTAACCGAGTATGAAATCGAAGCTGAATACCTTCATGAATTTGTAAGAAATCGAAGCAAGGGTTTTGCCTATGAGCCAATCATCGCTTCCGGGATTTCTGCTTGTGTTTTGCATTATTTGGAAAACAACAAAGCCTGTAACGATGGAGAATTGCTCCTGATGGACGTTGGAGCTGAATATGGGAATTACAATGCTGATATGACCCGTACGATCCCAGTGAGCGGGAAATTCACAGAACGTCAAAAGGCAGTCTACAATGCTGTTTTGCGTGTACATAAAGAGGCTTCTTCCATGCTGAGACCTGGAGTGACCATTCAGGATTATCATAAAGAAGTAGGCTTGATTATGCAGTCTGAGTTAATTGGCTTGGGGCTCGTTGATCAAACTGATGTCCAAAATCAGGATCCAAATTGGCCGGCTTACAAAAAGTATTTTATGCATGGAACATCACATCATCTTGGTTTGGATGTTCATGACGTAGGAACGATGTATGGACCGATACAGCCTGGAATGGTATTTACTGTAGAGCCTGGAATCTATATTCCGGAAGAAGGTTTTGGCATAAGGCTAGAAAATGACATTGTTGTCCTTGAAAATGGTTATTTCGATCTGATGAAAAATATTCCAATTGAAGCAGATGAAATTGAAGATTTGATGAATTCATAAAAAAAAAAGCCCCAATCGGGGCTTTTTTAGTTCTATTCCTTCCTTAGAACTCTACCTCAACCATAGCTGGAAAGTGATCAGAAGGATACTTTTTCCCATAGTTATCCGAAAGAATTCCATGACGGATTACTTTCAATGTACCATGGACGAATACATGATCAATTATTTTATCAGGCATTGTTTCCCAATCAAATCCGGTAAATGATCCTTGCGGTCCATAAGCCGGGATCTCTGAAATCAAACGTGCATCTTTCCACTCTCCTGAATTGACTACTGCTAGGTATCCGGGATGGCTAGAATCCACGTTGAAATCTCCCATAAATAATGCGGGAAGATTTTCTTTATTGATTTCTTTAGCTTTTTTCACTACCAGTTTACTGCTTTCTTCTCTGGCTTTTTGTCCTACATGATCATAATGAATGTTGAAAACGTAAAACTCTTTTCCAGCCTGATCTTTGAATTTTCCGTAAGTGCAAATTCTATTCAGCGCAGCATCCCATCCTTTGCTTGGGATTTCTGGAGTTTCTGAAAGCCAAAATGTGCCTTGATCCAATATGGTGAATTGTTGAGGGTCATAGAGTATTGCGCTGAACTCTCCTTTGTCTTTCCCATCATCTCTGCCAACTCCCAAATAGCTGTAGCCTAAAGCTTGGGTCATGTCATTTACTTGGGTAATCAATCCCTCTTGGATACCAACAATACCGATTTTGTGGAACTGAATTAATCCTGCTACGTGAGGAAGTCTATCAGCCCAGAGGTTTCCCGTATCATTGGGGTTGGCCCATCGGATATTGAAAGTTGCGATTTGATGAGTTTGTGCATTGGAAGAAAAAATGCAAAATGAAAATGCTGTCAAAAAAAACAGTCCAAACAGGGTGGTACGCTTCATTGTTTCTGAACAATATGGTTGAAAATGGAATTTGTATTAAAATTGAGTCATAAATTGAGAAAATGAAAACCTTTTATCCCAAAGATCTAGCAGTCCCTGATTTTCATGCTTTGCTCCAAGGAAGCATCGCGCCGAGACCCATTGCTTTTGTTTCCACAATTGATGGTGAGGGGAATGTTAATCTCAGCCCATTTAGTTTTTTCAACCTATTCAGTACCAATCCACCTATTTTGGTTTTTTCGCCTTCTAGAAGAGTTCGGGATAATACGACCAAGCATACTTTGGAAAATGTGTTGGAAGTCCCTGAAGTAGTAATTCATGTAGTTCATTATGGGATGGTGGAGCAAATGTCCTTGGCAAGCACGGAGTATCCAAAAGGAGTAAATGAGTTTGAAAAGGCAGGCTTTACAGCAATAGCGTCTTCGGAAGTGAAGCCTCCCAGAGTGAAAGAGGCAAAAGTAGCCTTTGAATGTAAAGTCAATGAAGTGAAATCTCTTGGTGAAACTGGAGGGGCTGGTAATTTGGTAATTTGTGAAGTTTTGGTAGCGCATGTGGATGAACATGTGTTGGATGAAAAAGGAGTAATCGACCCTTACAAAATAGACTTGGTTGCCAGAATGGGAGGGAATTGGTATTCTCGATCAAACGGTGATGCCTTATTTGAAATACCGAAACCTTTGAGAACACTGGGAATCGGGATAGATCAAATTCCGGAGGAAATCAGGAATAGTACTGTGCTCACAGGGAATAACCTCGGGAGATTAGGAAATGTGGAGAGTCTGCCGACTATTGAAGAGGTAAAAGCTTTTGGATTGGAAAGAGAGATTCAGGAGATGAAAATTCGTTTTCAAAATGATCAGGCTAGCTGGTTGGATCATTTACATCAGTTTGCCAAAGAAGCCCTTGAAGAAGGAGAGGTAGAAAAAGCCTGGAAAATTTTGCTACAAGAGAAATAAAAAAAAGCCTCATTTTGAGGCTTTTTCAATTACTTAATATTGATATCCATAGGAAGTCTAACCTGAATTCCCTGGTATTTTTTGACTTGTTCGATTTGCTGATACAATTCATATTGATCGCCAAGTTTGGCTTTGATCAGTTTCAACTGAACATTGTTTTCAAAGTCTGACATGAATTCTTCAAACCAAGGTTTGATAGTAGGGTAGTAAATCACTCTATAATCATCACCCGCATCGATTTTTTCGACTGCAATCTCTATGGCCCGATCCAGTCCACCCAACTCATCTACCAGACCTCTTTCTATGGCTTGATTGCCTGTCCAAACTCTCCCCGAAGCTACTTCTTTCACCGCTTCCGGGCTCATGTTTCTGCCTTCAGCCACACGACTGATGAATGTTTCATAGCCTTCTTCGATGGAATTTTGAATAATGCCTCTTTCAACTTCTTCCAATTGTCTGGTTGGATTCATGAAATCAGAAAACTCGCCGGTAGAAACTACATCAGTGGTGATTCCCAATTTTTCATTCAACAATTGCTGGACATTGAACCACATACCGAATATACCGATGGAACCGGTGATGGTATTGGGTTGTGCTACGATAGTGCCGGCAGGGCTAGAGATGTAATAACCGCCAGAAGCTGCTACTTCGCCCATAGAAACGACAACAGGCTTCGTTTCTTGAGCTTTTTTCATCTCCCTCCAAATAACTTCTGATGCCAAAATAGATCCTCCTGGGGAATTGACACGAAGAACTATTGCCTTGATATCATCGTCTTTTCTGGCTTTTCTGATTTCTTTTGCAAATTTTTCGGAACTGATCACTCCATCTGCATTTCCATCTACGATTTCACCCTCGGCAAGGATCACCGCAATTCGATTCCTAGATGTAATATTTTTGGAACTAGCCAACGAACCTAAGTCCGTCGCATTGATTGTATGAATGTCTGCGTCCTCTTCGATGCCTAGTTTTTCTCTTAATATCGCATGAACTTCATCCTCGTATTTAAGTGAGTTTGCCAAATGATAAGTAACTGCATCTGCAGGTCTTCTGACTAGCATTTGGTCATTGATCAAAGTGATGCTATCCAAAGAAATTCCTCTAGATTCTGCAACGCTTTTCAACATTTCGTTGTTGATGTCATCCAAGAAAAATTGAGTCTGAAGGCGATTTGCATCGCTCATTTTGTCCAAGATAAATGGCTCAACAGCGCTTTTGAATTCACCTACTCGGAAGATTTCTGGTTTTACTCCGATTTTTTCAAAAAGACCTTTGAAGAACACAGCGTCAGAGGATAATCCATTAAAGTCAATGCCTCCCAAAGGATTTAAATAAATCTCATCAGCGACAGAGGCTAAATAGTATCCTCCCTCGGTATAGGCCTCATCATAAGCTAGAATGAATTTGCCTGACTCTTTGAAATCTTCTAGTTCTTCTCTTAATTCCAATAAATTAGCTTGCCCAGCCATGATCAAGCCGGTATTTAAGTAGATCCCTTGGATTTTGTCATTGGATTTAGCTTCACGGATTGCTTTTTTCAGATTCACCAAGCCTGCATTGAATTCTTGACCAAATGGATTGCCGAAACCTCCAAAAGAATAATCATCTTCTCGAGTTCTCTCAACCAAAGTTCTTCCATTGAGATTCAGGTGGAGGATTGAGTTGTCATTGAGACTCACTTCTTTTTCTCCAGATGCTGCGATGATGCCAACTAATCCAAAGAATAAGAAAAAGGATAGAATGCTAAAGACAAATAATCCGACTATAACTGCTAGGACGTTTCCTAAGAATTTCATGTTGTATGCTTTAAGACTGGCTAAAATAGGCTAAATTGACGAACGATTAAAAATTAATTTTTCAAGTGAAATGCTAAAAGAAGCAGTTTTGATATTGGGAGGGAACCAAGGAGATACCACCAAACTTTTAGAGTCTGCAAAAAAAATGATCCAAACTGAGGATAGGATTGTCAAAGAATCCAGTATCTATCAAACAGAAGCATGGGGAAATGCCGCAGACCAAGATTTTTTGAATCAGGTAATAGTTGTTGAAACCAATAAAGATCCCATGAAGTTTTTGGCAAGCCTTCAAAAAGTGGAAATTGAATTAGGGCGAGTTAGAGAAACAATCTGGGGAAACAGGACTATGGATATTGATATCCTTTTTTGGGGCAGCGATGTCATTGAGCTGCCTGATTTAAAAGTGCCTCATTTATTTATGGCAGTCCGAAGATTTGTATTGGTTCCATTGGTAGAAATCATGCCTGATTTTGTCCATCCAGAACTAAATAAGACTTGCGGGGAGTTGCTGGAAATGTGTAGGGATCACTCCGAGGTAAAATTATTCAAACAATAAAAAACCCGCTCGAGGCGGGCTATTGAAATATGAATTAAAGTCCGGAGACTTCAGCTTCGCTATGAATCTTTTTGACTAGTCCCTGAAGAACTTTTCCAGGTCCACATTCTACAAATTCTGTAGCGCCATCTTTGACCATATTCTGTACTGACTGAGTCCATTTAACTGGAGCTGTCAATTGTGCAATCAGGTTTGATTTGATTTGATCCACATCGGAAACAGCAGTAGTGCTTACATTTTGGTAAACTGGGCAGCTTGGAGTGTTGAAAGTGGTGCTTTCGATCGCTTTTTGAAGTTTCTCTCTGGCAGGCTCCATCAAAGGAGAATGGAAAGCGCCTCCAACAGGGAGAGGAAGGGCTCTTTTTGCTCCAGCTTCTTTCATTTTCTCACAGGCTATCTCAATTCCTTTATTAGAACCGGAGATTACCAATTGACCTGGGCAGTTATAATTAGCTGGTACCACGATTTCATCTGTGATACTAGCGCAAATTTCTTCAACTTTTTCATCTGGTAAACCCAAGATCGCAGCCATGGTAGAAGGATTGATTTCACAAGCCTCCTGCATAGCCATCGCTCTTTGGTAAACCAATTTTAATCCATCTTCAAATGCTAACGTGCCGTTTGCCACAAGAGCAGAAAACTCTCCAAGAGAGTGTCCAGCAACCATGTCAGGATTGAAATTTGGGGTTGTTTTTGCCAATACTACCGAATGTAAAAAGATGGCAGGTTGAGTTACTTTGGTCTGTTTCAGCTCTTCAGCAGTTCCATCAAACATGATGTCTGTGATTCGAAATCCTAGAACTTCATTGGCCTTTTCGAACAATGCTTTTGCTTCTGGATTTTCTTCGTAAAGAGCTTTTCCCATACCGGGAAACTGGGCCCCTTGGCCCGGGAAAACAAATGCCTTCATGAGTAATTGTTTGGTTGAGCGGCAAATATACAGCTTTTCTATTTTGCCTTATCCATCTAACTATTGAAGCGATATTAACCTCAGGGAAAAATGGATAGGTCGTTAGGCAAATTCCTTGATAGGTGAATTGGAAGCGGATAAAAATTTAGCTTTTTCTTCAGGGCTTGGGAGCCTGCAAGTGTTCTGCTTTCCAAACCACTTATATCTGTTCTTTCCAATCCAATCATAGACCACATCCCTCAAACCTTGGGGAAGAATTATTAAAGGATAAAGTGCTGGCCAAAGTCCTGAAAGGTGCCTAGCAATTTTAAGTGCCGCAGTGCTTTTGTAAAAGATTTTTCCATTTTCAAAAAGGACTATGGAGTCTAGATAGTCCTGTTTAACATCGAATTGGGAAAGGATTTCTTTACTAGTTTCATCTTGAAGAGCTCCAACCAAGAATCTATCGTTTTTGTCCCTTTTGATCATAAAATCAACAGAGGAGTTGCAGAGGTTACATACTCCGTCAAAAAAAACGATGGATTTTGGCTGACTCATCTTAGAATCTGGATAGTTCCTTTCAAGGTCTGCTCCTGCTGTCCAGGATCCAGTACATCAAAGTAAACTTTTCCTGAATAGAAATAAGTTCCGGCAGGAAGGTCATTTCCATTTTTGTCTCTACCATCCCAGTTGATGTAGATGTCGTTTTCAGTTGCCTCAAGACTGTTGTAGTTGAAAACTTCCACTCCCCAACGGTTTACAATTAGGATTTCTACTCCTGTGACAAATCGTGGACATTTTGCAAATGGATTGTCGAAAGAAGAGAAGGTGTCATTCACCCCATCACCATTAGGTGTAAAGGCATTTGGCAATTCGTAATTAGGACAATTCTCCACACAAACGATATTGCTTGGCTCACTTTCATTCCCAGAACGATCAATGGCAGTAATGTAATAACAGCCTCTGTAGGTCGTCAATTCCGAAATTCGAGTAGAAAGCTCTAAAGAAGAAAGCTCTGCAATCAATTCGAATGTACTTTCCTCACCATCATTGGTGTAGTATAACTTATAGCCGGAAAGTTCGTCATCGCATTCTCCTGAGAAATCAGGAGTCCAGCTCAAGTCATGATAATAGGTGTTGATATTGCAGGATTGTTCAGCAGTGTAAACCGAACACTCTGGTCCGTCAAATGTCAAAACAGGTGGACATGGTAACCTATTGTCATCAGGCTTGGCACAAGTTATCTGAGATTTGTTTTCCAATGGATAAACCAGGCCATCTACATTATAGGCACCTTTGGTGATCACGTAGTAGCAATATTCTGTTTCTTTTCCTAGAGGTACATTATTGAAGCTCCCATCATCCAAGAATGTGAAACCAGCTGAAGTGACATCAACCTCTGCTATCAACTCAAAGGTGTCAGCATCTTCCGCATTTGCATCTGTTCGATTTCTGTAAACTTCATGCTTAAACTCACTAATGGAATTGTTCCAAGGCACAGTGAACTCCCAATTCAATTCAATAGCTTCATTGATAATCGTTGGCTCTAGCCAAACCGAGGAAGCCGAAGAAGAAGTGTCAATTCTGGTTCCTTGATCCAATAGTACAACTCTGTAATTATAAACTTCATTCTGGGTGTTCAATCCAGTATCCGTATACAAGGTGTCGGAAGTAACTCCCAATGATACTCTGCCTTGATTTCCAGTGAATCCGTTACTTCTTAACAGTTCATAGCTGTAAGGTCCAGGATATTGGGTTTTATCAATGTCATATGGAGGTGTCCATTTGATAAAGATTTCTCCATCTGTTGGGTCTGTTTCTTCTACACTGACATTGGTTATGATTGGGACATCCACGTCGATTGTGATGCATATTTCTTCTGAAACAATACTCTCACCCAATCGAGGAGCAGGATAGGCCGCAACTAATCTATAACAATACGTATTCCCTGGAGCCAAGCCTTCTCCACCATTCAAATCTGTGAATGAGAACGTCTCCATATTGGTGGTTCCTACCAGTTCATATCCTGGACGGATTCCAGTTTCACAGCTATCTGGTTCGTAAGGATCAGAATTGATCCTTCTCCAGATTTGCATTTCTTCCGCTGAATTGGCGCATGCATACGGATCCCAGTTCAATTCAACTGTTCTTCCAGATTGTTGCTCAATATCGGACCACACTGGCGGAGGGCCAACTACTTTTATTCTCCAAGTTTTGATGTCTACCAATGCAGGCCCTGATCTAGGTTGATCTGTGATTCTAACCCTTATGTCATACTCTCTAGCTCTGACATGTCCACATACAGTTTGCCAAGAGAAATTGACAATACCTGGTGTAGGTTGGAATGTAGCTTCTGGGTCATAGCTACCTGGAGAAGTGGTTATTTCAATTGGCTCGCCGAAGATTTCAATCTTAATAGGGTCTCCATCAGGGTCTTCTCCCTGAATAATTTCTTCTATCATAGTTCCTGCTTCCACACAGATGTCAGGAGGTAAGATCAATTCAGGTCTTCGGTTGTTAGAGTTTTCAATAATGATCTGCATATCGCGGACCACATACCCTATTTGAATCCATTCACCATTGATTTTTCGCCATTCTATAATTTTGAATGCCACATTGAACTGACCCGCAGTTCCAGGAGCATCCCAAATCAAATCCCCATAAATTGGATCTAATTCCAAAAATGCGGGAGTAGCGCCACTTTGCTGATTGAAGCTGAATTCAGCAGAAGCAGGGCTTCTATAGTTATTAACAGGTCTCTGAAAGTTCTGAAGAGGGATGGTCATTTCATAAGAAAGACTGTCTCCATCAGGGTCGTAAGCTCCCGGGTTATGGATATAAGTAGAGTTTACAGCTCCATTATCTACCGGTGGGATAGTCAAAACTGGAGAATTATTAACACCAATAAAAGGATCGATAGTGATCTGAGTCTCTACATAAAATGGTGTATCGACCGAATTGTCCATGTTCAGGGTCAAATCATTTCTATTGAATTCCTGAAAACGAATGGTATATGTACCGGGCCCCTGAAAAGTATGAGTGATTACAAAGGTGTTTTTCTCAATTTGATTTCCTAAGCTCTCCACTAGAGCAAAATCATTTTCGGTATTTAATTGAACCTCGCGCCCATCCCCAAAGTTGATGATCCCAGGTCCAAATACAACATTGGAACGGGTGTCGGTATATCCTACTACCGTTATTTTGTATTCTAAAGTTTGAACATTGACGCGCTCTGCGATGATTTCACCTGCTCGAATGTGGGTAGCCCAAGCGTAGGAAAGCCCAAGTATGAGGTATGTAAAAAAAAGTCCTAGCGAAAGTTTGAGCTTCATATTGTTCCCTATTGGTTCATTTATGATTGAAACACTTGATTAGACGAAATGTTGGCCCCAAGTGTTAACAGGTCTTGATGATTTTTCTTTACGAAATAAATGGAAGTACGTAGAAAATCACCGCAAAATCAAACAATAAAATTAATCTAATTGTTGGAAAGTGAAATCAAGCGTAAAAATGCTGGAGGAAGAAGTGGTTTTATTTAGAACCTTTTAAAATAAGAAAGGACCTGAAGAATGGATTGTTTGCTAGCTCTTCCAAATGTAAATTTGGCAGCAATATAATAAGACATTCGTTTTAAAATTAATCCTAAAATCGTATGAGTTGGGTTACAAAAACCTTAAGTAGCACTCTGGGAAGGAAGCTGATCATGGCATTGACTGGCTTATTCCTGATCCTGTTTTTGACAGGTCACGTATCGGGCAACTTGTTGCTTTTCAAGGGAGATGGAGGAGAGGCATTTAATATTTATGCCAAATTTATGACCACCAATCCTGCAGTAAAGATCTTGTCCTATTTGACCTATATTTCTGTGATTGGCCACGTGATTTATGCCATTATTTTGGGTAGAAAGAACAAAGCGGCTCGTCCAATTGGATATGAAGAGTCTAAATCTTCTACTAATTCTACCACTGCTTCCAGAAATATGGGAGTTTTGGGTACAATTATTTTGATCTTTTTGGTTGTTCACATGCAGAGCTTTTGGTATCAAATGCACTGGGGAGATCTACCATTAGTTGAATATGATGGCGAGACTTACAAGGACCTTTTCTCAATAGTGACTTTTGCATTCCAAAATGAATTAATGGTAGCTGGTTATGTAATCGCCATGGGCTTTTTGGCTTTCCACCTTTCTCATGGATTTGCAAGTGCATTTCAGACTTTGGGATTAAATCATAAAAAATACACCCCGGCAATTCAGGCCGTTGGGAAGTTTTATGCCGTTATAGTGCCGATTCTATTCGCACTAATGCCGCTTTATATTTATTTCACTAGCTAATCGATTTCCCGTATGATACTAGATTCTAAGATTCCTGCTGGTCCATTAGCCGAAAAGTGGACTAAGCATAAGTTTACAAGCAAGCTGGTCAACCCAGCGAACAAAAGAAAATACGAAGTCATCGTAGTGGGTACAGGTTTGGCAGGTGCTTCTGCAGCCGCTTCTTTGGCAGAGTTGGGCTATAATGTAAAGGCATTCTGCTTTCAGGATAGCCCACGTAGAGCTCACTCCATCGCTGCTCAGGGTGGTATCAATGCTGCCAAAAACTATCAGAATGATGGTGACTCAGTTTATAGACTTTTCTACGATACTATCAAAGGTGGTGACTACAGAGCTCGTGAGGCAAATGTATATCGTCTAGCTGAGGTATCTGTAAATATCATTGACCAATGTGTGGCACAAGGCGTTCCTTTTGCCCGTGAATATGGTGGATTGCTAGCCAACCGTTCTTTCGGTGGAGCTCAGGTTTCCAGGACCTTCTATGCAAGGGGCCAAACTGGACAGCAGTTGCTTTTAGGTGCTTATTCAGCATTGAGCCGCCAGGTAGCTAATGGAAAAGTGAAGCTTTATCCTCGTACCGAAATGATGGATGTGGTGACAGTGGATGGACATGCTCAAGGCATTGTGACCAGAAACTTGATCACTGGAGCTATCGAAACTCATGCAGCCCATGCGGTTCTTTTGTGTACTGGTGGATATGGTAACGTATTCTTCCTTTCTACCAATGCGATGGGATCTAATGTGACAGCAGCTTGGAGAGCACATAAAAAAGGAGCTCACTTTGCTAACCCTTGCTATACGCAGATTCACCCTACTTGTATTCCTGTTTCAGGTGATCATCAGTCCAAGTTGACTTTGATGTCAGAATCATTGAGAAATGACGGTAGAGTTTGGGTTCCTAAGACTGTGGCCATGGCTGAGAAGCTTAGAAAAGGCGAAATCAGGCCTAGAGATATTCAGGAAGAAGACAGAGATTACTATTTGGAAAGAAAGTATCCTTCCTTCGGTAACTTGGTACCTCGAGATGTGGCTTCCAGAAACGCAAAATATGTTTGTGATGAAGGGCGTGGTGTAAATGAAACTGGCGAGGCTGTATTCTTGGATTTTAGAGATGCTATCAATAGAGATAGTGAAGCTACTATCCGAGCAAGATATGGTAACTTGTTTGATATGTATCAGCAGATTACCGGTGAGAACCCTTACCAAACCCCTATGAAAATTTATCCTGCGGTTCACTATACCATGGGTGGACTTTGGGTTGATTATAACTTGATGACTTCCGTTCCTGGACTTTATGCATTGGGAGAGGCAAACTTCTCAGATCATGGAGCAAACAGATTGGGAGCTTCTGCTTTGATGCAAGGCTTGGCTGACGGTTATTTCGTGATTCCTTACACATTGGGGGATTATTTGGCAGGCTTGGGTACCAAGCCAGTTGATACCAATCACCCAGAGTTTGAAAAAGCTGTGAAAGGAGTTAAAGATAAGATCAGCAAATTGTTGGGTATCAAAGGAACCAAGTCAGTAGATTATTTCCACAAGAAGCTTGGAAAGATCATGTGGAATGACTGCGGTATGGCTAGAACTGCTGAAGGCTTGACTCGAGCTAAGGCTGAAATCAAGGCTTTAAGAGCTGAGTTCTGGAAAGATGTAAAAGTCTTAGGTGAAAATGAAGAACTCAACCAGTCATTGGAAAAAGCTCATAGAGTAGCGGACTTCCTTGAATTGGGAGAGTTGATGGTAGATGATGCCTTGAACAGAAATGAATCTTGTGGAGGTCACTTCAGAGAGGAGTATCAGACTCCAGAAGGAGAGGCATTGAGAGATGATGAAAACTTCGCCTATGTAGCGGCTTGGAAATACCAGGGAGATGAGCAAGAAGAACTTCTTGAGAAAGAACCTTTGGTATTCGAAAATGTGAAATTAACCCAGCGTTCGTACAAATAATCAAGACAAAAATTCATAGTACTATGAAATTGACATTAAAAGTTTGGAGACAGAAAAACAACGCTGATAAAGGTGGGTTTGTCTCTTATCCAATAGATGGGATTTCCACAGACATGTCCTTTTTGGAAATGTTGGATGTCCTAAACGAGGAATTGACAGAAAAAGGAGAGGATCCAGTTCACTTTGATCACGACTGTAGAGAAGGGATCTGTGGCATGTGTTCTTTATATATTAATGGAAAGCCTCATGGCCCTCAGCAGACGACTACTTGTCAGCTGCACATGAGATCTTTCAGTGATGGTGATACTATTACTATCGAGCCTTGGAGAGCTGCAGCTTTCCCAGTAGTGAAGGATTTGGTTGTTGACCGTTCTGCATTTGATAGAATCATCCAGTCTGGAGGTTATGTCTCTGTGAATACAGGTGGTGTTCCTGACGCTAACGAGATTCCTATTCCAAAAACTATCGCAGACGAAGCTTTCGATGCAGCTACTTGTATCGGCTGTGGAGCTTGCGTAGCAGCATGTAAAAATGCTTCTGCAATGCTCTTTACATCTGCCAAAATTTCCCAGTTGGCGATGTTGCCACAGGGTAAAGTGGAAAGAAAAGCGAGAGCGGAAAAGATGATTGCTCAGATGGATGCAGAAGGATTTGGAGCTTGTACTAATACAGGTGCTTGTTCTGCCGAATGTCCTAAGGGTATCTCCTTGACTAATATTGCCAGAATGAATCGAGAGTACTTCTCTGCTGTGATGAGTAGCGAGAATGTTTAAGTTTAAGATTGATTAGATAGAAAGCCGGAGTGATCCGGCTTTTTTCTTTTTTGGACTATTCTAAATGAAAATTGCACTGAAATAATGAATTTCAGATAAAAACCCAATAAAATTTCAAAATTAAGCCTATTTGCTTACCTTTGAAAAATTATATTTTAAAATAATTTGATACAAATCCAAGAACATAATGCATTTTATAGATCTTCTGATCTTCCTGATTTACATGCTGGCTATGCTGGGCGTGGGATATTTTTTCATGAAAAAGAATACAGGACACGAGGATTATTATGTTGGAGGAAGAAGTATAGGTAGTATTCACATAGGGCTATCAGTAGTAGCTACAGATGTGGGTGGAGGATTCTCAATCGGATTGGGTGGATTGGGATTTGCAATGGGTCTTTCTGGGTCCTGGATGCTGTTCACCGGATTGTTGGGAGCTTGGATAGCCGCAGTAATTTTAATTCCCCGGGTCAAATCAGATCCCGCCTTTGCCAACTTTTTCACTTTCCCTCAAATCGTAGGTTACCTCTACAATTCTACCACAGCACGTGTTGCAGCCATTATTTGTTTTTTGGGCTATTTGGGATTTACCTCTTCTCAGCTTCTTGCAGGAGCAAAATTAGCCTCTGGGACTTTTGAAGCATTGGACTTACAAACTGCTTTACTGATCATGGGTGCCATAGCTGTAGTATATACAGTGATGGGAGGCTTGAAAGCCGTGATTTATACCGATACTATTCAATGGATTATTCTGATGCTGGGATTGATGTTTATCGGAATACCGATGTCCTATAATTATGTAGGCGGATGGGAAGGAATCCAATCTACCCTTCCCCAAGAATTCTTTTCATTTTCAAACCTAAGCTGGCAGGATGTGTTCAATTGGGGGATTACCATCATTCCAATCTGGTTTGTGGGCATGACCTTATATCAGCGGATTTTTGCTGCAAGGGATGTGAAAACTGCGAAAAAAGCATGGTTTATTGCCGGCTTGTTCGAGTGGCCAATCATGGCAATGATGGGAGTTTCACTTGGACTCTTGTCCAGAGTTGCGGTGGAGCAAGGTGCTTTGGAAGGATTCACCGCAAGCATGGACCCTGAAATGGGCTTGCCGGTTTTACTGAGTCAGATTCTTCCTGCCGGGATTTTGGGATTGATGATGTCGGCATACTTTTCGGCCGTTTTGTCTACAGCAGATTCATGCTTGATGGCAGCTTCAGGTAATCTGACTACAGACCTTTTGGGAAAGCTTTTCAAAGGAAAACCCCATGGTCAGGAAATTAAAATCTCTCAGGTTATCACACTTGTAATTGGAATTTTGGCAATTCTGATTGCTTGGCAAATGACAGAGGTATTAAGCTTAATGCTGTATTCTTATGCCTTTATGGTCTCAGGTTTGCTGGTTCCGGTAGTGGCAGGCTTGTTTTTTGGAAAGAATAATTCCAAGGCTGCAGTGAGCTCAATGATAGTCGGGGGAACTCTCACGGCTTCTTTGACCTTTTTAAAGGTAAACCTTCCATTTGGTTTGGATGCAAACCTCTTTGGACTGACAGCCTCTTTGTTAACTTATATAATCGTATATCAATTAGATAAAAAACTCACCCCTAGTAATAAGAGAATATGATAAAATTAGAATCACTTTCAGCCATAGACAATGCCACATTCCTTCAAAAGAATGAGATCGCCGATTTCCTTTTTGAGCATTTAGGGAAATATGGAGACCCCAAAGATGATATCATGAAGTGCCTAGACTATGCTTTGGATCAAGGTCTTCAAGCGGGTGGTTTTGTGGTTTTGGCTCGAGAAAATGGAAAAATTGTCGGCGCATTAGTCATGAATAAAACCGGTATGTCTGGGTATATCCCTGAGAACATTCTGGTCTACATCGCTGTAGATGCTTCCCAAAGAGGAAAAGGTATTGGTGGAAAAATCATGGATTTGGCCATTAAAATGGCGAATGGTGCAGTGGCACTTCACGTAGAACCAGACAATCCTGCTAAGAAATTGTATGAACGATTGGGGTTCACCAACAAATATCTCGAAATGAGATTGACCAAATAAGATGGCACACCTGACCTTAAATAAAACCAAACTCAAGGATAATTTCGAATTCCTCAAAAAGACCTTCAAAGATTCGGGGGTCGCTTGGGGAGTGGTATCGAAACTACTTTGTGGTAATAGACTTTTTCTTCAAGAATTGATCAATTTGGGAGTGGATGAAATCCATGATAGCCGAATCAGTAATTTGGCTATGGTGAAAAAATTGAATCCAGAGGTTCAAACTGTTTATATCAAACCCGTTTCAAAGAGAAATGTGGGCAAAATGATAGAGTTTGCCGATGTGAGCTTGAATAGTGAATTGGAGACCATTCATTGGATTAGTGAGGAAGCAGTCCTTCAAAATAAAAAGCATAAAATCATTATCATGGTAGAAACCGGTGACCTTCGTGAAGGGGTCATGGGTGAGCATTTGCTTGATTTTTATTCTGATGTTTTCAAGCTTCCCAATATTGAAATCATTGGGTTGGGGACTAATTTGAATTGTTTGAACGGTGTTATGCCGTCCACTGACAAATTGATTCAGCTTTCTTTATATAAGCAGATTATCGAACTGAAGTTCAATAAAAAGATTCCATGGGTCTCAGCTGGAACGTCTGTGACCATTCCTTTGATGTTGACTCATCAATTACCCAAAGGGATTAACCATTTTAGAGTGGGAGAGACTTTGTTTTTTGGAGTGGATCTTTTCGAAGAAAAAGTGATCGATGGAATGCATGGGGATGTTTTTGAGCTCCATACTGAGATCATTGAGATGCAAGAGAAGCCTTTGCTTCCTGTCGGAAATTTGGCGGCAAATCCGCAAGGTGAAGTTGCTGAAATAGATGAAAGCCTTTATGGACAAACTTCTTACCGAGCTATTGTAGATGTGGGACTCTTGGATGTAGATCCTAAATATATAACGCCGACAGATGAAACGATTGAGGTCTTAGGAGCCAGCTCTGATATGTTGATTATGAATTTGGGAAAAAACCCAAATGATTACAAAGTGGGGGATGTGTTGACTTTTGACCTCAAATATATGGGTGCTCTTTCCCTATTGAACTCCAATTACATCGACAAAACAGTCATTTCTTCCTAAAAACTGCGATTTCTGTCACTGGCATTGGTTTTGGCCTATAGAGGTCGGACCAATATTATTTACAGATGAAAAGAATTGTTTTGTCTTTATCTATGCTGCTTTTGGTGACATTTGCAGTCAACGCGCAATCAAGTTTAGGTATCCGTGGAGGGGGAAGTTTCTTCAACTTCGGTGGAGAAGACGCTCGCGAAAATGATTATACCAACCGAGCAGGTTTTCATGCGGGGTTTTATGCCAGTTTCAATGGAAGCGGTGCTATCGCTGTGGAGCCTGGTGTTTACTATTCAGTGAAAGGTACTCAAGCGGATAATGCGATTAATTCAAGAGCTATTTTGAATTATGTGGATGTGCCTCTATTATTTAGATTGAAAGCTGGCGATGGGTTCAATGTTTTTGCAGGCCCTCAATTATCTTTCTTGGCTAATTCCAAATTTGAAGGTGATCTGGGAGATTCCACTTTCTCATTTGAAACCGAAAATGTAAGAAATACGGATGCTGGAATAGTAGTGGGACTTGGATACAATTTGCCTCATGGTCTTAATATTCAAGGATCTTACGATTATGGGATGACTACTGTTTTCAAAGATTCCGACGCTGATGTTTACAACCGAGGATTTAAGCTTTCTTTAGGTTATACTTTCTAATAGTTTTGAAAAAAAGAAAAATAAAAAGGGCGTCCAATGGATCGCCCTTTTTGTATGAATTAAGAAAACCTTATTTCTGTGGATAGACCAAATCGAATCTGTCCAATTTCATCACCTTGTCCCAAGCTGCTACAAAGTCTTTTACGAATTTCTCTTTGGCATCATTGCTAGCATAGACTTCTGCCAATGCTCTCAATTCAGAGTTGGATCCGAAAATCAAATCAGCTCTGGTTGCCATGTATTTTACTTCTCCAGAAGCTCGATCTCTTCCTTCGAAAAGCTCTTTGGTATTGTCTGCAGCTTTCCACTCTGTGCTCATATCCAATAAATTGACGAAGAAGTCATTGGTCAATTGATCTTTTTTGTCAGTGAAGATTCCTTTATTCGAACCGTCAAAGTTTGCATTCAAAGATCTCATTCCACCTACCAAAACAGTCATTTCAGGGGCGGTTAAAGTCAACAATTGCGCTTTGTCAACCAACAATTCTTCAGTAGATAGAGTGTATTGAGTTTTCAGATAGTTTCTGAATCCATCAGCCATCGGTTCCAATACTGCGAAAGATTCTACGTCAGTTTGTTGCTGAGTAGCATCCATTCTTCCAGGTACAAATGGTACGTTTACTGAGTATCCTGCATTGGATGCTGCTTTCTCAACAGCTGCAGCTCCTCCTAGCACGATCAAGTCGGCCAAAGAAACTTTCTTAGCTCCTGATTTGGAGTTGAAGTCATTTTGAATTTTTTCCAAGGTACTGATCACCTTAGCCAATTGAGTAGGGTTATTTACTTCCCAGTCTTTCTGAGGAGCCAGTCTGATTCGAGAACCGTTTGCACCACCTCTTCTGTCAGAGCCTCTGTAAGTAGATGCTGATGCCCAAGCAGTAGAAACCAATTCATCGATACCCAATCCTGAGTTCAAGATTTGAGATTTCAAATTTGTTATATCTGCTTTTCCAATCAATGGATGATTTACCGCGGGGATAGGATCTTGCCAGATCAAATCTTCTGTAGGAGCTTCAGGTCCCAAATAAGTTGTTTTTGGTCCCATATCTCTATGGGTCAATTTGAACCATGCTCTTGCAAAAGCGTCGTTGAACAACTCAGGGTTTTCATAGAAACTCCTAGAGATCTTCTCGAATTCTGGATCGAATCTCAATGCAAGGTCGGTAGTAAACATAGCCGGTGCATGTCTTTTGCTAGGATCATAAGCATCAGGAACCGTCATGTCAGAATCTTTTGCTACCCACTGATGAGCTCCAGCAGGGCTTTTTGTCAATTCCCATTCATTTTCGAAAAGGCTGACAAAGAACAAATGGCTCCACTGAGATGGGGTAGGCGTCCAAGTTACTTCAAGTCCAGAAGTAATAGCATCAGTACCCTTTCCAGATTTGTAATCACTTTTCCATCCGAAACCTTGCTCTTCAATAGGAGCAGATTCAGGGTCTGGGCCTACGTGAGTGGCTGGACCAGCACCATGTGCTTTTCCTAATGTGTGTCCACCTGCAATTAAAGCAACGGTCTCTTCACTATTCATTCCCATTCTTCCGAATGTATCTCGAATATCATCTGCTGCCAATAGTGGATCAGGAACACCGTTCGGTCCTTCTGGATTGACGTAGATCAAGCCCATTTGCACCGCTGCAAGCGGGTTTTCTAATTTTCTACCATCAGAATAGCGCTCATCAGCCAACCATTCTTTTTCTGGTCCCCAATACACATCTATTTCCGGCTCCCATACGTCTACTCTTCCACCTGCGAATCCAAAAGTCTTGAATCCCATATCCTCCAAAGCCACATTTCCAGTCAAAACCATCAAATCTGCCCAAGAAATTTGATTCCCATACTTTTGTTTGATTGGCCAAAGGAGTCTTCTAGCCTTATCCAAGTTGGCATTGTCAGGCCAGCTGTTCAAAGGAGCAAATCTTTGCTGACCAGCTCTGGATCCACCTCTACCGTCTCCGGTTCTATATGTTCCGGCACTGTGCCAAGCCATTCTGATAAATAAACCACCGTAATGGCCGAAGTCTGCTGGCCACCAGTCTTGAGAATTAGTCAAAACTTCACGGATATCACCTTTCAGGGCATTGTAATCCAATTCGTTGAAAGCTTTGATGTAATCAAAATTCTCTTCCATTGGATCAGAAAGAGATGAGTTCTGACGAAGAATTGTCAGATTCAATTGGTTTGGCCACCAATCGCTGTTGCTGGTTGCTTTTTGATTGGATGCACTTTTCTTGGTTGCTCCAGATTGTCCGTCTGTGCTAACTTCACCTGATCCGCCTTGTTGGCAGGAAAAAGTGATTGCAATGACTAGTATCAATCCTAAAAGAGTGGACGATTTTTTCATCTATTTTTGAATTTGATTTTTTGCTGCTGCAAGTATAGATGAGAGAATACGCTTGGGGATTATAAATCCGATTGATTGTTTTTATTTAATAATAGATAAAAACTATTTGTTGGAATGTGGTAAAATCTCTGGATTTATGAACGGCTTAGAAATCAATGGATTAAAAAGAGTTCGGAGGGCCTTGATTGATATTTTCTAACTCAGATATAAAAAAAGCATGAAATAGGGTTTAGTTGAAGCCCCTCATTTCATGCTAATTAGGAGAAATATGGAATTGATTTATTCCAGAGACTTGATCCAATTTCGGATTAATTCTACTCCCTCCTTGTGGATCGTGGTTCTTCCTAATTCAGGCATGGCAACTCCAACTTCAGTAGAATTCATTCTGTGGATGACAATTGATTCTTCAGGCTTACCAGGTACTACATCAAACTTGTGACTTCCAGCTCCGATACCAGCTGCAACAGGAGTTTTGTTGATGCCCAACTTCATGGGGTCTTTTTCATTATAAGTCAAAAACAATCCTGAAGTACTAGCAGGACCTTCAGTTCTATGACAATGGGAGCAATTGATATCCAAATAGGCCATTGCTCTTTCATCCAATGGAAGGGATTCATTTTCATAGTTGATCAGAGAGGGATACTGGCCCGGGTCTTCAAAACCATCGAGTTTCCCAATTTGACTCCAGTATTCCAGTTGGTTTCCATGCTGATCTTGGAAATCTAAGTCATTATTCAGATGCTTGACTTGGACTCCAATAGGTGCCATTTCCTCATTTTTATTGTGACAGGTTTTGCACTGGTTTCGATTGGGGATCAAATAGTCAACCACCTGATCCTTTCCCTCAAGATCTTTAAAATGTACCTCCTTTTGCCCTCCAATTACTTTCAGTTGAGCATTGGTTTGTTCATCATTCCAGATATAAGGATAGGCTTCCCATCCACTTTCTTCCAAAATCAAAAGTCGCGTTTCGATTATTCTTCTTTCACCTTCTTGTTTTTTGAAATCCAATGGGTAGTAAAAGTTCTTGACTAAGATCGTTCCTTCGGGAAAGTCAAATTCGCCATTCACTAATTTAGCTTTTTCACCTTCTGGAAATTGAATAAATCGAGTTTTATGAGCGTAATCCGTAAAAAGGGAAGAGGAGGGTTTGTAAAAAATTAAATCTTCAGCAGGATTTAAATTTGATATTTCTCCATCGAAAAAAGCATAGGTTGTAAGCCATTTATAGGGATACAAGCCATCGGCCTCTTCTGTTTCAATTTCGCTTGTTGTTGTTTCAACAATGGATTCCTCTTTTTTACAAGAGAAGAAGATTGCAAATACGGCAACTAAGCTTGAAATGAAGGCCAGTGATTTTTTTTGAATCAACATCTACTAGAATTTTATAACCCTGAAACAAAGGATTTATCTGTATTCACACTCACCTTACAATTGCTAAATGGATTTGGATCATCAAATGATTCAATATTGTCATCTCCATCCATCAAGTAAAATCGCGTGAAAAGCAATTCTGAGATTTTCGGTTCTGAAATACACAGATTCATGGGGTTGGTTTCAATGGATTCAGAAAGGGATTCATCCCAAATTCCATCATACACGATGTCTTGGGTCTTAGCTTTTCCATGTGCATTATAAATGCTAATTAATTGTCCCATCTCCCGGGTCAGATCAGGAAATCCTTTTCGCTCATATTGATTGTCGTGGATATAAACATCAGAAGTGTAGGGAGACCAATTTGGAGCCTCGGAAGGGAATCCTGTAATCTGGTAACTGGCAACTGCAATTCCGGTAGTTTTATTCCTAAGGATCTCGTTTCCATAGATTTCAACTTCTTTAGCAGCTAAAAGAATTACTCCAGAACCTGGAGGAATCATGGTTACGGTATTTCCATTCGGATCCTCGCCTAGTGGAGTGGCGAAGTTCTCATGATTGTTGTCAATGATTTGATTATTATAAATCTTGGTGCCTTTTCCATCTGACTTTGGCAAACCTGGGAGATTGAAAACCAAAATCCCACCTGCGTTATTTCGAGCGATATTTCCGAAAACCTCTGCATTGTCACAGTTTTCGATTTCTATTCCCGCCACATTGCCAAAGGCTAGGGAATTTTTGACCACAATGTTCTCAGATTGGCCAACATAAATTCCTGCATCTCTTGAGTGGGAAGCTACACTTTCTTCGATCAGAACATTTTTACATTGAACTGGATAGATGGCGTAGGTTCCATTTTTGGATTTGTCCCCATGTGTCCAAGTGACATTGATTCTTCGAAAAGTAATTCCATCCGTATGCTGAGCTTTGATTCCATCCCCAGGAGCATCCTCGATGGTCAAGTCTTCAATTGTGATATTGTTTCCAACTATTTTTACCCCTTCGCCGCCTGTTTTTAGATTTCGAAAAGAAAGAACAGTATTCTTCAGTCCTGCTCCCTTTATGGTGACATTTGATTTATTGTCAAGAATTAGCTGAGTATTGATTTCATAAAATCCTTCTGGAATCTCAATGGTGGCACCATCTTCTGCCATAATGAAGTCTTTGATTACTTTTTCGGTTTCCTCTATAGATCTTTTTGGTAATAGGGATGAGTCAAAAAGTTGCTCGTTGCTGGTCTCTCCACAGGCAAAAAGCAAAAAGGTAGATAAGTAGGTAAGTAGTAGCGTTTTGGGTTTATTCATGAGTTGGTTTTGACAGAATTTCCTATCAAAATTACCTTATAAGTCAGAATAAACCCTTGATAAAAGTCAAAAACTCAGATTTTGGCCCTAATTCTACTGAGCGTCTCAATTGTCATGTCCAGAAAGGAAGCTATTTGACCGACAGATGCTTTCTGAATAATTTTCGGTTTATTTTCCATCAATTCCAGGTATCGATCCTTGGCGGATTTGAATTTGGAAAAAATCAATTGCTCCTCCAGGGCAATGTAATATTTCTCCAAAATTATTCTGTAAGTACGCTCCATGTCTGGAAAATCTAGAAAGCATTGTTGAAGGTCTTCGTAAGAAATCCGGTAAACAATTGATTTTTCTAGAGTTTCAATTGTTTCATAACTAGGACTTCGGGTGATGAAAGAGTGCATCGCAGTGACAAATTCACCAGCCAAAGAGAATGAAACAGTAATGTCTCGATTGTCTCTCACATAATAGCTCCTAGCTGATCCCTCTGCTATATAATAAAGGTGATGGCTAACTTGGCCTTCTTGCTCTAACTTATGTCCTTTCTCTGTCTTTACTTCTTCAAGCAATGATATGAATCCTTGTTTTGCGGCATCACTGACCCCCGTGATATTTTCAAATAGGCCTAAAGATTGTTTCATAAGCAGAGAGATTAAAAAAATAGGATGCTGACAATTTTATCAAACGCATCGACTAGTTTTATTGGAAATTTAAAAATTAAAGAACACATGAAAAAGATTTTGTTCCTATTCTTCGCTTTTGGATTGATGGCAAGTACTGCACAGGCTCAATTTGGTATAAGAGCAGGTTTGTCTTCAGCCAATTTTTCAGATACTAATTATAAAGCAAATTTAGGGTTCCATGGAGGTGTGTATTACACTTTGGGGACTGAGTTTTTATCTATAGAACCAGGGATTCAGTTTGCACAAAAAGGTTTTGAAACCAATCAGGTTCCTTCTGGAGATGTGATCACTGAAAGTTTCAATTATTTGGATGTGCCTGTATTGGTTCGCTTGAGCTTTCTGCCTGGATTAAATGTATTTGCAGGACCTCAGGCAAGTATGCTGGTTTCAAGAAAAAGAGAAGAGCCAGGAAATAATCAGACTGCCACTGATATTATCAAAGGATATGATATTGGCGGTGTGGTTGGAATAGGCGCTTCATTTCCAATGGGATTGAATTTTCAGTTGAGTTATGATTTGGGGATGTCCAACCTGAATTACTATGACGCTAATGTGAAAAACCGAGTATTGAAGCTCTCAGTAGGATACGATATCTATAGAAGGTATTAATCTGCGTCAGGCCTTTGTAAAAGTCATTTTTGCAATTTGTTACATTGAACGGGGTCGAAATGTATTTAAAAAATTAATTGAATAGTCTTCGACCTCGCTCAGCCTGACAAAACTTTATTTTTTGATCCTGTCTGGGTTTTCCTCAATGAAGGACTTCCAGCCTGCACTACGACCTCTGGTTTGTACTCTTCCCTCATGAAAATGATGACAAAGAGCAACTGCCAAGGCATCAGTTGAATCCAATAGTTTTGGGATTTCTGTTAAGTTGAAAAGTGTCTGAAGCATCGCTGCTACCTGCTCCTTTGAGGCATTTCCATTTCCTGTCACCGATTGCTTCACTTTTTTAGGCGAATATTCTGTAATGGGTATATCTCTCGCCAATGCAGCTGCCATTGCCACTCCCTGGGCTCTTCCAAGCTTGAGCATGGATTGGACATTTGCTCCATAAAATGGGGCTTCAAGGGCCACCATATCAGGCAAAAATTCATCTATGATTCCGGTGATCCGCTCAAATATTTTTTTCAGTTTCAATTCATGCGTTTCATATTTCCGGAGATGGATGACACCGTATTGAAGTAATTTGTACTTCTTTCCTTCAGTCAGAATAATGCCATATCCCATGACCGTGGTTCCTGGATCAATTCCCAAAATGATTTTTTCCTTTGCCTCTTTTTTAGTTGCTTTACTCACCTTCGCAAGTTAGCCCAAAAGATGCTAAGTTTTTACCTGATATGGTCTGGATTCTATTTTCTGAGTCTCTTAGGGATGAGATTTTGCTGGCGAACCTCCAGTCGGAAAGCTCAGGGAAATTCAAAGGATCATTTACCAATTACATTGATAATTCCATTTCGGAATGAGTCTCATCAACTTCCCATATTAATAGATCAACTCTCCAAATTCAAGGAATCAAAAGTTGAAATTCTGCTAGTTGATGATCAAAGTCAGGATGAGTCCAATGACTTGGCGAAAGGCCTGACTAAAGAGCTTTCGAACATTAGAGTAATCCAATCCACTGGAACAGGGAAGAAAGACGCATTGGCCTTCGGAATTACAAATGCGAGAGGAGAGCTAATTCTCACTTCAGATGCTGATTGTAGATTTCCGGAAAACTGGATTGAGGAAATGACTAGGCCGTTCGGTGATGAAAAGATTCAGATGGTATCAGGGACTGTCCAAGTTGAAGGTAAAGTATCCTCATTGACTGACTTTCAGCGATTGGATTGGGCAAGCATTTCTCTGTTAAATCAGGTATCAAACCTTTCAAAGAATCCTTTGATGTGCAGTGGTGCTAATTTGGCTTTCAGAAAATCTGCATTTGAAAACGTAGGAGGCTATCAGGGAAACCTCCAATATCTTTCAGGAGATGATGAGTTTTTATTGAAAAAAGTGATTCGGGAATACGGTACGGAGTCATTCAATATGCTACTTGGAAAAGAAGTTTTGGTATTTACAAAGGCTGAAAATTCTTGGAATGAATTGATTCAACAAAGAGCCAGATGGGCTTCCAAATGGGGTCTTCATGGAATAGGGTTTCATGCGACTGCATCATTACTTCCGTTTTTCTTTCAATTAATCTGGGTAGGGAGTTTTCTCTTATTGCTATTCGGATCCCGGGGTTTTTTGGTTTTTTTAGGAGTCTGGAGTCTAAAAATTTTAGCAGAAAAACTGGCTTTGGGAAAAGTACTCAGTAGTTTTGAAATACATGTGGGGTGGAGGTCATTTGTCTACACAAGCGTGATCCATCCCCTTTATGTGATTCGTGTTGGCTTTGAGAGTTTTAATTCAAAAATCCAATGGAAAGGAAGAAATATCAAAAGAGAGATAATAGTGGATTCTTATGGAGATGAATGAAGATGAGTTTGATTTGCTGGATGAGTTGTATTTTGTTCAGCCATTCAGTTATCTGCAGGAAAACCTAGGCTGGGAGGATACTAAGATTTTGGAGATTCTAAATTCACTTTATCAAAAAGCGTTTATCAAATGCCTATCTGCACCAGATGAAGAAAGATTTGATCAGGTAGACATATTAAAAGATGGAAAAGAGTTGCTGTTTTTGGCAACTAAAAAAGGATTGATGGCCCATAATGCCCTTTAAATTTTGATTTCGGAAAACGATAAATATCAACGCAAAGAATTAGAGCTGAAAGCTTTATTGGAAATCACTCAGGCGATCAATGAAAATCAGTCTGAAGGAGTGCTTTGCAATATTTTTAAATTTACCTGTCTTGTTCACCTGAATATCAAATCTTTGATTTTGTATGTGTTGCAGGACGAAGGTTTTGAAAAGAAGATTTCGCATGGAGTCAAAGGGAGAGTTCCTGATTTGATTCCCAACAATCAGATCAAGGACGAAAAGAAATCCGGACAGTTACTTTTGGAGCTGGATTCTGAATTTTCCTTTGAAGAACTGGAGACATACCTGCCAGTTTATCACAAGGATCGCCTGCTCGCAATTTTGTTTTTAAAGAGAAAAGAGGAATCAGAAGAGTTGGACTTAGATTTCACTCAGGCTTTGAGTAATATTTTGGTAGTGGCTTTGGAAAATAAGCGATTTGCAAGAAGGCAGCTACAGCAAGAGGTTTTGAATAGGGAAGTGGCCATCGCATCTCAAGTTCAGCAAATGCTTTTGCCAAATAACTTACCTGATACAGATGAAATCAAGGCTACTGTTACTTATTTTCCACATAGCAAAGTCGGAGGGGATTATTATGATTTCATCAGGCAATCAGAAGATGTAGTTTATTTCTGTGTTGCTGATGTGTCTGGAAAAGGAATATCTGCGGCCCTGTTAATGTCAAATTTCCAAGCTGCTTTACGAACGCTTTTGAGAAGTGATGCAAATCTGGAGACTATCGTTCATCAGTTGAACTACACGCTTTTTGAAAACACCAAAGGGGAGCGATTCATTACGTTCTTTTTGGGGAAATTTAATTTCAGAACCAGAAAGCTGGAATACGTGAATGCGGGACATAATCCTCCGGTTCTTTGCCGGGAAAATGAGATGTCTGTGGAGCTATTGGAAGCTGGTACTACCATTTTGGGAGCTTTTGAGGAATTGCCTTTCTTGGAAATAGGTGAAAGGGAAATCCCAAGCAGCTTTAGCCTTCATTTATATACGGATGGATTGACAGAGACTATGGATGTGATGGAAAATGAATATGGTGAAGAGCGCCTTTCGGATTTCGTTTCGGGTCATATCTGCATGCATCCAACTGATTTTCATCAAGAGTTTTTAAAAGAACTTAAAGAATTCTCAGGTGAAGTTCCTCTAAGGGATGATTTGACCTTATTTAGTTTAAGATTCTTTTAAATGGCACTTTTCCATAAAACTCCAACTTGGGTTAAAAAACTTTTTCCAGATCGGCTGTGGAATGGAAATGAATCTAAAATTTACCTGACTTTTGATGATGGGCCTGTTCCAGGAGCTACTGATTTTGTACTCAATGAGTTAGGGAAGAGGGATATGAAAGCCACTTTTTTCATGGTTGGAGACAATGTGAGAAAGCATGAAAGTTTGGCGAAAGAAGTTCTTGAAGCTGGTAATAAGATAGGAAATCACACCTATAATCATTTGCTTGGGTTAAAAACTCCGACAGAAGAATATCTGAACAATGTGGAGCTTTGTGATTTGATTTTTCAAGAAAAGCTTGGTGTAAAGTCTACCTTATTTCGCCCTCCATATGGCTGGATGAAATATTCTCAAGCAAGGATTGTATCCAAATCGTACCAAATCGCTATGTGGGATGTTTTGTCTACAGACTATGATTCCAAAGTTTCACCAGACAAGGTTCTCAACATTTGTCAAAAAAATAGCGCTCCCGGATCGATTCTTTTGTTTCATGATCAGGAGAAAACTAAGGATATTTTGCCTGCATTTTTGCCTGATTTTTTGGATTTTGTAAAAGATCAAGGTTGGGAAACGGCCTGTCTTTAACATGATACAATTAGCGAGCTTAATTCTTTCAGTTGTTCTAATTCAATTCTTTTTGATTCTATGGCGATTCAAATGGAATTGGCTTGAATTCCCTTCGCCTAAAAATCATGATTGGCCAAAAGTGTCGATTTTGGTTGCTGCCAGAAACGAGGAAGAGAATCTCCCAAAACTATTAGAGTCCTTTGAAAAGCTAGATTATTCCATGGATAAGATTCAGTTTCTTTTTGCAAATGATCAAAGTGAGGATAAGACGCCTGCGATTTTAAAGGATTGGTGCGAAAGGCAAACCAATGCAAGTCTTATCACTACAAGAGAACTATCTGATTCACACCCTGTAAATCCCAAGGCAGAAGCATTGGCTCAACTTTCAGAGAATGCAAATGGAGAGATATATCTGTTTACAGATGCTGATTGCGCCGTTTCAGAGAAATGGGTCAAAGGGATGGTTTCAGGATTTGGACCCAATGTAGGGATGGTTGTAGGGGTGACACATGTTTATTGGAAAGGCTTTCTCCGTTTTTTTCAAGATTTGGATTGGTGGAATACCCAAGGATTTATGAAAGTAGCTTCTGACTTGGGAGTTTCTACTTCTGGGATGGGTAACAACATGGCCGTAAAAAAAAGGATCTACGATGAATGTGGAGGTTTTGAAAATCTGAAATTCAACCTAACAGAAGATCTTGAAATGAGTAAATCCATAGCAAAAGCTGGATATAGGGTGCATTCCGAAATAAAACCTAAAACTCTCGTTTTGACTAAAGCTGAAAAAAGCCTGAAAAAACTTCTGGCTCAAAGGAAGCGATGGATGTTTGGTGTGCTTACTTTACCCTGGTATTGGAAAGTGATCTTGGCTTTTCAGTTCTTTTATTTTCCAGCCGCTATCTATCTGATTTTTCAACTGGGTTGGTTTATGGTTCCTTTCATTCTGGCCAAAATTTTCCTCCAAGCAAGCTTTCATAGGTCTTTGGCTAGTCGAGCTGGGATAAAATTGTCCTATTTTAGAGTTCTTTCCTTCGATTTTTACTTTTTCCCTACCACCGCCCTGACAATTCTTTATTACTTTTGGCCCTCTCCAATCGAATGGAAATCCAGAATATACCCATGAACCTAATTGAAACCCACGCGCATATCTATTCCAGTAAATTTGATTCGGATAGAGATGCAGTGATCGAAGAAATCAGAGCAGCTGGTGTAGAAAAGCTATACATGCCCAATGTGGATGTAGAAACTATCCCGAGAATGCTCGAATGTGAAGAAAAATATCCAGACCTATGTATCTCCATGATGGGGCTTCATCCTTGTGATGTGAAGGAGGATTTTGAATCCCAGTTGGAAATTATGAAAGGCTGGTTGGATAAAAGACCATTTGCTGCAGTTGGGGAAATTGGCCTTGATTTATACTGGGATAAGACATTTTTTGAACAACAAAAGTTGGCCTTGATAGAACAGATCTCTTGGGCTAAGGAAAAGGAACTTCCGATTGTTATTCATTGTAGAGACTCAATGGATGAAACAATAGAAATCATCCGAGAAGAGCATAATGGAAAACTCAAAGGGATTTTTCATTGCTTTACTGGTAATCTGGTTCAAGCAAATCAAATCATCGAAATGGGATTCCTTTTGGGAATCGGCGGGGTAAGTACCTATAAAAATGGTGGTTTGGACAAGGTTTTACCTCATATCGGTATAGAAAACTTAGTGCTGGAAACAGACGCACCATATTTGGCACCTGTTCCATTTAGGGGAAAAAGAAACACTCCTGCCTACCTTCCTTATATTGCTGAGCGAGTTGGGGATCTGCTTTCCATGAGTAAGGAATCGGTTGCAATGAAAACCAAAGAAAATGCGTTGGGTTTATTTAAGGATTATCAGCTATGAATTATAAAATAGTTCGACTCAATACTCGGATCAAATCAAGTAAGACATCTTCAGTTTTGATCATTTATACAGGAGGTACTTTGGGGATGGCCTATGATGAAAGTGGTTCCCTGGTACCCTTTAATTTTGGTCAGATTCTAGAGAAAATCCCGATCCTCTCCAATATGGATATTGCGATCACAGTGATTTCATTTCCTGAACCAATCGATTCATCCAATGTTTCCATGCATCATTGGAAGGATATGGCCTATATCATTACCGAAAACTATGATAGCTATGACGGTTTTGTGGTTTTGCACGGTACTGATACGATGGCCTATTCTGCATCCATGTTAAGCTATATGCTACATGGCTTGAATAAACCAGTGATTTTCACAGGAGCTCAATTGCCTATTTCTGCAATGAGATCGGATGCTCGTGAAAACTTGATGACCAGTTTGGAAATCGCTACAGCTCAAATCGACGACTATCCGATTGTTCCTGAGGTTTGTATTTTCTTTAATCATATGTTGCTTAGAGGAAATAGGGCGAAAAAGGTTCAGAGTGTCCACTTTGATGCTTTTGAGTCCGAAAACTATCCAAATCTTGCAGAATCAGGAATCGTTATTGACTACAATACTGCTGCGATTCGTCCTTATGAATCTCATAGAAAATTGGTCAATCTCAATGATTTAGATAATCGGGTAATGATTTTAAAGCTTTTTCCAGGGATCACTGAAAAGGTTATGGATGCCTGTTTTGCGATTGAAGGTTTAAAAGGCGTTGTCTTGGAAACCTATGGATCAGGGAACAGTCCAAGTGAAGCCTGGTTTATGAAGTCTTTGGAAAGGGCAATCAAAAAAGGTCTGATTATTCTCAATGTATCCCAATGTAATGGTGGACGAGTCATTCAGGGACGGTATGAGACATCGAAAGAATTATTGGCAGTTGGGGTTGTCAGTGGGGCTGATATGACGACAGAAGCAGCCGTTACCAAATTAATGTTCCTCCTGGGGCAGGAAAAAGACACAGAGGAAATCCGTCGAAAACTGACTATTCCTATTGCGGGTGAGATGACAACCTGATATTTTCTGATCTATTTTGGAAGGAAATTTGGAAACGGAAATAATAATTTTTTTCTTTGCACTCCGATTCGCAAAGCGCATCAAAATTTAAACACAGAGAGGTGTCCGAGTGGTTGAAGGAGCACGCCTGGAAAGCGTGTATACCCCTAAAGGGTATCGAGGGTTCGAATCCCTTCCTCTCTGCAACAAGCCAAGCTAAAACAGCTTGGCTTTTTTTGTATTAGGGTCTCAAATTCAAATGAGGTCTGGGAGGACCCTATGCGAAGTAAAATTGAGTTTATTTGGCCAAATTGGAAATTTGCGATAGGTTAAGTAGTGTGACTTGTGAATTCGAGAGCTCCTTTATCTTTTCTCAAATTTTAATGGCGTAGTTTTTTTCATTCTTTTCTTCACTTAAATGGTTTTTTCCTTGGACAGGAAAAATTAATCAAAAATGAACTTATTCTACATTCAATTCGTAATGCATCTAATCTAATTATTGTATAGACATTAAAAGTCGTGACATATAAATTTTATATACTTAAAAACAAAACCTAACATAAATTTCAAACCAAAAGTCAAATGAAAAAGACAGGATTAATCGCAGTGGCATTTGCTCTATTTGCATTTACCGCCTTCACTACCAAAGGAATCTGGACTTCAGATGTGCCCCATTCTGAGTTCGGTTTTAGCATCGTTCATATGGGCATCTCAGATGTAACCGGGACCTTCAATGATTTCACAGCTACTGTGACCAGCAATAAGGAGGATTTCAGCGATGCGGTAGTGGAGGCCACAATTCAAACAGCATCCATCGATACTAGAGTCAGCATGAGAGATGATCACCTGAAAAGTGCTGATTTCTTTGAAGTTGAAAAATTTCCGACAATGACTTTTAAAAGTACAGGGATCAAAAAAGTAGGGGAGAATACCTACAAACTAACTGGGAATGTCACTGCAAAGGGAATTACTAAAGAAGTTATTCTTGATATGATCTACAGGGGAAGTGTAATAAATCCACAGACTAAAAAAACATCTGCAGGATTTAAAATGACAGGTATACTTAAGAGATCTGATTTTGGAATTGGAGATGGTTTCCCTGAGCCCATGTTAAGCGACGAAGTGAAAATCAATATCAATGCTGAAGTTTTGCAATAAGACTTACAAAATTGAATTCGAAATAAATCGGCCCTGAGAATTTTTGAATTTCTCAGGGTCTTTTTTTGGATATTAATTTGGCGGATTTATTATAAAAAATTGATGATCAGTGTTTTTTAAGAAAAAATAACTGTTGCGTGTATTTTAATTAGTTAAATTTTTAATGTGAAAGGAGTTGAAATCTAGCTGATTTTCAATTCTTTGGTCGTTTTATTGAAAATATGGCAGATAACTCAAGGCTTTTCTTATAAAAATGAAACAAAGTAAAACGTAAGAAATAGTAGAAAACATAATTTTGATTGGGAATTGACTTGAAAAATGGAGATAAACCAAAGATTCGATTGAATTCATACATTGGTTTTAAATCTTTTTAAAAATTGTTTTTTCTTTTGATTAAAATTGCGAACCTTTCGCGGAGTTTTGAGTAATCTGGCTTGTTTCAGAGAAAAAGGAAAATTCCCCGCTCATGTAAAAATTGGCTTAATCATGCTTTAAAAGGGGAATTTTTAGGGAAAATCTGAAAGAGGTCATTGTTTTTTGAATTTAAAAAATGATAACTTTAAAACTCGATTTTAGTGTAGAAACCATTTAACCTTTATCAAAAGTCTATTTAAAAATCACATTATGAGAAAGTTAATCGCTTTGTTCATGCTTGCAGGTATCTTATTCGCGCCTGTTTTCGCTAACGCACAAGAAGCAGAATCTGATTCTGCAGCACAAGAAGAAACCACCCCTGTAGCAGAGCCTGCTGCAGCATCTCCTATGGTAGTTGACGACGAGATCGTCGCTGAGGAGCAAAGCTTTCACCAAATCGTTAAAGAGAAATTTATCGAAGGTGATCCAGTGTTTATGACTCCAGTATTGATCTGTTTGATCTTGGGTCTAGCAGTAGCTTTGGAAAGAATCGTTACTTTGAACCTTTCCACTACAAACACAAAGAAATTATTGGCTAAAGTTGAAGATGCACTTGCTTCTGGCGGTGTTGAAGCTGCTAAGGACATTACCAAAAGTACTAAAGGTCCTGTTGCATCTATCTTTACTCAAGGTCTAATGAGATATTCTGAAGGAATCGAAATGGTAGAAAAATCTATCATCGCATACGGTTCTGTAGAAATGGGTAGATTGGAAAAAGGTCTAGTATGGATCTCTTTGTTTATCTCTCTTGCTCCAATGTTGGGTTTCATGGGTACTGTAATCGGTATGATCGGTGCATTCGACTCAATCGAAGCAGCTGGTGATATCTCTCCTTCCTTGGTAGCGGGTGGTATTAAAATCGCCCTTTTGACTACTGTAGCTGGTTTGATCGTTGCGATTATCCTACAGTTGTTCTACAACTATTGTGTAGCTAAGATTGATTCTTTGGTTAACGATATGGAGGATGCATCTATCACTTTGGTAGATATCCTTGTGAAGCACAAATTGACTGGTAAATAATTTACCGGACCTTTTGTTGAATTTCAAATTAATTAGTTAACCCCAAAAGAAGACATATACTATGGATACTTATGATATATTCTTATACGTTGGCTATGGTCTAGTGATTTTGGGTGCGATCTTCGCAGTGGTTATGCCACTTATCAAGTCCCTTGATAATCCTAAGTCTCTATTAAAAACTATAGTCGGTATTGTTGGCATCGCGGTATTGTTCTTCATTGCTTACAGCATTTCTAGCAATGAAGTACTTCCAAAATTCGAGGCCGAACCATTTAATCTAACACCAGCAGGTTCCCAGTTTGTAGGTGGCATGTTGATTACTACTTATGTACTGGCAGTTATAGCTGTAGTTGGTATCGTATTTACTGAACTAAGCAAAGCTATTAAGTAATATGGGCAAGAAGAAAAATAGACCAAGTCAGGAGGTTAATGCAGGTTCGATGGCAGACATCGCCTTCCTGCTTCTAATCTTCTTTCTTGTCACAACAACGATCGCTTCGGATAAGGGTATCTTAAACGTACTGCCTCCGAAGTTAGATCCGAACAACCCGCCGCCGGAAATTGACAAAAACGAGCGTAACATCTTTAATATCTTGATCAACGCAAATGATCAACTTCTTATCGAGGACGAGTTTAGAGATAATGCGGATGGTTTGGATGCGGAAATCAAAGCTTTCGTTTTGAATTTCGGTCTACCTGATGAAGAAGCAACAGCATTGTATAACACTTTGCCAGCTTCTTTGAAAGCTCAGGTAAAAAGAGATCCTGAATCTTCTGATTCTCCTGGTGAAGCAGTAGTTTCTATTAAAACTAACCGTGGAACTAGCTATGAGAAATATTTGGAGATCTTTGATTTAGCTAAGAAAGCTTACTTTGATATTTATGCTGAGCGTGTAAATCTTACCACTGATGAGTATAGAACTCTTACCGGTAAAGATGACGCTGAAGAAGCATTAATTGATAGAGGTAAAGAAGGAATCCCTATGGCGATTTCAATTGCAGAACCAGATAAAATAGGTAGTTGATATGGCAAAGTTTAGCAAAAAGACAAAAACTGAAGAAAGTATTCCTACTTCAGCATTGCCAGATATCATCTTTATGCTTCTTTTCTTCTTCATGGTGACAACCGTGTTGAGAGAGCAAGATATCTTGGTTGAGCAAAAAATTCCTCAAGCTACTCAGCTTCAGAAATTGCAGAAGAAGACATTGATTTCTTATATCTATATAGGTAAGCCTAAGAATACTGCATTGTATGGTTCTGAACCTAAAGTTCAAGCAAATGATGTTTTGATTGGTGCTGAAGATGTAGTTCAGTGGGTAAACCAGGAAAGAGATTTGCTTCCAGAAGCAGATCGAGGAATGATCACCATCTCTATGAAAGTAGATAGAGATGTTAAGATGGGACCTATTTCCGATGTTCAAACTGAATTAAGAGAAGCTGATGCACGTCGTGTATTATATGCTTCAACAGGAAAACTCCAGAAGTAATCAATTGATTTAATTCTTTATATTTAAAGCTGTCTCCTAATCGAGACAGCTTTTTTATTGTTTATACCCGCATGTTGTTAAATCTCAAAAACAAAAAGAAGGTCCAAAATGCTTGGGCCATGTATGATTGGGCTAATTCTGTCTATAGCTTGGTGATAACTTCTACCATTTTTCCTGTTTACTATAATTCTGTAACCAAAGGAATTGATGGGAGTGATGTTGTGTCATTTTTTGGCATTGACATAGTTAACACTGTTTTGTATTCCTACTCTATTTCATTTTCTTTTTTGGTAATTGCTTTAGTTTCTCCTCTACTTTCTGGTATGGCAGATACGAGTGGAAAGAAATTGGAGTTTATGAAATTCTTTGCCTACCTAGGTTCTCTTGCATGTGTTGGATTATTCTTTTTCGATGAAAGTAATGTGGAGTTTGGTATCCTTTGTAGTGTTACCGCTAGTATAGGATATGCAGGGAGTATTGTTTTTTATAATGCCTATTTGCCAGAGATTTCTGAAGAGAAAGAATATGACTTTTTGAGTGCTAAAGGTTTTGCCTTAGGTTATATAGGATCTGTAATCTTATTGGTCGTTAATTTGTTGATGATTCAAATGCCTGACCTTTTTGGAATACCGGATGGTGGAGTTGCAGCTCGACTTTCTTTTTTGATCACTGGACTATGGTGGGCAGGTTTTGCTCAGATACCATTTAGAGTCCTGCCTAAGAATCCATATAACAAAAAAATTAAACGAGAATTACTCTTTCATGGGTATCAGGAAATAAGGAAAGTATTCAAGGAAGTCCGGGGAATTAAAGTCATGAATCGATTCCTAGCTTCATTTTTCTTTTATTCCATGGGCGTTCAAACGGTTATGTATTTAGCTGCTTCCTTTGGAGATAAAGAATTAGGCTTACCAGGAGATCAATTGATCTTGACTATTTTGATTATCCAGTTTGTTGGCATTATTGGAAGTTATTTTTTCGCGTTTCTTTCTAAAAAATACGGTAACAAATTGAGTTTGGTCATTATGGTTCTTATTTGGACAGGAATCTGTGGAGCTGCATATTATGTTTACACGGTCTATGAGTTTTATGCTTTAGCTTTCGTTGTTGGCTTGGTAATGGGAGGAATTCAATCGCTTTCTAGATCAACGTTTTCTAAATTAATTCCTAAATCTACCACCGAGCACGCCTCTTTTTTCTCATTTTATGATGTGACTGAAAAGCTTGCTATCGTAATCGGGACGTTCTCCTATGGTGTTATTGAGCAGTTTACGGGTAGTATGCGAAATTCAGCATTGACTTTAGGAATTTTCTTTTTGGTAGGATTAGGCTTTCTAATGCTAGTCAGTATTCCGAAGAATCAACTTTCACCTCAATCCAATTAAAAGGATGATCAAAATATTAAAAGGCTCCGATGTTAAGAGGCTTGATAAACTCGCCTGTGATAAGGAAGAAATTCAGTCCTATGAATTAATGGAACGAGCCGGTTTGGCCTTTGAAAAATGGTTTTATGAGCAAGATTTTTCCAAGGACCGTAACGTTTTGATCTTTGTAGGTGCAGGGAATAATGGAGGAGATGGATTAGTAATTGCAAGGCTGATTTCACAAAAGAACTTTCAAGTAACTGTTGTCAAATGCTTTCCTGAAAATGCCAAATTAAGCTCTGATTCTGCGAGAAATCTTGAAATGCTTCCAACAAAAGTCAAAGAAGTTTTTCTTAAGGATTTTGAAGTTCAAATTGGTTTTCCAATTATAATTGATGCTTTTCTTGGGGTTGGCTTCAATGGAGAATTAAGAGAAGATGCTCAAATGGTGGTCTCAAAAATCAATGAGCTTTATGGATATAAAATCTCTATTGATATTCCAAGTGGGTTACATTCCGAAGGTATAAGTAGAGGACTGGTAGTTATTTCAGATTTGACTTTTACTTTAGCATCCCCAAAAGAAGCGTTATTGATTCCTGAAAATGCCAATTTAGTTGGTGACTTAGTAGTCGGAGATATTCAAATAGATCCTGAATTATATAATGAATTTGAAGGAGAGATGTATTTTCTTCAAGAGAGTGACGTCCCCGCTTTGCATAAGAAATTTACAAGGTTTTCTCACAAAGGAGATTTTGGAAAAATATTATTGGTAGGTGGTAGTTTAGGAAAAATGGGGGCTATGGTTCTTGCATCTAAAAGTGCATTGAGGACTGGGGCTGGTTTAGTAACCTGTCACGTGGAGGAGAGTGAACACCATATTCTACAAACGTCAGTACCAGAAGTAATGTGTAATTGGGGCCTGATCCCGAATGCTGGATATTATGATGCTATTGGTATTGGCCCAGGGTGGGGTCTAGATCATCGAAGGAATTTGATGGAACTATTACTAAAGGATTTTCATAAACCAATTGTGGTTGATGCAGATGGAATCAATCTTTTGGCAAAGCATCCTGAAATTATAGAAAAATTACCTAAGGGGAGTATTTTAACTCCTCATGTAGGTGAATTTGGCCGACTGATTGGAGAATTTGGTAGCCATATCGAACGTGTTCAAAAGGCTAAAGAGTTTGCTACCAAACATCAGCTCATTCTTGTGCTCAAAGGGGCAAATACAGTTATTTCTCTTCCTGATGGGAGACAGGTTGTCAATAGCTCTGGATCTCCTTATATGGCAACGGCGGGATCTGGTGATACTTTGACCGGTATGATAACAGCCTACCTAGGCATGGGGTATTCTTCGGACTCTGCAGCGCTTTGTGGGGTATATCATCATGGATTGGCAGGTGAGATTGCTGGCGCAAAGAAAAGGAGGGGGACAATTGCCTCTGATATTATCGAAGCGATTCCGGAAACCTATCTGAAATTAAGCGTTTAAAATTCTCACCAACGAAACTATTAAGTTTTACTTAGGGTTTTGCGTTAAAGTATTTTTATGAATAAGGAGAAGCTACTACTCTGGACCCTTGCAGCAATCAATTTTATCCACATTGTGGATTTTATGATTCTAATGCCACTAGGGCCACAATTAATGAGAGTCTTTGAGATTTCTCCTAGGGAGTTTGGTCTTTTAGTATCATCCTATACTTTTAGCGCTGGAGCTTCAAGTTTTTTTGGAGCATTCTTTTTGGATCGATTCGATCGTAAGACGATTCTATTGTGGGTTTATATAGGGTTCTCTATTGCCACATTAGGCTGTGCACTTTCTCCAAATTACCATATTCTTCTATTTGCAAGGGTTATCTCCGGCTTCTTTGGCGGCCTTACTTCTGCTCTGATTTTGGCTATCATTGGTGACGTGATTCCTGATTCAAGAAGAGGCCGAGCGATGGGTTTGGTGATGGCAGCCTTTTCATTGGCCTCTGTTCTAGGTGTTCCTTTGGGGTTGTTTTTAGCTAGTTTGTCTGATTGGCATACTCCGTTTTATATCTTGACTGGATTGTCCGTTGTGAGCTTGGGGATGATTATTAAGTTCATTCCTAATATTACTGATCACTTGGATAAAGAAATAGAAAAGCCTAAACCAGTTGAAGTAGTAAAGCGAGTAACAAGTAACTCAAATCAAATGAGGGCAATCGCTCTTTCAGTGATGATGATGTTTGGTCAGTTCATGATTATTCCATTCTTGAGCCCTTATAATGTTGCCAATGTCGGGTTTACCGAAATGCAATTGACCTATATCTATATTGCAGGCGGAGCATTTACGATTTTCACCTCCCCGTGGGTAGGTAAACTTTCTGATAAATTTGGGAAGCTTAAGGTTTTTACGATTTTCATGGCACTCAATGTCATTCCGATTGGAATTATTACCCATTTGGGTATCACACCAGTGCCATTGGTGTTAATCATTACAACGATGTTTTTTGTGACTTCCAACGGGAGGTATGTGCCTGCTGCAGCAATAATCACGGGGACAGCAAGGCCAGAAAACCGTGGGAGTTTCTTGAGTTTTAACTCTGCAATCCAGCAGTTGGTGGCAGGATTGGCATCCCTGATCGCTGGGTTGATTATTGGGGAAAGTGCAACTGGTCAGCTGACTAATTTTAATATGGTTGGCTATTTGGCTATTTTCTTCAGCTTGCTCTGTATTCCATTGGCAAGAAGAGTAAAAGTAGTGAGTTAATCGTCTCGGTTTTTTTATCCAAAGAATTCTCCTCATTTCAGGACTGGATTACTACACTCAATCCTTAAATTGATTAAAAATTTAAATTTTATGAATCTGTCTTTTCGGCATTTCTTAGCCTTGGTAGTTATTTTCCTTTTTCAAGACTGGAATCTTCATGCTCAGAATATGCCCAAGAAACCCAATATTCTTTTTATAGCAGTGGATGATTTACGGCCAGAATTAGGTGCTTATGGGAAAAGTTACACCTATACTCCTAATCTAGACCAGTTTGCATCTAAAAGTTCTGTTTTTCAGAACCACTTTGTAACTGTTCCAACATGTGGAGCCTCTAGATATAGTATGCTAGTAGGGAAACTGCCGAAATCCAAAGGTGATTTGAGTAATATGGCCGCAGTTAATAATATCTCCAACAAGCCAGAAAGCGAAAGGCCTAAGACTTTTGTACAAGACCTTCGAGAAAATGGATTCTATACCGTTGGAATTGGGAAATTATCGCATCATCCGGATGGTTATGTTTACGAATACGACGAGCCCAAAAGTAACCAGTTAGAATTACCAGGAACATGGGATGAAATGCTCTTTGATTCTGGAAAATGGGGTACTGGCCATAATGCATTTTTTGGCTATGCCGATGGAAGCAATCGGACGGGGATGAATAAACAAGTGAAGCCCTACGAGTCTGCGGAAGCGGAAGATACTGGCTATCCTGATGGTTTGACCGCTGAATTGGCGATTGATAAATTGAGTGAATTAAAAGAGCGACAAGAACCATTTTTTTTAGGTGTTGGCTTTTTTAAACCTCACTTGCCTTTTACAGCACCCAAGAAATATTGGGATTTGTATGAGGAGTCTGGAATTCCATTGGCCCCCTTTACTGCCATACCGGAAGGTTCTGCAGCTGCCAGTTTGATTACAAGTGGTGAGTTTAATCAATATGCCTTAGGGGAGGAAAAAGCAGGTTTGGATCATGCCGTTTCCGATGAATATGCTAGAAAAATTAGACATGCCTATTTAGCTTCTGTAAGCTATGTAGATGCTCAGATTGGAAAAGTATTAGATGAATTAGAAAAGCAAGGTCTAGCTGAAAATACTATTGTCGTAATCTGGGGAGATCATGGCTGGCATTTGGGGGATGATTTAGTTTGGGGAAAGCATACGCTTTTTGATTGGGCATTACAATCTGTTTTAATGATAAAAACTCCTGACGGAAAAGGAAATTACATCAATCAGATAGTCAGCACAGTGGATATTGCTCCCACTTTGTTGGAACTGACTGGTGTAAAACCTTCAGAAAAGCTGGATGGAGAGAGTTTGGTAGAATTAATGAAGAATCCTGAACTTAAAAGTTGGAGAAATACCGCCTACAGCTATTTCAATCAGGGGAATTCGGTACGGACTTCTGAGTATAGATTAACCCGGTATTATCGCTCAAATGGTCCTGAGTATGAGTTGTATGATCAAATACAGGATCCTAACGAAACCAAAAATATTGCTCCTGAGAAATTGGAATCTTTGGAAGGCCTAAAGGAGGTATTGGAAAAAGGGAATAATGGGATTTTTGAAAAATAAAAATCCCCGACATTTTTGCCGGGGATAAAAGAATTAAAATTCTGCGTTTCCTGGAGTTCGAGGAAAAGCAATTACGTCTCGAATATTGCCCATACCAGTAACGAACTGGACCATTCTTTCAAAGCCTAATCCAAAGCCTGCGTGTGGAGTGGATCCAAATCTTCTGGTATCCAAGAACCACCACATCTCCTCAGTTGGGATGTTCATTTCTTCCATTCTTTTTAGAAGAACGTCCATTCTCTCTTCACGCTGAGAACCACCTACGATTTCTCCGATCCCTGGGAAAAGGATGTCCATCGCTGCTACGGTCTTCCCATCTTCATTCTGACGCATGTAGAAAGACTTGATTTCTTTCGGATAGTCAGTTAATATAACTGGCTTTTTGAAATGCTTCTCAACCAAATATCTTTCGTGCTCTGATTGTAAATCAGCTCCCCACTCTTCGATTAAATATTGGAATTTTTTCTTCTGATTTGGTTTCGATCTTTTCAAGATTTCAATCGCTTCGGTGTAAGTGATTCTTACGAATTCGTTTTCCAAAACAAATTTCAACTTATCAATCAACCCTAATTCAGAACGCTGATCTGCTGGTTTTGATTTTTCCTCGTCAAGCAATCTTGATTCTAAGAATTTTAAATCATCTATGCAGTTCTCTAAAGCATATTGGATCAAGTATTTCAAGAATTCCTCAGCCAAATCTGCATTGTCTTCTGCGTCATAAAATGCCATTTCCGGTTCGATCATCCAGAATTCCGCTAGGTGACGGGTAGTGTTGGAGTTTTCGGCACGGAAGGTAGGTCCGAAAGTATAGATCTCAGAAAGAGCCATCGCTGCCAATTCACCTTCTAATTGTCCAGAAACTGTCAAGTTTGCTTCTCTTTCGAAGAAATCCTGTTTGAAATCAATAGCTCCCTCCTCTGTTCTTGGAGGGTTAGCTAAGTCCAAAGTGGTTACCTTGAATGTTTCACCGGCACCTTCTGCATCGGAAGCAGTGATGATTGGAGTATGGATGTAGAAAAAGCCTTTGTTGTTGAAATACTGGTGCACAGCAAAAGCCAAAGCATGGCGCACTCTGAAAACGGCACCAAACGTATTGGTACGCATTCTTAGGTGGGCGATTTCTCTCAAGAATTCCAATGAGTGCTTTTTAGGCTGAAGTGGATATTTTTCAGGATCTGCTTCACCTAATACTTCGATGGAAATTGCATTCAATTCAGAAGCTTGTCCCGATCCTTGAGATTCTACCACAGTTCCTGTGATTTTTAGACAAGCACCCGTGCTGCATTTTTTCAATACGTCTTCAGAAATCAAATTGGGATCAGCTACTACTTGATAATTAGTAATAACTGAGCCGTCATTCATCGCAATGAAGGTGACGTTTTTGTTGGAACGTTTGGTTCTTACCCATCCCATGATGGTAAGTTCACTGCCAATTGGATTTTGATCCAGGATGGTCTTGATTTTGACCCTTTTGTTGAATGCCATGATTTCGAATAAAGTTTAAAACAGCGCAGAGCGACTATTTTTTTATAGTTTGCAAAAAAACGATTAAATCACCTTTTTATCAAAAATTTGCTCGTTTTTCCTAACTTTGAGTTCAGGGCTTTTTCATGAGAAAAGGCCTTTTTTGAACCCAAATTGCAGGTTTTACTCAATCATACATGCAAAAGCTACATCTTAGTCAGACACTTTCACAGAAGCTTTCCCCCCAACAGATCCAATTTATCAAGCTGTTGCAGGTTCCTACAGCCGAATTGGATGCTAGAATTGAGGAAGAATTAGAGGTGAATCCAGCGTTGGAAGAAGGTAGAGAAGAGAAAGAAGAGTCTACTCAGGAAGAGTTTGAGGATAGCTATGATGATGATATTCCTACAGATGATAGAGATATTAATCTGGATGAATATCTCGATGATGAGTACGGAGGGTATAAGATGCAGGGTGATGGGAATTACAATTCTGACGAGGAAGATCGAGAGATCCCAATTTCTTCTCAAGCCTCTCTTCATGAGCAGCTGATTCAGCAATTGAATTATTTGAAGCTGGATGAAAGACAAAAGGTTATTGGGCAACAATTGATCGGAAGTATAGAGAATGATGGCTATATCCGTAGAGATTTGGAGGCTATCATCAATGATTTGGCCTTTTCCCAAAATATAGAGACAGATATCGATGAGTTAGAAGAAATCTTAAGAAAGATCCAGTCATTTGATCCAGCCGGTATCGCCTCTCGTAACCTTCAGGAATGCCTGATCTTGCAATTGGAAAGAAAAGAGCATCCAGATGATCCTGTGATCATGCATGCACTTCGAATTTTGCATGATTGCTTTGAAGAATTTACGAAGAAGCATTATTCCAAAATCCAGAGAAAATGTGAATTGACTGAAGAAGAAACCAAAGAAGCAGTCAATCTAATTACAAGATTGAACCCGAAACCGGGAGGGATTTCCGACGGTTTGGTTCGGACACAATATATCATACCTGATTTTATTCTGACAAATAATTCAGGAAAATTAGAAATCAGTCTTAATTCCAAAAATGCACCTGAATTAAGGATTTCCAGATCTTATGCGGATATGTTTGATGCTTATGATAAGTCAGACAAAAAGGATAAAAAGCTGAAAGACACAGTCACTTTTGTTAAGCAAAAGCTAGATGCTGCAAAATGGTTTATTGATGCGATCAAGCAAAGACAAAACACTTTGTTGCGTACCATGGAAGCTATTCTTCAATATCAAAAAGAGTTCTTTTTGGATGGAGATGAGACAAACCTTCGTCCAATGATCTTGAAGGATATTGCCGAAAAAATCGATATGGATATTTCTACTGTTTCCAGAGTGGCAAATAGTAAGGCAATTCAAACTGAGTTTGGTGTTTATCCATTGAAATACTTTTTCTCTGAAGGAATCTCTACTGACAGTGGAGAGGATGTGAGCAACAGAGAAGTGAAATCTGTGCTTCAAGGAATGGTAGATGAAGAGGATAAAAAGAAACCACTTTCTGACGATAAGTTGGTGAAAATGCTGAACAAAAAGGGCTACAATATCGCCAGAAGAACAGTGGCTAAGTACAGAGAGCAGTTACAAATCCCTGTTGCTAGATTAAGAAAAGAACTATAGTGGCAAGATTTTTAGCTCAGATTATATCAGTAATTTTTCAACCATTAGTAATTCCTGCCTTAGGTTTCGCCTTAATATTATTTGGAGTACCTGAGGCAAGTAGTATACCTCAAGAGTTCAAATCAAGGATTTTTTATTTGGTTTCACTTTCTACTTTAGCTATTCCAATGATTACAGTAATTGGTCTTCGGGTAAGTGGAACCGTTAAAAGCTTACACATGATAGATATAAAGGATAGATTGATTCCTTTTTCAGTCATATCAATCTATTACCTGATGACAGTCTATTTCATGTATCAAATGACTGAGCTTGACCCCATTCTTTGGCAATCCTTGGCCATTATGACAGCTGTCGTGGTGGTGCTTACTATTGTTACTTTCTTTTGGAAAATGTCGGCACATATGACTGGTGTAGGTGGATTGTTGGCATTGGTAGTGGTGTTGGGGATGTACTTTCCTAATTTTTCTGCTTTGTACCCGCTTTTGGGGGCGCTGATGCTTTGTGGGATTGTAGGGTCTTCCAGGTTGCTTCTAGATGCCCATAAGCCTGTTGAAGTGTATGTCGGCTTTGCCTATGGATTTATCTCCTGTTTGATAGGATTTCTTTGGATTTGGGGATAAAAAAATCCAGACCTTCCAGCCTGGATTTCAAACATCTATCTTTATTTCTTTTTAGAATAGGTTCACAGCTACTCCAAAGCTAATCTGCTTCGCTTGGTTTTCTACAGGACCCATATTCGCTTGGAATACATTGTTTAGCCCAAAATAACTCCAAACATAAAACCCGGGAGTCCCTGCTTTCAAGGTCAAGCCATATCGAACTTTCTCCAATCCATAGTTCTGAGATTCTTTGATTTTTCTTTCCAAACCATCACTATCAGTGAATTTGATTTTGGTATGAGCATCATAAAGGAGACCGACTTTTCCTCCAATACTTACTCTAAAACCTTTGGTGTAGTTAGTCTTATTGACGTGGTACACCAGATCAATTGGAACTTCGATATAGTTAAGTGAAAACTTATTATAATTCACAGAAAGTCCATCTCCATAAACTTCAGACAAATCGATAAAATCACTTGCATCAGTTCCTTTTTCCGCATCATTGAACAAGTTCATTGTTTCTTGAAATGACCATTTATCAGTTCCAAAACCCACCCCAGGATCCAAAGTGAAACCAGAGGTCGATCCGAAAATATTGATTGGATGCTGATAGTATACGTTCAAAGATCTTGATCCGAAAAAGTTTGTGCCCATGTCTTCAGGTCTGTTATTGAGGACATTGAAACCAAATTCAATTTTCAAATCGGATGGGATATTAGGACGACCCCCGATTGGGGTTTTAGGACTTTTAGTTTCTTCCTGAGCAAATGCTAATTGAACTAAAGAAAATGCGAGTAGGAAGGTGAATATTTTTTTCATTAAAAGAATGCTTAAATACGTGCTAGTGCGGGCAAAAATAGAAAATCCTACAGGAATAAACCCGCTTTTAGTCTTAATAATTCTTAAGGCTGAAAATCAGGGTAGAAGGTTATAAATAAAAAAACCTTGCAAGTATTATTTGGAATAATTCGATTTATAGGTACCTTTGCAGACCATTTCGGCCTCGTAGCTCAACTGAATAGAGCACTTGATTACGGCTCAAGAGGTTTCAGGTTTGAATCCTGACGAGGTCACTCAGCCCATCTTTGCAAAAAGTTGGGCTTTTTTTATGCTTCAATTTTTAATCGGCTAATAGATTAAGTAGCTGTAGCCCAATGCCTGTAACTGTAATAACCGGATGGAATAGGATTCTGCTATATCTAATCCGTCAAATAAATCTTCCTCAGAAACATTAAGCCTTTTCATAGCAATGCTACAGATACTAACTTTGACTTTGGATTTATATTTTTGAAACTGCTTTTCCATATCAGAGCCTTTGACCAATTCTTTGACAATAGGTCCTTTCGCAACTATTTCGAAATTTTCAATAGAGACTCCATTCTCAGAAAGAGCGTCAAACATTCCTAACGCGCTGTTAAATCCATCGGCGTCTCTGACTCCAAAGGCATAATTTGGATTTTTATTTAGATCTGAGATTGTTTGCTCTTTTATAACGGTCTGGCTAAATGCAGTTGAGACGGATACCAAACAAAAAGCCAGGAGAAGAAATGTGTATTTTTTCATAGTATTCAAAATTTACATTCAATTTAAGGAGAATTGGATAGGAGAGGTAAATTCGATTAAAAAATGTGAGTGGAGAACTTTTGATTGGAAATTTGGTGAGGTTGAAGAGCTGAAGCTTCCTCTTTTGAAATGTATAGTTTACATTAGTCTGATTATACCATGGCTAATGAAACTTAAATACGGACTCATCCTTTTTGTCACACTTTCATTGACTTCTTGTGAAAGTTGGCTGCAGGATATTGGAATTAAAGATATTCAGAAATTTGAGGGGCCTTGCACGATAGTTTTAGCAAACGGAGGAGGTGTGGTAGAGACTGAGCGCACCATTGAGGTTTCTATTCGGACCGAAACTTTGACCTATCGAGATGAGGATGATAAAATTTGGTCTTTGGAAAAAGATGAATACGAAAGTTATTCCTGCCCTTAGAAAAATAAAAAGACATAAAAAAAGCAGCCCGAAGGCTGCTTTAATATTTTAGTGAGCAACTGCTACTTCTGGTTTTTTACCTTTTTGCCAGAAGAAGAGAATTACAAATGCCACTATCAAAATCATAGGGAAAGTCATCATAGTTGAAAGCGTCGCCTGACCAGCTGCCAAATCTAATTCTGCACCGGTAAGTCCCAAAGCCTTTTGCTCAGCAATGTCACTGTCAATCCAGCTTCCAATGAAAGGTTGGAAAATTGCTGTAGAGAACATTCCGACGCCTCCTATGATGGACATGCCTAATGCACCACTCTTAGGGATTTTTGCTGCTACAAAGCCGATCATAGTTGGCCAGAAGAATGCTACACCCATTGCGAAGAAAATCGCAGCTACATATGCCATAGCACCTGTTTGAGTGCTGAATAAATAAATACCTAAAGTAGATATAATCGCACCTGATAATAGTACTCCGGTTTGACCTAAGATATTGGTAACTGGGCCTCCGAAGAATCTCAAAACTGCCATTAGACCTGTCGTTAGTGCTAGAATCAACATTGGCTTGGCACCAGAGCTCTCCATAATCAAGCCAGTCCATTTTTGAGGACCAAATTCAGTGATCGCTGTCAAAGCCATACAGCAGAAAATGAAGAAAAATAAAGGGGTCAACATGCCTTTAATATTGCCAGATAGAGATGTTGCTTGTTCTTCACTTGATTGAGGAAAAGTTTTCCCTCTGAATAGGAATGCATAAATCAATGCTGGGATAGGGATTAACCAGAATTGTGACTGCCAAGAGAATCCAAGAGTTGACATCAATTCAGAAAGTAATGCTCCAACGAAAATTCCACCTGGAAACCACATATGGAATCTGTTCAGCATTTTATTCATTTTCTCGCCAGTATACATATCCGCAATCATCGGATTACAAGCCGCCTCAGTACATCCGCAACCGATTCCCATTAAAAGATTGGAAGCAAGTAGAAGCACATAGCTTGAATCTGAGACAAAATAGATAGCGTAAAGAGTAAGAGCAGCACCTACAAAGTGAGATAAGAAGGCGATGTTCATGATTTTCTTTGGTCCAAGGGAGTGATAAACCAAGCCCCCAATAATCATAGCGATTGGGAAGCCAAAGAACCAAAGTGAATTGATGAATCCCAGCTGTTCGGCTGAGTATCCTAAGTCTGTACCAAGGGCTCTCAAGGTCCCGGCACTAATACTAAACGAGAAGGCGGTGGTAATCAACGCAAAACAACTGGCGTTGAAAAGTGCACTGCGATTAATGGCTTGCGTCATAGAACAGGTTTTTTTGGATTAGGAATGAATATTCGGTTGTAATAAACCGTTGAAAATATGAAAAATATTGGATTCAGGCTTTTCCGCCAATGTAAATTTTAAAAATGTTCCTATTCAATTACTAACAATGAGCCAGTTAGCTTTTCTTCAAAGCCATAGGTTGGATTTTTCAAAATTAAAACCACAACATACGTGCCTAAAGGGACTTTTTTCCCATTGAGCATCATTCCATCCCATTGAAGGATCGGAGTCTCGAAGGCTATTTCTTGAGTGTCTTTTTGATAAATAAGTGCTCCTTGTCTATTTAAAATGAATAGACTGGCCTCCGTTACTCCCTCAGAAACCAAAACACGAAAATCTTTATTTGGATCTCCCAAAACCATGGCATTAGGGTAAACAACCTGGAAGTCACACGCATCATAGGTGGAGAAGGAATCTTCAAAAACACATCCATCAATAGTGGTAACAATCAAGCTGAAATTTCCCACTTGGGTTGGCTTGTAAGTTCTGGATGTTGAAACTAATTCTTCTTCAAAGTACCATTCGTAACTTTCAAATTCTCCTGGATTAATTCCCTCCATGTTATTTTTTTTGGAGCAGATAGCGTATGTGTCATCTAATTGGGGAGGAGTCAATAAAGTGCTTTGTTCAACTGCAATTAAATTTCTGCCAATTTCACAGCCTAATTCATTAAAAGCAACAGCCTCATACGTTCCAGGTTCTGTTACCTCAATTTCAAATAATCCATCAAAATCATTTAATTCCTGTCGGTTATTCAGCGAATCATAATAGATCCATTCGGTTTTTGCGACTTCTTCTTCGTCAGTCGTCAAAGTAACTACTCCAAAGCTTGGGAGAGGGCATATTTTGGTAGCTTCCAATTCCATAGGGACAGCGGTAATCTGTGGTACGACCTCAAATTCCACTGGCTCAACTGGACAAAAGCCACTTTCTAAGGGCTGAACCAATAGCGAATAAAATCCTACTCCTGCGGGATAAAAATCTTGGGCTCTTCCGACTATATCACCTTTGTCGTTTAGCCAACGGATACTAGCTTCCTCAATTGCAACCCCTTCCAAGTCAATTTTGTACTTGATAGGATCAAAGCATTTTTCCACAGCTAAATATGGCGAGAATGAAATGGTTTTAGACAAAGTGGCGGCGAATTCAATAGTTTTCGGGCAAAGGTTTGCATCGCTCCCCAAACCTTCTCCAAAAATGGAATATGCTCCTTCTTCTGTTAAGGTAAATGACTTTCCTGAGTTTAGTGTTTCTTCCGTACCATCAGGGTATCTAAGTGTAAATCGAATATTTTCTTCAGTGTCTGGTAGGAGTTCAAAAGTCTCACAAATATTGAGTTCGGTAGGGACTGTGTAGTTAACCTGAGGAGCATCTCCGATTTCGATCTTTTCAATTGGGTAAGTACAACCATCTATATTTATTTCAAGTAGATAGCTTCCATTGTTTAGGTTTACATTGAATTCTCCATTGGTGGGGATTTGAGCAGATTCTACAAGTCCTTTTCCATTTTGAAGAATTCTAAATGACCCGTTAGAAATTGGAATTCCAAAATCTACATCCACAGAGCCCATACTTACTCCACTGGGAGTACAAGCTTCGTCGGTAATAAAAATGCTAGGTGGAGTTTGATTAGGTGGATTAGTGGATGCGGGAGGGTTTTTTGAATCCAATTGGACTAGAGTAGTCGTTTGACAACCTCCTTTTTCTATCACTACAGAATATACCATTGGCTCCAATTCAGAAAAAGGGATGGTCTGTCCTGCCGACATTGCACCACCGGTAAAGTTTAATTCAGGGATCAACAATGCATCAACGTCTGTCTCTAAGGTAATTTCGAAAGAACCGTTGGAAAGGATACAATCATCAGGTTGATCTTTGATGGAGATGGCGATTTTCGGAGCTTCTAAGAGCTCGAATCCCACTGATCTTTCTGAAATACAATCTGGATAATCTTCAGATGTAGTCTGAAAAGTAACGATGTAAAGTCCAGGACCACTTAATTCGTCTGATTCAAACTCTATATCAAAACCTTGACCAGCTGATTCACGAGCCCCAGTGAACCCTTTCTGAATAAACCAATCTCCTGAAAGAGGTGTGTCAAGTCCAATTTGAATAGATCCTCCTTCACAAAAAGTAGTGGTTGATAATTCAATTTCGAAATCGATAGGTGGTCCAACAAATGTAGAACCTGTAATTAAGCAAGATTGAATTCCATTTGCACCTGTTCTGTAGAGCTCCACTAGATGATACCCTGCACTATAAGTAAGATATTCATTTCCAGTTCCTAATATATTTCCCTCAACATCTTTCCATTCAATTGAAAATTCTGAAAGATCTGGACTGTTTGGATCTAAGGCCGTAAGTAAGGTTGGAGATCCTGCACATAGGAGGTAATCAGGAAGCAATGCTAATTCAGGGCCTTTTTGAACCTCCACAGATTTAGTTTCATTGTAATAATTAAAATCAGTACCTCTTCTAACTTGCAAAGAAATTTTATAAGTCCCGATTTCTGAAAATACAACTTGAATAGTTTCTAATTGTTCTCCTCCACTTCTTGTTAGAATTACGTCCCCTGCGGGGTTTGTGACTGTCCAATCATAGACATCGCCAATTTCACCCCCAGCGCTATATGTCCCAACTACTTGTCCAAAAACGACACAGAGAGCGTCAGGACCAACAATTTTGGGTTCGGCAAATTCAGAGGAAACATGGGAAATCATGCTTTCTTTAGGAATTTCACTTTCACGTGCAATACCAACGTAGGCAGAAAGTAAAATCAAGATGACGAATATCCCAATCTTCCAGTTTGGAAATTGAGCCTTTTCAGACAAGAGTATTAAGTTTTTGGGTGTAAGACAAAAATACTGCCTTTTGATTGAAGAATTACTGTTTTGGGAATTTTTGCAAAAAATATTCCAAGTTTAAGTTTTTCCCCTTATTCGATTACCATGATGGACCCAAGGTATTCTTCATTGATGTTTTTTTCAATATTCCTATAGTTTACACGTAATGAATAAGCTCCATTGGGTACTTTTTCCCCATTGAAAGTACCATCCCATACACAGGTTGATTCTTCATTGATCAAGTCAGTGTTCTTACAGTGAAAAATTAATTCTCCCCATTGATTGAATATCCAAAGCTCAAGCTCATCTACGAGGTAATTTGTATAAATAAGGAATGGTTTATCAGGATCATTTGGCATCAGTGCAGTTGGGAATTTTACTTTCAGTTCACACTCTTCAATAGTTGAAAAGGAAGTTTCATAAACGCAGCCTTCCAGACTGTAAACTAACAATTGATATTCACCAACTTGTTGAGGTTTGAATACAGGGCTTTCTGAAACCAATTCGCCATCAAAATACCATTCATAACTTGCAAAATCTCCGGGGTCTATGTTTGGTCCGATTTGATATCTTGGACAAATTTGATAGGATTCTTCAACGATTGGGCGAACCTCATCTTGACTTCGAAGTATGAGCACCTGATCCGTTCCAACCAAACAAGGAATGAAATTATAGGCTCTTACCTCGTAAGTTCCTTCTTCAATTGCTAAAATCTCAGTCTGATCATTAAAATTTGTGAGTTGAGTTTGATTTCCATTTAGGTCAGTAAACCACCATTCAATACCCGTGACTTGATCAAGATCTGTATTTAATGTGATAATTGCTGAATCTGCATCTGGACATAAAGGGTCCGGATCCAAAATAACTTCGACTTCAAATATTGGTGGGTTTTCTGTAAACTCTATTGGAGGGTAGGGGCAAGCTTGAGAGTTTTGAGGTTGAACTTCCAAAGAATAGGTTCCTGGTCCTGGTAGCGTTAGAAATTCCTCTTCACCAACAATATTTCCATTAGAATCCCTCCATACGAAAAACACATCTTCTGGACTATAATTTTCTAATTCGGCTTGATATATTCTGCTGCCATCACAATATGCTTCAGATAGTTTAGGTTGGAAAACTACAGGCTCCACTAAGGTGACTGTCACTTCTTTTTGTTCCGGGCAAAATGGGGTTGGGGAGTCTTGATCAAATGCAAGGAATATATAGGTGCCTTCTTGGTCTAGATTGAAACTATCTCCTGATTCACCTTCAATTATTTCACCTGATGGAGTGGTTACAAAAAAGTCCAAATTATCATTGGTCTCTGGAATCAAAGTAAAAGTTTCGCAAACTGAAATTTCACTTGGTACATTAAATAGGACCTTTTCCGGGACTAGGTTTAACTGAATTGTTGCTAAGCCGAGTGGACAATTTTTTTGGAGTTCAGGAATGATACTATATACAGATGCTTCATACGTACCGCTATCCCTAGTTGAAAATTCCCACAAATCATCAAATTCAGGTAACTCAGATATTTCTCCATTTGAAAACCTTCTCCACCGGATGTTAGTGACTTCTTCTGGAAAAGTTGTACTTAAGTTAACCGTTGCTTCCGGGCCGAAATCGCAAAGCATGGTGGCTTCTAAAGTTACATCAACGGAAAGTATTGGCTCATCAACTATGAATTCTAATGGTGGAATTGGGCAGCTTGTACTATTGGCAGGTTGTACATCAAGTTTGAAAAGTCCATGGCTAGTTGGGTTTAGGAATTGACCGGTTCCGACAATATCATCATTTTGGTTGTACCAGGTGAATAAGACTTCTGTAGAGTCCCTTTCATATATTTCAGCCTTATAGGTGCTATTTCCTGTACAATCTTCAAAAATTTTCATTACCTCGAATTCTACTGGATCTACTAATGTGATCTCGAAAGTTTGAGAAACCGGGCAGAATTGATCCTGATCTGGGATTCGGCCAATTAATTTATACTCACCACCTTTTGTGATTTCAAATGGTTCATTCTTTTCCTTGATCTCAGTTTCATTGGTAGGTATATGGATCAATTCAAATTCTAGATCCAGATTCGATTGTGGTATTAATGAATAAGATTGACAAATGGAAAGATCACCTGGAATACTAAAGTTGACCTGTTCTTTAGCGGGGATTTTTATAAATTCTTTTTCGGGAAGAGAACAAGAATCTAAATTATACAACTCGAAGACATAGTTTCCACCAGGGATCCCAATAAATAATTCTGTTTGATCAGTAAATGTTCCGTTTCTTACTATGCTTCCTTTTTCTCCTAAAATTCGAAAAGATCCATCAATGGGACCATTATCAAAAGTAACGGTAAAGTCTCCGTTAATTTTACCATCCAGGGTGCATGACTCACCATTTATGCTTTCAATTTTATATTGCAAGTCCAAAGGAGGGCTTTCAAGAGGAACAGCAGTTGCAAATGCATTATCACAATTCCCTCTTACAGCAATCAAATTATAGGCTCCTGATTCCAAATTGGGAATGGTGTAGATATCTCCAGGTAGGAGTCCTGGAGTAAAAATTGGATAATCTTCCACATATACATAATCAATGGGAGTTAACGCCTGAATGACTATTCCACCATCAGGAGTGTTACAACCAGATGAAGGTACTGGGTCCAAAAATGTAAATTCAGGTAATGGGTTAAATGATACTGGGCTCGAGATTTCAATTGAGCAATTTAATGCATCTTCAAGGATGGGCTCGTATATAATTTCATAGGATCCAAACTCTTTATTTAGGATAATTGGAGTCAATGCATACGTATAGCCTGTGGACAGAAAAGTCTTATTAGTTTCTCCGGATTTTTTTAAATACCAATCACCCAAAAAAGAAGGAGATGTTTCAAATAAAATTTGTTGGTCTTCACATAATATGGAACTGGAAGCGATGACTTGAATAGATGTAGAGCTTTGAATCTCAGTTTGTAAAGAAGTAATACATTCAGGCTCTCCGTTTTTATTTGGAATAAAAAGTTCTACGAAATAAGTACCACTTTCAGTTACAGTATAGGAGTTTTGATTGGATATTGTGTCTCCTGCAATATTTGTCCAAATTATTTCAAACAATCCGAAATTGTTGGAATTTGGATCTACAGCTTCTAATTCGAGAGGATTTCCTTCGCAAAAGGTATAAGTCGAATTTAGTGTCGGCGTTGGTCTATCTTGTAGTCTAACCGAGATCTGAAGTGGAGGATATATGAAGACCCCTCTAGAAACTATAAGCTGGACTGTATGAACTCCCCTTTTTGAAAATGTATAACTGATTTCGTCTAACTCTCGGGAAACAATACTGAATATCTCGCTTCCTTCAGGGTCAAATATTTTCCACGAATAGGTGTCTGTTAAGGGGTTGCCTCCTCCATAAAAGGTGCCAATAACGCTCTCTCCACCAATCGAATAGCATAGGGTTTCAGGGCCAATCAATTCTGGATCATCAATTGGTTCATCTGTTGATGATAAATCTATTTTTGCTGCCCTAGCTAAACTGAATATTACCAGAAAAAAAAGTAAAAAAGATAGGGTCCCTGCAAATGAAGTCTTTTTCAGACGCACTTTTTTTGAGTCCCTGTTCATTCTGCGTGGTAATTATTTAATTCATAAATCTACCAAAATACTTAGGTATCAAAAAATAAAGCTCCTCAATATGATGATTTTGAGGAGCTTTTAGTTCATTTTATCGGATAAATAACCAATCACATTCAGAGCTGAGTGAATCAGAAAATTCATAACCTTCTTCATTGAATGTTTTCAATTGCTCGGGATTGGTGATTTTATTCTTTATTGCAAAGTTTGTCATCATTCCTCTCGCTTGTTTTGCGAAGAATCCAACAACTTGATAAGTATCATTTCGATGCTCTTTAAAATGAATATTGATGACAGGTGACTTCAATGTTTTAAGATCAACCGCCTTGAAATATTCCTGTGATGCTAAATTGATGATGGGTTTCTTTGCAGCAACAGCATCGATTGCTTTTGCTATTTTTTTGTCCCAGTATTCATAAAGGTTTTTGCCTTTTTTGGTTTCCAGTTTAATTCCCATTTCAAGCCGGTAAGGCTGAATCAAATCCAAGGGCTTCAATAACCCATAAAGGCCGGAAAGAATTCTCAAGTGAGACTGGGCAAATTCAAAATCCTCTTCTGAATAATTATCTACATCAATTTTGGTATAAACATCTCCTTTGAAAGCCAAAAGCGCTTGCTTGGAGTTGTCAAAATTGAATTCTTTTTGAAATGTCTTATATCTCTCCTCATTGAGATTGGCAAGATTATCACTGATGTGCATCAGCTTGGCAATGTCAGCCGCTGACTTTTTCTTCATCACTGAAACTAAAGCCTTGACATCAGTAATGAAATCTGGTTGAGTGAATTCTTGGATAGGAGGAGTGCTGTAATCTAGGGTTTTAGCTGGGGAAATTAGGATTAACATTATTGAATAATAGTAATAGCTGAGGTGACTTGTTCGGTTTTATTTTGATCTCTACTCGTAAACTTCACAACGACCGCATATGTTCCATTCGGAACAGTTTTTCCATTAACCACTCCGTCCCAAGGACAGAATGGCTGTGCAGGTTCTAGATTTTCATGATCACAATGGAAAATCAATTCTCCCCAACGATTGAAAATAAATACTTCGGCGAAATCAATATACTCATTGGCAAAGAGGATAAAGTTTCTGTTAGGATCATCTAAAATTACACCTGTTGGGAAAATAATTTTTAATGAACAGTCTTCTAAAACTTCTATAAATTCAGTGTAAGAGCAGCCCAAATTATCAGAAACTGTCAGTTCATAGATGCCAGGAAGGGTTGGAGTGAAAATAGCATCCTGAGAGACTTCTTCTCCATTCAATACCCAGGAGTAATTATCGTATTCACCTGGATCTATGCTTTGTGTGACGCCTTCGATTGCACATATAGTAAATTCTGTTGGGACAACAGGTGGTATAATGACTGATTTGGCGACAAGACCTGAAGCTCTTCCTAAGTCACATCCTGCAGCACTTCTCAAAAGGACTTCATAGGTTCCTTCCAAATTTGTTTCGATGATTGGCATGTCATCATATTGGAAAGCTCTGGTTCTGGTTCCTCCAGAGACAGTATACCATTCGATACTTGCCACGTCACTCAAATCTGCCAATACTGTGAGCGTGGTGCTGGTTTGATCTACACAGAAAGGCATCACATCCAGCTCCACATCTACTGAAAGCTCTCTGATTTCTGCTGTGAATTCTATAGGTGAAGTTTGGCATAAACCACCTGTTTGAGGCTGTACCTCCAAGCTGTATTCACCATCTCTAGGTGGCACAAAGCTCTGTCTTCTACCGACAATTACTCCTAAATTGTCTTTCCATAGGAAAATTACATCTTCTGGATAGGCATTGTTTAACTGTGCTTCATACCGAATTCCTGTTTGACAATCATCGATAGGTCCAACCAGGGAATAATCAATTGGTTGGGTAATCGTTGCATTAATTTCAATCTCTCTTGGGCAGTTTTCTCCGGTTGGGTCTTCACCTAAAAGTGTATAAATATCAGTTTGGGAAATGACGTAATTACCATCCGCATCAGGTGAAATTAAATTTCCTCCTGATCCGGTTAAAGTATAAGCTAGACCATTGTCGGGAGTAGGGATAAAAGTGAAGCTTTCGCAAGCTGTAAATTCGGTAGGGGCAGAGAAATCTACTTGGAACTTTTGAGCAATTGTGTAAATGTCAGGGGCTGGAATGTTGCAATTACTTGGATCGATTACCTCTACAGAGTAATCCCCGTAAGGAACAGGAATGTCAATAGTAGCAACTCCAGAAATTGGTCCCGTAAATAATTGACCATCTCCTTGTCTAGTTATTTCATAAGTTGCTGTGACGGGTGTGCCACTAGTGAAATTGATCGTGATTAGACCGTTTTCGATTCCTGTAAGACTACAAGTTTCATCCATTGTGGTGACCTCATACTCGTATCCTACAGGAGGATTGCTGTTTTCTACTGTTACTGTTCCGATATAAGTACAGCCAAAGTCATTGACTGCTTCGATTGTGTAAACTCCTGGTAAAATATTTGTGACAGGAATAACGTCTCCTGCCTGAACATTTGAGAAAACTTCTCCAGTTTCTTGAATCATCACACTTGTGGCATTTGCCTGCATAGTGATTTCAAATGAGCCGTCAGGAGTTGTGCAATCAGTCGCAGGGGTTGTTTGAATTGCTGTTAATAATGGAAGTTCATTTACGATCAAATCTACCTTTTTCTCTACCACACATCCTTCAAGAATTGGGTCTTCTGTAACAAAAATAATCTGATAATTTCCTGCACTTGGTAGTGTTGTAACTGTCAATTCCAATTCAAAATAATTACCCAAAGAAACTCTATTTCCATCTTCATTAAGTTCGTAGAACCATTCTCCGGAAATAGGAGTGTCAGGAGCAAAAGTGACTAAAGTTTCCTCATAACATACTTCTTGAGCATCTTGATTGATGTCAAATTCGAAAGCCGGGCCTACAAACACTTCTGCTTCGGAAGGACATGTTTCATATAGCAAAGCTTCTTCATCCGAAAGACCTTCTGGTAATCTGTAAGAAACAGAGACCGTATAAATGCTTTCCTCATCTACTGTGATGGAGTTTGAGTTTTCATCTCCAAAAACTTGTCCGGCGGCATTGGTCCATAGGAAGTCATATAGGCCTTCAGCAGGATCATATCCATCGATAGCAGTAAGTGTAACAGGACTTCCAGAACAAAGTGTGGCATCTGCTTCCAAGGTCAAAACTGGAGGTGCATCCACTTGGATTTCCATGCTGTCATAGAAATAATTTTCTGTGGCACAGCGAGTGACATCAAGTTCCACCGTATAGGTGCCAGGTTCGTCGAATACTTGATCCAAGGTCTGGAATTGATCTCCTGGCCCTCCATAATTATCCAAAATCACAGTTCCGTCATCTCGGGTAATTGTCCAGAAATAAGAATCAATATCCGCTTCTCCACCTCCTTCCAAAGTTGCTGTGGCACCTTCATCAGGATCCAAACAAAGTCGTTCAGGTCCCAATAAAGAGGGCTCGGGAATAGAGCTTCCGCTGTTTTGGACAAAGCTTGGAAGGCCTAAATTGGTGGTGCCGGGCATAGGTTCCACGGCATCTGTATTGAAAGTACTATTTGAATCACAGCCGGAGCCCACTGAGATCTGTCCAATTTGATTGGACCCAACTACCGCCACATAAATATTTCCATCAGGACCTATTTGTAAGGCTCCAAGATCCATCCCTCCAGTTTGACTGATTGCATGTCGAGTAGAAATAATACAGGATTCTATCTGATCGCGAGTCGAAGCGCCATCAAAGCATGCTGGACAAGTCGAGGCATCAGGATCATCGTTTTCAACGGGTTTGACCGCGAATTCTTCAATTCCCGGTCCTCCATTTCTATAGGAAACAAAGACTTTTTCTCCGCTATTAGAAAATTCCAGTCCATATACATCCCCGTCACAACCCAAATCAATTCGGGCATATTCTGTCATTTCGCCCGTTTCTGCATCAAAATCAAATATCTCCAACTTATTGCAACCTCCTTCAGATATCGTAACGGCTACCTGAGTACCATCTGGGCTAAACTTCATTGCACCTACACCTGAATTGAATCCATGATTGCTTCCAACCGAACTCATTACTGGCTGTCCAATACCTTCAGATGAAACTGGATAGGCTCGGAAAGTATTATTCCCTAATTCATGAAAAAGTACCCATGTGGTGTCTCCATCTGAAAATGCAGCGGATTGTTCGGTAGAAGGGCTAAACAAGAAATTGTCTTTGGTGACAACATTTCCAACTCCCTCAGGATTGTCGGATTTGATGTCGACCATTGAAAATTTCACTTGATTGGTTCCATTGGAACTTTGCTGAGTCGTGAAAAGGTAAAACAAGGTTTGTTCTTGAGGAACAGCTACAGCTAAGACACTTTGACTCGAGTTGTTATCCCCACCAATTGAATCTCCGTTGGCCATAAGATCTCCATTCAAATCCCATACGGAAGCTCCATCGGTAAAGAATAATACCTGACCTGCCTGATCTGAGATTGTGGTTGTTCCCGCTGGTATATTCTGGGGATGCCTTTCTGCAATTGGTCTAGGTGTTGGTGCATCTGGATTATTAGGGTCAGGGTTGAAATCCAACCCAGCTCCATCACCAAAGTACCAGATGTTGTTGCTCTGATCCTCCAGATCCCAGACTTTGACTCGTATTTCAGCATAAGCATAACATTCCGAACCTGGCTCTCTGACCAAAACCCAATATAATCCTGGAAGACATACAGTGTTTTCTTGGCGGCTACCCCAGCCTTCTTCTCTGTAGTTTGACCAGAAGTATTCGTATTGATCTTGACTACCTCCACCTCCAGGTGCTTCTCCGCCTGTTTCTCCGGTAGAATTTTGGGCTTGTAGCAATGCACCAATATCGACACATTGCCCTTCACAAATGGTGGTATCTGATGGGTTGAAATTTGCCTCTAAATTATTTTCAGTGAGAGGGATAGTTTTAGTTACAGGAACTGATGTTGATCCATCAGCATATGTGACAGTCAATGTCACAGTTACGCTTTGACCTTCAGTGGCATCTGCAGGGATCAAGAAGTGTTCTTGTTCGTAATCAGCATCCAATGGATTACCGTCAGAATCGGTCAAAGCAGGATCAAACTCCCAGTTAAATGAAACTGGTTGATAATTTTCTGGAGTGATTTCACTGGTGAGCTGCACCGGATTATTGGAGCAAGGCATTTCAGGTTGCCAAGTGAAATCTACTGTTGCATTGACATCTGCATTTGGGGCAAATGTAGGGAAAATGGTTCCGCAGAAATCTGTTCCAGCAAAAGGATCTATTTCAACTTCTACCATGGTTAGGTCTGGCTCATTCGGGTTGCTGACTTTTCCCATTAATTGTGGGCCACCATCTACTTCTTCATAGATAAAATATAGCTCTCCATCAGGCCCCACTTTCAAATCATAAACTGTCGATGGCTGAGGATCTAGAGATATTTCTTCAGGAGTTGCAGAAAGGTCGGAAGAAGGAACCCTGAACAATTGATTTCCCCTTGAGAAATAAATATAGCTGCCGTCTTCAGAAAAGGCCGCCCCTTCAATTGGCTCGGTTCCTCCGGATTGAGAAATGGAGGTGGAAGATCCAAAATTCCCATTACTAGTATTGAAATCAATAACAACGATATCATCTCCTGCATTTTCAGGAATTATGATCAATTGTCCTTTGCTTACATCAAAAATGATTGCTTTTGGAGTAAAAGGAATGCCTTGACTGTCTGTTTGGGTGAAATCTCCAGCAGTATCACCAAGCCTTCGAGAAATAAGATTTCCTCCGTCAAAGCTGATCAGATAGGAAGGAGAAGAAGGAGATTTGACAACCAGAATTGCTCCTTGTGCATTTCCGATTTGTTGATCCTGTTCGGTTATTTCTCCAAGAGGCCTTTCGTTTCCTGTTGCTTGACCTGGAGCATTCATGTCTATTAAAGTATATAGCAATTGGCCACCGGGTGAAACATAGAATAGGTAAAATAATTTATTTCCTTCAGGTTCGTATTCCAAAAAACCAGTTGCTACTTGCTGACGGATATCAATTGGTCCATTCAAGTTTCCAACTTGACCTTGGATAGGTGCACCACTATAATCGTAAACGATTGACCCGTTGGAGTAAAAGAAAGGTTGTCCAGTAATTGGGTCTATTGCAAGCGAGTTGCTGAATTTGTCTACAATGACAGAACCGGGAAGTGTTTGAACCGTTGGGTTAGTACCTTTTCCAAAGGATAAATAATTGTTTTCGGTACTTCCCCCACAATAACCAAAAATCCATTCATTGTCGTTGTATCCCTGTGCTTTACTAGTATTTGGTGATACAATACAGCAAAACAGGGGCAAAAACGCTAAAAAAAGATGTATATGTATGGAATGCGGCTTGCTTTTCATATTTTTCGAACTGCTTACTAAAACAACCTCAACACAGAATCGTTCTAGAAGCAAACTGAATATTCAAATAAACGAACAAATACTTGTTACGGTCTTCGTTGTCCTTTGTTTTTTTTGGGTGCATGGCAATTTTGCTAAGCATTTCTGCCTATGCCCAAGATCCGCAATATAGCCAATATTATGCAGCCCCACTTTACTTAAATCCTGCAATGGCTGGAGGTGAGTTAACTGGAAGGGTTGGTTTCAATTACAGAAATCAATGGCCAAGCATTGATGCTCAATTTACTACCTTCTCTGCTTATTATGATACTTATTTGCCAGACTATAATGCTGGAGTGGGTATTCATGTCATGCAGGATACAGAAGGGGCAGCCAAATTAAGATCTACTTCAATTTCAGGAATTTTCTCCTACGAATTGAAATTGGGAGATAATTCATATTTCAGACCTGGATTCCAGGCTACGTATATCCGTCGTCAGATTGGTTTTTATGAAAATTTGGTTTTTGCGAATCAAATCAATCCTAGTGATCCTTTTGGGCCTATTTCACCAGGAACAGATATACCTGGATTGGGAGATCCTGTTAGTATGCTTTCTTTGTCTTTTGGTGGACTTTTTTTTACTGAAAATTTCTGGTTAGGGCTTTCAGCTCATCATGTCAATGAGCCCAATCAATCCTTTATTGATGGGATTAGCCCATTACCTGCAAAATTCTCATTGCATGGAGGCTATAAAATTGATTTGGGTCAAGGAGGATATAGAGGAGATTTTACTCATATGCGTCGCCAGAGATCATTAACTCCAACATTCAATTACAAAAGACAAGGTCCTTTTGAGCAACTTGACGTAGGTGCCTATTTCAATGTGGAACCTATGGTTTTTGGACTTTGGTATAGAGGATTACCTTATAAACCGGTGAATAATCAAAGTAACAGAGATGCTATTGTGATGATGGTTGGGGTCAATCTCTTGAGTGGGTTGAATATTGGGTATAGCTTCGATTATACTGTTTCTCAATTGGGAATTCAGTCAGGAGGAGCTCATGAATTGAGTTTATCCTGGACACTCCCAAACAAATATCAAGGTAAACCTTCAAGGAGGGATACAATATTGCCTTGTCCTAAATTCTAAAATATCTGATGAGCCCAGAACTATTAAAGAACCTCTTGCTAGGAGTGGTGGTGTTTGGCTTTTTGGTGGATAAAATTTTGAGTTACCGAAATGTTAAAAGGCCTGTCCCGACCATCCCCGATACATTATCTGACCATTTGAATCCGGAAGAACTTTTGAAGTCAAAAGCCTATCAAACTGAGAATTATAGGTTTGGGCTTCTTTCAGGACTTTTTTCATTTGTCTTGAGTATTCTGTTGATTTGGTTCGGGTGGTTTGGAGCAATTGATTCTTGGGTCGGAAGTTTTGTAGATAATTCCATGATACAATCTTTGGTTTTCTTTGGGGTAATCTTTGTTGGGTCTGATTTGTTGAGCTTGCCATTTGATTATTATTCCACTTTTGTGATTGAAGAAAAATATGGTTTTAACAAAACCTCAATTGGTACTTTTTTCGCTGATAAAATCAAAGGATATCTGCTTTCCATCATCATAGGTGGGGGTCTTCTATTGTTGTTTTTGTGGCTAATCGATCAAATGGGCAAAGACTTTTGGTGGATTTTCTGGATTGTTGCTGCTGGCTTTATGGTTTTGGTCAATTTTTTCTATACTGCCTGGATTCTACCTCTTTTCAATAAATTAACTCCATTAGAAGATGGAGAATTGAAAAGCAAAATCATGGATTACGCCAAATCTGTATCTTTTCCCCTAGAAAATGTTTTTGTCATGGATGGAAGCAAAAGATCTGCGAAGGCCAATGCTTTTTTCTCAGGTTTTGGAAAGAAAAAGAAAGTGGTGCTTTATGATACTTTGATTGAGCAGCATACGCAGGAAGAATTGGTGGCTGTATTGGCTCATGAAGTTGGACATTTTAAGAAGAAGCATATCATTTTGAGCATGGTGACATCGGTTCTACAAGTCGGATTGATTTTATTCCTTTTGGCTCAATTCATTTTTAGTGAAAACCTCAGTTTGGCTTTAGGAGGAACTGAATGGTCCGTACAATTGAACCTGATTGCCTTTACGATGCTCTTCTCTCCGATTTCGATGATTATAGGAATTGGTATGAATGTGTTGAGTCGAAAAAATGAATTTGAGGCGGATGCATTTGCAAAGGATACCTTTGCTGGTAAGCCATTAGCAGAAGCGCTAAAGACTCTTTCGGTAAAAACACTGAGCAATATCAATCCCGATCCTGCTTACGTATTTGTCAATTACTCGCATCCTCCATTGCTGGAGAGATTGGTGAAGTTGGAAAAGTAAGGTCCATCCTTTCCAAAGATTTAAGAAGTTATTAGGGTTAGTCCATTTTGGAAGCGCAAGGCTAATAATTGTGTGAAGCTTTGAAAGCCAGTTGCTTTGCTTGTCCTCAGGATAGTCAATTGGTTTTAAGTTTTTATTTTGACTTGACACTAAACCCTTTGATCTATGGATATGATTTTTTTGAGAAGTTCCATTACAGGAGCTTTTATCTTTCTCCTGTTTTCTTGCCAATCTTCTACTGAAAAAGACTCTTTTGACCAGTATGGAAGTAACCAACTTCAAAAGCTTGAATATAATAACCCTGGAATGCTGGTGGATTTGGATGTTGGCTTCAAAGCTGTCCCCATGCCCATGGACTTTGATGGAGACGGTGACATAGATCTTTTGATTTCAGAATCGGGAAGTTATGCCGAATCAGGAATTTTTTACTTCGAGAATATTTCAGGGAATGTTCCCATGCCCGTTTTTAGAAGAGGAATGAGAGTTTCTTATGAACGTCGAAGATTGGGAGATGATGGTTCTAGGTTTCAGGTTTCCAATGTCAACGGTTCTGTCCATGTATTGACACCAGATCGAGTAAGAGAATCCTTGTTGATTTATAAAAATGTTCCCCAAAATGTCTTTTGGGATCAAAATGAAATTGATCTGCCTGATGACGGCTATGATTATTTACAAAATAAAAAAACAGAGTGGAAGCTTGTCGACTTTGATGGAGATGGGGTTCATGACTTGATTGCAGTAGCCACTCGAGATGGTGGAAAAAAGTATCGGGGAAAAGTAGCAAAGGCAATAGAGAATCTGAATCGACAGATTGATGGAGAAAGCCATGTTTTGTTTTTGAAGAATTCGGGAACAGATGAAAATCCTGTTTTTGGAAAGCCCCAACGTATTCTCAAAGAAGACGGAACTTCCCTCGCTCAGGGGCTTTCCCTCATGCCAATGATGGCTGATTTTGACGGAGACGGAGATCTTGACTTTATCAGTATGGGAAAAGGGCAGGAAGAGTTTGATATCCCCTGGAATAATGATTTTTACCTCTATTTCGAAAATAAAGGATCAAAAACTGAAGCTAAGTTTAAAGAGGGGAAAGTGCTTTTGCATCAAAGTCTTCCTATTCAAATGGAATCCCGGGCAACTATCCATCTAACGGCGATAGACTGGGATAAGGATGGCCATATTGATATGCTGGGAGGAGATGAGGATGGTAAGATTTCTTTTTTGAAAAATACAGGAGAGCTAGAAAATGGTGTACCTCAGTTTTTGCCACCTCAATTCATCCAGGCAGAGGCGAAATATGTTGATTTTGGGGCATTAACCACACCTAGAATTTTTGATTGGGACGGAGATGGTCTAGATGATATTCTCAGTGGAAATGGCGTTGGGCATATTGGCTTTATCAAAAATCTAGGAGGAAAATCTCCGAAATGGAATGCCCCTCAGCTTCTGGAAATTGATGGAGAACCAATTTTGTTAAGAGCACATGAAGCCTTGCCAAATACTGAGGAACCTTTATGGGGTTATTCAACCATCGCTGTGGGATTTTGGGATGATGATGAGCTTCCGGATATTTTGGCCAATGAACATAATGGAAACATTGTATTCATAAAGAATATAGGAACGCGAACAGACCCTAAATTAGCAAGACCAGAGCCATTATTGGTAGAGTGGGAAGGAGATCCCCAAAAGCCTGCCTGGGTACCGGGTGAATCAAGTGGAAATGAATTATTAGCACCTTGGAGAACTTCTCCTTGGATCATGGATTACAACGGAGATGGATTGAGTGATCTAGTTTTGATGGATTATGAGGGGTATTTATCAGTTTACCTCCGAGAGAGGAAAGATGGAAAACTGGTGCTTAAGCACCCAGAACGCAATTTTATATTTCCTGATGGCCAACCCATATTGTTAAATCAATTGACTGGGAAAAGCAGTGGCCGCTTGAAGTTTACTTTTCATGATTGGGACGGAGATGGTCTAGAAGACCTGATCGTAGCGTCGAAACCTGCGGTGGATTGGATGAGAAATTTGGGGAAAAAGGATGGTAAGACTGTTTTCGAATATATGGGCAGGGTGTTGTCTGTAACGCTGATGGGGCATACAGACGGTCCGGTTGTTTCTGATTTCAACAAAGATGGGGTTCCAGATTTATTGGTTGGGACAGAAACTGGTCAGTTCTATTATTGGCAAAGGAGAAGTTGGGATCAAACTAGTACCATGACCTCTGAAGGAAAGCAAAAACCTGCTTCCTATCCTTATTTCAAAAGATAAAAAAAAGAGCCTTCAGTTATCTGAAGGCTCTTTTTGGAAAAATAGGTGAGAATTTTTTAAACTGTATAATACTCTTCCCAACCCTTTCTCGGAGGCATTCCTGCCAAAACCTGATTTGCCAAAGGGTTGTTGGTGATTTGCTTGGTTTCTCGATCAAACTCAATCTTCAATCCAGTCCATTGGGCCATAACTCCTAAACAGAATACTTGAGAAAGTGGTCCGGCTATTTCGAATGGGGACCTGGTTTTTTCTTCACCTTTACAAGCTTTCAAGTAGTTTGCAAAGTGATTGGAAGGGCTTTCCGGTACCTCAGGAAGCATAGATTCCATTTCTTTAGCTTTTTCTTCAGGGATGATACTTAATGTACTTCCATGAGATCCTCCCTTGAAGGTTAGATCTTTACCATAAATGATTTTACCAGGGTTCAATTTTGCAGGTTGAACTTGACCCTGATTGGTTGCAGGAATATTCGGGTCTACTTCCGAAACCCCATATCCTGCCGGCACAGGAGGAATATTGTCCACACCATCATACCATGACAATGTCAAAGCAGGCATATCTCCTCTTTCAGGGAATTTGAATTCCAGAGTGGTGGACATAGGGTAAAAGAAAGGATTGTGACCTTTGAGTAATGTTGGATTGACTTCATAAGGAAGGCCTAAATCCAAAAACTCATGTACGGTGTCCATTGTGTGAGCTCCCCAGTCACCTAAAGCGCCCATCCCGAAATCATACCAGCATCTCCACTGGCCATTATGGTAATCTTTATTAAATGCGTGAGGTTCTGCCTGGGCTGTCCAAACGTCCCAATCCAAGGTAGAAGGGATTGATTCTGCAGGTGGGTAAGAGGTAATATTTGGGTCCCAACCGTGCCATCTTCTTGGATTGTTCATGTGTGCAGTTACAGCATAAATGTCTTTGATGATTCCGGCTTCTTTCCAAGCTTTGAATTGGAAATAATTGGCCTCTGAATGGCCTTGATTTCCCATTTGGGTTGCCAATTTTGGGTACTTTTTGGCTGCCTGAATCATCAATTCAACCTCGCGGAAAGTTCTTGCCATGGGCTTTTCCACGTAGACATGCTTGCCTGATTTCAATCCCATCATGGTAACAGGAAAATGAGAGAAGTCTGGCGTTGCTACGCTGATAGCCTCGAATTCATTTCCCATTTTGTCAAACATAACTCGGAAGTCTTGAAAATGCTTTGCCTTTGGAAACATGTTGATGACTTCCAAAGTCTGAGGAGCTCCCATGTCCACATCACATAGGGCCACAATATTACAAAGTCCGGTTTCTGCCAGAGCCTTGATAATTTGGTTTCCTCTGTTACCGATTCCGACACAGGCCAAGTTGACTTTATCCGAAGGAGCTACATAGCCCATGGGTTTACCGAGAACTGATGGTGAGATCACTGTAAGACCTGAAAGCCCTAAGGCGGTGGTGGCGCTGGTCTTTAGAAAATTTCTTCTATTCGTCTTCATTTGGAGAGTTTATAGCTAATTGAAAAGGTTTTAAAATGTAAGAAAATCCTAGCTAAGAATAGAGGAATCTTATTAGAGTGGGATCAAAACCAACGGAAAGGATTTCGGATCCGAAAAATTTATTAGAACTTTTCTAAGAGCTAAATCACGAATAAATTCAATTTATCTATCCTTTTAGTTTGTTAATGCTAGGGCAAAAGCCCTTTATTTTTTGAGAAGTGTTAATTTGAATTGTTGAATATGTTGTTTGAAATACATATTGATTGATTCAAGGTGCAAATAGTTCAAATAACTAATACTATAATATATTTTTTTTTGGATTACTTCAGTCCTGAGGTATCCTGTTGTTATTCAATGATTTGTGTCAGGATGATGCAGGATACCGTCTGGTCCAAAATCAAATAGTTTGGGTTTAATATCAATTCATTAAACCCAGCAATATATGATCAAAATTTTAAAAATTCATCTGAAAGGTCTATGGATATTGACCTTATTTTTGATTTTTTTATGTCAAATTCCGGCTTTTTCACAATCCACACAGATTAAAGGGGTCGTTACTTCAGGAAATCAAAATGAGCCTGTTCCCGGTGCATTAGTTGTAGTCAAAGGCACCCAGCGGGGAACGGTTACCGAGAATGACGGTAGCTTTGCAATCCAAGCATCAGTCAATGAGACTCTTGTAATCAGTTTTATTGGTTATCGGACACAAGAAGTACAGGTCACTAGTTCAAATCAACAAATCCAAGTTTCTTTAGAAGTTGATGAAGCTGAATTGGATGAAGTTGTGGTCATTGGATATGGTACTCAGAAAAAATCTGATCTGACTGGTTCAGTAGGGTCCGTAGATGAGAATTCATTAAAGGAAAGACCTGCGGCATCTTTGTCCAATGCTCTTTCAGGTAAAATTCAAGGAGTGAATGTTTCTATCAACTCTGGGCGACCAGGAGGTAGAGCCAATATTCGAATTCGTGGAAATACTTCGGTAAGTATCGCAAATGACCCACTCTATGTAATTGATGGGGTGATCATGCATGCAGCTGGTTTGGCAAACGGTAGTACTCCAATTGATTATATCAATCCGAATGATATTCAATCTGTGGAGGTCTTGAAAGATGCTTCTGCGACTGCTATTTATGGAGCGAGAGGTGCAAACGGAGTAATTCTTGTTACGACCAAAAGAGGAAGTCAAACCGGTGGCTTGATCACTTATGAGGGCAATTACAGTATAGGAGTTTTGCCTCGAAAAATACCACTGTTGAATTCTGAAGAGTTTTTGGCAACTGAGGATCTTGCTTATCAAAATGCTCAAAAATATGATCCAAATGGATGGGCAAATGGCATCTATAAAGATCCGGCTCTCAAGAGAACAGATCCTAGACTTTTTGATGCCAATGGAAACCCGCTTTACGATACCGATTGGCAAGAAGAAGCTTTCCAACCGGCATTTACTCAAAATCATCAGTTGAATTTTACTTCAGGAAATGTCGATGACAGTTTCGGGGTTTATTTAGGGTATCGAGATGAGGATGGTTTGATGGAGAACTCTTGGTTGAAGCGGTATTCTTCTCGCTTTGTTTTTGATAGCAAAATCAAAGATTGGATCAAAGTAGGTGGGGTATTAAGCTATAATGATCAGAAAGAAAGCCAGGTAGATCCATTGGGAAATGGTGGGATTGTAGCCATGAGACAGGTATTGGAAGCTTTGCCAATCATTCCAGTTAGATATCCAGACGGTTCTTGGGCCGGAAACGCCGATTATCCTGGTATGGAAGGAGGTAATAACCCGCTTCAAGTGTCCAAAGAGAGGGTCTATTTGGTTAATACCCAAACTGTAATCGGGAATGTATATGCGAATATTTATTTAGCGAAAGGATTGGAGTTGCGTTCCAATATTTCTGCCAACATTGTCAACCAGCGTGTCGATTATTATGGAGGTAGGGAGCTGAATTATATAGCTAAAAACCAAAGAGGAGATGCTTATATTTTTAATGATCGATTGAATTCATGGCAATTTGAAAACTACCTTACCTATGTCAAGGAATTTACTCCAAATCATAGACTAAATGCCATGGCTGGCCTCTCTTGGCAACATGTGGATAGATTTAATGCTCAAGCAAGATCCCAAAACTTCCAGGACGATTATTTTATGTTTAATAATCTCGGTGCTGGTGCCAATGCGATTCAACCACAATCTGGTAGAGTTGCTTATGGGTTGAATTCTTATTTCAGTAGAATAAATTATACCCTAAACAATAAGTATCTATTCACCTTCACAGGTAGAGTGGATGGATCTTCAAAGTTTGGTTCTTCAAATCAGTACGCATTTTTCCCGTCTGCAGCGTTTGCTTGGAGAGCCTCTGATGAAGGATTTTTACAGGGTAGCAATACCATTTCAGATTTGAAATTTAGGGCGAGTTATGGTCAGACTGGTAACTCTGAAATTACAGCTTATCAATCTTTAGCTGGGATGGGCAATTATTCTGTCATTTTCAATGATCAAAGGGAAATCGGTATTGGAATCAGCCGATTGGCAAACCCTGATTTGAGATGGGAGAAAACCAGTCAGGTCGATTTCGGATTTGAACTTGGTTTCATTCAAAATAGAGTGATGTTTGAGGTTGACCTTTATAGGAAAATAACCAATGACATGTTGTTGAGTGCTCCAGTTCCTTCCAGTAGTGGCTATTCAACGGTAAGTAGAAATGTGGGAAGCATGGAAAACAAAGGGATTGAAATTGGTTTGAATACTGTGAATATTGAAAAGACCAATTTCACTTGGAGTACCACTTTTAATTTCTCATATAATAAGAATACTGTTAAAGAATTGACTGGAGGTGCCGATATTTTCTTGGGCTCAACCATTGTAAGAGAAGGAGAATCTGTAGGGTCGTTTTTCGGATTCATTCATGAGGGAACCTGGAACACCGAGGAGGAGTCAATTGCAGCAACTTATAATAAGAGGCCAGGAGATATCAAATACAAAGATGTCAATGAAGATGGAGTCATTAATGATCAGGATCGTGTGATTATCGGGAAAGGGATCCCTGATGGTTATGGGACATTTGCCAATACATTCCGATTGAAGAATTTCGAATTATTGGTGGATATCCAATTTAGCTATGGAAATGATGTCTTGTTTAGAAGTAAGCACTCTGCTGAAGATAGAACAGGTATTGCAAATAGTTTCAAAACAGTTTTGAATGCCTGGACTCCAGAAAATCAAAACACCAATATTGCTCAGATAAGACCACTTACGGCAGGATATAATACCAATAATGACTCCGATCGAGTTCAAAATGGCTCTTTTTTAAGAGGTAGAAACTTGATGCTTTCTTACAATTTTGACTCTCAATTATTGGAGAGAATCAAAGTGAGAAACCTACGGACTTTCTTCTCGGTCCAAAACTTTTTCCTAGTTACAGATTATGCTGGATATGACCCAGAAGTTTCTACCTCGGGTGCAGCCTTTGATCAGGGAGTTGATCTCTATGCTTATCCGAAGCCTCGGGTTTTTATGCTAGGTGTTAGTGTTGGTCTTTAATTATTAATTCTGAAAATCATGAACTATATCAAATCATATATAAGAAGAATCATTTGTCTGTCTGCGGTTGTTCTCACTGCTTCCTGTGCGGATTTTCTTGATGAAACTGACCAATCCAATTTCACTTTGGATAATTATTTCACCAAGCCTGAGCATGCCGTCAGTGTAGTAAACTCAATTTATCAAAGTATGCAGCCCATTATGAATAGTGGCTTTGGTGGAGGTACTTGGATGATGTTGGAGTTTGCGACAGGTCTGGCAGATACAGAATTGGGACAAGCTCAAAACAGTTTGTTCGTCAAAGACTTGGTGAACACCTCGGATAATGGGTACGGTCAGACTTTCTGGACCAATTATTATCGGGGAATTGCAAATGCAAATCTTGCAATAGCAAAGATTCCAGACATGAATATGGATGAGACTCAAAAACAGGGTCTTTTGGGGGAAGCTAGATTTCTGAGGGCTTATTATTACTTTAATCTGGTTCAGATGTTTGGGAATATCCCCTTGATTACCGAACCGGTTGATTTGACATCAGAGCAGCTATATCCGAATCCTGTAGCTCCTGCTGCCATCTATGATCAGATTGTTGCAGACTTGAAGGAGGCCGAAAACTCGGGATTGGCTATGCGAGATGTATCTGGGAGAGTTTCTATGGGAGCTATTAAATCCCTGTTATCCTCTGTCTATTTGACCATGGCTGGTTATCCACTTCAAAAAGGAACAGAATATTATGCACTTGCTGCCTCCAAAGCCAAAGAGGTGATTGATTCCAATGAGTTTTCTCTATTTGGCTCTTATGGGGATTTACATGATCCTTCCATGAAAAATTTGGGAGAGAATATTTTCATGTCACAATTCGCAGCCTATATCCAACCTTCTAATTGGCAGGTTTCGATTATTCCATACAATAGGGGAATTTCAAATTATAGCGCCGAGACCGGTGGAATCTTTGCTCAGGAAGAATTTGTAAAATCTTATGAGGAAGGTGATAAGAGAGCGGATGAAAAAGAGTTTTACTATACCAGTTATTCACTAAGGGATGACAGAAGTCAAACTTTGGAATTGGGAGATTATTATATATACAAGCATTTCGATGTAGTGGCACAAATTAGTACAACGAGTAGTGATCTGAATTGGCCGATTTTCAGGTTTGCCGAAGTCTTGTTGATTTTTGCTGAAGCATCCAATGAAGCCAATGGTCCAAATGAAGATGCATATGATGCAGTAAATTTGGTTCGTGAAAGAGCGGAGTTGAACCCGCTTTCAGGTTTGTCCCAATCTCAATTGAGAGAAGCTGTATGGAGAGAAAAATTCTTTGAACTTTCCTTCGAAAACAAAACATGGTTTGACATGGTCAGGATAAGAAAGGGCTTTAATGTGGCCACTCGTGAATTTGAAGATTATGTGGGACACCAATTTGTATATGGGCCGACTCTGAAAGAGCGCGAGTTGCTATTCCCAATCCCAACTGCAGAGATTAGAAATAATTCCAACTTGGTCCAAAACGCAGGATATTAATACTGGCTGGGTGCCACAAAGTGAGGACTTGTCTGTCGAGATTCAATGTCCTTCGCAGAAGGCTTTACTTGAAAAGGTAAAGCCTTCTTTTAAACTCAAAAATAATCCCAATTGAAAGAGTGATTGGAGTGAAAATGGCATTCTTAAATTCATGAAAGAAAATCAATCAGTTTGTAAGTAAGTAGAGAGAAGCTTTTTTCTTATCTTTTTGCACTGCAATCAACCCAAATAAAATGAAAGATTTAGCCGATTTTCATCATCCAATTACAGACTTGTTTTTACAACCCAGGTCAGCAAATGATTGGAATAGATTTAAACTTAGTCAGGATCAAATCGACTTTTTTCATGAGAACGGCTATGTGGCAGGAATTAAATTGCTAGATGAAAATCAAATTGAAGCTTTGAAAAAGGCATTGGATGAAGTCATGGACCCTGATCATCCATTGCATGGGCTTTTTCATGAGTTTCACAGCAATGAATCGGCGGATCCCAATACAGTATTATTTCACTCTTTGGGGCATTGGAGGATAGCGGAGGCCTTTCATGATGCTATTTGGAATCCTGCTTTTAGGATGGTAGCATCCCAATTGTTAGGAGATCGGGCAGTTCGTTTTTGGCATGATCAGCTATTTTGTAAGCCAGCCCATCACGGTGGGGTAGTGGCTTGGCATCAGGATTATTCCTATTGGACTAGGACGATAGAAATGCAGCATTTGACCTGCTGGTGTGGGTTGGATGATGCTACCGAAGAAAATGGCTGTTTGCAATATGTTCCGAGATCACATCGGTGGGGATTACTGGAAAAGCCCGCATTGGCAGGTGAAATGGATGGGTTGATGGCCATGCTTAGCGAGCAACAGAAAGCTGAATTTAAGCCTGTTTCAGTTCCTTTGAAAGCGGGACATGGAGCCTTTCATCACCCTTTGTTGGTACATGGGAGTTTTGCAAATTTTTCTGATAAATCTCGAAAAGCCTTTGTGTTGAACGTGTTTGCCGATGGTACTATTTCCAATTCGGATGAACCGCTTTTGGAAGGTGTTCCAGTGATTTCTAAAGGAGAAAAAATGGGAGGTAAATTCTTTCCTTTGATATTTGATCCAAATAAGTTGGAAGGTTGAAAAGTGCAAAAGTTGTCAAACTTCAATATTCGACATTCATCATTTGAGATTCGATATTGGGGTAATAGAGAAATGAAATCTGTGATCAGAGATTGAAGTTCTCAAACACAATGTTGCCGATTTCTTTCCAGAATCGAACTTCTTAAATAAAAAAATATTTGAATATGAATCATAGGTCCTTTGTGCCACTTAATTCTGATTCTCTTTCAAAATGAAATAAAATAATTGCCCCCAAAGTAGAATCACTTATTTTAGGGCTTCTGTACTAATGATTAAAAATAACCTGATGAAAAAGATTGCCTCTTTATTTATTTTCTTTCTTCTTATTTCCTGCGCCTATTCCCAAAATGGTGTGACTTTTCTTCAATTTGAGGGGAGTCAAGGCCCTGGAAAAGGGAAACATGTAGTACTGGTAGCCGGAGATGATGAATACCGCTCTGAGGAATCCATGCCAATGTTTGCCAAGATTCTATCCCAAACCTATGGCTTCAAAACTACAGTTCTATTTCCAATAGACCCAGAATCAGGAGATATTGTTCCCAGTTATCAAAATAATATTCCTGGCCTGGAGCATTTGGAAACTGCCGATTTGATGATCATGCTGATCAGATTCCGTGAGCTTCCAGATGAGCAGTCACAGTACATCGAAAACTTTTTAAAGGCTGGAAAGCCTATCATTGGATTGAGAACTTCAACCCACGCTTTTGCCTATCAAAAGAATCCTGATTCCCCATTTGCAAAATGGCACTGGATGAGTAAGGCTGAAGGATGGGAGAGAGGTTTCGGTCAAAGAATTCTAGGGGAAACTTGGGTAAATCACCACGGTCATCATGCACATGAAGGTACGAGGGGACTTTTGGATGGCACTGATCAATTGAATGATCATCCCGTGCTTCGAGGCGTGAAAGACATCTGGGGATATTCAGATGTATATGGAATCAAGCATCTACCTGCTGAGGCTAATGTTTTAATGTATGGTCAAAGTACAGCTGGAATGACTCCCGATTCTCCTATGATGTGGGAAAAATCTGTCATGCCAGTTGCCTGGACCAAGCCTTATCAAATCGAAGGTGGTTCGCCGGGAATGGCTTTCGCTTCTACTATGGGAGCTTCTATGGACTTTGAAAATGCCGATCTAAGACGAATGGTGATCAATGCCGCTTTTTGGCTGATGGGAATGTCAGAGGAAATTACTCCAGATATGTCAGTTGAAATAGTTGGAGAATACAAGCCAACCATGTTCGGCTTTGATACTTTCCGAAAGGGCATGAGAGTGGAGGATTTTAAATGAAATTTTAGTCAATCGTCCACGGTCTTTAGTCCACAGAAGAAGGGCTATTGACCATGGACTTTTGTCTGTTGACAAACAATAAACTCATGAACAAAATAGGATTTAATGTGCTGGCTTGGTCAGCAGAGATGTCAGAGGCTTTATTACCCATCTTGGACCGATTGAAAGCGATTGGTTATGATGGGGCTGAATTTTTTATAGGAGGATCTCCAGAGGAGTCTTTCAAAATGGTAGGAAAACACTGTGCGGATATTGGTCTGGAAGTTACAGCTGTTACTGTCATGGGGCCGGAACAAAATGCCATATCACCTGATGTTAAAATCCGTACTGCAGCTACCGAACAGCTCAAATGGGTGATTGACCGAGCGCATGATCTTCAGGCTCAGGTGCTGTGCGGACCATTTCATTCTGCCTTTTCAGTTTTTGCTTCGAGAGAGCCATTGGAAGAGGAGTACAATTGGTCTGCGGAATACTTGCATGGAGTTGCAGATTATGCACAAGAGGCAGGAGTACTGTTGACGCCTGAAGCATTGAATCGTTTTGAGTGTTACCTCTGCAATACCATGCAGCAACTTTCCTATTTACTCAAAAAAGTGAATCATCCGAATGTCCAGGCGATGTTTGATACACATCATGCGAATATTGAAGAAAAGAAATTGGGAGAGGCAATCAAATATATCGCCCCTCAGCTTGGGCACTTCCATATATCTGAAAATGATCGTGGTACTCCCGGATCGGGGCATGTCAATTTTGACGAAACCTTCCAGGCATTGGCCGAGGTAAAGTACCAAGGCTGGTTGACCATCGAAGGCTTTACTCGAAATGATCCGGCCTTTGCAAATTCGATAGGAGTATGGAGAAATTTCTCAGAGCCTTGGGATATGGCTGAGAACGGCTACAAACTGATCCGAGAAATGGGAGAGAAGTACGGTTTGTAATTCGTTTAAGATAAAAAACTGGAAGCCTTGAAATCAATTTTCAAGGCTTCTTTTTTGCCATTTCCCCTGTCTTCACGCAAATATTTATACCTAATAGAAAATACGAAAAGAGGCTATACTTTTCAACAACAACCTGAACTCGGCTCACAGCAGGACGACCCAGTTTGCAATTCGGAAAGCTTTAATTTCGGCTTTTGAGCTTTTGCGCCTCCTTTTTCTGCATAAACGGTGATACTGTAGATCCCTGTTCCACCATTGTTAAAGTCTTGGATTCCTTTAGCACTTAAATATTTGGACAGAATATCTTCTGGAATTTGGATAGGTTTCTCTTTTTGAATGGTGATATTCTCAAATCCTTGATCCTGGATGTATTGCAGGTATTCAGATTTTTGAATGGCTCCAGCCACACAACCGGCATACATTTCAGCATCCTCTTGAAGTTCATTGGGAAGTTCTCCAACCAAGACAATATCAGAAATACTAAAGTGACCTCCAGGTTTCAAAACTCGGTAGATTTCACCGATTACTTTTTTCTTATTTGGAACCAGATTCAATACGCAATTGCTGACAATTACATCGGCCACATTTTCATTAACAGGCATGTTGTCTATGTCTCCTTCACGGAATTCGACATTGTTGTAGCCCAATTTCTCAGCATTGGCACGGGCCTTTTCGATCATAATCGGAGTGAAGTCGATACCGATGACTTTTCCTTCAATTCCTGCTTCGTGTCTGGCGACAAAACAGTCATTTCCAGCTCCAGAACCCAAATCGATAACGGTATCGCCTTTTTGGATTTTTGCAAACTGAGTTGGTAATCCACAACCTAATCCCAAGTCAGCATCTTCCAGATAACCATCCGTTCCGGAATAATCATCCATCATGATATTGTAAACTTTATTGGATGGCGTAGTGGCTCCGCAGCAAGAAGCGGCATTTTCTGCTTTTCCCTGTTCTGCGATTTTGGCATATCGCTCTCGGACTATATTTTTTAACTCTTGTTCTTCTTTCATGATTACTCAGATTTGTACTGCTAATTTACCAACGACTTTTAACTTAGAATGGATCAAAAGTCACAAAAAAAATAGATCACTCTTTCATACCAGGCCCCTTTACCACCATTCCAGGAAGGGCCCCGGTATGTTCTCCATCTTTCAGTGCTTGTGTGCCATTGACAAAGACATGAACCATCCCGGTGGCATATTGCATGGGATCCTCGAAAGTCGCGTTGTCCCGGATTTTTTCAGGATCAAAAATCGCCAAATCCCCATAATAGCCTTCTTTCAAAGCTCCGCGTTTCTTGATTTTTAGATTGGTTGCAGGTAGGGTAGTTAACTTGTAAATCGCCTCTTCCAAAGGAAGGACTTGTTCGTCCCGTACATATTTCCCCAATAACCTGGAGAAGTTTCCAAAGGCTCTGGGGTGATAGCTGGATTTTAAAAATACTCCCTCAATTGAGTAAGAACCAGCATCCGATCCAAAACTCATATAAGGTAATGCGATTTGCTTTTTGACATTCTCCTCAGACATCAAGAAATAGATTGTGCCCACTCGGCTACCATCTTGAACCACTAGGTCCATGGCCGCTTCAGCAGGTGTAGTATTTCTCATTTCGGCTACCTCAGCCAGTGTTTTTCCTGTGAGATATTTTAGGCTGTCGTTTTTGAAACCAACCAAAATGATTTTATCCGGTCCTTCTACGGCTTGCATTAGACTTTCCCATTCATTGGTTGGAGTGATCATTTCCTGATAGACTTTCTTACGTATGGCTGGATCCTGAAGTCTTTCAGCCCATTTTTCATATCCTCCTTCCTGAACCCAAGGAGGCATGGAAGCATCTAGACCTGTTGCTCCAGCGATGTAATTGTACATATCTGTCGTTATCACCAATCCTGCAGCCCTAGCCGAATCTATTTTGGCGACCACTTGATCAAACTTGCCCCAATTGTCCTGTCCACTCATCTTTAGGTGATAGACTTCTGCCCTGATATTGGCTTCTGCAGCAATTCGGATCAATTCATCCAAACTTTCCAGCAACCGTCCTCCTTCACTTCTCATATGTGAAATATACATCCCGTCATATTCGGAGGCCACTTTGCATAGCTCAATCAACTCTTCTGTGCTGGCATAAAAAGCCGGGGCATAGATCAGGGAAGAACCTACTCCTAAAGCGCCTTCTTCCATGGCCTTTCTAACCATGTCTTTCATGGATTCCAATTCTTCCGGTGTGGGTTCTCGGTCTTCATATCCCAAAGCATTGATCCGGACAGTTGTAGCACCGATAAAGGAAGCGACATTGGTAGATACGCCTTTTTCAACCAAAAAATCCAGGTATTCAGCCAAAGAAGTCCATTCAATGGGGTATTTGATGTCTCCTTGGGCCTTGAGTTCTTCTTCCTTCATGGTTTCATTCAAAGGTCCCATAGAAGCTCCCTCTCCAAATACTTCCAAAGTCACTCCTTGGCGAATATCACTTTGAGATCTGCCGTCCTCGATCAGGGATTCTACCGCCCAACTTAGCATATTGATAAAACCGGGTGCTACTACCAGCCCAGTAGCATCTATTTCCAATTCTCCTTGAGCTCCATCCAATTTTCCAATCGCCGCAATTGTATCTGCATTGATCCCAACATCACCTATATAGGAAGTCTGGCCTGACCCATCCATGATTTGCCCATTTTTGATCAGGACATCATATTTTGTGGGAGAGCTGCAGGCCGCGAATAGCAGGATTCCAGCAAAAAGGGAATAAAAAGATTTCATGTTTAAAAGGTTGAGGTGGTGGCTAGTATCCTTTTAAATTATGAAAACATATTCAATTTCTTATGCCTTTTTGAAGCCCTTGTAAACCAAAAGAGCGGCAGCGAGATCTTCCACTGCTAAACCTGCGGATTTGAATAAAGTGATTTCTTCATTAGAAGTTCTTCCCGGATGATTTCCTTTTACGAGTTCTACGATATCCGCTTTTACATCTTTCTCGCTTATAATTCCTTCGGCAATTGGAATAGCCAATTCGCCGGTTTCATGTAGAGCGCCTTCACGAGAATCCACAAAAATGGAGCTCTTTCTGATGGCTTCATTATCTGTTTCTCGGGTGGTTGGTTTATGAGAACCAATCATGTCTAGGTGAGTTCCTGGCTTGATCCATTCACCATGGATTACGGGAGTTTTGGAAAGAGTTGCGCAAGAGATTACATCTGCTTCTTGGGCGGATTCTTCTAAATTGGAAACAGCCTCAGCGGGAATTCCTTGTTTTTTCAAATCCGAAACAAACTGCTTCAATTTGGCTGGATTGCGCATCCAAATGCTTACTTTTTGATAGTTTCTGACAGCCAAATGAGCATGAGCAAGGTGCTGAGCTACTTTCCCTCCTCCTACGATCAATAGATTTGCAACATCTTCTCTACACAAATATGAAGCTGCCAAAGCTGAAGTGCAGGCCGTCCGTCGAGCGGTAAGCTCAGTTGCATTCATCATAGCCAAAGGCTGACCCGTTTTGGAATCGCTTAAAATGTATTGTGCAAAAATGGAAGGCATGTTTGCTGTTGCATTGGCAGGAGCCACAGTCACTTGCTTCATTCCCATGTACTTATTGTTCCAAACTGGCATTAGAATCAGTGTGTTTTCATCTCCAGCTGGCGTATTATAAAAATGGTGATGTCTGACTGGCATGGTGAAATCAGAAAGAAAAATATCTCTCAATGCCTCAATTAATTTTGGGTAGGGAAGGAGCTCTATGATTTTATTGTCAGGGATAATCAGCATAAGTTTTTTAATGTTTTAAAGGTAAATCGAAGGAATACTAAAAAATGACTGTATGAACTAAGTCGATGATTATTTGCAGACTTCTTCAAATAATTCTTCTGAAATTTCATCACCTAATAATATGGCCTTCGAATAGTCATGGCAGGCTTTTTCTAACTCTTCTATTTTAATATAAGATTTAGCCCTATTTCGGTAAGCCATAGCATAGTTTGGATTTAGTATTATCGCTTTTGTAAAGTCAGGAATTGATTTCTCAAAATCCCCAAGATTTGCTCTTGTTAAGCCGAGGTTATTGTAAGATTCTGGAATTTCTGGAGCGATTTCAATTGATCTGGAAAAATCAAGTATAGCCCCTAAATAGTCGGGAGATTTACTTCTCGCCTTGCTAACTCCTCGATTAGAATATGCATTTGCATCAAAAGGATTTAATTTTATACAATTTGTGTAGTCAAGGATTGCGAGTTCGAATTTTCCCAAAATGTCCATGATTATTCCTTTGTTATAATGTGGGTCAGCAAAATAGGGGTCGAGATTAATGGCTTTTTGATATTCCTTTAATGCATCTTGATATAGTTTTTTTTCTTTAAATATATTGCCTTTGTTGTTGTAAGGCCTTGGATTGGTAGGGTCTAAAGAAATAACCTTTTCATAGTCGCTTAAAGCTCCTTTAATGTCATTTTTATCGTGTTTTATTAGCCCTCTTCCTAAAATTGCTTCTTCGTAATTGGGGTTAATGGAAATTGCTTTTTCAAAATCCAATAAAGCTCCTTCTAAATTATTTAACTCATATTTGAGATGACCTCTATTTGAATAAGCCAAAAAATTATTTGGTTCTATTTTTAATGTTTCTTCCAAGTCCGAAAATGCAAGTTCATATTCACCTATAAATCCATAAGCAGCTCCTCTATTTGACAAAGGGAGGGTAATCATTGGGTGCTTGTATTCAATAGCTTTACTAAAATCCTCTATCGCATCAATTAGATTGTATAGTCTCATTCGTATAACTCCGCGCTCATAATAGGGGAGAGGGTTGTACTTTTCAAGGTAAATAGCTTTTGAAAATGCAGATTCGGCTTCTTCTAGCTTTTGCTCATTATTTAACCTTACTCCTTTTTCATAATGATCTTTAAAAGATTGACCGATACTTGATAAAATTGAAAAAAAGAAAATTGGAATAATAAATTTGATTTTCATGAATTAAATATTGGTTGAGTTCAAAGTTTTTTAAAATCAGGTTTGCTCAGGATTTTATTTTTGATTCATTCTTTCACTAATTCTGCCAATTCCAAGGCACAACCCCAAGCTACCGTAAACCCGGCGCCTCCATGACCATAATTGTGAAAAACATTTGAAAATTCCGGATCAAATTCAAATCGAACTGCTTTTCTTTTGGGTCTCAATCCGACCAATTCTTCTAGAATCTCAGGCTTTTGCTTGACTCCAGAATTTTCTATTCTTTTCAAAATCAACTCGGTATCGTTAGGGTCAATGGATTCGTTCCAATCATTTACGTAGTCTGTTCCTCCCACTACCGCATCATTTGTTCGGTTGATGATATATCTCAACGCTCCCTTTTGGGTGGGGTCAGCAAAAGAAATAGTGTCGAATCGTTCACACCTTAAGATTTGCCCACGAATAGGATACAGCTGTTCGTCTTCGCAAATTTCTTTGGCACCCAGACCGGTACAATTGACCACCAATTCATCCAATCCGCCTAATTCATGAAGGGAAGAAATAGTTTGGGTTTGATAATCACCTCCATTTTCCAAAAATTGACCGAATAGAAAGGGAAGATAAATCATGGGTTCTACCAAGGGTACTTCAGCAATCAAAGCAGTCTCCATACCAGCGGGGAGCTCGTTTTTTTGGGCCTCTCTGACCGTTCCCTTAGGTAACTGATATTGCCAGTCAATATTGGATCCTGCAACAAAGGCGTTGATAAATGGAATCAAGGAAACTCCGGATGGCTTCCTCAAATCTTCAAGGTATCTGGTGTAAGATTGGCTCGCCCAAAGATTAGTCTTCTCCTTGGGAGCGATTTCAAAAGGGAACCAAATCGCCCCAACTTTGTGAGAAAGGCTGTTTTTAAAATGTTCTCTTGAAATGATTCTAACCTGAATTCCGATTTCCTGCAAGGCAATGGCAGTAGTCAAACCGATAATTCCAGAACCCACAACTGTTGCTGATTTCATGGAGGAATTTAAGGAAGATTCCTTCAAACTTTTTGATTCAATTGGTGAAAAGTGCATCGATTAATCAGTGATTTCCTCATAAAAGCTTTATCTTCAACCTATTCAAATCTCTCTATAAATAATGTTTGAGAGGCCTTTAGGGCCAAATGGGAGCCATTCTACAAAGTATGGAGTGGCCCTCTTTTTTTATTTCCACAAATTTTATAGAGAACACCATGAAATCATTTCAAAAAATAGCCGTCATTGGCGGTACAGGAAAATCTGGAACTTATCTGGTTCAAGAGCTTTTGGCTAAAGGATATAAAGTCAATCTTTTGATCAGGAACCCTGAAAAAATACCCGAAAATCACCCAAACCTCAAGGTTGTATTGGGAGATGTGACATCCGGGGAAAAAGTCGAGGCACTAATCAAAAACTGTGATGCGGTCATCAGCACCTTGGGTTTGGGAATTCCTGCGAGTGCTCCGGATTTGTTTGAAAAAGCCACCGAGATAGTGGTGAAAACGATGAAATCCTTGGGTTTGGACCGGTATATCCTGATATCAGGGTTGAATGTCAATACGCCATTTGATCAGAAAAGTGAGAAAAATCTTCAAGCTACAGCTTGGATGGAGCAAACATTTCCCAAATCTACCAGAAGCAAGCAGAAGGAATATGAATTATTGCAGGAATCAGGTCTAAACTGGACCTTGGTTAGACTTCCTTTGATCGAACTGAAAGAGGGGAAAGTTCCGATTAGAACTGACTTGAGAGATTGCAAAGGGGATAAAATTAATGCCGCTTCCTTGGCTGTTTTCCTGATTGATCAATTGGAATCGGGAGAATTCATTCAAAAAGCTCCTTTCTTATTTAATGTTTAAAATCATAGAAGGAAAAAGTCTATTCTAGGTTTTGTCAGGCTGAACCTAGAATATTCTTTGAACAAACCAAAGGAATAGGATAGGCCATTTATGTTTGGCACTTTTGAAAGACCAAAAGTGCCCAAAAGTCTTTTGCCTGAATTGGCTTGAAAATGTCTTCGGACATTTTCTGCAGGATAGGGTCAAACGCTAAAAATCGCCGGATTTCCGAACAAATTCGGAATTAGCCGATTTTCTTAACGCTTGTTGACCTCTATCCTTCACCAGCCACTTCAAAGCAAATGGCCCAGTTGAAATAATGGGAAAATTTCAGGGTAATTGGTAGACAGGTGACTTGGATTTGAAGCGAGAACTCAAATTTTTGTCTAGACCCGCCTTGCAGTTTTGGGTGTGAAGAATCATTTGTGAGGGTTGCAATTAGGAGGCTTGTTTGACGAAAATTTTGCTTCTACAAACATCAATGGTAGCAGAGGTTTTATGCAAAATTGAGGAGTTTGCCGACGTATGGGGAGGAAATTGATTTTAACCCAAAAATGGACAGCGGTGGGTTTTTTGGTCCTTTTTCACCTACAGGAAAAAGGATAGAAAAAATAAATACCAGGTAAGGGAAGATTTCATAAAAAAATGGTTGATTAGGAAGTTTCAAACCGAATCAACCATTTATATAACAAAATATTCTGTTGCCTTTGGCAGCATTGAATCAACAAAAGTCGTTATATCGAAGCCTATCCATTTCGATCCTGTCCATTTGTTTGGACGCTCAATGGGACAAATTCTAATTCTAATGAATTTTAGATTTATACCTTACTGGCTAAAATCCCCAATAACTTATCTAGAGTTCCTTTGAAAACACTAACCTCCTCTTTGGAAATAGATTCGTCCTGAAATGATTTTGCAATCTTCTGGGGAATTGAAAGCGCTTGACTTCTCATAGAAAACCCTTTTTCAGTCAAAGTAACCACCACTGACCTTTCGTCATTTTTTGAACGGGTGCGTTGGATCAGGTCTTTTTGCTCCATCCGCTTGAGCAGTGGGGTTAAGGTATTGGACTCCAATAGCAGTTTTTTTCCAATCTCGTTGACTGTTTGCTCTGGATGCTGCCACAAAATCATCAAAACCAAATATTGAGGATAGGTGATGTCCAACTCATTGAGGAAGGGAGTATATATTTTGGTAGTCAGTCTGGATGCCGCATATAGCGGAAAACAAAGCTGATTTTCCAAATATAAACTGGCTAGATTGTCACTCATTTTATAAGACTTTTTGGATGTAATCTTCCATCTTTTCCGGAGTGGTTACCGGTGCGAATCTCTTCACCGGTTTTCCGTTTTTATCGATGACAAATTTGGTGAAATTCCATTTGATTCTGCTTCCCAAAAGTCCTCCTTTCAATTCAGATTTCAAATATTTGAAAATGGGATGAGCATTTTTACCGTTCACATCGATTTTATCAAACATCGGAAAGCTCACACCATAATTTAGTTGGCAAAACTCCTCGATTTCCTTGGATGAACCAGATTCCTGATTCGCGAATTGGTTGCAAGGGAATCCTAAAATCACCAAGCCCTGATCCTTATATTTATTGTAAAGGTTTTCCAAGCCTTCGTACTGTGGGGTCAAACCGCATTTGCTGGCGGTGTTGACCACTACCACCGTTTTACCTTTGAAGTCCTCCATAGAGGTGTTTTGGCCATTTAGTTTTTTTGCTTCGAAATCGTAGAAACTCATTGTGTGTTATTTTTTGTGGTTAAGTATTTCATTGCCCCTGTTGACCAAAGTGCCCAAAGAATTAGGACTGGTTGGAAGAAGAGGCGAATTAGTCTTTTTTGATCTGTATCCAATCCAAAAGCATCAATTCCATTGGTGTATTGAGAAATGTTTCCTGGGAAAATCAAAATGTAAAAGATCGCTAAGGCAATTCCGACTTTGATTTTATGTTTGACCAAAAAGATCATAGAAAGCCCAAAAGCAATCTCAACAACACCTGAAGAAAGGACTACAAAATCCATAAAAGCAGGATCAGAAGGAAGCCATCTTGGTACTTGAGCCTGAAATTCGTCTCTTTGAAAAGTTAAATGTCCGATTCCTGCTAGGGTCATCAATGCCCCCAAGAGAATTCTAAAACCTGATTGTATCCAGTTTGTTTTATTATTCATATCGCTAAAGATTAAATCGTTCGCGATACAAATGTAGAAATATTTTTCATTTAGAAAAAGAAGTGCTTTCAATATGGATGCTTTGTCAAGATTTCTTGGCTGTAATCTGATTGACGGCTTTAGTCAGTCCTGCCATCAAAACCAGAAATATTCCCAAGAATCCCAATAGAAAAGAATAGCCAGATATTGTGGCAATTTTCCCAAAAATAAAGGGCATCAAAGTGATTCCTACATAGGCACTGGCCATTTGCATTCCCATAATTGCCTGACTTTTTTTCTGTCCAAAATTCACGGGAGTTTCATGAAGTAAACTGGGGAAAATAGGGGCACAGCCCAGTCCAATCAATAGAAAGCCAGGCAGGACTAGGAAATCGTAAGGTAAAAATAAGATGACCAATCCTAGGGCAATGACTGCCTGTCCCAAATAGACCAATTGTCGGTTGCTAAAAAAGTGAGTCAGGAAACCTGAAAGAAATCTTCCAATTGTAATTCCTAAATAATAGAGAGAGACAAATCGTGCTGCCTGTTCTGCTTCAAATCCCCTTACAAAGACCAAATAACTTGCACCCCAAAGACCAAAACTTGCCTCGATAGTACAATAACAAAAGAAAAGTATTAGTGCTGGCTTAAGACCGGGAGTATTTTTCAATAGGGACAAATGGTTATGGGGCTTTTCTTCAATATCGTCATATGGGTTTTTCTTTTTGACCCATAGAGGAAAGGAAGCCAGTAGAATCAAAACTAAGCTAATTTGAATCCATGCGATGGTATTATATCCCCTTGACCAAGACTCTCCCTGAGCCAAGTATCCCGCCATGATCATCGGGCCTATTGCAGCGCCAACTCCCCAGAAGGAATGCAGCCAATTCATATGTTTGGCTTTGTAATTCAGTGCCACATAATTATTCAAAGCTGCGTCTACACTTCCTGCACCTAGACCCAATGGAATGGCAAGAAGGCAGAGGTAGATAAATTGATGAGAAAAAGAAAAGCCCATCAAAGCAGCAGCAGTCAGAAATACACTGAATGTGGTCACAGCCGGAACTCCAAATTTATCGATGACTTTCCCGCTAAAAAGACTGGAAACTACCGTACCAGCAGCTACAATCATAGAAATAATACCGGCATAATCTATCGGAACTCCCAAATCATCAAACATGGCTGGCCAAGCAGAACCTAAAAGGGAGTCCGGTAAGCCTAAACTGATAAAGGCTAAATAAATAATGAGGAGGAGAATTCTCTTTTTCAAAGGGGTAGAGGAAAGGGTAAAACTAAATATATAAACTAAATTTTATTTTACACTTTCGTTCAAGGATGTAAAAAATTAAAGTACAGGATGGATTTGTTTGGGAAAATAGTTTCATTTCAAAATGAACAAATTTCAATTCAGAAATCTTTTGGTTTTCCTCTTTGTTTTAGTCTTTGTTCCGAAAGGATTTTCTCAATCCGATAGGCCTAATATAATTTTTATCCTGACTGATGACCAGCGATGGGATGCCTTGGGATTCTCCGGAAATAACATCATCCAAACTCCCGAAATGGATCAATTGGCACGAGAAGGGACTTATTTTGAAAATGCTTTTGTGACAACCCCAATATGTGCGGCAAGTCGAGCAAGTTTACTGACAGGGCTTTATGAAAGAACTCATGGGTACACCTTTGGCCAAGGAGATATTAAGCAGGTTTACATGGATGAATCTTATCCTGAAGTCCTTCGGGAAAATGGTTATTATACGGGCTTTTTTGGGAAGTTTGGGGTAAACTATCCGGCTTTTCAGGAGCTGTTTAATGAAGGAGATAGCTATGATCGCAATGGAAAATTCAAAGATCGAAGAGGATATTTTTACAAAACAATTGGCGAGGATACTGTTCATCTGACTCGCTATACAGGACAGCAGGCCATTGATTTTATTGAAAACTCTCCAGCCGAAATGCCCTTTATGTTGTCTTTGAGTTTTTCTGCACCCCATGCACATGATCCTGCCCCTTTGCAGTATTTCTGGGATGAAGGATACGACACTATGTATCAGAATATCACTATCCCTGATCCCAATTTGGGAGATGAAAAGTATTTTCTAGAACAACCTGAATACGTCAGAACTGGAGAAAATAGAACCCGTTGGCATTGGAGGTATGAGACACCAGAAAAGTATCAACATTCGGTGAAAGGCTATTATAGGATGATTTCTCAAGTGGATTCTGAAATCGGGAAAATCAGAGAAGCATTAAATGAAAAAGGAATTTCTGATAATACGGTGATTATCCTGATGGGAGACAATGGTTATTTTTTGGGAGAAAGACAATTAGCCGGAAAATGGCTGATGTACGATAATTCTTTGAGGGTTCCATTGATCGTTTATGATCCTAGGGAGCAGGGAGGTGTTCGGAAATCCGAATATGCGCTAAACATCGATGTTCCAGCTACAATCCTGGATTTTGCAGGAGTCAAGGCTCCAAAATCCTGGCAAGGGGAGAGTTTGTCTTCCAGTAAATTGACCAAAAGAAAATACTTCCTATTCGAACATCTTTGGCAGGTGGCAATTATCGCTCCCAGCGAAGCATTGAGAACTCAGCAATGGAAGTATTTCCGATATATCAATGACCCGGATCACGAAGAGCTATATGATTTGAGTGTGGATCCTTTGGAAGTAAACAATCTCGCAACAAACTCAGATTATCAATCCGTTCTTAAGAAAATGAGAAAGAAAATGGAGAAGAAGTCCGGGAAATATTTAAAGGCTAAAAAGGAATAGGTTTTATCGAATTCCTTCAAACTTTCCCAAAGCTTTGTGAAGTGTTTTGAAGGCTTTTTTTCCTTTCTTATCCAGTTCATTGTAGACGAGTGGAGATTTCTCCATCCAGTCTTCCTCTATATCATAGAACTCTCCTGTAGTGTACAACTTGTATTCGTTGTTTTGAGCAAATTCCTTCAGGCTTTCTAGATCCCCATTTCTGGTAAACCAGCTATAGATCCAGTCTCTCGGTTTACCTTTCTTGCCCATCAGTTGAGGAAAGAAACTCACACCATCAATTTGTAGATTTTTCGGGCTTTTTACGCCTGCTACATCTAATAGTGTTGGAAGGAAATCGCTGAAATCAACCAGATTATCGCTTTGAGTTCCCGGAGTAATGTGTCCATCCCATTTGACGACTAGAGGAACATGCATTCCATTTTCAGTGGTGTATTTTTTGCCCCATGGATATTCTTCTCCTCTATACATAGACACTATGGGTTCGTCGGTTCCGTTGTCTCCGGTAAAAATGATAATCGTATCTTCACTCAGTCCCAACTCATCAACTTTGGCGATGATCTTTCCGACGATTTTGTCCATGTAGGCAACCATGTCTCCAAAGTATTGCGCATCTCCTTTGTAGGTTGGAGAACCTGGACTAGTAGGGTCCCAGTCTTTTGAGTCAGGTGTCGGCACAAAAGGACAATGAGTTATAATCATTGGGTAATAGGCGAAAAAGGGCTGATCCTGATTTTTCTCAATAAAATCAATCAAGAAGTCACTAGTGATATCTGTTGAAAATTGACCGCCATCAAAATGCTTTGCTACGCCGTTGATTTCCAAAACAGGGTTGGAATAGCGGGTATCATTTCCGTCTTGATCTGTAGCTCCGAGCATATGTTGCCATAGGCAGGATTCATCAAATCCAAAATGCTGGGGAGAGTCTTTTTCTTTGCCTAATTGCCATTTTCCTGCGATGGCTGTTTTGTATCCAGCATCTTTCAAAAGGTTGGCAAAAGTGGTCTGATTTCTATCCAATTGCCCAAAAACCGTATAATTCCTCACATTGTATTGACCGGTCATGAGTTGCACTCTTGAAGGAGTACAAAGTGGTTGTGCATAGGCATTTTCGAATTGAGCTCCATTTGCCGCCATCGCATCGATAAATGGTGTAGAGTAGGAAGTTCCTCCGTAAGAATTAATGGTCTCCACTCCCAAATCATCGGCCATAATTAGGATAATGTTAGGTTTTCTTTCTTGAGCTTTGAGAGAAGTAGATGTACAAAGAATAGTAAGCGTAAAAAATACTGCCTGAAAAAGAGTTCTGGTTTGTTTCATGATTATTTTTCCAATGAACTTTGAGCCAAGGTTCGGATATCTTTGATTTCTAGAACTTGCTTGGGATATCCATTAAGAACGATATTGATCATCGCTTTTCCAATATCTCCAATGGAAAGAACCAGTTTTGGGGTGATGAATTTCATGATTTTTGCGATTCCCACATAAAGGCTTTTGGAGTTATTTTGTCCTTCAACCGGAAGCATTACTCCCGGACGGAAATTGTATTCTCCTTTGAAGCCTAGTCTTATCAAGTGATTTTCTGTTTTGCCTTTCACTCTTGCCCACATCACTCTTCCATTTTCGCTGGAGTCGGTTGATTGACCGGAAACAAAGTTGAATACCAAATCGGGGTTCTTTTGAAGGAGAGTCTTGGCAAATGCCAAAGTGGTATCATAAGTGACACGCACATAATCTTCCTCTTTCATCCCAACAGAACTGATTCCGGCACAGAAGAAACATGCATCGTAGCCTACCAGTTTTTCCGAAAAATCTTTGATTTTTAGAAAGTCCGGAACAATTAATTCGGAAAGTTTTGGATTAGTTTTTTGAATGGATCTCCTCCCGACAACCAAAATTTCGGTGACCAAAGGATTATCTAAACATTCCATCAATACACCTTCTCCAACCATTCCAGTGGCACCTGTTAAAATTACTTTCATCTTTACTTTTTTTGATTATCGGTATTTGTCATTTAGTCCGATCCCTTTCTGGATCATGGGGATGATTTTTTCAAGCCTTGAAATCTTGGTAGCTTCTCGTTTTGCTTCAGAAATATACTCTATAAACTCTTTTTGCTTGAAAGGAGTGAATGACTCAAATGCCTCTTTTAGTTTGCTGTCTGCTTGAAGTATTTCCTCCAATTGTTCCGGAATCTCCATTTCAGCTCCTTTTTCAGCTTTCCAGGATTTGCCCTCTTTTTCATTTTGAATGGCCTCGTGGAGGTATTCCAATATTTTGGCTTCGTCTATTTCTTCTATTGATTCAAATCTCCATTGACGCATGGCTTTGGTCTTTCCCTCTTGAGCATTGATCAATACTCCGTAGGGGTCCGAAAGAAAAACACCATTATAGAACCAAAGCCCAAAATGGTTTTTCATCCCAGCATAGCCAACCACGTTTTTACCATTGATGGTGAATACGGGCATTCCCCATTTTTCGGTTTCGACCAACTCTGTTTTCGAAATGATTTCATGAATGCGGTGAAGGGCTTCATTCCATTTTTCTTCCTGTTTCATGAGGTTTTTAGTTTGATTTTAAGATATAAAAAAATGCAATCGCTCCGTTGATTTCATGCTAAAATCAATTCTTGAATTTTTATCCGTAAAGCTTTGATTAATGGGTATGTTATCAAATTTCCCGAAGGGTTATCCAATTTATTTTTGATTTCTAAATTGAAAAACAGAAGGATTTGGAAACTGACTTTTCATTCTATTGGTTTATATGAATCGCATTTGATTTTTATTAAGAATAAACTTTAGAGATATGATTTCATTAAAAGGAAAAACAGCCATTATCACCGGGGGAAGCCGTGGTTTAGGTAAGGCAATAGCTATGCAATTGGCTCAAGAAGGTGTAAATATTGGGATTACAGGAAGGAATGTCGATCAACTCCGGTCTGTGTCTGAAAAGATCAGTGGATTAGGAGTCAAGTCTGCTTTTGCAGCTTTCGATGTTTCCAATGAAGCTGATGTTAAAGCTGGGATTGATACTTTGGTTGCTGAGTTAGGAGGGGTAGATATTTTGGTCAATAATGCGGGTATTGGCAAAATGGGGACTTTGGAAACCATGTCTTCTGCTGATTGGCAAGAGGTGATCCAGACGAATTTGTTTGGGGTTTATTATGCTGCGATGGCAGTTTATCCTCATCTGAAAGAAAAAGGAGAAGGTGATATAGTCAATGTAGCTTCTACTGCTGGCTTGAAAGGTGGAGCTCATATGTCTGCTTATGCAGCATCAAAGGCCGCTGTGATTTCTCTTTCTCAATCCATGATGGCAGAGTGGAGGAAACAAAATATCCGTGTGATCACTTTGACACCAAGTACCATTGCTTCTGACATGAGTATTCAGGCGGGATTGACTGATGGCAATCCGGATAAAGTTCTTCAGCCGGAAGACTTTGCTGAGTGGGTGAGAGATATTCTAAAAATGAACCGCCGAGCCTTGATAGCCAATGGCTCTATTTTCTCGACCAATCCATGATTTTAGAAAAGGCCGCTCTGGAAACAGAGCGGCCTTTTTAAGTTTTTAATTAGGAATTAGTGAACATCCCAGAAGAGTTTCACATCAAGATCATCTCCTCCAATCGCTGCGGCAGCTTCGGTATAGCTTTCACCATTTGAAGTTTGCTCAGCTACAGGGTAAGTATATCGGATTGGGAAAGGTCCGCCTGGATTTGCAGGGACATTGAATACAGGATAATCAAATCTTCTGTAATCTCCCCAAGCTTCAAAGCCTCTGTTAAACATGGCAATGTATTTTTGTCTGGCGATTTTATGGAGATCGCTTCCTCCGATAGCAGTAGCATAGGCTACAGCTGGATCAGCAATATAAAGATCCGCGGCAGACTCAGATACTCCCCAATAATCCATGGATGCACGGATTCCGTTTTCATAATGCTCAGCAATCGTTCCTCCGACAGAGAAGCCTTTTGCAAGTGCCTCTGCCAAAAGGAACTCTACTTCCGCATAGTCAATCAAAATACCTGGCCATGTAGCAGAAGTAACTTTTGCGCCAGCTTTGGAGAAATTGACATAGGCATTACTTGTCCCGTAGGTTCCTCCAGAGTATCCACCATAATTATCGACGGTATAATACTCAGGGATACGTGGGTCATCTACAGCTGGTTCCTGCATCATATCCATCATGGTATTGGAAGCTACGTAATCTTCTCTACCGCTCTGAATCAAGCCTACCCAAATTGGATTGGTATTAGGAGTTGTGCTTAGGTATTGCAATTGAGCGATCTCAGTATTGGAAGCGATCAAATCCGAAGGGCTGATACTTTCTACCAGGCTTTTTGCCAAGCTTGGATTAGAATCAGAAATAAACATTCCCATTCTTAGCTTTAATGAGTTTGCAAACTTGATCCAAAGTGTAATGTCATCTCCAAATAGTAGATCTGAAGCTCCAAAACCCAAATCCCCACCATTGTCTGTGTCTGGATCTAAATTGTTGATCGCAATTTCCAGTCTATCTAGCAAATCGTAGTAAACTTCTTCCCCATCATCGTAGGCAGGAGTCAAGTTTTCCGGATCCAGCGCTTCAGATTTCAAACTTGAATTAAGCGCACCTGAATAAGGAATATCTCCATAGGTAGTAACTAATAAGGAATAGGTATATACCTCCATGATCTCGATCTGAGCCAATTTGTTCCTATCCACTCCTTCGTAAAAAGAAGGGTTTTCTAACAATATTTTTTTGGACTCTTTGAAATCATTTAAAACTGACTGATACAAAGTAGACCAGAATCCACTTCCCACATCTGTTAGCGTGTAATTACTTGTCGTAAAATAGGTGGTTTCTGCAAATTGCTGAGACCAGATTTTAAAACTCATACCATAGGTCACGGCATCAACTACCTCTCTTGAAGCATTTGCGAAAAATGGACCTTCAGGAACAAGCCCGGATTGATAAGCTTTAGGATTGACGTTTAATGAGGTTAAATCATCCACACATGCTGTCGCCAATATTACTGAGGCAGCAAGAATTGACTTTGAAATATATTTGTTCATGTTGATTTTCATTAGAAGGTTGCTTTGATATTGAAGCCCATATTTCTTACTGCAGGTAAGCTACCAACTTGATATCCTTGGTTGTTTCCAGCACCCAAGTTGTCTTCAGGATCCGCATATGGTAAGTTCTTGTGGATGATCCACAGGTTTCTTCCTACTGCTGAGAAAGTCAAAGAGCCAAGAGCTTTCCAGTTATCTACTATTCTTCTTGGAATAGAATATGAAATCAATAGCTCTCTCAATTTGATATAGCTAGCATCATATACATAGGCAGCAGTTGGGTTGACAGTACCACCGTTCATTGGATACTCATCCATTGGTAGTCTAACAGTGTTTGGAGATCCATCAGCCTGTACACCTTCTTTTAGGATACCACCACCTTCAGAAATTGGATCTCTCACTGGATTGCCCAGTTCATTGGTTCCAACAGTTTCAGCATACAGACCCGTTGCCAAGCCATAATACATATCAGCAGAATATACATCTCCACCGTGCTTCATGTCTAACAAGAAGCTCAATGAAACCGTCTTGTAAGAGAAGGAGTTTTGAATACCACCAGTCCAATCAGGGTTGATATTACCAATTGGGTTGGATGCAGTGGTTGATCTTTGGTATCTACCATTTGGTAGCACTGTCTTCTGACCATTGGTATAAACATAGTCATACCCATAGATAGTACCATATACACCACCAAGAGGGGCATTAAGAGAACCACCACCAGCTCTGAAGCTACCCAAAGGAAGGTTGGTAACGTCACCATAAAGTTCTGTTACTTTGTTTCTGATACGAGTCCAGTTAAGGTTGACATCCCATCTAAAATCACCTGCTTTCACCACATTGGCTCCTACCGTTACTTCCCATCCTTTGTTTTCAACAGATCCGGCATTTACATACTTGGAAGAATAACCTGTAGCAGTGGATACAGTTACAGGAAGGATTTGGTTGATAGTAGAGGAGTTGAAATAGTTTACGTCCAAGCTTAATCTACCGTCGAAGAATGTCAATTCAGTACCGATTTCATAACTTTTTGTTCTTTCTGGCTTCAAGTTGCTGTTGTTCTTGGTGCTAGGCATGGAGAACAAAGGGACTGACCCAAAACCAGTTGGTTTGTTGTAAAGATCTGCCAGGGAGTTGAAAGGGGCATCATTTCCTACTTCTCCGTAGTTGATTCTAAATTTACCATAGGTTAAAGTCGGATTGTCAGGGATAAATTTGGAGAATACAAAACCACTGGATACTCGATAGTAGTTGTATGCATTTTCATCGTCTGGAAGGGTAGAAGAAACGTCTCTTCTAAATGCTCCAGTTAAGAAAAGGTAATCCTGATAGCCTAATTCTGCATCCGCAAAATATCCGTTTACTTGTTTGTCTGAGTAAGATTCAACAGGTGCTTCAATCATACTCAAAGAGTTGGAAAGAGCGTAAATGCCTGGAACAGTTAAACCACCATTTGTCACGGCGCTGATTCCAGAAATTGAAGTTCTTCGAACGTTAGATCCCAAAGCACCAGTCAATTTGAAATCGTCATTCAACTCTTTGTTGATGGTAGCTAACAAATCGTAGTTGTACTCGCTGAAAGAGATGTTTCTGCGAAGGTATTCTCCTGGTTGGTAATTGATACTACCCACTGCGGTACGCTCTTCTTGAAGTTGGTTGTAGCTATCCAAGGAAACTCTACCCATAATATTTAACCAATCTGTAATCTTATAATCAAGTTTTACATAACCCAAATACCGAAGACGATCATCGCTGGTAAAGTTTTGGTTGGCTGCAAAGAAAGGGTTGTCCCAATAGATCAAACCTGTTCTGTTTGGAAGACCACTAGACCAGTTCCAGGTAATGTTTTGACCAGTTCTGTCATAAGCAGCTTTCAATTCGTTGATGTCCACGTTGGTTTGCCACCACTGTCTAAAGCTGGATAAGTTGTTGTTTCCACCATAACCTGTTGCATAACGACCAATCGCATCTTGTTGGGTAAAATTCATAGACGCAGATGCCGTTAAATTTTTAACGACCTCGTAGGAAGCGCTAAAGTTCAAGAAGTTCTTGGTAAGGGTAGAGTTTGGCTGAACCCCTTTTTCGTCTGTACGGGTATAGCCCAATTTGAATTGTCCTTTTTCAGTACCCCCATCAATGACGATACTGTTATTGTACATATAGCCGGTTTTGAAATATTCAGATGGATCAGAAGCTGCCGCTACCCAAGGAGTTCTTTGTAGGTAAGTTGGGCTGGTAGGATCACCAAAGGCATTCCACTGATAAACCAAAAGGCTAGGGTCAAAGGCACCTCCAACGGATGCATCTTCATAAGTAGGGACAATAGGGTCCAAAATGCCATCACCATCCACATCAGCCATGTCAAAATAACCGTCTTCTGTTGGACCATAGTATTTTCCGTAACCACCACCGTATTGATTTTGATATTTTGGCATAGTGGTTTTGTCAATAGTCGAAACAGTAATCCCTGTATTGATGGTAACACCGATTCCGTTCTTTCTCCCTTTTTTGGTGGTGATCATTACGACACCGTTTGCTGCTCTAGACCCATAGAGAGCAGTTGCCGCGGGACCTTTCAAAATAGTCGTTGACTCAATGTCATCCGGATTGATATCAGCACCTACGTTACCGTAGTCAACCCCAGCATATCCTCTGTTTACTCCACCGGCATTGTGGGTAGTATTGTCGATTGGAACTCCATCAATTACAAAAAGAGCCTGGTTGTTTCCAGTTAGGGATTTGAAACCACGGATAATTACGTTCGTGGATCCACCCATACTGTTGTTTTTCTGAATCTGAACCCCGGATACTTTACCTGACAATGAATTCATCAGGTTGTTGTCTCTGGCTTGGCTCAATTCTTCACCACTGACAGATTGAGCGGCATAAGAAAGTTCATTCTTGGTCTTTTCAATCCCTTGGGCCGTGACGATTACCTCTGATAGACTGGTAACATCCTGTCCTAGGATTACATTGATAATGGCTTGTTCTCCGATGGTCTCTTCGACGGTTTCATAACCGATAAATGAAAATACGAGAATACCTCCTGATGTAGGTACCGAAATCTGGTAGGCTCCATCCATGTCAGAAACTGCTCCGATAGCAGTGCCTTTGAGCAAAACAGTCGCTCCAGGTATTGGACTACCGTCTTCTGCAGCGGTAATCTTACCTGTTACAATTCGATCTTGTGCCAGCAAATTTGAAGCGACAAGAACGAACGAGAAAATTAATAGAATTCTTCTCATTAAAGTAAGGTTTTGGTTTTTTGAACTTGATTAAAATCTCTGAAATGTACGTTAAAAAATGACATAAATCATCTATGATTTTTGTCATATATTAAAAAATAGGTTTTAAATTATATTGATATTTTAATTTAATACATGAATGGTTGTAAAAGTGGTTTATTTTCAAAGTGATTAGTTTTTTAAAATAAATCTTGGATTTTATGCAAAAAAAACATTGGTTATATGAATCTAATAAGGAATATTGTTTTGTATAGGTTGGTAAAGAGAGTTTTTTATTTTAAAGAAATTAGGGAATGCAAAAAAAATGATAATGAATTGTAAGTGATTAGGGGGTGGAGGGTTTGAGGGCCTGTCAATCTACTGCCTCCATGGATGTTTTTTTGCTTTTCAATGGAATTGATTTGTAGAATTTTGGATCAATAATACACCTGTTTCTGGTGAGATTCACGTAGGCATTTACCATTCATCAACTAATTAAGTCTTTAATATTCAAATTTTTTTAATTAATTTTGTAGGATTACTATATTTTTAGCTTAATATCTGTTTCGATTATGAGCCTAATGAATATAGTTTCTGTTAAGAAGCTAATTTATTGGTGGTTTTGCTCTTATTTAAAAATTCCTTGATATCAAACTAAAGAAGAAATTAGCAGGGCAAAGCCAGAGGAGAAAACTCTCGGATTAAACTTAACATGAGAAAGGCTGCTTAAAGCCCCCTGCTTGGCCGGTCATTATAGACCGGCCTTTTTTGGTGTGCCGTGCATGGTAACTTACTAGGTGGTGAAAGTCCACTGTGGGGGTTTGTAATCGCCAACCACTAGCTCAAGGCAATGGTGTCCATCGTGAGATGGAATCTGAAGGAAGCCGGCGGCAAAACTCTGCCCTGAGGAACACGAACCTGATCAGGCATAGCCGATGGGATGAGACTGCCAAACAAGTCAAAGTCCAAAGATTACACGGACGTCGGAGTGTAAATGAGGCGGGGATATGGAGTGAAAGTGAGTTGCCTTACCACGGGAGGCCTCATAGACGTGTTGAAACGGAGTATGATACACGGAGTAAAGCTAGTTAGGAGGAGTCAGCTGAGATCGTAGTACCCATTCACGACGGGAATGGGGAAGGATTGAACTTTAAGTAGTGAGAAGTAAATGAATGTTACCGAGTGAAAAGGAAACTGCAGAAAATCTTTGAACCAAAGACCTGGCCACAGAAGAATAGGACGGCATCCGAAGGCTATGTGGGAGGGCAGACGTTCATGAGGATAACTGAAAATAACCTCACGGAGAATGACCGATTAGGCTATGGACTGCTGGAATTTATCCTGTCACCTGCGAACCTGAATACAGCTTACCTACAGGTGAAGCGGAATAAAGGAATTGGAGGTGTAGACAAGATGGAAGTCGAATCTTTGAAGGATTATCTTGTCGCGAACAAAGATATACTGACAGAGTCTATAGTGAGGGGCAAGTATCGCCCCAACCCCGTTCACCGGGTAGAGATACCCAAGGACAACGGGGAAAGGATGCAGCTGGGTATCCCCACGGTAGTGGACCGGGTGATCCAGCAAGCGATATCCCAAGTACTCACACCGATTTATGAATCCCAATTTAGCGATCACAGCTACGGGTTCAGACCAAGACGCAATGCCCACCAAGCTTTGAAGAAAAGCAGGGACTACATCATAGGAGGTTACAGTTACGCTGTCGATCTGGACTTGGAAAAGTTTTTCGACAAAGTGAACCATAGCAAGCTGATCGAAGTAGTCTCCCGCACCATCAAAGACGGTCGAGTGGTATCGCTGATCCACAAATACCTGAACGCAGGGGTGCAGGTTGGAGGGGTTGTTGAATCCAGCGAACAGGGAGTTCCGCAAGGAGGCCCTTTGAGTCCGTTATTGAGCAATATCATGCTCCATGAGTTGGACAAGGAGCTGGAAAGTCGAGGACACAAGTTTGTGCGGTATGCAGATGATCTAGTCATCTTTTGCAAGAGCAAACGGGGTTCTTCTCGAGTGATGAGATCAATTATCCGCTTTATAGAGGATAAACTGTTCCTGACAGTGAACAGGGACAAAAGTCAGGTAGTCCCAATTCACCAAGTAAAATTCCTAGGCTACTCGTTTTATAAAATAAAAGGAGAAGGTCGCCTGCGTATCCATCCGAAAAGTGTGTCGAGGATGAAAGCTAAGATCAAAGAGCTGACATCCCGAAGCAACGGTTGGAGCAATGAACGCAGAAAGGAAAGCCTGGGACAGTAAATTACTGGCTGGGTGAATTACTTTAAGATGGCGGATATGCAGAAATTGCTAAGGGAAATTGACAAGTGGTACAGGCGGAGGATTAGGATGGTGATCTGGAAACAATGGAAACGGACGAAAACCAAGCTCCGCAATTTAATCAGGCTTGGAATATCAAAATCCAAGGCCTGGGAGTGGGCAAATACAAGGAAAGGCTATTGGCATATCGCTAACAGTTTCATTCTTGCCACCACGATCACTACCGAAAACCTACGAAGGGCAGGGTATGTATTCTTTGGGGACTATTACCAAAAGGTTAGGCTCAAAACTTAAGGAACCGCCGTATACCGAACGGTACGTACGGTGGTGTGAGAGGACAGATAGGGAATTAATCCCTATCTTCCTACTCA
>NZ_JAPPSQ010000001.1 GCF_026652115.1 Algoriphagus sp. PAP.12 | reverse complement strand
TCGCAAGATCTCTTTGGCCTTTAGAAAATTTATCATTTGACTTTTCATAACAAGATATATTCAAATTCAGATTGACGATGTAAAAAAAATATTAGATCGTAAACATTTTTATGCTATAAAAATACACTTTTATGTTTTTCATATCAAAGCATTTGGGCAAAAAAATAATACGTAATGCAATTTTTTTGGTATGAAATGACTTTACCAAGCTATAAAAATATAGTTTGTTTAACTATTATCAAGTATTTATTAAACAAAACTTGCCTAACAAGCTAATTCTAAGGCATAAATTCCGGCTATTGATTTTTATCAAAAAAAATGATTAGAAAAAGCCAGTCTAATCATAGAATCGAATTGTTAACTTCAATTCATTACCTTTTACAATTATGATGGAACTTGATACTACTTGTGATAATCCATACCTAGCTCTATTCAATTCCCAATTGCGGACCTCGATTAATTGGAGAAAATCAAATGTTGAAGAAAGAGTTGATCGCCTTAAAAAAATCCGATCTTGGATACAAAAAAATCAAAATGATATTCGAGAAGCTCTATGGAATGACTTTCGAAAGCCAGAGGTAGAAACCGATCTCAGTGAAATTTTCCCCGTTACCTCGGAAATAAACCACACCATCAAAAACTTGAAATCATGGATGAAACCCGGGCCAGTTGGAACACCTTTGTCAATGCTTGGAACTAAATCCAAGGTTCAATTTGAACCTAAGGGAAGGACACTCATCATTTCTCCTTGGAATTACCCTTTTAATTTAGCCATTGGTCCGCTAGTTTCTGCATTGGCAGCTGGATGCACCGTGATTTTAAAGCCATCAGAACTTACACCTCACACATCTTTTTTAATAGAAAGGATGTTATCAGAGATATTTCCAAATCATGAAGTAGCAGCCATTCTAGGAGGAGTGGATACATCCCAAGATTTACTAAAACTCCCATTTGATCATATTTTTTTTACAGGAAGCCCACAAGTTGGTAAAATAGTAATGGGGAATGCAGCGAAAAATCTTAGTTCTGTAACACTTGAATTAGGGGGGAAATCGCCGGCAATAGTTTCCGAAAATGCAGATATCCCCGATTCCGCAAAAAAATTGGTTTATGGCAAACTACTCAATAGCGGACAAACTTGTGTTGCACCAGACTATGCTCTCGTACATGAATCCATCTTTGAAAGGTTTCGGGATGAACTCATTATTGCCATAAGAGAAATGTACGATCCTAATTATAAAGGCATCATAGAAAGTCCTGATCTAGCAAGAATAGTAAATGATCGTCACTTTGAAAGGCTTGAAGGTCTATTAAAAGATGCAATTTCTAAAGGGGCCAAATTGGAATTTGGAGGAGAATGCAACCCGCACCATAGATATGTAGAACCTACCTTAATCAGTGGGATTTCTGAAAAAATGAATATTTCTCAAGAAGAAATATTTGGTCCAATCTTTCCCATTATTGTTTATTCTGATCTGAATAAAGCTATTTATTATATCAATCAGAAGCCAAAACCATTAGCTCTATATGTATTTTCTCAAAATAAAAACGAAGTAAATCAAGTACTAGAGGAAACCAGTTCCGGAAATGCTGTAGTAAATGATTGTGTCCTACATTTTCTTCATCCGAACTTACCTTTTGGAGGGATCAATCATAGCGGGATAGGAAAATCTCATGGCTATTTTGGCTTTTTGGCTTTTAGCAATGAAAAGGGAGTGCTTCACCAAAGAGTGGGGTTAAATAATGCAACACTACTCAGGCCTCCGTATGGAGTTAAAACGCGTCAGATTATCAAATCTTTAATCAAATGGTTTTAACTTAAAGAAATCAAAAATTTTTAGAAATGACCAGAAAACTTTTACCGATACTCTTTTTGATCATCATATTTTCCTGTGATAAAAATGATGATCCCCAACCGGAGGCTCCTTTAGCAGCATTGGAAATGACTAATCTCACATATGGCTCTGGCTCAGAGCAACAAATTGATGTCTTTTTACCTGAAGGAAGAAACCTTTCAGATACACCTCTTATACTATATATACATGGAGGTGGTTGGATTCAAGGAAGTAAAGAGGAATTTCTCCCATTCAAATCTAGTATGAATACCCTTCTTCCTGGATATGCCTTTGCATCAATCAATTATAGCCTTTTTGATATTTCAACATCTGAAAACCCATTTCCCACTCAAGAAAATGATGTCATTGATGCTATCGAATTTATTGAAAGGATGAAAGCAGATTGGGATGTTGAAGGAGGTTTGATTTTAGTTGGAGCAAGTGCCGGAGGACATTTGGCTCTTTTGCATGCCTATAAGCATCAAGAGATCGGAGATATACAATCAGTTGCTGTATTATTTCCTCCCACAGAATTATCTGAATTATTTGAATCAGACAATACAGCCGCACTTTTGTTATCTGCCTTATTAGAAGGCACTCCTGAAAGCAATCCTATTCTTTATAAAGAGTCAAGTCCTGTAAATTATATCAGTCCCAATTCAGTACCATCCATATTCTTTCATGGTGATCAGGACATGGTAGTTCCTATTTCTCAATCTGAGCTGCTAGCAAATACACTTCAAGAAAACGGCGTCATTTATGAATACCAGAAAATCCCGGGAGAAGGTCATGGGTTCTTACCGGAGACATATCCATCAGTATTAACAGCCGCTGCTGAATTCATTCTAGAAAATCAATAAAAAACCCCGCAGATGCGGGGTTACCATAGGTCAGACTTTTTGTAGTCCCGTAGATTTAGCTTTCGCTTTGATCGCTTTTACTACTTTTTCCGAAGGTTGAAGCTGGATTTGATCCAGTTGCTCTATCGCGCTCAGCAATTCCATGTATTCTTGCATCAGGTTTTCATCATTGTGCAAGGCCTGCATTAAGAGCTCTTGTTCTACCTCCGGCATTTCCTGATAGATATATCGTACCAGGTCATTTGGGGTAAATAGTTTTATCATAGGCAAAATTTAATTGTTTCATCTTTTTCCTCAGGTGAATCAGCGCATATCGCATTCTACCCAAGGCAGTATTGATACTGACTCCAGTCTGATCGGCAATCTCCTGAAAGCTCATTTCCATATAGTGCCTCATGATCAGCACTTCTTTTTGAGCATCTGGCAATTCCTCGATCAATCTTTTAACCAAATCAATATCCTCTTCTCTAACCTGTTTATCCTCTGCATTTTCATCAGCAAATCTCAAAGAATTAAATAGGCTGGAACCGTCTTCCATCATAATTGTCGGATACCTCTTTGCCTTTCTAAAATGGTCAATTGCCAGATTATGAGCAATTCTCATAATCCAAGGCTGAAATTTCCCCTCTTCGTTATACCTATCCGAACTAAGGGTTTTGACCACTTTTACAAAGACATCTTGTAAAAGGTCCTCCGCCAAATCCTGATCCTTCACGATCAGGAAGATTGTGGTAAATACTTTGTTCTTATAGCGATCTACTAAAAGATCGAAAGCAGCTTCACTGCCATTCCTATACTGAGCTATCAACTCGCTGTCTCTTGGACCTATTCGTTTACTCATTTTAAGCTGGTTTATGATCAACGTAAAAGTCTAGGCCATAGTATTTTTTTAGAGTGAAAGATTTTGAAACAATTTTAAAAATATGTTTTTGTCCCAATTGGCACAAAGAATTAGCTTAGGTTTTTAAACTTTAACATTTACACAAAATTAAATTTTGAAAATGAATATTAATCCTAAATTAAATTTCTCATAAAACTAATGGGAAGCTATTCTATCCAATCATAATGCCAAAAAATGTTAAAATTGAGAAGAAGATAAAATAGTTTTAGACAAGTCAAATCAGGACTTTCAAAGCACATTTCTTACCTTCGTTGTTCGAGAAAATTTAAAAAAGTAAAAATGGAACTGTCTGGAAAAGTAATCCAAAAACTTGCTGAGGTAAGTGGAAATTCTAAAAGCGGAAATAACTGGAGAAAGCAAGAATACATTGTCGAAACTCCTGGTCAATATCCTAAAAAAGTATGTGTGGCTATTTGGGGAGATAAAATTGACCAAATGCCAATGGCTATTGGAGATCAGGTGAATCTAAGTATCGACGTAGAAAGCCGCGAATATAATGGTAGATGGTATACTGAGGTGAAAGCTTTTAGAGTTGAGAAAAGTGGTGGAAGCCCAGCACCTTCTACTAATATGCCAGAAGTCGACACTTTCTATTCTGATAGCGAAGAGGACAAATTACCTTTCTAAAAACAAAACCTATTTTTTAATACTATGTGGGACGATTTTGAAGACGACGAGTCCGATTTTGAAGAGGACGATGAGTTTGATTATAGAAAAGAGCAAGAGCGAATTTATAAACATCCCTTGATGAAAAAAGCCAAAGAAATTGTCGGACTGACAAAAGCCTTGGTGGGAAGTTTGGATGAAGCTCGAAGGGAGCTCTATGGAGGGATTATGATGGAAGATGCCACAATCATGAGTTCTAAATTTGCTGGAGCTGAAGCAATTCCAGACTATGTGTCCAAAATGGAAAATGCTGTATTGATGAAGGTTCATGCAAAAAGTCTCAATTCTATGACCTATCAACTCGCTATGGAGGAAACTCATGCTGAGGAACACCTTCAACTCCTCAGAGAGGCTATCGAAGAATTTCGAAAGTTATTCTTGAACTGGGTCAAAGGATTCGATCCCAATGAAAAATACGATGACGGCTGGGGAATCTTTACGGATTAGTTTGACTTTGGGCAAATTGCACACCCATGTAAGCTCCTCCTGCCATCAAAAGCAAAGTAATAGCAAGGAGTAAAATCAACACATTCAATGGAATCTCCCAAGGAACGTCTCCAATCTTAAAACGGATAATTCGTTTCCAATTCATATGAGAAAGGCTGTCATTTTTGACAGCCCTTTTTTATTTTTTCAAAATCTCTTTCCATCCTTTCTTCTCCAAGTCTTCAGCGGTTTTTTCCACTTTTTCTTTCAAAGAAGATTTATAAACATCCAAATTCTTGCCGACTTTCTCATCATACGCTCCTACCATAGATGCAGCCAGAATTCCGGCATTTTTTGCTCCATTCAAGGCAACCGTTGCAACTGGAATTCCTCCGGGCATTTGCAAAATGGACAAAATACTATCCCAGCCATCGATTGAGTTAGAACTTTTGACAGGAACACCCACCACTGGAAGACTGGTCATAGAAGCTACCATCCCTGGCAAATGAGCTGCACCTCCTGCTCCGGCGATGATCACTTTCAATCCTCGTTCTCTAGCTGATCTTGCATAATCAACCATTCTATCTGGAGTTCGGTGAGCTGACACGATGGTCACTTCGAAACTGACTCCCAATTCCTCTAAAATCTCAGCTGCTTCTGCCATTACAGGAAGATCTGATTGACTTCCCATGATAATTCCTACCTGTGGATTCATGAATATGATTTGATTTTAATTAGATCCTTGATTCTGTTTGCTCTTTCCTTCAGCTGATCCACGTTCTCATCCAAAAGAGTCACGTGCCCCATTTTTCTAAAAGGCTTCGTCAACTTTTTACCATAAAGGTGAATATATACTCCTTTTTCCTGCATGGCCTCTTCTTTTCCTTCCACATATGCTTCTCCAGTATAACCATCTTCTCCAAGCAGATTGATCATTGCAGCGGGACAACGAAGATCAGGATTACCCAATGGCCAATTCATCACAGATCTTAGGTGTTGTTCAAATTGAGAAGTGAAATTTGCTTCGATCGTATGGTGACCGCTATTGTGAGGACGAGGAGCAATTTCATTGACCAAAACCTCTCCATCTTTGGTTACAAACATTTCTACTGCTAAAATCCCGACCATATCTAATTTCAGGATCACATCTTTGGCGATTTCTTGAGCTTTTGCCTCCACTTCAGGAGTAATTTCAGCTGGCGCAAAAAGGAATTCTACCAAATTGGCCGTTGGGTGAAAAGCACATTCTACAGCTGGATAAGCAATCAACTCACCTGCTTGATTTCTAGCGACAGTTACTGCAATTTCTTTATCAAAATCTATCAGTTTCTCCAATAAACTTGGAGCTTCAAAAGCCTTTTCCAAATCATCGGCACCACGAAGAATCTGAACCCCACGACCATCATAGCCTTCTTTTCCCAATTTATTTACCGCAGGAAGAAAACCTTGATTTGCTATAACGGCTTCTTTTGTATCAGTCAAGATAAACTCTGCTGTTGGGATATCATGTTGTTGATAAAATTGCTTTTGCTCTCGTTTATCTTGGATCAACTTTAGGATATGAGGCTGTGGATAAACCTGCTTTCCCTCGGATTCCAATTTTGCTAAAGCATCAGTATTGACACTTTCTATCTCAACGGTAATCACATCACAATTTTGACCAAAAGCATAAACTGTGTCAAAATCCTTCAGTGATCCCACAGTGAACTTTTGAGCCAAATCCTTGCAGGGAGCATTGGGATCAGGGTCCAAGATGTGGATATCTTGATTGTAATTAATTGCGGATTGGATGAGCATTCGGCCGAGTTGTCCTCCTCCAAGCACTCCCAAAATGGTAGACTGAGCAGTTTTCATCGCCGCAAAAATAAGACAATCTGGAAGATTATCCTTCAGAATGTGGATAAGTCCAATTCTTGAGACAAGAAATCTTACGATTAAGTGGTTTGAAATCGTATTCCCATCAATTCCATCAATTTATGAGCATTGAAATTGGGGCAAGGACCTGACTTGATTTTATAATCAAAATCGATAGTTTTCTCATGAATCTCGGAGTGGAAACTGTAATTTCTCACATAAGGAATTTTTTCCTCCAATTGGGACAATTCAATATCGTGGGTACTGATAATCCCCAAAGACGGAGAATCTGACAATTGGCGAATCAATGCCTCACTCCCCGAGACTCTATCTTCGGTATTGGTCCCTTTGAGGATTTCATCCAGTAGGAATAAAATTCTTTCTCCATTGTCCAATCGATCAATCAAAGATTTGATTCGGCTCAATTCAGCATAGAAAGAACTGACACTTTCTCCCAAATTGTCTGAATTTCGCATACTTGTAAACAATTGGAACTGCCCAAACTTGACTGAATCACCAAAAGGTCTCAAACCTAAATTGATCAAAACTAGATTGGTACCCAGAGTCCTGAGAAAAGTAGTCTTCCCAGACATATTTGCACCAGTCAAAAGGGTAAGCTTTGAATCCTTGTCTATTGAGAAACTATTGGAAACAGCCTTTTCGGGTTTCAAAAGAGGATGGTTGAGGTTTTTGACTTCCAAGCAAAGCTCTTCAGATAATTCCACTTTTCCTTTCATTCCTACCTCCTTTTGAAAAGCTCCCAAAGATGTCCAAGCCTCCCAATCTGACAGCACATCTGGAATATGGGACACACTATTTCCGAATTTCTTTTTCCATCGGGTCAATCTATAGTACAGGATCAAATCTGTCCATAGAATCAAATTCACGGGGATGTATAGAATATTGACTCTATTTTCAATCCAATACCCGAGCCTGTCCAGCCCTTTGAGCTTTTCAGATGCTTTTAAATCCTGGTCTTTCAACTTTTGAATAGACTCCAGTAGTTCATTGGAATTGAAGTCTTCCTTTTCCAATAAAACCAACCAATTCCTGAAAGCTTTAAGAGTCTGCTTTGACGGGACTTTTTCACCAGCCTCCTTCAGAGGTTGAAAAACAAAAGACAACAAACCTATTCCTATCAAAACCCAAAGTCCCAAATACCCAAATGGAATCAGCCCAGCATAAGCAAGAAAGAAAACCGAAGCCCCACCAAGCATTCCAACAATTCCAGCCCCGAGCATCCACGTCTGGCCTTTCTCCTCTTTTTCCAACCATTTCTCCCATTGGTTTTGAGGAATATTTTTATCAAAAAAGGACAATCCAACAGCCTCAAAAGCTCTCAAAAACTCCCCTTTACTAGCCAATTCATCGACTGCAGCTCTTCTAGCACCTGCATTTTCAAATTGAAAGTTGGATTTTAGTTTCGAAGCGAGCTTACTTTTTGCCGATTCGCTGGAGGTATGATTGATCAATTGAAAAAGTGAATGAGCTCCAAATAAATCCAAATCGTTGGAAAATGGATGGAGTTTGTCCAAATATTCCTCACCTGCATCCAAAGTAATAAGGTCCCGATTTTTTCTCAAGAACTCATTTTCATCAATTTTAATAATGGAATGATAAATTTTTTCCTGGTCTTTGAGATGATTGAATCTTTTGATCAGCATAATAAAGAGTGAGCCCGCAATAAAAGAAGGAATTAACCACCATGCGGAATCGGACAAAAAAAGAATCAAAAAACCTCCTAAAGCAAAAAACGAGAGTAATCTTAAAAGCCCAAGACTAATGGTACCACTTTTGATCTTAGCAATTTTATCGAATAACCTATCGTTATTAAAATCAAAATCCTTCATCCTCAAATATAGAGAGAATGGGAATAATGGAAGTAAAAGAAAAGCTTCTCCGATTGCTTTAGGATGCCATTATTGTTAATTTTAGATAAATGGGAGACATGAAATCTAAGAAATCAAAAAAATCGAAAAGCATTATTCTTCCAAAAGAAACTGAGGAAACACCTATCCAAGGGATGGGACTTTTTCCTGAAGAGATTCCTTTCACTCGGAATTTGGGATGTGCAAGCACCAGTAAACCCAAAAAACCCAATACCGATCAATAATTCATTTTTAACCAAACTCCTTTATGAAAAAGTATTCAATTATTGCTATGCTAAGTCTAATTGCATTTGGACTTTCATCTTGCGGCTCAGATGATGAGCCCACCAACAAAGAGCCGGATTTTACGGTGGTCAATGATGACATTGCCGTTAATGCTGTTTTTGAGGATATGGATAATTATACCATTCAGGTTTTACAATCGAGCGGAATGGTCTCTCGTGTAAAGTCAAGTTTTACAAATTCAATCTGTGAAGGTGTGAATATTGATTTTGATTCGGAGTCCCAGAGAATTGAAATTGATTTTGGAACTGGTTGTACAAGTTCGACAGGTGTGGTCAGAAAAGGGAAAGTAATCCTTGAATACTCTGGAAACTTCCTAATTCCAAGTTCAAAAGTTACTACAATCTTGGATGGATATGAAGTCAATGGTTTAAAAGTGGAAGGTACAAGAACACTTACAAACACAGGTATAGACTTAATTAATAGTGAAATCACTTTGGCGGTAAAAGTTGACGGTGGAAAAGTAACCTGGCCTGATGGAACGTCTGTTTCTTATTCTTCTGATCAAGTAAGAACACTAAAATTAGATGATCAAGGGTATGAAATTACAATTACAGGCACCGCAAGTGGAGTCAGTCGATCAGGAGCTACCTACACTGCCGTTACCAATACAGAATTGGGAATCAAACAAGATTGTGTTGACTCCGGGGTATTTTTACCGAGCACAGGAGTCATTAATTTCATGATTGACGGAATCTCAGCTTCTGTTGATTATGGAACGGGAGCTTGTGACAAGGTCCTTACTGTAACCTATCCTGGAGGTGTAAAAGAAATTACGGTGGATTAATTTTCACTAAAATAAATCAAACGGCTATCTTTCCGAGATAGCCGTTTTTTTTGATATGAATGACAAGATAATCAAGGGGTTTGCTCACATCCCCTATTCAAGAGAATATTATTCAGAAACCCAAAGCATCTCAAGATCTGAGAAGTTATTTGAGTTTATGAGTAAAAGAAGAACTGTTAGAGATTTTGATTCTCGACCTATTCCTCAAGAAGTGATGGAGAACATCATCCGAACAGCTGGTTCAGCCCCTTCTGGAGCAAACAAACAACCCTGGACTTTTTGCCTAATCTCCGATCCTATTATCAAAAAGCAAATTCGTATCGGGGCTGAAATGGAAGAAAAAATCAGCTACCGAAGTCGAATGTCCGACACTTGGAAAGAAGACTTAAAGCCTCTTGGAACTGATTGGGAAAAACCATTCTTGGAGATCGCTCCATATTTGATAGTGGTTTTTAAGCAATCTTATGGTTTGGAAAATGGGGAGAAAACTCAGCATTATTATGTCAACGAATCAGTTGGAATTGCATGTGGCTTTTTGATTTCAGCGATTCACAATGCTGGTTTAGTCACCGTCACTCACACTCCAAGCCCTATGAATTTTCTTTCCAAAATCCTCAACAGGCCAGAAAACGAGAAGCCTTTTCTTCTGTTGCCAGTAGGTTACCCAAAAGATGAAACTTACGTACCCAAAATCAAACGGAAAGATCTTTCGGAAATCATGAAGGAATATTAAAAAAACAGAAAAGGCGATCAAATTTGACCGCCTTTCTTTCTTTATGCTTCTTCTTTCACTTGATGTACCACTCGTTGAGGGAATGGAATTTCAATATTATTATTTTCAAATTCAGTATTGATAGCTTCCATGGTATCAAAATAAACAGGCCACAAAGTTTCTGCATTTGTCCAGGCCCGGATTACCAAATCCAATGAGCTATCCCCAAAATTGTTTAAGAATACAACCGGCTGAGGGTCTTTGTGTACTCGCTCGTCTTTTTCAAAAATACCCAAGATGATTTCTCTCGCCTTTTTGATATTGGTACCATAAGCAACACCTACAGTTAGGTCAGCTCTTCTGGTTGGTTGGGTACTCATATTGACAACATCAGAATTGGCTAAGTTTCCATTTGGAATAATTATTTCCTTGTTATCAAATGTGTTTATGTGTGTATAAAGAATATCAATTCTTTTTACAGTCCCAGTATGCCCTTGTGCTGTAACCACATCATTCACTTTGAATGGTTTGAAAAGCAAAATCAGGACTCCTCCTGCAAAGTTTGAAAGGGAACCTTGAAGAGCAAGACCAATGGCCAAACCTGCTGCACCCAAAATCGCCATAAAGGACGATACAGGAATTCCCAGAATCGCCAATACACCTAAAAAGAGGCATGCAATCAATAAGACTTTTGCCAATCCAGATAAGAAAATATTTAGAGAAGGATTGGAATCCCTTTTTGCCAATATTTTATTGAAGCTCTTGAGAACTCTTTTGACAATGAATTTTCCTACAAAATAAAAGACCAGTGCATAGATAATCCTAGGAACCACTTCATAAGCTAATTCAATAGCTTTCTGAATAAGGGTATCTGTCATTTCTGGTGAAATTTCCATAATAAATTGTGATGGTTAAGTTTTAGAAATTGATTTCTTGAAAATTTTTCTCTCATGTATGGCCTTAAAAAACCTCCACTACTTTTTTATTTATTGATGTATTCAAATCAATAAAATTGATGAAATAAAAAAAGGAAGATTAGATAAAATTTTCAGAGAAACCCAAAATTGTTTTTCGGATAATTATAAATGATAACTAAATAGAATTAGATATTGTTCTTCTCTTTTAAATAGATTTCAAAATTATTAAATAATGTAAGTCCAAAAATAAAAAACGTCCGATTTTGACCATTTTTTAGAGTTTTTTCAAAAAGAAATATTTCATAGTTCATCGGATTTTAGATTACACATTCCCTTCATCGCTTATACTCAACCGTCTATCAAAAATAAACTCTCAATTACTACAAATGCCGTTTTTTGAAAGTTATTTTATCTTCAAATAACATCATACCTATATGAAACACAGATTACCCAAATTCCTAAAGAGATTTACAATGCTTTTAGGTGTTCTTGGGATTATCTTCTATTCCCATGACAGTTTTGCTCAAAAGAAAAAGAAGAAAAACTCCAAAAATGCCACAGAAGCTCCAGCGACTCCTCCAAAGCCTCAAAATGGGGGAAATAACAAAGGTCCGAAACCTTATAAGGATGTAATTACAAAAGAAGCCAAGTCTAAAGACGGTCTTTTCAAAGTTCATCAAATTGACGACAAATACTTTTACGAAATTCCTGATTCATTATTTGGCAGAGACATGTTGATGGTGACTACCATCGCAAGAACTGCAGATGGAATCGGTTACGGTGGTGAGCGTACCAACACCTTGATGCTTAGATGGGAAAAAGAAAACGACGCTATCTTGCTTAAAGTCGTTTCTGTAGACAACTATGCTGCAGACTCATTACCTATCGCTAAAGCAGTTCAAAATTCCAACCTGGAGCCATTACTTCAAAGATTTGAAGTAAAATCAAGAGGAACTGACTCTACAGGCACTGTCATCGAAGCAACGGATCTTTTTGCAAAAGATGTTCCAGCATTAGGCCTTCCTCAAGGGAGAAGAACCCAATATAGAGTCCAGAGACTGGATGGTGATAGATCCTATATTTCCAGCATCAAGACCTTCCCAATCAATATTGAGGCAAGGTATATCATGACGTATATTGCTCAAAATCCACCATCGAACAGTTCTACCGGATCAATCACATTGGAAATGAATTCTTCCATGGTTTTGCTTCCTGAGACTCCAATGATGCAGCGACTGGCTGATCAGAGAGTAGGTTGGTTTAGCAGATCTTATGTGGATTATGGCTCTGATCAGCAAAAGGCAGCTTCCAGAAGATTCCTTGACAGATGGAGATTGGAAGTGAAGGATGAGGATATTGAGAAATTCAAAAGAGGAGAATTGGTAGAACCTAAGAAGCCTATTGTTTATTACATTGATCCAGCGACTCCAAAGCAATGGGTGCCTCACCTAATTGCTGGTGTGGAAGATTGGCAAGCAGCTTTTGAAGAAGCCGGGTTCAAAAACGCAATTATTGCAAAAGAAGCTCCTACTCCAGAAGAAGATCCAGATTGGAGCCCCGAAGATGCTCGATACTCTGTAATCAGATATTTCGCATCTGATATTCAAAATGCATACGGACCACACGTCTCCGATCCTAGATCTGGTGAGATCATCGAGTCTGATATCGGATGGTATCACAACGTAATGAACCTATTGAGAAACTGGTTCTTTATCCAAACTGCGGCAATCAATCCTGATGCACGTTCGATGAAGTTTGATGATGAAGTGATGGGTAGATTGGTTAGATTCGTTTCCTCTCACGAAGTGGGACATACTTTAGGTCTTCCTCACAACTTTGCTTCTTCTCACGCATACCCAGTTGAAAAATTGAGAGATGCAGCATTTACAAAAGAGATGGGAACCGCACCATCCATTATGGATTATGCTCGATTCAACTACATCGCTCAGCCTGAGGATGAAGGAGTTAGCTTGATGCCGAATGTAGGTCCTTATGATAAATATGCTGTTGCTTGGGGCTATAAGCCAATCTTGGATGCAGCTTCTCCAGAAGATGAGCAGCCAACTTTAAACCAATGGATTTTGGACAAAAAAGGTGACCCAGTTTACAGATATGGTAGACAAGGGAATTCCTATGATCCTACTGCTCAAAGTGAAGATTTGGGTGACAATTCCATGCTAGCTTCCGAATATGGCATCAAAAACTTGAAGCGTATCATGCCAAACCTGATGGAATGGACTTCCGAAATGGACAAACCATATAAGGATTTTAGTGATTTGGAAGAAATGTACGGACAGGTTTTGACTCAGTTTAACAGATATATGGGTCACGTGAAGACTCACGTAGGTGGAGTAATGGAAGTTTACAAAGCCATTGGCCAAGATGAGCCAGTTTATACTCATAATCCGAAAGAACTACAGAAATCCGCAGTAGCATTCTTGAATGAGCATTTGTTCCAAACTCCTGAGTGGATGATGGAAGAGGAAATCATTGCTAGAACTGGTGACTTCGGTGCTTTGGAAAGAATCAGAGGACTTCAGGTGGGTACTTTGAACAATGTGCTTGAGTGGGGTCGCTTAGGCCGTGTGATTGAAAACGAAGCTTTGAATGGAAATGAAGCTTATAAAATCACCGAGCTTTTTGATGATTTGAGAAAAGGTATCTGGACAGAGCTGCCATCTGGTAAAACAATCGATGTTCATCGTAGGGCTCTACAAAGAGCTCATATCGAAAGGTTGGAATACCTGATGACCTCAGATGGGCCAGATATTCCAGCTCAGTTTAGAAGATTTTATGGCCCTCAGATCAATGCATCTCAATCTGATATCCGTCCGATGGCAAGAGGTGAATTGAAAACACTGCAAAGACAAATTAGAGCTGCTATCCCAAGAACAGCAGACCGAGTTTCAAAACTTCACTTAGAAGATTTGGCTGATAGAATCGAAAAAATTCTAGAACCATAATTTCAAAAATACTCTAAAAAAGGGGCGTCAGATTGGCGCCCTTTTTTTGTAATGAACCAATTACCTTAATTTGCGGTATTGATTAAGAGAGATGAACACACCACTGTCCATATTAAAAACCCACAAACTGCGAATTACAGACTGCAGGCTAGAGATTGTAAGAGAATTTCTTGATAGACAAGTTGCCTTGGCTCATAGTGACTTGGAGGATAAACTCGACAATCAATTCGACCGAGTGACGATTTATAGAACGCTAAATACTTTTTTGGAAAAAGATATCATCCACAAAGTTTTGGATGATAGTGGAGCTACCAAATATGCACTTTGCTCTCATGAAGATTTACATGATCACGATCATGAACATGTACATTTCAAATGTGAAAAATGTGGCGAAACTACCTGTTTGGAGAAAATAAGCTTGCCTGAGATCAAACTTCCTCAAGGCTTCAAAAAAAGAGAAATGAGCTTATTGGTTCAGGGAACCTGCGATAAGTGTAATTAAAAATCCACTGGTTCTGGTTTTCTTTTCCTTGGGGAATCACTCGGCCAAATCACACCTGGCGGTAAATCAATTTTGGGAGGACTCAAATTTTCAACTCCTCCATCACCATCATCATTGCTTCCTCTCCCTTTTTTCAAGGAGTTTTTGGTCATTGCAGCTACAAAATATATCAGAATGATGTAGGCAAAACCTGCTAGGAAAAGATTGATCATCAGACTACTCATAGGTAAAAATTTTACTTAAGATAAATCAATAGACCTTTTAAATCAATGTCTTAGTAGAATTGTTTTCACAATTCTCCGACGTCTATCATTTTGTTTGGCTTGTTTTATCCCTCGGATACTTGGATATTTGCGATCTGAAATTGAAAAGTGATGATTATAAAAACCAAAAAATACCAACTTCCAACTAGTACTTATATCAAAATGGGATTAACCAGTGTCTTGAAAGAGCAGTGGTGGGTTATCCTTATCGCATTGGCAATTTGCTGTGGATACTTCTGGATCCCTTCTATTTGGTGGATCATAGGTGCCCTGATAGCTTATGGTCTGTATGTATTGTTCTGGGCTATCCAATTCACTGGAGTAACTCAAATGGAGCAAAACAAGGTTATCTTTGATAAAATGGCCTACGAGATTGATTCCCGCCAAATCCTAATGAAAATCAATACCAAACAAGGTATGCCTGTACAATGGAACATGATCAAAAAAGCAGAAATGAATAAAGATGCCTTTATACTTTACATGTCCAAAGCACAATTCATTCACTTGCCATATAAAATCTTCAACTCTGAGAATGAGAAAAAATTCTTAGAAACCATCTTGAAAAGAAAAGAATTGATTTAAATAAAAGGCTGTCAAAATGATGATATTGACAGCCTTTTTTTCTACATCGTAGGGAGTATCACTTTATCAATTACGTGAACTACCCCATTATCAGCCTCAATATCTGCAGCTGTCACCGTAGCATTATTGATCATTGCTTTCCCATCTTTTAGCATAACGGAAATTTCACCCCCCTGAACAGTTTTTACTGTTTGTCCATTTTTTAAATCTGAGGACATGATTTTCCCTGGCACTACATGGTAAGTCAAAATTGAAACCAGCTTTTCTTTATTTTCTGGTTTTAAGAGGTCCTCCAAAGTACCAGCTGGCAGAGCTGCGAAAGCTTCATTGGTAGGTGCAAAAACTGTAAAAGGACCATCACCTTTCAAAACATCCACAAGATCTCCAGCCTTAACTGCAGCTACTAGGGTTGATAGGAATTCGGTACCAACTGCCAAATCAACAATATCGGCATCTACTTCATGAACAGTTTCAGTTTTTGGAGTAAAAGAACTGGCTACAATAAACATAGCCATGATAAATACACTCAAAGTCTTTTTCATAATAGTTAAAGATTTATTGGTTAGTAATTGAAAAACAAACACTTACACCAAATGTTTTTCATCCTAACAATAGGATTCACCAAAAAACTCTCAACTGTTTGAAAAGATGGTTCAATTACCAAAATATGTCTCTGACCTGCAGAAGATATTTTTTTCCAATTACTTCAACTTCTCCATAATCACCTCAATCGCTTTGTCTAATTGATTTTGATGGCCCTCTAATCGGTCCACAAAATTCTCCTCCACTCTAATATCAGGCGTCACCCCATCCTTTTCTAAATTTCTACCATCCAAGGTATAACATCCCCAAGACGGAAGTCTGTAGAAAGAGCCATCTACCAATCCTTGACCAGAGGTGAAAATAATCCATCTGTATGTCTCCGTTCCGATGATAGTTCCTAACCCAAGTTGCTTAAATCCTTGTGCTGTCATCTCCGCATCAGAAAGAGATTGCTCATTTACCAAAAGGACAATTGGCTTATCAGATGGAGCAAAATTCGGTTGATTGGTCAACTCCCCATCGCGGTATTTCCATTGTAAATAACTTCTCTGACTTAAAAACTGAAGTACTCTATCATGGACATTTCCACCGGTATTGTATCGCAAATCCAGAATTAACCCTTCTCTATTTCCTTTGTTGGAAACCATGTACTCTAAGAAGTGCTCCAGCTCTCCACCACCCATATTTTTCATATGGACATAAGAGATCCGCTCCCCTGTTTTCTGATCAACATAAGCTTCATTTGCATCCATCCACTCATCATACAACTCATTTTTCATCGAGAAATAGGAAGTAGGGTGCACCTTCACTTTTACTTCTTCCCCTCCTCTTTTGAAAGTCAAATCAATCTCATCAGCCATGGATGAGCCTATGAAATAGGTATTCCGGTTTTTTGATGGATCTACTTTTTGGCCATTCACAGCAATCAATTCATCCCCAGACTTCACAGGAACTGGATCTAAATCCAAAGGCCCATCTTTGACTATTCTATCCACGATATATGGCGAATCATTTTTGAAGACAATTCCCGTTTCCATGGATCTGGAACCTAGGTAAATATCATTTTCATCGCCATAGGAACTGAAGCCAAAATGAGATGTATTCAACTCTCCCAACATCTCATTAAAAATGGTGGTCAGGTTTTCTCTGCTTCTCACAAAAGGCAAAAATTTAGCATATCGATCTCTTAGCTCCTGCCAGTTTTCCCCATGGAAATCTCCATCGTAAAAGTTTTGTTCCATTCCGGCCCAAGCCTCATAGTACATCTGTTCAAATTCATCTCTAAGATTTTTCGAGAAAGTTTCTGAGAGTTTGATCTCTTCAGTTTTCCCACTGTTTGGATCAAAATTATTCACTTTTCCGCTGGCCAAAAGGTATAATTTATCCTTCGCCTCCACGATGGAATAACCTCCCATTCTCTGATCGCCCACTTTTTCTGTTTTAGGATTTTCAAAATCTTCCAAAGTGGTTTTCCACATTTTAGGAGTACCCTCATCATGATTGGAAATGTAGAAAACAGTCGTCTTTCCATTCTTTTGATACACATAAGGAGAGCTTTGTTGACCAAATCCAGGACCGATTCTTTCCAGTCTGTCCATGAAATCACCAGGCGTGATCTTTACTTCAACTTTCTCCTCTTTTTTGTCCTTATCCTCTTCTTTCTTTTCTTCAAAAAGCTTGGCTACTTGATCAGACTTGAACAAATCTCCGAACTTCTCAAGTTTCATTCGATAAACATGAGAATCTGTCGTTCCATAAGGATAACTTGGCTGAGTTCGGTCAGTGACGAAATAGATGTATTTCCCATCTGGTGACCAAACTGGGCTGGTTTCTGTCACCAAAGTCTGGGTTAGATTTATCGTTTTCCTGGTCGGTCTATGGTAGATCACCACCTCTCTTTCAAAATTTCTGATAGGTGAGAAAACGATGTATTGATCATCTGGTGAGAAATAGGGGTCAGGAGTATAAAGTCCCCACATTTCATCTTCCACCAATGTTTTGCTTTCAAAAGTCTTCAGATCAATTTCCCTGATCTCATTTCTACCACTGATATAGACACCAAGAGTTCTGTCCTTGTTCAAATTCAGATTTCTGTTTCGATCCACATCTTTTGTCAATTGCTTTTCTTCACTTGGATTCTGTGCAGAGATCGTAAACCAATTATGATAGCCTTTGACAGTTCTTGAATAGATCAGTGTTTTGTTATCATCCAACCATTTCACCTCAGCTACAGCCTCCTTAGGATTGGTAGGTATACGTTTGATAAATTTCCCCTCAATATCTGAGACAAAAAGGACTCCTCGCGATACAAACGCCATCTTTTTACCATCCGGTGACACATCAAAATTGCTCACATTTCCTCCAACCTGTCTTGAAATATCTTTGCCTAGAGTTTGATTTTGAAAAAGTGTAAAAGCAGGCTGTGTAGTCTTACCTGAGGCTACATCATAAACATGGATTTGATAATCTTTCTGGAAAACAATCTTCTCACCATTAGCGCTCACCTTAGGCCATTTGATGGAAGTTGGGAACTTGGTCAACTGGGTTTTCTCACCATTCTTGAAGGTGTATAAGTTATATTCTCCATTGGCCTCATCCGACATAAAGTAAACATTCCCACTTTCGTCAATAGTCACTCCAAAATCTTTCCCTTCATAATCTGTGTATTCCTGATAGGCCTTAGTTTTGGGATTATAGGACTTAATATCGGGATTGTAGTCGCCTTTGTAGCGCTTTCGATGAGCAAAATTCTTGCTTTCCCACGACTCATTGAAGTAAATCTCACCCGTCGTCGGACTTACTGCGACATTGTGAATGGTATTGAAATAATGAGGGAAAAGTCTTTTGGGTGTAGCCCCAGATAGATCTACAGAATAAGCCGAATAGCGATTGTACCGATCTGAATTGAAAAAGATCGTCTTGCTGTCCCAGCTCCATGATTCTACCTCATCAGTAGCTTCATGAAAAGTTAATTGCTGGATTTCTCCCCCTTCCAGTGGCATGATGAAAACATCTTTATTGCCAAACTGCTGAGCCGTAAATGCCAACCATTTTCCATCAGGAGATACGGCTGGGTCGGTTTCATCCCCTTCCATCCCTGTCATTCGCACTGCTTGGCCTCCTAAAGTAGGGACTTTCCAAAGATCCCCTTCGTAACTGAAGATGATGGTCTCCCCATCTGGAGTCAATGTGGGATCAAAAGTAAAATACGGCGAATTTCCTTGTCCAAAAGCAGTAGAAACTGCCAAAAGAGAAGAAAATAGTAAGGTTAGTTTTTTCATCATGGATTGGTTATTCGAATAGCAAAAAGGAAAATACTGCTATTCGATCAAATTAGAAAGCCAAATGAAACTAGTGGGGAATTGTTAATTTTGAAGATGACTATCAAACTCATTGCTATCGGTAAAACTGATAATAAGGCTATTATTGATCTGATCGAGGAATATTCCAAGAGATTGAATTTCTATATCAAGTTTGAGCTGGAAATCATTCCTGATTTGAAAAATACCAAATCACTCTCAGAGGCTTTGCAAAAGGAGAAAGAAGGTGAATTGATTTTAAAAAAATTGGTTCCTTCGGATGAATTGGTCCTTTTGGATGAGCAAGGAAAAAGCTATACCTCGCTTGATTTCTCCCAGTACATCCAGAAGAAAATGAACTCGGGTTTGAAACAATTGATTTTTGTAATCGGCGGGCCTTATGGTTTCTCGGATCAGGTGTATTCCAGCGCCAATGGAAAGGTCTCTTTATCCAAAATGACCTTTTCTCATCAAATGATACGTCCTTTTTTCATAGAACAAATCTACCGCGCATTCACCATTTTAAGGGGAGAACCCTATCACCACCAATGACTTAGAAGACATTTCCAATGTTAAGTTTTCAGGAATATTTTTTCCAATGTTACCAAATTGTTAACTTTATGCTATATTCGATAACATTGAGTTTACAAGTTCATGTTCAAAACATTCACATTGGTAGGCGTATTTATGATTCTAGGGCTATTAGCCTCAGGTCAAACTATGCCTGTTAATCTGGATGAATTAAAATTTGATTCACCAACAGAGCAGGCCTATTGGGAGTATCATACTGTTTCTCAAGATCATTTATCGCTTTTTAGAGCAGTTCATGCAAGTGAATCTCAGGACTCGAAGAAATGGGATGAGTTAGTAAACATTTTGGACAAAAAATTCGAGAAGAAAGGACAGTCAGAAAACTTTATTAGAACAATCTTCGAAAAGAGTCATCAAAACCTATTCAAATCCTATGAGAAGCATGCCACTTTCAATCAGATGCTAAATGATGGCAGGTTTGATTGTGTGAGTGGAACTGCGACTTTGGGAATGCTACTCGACCGCTATGGCTTTGAGTACGAAATTATCGAAACCGATTACCATGTTTTCTTGGTTGTAAATCATGAAGAAAAACCAATTCTTTTAGAGAGTACATTAAGAGTAGGTGGTATGATTACAAGTCCAAGTGAGGTTGAAAAGTATATTCAGGCATATTTACCAGAAGAAAAAGGAAATTACCTTAATCTGAATCAAAGGATTGGTTCCCCAGACATTTTGGACAGTGAAAAGACTATCTTCAGAAAGGTCTCCTTATCTCAATTAGCTGGACTTCAATACTACAATGATGCTATTATGCATTTCAACGAGCAAGCCTATAGAGTCGCCGCTTCCCAATTGGAAAAAGCTCACAACCTATATGATTCAGATAGAATTGAAGGGTTGAAAGATTTAGCAATTGATCAGGCTTATAAAAACTTGGGAGTTGATTTAAAGAAATAAAAAATGGTCTCTTGAAAGAAGAGACCGATCCAGAATTTGGAATGGTCACCCCTAACCATCCAAATCTTTCTAAAAAGTATCCATTCAAATCATAAATGCAAGGATGAATGCGATCAAGGCCAGTTTTGGCCACCACTTTTTGATTGCTTGAGTAGGAATAAAATTGGCTGAGATCATAGATCAAATCTAGTCTTGCCAGCATTTCTGCTCAATACGACAAATGCCCTATTTTTCAATAGGGCATTTTCTTTTTTTATTAATGATGGTGGCCTCCTGGGCCATGAACATGTCCATGCTCAATTTCCTCTTTTTCAGCCTCTCTGATACTGACTATTTTTCCTTCGAAATAAAGATCATATCCTGCCAAAGGAGGATTGAAATCCATATGAACACCTTTGTAATCTACTTTGGTAATTTCTCCACGCATCTGGTTTCCTTTGTCATCTTGCATGGGGATTACATTTCCAACTTTTAGAATCGCTTTGTTCTTCTTTCCATCTTCTTTGAAATTAGACTTCGGGATGACAGCCTTTTTATTTTCATCGTAATCCCCATAGCCATTTTCAAAGTCAATAAATACGGAGAATTCCTCTCCTACCTCTTTACCCTTGATAGCTTCTTCCAACATTGGAAGGATATTCTGATGCCCAAAAAGGAAGTGAAAAGCTTGCTCTTCGCTAACCTGCTCAAACAATTCCTGACCTGACTCTCCGTCATCTACTTTTAGTTGATAGCTAATTGCTATTACCTTGTCTTTTTCTGCTTTCATTTTTATAATTTCATTCCTATTGGAAAATATAGGCAAGGCCAATATTGGCTACAAAATTCTTTCTATCATAGCCCGGCACAAAGTATTGATCTGGGTTGTTTTCCAGATACCATTTATAGTTCAAAGTACTTACATATTGGAATCTTCCACTCACCAATAGGTTACCAAACCTATAATCAGCAACTACGGAAGGCACTATATCAACATATTTGTTTCTCCAATCTTTGGAAGCCTCATATCGATAATAGTAGAAATCATTATTATAGACGATTCGTTCGATCTGTAAACCAATTCTGTTCATCTTTTCCACCCAGGCAAACTCAACAAAAATTTGATTGCTTGCTGGGCCGTTCCCTACTCCAAGTACTTGACCATTATGAGTATAGCCATGTCTTACATAATCATGAATGTACCAAGTCCGAAGTTGACGAATCTCTTCTCGAACAGGCTGGCCAGTCTGGGTCATTTCCGAACTAACCTGGAAATATCTACCTGGTTTCTTTAGAGCCATCAAATGAGAGAATCCGAAAGTGAAAGCTCTCCCTTTTTCAGGAGTGATCATAAAATCACCCAATCTCTGGCTATTTCCTCGAGTCCCGAATTCTCCATAGAATTCGAAGTTACCTTCCTGACTTAACCATCTGAAATATCCTGAACTAAATTGCTGTCTTTTATCTCGGATTGGATCCTCAACATTTTCAGATCCTTTTCTACCATTGAAGATTGGTAATACATCTGCGAAATCTGTGATATCCTCACGATACAAATGATTCACAGAAGAATATCCCAAGAACAGTCCAGGTACCCATTTCGGCTGGTAGGTTAATACCAAACCTCCCAAATACCTATTTCCATTCTCTCTTTTTGGAATATAAACCGGGTTTTCCTGAATGGAATAGTCCGCATGTGGAGGAAGAAAATCAGTAGATTTCAAAAACCCAGAAATCAATTGCCCCTCAAAAGATCCAATTTTAGATTGAACAGGCTTTCTGGTATTCAAGGTAAAATGTAGGAATCCAGGTGCATTATTTCCTAAAATCAAAGAATTTCTTCGGGCTGGGCCCCACCATAAGTTTTCTGTCGATATTCCAATTGAATATTCTTTGTAATTATATCGAAATGAAGATTGGCCCAAATAAATTTTATTGTAAGCACTATTTCCGAATCTCTCCGGCATATCGATCCGGTTCATGTATTCATAGTAATACAAAATCGTCGCTTGATGCTCAATAGGGAAACCATCGTAATCTTTATTCTGAGCTAGAAGTACTTCCGGTTGAAATTGAAGAGAAAAATTCCCCATCTCTACATATCCTCCAAAACTCAATATGTTTTGAAATCCTCTATTTGGGATAAAAGCACCGTCATTTGCACCGAAAGCATAAGTGGAATTGTATTGGGTTTTTAGTATTGCGGGTAGCATCAAAAATTTCCCTTTTCCATCTTTACCGAACCTAGCATGTACATCGCTTAGGTCAAAATCCACCATAGTTCCATCGACATCAAAGCCATCCTCTATTCCAAACGCCTCTGTAGGATAGACCGGCCTAACCATCCAACTAGATAATGAATCCACTTTACCCAAAAGCTGGGCTCTTCGTAGGTATTGATCTAGGACAGGCATCCCGACAGGAACAGTCTGAGAATATGAAATACTTGAAAACCCAAGAATTAACAGGAAGAAAAAAAGCTGAATAGGAGAAATATATTTTTTCATCATCATTTCACATTCAAAACTTCAACTGTAACTCTAGCCAATGACCAAGACTCATCACAAACAGGATCAGGAAGACCTTCTTGTCTCAACTCAGAATTCCAATAAATCTTCACGTTAGAACTTCTGTTTTCAATAATTTTTGAAATACTATATCGAGTAGTATAGTTTGCGAATGCACCAAAAATACATAATCCAGGTAGGTTTGTCTGGACAGCTCCTGACTTAGGATTATTCTGTCTGAAATAAGAATTTGGGTAAGACTGCATTAAGCAATAAGTAGACTCACAGGGAGAATTGGAAAATGTAGTTCTAAATACTTCTGCATTATCCACTCCAAAAAACCAATAATCAGGTCCAGATTGACCATCATCCGGATTACCATCCCAAGAATCATGGATCAATATCTCTGTTGTGATCTTCAACATATTATGTGAGGGCAGATTCTCCAATTTGAGAGAAACTTCATCATTATGATAATAACCCGCCACGGTATCATTTTGAAAAACAAAAAGTTTTCCGTTTTCAAATCCAGCTAAATTCAAATCAGAAAAATCGTTGTCATAAACTATCTCGGAGGATTCTAAAGTATCGGTACAGGCGCTGATTCCAAAAATTGATACTATTAACCAAATAAATATGCCTCCCTGTTTCCAGGTACTTTGATTCATGTAGTCGATTAGTTTTGAGTACGTACAAAGAAACAAAAAAGGAACCAATTAGCTGACAGCATTTCTTCGTAAAATCTCTTTCTCCTCAACTTGTTTCCTTATTTTTGAAGCAAATTCTAGAAAGAACTATGCCTACTTTTACAATTGTCGCTGGTGCGAGACCTAATTTCATGAAAATTGCCCCGATTATCCATCAACTACAAAAGCGTCAAGCAGACAACCCTTCCATCAAATTTAGACTGGTTCATACAGGACAACATTATGATAAAAAAATGTCCGGAGACTTTTTTGAACAATTGAACATCCCTGAGCCACATGCCAATCTAGGAGGTGGTGGTGGAACTCAAGCTGAGCAGACTGCCTCCATCATGGTATCTTTTGAAAAAGAATTGATAGAAAACCCAACAGATTTGGTGTTGGTCGTGGGAGATGTGACAAGTACTTTAGCTTGCTCCATCACAGCAAAAAAGCTTTGTATCGATGTAGCCCATGTTGAAGGGGGGATTCGATCGGGGGATTTAACTATGCCGGAGGAAATCAACAGGATGGTTACTGATTCCATTACAGATCATTTTTTTACCACATCGGAAATTGCCAATGAGAATTTAAGAAAAAGTGGGTTTTCGGAAACACAGATACATTTTGTTGGGAATACCATGATTGACACCTTGATGACTCAAATGCCTCGATTTCAAAAGCCGGAAGGAGAAATTTTTGAGAGGCTTGAGCCTAAAAACTATTTTGTCATGACGATGCATCGCCCTGCAAATGTGGATCAGGAACAAAAACTTAAGGCCATGATCGATGCAATTCTTCAGGGCACTCAAGGCTTACCAATTATTTTCCCTGTTCATCCAAGGACAGCTAAAAATCTTCAGGCAATAGGTATTGCAGCAGACAACTTATTAATGTGTGAACCACTTGGCTATTTAGAGTTCAATTATTTGGTGAAAAATGCTAAAGGTGTCATCACGGATTCAGGAGGAATCACCGAAGAAGCATCAGTAATGAATGTCCCTTGTATCACACTTAGAGATAATACAGAGAGACCAGAAACGCTCAATCTGGGCACTAATGAGCTTGTAGGCACTAATCCTGAAAAATTGAAACCATTCCTCGAAAAGGTCATGAAAAATGACTGGAAGCAATATCAGGGAATTCCCCTTTGGGACGGAAAAACCGCAGAAAGAATCATTGATATATTAATCTCCACTTATTCAAAATGACAATAGAGGAAAGAATTGAATATCTAGTCAAATCTTTAGAATTGAATGCACACCCCGAAGGAGGTTTTTACAAAGAAACCTACCGGAGTGTCGACAAATTGAATACTCCGGAAGGTGAAAGAAATCTCTGCACTGTCATTTATTTTCTACTAACCTCAGAGAACATATCTAAGTTTCACCAGATCAAAAGTGACGAACATTGGTTTTGGCATGAAGGAAGTACTTTATCTATTTATTTGTTAGAGAAAAATGAACACCGCGTTCTCAAATTAGGAGCTATAGGAAATGAAAATACTTTTCCTCAACATATTGTCCCTGCACATACAATTTTTGGAAGTACAGTCGATGAAGAGGACTCCTATGCATTAGTCTCCTGTGCAGTTGCTCCAGGATTTGATTTTGAAGACTTTAAACTTTTTACTTCAGAAGAACTACTGAAAAACTTTCCATCATCTCAAAGAATTATAGAACAACTCACTTAGTTCTGACACAATTTTCTTTAAATTATAAAGAGGATAAGGTCTTATCCTCTTTTTTATTCCTTTTTGAAAAAAACTTTAAAAAATAAAGTGACCTTTTCTACAAACCTCAGTCTAAAGAGGACAGCCAGGTAATTAGAGAAGGAGGAAGGAAGCAAAAGACTAATAGTGACTTTGAACGTAAATGGCAGGTAACGGAAATTCAGGTAAACATGATTCTGCCATATCTCTTTCAGATGAAGAGTTAGTTAAATTGATAATTGAAAGCAGAAACACCAAGATTTACGGGATACTGTATGATCGGTATTCCCAAAAAGTCTATTCAAGGTGTTTAAAATTTGTTTCCCAAGTGGAGGAGGCTCAGGATTTAACGCATGATCTCTTCATTAAGGTGTTTTACAACCTGAGTAAATTCCAAAACAAATCTTCCTTCTCGACCTGGCTTTATGCTGTAACATATAATCATTGTTTAGATTATTTAAATAAAAAAAATAAACTCCCTCTTGATAATGAGGAGAGACTATTGGATAGCACCCCAGATAGTTCAATGGAGGAAATTGAGGATTCTGAGATATTTGCCCTAAAGGCTGAGAAATTAAAACTTGCCATGGAAAGGGTTGATTCAAAGGATCGGATGATTCTCTTGATGAAATATCTGGATGAAAGCTCGATTAAAGATATCGCCACAGTTTTACAGCTAAGCGAATCTGCCGTGAAAATGAGAATTAACCGAGCCAAACGTCGAATATTGGACGTTTATAATGACTTATAATGCCGTGAACAATCCATTTACTGACATATTGGAAAACGAGCAATTGCCTGAAATCATCAGGAAGAAAGTCATTGATGACATTGACTTGATCAATCTCTCATTGGACATGGCTGACCTATTTATGGTCAAGGCACCTGAAGCCATTTTCACCATTATGGATTTTCCTTTGGACGATCCAAAAAATGATACCCCCCCAACCACAGACCCAAACACTAAAGAAGATGAATAGTCCTGAATTAAGTTTTAGCACCGATTACAGTTTGTTCGAAGAATTGGTTTCCAAACTAGTCTCCTGGACTCCTTACCTTATAGGATTGATAGTTTACGTCATTGTAGCCTATTTGGTATTCAAGCTTATCATCATGCTATTTTCTAAGCTACTCAACAGGATTAAACCTGAAGACGCCCTTAAAAAATGGCTTCCTTCACTAGAACTCGATGATCTAAAGATAAATTTCTCCTCAATCATCCTTGCATTTTTAAAGATTACAATTCTATTGTTGTTAGTCGTTTTTGGTTCAGAGCTCTTTGGACTAGAAATCATATCTACTCAAATCAGTATTCTTATAGGATACCTGCCAAGAGGACTTGTTTCTATTGCTTTGATTATTGTGGCTTTTGGGCTTTCGGCATCGGTATCCAAGTTTCTGATTAACCTTTTCCAATCACTCAATATTTCAGGTGCGAAATTGATAGCTCGGATTATCAGTTCGATCCTTCTTTTTGTAATTGTGATCATCGCGATTGAATTGGTTGGGATTGACACCAGTATTATCACTACCAACATTTCGATAATACTTGGAGCAATGATGATATCAGTGGCTATAGCATTGGGCCTAGGATCAGTGGAGATTGTAAGAAGAATCTTATTCGGATTCTACTTCAAAAAGAATTACAAAATCGGGCAAGTCATCCAAATGGATGATATCAAAGGAAGAATTGTAGCGATAGATGGGATTTCTGTTGTAGTCAAAGGAACCAAAGAAACATATATTATTCCTATCAAAGAGCTTGTGGATAATCGAGTTTCAATCCTTGAAGACTAATTTTTTTTCCTCATTTTCCGAACTCCTTTTCAAGAACTTTTGATAAATCTTCTTGCGAATAAGGCTTCCTTAAAATGGATTGAGCTTTACCTGCTTTCATTGTCTCCAAAACGGTCGAATTAGAGCTTCCTGTAGAAAAAACTACTTTTAGATCTGGAAAACGGTTTTGGATCAAGTTAAATAATGTGCACCCATCTACTAATGGAAGGTGGATATCTAAAATCAGGAGATCATAGTTTGTGTCATACAGTTTTTGAATAGCCAGAACACCATTTGAAGCTGACTCACAATGTAGCCCAAACTTGGTTAATTTCTTGGTCGCTACTAATCTATTGAGATGGTCGTCATCGACAATTAGCGCTCTTTTTTCATAAGTTTGAATCCCATTGGATTTGCATTCGTTTGATTTTTCTACCAAACTTGAACCCAATACGGGCTTATGGAAAAGCAATTCAAAATAGAAACTACTCCCTATTCCAAGCTCCGAAGATATCATCAATTCACTTTGGAGCGAACCAAGGATACCCTTGCAGATATTCAGTCCTAAACCAAAACCATTCTTTTCTACACTTGAATATTGAAGCTTCTTAAAAATCCTATTTAAATCTTCTTCCTTGATGCCTTCCCCGGAATCAGATACCACAAACTTCAAAATAACTTCATCAAACTCCTCTCTAACCAACATCACTTCCAGAACCACTTCTCCCTTTGCAGTATGTTCTATAGCATTGGATACTAAATTGATTAAGACTTGTATCATGGCGGCCGGGTAGCCAATTAATCTGCAGGGGATTTGTGAATCAACTTGAAGTCTAATTACTTTCGATTCCGATTTGTTTAAATATTTAAACTGCTTGATAATTGATTCCAGTTCAGTCTCGAGCGCGAACTCTGACCTTTCCCACTTCATACTTTCATTCTTTCTGTTAAGCAAATAATTGGTAACCAAGCCTTTCAAATGTTGTACAGAAGTACTCAAAGTAGGAATCAACTCTGATAATTCATCCTTATCACTTGAATTCATCAAGTCAGATATTCCATGAATTATATTTACAGAATTTTTGATTTCATGGCTGAATTCATCCACATACTCTAAGGAACGTTTACTTTTTGAAAGAGTATCCAAAGAATCCAGTCTATCCTTACTATTCCCTTCAAAAAAAGTCACTAGCAAAGAAGAGTCACTTTCAATTGTAAATTCGAGTGGATGGATCTCCATATTTAAATTTCCCAAATGAAATCCCAACTCAATAGTTTGCGGGTTTTTAATCAATCCTTGTTTTAAAGCAGATTTAATAATATCCTCTGATTCCAATAAATCCTTGAATAATTTTTCTACATACTCCTCCTCTTGATAAATTCCAGCAATATTCTTTATTGGAATTATTTTATCAAGCTTAAAATCAGAGTCTAAAAAAAACAGATAGTTGGTTAACCTCTTCATAATACCAAGGGTGTACAACTATTAGATTAGAAAATCTGATAAAAGTCACTTCTTATCTAATATTTTTTTGAAAAAATTCCTGAGCTACAGGATTTTAGGCATAAAAAAAGCTCCAATAAATTGGAGCTTTTAAAGATAAATATCAACTAAGTTAGAATGAGAAAGCCACTCTAAATGTCATTTTTGTACCTGGAGCAAGTCTTGTAAAGATTTGATCTTGAGCTTGGTATGAACTAAATACTAATTCTTTTTTGTCATTCAAGATGTTTTGAACTCCAAATCCTGCCTGAATTCTTTCGTCAGCACCGAATGATTTATTTACATTCAAGTTTAAGCTATGGAAAGGTACAGTATACGTATCAGTTCTGTTACCGAAACCTACATAGTTCAAAGTTGGTCCTTGAACGTTGTAGAATAAACCAGCTTCCCAACCAGTATTATAATCCTGATAACCGAATCCAGTATTGATAATGTAAGGAGCCTGACCAGCCATGTCTCTGGTATCCTTGATTTCTTGTCCTTCACGAGCAGTCAAAGTTCTTGATCTGTATTCAGATTCAGACATTTTGATTTGAGACTGAGTGATCGTCACGTTAGTATTCCAGTTGAAGTTCTCCAATGATGGAGCGATGAATTTCAAAGATTTTCTGAATTCAAACTCCAAACCAGCAACCGAACCATTACCTACGTTTCTTGGCTGGAAAGCACCTGGATCAGAAAGGAACTGAACCATTTCGATAGGCTTATCAAAAGTCTTGTAGAATGCACTAACAGAGAACATTTGACCTCTATCCTGGAACGCTTCCCATCTTACATCAAAGTTGTTGATTCGAGTAGAAACCAAGTTACCGTCCCAAAGAACCTCAGAACCACCATTGGTAGTTTCTGGATACAAACCGCCGATGAAAGTTCTACCAGTAATAGGGTCCAAAATCTCTGCGTAAGAAAGTTCCTTGAAAGATGGTCTCGCAATAGTTCTAGAAGCAGAAACTCTCAAGTTTTGGTTTTCTTTCAAGTTGTAAATGAAGTTAACAGTTGGGAAGAAATCGATATCGTCCAACATGGTAACCAAATCAAAGTTGATTGTACCCGTCTGGTTGGTACCAGTGTAATACTGATTGAATTTTTCAACTCTCAAACCAACGATAGCTTTCAATTTGTCAGAAGGCTTTGCTTCCAAAGATGCATATCCACCTACGTTAGTAGCGATAGACTGATACTCATTCGGGTTGATTGGAATAAAGTCAGCATTGTATCTAACTCCATTTCTATTGTCAGCTGAGAACAAGTTCTCTTCTAGCATGATCTCATTTGGATCTCCAGTGAATTCAGAATCACCGGTAGCGAACTGGAAGCTTTGGATGTTGAAATCTCTGTATTTGAATACGTAGTTAGTACCTACTTTCAATTTAGATTCTCTTTGGAATAAAGAAAGTTGCTTTGCTACATCCACTTTACCAGCCACACTGTATTCTTCTAGACTTCTCCAGATTCTTGCTGGCAAACCAACCTCTGTAGAAACAGTGTTGTTAGGAACTCTGAATCTTGTAAATCTTACATCTGGATCATCGATTGTAGATCTTGTAGGAGCCAATTTCCAGTTTACTTCCCAGTCTCTTGCGTTGAAGTAATGAGTACCACCCAACAATACGCTGGTCAATGCTCTTTGGCTATATTCAAGGTTGTACTGCTTCGCTTCGAAGTTTGCTCCCAAGTTGGTGTTCACGAAATCAAACTCACCTGCTTTGGATTCACCATTTTGCAAGTGCATGATGTTCAATTTATATTTTGAATTGTCTGTCTTCAAAGCGATTCCAGCCAATCCACCTAGCAACACATTGTTTACACCGTAGTCACCCTTTTGTTTCTCTAAAGCTTCCAATTCGATATCAGAAGATTCTCTAGGCTTAGCGTACAAGTTGAATTCTGCATCTTGGTAGAATTCAGTCTCGTTTTTATAGGTCAAGGCGAAATTATATCCCCAAGTTGCTTTAGTTCTTGCGATTTGATTTCCCAAAGAGAAACTCAATCCCATATCCATCAAACTGTTGGTTCTATACCCTCCCAAGTTTTTGTTGAAGCTTCTTAGGATTTCTTGGTATTCAAGACCTCTTGGACCATTTGGGTTACCTACTGCATCACCATATTGAGGAATATCAGTTCTTCCATCTGTAGGGATAGCTCTTGTTCCATCATCAAAACCTAACCAATCTGTCTTTCCACCATCATATTTCAAATAGTTGGAGTTGAAGTGCATAGATGGATTCAATCCACCACTAAGGCTCAGACGCATTGTCTTTTCTTCTGGAAAATCTTTGGTCTCAATATCAACCACACCCCCTGTAAAGTCTGCAGGAAGATCAGCAGTAAATGACTTAGAAACGATGATGTTATCAATTACGTTTGTTGGGAAGATATCCATTTGGATAGAGTTTCTATCTGGATCCAATCCAGGGATATCTACACCGTTCAATACAGTTTTGGTGTATCTGTCACCCAAACCGCGAACATAGATGTATTTACCACCTTCGATAGATACACCGGTTACTCTTTTTACTGCAGCAGCAGCGTCACCATCACCAATTTGACGGAAAGTACTTGCAGAAATACCATCCATTAGGTTGGCGGCATTTCTTTTCACTGACATCAAAGCTGATTCAGTGGTTCTAATTGCAGATGCAGAAACTGTCACAGTTTCCAAATCTGAGGCTTCATCAGCCATTAGAATGTCGTTGATAACTTTTACTTCTCCAGAAGTCACTTCTACTTCGGTCAATTCAACTGTCGCATAAGAGATGTAAGAAATTTGGAGAGTATAAGTTCCTGGATCTACTTGAATCTCGAATTTCCCATCGAAATCAGTTACTGCTCCAGTAGCAGTTTCTTTTACAAGGACAGAGACACCGAATAATGGCTCTCCAGTCGATTCCTCGAAGATGGCACCACGAATAGTACCTTTTTGCGCAAATGCAAAACCTGCGATGATTTGAGAGATCACCACAATCAATAAGATAAGCGTTCCTTTAGTGAACAACTTGGTAGATTTATTTTTCATACAGCAATTGATATTGAAATCTTATGGGTAAAAGGGAGGAAGCTACCTTGCAAGTACTCCCCCCCTTTCAATTTTTATGATTAGAAATCAGCTAGTTGACCTGCAGCATCAGCCCAAGTCCAACCAGTGAATGCTGATTTAGTAGCACCTACAGTGTTAGCACCAGCAGCTACTGAACTTGCATAAGCGTCAGTTCCTGCTTTGAATACAGTAGATAGTTCAACACCATCAGCTAGAGTAATTTCAAGGCTTGCGAAGTTCAATACTCCGTCAGCGAAGTTTGCTACAGAAGCATCACCGCTTAGAGAAAGATCACCTCTTCCGTCAGTATCTGCAGGGTTAGCAAATCCGAAGAAGTAAATGCTTTCAAATGTACCTCTTGCACCATCTCTGAAGTCACCAAGCTCGGCAACATCATTTCCTTTGATAGATCCATTTTTCAAAGTATGACCAGCGTTGTAAGATCCTTCTGGACCGTCAATTTCTAAAGTGTGGTCAGTTTCGCTACCAGCGATTACGATGAAGTTATTCAAAGTACCAGCCCAAGCTTGGTCAGTATCCATTCCATCATCACCTGGATTCCATACTAGAGCGTTTGTAACGTTTACAGTTCCACCGAACCATTCGATACCATCATCTTGGTTACCGATTACTTCAACGTTTTCGATCACTGTTCCAGAACCTACTGCACCAAGTGTCAATCCGTTGATTTCGTTACCTTCACCGATGTTAGCACCACCGTGACGGATAGAAATATATTTCAAAACACCAGAGTTGTCAGCATCATTGTCGCCACCGTAAAGACCATTTGTATCTGATGGTGGAATACCTTCGATTTGGATTTCTGTTACATCACCAGCAAAAGATCCTTTTGCATTTCCTAGGATGATCAAACCTCCCCAAAGACCAGAAAGATTTGGTTCTAGATTTGGAGAAACGATTTCACCTGGAGTGATCTCATCAGCTACAGTTGTGAAAATGATTGGAGAAGTAGCAGTACCTTCAGCCATAATCTTTGCTCCTCTTGCTATGATCAAAGCAGTAGCGTTGGAACCTGTACCAACTTCACCTTTTACCACTACACCTGGCTCGATGGTTAGAGTGTTTCCAGAAGTCACAGAAATTCTTCCTCCTAGCACATAAGTGTTACCAGTTTCCCAAGTAGTATTAGAAGTGATGTTTGAAGTAATCAACACTTCACTGTCTGGTTCTGGATCTGGATCTACAACAGGCTTATCATTGCCTTCGATACAGCTTGTGAACCCGATTAGAGTTGCTGCGAAAATCAACAACAGGGAGTTAAACTTTTTCATTTGTATTAATTGAATTGTGGTTTTGTCTCTTTCGATGATGCAAAACTGGTTCAATTAATCAGGCCAAGAGAATTTTTTGAATTATGGTTTTTTTAAAAATGAAAACAGAATTTAATATTGGATTAACAGATTTGACAAAAAAAAAGGCTTTCCTGTCAGAAAGCCCAGATAGCCGCATTTCAATGTTACTTCAATGTTACCGACTTGTTTATCGGTACTTTTTCCAATAGTATTTTCACAAGGTCTCTTGTGTTGATATTGTCTGCTTCGGCCTCATAGTTTAGGATTATTCGGTGATTCAAGACATCCTCTGCGATCTCCTTAATATCCTCTGGAAGTACATAATCTCTACCGTCCATGTAGGCTACTGCCTTTGAAGCTAGGTTCAAATTGATACTTGCTCGAGGGGATACTCCAAACTGGATATACTTTGATTCATTCTTTAATCCATATTGCTCAGGGAATCTGGTAGCGAATACCAATTCAATAATATATTGCTCCAATGGTTCGGCGATATTCACCGCATTAATACCGTTTCGAATATCAAAAATATCCTCCTTAGAGAGTACTGCATTGACTTCTGATACAAAAGACATGTTGGCCATACGTCTCATTACTTCCATTTCATCAGACTTGCTTGGGTAGTCAATATGGACTTTCATCATAAAACGATCGACCTGAGCTTCCGGAAGCGGATAAGTACCTTCTTGATCTACTGGGTTCTGAGTAGCCAAAACCAAAAATGGGCGATCCAACTGATAAGTAGTCTCACCGATAGTCACTTGCTTTTCTTGCATCGCTTCCAAAAGTGCTGATTGTACTTTTGCAGGAGAACGGTTTACTTCATCTGCCAAGATTAAATTGGAGAAAATCGGTCCTTTCTTCACCTCAAAATTCGCCGTCTGCTGATTGTAAATCATGGTACCGATCAAATCAGCTGGTAACAAATCCGGAGTAAACTGAATTCTGTTGAAATCCAAATGAAGTACTTTGGCAAGTGTATTTACAGTTAAGGTCTTTGCCAATCCTGGTACACCTTCCAATAGAATATGGCCATTAGTAAATAAACCGATCAATAATCTATTGACCATTTTATCTTGTCCAACTACTACTTTACCTACTTCCTGTATTACTGCTGCGATTTTTTCCTGATGCATGGAATTAAATTGGTTTAATTCAAAGGGACACTAAAATAGAACATTTTAAACCCAACACAATCTTAATTCTTAGAAGCGGTATTGCATTGGGTCAAACGGATTTTTAGGATTTTTTAAGAATAAATAAATCATACCCTTAAGACCCGGTATTCGAAAAGAATTAAAAAGGAGTGGTGATTAGATTTAATGAATCCAAAAATTACTTCCTATTGGTTTTTCCGAATCCTGTCAGACCTAATGCTCTATAAACTTCTTGTTGTTCCAATTCTCTGACCTCTCCTACTTGAAACCCTTCAATTGTAATTTTCTCCATAGACCATCTCACTAATCGCAATGTTGGAAAACCAACTGCAGCTGTCATCTTTCTTACTTGACGGTTTTTCCCTTCTATTAATGTCAATGAAATCCAGGTATCAGGTACATTTTTCCGGTATCGGATAGGTGGATCTCTGTCCGGCAATTCTGGGACACTTTCAGGAATCTTGGCAATGGCAGGCTTTGTTTGGTACATCTTGCCCTCCACATTGATGATAACTCCATTTCCAAGATTTTTCAACGCTTCTTGATCAGGCTCTCCTTCGACTTGTGCCAAATAAGTCCTTTGATGTCCGAATCTTGGATTTAATAAATGGTGATTGAGTTGCTTATCGTCGGTAATTAGCAACAATCCCTCGCTGTCCTTATCCAGCCGACCTACAGGATAGACAGTTTTGGGGAAATGAAAAAGAGAGGCCAATGTTTGCCCCTCTCCACTAAATTGACTTAAAACCCCGTAGGGCTTGTAAATGATAAAGTAACGTGCCAAATCGTCTAATTAACTACCGCAACCTACGCAATCAATACTTGAATCCATTGGCTTCACGCCTTTCAACTTCATCTCCAAGTTGTGAATTTGATCGCGCACCTCCATGTCAGCAAACATGTCACCAGTCAATTGACCTTTCAATTCAGCAATCTGTGCTTCTAGTTCTTTCAGTTGTACTTCGCTCATAAAAGTAATGGGTTAAGGATGTGTGATTGGATGAAAATAACAAGAAGGGACGGGAAGTTCCCAATGCTCTTCAATTTTTTTTGACAAAAATGGTTCCAATTGAAAATCAGGGACAATAAAAATTTCAATAACCTAGATTTTCTTCTTTTTCCGAATAATTCCTAATATCAAAGTATGAATGATTTGATTCAGCTCAGGCACAAACTTCATCAAAACCCAGAAATCGCAGGAGAGGAAAGAGAAACCTCACAAAAAATTCTGGAATTCATCAAACCCTTAAGTCCTGACATCATTTTGGAAGGTCTGGGGGGAGAAGGGTTGGCTTTTGTTTTTAAAGGTAAAAAGCCAGGAAATCGACTTTTATTCCGTTGTGAATTGGATGCCTTGCCTATTGAGGAGTATGGGATGCCTTCTTATAGGAGTAAAAGTCCAGAAAAAGCTCACCTCTGTGGGCATGATGGACATATGGCAATTATTTGTGGTTTAGCTCAAAAATTAGCTGTAAAAAGGCCCGTTTCGGGAGAAGTAGTTCTCCTGTTTCAGCCTGCAGAAGAAACAGGTGAAGGCGCCAAAAGAGTGTTAGGAGACCCTAGGTTTGAATCAATCAGACCTGATTTTGCTTTTGCCTTGCATAATCTTCCAGGTTTTCCTAAACATCAAATCATCACCAGAAAAGGAACTTTTGCCGCAGGGAGTACCGGAGTGACTTATCTCTTTGAAGGAAAAACCTCCCATGCAGCCCATCCTGCTGATAGTATCAATCCGGCAACTGCTATCTCAAAAATGATCCTGGATATTCCTGAACTAGTCAAAGGCCTTGAAAGCTTTGCTTTGGCTACTGTAATTCAGGTTTCCCTGGGTAGTTTAGCCTTTGGAACGAGTGCAGGAAGTGGTAGTCTTAGCTTGACACTTCGGGCCTTTGATCAGAATGTTTTGGAGCAATTGATTGATCAAATGGAGGAAAAGGCAAAATCTTTGGCAGAAGAAGCAAGGTTAGGTATCTCAATTGAATACCAAGAAAGCTTTGCAGTTTCAACCAATCATACAAAAGCTTCCGAAATCGCAGAATTAGCATTCGGAAGTTTAGGCATGAGAGTCTATGAAAATCCTGAACCATTTCGATGGTCTGAAGATTTTGGTTTATTCAGCCAATCTTGCCCTTCTTACTTATTTGGGATAGGAGCTGGAGAAAATTGTCCTCAACTTCATGAACCTACCTATGATTTTCCAGATGAATTGATTGAAACCGGGGTTCAGGTTTTTGAAAAAATAATACAAATAAAAACCCTCCAAGGGCTCTGAGGTCCTTGGAGGGTCTTAAAAATGAATTTTTGCGAGGTGCATTGACGAAGCAGTTTTTTAGAGATTGCTTCATAGGCTTTTGGCCCTCTCGAAAAGACGTTTAAAAATCAGAGTATTCAGCAGGATAAAGCAATCGAGTATCATTTCTAGACACTGTATTTTTATATTCCGCTAGATCTCTCATGGCCACCCAGGCAGGATCTAATCCAAACTGCTTCCAATGTTCATTTCTGATATCCATATTTTCATGGGTTGTCATGTACATCAAATTCGGCATACGTGGCCCCGCGATGGTCTCTGCATAAAAAACAGGACTGCAATTCAAATTTTCAAAAATGTCCATTTCACCTGAGTTGAACATCTTTACTTTTTGTCTATAAAGTCTTTCTGTAGGACCTTCATAACTTCTCAATTCATAAACTCGGTCCTTCTTGGCATTGGTCAATTTAGACTCAGCAAAATGAGGATGCTCACTCATCCCACGCATTACTGCAGTTTCGATTCTATCAAAAGGAGGATGGTCAAAAGCTGCATTGATATAGGCATCTCCATCTGATAAATAGGTTTTGTCTTTCAATAGCTTGTCTTCAAAACCCTCCCAGTCTCCTATAGATTTGAAAGGTAAAAAAACATAAACTTTGGTGCCCGCATCTTCCTGACTACCGATGGGCTTGAAAACCCCTACTTTTTCGACGCCATTCCGATGGGCTGCAGGGATAAATGCTTTTTCCAAATAGCTATCCAAGATAGCTTCCTGTTCTGGCGAAGAAATATGATAAGTTTTCAGTTCATAGATATCCCGCTTTTGAGCAAAAACAGAAATACTTAGAAGCAGGCAAATCGTAAATAAACCAATAGGTAAGGTTTTAATCAGTTTCATAAGATTGGTATTAGGTTAAGATTGGGTATTTCTGCCTAATCTAATGGATTCTTATTTATTAAGTATCCTGATCTATAGAATCCTAAGGAGATTTTAAGGTTTCAAAAACGAAAAAAACCGACTTTCGTCGGCTTTTAAATCAATTCTTAGAAAAGATTATTTCTTTTTGTTTTGAGCTTTTTTCATTGGGTTGCTACCAGAGGAAGCTCCTCTAGCTCCCATGTTGCTCTTATACAATTCAAAACGAGTAGGTTGATATTGTCTAGGGTAATAATTATTCGCCTCATCAATATCTGCAGTCTCTCTCAATGGATCCAAAACAAAGCTAACCACCTCTTTCTTCTTAGGGAAAATCTTGGTCACTTGTGTTTCATTATGCCTCCAGATTTCAGCTGGGATTCTTTCGATCTCAGAAGTACCATCTGCATACTGGAACTCAATAATCAAAGGCATGACCAAACCACCTACATTTTCAAAGGTGATTTCGTAGAAATTCATATTGGAATTCAACAAGGCTTTTTCCTTGTCTGATAGGCTTGCCATGTATTTCTTGTATTCTTCCTCATCCTCAGGAGTCACTGTAAATGGATTGTAAGAAGTATAAAAATCGCGTGTTGCTGGATCAGTCTCTAATACGGTAACTTGATCTGCGTTGAATTTGCGGCTGATATAATCTTCTTCTAAATCATGCTCCGCTTTCGCAGCAGCCTTTTTATCCGCAGGGGTTCTGTTATCCAACTTGAACCATTTCACATCCTGGATAGCGATATCAACAGGCTCAACGCCATAGAACCATCCTCTCCAGAACCAATCCAAATCAACTGCAGAAGCATCTTCCAAAGTTCTGAACAAATCATCTGGAGTTGGGTGCTTAAACATCCATCTTCTTGCGTACTCTTTGAAAGCAAAATCGAACAATTCACGTCCCATCACTGTCTCACGAAGGATATTCAAGGCAGTGGCTGGTTTCGCGTAGGCATTTGGCCCAAACTGAATAATGTTTTCAGAATTGGTCATGATAGGCTCCAAGGTACTGATGTCGCTCTTCATGTAAGGAACAATCTTATGAGCTGGACCACGACGAGAAGGATAATTTTTGTCCCACTCTTGCTCTGCCATAAACTGCATGAAAGTATTCAAGCCTTCATCCATCCAAGTCCACTGTCTTTCGTCAGAGTTCACAATCATTGGGAAGAAGTTGTGACCCACCTCGTGAATGATCACGGAAATCATTCCGTTTTTGATTGCTTCAGAATAGGTACCATCCTTGTCAGGACGACCATAGTTGAAACAGATCATTGGGTATTCCATTCCATTGCTAGCCTCTACAGAGATTGCAGTTGGATAAGGGTAATCAAATGTATGTCCAGAGTAAGACTTAATGGTATGAGCTACTACTCTAGTGGAATATTGGCCCCAAAGGGGATTGGCTTCTTTGCCATAATAAGACATCGCCATGACGTCTTTACCAGCCTGCTTCACTGCCATCGCATCCCAGATGAATTTTCTTGATGATGTCCAAGCAAAGTCTCTTACGTTTTCAGCTTTGTAAACCCAAGTTTTCTTGTCTTTCGACTTTCCTTTTTCCAACTTCTCAGCTTCATCCTGAGTACGGATTACAACTGGATTGTCATAGGTTTGCTTTGCTTGATTCCAACGATCCATTTCAGTCGAAGAAAGAACCTCTTCTGGGTTTTGCAATACACCAGTAGCTCCTACCATATGATCAGCAGGTACTGTGATGTGAACTTCATAGTTTCCGAAGGTCAAAGCAAACTCTCCTCTACCCAAAAACTGCTTGTTTTGCCATCCTTCGAAATCTGAATAAACAGCCATTCTTGGGAACCACTCTGCCATGGTATACAAGTAGTTTCCATCTTCAGGGAAAAACTCATATCCAGGTCTACCAGCTATGTATCCTACACGGTTGGTGATGTTGAAAGACCAATCTACAGAGAAAGAAAAAGTCTCACCAGCTTTTAGAGGCTGAGGCAAATCAATTCTCATCATGGTGTTGTTCACTGCTACTGGAAGCGCATTCCCTTGAGCATCTTTTACATTCAAAACTTTATATCCGAACTCCTCATTTTCCCAAAGAATACCTTCCAAAGATCTCAAGCTCATTTTAGAATCCACAGAACTCTGAGCCACTTTTGGAGACATAGATTCTGCTCCTCTTTGGTTTTCCTCCAGCTGAACCCATAGGTAAGTCAATTGGTCAGGAGAATTGTTGATATAGGTGACAGTTTCCTTTCCTTTGATGGATTGGTTGTCATCATTTAGCTCAACTTCAATTTTATAGTTTGCTTGCTGCTGCCAGTACATATGTCCCGGAGCACCAGAAGCGGTTCGATAGACGTTTGGAGTGCGAAGCATCGTTCCAAGTTGCTCGAATCGCTCAGCATGGTTTTGCTCAGAGCGCTTGGCTTGCCCAAAAGATTGGGTGGACACCAAAGCCAAAAGCAAAAAGGCTAATCCTGTCTTTTTCATAGGGTGATTTATTTTACCAAAATTTCGTTTCTAACATTAACATCAGGGAAACTCCCAGTACCATGGAAGCAACCACCAAAGTCCATTCTTTTCTATTGACTCCAGCAATTCCAACCAAAACTGAAGTGATTAAGAGATAAGCCGCTACTATTACAAGCTGACCTGCTTCCAATCCCAAATTGAAAGCTAATAAAGGTTTCCAAATGATCGCTTCTTTTCCCAATAATTCTCTCAAATAATTAGAAAAACCTAAGCCATGGATCAAGCCAAAGAAGAGAGCCAAAATATAATTCAATTGGATATTTCGACCGGATGAAGGTTTAGGCTTTAGAATAGTCACCAATGCTGTAATCGCAATCGTAACTGGAATCAAAAACTCAATAATATCCGATCGTATTTCTATTACTTTGAAAGTGGCTAATGCCAAAGTCAAAGAATGACCAATCGTGAATGCAGTGATGAGGATAACTATTTTTCTCCAATCCCGTGGGATATACACAGCACAAAGCGCTAGTACAAAAAGGATATGGTCGTAGCCTTGAATATCTAAGATATGCTGGAGGCCAAGTTTAAAATAAAGTTCAAAAGGGTTCATATACTGAGAAAATACTTCTATTGAAGTAAATTAGCGGCAATAATACTGGTTTATTCCCACAAAAGACAAGCAATCCCCACCAAATGCAACAGTTTTACATCTCCTTGATTTCCTTGGGATGGATGGTTTTATATCACCCCTTTTTCATATCCCTGACAGAAATCAGACAGAATCCTGATACTCATAGATTAGAGATTGCTCAAAAGATATTTTGGGATGATTTGGAGGAAGGGCTTCGTGAATTTCACAATCAAAAAATTGATTTCCTCAATCCGGATGATCCAGAAAAACTCAACAAACAAGTCAGAGCATATATCCTAAGCCATTTCAAAGTTGAATTAGATGGAAAACCTACTTCACTTTCACTGTTAGGATTTGAAGTCGAGGATGACGCTGCCTGGTTTTATATAGAATCAGAGCCAGTCGAATGGAAAAGTAAAATAAAGGTTCGAAACAGCATCTTGGTAGATCAGTTTGCAACTCAGCAAAACATCATCCATATCTACAAAAACAGTAAAAGTCCCCGAAGCTTATTATTGGGAAAAGGAAAGGAAACAGATTCTCTAGAATTTTAACCCGAAATATGCAATAGCAATTCTATTTCATTCATTAATTGCTTCAAAATCAATCATTTCATTACTGTTTTCATCCCGACATCTTTCGGGATCACCATAGCGGTGCTATGCCTGAGTTTCCAAACAGCCTGATTTTCTTGCAATTAGTACCTTCATGACGAAACCTATTGCATAATCCGGGTTTATAAACATAAAAAAGTCCGACTCAATTGAGCCGGACTTTCTATTTATTGAATAATTCTAAACCTTAAGATGGGTTTTGAACCATGTTATCATTAGCATTCAATTCATCGATTGGAATTTGCCAAGTCCAAGCATTTGTTCCAGCTGGCTCGGTGAATTTACCGTTGATTACAGACTCTACGTGGTTAGCGCCAGTTCTGTCCAAAGGCAAGTTCAAACGCTTCAGATCATAGAATCTGAAACCTTCACCCCACAATTCGATTCTTCTCTGAATCATGATCTCATCGATCAAAGCATCTCCTGTATTTCCAGAAGGAGTATACTCAGGATCTCTAGCAGCCATAAACTCATTCAAAAGAGCAGTAGCACCAGCATCATTTCCAGATCTAGCCAAAGACTCAGCTTCCAAAAGAATCATTTCTGAAGCTCTCATGTAAGGTACATCACCCACTGAAGATGCATTTCCCTGTGCGATGAATTTACGGTTCATGTAATTGATTTTCGCAAATGAAGAAAGGGTCATTTCGTCAATGTACGGATCTCTCAATTCAGGATCAGAAGCATTCGGATCCCAAAGTCCTTTTCTGTAATCAGAATCAGAGATCATTCCATAAAGCGTGCTATTGATAGCTTTAGGGTTGTTTCTGATGTTTGTAGAAGAGAAGTTCAAAGACATATAAGCAAAGAAAGAAGCAAAGTATGTCTGCTGATCATCTACCTGATGAGAACCCCAAATCCACTCTGCGTTGTCATAGTTGTTGAAGCCATCATACAGATCAGATTCAGACATCAATTCATATCCGCTTCTTGCTGCATTTGCATAAGTAGCAGCTTCAGCAAATTTGCCTTGAGTAGCCAATACCCTTGCTTTGATACCATTCACAACATTGATGTTTAAATGAGATTTGAAATTTCTGCTCTCATCCAACAATGCCATTGCAGCATCAAGATCAGTATTGATTTGAGTATAAACCTCCTCAACAGAATTTCTTGCACCACCTTCAGTAATCGGCTCGGTAACGATAGGAACACCCAATTGAGTATTACCACCTGCAAAGTCATATCTGTTGGCAAACAATTGAACCAAGTTGAAATGTGCCCAAGCTCTGTAAGCCAAAGCTTGACCTTTGATCTCATCTTTTTCAGATTGTGGACCTTCTGCAGCATCAATATTAGCAATGATCATATTCGCATTACCAATTACTTTATAGTAGAATCTCCAAACAAAGCGAACATCACCACTTGTTTGAACTACGTGATTTTGCCATCTAGAGATAGAAACATACCATCCATTACCTGTGGTAGTCATGACCACATCATCGGCAAGGACCTCTCTCATAATCGCTACAGCACCTTCACCAGCTTGGCCCTGGCTATCGTAACGAAGCAAAAGAGATCTGTGAATCCCATTCAATGCCGTCATCGCATTTTTGGTCGTAGTAAATACAGATTCTGAAGAAACTGCATCCGTAGGAACTGTTTCCAAATAATCTTCAGCACAGCCAAATGTTACAAGGGCAAGTGCTAGAGCAGCTATTGGTTTAAATATTTTCTTCATGTTAGTCAAAGATTAAAGGTTGACATTTAGACCAACCGTAAAGGTTCTAGCTGGAGTATAGGTGTTGGAAGTAGTTCCGGCAAAGCTACCAGATACATACATTCCTTTTCTTTGGGAAGCCCATCCTAGGTTTTCACCAGCTACGTAAACAGTAGCATTGCTCACGTTAATTCTATCAAGCAATGTTTTTGGTAGTACATAACTCAAATTGACAGATCTCAAGTTTAGATAAGAAGCATCGATCAACCATCTGTCAGAACCTACATTGGTTTGTGCAGAACCAGTTACATCCATTTTAGGAACGTCAGTGATTTGACCTGGAGTAGTCCATCTGTTCAATGCATCTACATGAAGTGCATTTCCATCAGGGTCAGCAGTCATCAAGGCTGCATAAACTCCATCATATACTTTACCTCCAACAGAATAAGACAGCAACACGCTTAAAGTCAAACCTTTGTAAGAGAATGAGTTAGACAAACCACCGAAGAAATCAGGAATAGAGCTTCCTGCAAAGTGGAATCTTGCATTGTTTTGCTGAGTGGTAACAGTATCCTGACCAATGATTCTTGTGTTTGCATCATCTTCATCATAAGAATCAGCTCTGTAAAGACCTTCACCAGTTTCTGGATCTACTCCATACCAATCTCTCAACCAGTAGTCATAGATAGATCTACCTACTACCAATTTTTTGGTACCTACGATTTGCTCATCAAATGGTAGCTCTTTAAACTCATTCTTGAAAGTAGAGATGTTGAAGCTTGCAGACCATTTAAAATCTTCTTTTCTGATGATGTCTCCTTGGATACTGAATTCAATACCTGAGTTACCCATTGTACCAATATTTTGATACTTATTTTCCAATCCAGTTGTCAATGACAAAGGAACTTCGAACAACAAGTTTCTGGATTCTCTTTGGAAGTATTCCAAGCTACCAGTAAACCTTCTAGCGAAAGCGAAATCCAAACCGATATCAATGGTGCTGTTAGATTCCCAAGTAAGGTCAGCAGCAGCAAGAGAAGCTTGAAGGATACCAGCTTCGGAAGCGTTGTTATAACCCAGGTCATACAATGCCTGCCAAGGATAGTACAATGTACCTCCATCACCTTGCAAATTATCATTACCTACTTCACCATAAGAAGCTCTCAATTTCAACATATCGAAGAATTGAGAATCGAAGAAGTTTTCTTTATCGATATTCCAAGCACCACCGATAGAGTAGAAATTACCCCATCTTACATCTCTGAAGAACTTGGAAGATCCATCTCTTCTGAATGAACCAGAAAGTGAGTATTTGTCATCAAATACATAGTTCACACGGCTCAAGTAAGATTCAATCGTATGTCGATCCACTCTACTTGTCGCAGAAGAAATGGTTACGAAGTTACCACCTTCAATATTTCCATCAAGTATTTGATCTTGCTTCGCCAAATACTGGTAGTTGTATTCGTAGTCGTAGTTCTCATGTCCTACCAATACTTCCAAGAAATGTTTGTCTTTGAAAGTGTTAGTATAGGTCAACAATTGGTTAAAGGTCATGGAATTAGTTCTTCCATTGGTTCTATTCATACGACCAGCTGGAGCACCATCACCTACGATCGGGTTATCATATCCGATATCCAAAAGAGAAGTCACATCAGTAGCGATGTTTGTTCTCAAAGCAAAGTGCTGCAAGAAATTAACCTCAGCATAAGCTCTTGCAGAAATCACGTCTCTATCAATTCTATCGACGTTCAACAACGCCTCTTGATAAGCATGACGACCTGGAGAACCTCCTGTACCTCTTCTAGGAAGACCTAGATCAGTTCTGTCACCAGTGTCGAAGATTTTACCACCAAATTCATCATAAATGAATCCACCAGTCATGTTATTTTGAGCATAAACTGGATAGATAGGCCCCATATTTCTTGCGAAGAACATTGGGTTTACATAAGAAGTACTTCCACCTGTTCTTGCATTATTTCCTTCACTCATGGTTGCAGAAAGGTTTAAACCAGTCTTGAACCATTTTACAGGGTTGGTATTTACATTCAATCTACCAGTCCATCTTTTAAAGTCAGAGTTAATAACGAAACCTTTTTCGTCCAAATAACCTACTGAAGTATAGAAATCTGATTTCTCAGTACCTCCAGAATAAGTCATATTATACTCTTGTCTTCCACCGCTTCCAGCTACATAATCAAACCAATCTAGATCGGTGAAATTGTTGACTGCATTTGGGTTCAAAGTACCGTCTGCACCTACTACCTGATCATTTGGCACATTGTAGACATTGTAACCCAATACATTTGTAATCAAGTTAGATGAAGCATAAGCTGCTGCTTCTGCTCCAGTTTTTCCTTGACCTAGTTGAGAATTTCTCAAAGACTCCCAAACCAAAGGATAATACTGATCAGCATTTACTCTATCATACTCAGGAAGAGCTCTTGAAGCGGTACCAGTCTGAACTCTGAAGTTGAAATTTTGCTTGTTCTTCTTCCCTTTTTTGGTGGTAATCATGATCACACCGTTTGCAGCTCTCGAACCATACAATGCTGCAGATGCAGCATCTTTAAGGATAGTCATATCCTCGATGTCATCTGGATTCAAGTTAGAAATGTTCGCATCATAAGGAACACCATCAACTACATAAAGCGGAGAGCTTGAGGAGTTAACAGAACCAATACCACGAATACGAACACCCGGAGTAGATCCTGGCTGTCCTGAAGCAGATGTAGTAATTACACCTGGAGATTGACCTTCAATCGCATTTACAACGTTGTTAATTGGTCTGTTTGCAATCTGGTCACCTTTCAAGGCAATCGCAGAACCAGTAAAGTTTCCTTTGTCAGCAGTACCGTATGCGGTAACAATTACTTCGTCTAGATTTTGAGAATCTAGCTCCATAGATACATTGATAACAGATCTGTTACCAATCACCTCCTCAACACTTGAATAGCCAATATAGCTGAATACAAGTGTAGTTGCATTTTCTGGAACAGACAAAGAGAACCCACCATCAAGGTCGGTCACTACTCCGATTGTTGTTCCTTTCACCAGTACGTTGACCCCTATAAGGCCTTCTGGTTCGTCAGGTGAAGTCACCCTACCGGTGATCGTTCTGTTTTGTGCTAGTACTGACAAAGTAGTCAGTAGGGCGAACACAAAACCCAGTAAAACTTTCTTCATAGGTTAAATTTTTGTAGATGATTTAATTTTCAAGAAGCTAAGGACGGAGGATTTGTGAAAAGGAACAAATTTGGTATTCTTTCGATACTATAGATATTTCCAAATATTATTTCGTGTTTTTTAGATTTTCAATCTATTGTTCTATTAAATACCTGATCGGACAGTGTACGCCAATTTCTTATTTCTCTTTTCTATAATTATCCAGTCAAAAATTTTGAATATTTAAAGAACACTGATGTTTTATTCCTATTCTAAAAATATTTCAACAAAAATTAAGAATATTAAAACTCGTTAAATTCAATATTTTATTCTGAAATTTTGTTAAAATAATAGATGTTTCGACATTTAATTCTCAAGGTGTCCGAAATTAAAAAAGTGTCCACCAAATAAATAATTCACAAATAATTAATACTCAGAATTTAATTTTTAAAGTAAATTTTAATAAAATGTGCGTTTTTTTTGTGAGCGTGGGTAAAAAAGTCACTATTTCTCTATTTAAAATACAAATCTATGGATTTGTCCCCTTTCCAAAACCCTTCTTCTTTTTTGAGAAGTACTATGGAATTGGCAACAAAAGAAAATTCTACTTTTCTCTCAAAAATGAATTGATACAGTAGATCAAATTGCTCTTTTTTAATATCCTGAAATGCCACAGTCATATGAGGATGATAATTTTTATCGCTCAGCTCCTCGATCAAATGAAAGTTTTTTTTCAAATGCTTTTTAATCTCTCCCTGCAAATCTAATAGCTCCCTTGAAAATCCAACTTTAAAAAAAATGACTCTTCTTCTAAATTGATCAATACCTGAAATCTGAACAGGAAATGGACTAGAATCCTGAAATAAATCAAATAGTGAATCCGTCAATTTTGAGATTTTATTTTCATCAAATAAAAATGGCATCTTCAAAGTAATATGAGCAGGAGATTTCAAAGCATACTTGACTCCAAATTGATTTTTGATTTCAAGTTTTAATTGATTTACCTGATCTAAAAACTCATCTGGTGGTATGATCGCCAAAAAATATTTTTGCAAGCTTCTCATCTCATTTAATTACCTTGGGTACTTCTCAAAAGTCAAAAACAAAAAAACTATTTAAATAACTAAATCAAAATTTTAAATTAAAGGCTACAAATAATACGCGCCCATGAAGTTTTTTTCAAAAGTAATGATCGGTCTTGATTTGACCGAAATGGATGAAATTCTAATCGAAAAGACAGTTGTATTCCTCAAATTCTGGGGAGTGGAGAAGTGTTACTTTGTCCATGTCGCCAAAAGCCTTGCGATTCCAGACGAAATCCTCAAAGAATACCCTGATCTTTTGGCCGCTGGAGATGAATCGGTTGAGGCAATTATGATGAATAAAATCAAATCAAAGGCATTTCCAGAGTCTATTGAGATTGAAGTTTTCGCTGAAGAAGGTGATCATCCTTTAGACACAGTACTAAGATGGGCTAAAATCAAGGATGTTGATTTAATTGTAATGGGTAGAAAAGAAACTCTAAAAGGTTCTGGTGCTCTTGCAAATGGCGTAGCTAAAAAAGCTCCTTGTTCTGTGATGTTATTGCAGGAAAAGAGACCTGCAGGGCTTCCGAAAAAAATAATGGTTCCTACAGATTTCTCCGAGCACAATCATATGATCTATGATTTCGGAGAAAGAATCGCCGATCAATTAAAAGCCCAATTGGTTCCAGTTCACATTTATCAGGTTCCTCATGGGTATTCCAAAACAGGGAAATCATATGAAGAATTTGCTGACATCATGAAAGCGAATGCAAAAAAGGATTTTGAAGCTTTTGTCTCTCATCATGATCATCCAGAGCTAGAATGCGACTTCGTTTTGGACGAAGGGGAAGATGCAGGAGAATTGCTACTAAAAGAGGCCATGAAATTGGGAGTGGATATGTTTATTATGGGTTCAAGAGGCAGAACAAAATCAGCAGCAATCCTTCTAGGAAGTACTGCTGAAAAAGTCATCAAAGCAAATAATGTTCTTCCAATGTTGATCTTTAAAAAGAAAGGTGAAACGATGGGATTCTTTGATGCCTTATTCAGGCTTTGATAAATACAAACAAATTTGATCTCCTTTGCCCTCCCTGTTAAAGTGGAGGGCTTTCTTTTTCCACTTCTCCATTTCTGTCTGTGAAAACTCATCCCAGCCATTACTTCTTAGTTTTTGACCTCTTTTGTAAAGCTCTGTTCCCCAAAACTGAAACTCAGTGGAATCAAATTCAACGGCATCAACCTTAAACCCTATTTTCTCGGAAAGTCCTGATATCCCTTTGACACTTGGGATAGTTAAATGCCTAGGAGCATCCAGTTGTACCCAATATTCTCTTTCTTTTTGCCAAACTTCTGAATCTGTAACCGGTATCCGGATCAAGGCTTTCCCCTTTGAGTTTAATTTATCGAAGCAAACTTGCAACTCCTTTTCAGGGTCCCTCAGGTGTTCGAACGCATGATGATACATGATCAGATCAAACTTTTGATCGGATTCACTTAACTCAGATTTCAAAAGGCATAGCCCCTCTGCAACTTCAATTGATTTATCTAAAAATGGGTCAAACCCGATCAAGTCCTTAAATCCTCCAGCATTTAATTCATACAAAAGCTGTCCATTCCCGCATCCAACATCCGCAACAGAAACATCGAAATTTGTAAAAACCTTTTTTAGCCAATAGCCATAAACTTTTGGCGCCAATCCATCAATTTTCAAATTCAAAAACCCTCGAAGTCTGATTGCCTTTAATAGATTTGAAAAAGAACCTGATTTAACTAGAGGAATGAAAGAATAATACTCATCTCCTGTGTAATAATCTCCAAGGTTAACCGGAATTGGATTAATCTGGATGGACGCACATTCCTCACATTCTTGATATGAAAACGTATCTCCCTTCCCAAACATTCGCTCTTGGGCAGAAAATTCTCCCAAAGCTGTCGAACCGCAATAATGGCACCTACAAGGTGAAAAATCAATAGGCATTTTCTCTATTGAATATTAGCTCATGGATAGTTTTAACCATGATATTCATATCTAATAAAAAAGACCAATTATTAATGTAGAATGAATCCAATCTTACCCTAGATCTAATTTGATGTGGGTTTTCTATTTCACCTCTAAATCCTCTTACTTGAGCTAGCCCCGTAATCCCTGGACGAATTTTATGCCTTGAATTATATTTTTCAATTTGAGATTTGAAGGATTTGTTCATTGGTATAGTGTGAGGTCTAGGACCAACTATTGACATATCACCTAATAAAACATTTATAAATTGAGGCATTTCATCTAAGGATGTGGTTCTGAGAAATGAACCAATTTTTGTTACTCTAGGATCATTTTTAGTCGCTTGGTGTGTATCTGAATAATCATTTGGAGTCATAGATCTAAACTTCAAACAATTGAATTCTTTATTATTCACTCCATTCCTTTTCTGTATAAAAAATACAGGTCCCTTTGATTCCAATTTGATCAATAGGCCTACCAAAGGAATTAACCACGAAAGGATAAGAACTATCACCAAACTGGCGAAGAACACATCAAACGTCCTTTTTGCAAAATTATTAAATGTATTGTCTAATGGGATTTCATTGACATTGATGACGAAAAAGTCCCCATATCGAGAAAAAGATAGATTTTTTTCAAGTTGAAGACTACCTCCAGGTATCATCTTGACCTTAACATAATTTTCATCTGCAAAGTCAATTACTTTTTTGACCAACTTTGGTTCGAGATGCTCGTGAATATAGATTAGGTCCAAATCTAATTTGGGAGCTTCTTCGAAGAAATCAATAATCCCTCCTCTTGTCTGATTACAAGAAGTTTGATTATCATAATATCCCAAGAAATTGATCCCAAACTCCTTTCTAATTTTGAAAACATCTGCAAGCTTTGGACTTGTTCCTCCCTTTCCAACAATTACGGCATTTTGAAAATTATTCCCTTTTGCTCTATATCGCCTCAAAACCATGTGAACACCAACTCTGAAAATTCCCATCACCAACATCATGCCTAAGCTGAACAATAATATTGGAATGAATTGGAAAGATGGAGCATGAAAAGGAGTCCAGAGAAAAATTGAAGCGCCTACAAACCAAACTACGGTAATTGCTAAAACCCCTAAAGTATGATCGTATTCGTCTGTCCTCCCAATTTTAAAATCCTTCCTCAAAGCAGAAATCAGAATCCACAAACAAGAAAGTGATATAAGGGACTGAATTTGAGTTTCTTGAATTAATTCAAAAGATCGTAGCCATAGATAACAAAAAATCAATGAAACAAGGGAGGCAATGAAATCACTTCCTAAAAAAAGCCAAGGAAAATACTTGTCAAATCTACGTTTCATAAAAATTCTACACCAAACAATTTTTTTTTGCAAAAACCCTGCAAAACCTAATCAAGGAAAAGGATTTATGATTTGTTTCCAAAATTACGAAAAGAATCCCCAAGCATGGTTACTTTTGCCCGGAATTTATTTACAGTAAAGCCTAAAGGCAAACCATGAATTTAATCAGTAATTTATTTGCATCCTCAGACAATTCCGATTCTATTGGTGCTAAATTTCGTAAAAAGCGTTTAGCTATATTTGAATCACTTTTTTATAACAATTATAAGCACAACCAGAAAATTAAGATTTTAGATGTTGGTGGAACAGCATATTTCTGGAGTCAAAGTCAGTTACTTTCAATGCCTAACATTGAGATTACATTATTGAATTTAACAATAGAGGAAACTGGAAATCCCAATATGATTAGTAAAATTGGCGATGGCACCAATATGCCAGAATATACTGATAATCACTTTGATCTAGTCTTTTCCAACTCTGTAATAGAACATCTTTATACTTGGGAGAATCAGCAAAAAATGGCTAAGGAGATTCTTCGAGTAGGTAAAAAGTACTACATCCAAACACCAAACAGGTATTTTCCAATTGAAGCACATTATGCGCTTCCTTTTGCTCAAAACCTTCCAAAATCATGGATGGAGTTTATTTTAACCAAAACCAGACTGAGCAGATTGAAAAAATGGTCAGAGGAAGACGCAAAACAATATTTGGAAGAAATCCGCCTTTTGGATGAAAAGGAAATGAAATCCTTGTTCCCTGATAGTCAAATCTATAAGGAAAATTGGTTAGGGATGTGCAAATCAATCACTGCACACAACCTTTAATTTCAAAGAAGAATCTTTCTTTAGCTTTCAGCAAATTGAAGCTTAACAAGGTTAGCATAAAAGCCGTCTTTCTCGTGGAGGAGCTCTGTGTGACTACCTTGCTCCACTATTTTTCCATCACTTAAGACATAGATTCTGTCCACTTTTCTGATTGTAGCCAATCGATGCGCAATGATGATAGTTGTCCTTCCTTTCATCAATTCGTCCAAAGCCTCCTGTACAAGATGCTCAGACTCCGCGTCCAATGAAGAAGTCGCCTCGTCCAATATCAAAATAGATGGATCCTTTAATATCGCTCTTGCAATTGCAACCCGCTGTCTTTGACCTCCAGAGAGTTTAACTCCTCTTTCACCAACCATGGTGTCCAGTCCTTCAGGGAACTTGGAGATAAATTGCCAAGCATTTGCTTTTTTAGCTGCCAGGATAATCTCATCCTCTGAGGCATCTGGTCGAGCATATGCTATATTTTCTCGAATACTACCTCCAAAAAGCAATACCTCTTGAGGAACCATCCCGATATGCGATCTAAGCTTTTCTAGATCCCACGTATCAAGTCCTTTCTCATCAACCAATATTTCTCCTGAATCAAGATCATAAAATTTCAATAGGAGCTGAATGATCGTAGACTTTCCAGCCCCAGAGTGACCAGCCAAGGCTATCTTCTCTCCAGGATTGACATAGAAAGACAAATCTTTAAGCACCTCGACCTCAGGACGGGTAGGATATCTGAAGCTTACATGTTCAAATTCAATTTTACCTTCAAGCTCGGATTTATGATAAGTAGAACTTTTCTCCAAAGGCTCTTCCAGAATCTCCAAAACTCTTTCAGAGCTCCCAATTGCCTTCTGTACTTGACTATAAATATCTCCCAGCCCTGCAATGGAGCCACCTATAAAGGTGGTATAAAGAACAAATGAAACTAACTCTCCAATACTCATCTCACCTGAAGCAACCAGGCTCGCTCCATACCACATAACGGCTACTATTCCTCCAAAAAGGGCGAAAATGATAAATGAAATAAATGCACCTCGATATTTGGCAGTTTTTAAAGCCACATCGACTACATTATTCAGCCCCTTATGATATCTTTTTGACTCATAAACCTCACCTACAAATGATTTGACAGTACTGATAGAATGAAGAGTTTCTTCAACAATCACATTAGCAGCTGCCAATTCATCTTGAGTTTTCTTGGATAGATTTCGAATGAACCTTCCAAAAAACATGGCCAAAAGAACCAGAACAGGGAATGTCCCCAACATAAACAAAGTCAACTTTGGGGTAGTGACCATCAGGAATACGATACCTGCTATTAAGGTAATCACCTGCCTAAAAAGCTCTGCTAAGGTCACAGAGAATGTATCTTGAAGCAGGCTGACATCTGAAGTAATTCTGGAAATCAACTCTCCTGTTCTTCTTTTATCAAAAAATGTCATCGGCAGGCGAAGCAGTCTACTATATAGAGCCGATCTCACATCTCTCATTGATCTCTCAGAAACCAAGGCAAAGGTCCAAACTCTGAAAAATGAGAACAAACTCTGAACACCCAAAATCGCAATGAGGATCAAAGCAATTGAATTGATATCCGTCACATACCAGTCCTTTCCTTGTGCTGTATCTATCAATTTCCCAGCTACATATGGAAAAGTTAGTAAGGTCAGGGAAGATAATAACAGAAATACAAGACCTAGAATAAAGGTCCATCTGTATGGTAGAAGAAACCTGAAAACCCCACTTAACTTTTGAAAACTCTGTTTGTTGAGTTTTCGCTTTTCATGTTCTTCTAGACCAGATCCTCTTTTTTTCGCCATGTTGCTTGCACTTCAATCTGCAAAAATAGGTCTTTTGAGGAGAAAAAAGAGGAAATACCCAATAAGTGTCAACAAGAAAAAAGAATCCTACCTGCCAACTCCTCTCCCAATGCCGCCGAATGCTTAAACCCATGGCCCGAACAGGCTGAAACCATCATTGCACCAGGCACAGTTGGAAGCTGCTTTACCACAAACTTTGAATCATTCCGAACCGTGTATAAACAGACTTCAGATTTCAGAAATTGATTTTTAAGTCCGCAAATCCTTCCTTCAACTTTTTCATTCCAGAATATCTCTTGTTCCTTTTTTGATATTGATCTGTCCATGTTATTTGGGTGAGTAGTTTCTAAAAATGATTCTGAAGCCATTTTCACGGACTTCCCATCTTGAGTAGGAAACCCATAAATGAAATCCTCAGGCTTTCTCCCAAACCCCCACATGAATACCGGTGATTCATTATAATGTGAATATCCATCTTCTATTTCGATCCAATGTAGAACTTGCCGACAAATCTTATAATCAGGCCTTTCTTCTTTCGCTAAAAAGTCCTTGATCCACCCCCCTGCCGAAATCAAAACACGTTTTGCTTCAATTTGGGATTCTTTCAATTCAAGAATAATAGAATCCTGTTTGGCGTAAATAGATTTAACTGGAGCATATACTTTGATTTCAGCACCATTTTGCTGAGCCAATTCTAGTTGAATTCGAATAATTCTATCAGGGTAGACGAGTCCTGCCGAAGGCTCGAAATAAGCTTTACCTGAATCTTCTAGCTGAAACTGTGGATACTTTTCTTTCAATTCACCTGATTTCCAAGTTGAATGTGGAATACTACAGGATTTTGCGATCCCAACTGTTTTTTCAAAAAAACCATCTCCCCCATGCTTACCCCAAGGAGTGATCCCAGAATCCATCAAAATGCCACCACATGGGTTGAATAGCCGATTTTGAGTTTCAGATTCCAACCCTTTCCATATTTCTTGAGACCTTTTGGCATAGCTCACATACTCTTTCCCTTCCCCAACAGCCAATCTGGTGATTCTCGTTTCTCCATGAGAAGAACCCATAAAATGAGGTGGATCAAACCGATCCAAACCAAGAACTTTTTTCCCAGATTTTGATAAAAAAAATAAAGCAGCCGAACCGACAGCTCCGAGACCAATAACTGCAATGTCTACCTTTTTCATAAGGCTGTTTTTTCTAAAATAGGGATTGGATACCAAACCATTTCACTGAATATTTAAAAAATAAATGCCAACATGGAAAATTGGGAGATCCCATATCCATATTGCCACAAATATTTTTTGTTGGGATTGGTGATAAAATAATCCCATCTCAGCTTCCTGAGGAAATTCAGGGCAAATTTCTACGCTTTGCCCATTTGGGCATCGATGAGCTCTCTTTTCAGTTTTCGCTCACGATCTAAGGTATTCTTTCTGTGCTGATCAAATTCCTCTTGCACTTCTTCCAAATCTTTTTGAGCCTTTCTGATTTTTTTGAAACTTCTGAAATACTGAAAAGAGAAAAACCCTAAAGCCACAGCCAAAGCTCCCACCAACAACCACATGAAGGAAGAGTATACTGCCTTATGGATACCAATTCCAAAAATGGTAAAATTATCTTTGGCGGCAATCGCTTCTTGCTTCGCGGTCTCAGTCTGACCCAAAACCTGATTTAATGAAGAAATTGAGTCATTTTTACTTCCGATTTGGGTTTTCAGCTGAAGTACTTCAGATCTCATTGTTTTCATCGAATCCAAAATATTGGACTGGAGCTTATCCAGATTACTCCTTTTTACGACTTTGTATTCTTGGAAATTGTTTGAAACGCTGTAGATGTAGTCAAATTGAGAATCTATAGTTCCAGAATTGAGAGAACTTTTGGATTCCGCGGACTCCTGAGCCTGAATGTTAGCAGTACTGATTAGGAAGATACCGAACAATAAGCCTAGGGCAATTTTTTTCATGATTGGGGAATTATGTTACTTATTGGGTTAGGCAGCAGAAATTCAATAAACGTGCCTTAAGACACAAAAATAGGCTGTTTTTTTAAACTCCGGCACTTATATGGAATTGAATAAATTCTTATGAATTGATTTTCAGTAATTTACTGAGTAAATTAAAATGTTTACCTGACATTTTTTTCGATGAGATTAAAGACCCTGAAAGTCTGGCTTTTTTTGCTGCCTATCATAGGCATCATAGGGGTATTTCTATTTGTCCAATCCAACAAAAACATTTCTGAGCTTGAAGAACAGCATTTGAGAAGTGTAGAAGCTATTCGAAATGACATCCTACTAGCTCTTCCAGATTATTACAGCAGAGTAGAGGGCTACATTCTTAGGGAGGCTTTGGCTCTGGATGAAGACCCTGATGTTCGAATTAATTCAGCTGGAATTAGAGACCTTTTGTCTGGATTTCAACCTGATATTAAGTCAATTCAATTTGGGACATTGGACAATCCCACAATCGAAAAAATAAGTTTAGAAGGAAACAGGATCACCGTCAGCAATTTGACACTTGGAATTCCTAAATCTATCATCCGACAAATAAACACTTTGGCTTTCTATGAAAGATTTGGGGTTAATCCCACAAGTTTTCCAGAAACCTTAGTAGTCACTATTTCCTTTGATATTGACCTCCTTCTTAGGAAACAAGAGAACAATAAAGTCTTCGAAAAATTCTTTTTGACTGACCAAATGGGGAAAGTCATTTATCCAAATACAGATTTTGGACAGGAAATATTTAAACCGCACATTATCCGTCAAGATAGTGTCGGAAAAATTCACTCAGGAGTATATTTTGAAGAAGTGGAATATTCAGGAAATCAAAACCGATTCTACGTTGCACCCATCCCATTGGAAAATCTCCAATTGTTCGCAGTGGGAACATTTAACCAGAATCATTTTTTAAAAGTTGGTCTTAGGCTTAATTTTAAGCTATTAAGCACCTTGATTTTCTTCCTCATTTTATTGATTGCATCTGTTCCGATCCTAGGGATTCTCAATTTGAGTAAAGGAGATAATCTGACTCAAACCAAAGTTCTCCAATTGGGCATTTCTTTGATGGGACTTTCAATGATTTTGGGCTTTGCTATTTCATTTTTTAAAAATCAACCTGACCCGGTTCTGATTTCCAGTGCACATCAAAATCGGATTAAACAAGACCTAGGCATCACAATTTCAAATTATGACTCAGCACTTTCAAAGTGGGAAAAAGGCTTGATCGACACTTATCCTTTTAATGAATTGATCCTTTTTGAATCAAAAGGATTAGCCAAGAGAATAATTTTTAATAACGAAACTCGTGATTTTAATTTTAGCTCAAAGTCTCCAGTAGATTTAAGAACCAGAGCCTACTTTACTTATTTCAAAACTAACCCAGAATCAGTCAATCATTTTTTCAACTCTCATTATAGTAGAGGTGATGGCGAATTAGAATCTGTCATATCGAAACTCAATCCTGAAAAGGAAATTTCTGCGATTACCTTCAAATTGAAATCAACTCCTACCTTAACAGACAAATACCGCTACCTCTTAATCAAAGAAGACGGCACAATCCTTCACAAAAGTGACAAAATAGTTTCTCCAATTTCCAATTTAAAAGAGGGTGTCAATTCAGACTCTTGGTTTGAAATCAAAACTTTGATGGAAAAAAATAGAGACGATGATCAAGACAAAACAATTGAAGTCCCATTGTATCTAATTGGAAATCAATATACTGGTATATTATCCAAAATTTCTGATCAAAGGTTTGATCAACCTATTTGGCTTTTCTTTTTGGTCAATCACAATGTCTCTCATGTGTTTTCCTCCTTGACTTCTTTGGAAGCCATTATCCTCCTTGCTATATACTTTCTTTCCCTGATTTTCAATTTAATTCTTCAAAAGTTCTCAAAGGATCTTACCACCGACTTTGGTTTCAAAATTTTCTTTTTTGACTGGCTAAAACCCACCAAAAACAATTTGCACAAACTTCAATACCTATCGCTTGCTTATTTCTTCTTTGCAGGACTTTTAATAGCAATTTATTATTGTGCAAGACTCAATCATATTCAATTAGTCGCAATGCTAATTTTTTCTTCTTCATTGATCTCATTTATCAATCTGGCTACATCCAAATTGTCCAAAAAAGAAACTGAACTGAATCAACCTTTAATTCCGAACTATGCTATTCCTACACTATTATTCTCGGTATTATTAGGCTTGATTTTAGTAAAATATGAACTCGTAAGTTCGCTAATCGCCCTCGTTTTACAGTTGGCCTCGGCTTTAATTATCCTTTTTTGGAATTTGAAAGTCAGGGGGAAAGATTTTGCAAATAAATTGATTTCTCCCTCTCGAGTTCTCCCAACTTTTTTGATCGCTTGGTTTTTGGTTATTGGCTTCATTCCGGGCTATTTGATTCAATCCAAAACCCAGCTATTCGAAAGTCAAATTTGGAAAAGTAATCATCAATTGGATAATTCGGCCACCCGATTCAAGGAATATGAAGAGGCCAGAAGATCACTTATGGTGGCTTTAACAGATCCTTTTGACTCAAAAATTAGAGAATTCATTGCCCCCGATCAGAAAACTTTTAAAGCGGCTTGGGCGGGTAGTTCAGGTAACTTGAGCTTTGACTGGAATCTACTCTACCTGATTCTTATTCTGGGACTTCTAAGTTCATTAATGTATTATTTGCAGAAGATAATATTCTTTTCTTTTGAGGAGAAGTATGAAGACGACTTTGAAAGTACCGAACAGCTTTTATACATCTGCAGCATTGATTCCTCCCATCTGGAAGAAATCGTAGAAAAGGTATTTTCACAAGTTGATGAAAACTTAGAAACCCTAGATTTTTTGGTGGAATCACTTGACTGGCAATTCAAATTGGATGAATCCAAAGATGTCTATATCCTCAAAAACTACCATTGTCTGGCAGACCCTTTAGAAAGTATCCCTCTATTAGAACGACTACATGATTTGGGGAAAAAAATCTGGATTTGCTCAGGCAAACAGTGGAAAGATATTTTTTCAAAAATTAAAGACCCTTTGGACAAGGTTCGATTCTCAGAAACTTTTTCTGATTTTTCCTTCAAATCTTTGGCAATCAAAAATGAACCAATCCTAAAGGACTCCAGCGAAGAAAAGGCGGAAATCTTGTTAAAAAGCTTAAGACATAAAAAGGCTTTTTATACAAATATGTGGACCGAAATGTCTTTTGAAGAAAAAATGGTAGCTTATTCCTATGCCAAAGAAGGGTTCTTCAATATCAACCGAAAAGAAGTGATGATAGGATTAGCTCAAAAAGGAATATTGATTCAAAAAAATTCTGAAAGCACCTCCGAGAAATACAGCAAATCAGATTCGATTTGGAAGGAATGGAGATTGTTTAGTCCTGTTTTCAGAAAATACGTTCTTGAACATAGTACAGAGGAGGAAAAAGAAGCCTTCAAACGCTATGAGAAAAAGAATGGCAATTCTTCCTCAATTCAAATTTCTTTGGTCAGTTTTGTATTGATATGCTTTGCCTTAATCGGTATTTTCGACAAAAATTTCTTTTCCGAGGCTTACACTTATTTGACAGGTTCTTTGGGCTTATTGGGCAGTCTGTACGCACTTTTGGATCGAGGGTTAGGCAGTTTGAAATTCGGGAAAAACGCATCCAATTCATGAAAGTAATTTTTCTTGGTATTATCTTTTTGATAGCAGGCTATTCTTTTGCCCAAGACCGTTCCGACTTCGAAAAAGCAGTTGCCACCTATAATCAAGGAGATTATGAAAGTGCGTATCTGATGATGGATGATTGGCTCAGGGTATATGATCGGGATCCTCTGGGGTATTATTATTTGGGACAGATTTACGAACAATTTGACGGCGCAAGTTTAAATCTAGCATTGGAAAATTTTCAAAAAGCCTTGAGTTTAGACCCCGAATTGGCTGAAGCCTATCTGGCTAGAGGCAGGCTTTATCTCAGATTTAAAAGATTCCAAGATGCCGAAAATGATTTCTTATCCTACAGACAAATCCCAAAAGGTGAGACAACCCAAATCATTTATCGTAAAAGCTCAACAGATAAAGGTGTTTCTGGAATTTTCACTGCTCAAAGTCCCAACCCATCTCAAATCCTCTATCATCTGGCCCTTGCCAAAATAGGGATGAAGGATTATTCTGCCGCAAAAACACTTTTAGACTCCGCAATTTATTATAAACCTAATGAATCCGATTTCTGGGCTGAAAAAGGCCATGTCGAAATGAAGCAAAACCAGAAAGAAGTTGCGCTTAAGTCACTTCATCAAGCTGTTGAAATCAACCCAGATCACTTTCTGGCTAGACAGCGTATCAATATTCTGGAAAAGGGAGAAAATGTCGATCAACTAGAGGAGCTTACCTTAGCTATCGCAAAAGATCCAGAAGATCCACAAGGCTGGAAAATTCGCGGGTTCTATAAATTCTCTCAAAATGACTGGGAAGGAGCTATTGAAGACTATACTGAAGCCATTCAGATCTTACCGGAAGATTCAGAAGGCTGGTTTTATCGAGCCAAGGCCTACGCGAAACTTAAAAATTGGGAGGCTGCGGAAGCTGATTTTGAAGAGGTTCTTTTTATAAATGAGCAAGATCCTGAAGCTCTTTTGGGTAGAGGTCAATCTCGCTATTATCTCAACAGGCCGGAGGAAGCTCTTGCTGATTTTATCCAATTAATTGCCACAGACCCCTCTAATCCGTCTGCATATTACCATCGTGGAATCACTCTTCATCGATTAGACAAGAGTCAAGAGGCATGCGATGATCTCAATAAAGCCATAGAACTTGGAATGGCTGGGATAGAAGAAATTCAGAAGAAAATCTGTGAAGGAAACTAAAGCTCAGTAATTGTATTGACTTTGGAAGCAATATGGGCAGGTCTCCAGGAGGCCAACATGGTAATAGCAATTACTGAGATGCTGATCCAGATAAAGTCTGACCAAACCACCTTGACAGGATAGGAATCTACCACCGCAGACGAAATTCCCAATGAAACCAAACCAAAATATTGTTGGGCCAAACAAATTAAATATCCCAAAACCAATCCGACCAAAGCTCCTGAAAAAGCAATCAAAGCTCCTTGTTTCAGGAAAATTTTTTGAATTAATCGGTCGGGCGCTCCCATGGCCTTAAGTACAGCTATATCTTTTTTCTTTTCGATAGCCAACATGCTCAGGGAAAAGAAGATATTAAAAGAAGCGATCGCAAGGATAAATGTTAGAGTTAAAAAGACAAAAAGCTTTTCAAGCTTAACAGTTCTCAAAAGCCCTGCATGTTGTTGATCAGTATTTTTCACTGAGAATTCCTCTCCTAAATGTTCCTTTAATCGATCCTGTACATCAGATATTGAATACCCATCGGCTACTTTTATTTCCAAAGAGGTTCTTCGGTCTCCATAATTCAACAAATCCCTGGTAAAATGTAGGGGAGCGATGATGTATTCATCATCGAATTGTCTCTCCACAGAAAAGAAAGCTACTGGGTCTAAGAAATCTGAGGAATACAATTGACTTGGATCTAAAGAGGCTGCACTTCTTGGTGCTTTTGGATAAAACACCTTCAGTGGGATATTAATGTCTTTCAGATTGACCGAAAGAAAAAACCCAACTCCTCGACCCAATATGGCGGCTGGTCTTTTATCCGTTCCCAAAGTAGTATCTCCCCAGAAATAGCCTTGAGAAAAGCGGTTTTGATCTAAGAAATTGTCTGAAACACCTTTAATGGTTCCGACCAGCTGGTTTCCGTTATAATCTAAAAGTGCATTATCCTCGATAACTTCAGTCAAGATTGCAACCCCTTCGATATCTCGAATACCACCTAGCCAATCTTCAGATACTTCAAAGCTTTTTCCCAAAGTCGCCTCTACTTTCAACTCAGCATCAAAACTTGAGAAAATCTCCCGAATAAGGTCTTCCAAACCATTAAAAACAGACATGACTATGACCAATGCCATGGTTCCCACTGCAACACCCACCATAGAAATGGTGGATAAAACAGTAATGAAATTCCGCTTTTTCTTACTTCGGAAATACCGAGCCGCTATGAAGTAACTTAGATTCAAGTTTCGAATTTAATCTTCTTCTTCGTCTTCCTCTTCTGGAGCGGCAGGAATATTTAATCCAGAAATGACCTTGTCCATATGCTGGGCATAAGAGGCTGATTCATCAGGAAAGAACGCCAACTCAGGAATAATTCTTACCGATTTCCCGATTCTTTTGCTCAAATAAAGTCTTACTTCCTTTTTATGATCATTGATCAACTCCAAAGTAGCAGCAGGATCTGCAAGCAAGAAACTTAAATAAGTCTTAGCGACACTTAAGTCTGGGCTGACCATTACTCGGGTCACTGTGACCATTGCTTTTCCAATCAATTGTCTGGCTTCCTTTTGGAAGATCTCTCCCAGTTCCTTTTGGATTAATTTTGCGTGTTTTTGTTGTCTTTTACTTTCCATATAAAGTATTTGTGGTACAAATTTAGCGAAATACTTGGGCAAGCTTTAATTTCGGGCCTTAGCTTCAAAAATACCCTATATCTTGTTTCAATTTTTCAAAGTAAACGACCCATTTAGAATAATCGGATTATTTCTATTTCTGATTATTTGGACTGTCGTCTATTTAGTGTTTTCGGATTTCCCTCTGACCTCCACCCAACTCAATTGGATGCTATTAGGTGAGCGTTTGGGCGATGGATACTTTCTATATCAACATATTCTTGATGATACCGGACCGCTTTCCGGAGGTTTCTTTTTTATAATGGACTTCCTTTTTGGAAGGAGCCCATTAGCATTAGAGCTATTAGGTAGGGCATTGGTGTTTTTTCAAGTAATTTATTGGAATAGAACTCTCATTAAATATCGGGTTTTTGATGAAAACACCTATTTGCCAGGGATCATCATGCTCGCATTGTTTCACCTAAACTTCGACATGCTGAGTATTTCCCCTGCATTGTTGGGGAGTACCTTTTTGATGTTGGCTTTGTCACAGCTATTTTCACAAACTCTCCTTCAAAAAGATAGTAGCGAATCCACCTTATTGATCGGAATTTATGGCGGAATCGCGACAGGATTTCATCCGATTTACATTCTATTTCTACCATTTTTGATTTTTGGAGGCATCGCTATTAGTGGATTTACATTTAGGCAGCTACTCCTTTCATTAACAGGATATTTCCTTCCAATTCTTTTGATTTCAGTGTTTTACTATTGGAATAATGGACTGGATGAAGCCTTTGAAATATGGCCTTTGATTTTCTTCTCTGAGAAATATTATTATCAATCTTTGGTTTCATGGGGGGTCTTGGCTGCATTTCCAGTTCTACTGGCTATCATCGGCTTTTTCATCAGTTCGGTACTGCGAGGAGCCACCATCAACCAGCAAAAACAAAGGCAGCTCATGGTGGTTTGGGTCATCATTTCTTGCATAGGAGTGCTCTTTTCAAAGCGTCAGGCTTCTTTCCAATGGGTGATTCTTTTGCCAGGTTTGAGTTACTTGATTACCCAGTTTTTCCTCAACATTAAAAATCGGAAAATTATCAGTCCAGCATTTTATTTACTAGTCATTGGGGTGCCTGTATTGAGCTGGTGGTATATGAATCAGGAAATCCAAAAAGAATCAACTTATTTCGTCAAGGAAACCAATTCTACCGAATACACAGGAAAAGGAATAATGGTTCTCGGAGATGATTTGAGTCCATACAGATATGGAATTTTTGAAGGGCCTTTTCTAAACTTTCATCTCAGTAAACTATTCCTAGAAAAAGAGAGAAGTCTACCTCAACGAGCTAAACTTTTCCAAATGATCAAAGGACAAAGTCCCGAAATCATTTTGGATCAGGAAGGGGAGTTTGCCAAACTCCTTATAGACTATCCAGAATTGGAAAGAGAATATCAAAAGATTTCTCCAGGGAAGTACCAAATCAGGTAAGCCCCAATCATTTGTAAAACAGCATCTTAAATAGTAAATTCAGGAATTGTTTCAATTTTTTACCTGAATTTTTATGGATACTGTTCAATCGATTTTAAATCAATTTTCCCCTACTGAAAAAGAACAATTATTTAAGATAGCTTCTAGCCGGAATAGCCGCAACTCAAAAAAATTAAAGCTATTTCAGCTGATCCTTGAAAAGCCACAAAGCTCAGATTCATTTTATTCTCAAAAAATCTATGGAATCGGAGAAAAAAAGGCTTTCCCTCAATTGAAAAAAAGGCTCAAGGATGAAATCGAGGAAATCATGGTTCTGGTGAAGCCCAGCAAAGTTTCTGACAAATGCAGTCATAGGACCCAATGTCTTGAATTGATTCTTCAAAGCCAATTAATCTTATCAAGAGGATTGAAAAATGAGGGTGCAAAACTTTTGGAAAAATGTTTAAAATCGGCTGTTGACTATCAATTCCATGACCTAGTCTTAACTATTTTTTCAATTGCCCAGGACAACGATATCCCTGAGGTTCTTTCCATAAAAGATTTCCCCAAAATTGAGATTGCCATCAAAAGTCATTTACAAAACTTGGTCAGCCAATTTCAAAATGAAACCACGGTAGGAAAATCAGAGTCAAAAAATGAGCTTTTGTCAAAGCTAGTTCATCAAATCAATTCAAATAATGAACACTGGAGACTAGTAAATTCTATCAGGAGCTCAATCATTGACGATAATTTGGAGGAAGGACTTTCAATAATAAATGGGGTCGAACCGCAGAAAATATTTCAAGAAGAAGACTCCACTGTTTACTGGCAATTTCTCTTTGCAAAAATGGAACTTCTTATTCTTCAAAAAAACTATAAGGAGGTTTGTCTGATTTGTCAGGAACACAATAGTGGTTCAAAACATAATTTAGAGGCACCTGCGGAGTTTTTCCAGTTTTATTTCCTTGCTCATTTTTACCAAGCCCATTGGGACCAAGCCCAACGCATTATTAAGAACCATTTTCTACCCTTTTTCCCTGATTTAAACTGGAAGTGGCAATATTGGTTAGCATTGATCAAGTTGAAACAAAAGGAATATTCCCATTCATTAAAACTCCTTCATGCAAGTCAGTCTGAATTAAAAAAATCAACTCAATATTACCTGGCATCCAAACTTTTTGAAATCATTATTTTAATCGAACAAGGAGATCAAGATTGGTTAGAATATAAAATTGAAAATTACCGGAAACTTCTCTCCAGGTGGAAAAATGTTGCAAGTCAAAGAATCATATTAGCATTTCAGGCCATTTACAAACTATATGGTTCTGGTAGTAAATCCAGGAAACAATCCGATTCTGATTTAGAAAATATTTATGCCTGGGAAAAATCTTTTTCATGGGATCCGTTTGGTTTTGAACTAATCAGATTGGACAATTGGATTATTTCTAGGCAATTTTCATGAATCTTATGAATCATGGTATAATTCTATTTTTCCGAAAAAACCCAAAATTTTGAGAGGTCTAAACCCTAAGGTTTTGAGAGGTTATTTTTATTGTCAGATTTCAATTTAATACTCTTATTATCAATAATTTATCAATTATCAAGATTGATTTTTGGAGTTATTATTTGATTTTTTTTCCTAACAATCAACTATTTATCTATCTAACTTAAGTCCAACTATTAAGCTTTTTGATTTTGACTTTTAGAATATATGCTTCATTCAGTTTTAGAATTTTTGACCCAAGAGATCAACGGGTTTATCAAATTAAAAGTAGGTGATCCATCTCAAGACCGTATTTACATTTCCGGGGTAACCAATGAGACTGGAATTGCCATTCCTGATCAATCGCTTGGGCTTTCTCTAATCAATATAGAAGAGGAAAGAACTGCCAAAGAGCAGCAAAGCAAATTCATCAATTCGGTTGGAAAAGTGGAGAAAAGGAATCCGGAAATTCTCTTGAATCTCTATGTATTGATCACTGCCAATTTCCAAAACAAAACTCAGCTGAGTGATACAGATGATTATGTCGAGGGGCTTAAGCAATTGAGCTATGCCATTGCATTTTTTCAAAGCAAAAATGTCTTTACTCCCGAAAATAGTCCAGCAATGGCTGGATTTGATCCTAACTTAAAAAAGATCGTGGTAGAGCTTTACAGTTACTCATTCGAGCAGCTTTACAACTTCTGGTCGGTGGTCGGAGCTAAATACCTACCGAGTGTTCTCTACAAAATCAAAACAATCCAGATCCAGGAAAATGCCATTCAGGAAAGTGGAGATCCAATCGAACAAATTTTTCTCAATTCACTCCATAAGTCATGAATATCATTTATTCCCGATTATTTGAATTGAACATTTTGCATGATTATTTCCAAGATGGATTTGCAAAAGGGGTTCATTTAGCCCCAACTGAAGAAACCCAATGGCTTTTATCCAAAGGAAGAATGATTTCGAAGGAAACGCCAACTGGTCTGATTGTTCTATATAAGGCTGAAGATGATCTCACCACTCCTTTGGTACCCTTGACTACTCCCATTGATTTCTATTTTTTCATCCATCTCCAAAGCGGTCCTAATTTCTTTGGAATAACAGATTTGTCAGAAGGGTCCAGAAAATTAAAAAATCAAGAAATTGTATCGTTTAGCAATGATCCTTCTTCTTCATCCACTGACCCAGCAAGTCCTGAAAATATATCATTATCAATTTGGGACGGGATTATAGCAAAACATACAAACCAAAGGGTCACTTTAAATCCAACTCCAAGCAATGTGATTTTAAGGGTTTTGGATCCGGTAGGGAATTCTATTCCATCTGGATTGGATACAAATGGAAACCCCTTGCCTGTAGATATGGAGTTAACTCCCGATGATCAGGGTGATTTTTCTTTCGAAATAAACCTCTCCGGAAAATCAGAGGGTAATTACAATTTCCTATTAAGGGATGAAGGTGATACGACTGACCTTTGGAAGAAAGAGTACTTTTTAACTGAAAAAGTATTTGGGCCTCAGGCTTTGGGAGTTGTCAAAATCAGCTATGCTTCGGCACCAAACCACCTATATGGCGCCAAAGAATTCTATGCTTTAGACTTCAAAAGAAAATCCACCAAATGGCTTTATTATATCGTCAATCAGTCTAACAAGGTAGACGTATCATCTGCTCAGCTTGCAATTTCGGACAAGAGCGCCCCTGTAACTCCACCCTATGCTCTTTATGCTTTTGATCAAATAGGTGCTGCTCCCAATACAGACATTAAAATAAACGATTCGGATACAATCTTATTCAAATCACAAGACCCTATTCCATTTTTTGAAGTACCAAAGATAAAATTGGAACTCAGCCGGAAGCCGGGAAACAAAGTTCTCATTTCCAACATGCCCAATCCTTCATCCAGCAATATTCAAAAGGTAGATCTAGGTGAAGAAATTTCAGAAATCTATGTATACATCTAATCCAATAAACCATGGCAGAATATAAAACCCCTGGGGTGTACATTCAGGAGATATCCACCCTTCCAGCATCCATCGTACCGGTAGCTACTGCCATCCCGGCTTTTGTCGGCTATACTCGCAGTAGAATCCGAAATGGAGCCACATTTGGAGTTAATATTCCTACTAGAGTCACATCATACTTGGAATACCTCCAGATTTTTGGAGAATCTTTTCATGAACTATATACTGTTACTATTATTGATGGCCCAGTCATTACAATTACTGACCCTACAGAATTTTCACAGTACTTGATGACTTATCAGGTTTACCTCTATTTCGCAAATGGCGGAGGTCCATGTTGGATTGTTTCAGTTGGTGATTTTGTAGCAACTCCTACTGGAGATGATATAGACGTTGCAGATTTATTGGCAGGACTGGGCGTTTTGGAGGAAGAGGATGAGCCCACTTTGTTGGTAGTACCGGAGGCTGTTCATTTATCTGACACCAACAGAAAAAGTCTCCACGATCAGATGCTTGCCCAATGTGCAAAACTTCAGGATCGCTTTGCCATTTTTGACGCACTTCATTACGACGGGAATACTGTAGCAGAGGATGGAGATGAATTCAGAGCCGAAGTAGGTAGCTCCAACTTGAAATATGGGGCATCTTATTATCCAGGAATGAAATCCATTCTTTTCAGGAATTTTGATGAAAGTACTCTTATTATCCAAGATGACCGAGGTGGAGTTGGAGCAGGTCCTCTTCAGGGAATCCCACTTTCTCAAATCAATTCAGGACAAGATTTTGCCTTTGGGACTATAAGGATAACCACCAATGCGAATGTCGCTGGAGATTCATTTACAATTGGGGCGAATACTTTTACTGAAGGAGCTGAATTTGCATTGGCAGGAGGTCCAGCTACAACTGCCGAAGCACTATTAGTTGCCATTACTACCGCTGCAGATCCACTATATTCTGCCATTAGAAATGGAGACACCATTACTTTGACCGCTACCGCTCCAGCTGATGGAGGAGCCACAATTCCGTTGACTTACAATGACAATGGTGATGGTGGCGCCGTAATATCCGGTTCGGGGACATTTTCTTGGGTAGCACCAGACAAAACCCTATACTATGACATCCTTGCTTTATTACAAGCCAAACTTTTGGAACTCTATCCTTCTGCTTCAGTGGCAGGCATTTATGCAAGAGTTGACTCTCAAAGGGGAGTTTGGAAAGCCCCTGCCAATGTGGATGTCAGATCCATACTTCGACCTTCCATACCGGTTAGCAAAGAAGAACAAGGAGGACTGAACATCGATGCTACTTCAGGAAAATCCATCAATGTGGTTCGCTTTTTCTCTGGAAAGGGCAATCTAGTTTGGGGAGCAAGGACATTAGCTGGCAATGACAATGAATGGAGATATGTACCTGTTAGAAGGCTTTACATCTTTGTCGAAGAATCAGTCAAAAAAGCGACTGAGTTTGTAGTCTTCGAACCCAATGATGCCAATACTTGGCTGAGGGTAAAAACTATGATTGAAAACTTCCTTTCCAACCTTTGGAGGGATGGAGCCCTCGCTGGGGCAAAACCGGAACAGGCATTTTTTGTCAAAGTGGGATTGGGTCAAACCATGACAGCCCTTGACATTTTGGAAGGAAGAATGAATGTAGAAATCGGACTGGCGGCAGTAAGACCGGCGGAATTTATCATCCTGAAATTCTCTCACAAGCTTCAGGAATCCTAATCAGTTTCGACAACCAAAAAACTTTTAATAATGGCCAATTACTCAACTCCTGGAGTTTATATAGAAGAAATCTCCACTCTCCCAGCATCCATAGCAGCGGTAGAGACTGCCATCCCGGCATTTATAGGTCATACTGACCTTGCCACCAAAAATGGCGAAGACGTTCGCGGAGTTCCAACTCGGATAACTTCCATGTTGGAATATGAATCAATTTTCGGGATTGCTAATCCTGAATCGATTACTGTAGCCATTGCCGATACATATACTGGATCAGACGGTCAGCCTGCTACACTAGCATCTAGAACAATCTCAGTAACTCCACCAACTCAAAGTGCATATAAAATGTACTATGCTTTAAGGTTGTTTTTTGATAACGGGGGAGGGCCTTGTTATATCGTTTCAGTCAATGATTTCACTGCTCCACCAAATGTTGGTGACAGCACCACGCTAAACTCCTTATTATGGGGATTGGCTGCTGTGGAAAAAGTGGATGAACCCACCATGCTATTATTTCCAGACACACTCTCTTTAGCTCAAGGGAACTCAGTGTATACCCAAGCACTTGCTCAATGCGCAAAGCTTCAGGACCGATTTACGGTCATGGATGTCAAAGAAAATACCACTGATCCCTTTGCTGACGCTAGCAATTTTAGAAATAGTGGAATTGGAAATGGAAACCTAAAATATGGAGCAGCCTACTATCCAGACCTAAAAACAGCAATTCCTTTAGGGTATGCTTCCAGCTCTGTAACTATCAATCAATCTGACAATTATATCGGAACTGGAACACCAGCTCCAGCTATAGTAAATGCAGCAGACGGCTCCAATCTGGATGCTCTAGAAACAGCTGATCCAAGTCTTTTCAGATCTCTCACTGCTGAACTCGCAAAACAATACGCCAAAGCGTCTCCATCAGGAGCGGTAGCAGGAGTTTATGCAAGGGTAGACAGCCAGCGTGGCGTTTGGAAAGCTCCTGCAAATGTAGATATCCGATCAATCATTGGTCCAGCAGTCAAAGTAACCCATGAGCAACAAGCGAGCTTAAACATTGACGCTTCTTCAGGAAAATCTATCAATGCAATCCGGTCCTTTACAGGAAAAGGAACCCTGATTTGGGGAGCGAGAACCCTAGCCGGAAATGACAATGAATGGAGATATGTGCCGGTGAGAAGACTTTTCATTTTCGTCGAAGAGTCCGTCAAAAAAGCAACAGAATTTGTCGTGTTTGAACCCAATGATGCCAACACCTGGCTTAGGGTAAAAACAATGATTGAGAACTTCCTCTCAAAACTTTGGAGAGATGGCGCATTGGCTGGTGCCAAGCCAGAGCAAGCCTTTTTTGTAAAAGTTGGATTGGGAGTCACCATGACCGCCCAAGACATTTTAGAAGGCAGAATGAACGTAGAAATAGGAATGGCAGCTGTTCGTCCAGCTGAATTTATCATTCTCAAATTCTCTCATAAACTCCAAGAATCATAATCTTTTTCAGAAATCTAAATACCAAATATCATGGCAGTAGCATATCCAGTTTCCGTCTTTCATTTTCAGGTAGAATGGGGCGGCACCAGAATAGGATTTACAGAAGTCTCCGGACTTTCCATCGAATTACAAACTATCGATTACCGGGAAGGTAGCTCATTGGAATATCACGTTTCCAAAATGCCAGGCATTCCTCAATACAGTAATATCACACTGAAAAGAGGGGTTTTCCGAGCAGACAATGAGTTTTTCCAATGGCTCAATACCGTCAAGAAAAACAACATTGAAAGACGGGATTTGACAATCTCTCTTTTGAATGAAGAACATGAACCAGTAATGGTTTGGAAGGTGAAAGACGCATTCCCATGCAAAGTTGAGGGTCCAACCTTAAACTCTACAGGAAATGAGGTCGCCGTCGAAACGATCGAAATCTGTCACGAAGGATTGGCTATCGAAACTCCTTAATTCTCATGGCATTTTTTTACCCCCCTACCGGCTTTCATTTTTTGGTCCGCTTTGAAGGGCTTCTGTTGAAATACCCTAGTATCCCAGATATAGGATTTCAGGAGGTTGGTGGACTGAGCGTGGAAATTGGAATTGAAGAATATGCTGAGGGAGGTGAAAATAGATTCAAACATCGAATGCCGGGATCAGTAGCCTATCCCAATTTGACTTTGAAAAGAGGGATGCTTATTGATTCTCAGGCAGCCAAATGGTTTAAGGATTCAGTGGAAGCATTTCAATTTGAGGCAAATGATATCACAGTCATTCTCCTCAATGAAGAACATATTCCGATTCAAGCCTGGAATTTTATCAATGCCTGGCCAGTCAAATGGAATATCGAAGGCCTCAACGCCATGGAAAACACCCTGATGATTGAGTCCATCGAATTTGCCTATCAATACTTCAGGAGAATCTCTCCGACAGACCTTTTGCCTTTTTAGACTATGCCTATCGAAATCAAAGAATTGATCATCAGAACAACAGTGGATACTGCCGAAGAACGTCCATCTGGTAGAAGCAAATCCAGTCCAAAAACTGAGGCTGTACTTGAAGGAATCAAGGAATTGACCCGACTGGTTAAGGAAAAAAACGAACGATAAAACATGGCTCTTGTAGACATTTTCTCTCCTCTGGGTGGTTTGGAAAAGCTCAAAATCACAGCATTCTCGGATGATTCATACGATCAATCGACCGGGACTTATGTGGTGATGTACAACCCAACTACCTATTCTCAGGAAGTGACGAACAAGTGGATTCCTGAAGAAGGTCTAGCTGATGGAGCTCAAAACCAGTTTAAATCCAACCAATCTGAATCTGTTTCTTTTGAGTTTCTGTTCGATGCTACTTTAACTTCACCTCCAGGAAAAGACGTGCCAGGAGATGTTGATCTTTCTTACCTAGGTGACAGTAAACCTAATTTGGATAAAATCAGTGGCGAGAAAATCAATGCGGTGGATATTATTCAGGAAGATCGACATGTGGATCGAGCTATCCAGAAGTTTCTGGAACTGACGCAAAAAGTCCAATCTGCATCCCATAGCCCGAACTTCTTACAGATCAATTGGGGAGCTTTTCAATTCAGAGGTGTACTGGAAAAAGCAACCATCAATTATAAGCTTTTCAATTCTTCAGGCCTCCCAATCCGAGCAACAGTCTCAGCTAGTTTTATCCAGAGCATACCTCGAGAAGAGCAAGCTGCAGAAGCAGGTAGAACCTCCCCGGATCTCACACACATCCGGACTGTCAAATCTGGAGATACCCTTCCAATTATGTGTCTCAGAGTTTATGGAACTCAAGAATTCTACTTAGAAGTAGCCAAAGCGAACAAGCTTAAAAATTTTAGAAAACTGGAAGTAGGTCAAGAACTCTTCTTTCCACCATTAGCCAAAGCTTAATCAATGCCATTAGTGCCTGTAAATACTGAAAATAAAGAAGACATCGTCTCTTATACTATCCTTTCGGATGGCAACGCACTTCCTCCAGAGGTGGGTATAGCGACTATAATTGTCCAGAAGGCAGTCAATAAAATCCCATCAGCAAGACTGGTATTGTTTGATGGAAGTGTAGCTGAATCTGATTTTAAATTGAGCGCTGGAGATCTTTTTGTCCCAGGGAAACCACTTGAAATTAAGGCGGGGTATCATGGGATTGAGGAAACTATATTCAAAGGCATCATTATCCGACATGGACTTGAAGTGACTGATAGCTCTTCCAAATTGATTTTGGAATTGAAAAGTGAGGCAGTAAAAATGACTGTCGGCAGGAAAAACAAGTACTTTTTTGACTCTGCTGACAATGAAATCATTGAGGAAATCATTGGATCCTATTCTGGTCTGAGTGCTGATGTGGAAAGCACAACCGGTTCCCATCCTGAAATGGTGCAGTACTATGTGACAGATTGGGATTTCATTCTTACTCGAGCCGAGATCAATGGAAAAATTGCATTGATCGAAGATGAAACTATCAAAATCATCAAACCGGAAGTAAGCGCTGATCCGATAATCGACCTCCAGTACGCCATGAATGTCGTTGAATTCCAGGCGGAGATGGATGCAAGAACCCAATATGCGGCTAGTAAGAGCTTCTCCTGGGACCAAGCAAATCAAGAGATCAAAGAAATAGAAGGAGCTGATCCGGGAATTGACTTACAAAGTGACCTAAGCGGAGCTGACTTGTCTGACGTGATCGGACTGAGTGACTTCAGACTACAACATTCTGGCAATTTGGATGATCAGGAACTTCAGGCATGGGCTGACTCCAAATTATTACGCAGTCGACTTTCTAAAATCCAAGGCCAAGTCAAAATAAAGGGCCACAATACCATTAAAGCTGGTGACATGGTGAATCTGGATGGTTTTGGAAGCCGATTCAATGGGAAAGCCTTTGTTTCTTCAGTCTATCATGAGATTTCACCCAACCAAAAATGGTTTACACATTTAGGTTTGGGTCTGGATTCAAGGTTCATTTCCCGTCTATATGATGATATTTTAGAGGTCCCGGCTAGTGGAATTATACCAGCCATCAAAGGCCTTCATATCGGGAAAGTCACAGAATTGACTGATCCTGACGGGGAGTTCAGGGTTAGGGTATTAATCCCTGTGATTGACCCAAATTCTGAGGGGATTTGGGCCAGAGTATCCACTCCGGATGCTGGTGAAGGAGATGATGCCAGAGGAATCTTTTTTGTGCCAGAAATTGGAGATGAGGTGATAGTAGGCTTTGTCAATGAAGACCCTAGAGATCCAGTGATTTTGGGACAGCTGTATAGCTCAGCAAAACCAGCTCCTTTCGAACAAAATGAGGATAATTTCCAAAAAGGAATCGTCACCAAAAGCCAATTGAAACTGGTTTTTGACGATGATATGAAGTCCATCACTTTTGAAACACCCAATGGAAACAAAGTCATAATAAGTGATGATGAAGGCGGTATTCTTTTGGAAGATGAAAATGGAAATAAAGTCACCATGAGCTCTGATGGAATCCAAATGGAATCAGTCAAGGATGTCATCATCAAAGCTTCTGGAGATGTCACAATAGAAGGAACGAATGTGAATCTCACTGCCAATGCTCAACTCAAAGGAGAGGGAAGCGCCGGTGCAGAGATTTCATCATCCGGTTCCACAGTAATCAGTGGTTCAATAGTTCAAATCAATTAAAAATATGCCAGCAGCAGCGAGAGTATTGGATACCACAAATCATGGAGGAACGGTCATGGGACCGGGAGAATCAACAGTATTGATTGGAGGAATGCCAGCTGCAGTTTTGGGAGATAATCATGTTTGCTCTTTGCCACCAAATGCACATCAACCGACGGCAAGTCCATTTGCAATGGGAAGTGCCACAGTTTTGATTGGAGGAAAACCTGCTTTGAGAGCGGGGGATGTTTGCGGTTGTGGGGCATCAGTAGCAGTAGGAGAACCAACAGTAATGATAGGATGATATGAGTGAGAAAAATTCATTTTTAGGTAGAGGCTGGGCATTTCCAGTAGAATTTAGCTCTGGTTCTAAGCAGGCCAAATTGGCGGAGGATGAGGAAGACATTCGTCAGAGCCTGATCATATTACTGAACACCACATTGGGAGAACGTGTGCTAAGACCTAAATACGGAGCAAATATGGAAGACCTTCTATTCGAAACGCTCAATGTCACCACAGCTACCATCATTATCAATCGAATCAAAAAGGCGATTCTTTTCCATGAACCTAGAATCAAAGCGGATGATATAGACCTACGACCAGACTATCAGGAAGGCAGAGTAGAAGTACTCGTCAAGTATACGATCATCGCCACCAACAATCGAAAAAATTTGGTTTACCCATATTTCATCATCGAAGCAACTGACACCAATCTATGAGTTTTGACAATTGTCATAGCGTCCAAGTACCCACCAGCGGAACCAATCGGGTCAATCGGCTACTCAAATCTCTGCTTCCTGAGTATGTGGCTGTCGATGCCCGAAAAATTGATGAATTAAAGTCTTTTGCTGTCAATCTGGCTACAGAATTAAAATTCAAAACTCAAGCGGGTTGGGATGGTGATTGGAAGGGATTTTTTGAAAACTCCATCAAACAAGAACAAAGAACTGACCCTCATTTTGCTTTGTTTTTGGCCTTTTTGCAAAACTTCAAATTGGCTCAAAATGACATCAATGGACTGACTAAAAAGCATCTGGACTTTTTCTATCGAGATGTTCTTCATTTGAAAGAGAAGCCTGCTGAAGCAGATCAGGCTTATTTGATTATCCAATTGGCAAAAGCTACTGCGGCTTACCTTTTACCCAAAAACTCTGAATTCAAGGCAGGCAAAGATGACACTGGGGTAGAGGTTTTGTTCAAAAACCTCAAAGATGAATCCTTAAACAAATCAGAAATCAGCTCCATCAAATCCTTTTTCAAGGATGAAAATGGAAGAATCTATTCCTCGCCAGTAGCAAATTCAGCTGATGGATTAGGAGCTGAAATCACCACCACAGAAGGTCAATGGAATCCTTTTGGAAGGCCAAAAACACTTTTCCCTGATTCTGACATGAGCCTTGCCGTTTTAGGATTTGCTGTCTCCTCTCCCACATTGGCTCTAGAGGAAGGGCTAAGAAAAATCACTTTGACCCTCGTACTTCCCAAAGAGGAAGGTCTGCTAGAAAAATTAAAAGAACTACATCTCAATTCAACTTTCAGGTTTTTCTTAAGTGGAGAAAAAGAATGGATTGAAGCCACACCTGGATTTGACCTTCAAAGCGAAGAAGAAATTGAAGAAGATGCCTTGAAATTCTTGAACAATGCCAAAAAATGGCAAGATATCGCGGCCATTGAACCACAAGCGGGACCTGTTTTCGACAATCCGGAATTTGGAAAGCATAAGCCTTTCAATGGCTATGACATCGGGGAAGTAACTGCCAAAAATATTTTAGCTCGAAGATCCACTCTTTCTGGACAAAAATTCACCTCTCTGATTCAAGTGAGAGCAATCCGAGGCGTTGGTGAGGATAAAATTGAGGATCTGAAATATTCCTTCCGAAGTCAAAAGCATGAAATCAAAGATTTGGGTGATACCATTGAGTTGATTTTGAAATGTCACTTGATCTCTGACCAGGATGCAGTAGTGGGATACGATGAGGAAACTCTACTTCAAAAGTTTAAAACTTCCCAACCTGTACTAAAAATTGAACTTGCCAATACACTTCAAAGCTATGCTTATCCGCTCCTTCAAGGAGCAAAAGTTCAAGAGGTAAAAATAAATGTAGATGTCCGTGGAGTAGAAAACCTAATTCTCCAAAATGACCTCAGTACTCTTCCAGTAGGGAAAAACATCAAACCATTTGGTCCTCGACCACTTTCAGGATCCAGTTTTTACATTGGAAGTCATGAAGCTTTTTCAAAAAAGCTCCAAAGCATGAACCTTCATTTCAACTGGCATGGACTCCCTGGGGATGAAGATGGGTTTGAGGATTATTATGCAGAATACGACGATTTTGAAAATTCATCCTTCCAAGTGAAAAGCTATTTTCTGGATGACAGATCGTTTGGTGATGTAAAAAGTACCTTTAGATTATTCAAAGAAAATGGAGCATTAAGCAGTTCTCAGGAATATGAATTAAGCAGTTCTCATTTTACTGGATTGGAAGCGGAACCCGAATTGGAAGAAGTTTTGCAATGGACTCCAGCAACAAAAAGAGGATTTTTAAAACTCAGCCTTACCCATGGATTTGGGCATAAGGAATATCCAAAAATATTCGCTAAGGCTGTTGTCTCACAAACTACTGAAGCAACAGAAGATGATATTCCTATTCCAAATGAACCCTATACCCCAGAGCTTAGCAGTGTAAAACTAGACTATACTGCCGAGGACACTTTTGTTCCAGGAAATCATGACTGGGATTCATTTTTCAACATAGGAGTATTTGGAGAGGCAATTCAAGAGCAATCTCCTTCTCTTCTAGTTCCAGATTATCAAGGAGAAGGCTTTTTACATATTGGATTGAAAAACCATCAAATTGCTCAGTCGATCCAAATGCTAGTTCATGTATTGGATGGAAGTGGAAATCCAGAAAAAGCTGTTCCTGAAGTAAAATGGGACTATTTAGCAGATAATGAGTGGATCAATTTTGAAAAGCTTGACTTGGTCTTGGATGAAACCAATGGATTGATCCAAACAGGTTTAGTCGGCTTCACCATGCCTCGAGCTGCCAACACCTCACACACAATTCTGGATGATGGATTGACTTGGATTCGGGCAAGTGTGAGTGAAAACTCTGATGCAATTCCTGATTTCACCCAGATTTTGGCTCAAGCGATTAAGGTAACATTCGAAGACAAGGGAAATGACCCCAATAGATTGACAGTTTCCCTCCCAGCAGAAACCATAGCCAAGCTCAAATTATCTCAACCTCAAGTCAGCAAGATTGCTCAACCTTTTGCATCATTTGGAGGAAAAACTCCCGAAGCTTCTGAGGATTTTTATCAAAGAGTCACCGAAAGATTGCGACACAAGCAACGGGCAATCACTTTATGGGATTATGAGCATTTGGTCTTGGAAGAATTTCCGGAAATCTATCAGGTTAAGGTCCAAAACCACACCGAGTATACAGGAAATTTGGAAGAATACCGAGCCTTGGCTCCTCGTCATGCGACGGTGGTTTTAGTGGCCAATGTTCAAAATAAAAATGCCTTAGATCCACTTCGCCCCAAAGCGAGTGTTTCCCTGATTTCAAATGTCCAAGAGTCACTTTCCAAAATCAATTCGGCAGGGGTTTTTCTACATGTAGTTAACCCTGTCTATGAAGAGCTTCAGGTAAAAACCAAAGTCAAATTCCTAGCAGGAGTGGACCGAAGTCTATTTGCCAAAAAGCTGGAAGATGAGTTAAAGGCATTTCTTTCTCCATGGGCTTTTGAAGGTGTTGAAAGTTTCAATTTCACAGGAAATATCCACGGTTCGGTCATTCTACATTTTATAGAAAAACTATCCTATGTAGACTATTTGACCTGTTTTGAACTCTATCACATCGTCAAAAACCCCATCGACGGATCAATTATTTCCAAAGAAAAGGTAGAAGAAGCACAAGGAAGTACAGGGGTATCACTTTTAGGTTCCACAGGAAATATCGATACCTATGGAGATCATATCATAGAGATTTTGGAGACAGATGACTGTGAATGTGAGGATAATGAAATAGCAGCAACTGCAAACATTGTAAGCAGTGAAGATTCAGATATGGACGAAGCTTTTCCAACTTAATTTATGACCAAACCAATCACCATATCGCAAGCAGCTCCTACCAGTCCGGCGTCAGACTTCGAACTTCTGAGAACGGAAGCTTTGGCCTATATCCAAAAGCTTTCTGGTCAGTTTTGGACAGATTACAATACCCATGACCCAGGGGTGACGATTTTGGAGGTGCTTTGCTATGCCATTACAGATCTAAGCTTCCGAACCAATAAACCGATTCAAGATTTATTGGCTGATCCAGATGGTTCATTAGCAGAACAATTTTTCAAAGCTTCAGAAATTCTACCCTCCAGACCGCTCACATTGAATGATTATCGCAAACTTCTCATGGATGTGGAAGTAGTCGGAGAGGAAGATGAACCTGCTCCCTTTGCAGGAGTAAAAAATGCCTGGATAGAATTGAGAGAATCCAACGAAATCCCGGTTTACCCAGATCGAAAAGAGAAAAAACTAGCCTATAAGCCATTTCCAGCAACAGAGAAAGCCCTTCAAATGGGAATTATCTACGATGTGCTACTTGAGTTTGATACCACAGAAGGTCTCGGGGATCTCAATGAAAACAAGCTCAGTATGGAAATCAGCATCGATGAGCACATCAGCCTGAGTGGTGTTGTCATAGATATTCAAGTGGAATTTCCTCGTTGGGATGCAAAAATAGATTGGGAAAACCGAACTGAAATTCGAAAAGCGATTCAAAGTATTTCGATTCAATTCCAAAATCTCCCAAGTGGTTTTGAAATGGATTTTTCACTCAGTCCTACCAATTATATAGAGCTTGAAGGCACAGAATTGACTCCTTCTGGATTGGAAGAAATCGAGGATTTGGCAGCAGTAACCAATCTAGTCAATGACTTTGTATTCCAAGATGAAGACGGAGTCATGAGTTTCTATCTTCTCAAAATCGAGAAAATCAAAGAAATCCTGCAACAGGTCAAAGCTACTTTGATGGCAAACCGCAACTTGTGTGAGGATTTTGTGGAATTTCATGCGCTTCGAGTAGAGGAGATTTTGGTCTGCTCAGATATAGAATTGGAGCAGGAGGCAGATGTTGAGCTGACAGAGGCTTTGATATTTTCAGCTATTGCGGACTTTCTATCTCCTCAGGTCAATTTCTACACCCTGGAAGAAAGACTTCACGGTTGTAAAGCTGACTCTTTGCCAATCACTAAAATCCAGCAGAACCCGGCCAAACTTTGGTTGGAATTGGAGGAAGATAATTATCCAAAAGCAGGTACTCAGGTAAGTATCCTAGGATCTGGCAACAATGCTGGAACCTACGAGATTTTGGAGATCAAAACTGCTCCAAAAAACCGAAAACTTGCTGAAATAAGCCTCAGCCCCAATTTTTCAAGTCCTCTGATCCGAGATGATGATAGTATTTATTTTGGAAATTGGGAGGAAGAACAATGCAATCCTACAGAAGAAATTTTCGAAGGCCCCCTTTTAAAACATGGATTCATTGACGAAGAAGAATTGAAGTTGGCGGATCGCAAATCCAGCATTCATGTCTCCGACTTGATCCATATCATCATGGATATCGATGGGGTTAAAGCTGTAAAAAGCATCCAAATCGCCAACATGCCTCAAGATGATCCTGAAGGTAAAATTCCTTCGAAAAGCGTTCGATGGTGTCTAAATCTGGCAATGGAAGAGAACTATGTTCCTCGATTGAATACAGAGCTAAGCAAACTCATGTACTACAAGGAGGGACTTCCTTTTAAAGCAGACCGAGAATTGGTGGAAGACCTGTTGAAAGAGATTGAGGATGATAAAAGGCCTCAAAAAATCCACTATCCAAATCTGGATTTTGAAGTGATCATGGGTGAATTCACCGATTCGGCAGATTATTATTCGATCCAAAATGATTTCCCTCTGGTCTATGGCATCGGAGAAGAAGGAATGCTTCCAAAAAGCCAAGGAAGACCTCAAGCCTTCCAGGTCAAGCAACTGAAAGCCTATTTGATTGTCTTTGAGCAGTTCTTGGCAAATTATCTTGCTCAATTGGCTCATGTCAAAGACCTTTTTTCCATTTCTGTTGACAAAGACCCATTTGGTAACCCACTGATATCCAACACTTATTTTCAACAGTCTCTAGAAACTATCGTTCCAGATTGTGAAGATTTATGGAAAGACCTTGCTGGGCTAAAGACATTGCTCTCGGACATGACTGAGTCCCATGAAGCCTATTTGGATCGCAGAAATCAATTTTTGAATCACCTGTTAGGAAGGTTTGCGGAATCTCTGACAGACTATTCTCTCCTTTCTATCAGACTCAAGGGTATCGCGGGAAAAGAGCAATTAATTGAGGATAAACTGGAGTTTTTGAACAAGTATCCACAGACCAGCGCCGGAAGAGGCTTAGGCTATAATTATGGTTTGAAAGATGGCTTTTACCATCGTGAAAATCATTCAGGACTGGAAAATAGAATCGGCGGACTTTATGGGATCAAAGCCAAAAAAGCCGATTGGTTGATTTTTAGACCTCACTTTATTTTCACAGAAAACTCTGGAATCTGGACCATTTCGGTAAATGACCTTACTGATCAACCAGACTTTGAAATCTTCGAAGAGTTTGAATCCAAAGAAGAGGCCGCATTGGCTTTAGAAAAAATCCTGCTGATTGCATCTGAAGATTCTCATTGGAGTATATCTGGAGAGCCAGGAAGCTTTTTGGCTGAGTTGGTTTTCGAGGAGGAAATCATCGGCGAAAGCATCAAAAAAGATTTTGCTTTAGAATCGGAAGCGGCATTGGCCATTGAGGGATTGATTACTCTATTCAAGGATGAGTTTTTAGAAAATTCTCGAGCTAATCGGAAAAATTTGAGTCTTGGACTACAGCATTGGTATGAATATACCATCACAACATCCATGGCTCCTGCTCCACCAAAATATGAGTTGGAATTTGAAATCTTTGATGCCCCATTTGGAACTGGAGATGCCATTTTGAGTGGAAAAATAGAGCAAGAAGTTTCTGATGCGGTAGATAAAACCGAACTGGAAAACCTCGCAAAAGCGCATATCCAAGACCATATTTGGAGGATTGTAGCGGCGGCTGCCAAAACCTCAGGCTACCAACTTCCTCCAGATGATGAAGTTCCATACAAAATATCCATTATCGACCCAGTTCGGGGCGGAGTTTTGGCCCAGACAGTTGAGTCTGATTTCAATGTTGATCTGGCAGCCCAACTTCTCGATGGCACTTGGGGAGATTTATGGCTGATTCAAGAAGGATTTCCTCCTGCCTCCATGGTTTTGGATACTTCAGAATCATTTGGATCCAAAATTCGACTAAAAGCAGATCTCATCCCTAATCCCGAAGACCAAGTTGTCTTTTCAAGAAGTTTTGAAATTGAAAGCCTTGATCTTGCCTCCCACAAACTGGTGATTGATGGTGATCATTTGGATTTATTTTCCTCATTGGAAGAAATCACCATCAGCCTCGCTTTGGAAGAAGGCGATTATTTGGTGAATTATGGCCTTTTCGACATTGCATTGGCAGATGGCAAAACAGAACTCATTACCAAAGAAGAGCCACGGATCGATCTAATGGATGGGCAATTAATGGTCATGAAGACTTTTGATGTTCTTTCAAATGATGGAGATACATTCTTGGTTGCTGGAGGTGAAGAGCAGTTGGCAATTTTGGCACTTCAAGCATTCATCTCCAACCAGTTTTTCAGCCATGAAGGAACACATTTATTTGAACATATTTTACTCCGCCCTAAGCTAAAAGGCAAGTTTAAATTCCTGGATGAAGGAGGAGTGATGGTTACTGAAACCATCGAAGACAGGCTTTTGGATCCACATTTCCAAGAGGAATGCCATTGTACTTTGGACGATGCTTATACCTGCATAGCCCATGTGATTTTACCATTTTGGCCAGGGCGATTTACCAATCTGGATTTCCGAAGATTCTTAGAAAATAAATTTAAAACTGAGGCTCCATCCCATGTCTTTTTGACGATATGCTGGATCAGCCCAGAGCATTTGGATGGACTGGAGCGAGCCTGGAAAATATGGCAGCTTGAGTCTTTGAAGCCCACAATACATCCCAAAAATCTTTCCACTGCACTATCCCAATTGATAGAGGAACTGGAAAAAGTACGCAATGTCTATCCTTCAGGAAGTCTTCATGACTGTGCCGAAAGTGACAGCCTTGCCGATGCCATTATCCTCAATTTTTCATCACTGGGAGAATTTTAAACAATATTATTATGAGCCAGATCATTTCCACTTATCCAATTTTTGAAGGTAGTCAGGTCCTGACTAGCGATCAGCTTAACCAGCTCAGCGCATACCTTGATCAGCAAAATAGGCTCACCCGTTCCAAATTGATTGGAATGGGAATCGTATGCGGGCTTCAAATCCAACCCTTTCCAAATGGACTCAGCATTTCAAAAGGTTTAGGGATTACCTCCGAGGGTTTCTTAATTCAAAACGGAAAAAGGTTTGATGCCACTCACTACCGACCTTATACTCTGCCAGAAGGAGTAAGTTATAAGCCATTTGGTTTCCCAGAGCAAGATGTAACACTTTGGGAGCTACTATCTGAGGAGCCAGAAGATGAGACAGATGTCAAAAAACTAAATAATCCTGCCACCTTCCTCAATAATAAATTTGTCCTCCTCTACCTTGAAATCTTTGACAAAGACCTCAAATCCTGTTTGGGAAATGCCTGTGATGACAAAGGACAAGATCGACTATTAACCATACGAAGACTGGTTGTCTCCAAGGCTGATTTGGATATTATTTTGACGAGATCCTCCAATGTTTCTGGAGAATTTTCAGCAGATCCTGACTTGAAGAAATTCTACTTTAAAAAACCACTATTTGATCCATCTGCACCTGAATCCCAACAAATAGGACCCTTTGTCAGCAACTATCAAAACATTATTTTGGAAACGGCTACTTCGGAATTTTGGAAAAATCTGGAACAGGGATTTATAGTATTTGAGCCACTTTTGGCGAAGAGTTTTGGATTTTCAAATCCTTTTGAATTGGCAAGTGTCACAGACAAAATTGACCAAATCAACCAATGTCTGACTGATGCTCCAGCAACAGTGCGAGGTGTTCAATACCTCTATGATTTCTTCAAAGAATTGAATTTGGCTTGGGATGAGTTTTTGGAAACGGGACTATCATTATGGTATTCCTGTCCGACAGATCCCTCTTTATTCCCTTTCCACTTGATGCTTGGGAGAGCTATTCCGGCTAGCCAAACCGCAGAGGAATTCTACAAATACCGACACGGCTTGGTTCAGCCTCCAATTTTCAATGGGCAAAAGCTACTTCAGGAAAAATTGAATCAGCAATATCGCCGATTGGTATTGATGATAGAGAATTTGGAATTGGGAATAATCCGTGATCCCGATCCTGAAAATTTCCCTGTAAAAATTACTCCAAGCATTGAGAAATATGATGCTTTGGGAAGCAGATCCATCCCCTATTATTATGATATCAAAAGTAAGGGAAGCTTCGGGAGCTGGTTTTCATTGGAAAAGAATTGGAAAGCAATAGGAACCTTACAACTCAGGAGCAGCGATCGGCCAGAAGTTTTAGCCTATGACAATCAACCGGATACTCCAGTTGCGAATCCAGATTTTTTAGAATCCCCATTGAATTTCAACTGGGATTCCTATCCATTTTTGAGAATTGAGGGACATCTGGGACATCATATCGAGGATGCAAAAACAGCAATCCAAAACCTAATTAATCAATTCAACCTTCCTATTCATTTAGATGCATTGCATTTAGATGCAGGTGGAACTTTGACAGATAGCAATTGTGGGTGGAATGATCTTCAGGAAGAATATATGCATCACCGATTGCTTTTGCTTGGACTGATTCGGGATATCCGCTTGATTATAGATTATCTCCGCGAAATGAATGAAAAGTACGGTGAAGACGATCCAATATACGATGAAGATCAAGAAAAACAGGTAATGGATGCCTTTGGTTTATTCGAATCTTTGGTCGATTCCTTAGCAGAATGCCTAGAAGACCTTGATTGGGATCAATTCCAGGAATCCTATAAAAAGATTCTCCAAACTCTATTGGATTTTATCCTTATCCAAATGAAAGTGTTGGACAACATTGATCTGGAAAATGATAATGAAACTCCTCTTCAAGATGTATATAGTGGATTGATTGCGAGAGTTTCACCCTTAATTTACAGGGTTTTGGATCTATTTTATTTTACCAAGATCCAGCGTCTTTTCCTGAGTTTCCTACATAGAAAAGACAAACTTCATAATTCGAAGCGGTTTTCGGAATACATTCAACAAAACCCAGGCATTAATCACGAAGCCGGAGTTTACAAAGGAGGCACATTTATCCTTCTATACATGGCAAGTTCAGAAAGGGTAATTGGGGACTTTAGTCTTCCAGGAGCTGCTTGTGATTGCCAATGCATCGATGCCTGTGAAGGTGATGATTGGAGTCTTTTGCCACCTTTTGCCCGACCAGATTATGCTGTGACAATGGAAAATACGGCTGTTGAAATCCCGGTTGTCATCAATGATCGCCTGCCAATAGAAAGAGATTATGCGGTAGACCTAATTTCAAATACTACCGAAAAGGGAGGAAAAGTATCTCAAATAGGTACCAGCTCAACTTTCCTTTATGAACCGCCTGAAGGATTCTCCGGCAATGACTCTTTCAATTACAAATTGATCGATAAAGCAAGTGAATTGACGGATGTCGGCAGAGTCACTATTTGGGTAAAAGAAGCAAATCCTACAGTTTGCTATACTGAAGACACATTGACTTGTTGGGGAGATAAAAATGTGTTCGAAGCAAATGCCGCAAGAGGATTGGATTCAGGAAATAGTTTTGAATTTGCCATCAATTCTTTGCTTTCAAGCCTTCGAGAAACCAGAGGATTTACCCAAGATGAAATTGAAAATGACTTCCTGGATAATGAGGTAACAAGAGAACAATTGGTAAGATGTCTTAACCTCTATGTGGATGGTATGTCATTCAATGCAATGGGCCAAGCAATCCTAGATTATCAAGCATCCAATTGCGGCGCCCAGCCTGAACCAACTTGTACCTCTACAGGAGTCATAGGCCAAGTCCTAGATGCAACCGGCAAACCAATTGTAGGAGTTCAGGTCACTATTGAAGGTACCCAAATAGGAACTGCAACTGATCTCGATGGAAAATTTACTCTGCAATTCCCAAATCCAGGGGTAACTCTCCAATTTGCCGCGATAGGTTTTGTATCAAACACGAGAGATATATGCGATGAAACTCAAATCATTCATGTTATGACATCCGTTAGGGTTTCCCAACCAGCAGTTACAGGTGTTTCAACTTCGGTAGCCACTCTTGATGAGGCAGATATGTTCAAGGTTGCCTCTTCAAGAGGATTGATTACAGACTCAACGGCATCACTTGACAAGAATGAATTGATCGTATTGTTACAGGATGATAAGCAGGAAATTTCATTGGCAAATGAAGAATTGAGTCTGTTGAAAAACGATACCCTCAAGGTAATTGCAGATGAAAATGACCTTCAATACAGAAGTAATTCTACCAAGGCCCATTTGGTTGAAATAATCTCCACCAAAAAATGAGTCGGCACTTGATCCATAGGCAGATTTTAGACCTGAATTACAGCAATGCAATTCAGGCTAGAACTGATTTGGCTCAATGGGGAGAAAAATTTCAATCTCAACTGCAACCAATCATTGAAGAAGTTTTGGAAGAAGTGGATATTCCTAATCGAACAATTCGCATTGATAAACTTGAAATTGATCTCGGGAGAGTCAAGGCAAACCTTGATCCTGATTTATTGAGAATTCGACTCCGGGAGGAGTTAAAAACCCTGATCCTTCGTAAGTACCCTGAATTATCAAACCCGAAAATCAAAAAAGAAGGGCCTCAATATATTCCAAAAGACAGTTTTGATCAGAATAAAGAAGTTGAGCTTCTCATTTATCTCTTGGAATTTGGGAGAAAGCCATGGTGGTCAAATCAATCTTCTCAAAGCACTATAAAATCGATTTTCAGAAAGTTAATTCAAGAAAAAAATCAGGCTTTCAAATCATGGATAGAAAAGAATAAACTAAGTATAAATGCTGTTTTTAGACTTTCTAGGCATATATCAACTCAAGACTTAATCCATTTTCTGAGTTGGTTTAAACCGCAAAAAGTTGAGCTCATAGAATCCCTTTTCAAAAGCTTCAAAACCACTTTGGTTCCCAGTTTTTCATCATCAAAAGAATTGGATTCAATCTTTATCAAGGCTGTTTTAGAAGCTATTATCCTTGAAAAAAACCATCTCAACTCTTTTTCAAAAAAGCTGGATTCTCTGATTTTATCTAATCCAAGCACACCGAATTCTAGTGAATTAAATGACCTGATCTTAACATTTTTGGATGAGTTCAAATCCATAAAAATTGATCAAAAAGCTATAGAAAAAGTCTGGCTAGAATGGCCTCAAACTCCCATTTATAGGAAATCAGAAACTTCCAGGAAAGAGAAAGCTAAGCTTTCGGAAAATTCTGAATCAGATCTATTTTTTGAACAAGCCAAAAGGCTTTTAAAAAAGACCAGTTCCATTGAGGAACCTTTGAGATCAAGGAAAAAAGATCTTTTTCGATCCAAAGATCAATTGGAAGAAGATGAAACTTTCCCGATTTCAAATGCAGGTTTGGTATTGACCGCACCTTTCCTTCCCTACTTTTTCGAAGGACTGGAACTGACTAAAGAGAGGGAATTTGTATCTGAAAAAGCTCAAGAAAGGGCTGCTTTGCTTTTGCAATATTTGGTGGATGAAAGGAATGAATATGAAGAAAGTGATTTACTTCTAAACAAAATATTATGCGGAATTCCTTGCTCAAAAGTGATTGAGGTAAAATTTGAACCCAATGATTTGGAAAAAGAAGAAATGAAAAACCTTTTGGACACACTGGCTCAGAGATGGAAAGCATTGAAAACCTCCTCTGGAAAATCCATTTCCAAAGGATTTTTCCGACGTGAAGGAAGTCTACGGAAAGTTGATAAAGGCTATCAACTGATCATTCCAAGAACATCTATTGACATTCTTTTGAACCAGCTCCCTTGGGGGATAAGTATCATCAAACATCCTTGGATGGAAGAAACACTTTTTACAGAATGGTAAGTAAAGCTCACGATAACGCCCACTCCGTCCAATTGGAAATGGACTGGCTTCAGCAGATCTTGAAGGCTCGGTCAGCCATCAATGCAAAACCTGATACTGCCAACCAAGATCTTCTTCAAATCCCTCCACCGGATCTGGACAACATAGAATCCCCTTACTGTGACCTGATCAAAAAACATCACCTGGGACCAGAGGATCGTTTTCTGCTAATCCTGGCTGCTGTCCCTCATATTCGTCCACAATTACTGGACATGTTTATGAGTAGGAATCAATTGACTCAGCAGATCTACACGGAATTTGGTGGCAAAAAAGCAAAATCTCACAATGGATTTATTCCAACTGGAGAGACTATCCTTTTCATTTTGGCAGGAAATGATCTCAAAAAACGCTTTCAATACCAAAATCTTCTTGATGGAACGGGTACCTTATTTAAAGAAGGAATACTCAAATTGAGCGATGTGGAAACGGATGAATCATACTTATCCGGCACTTTAGCCATATCTAGAGAAATTTTGGATCTCATCACCACGGGGCGGATTCAGAAGCCAAGCTTCAACAATGATTTTCCGGCACAGCGACTTCATACGGCTTTGGATTGGGAAGACTTGGTATTGCCCGAAGACACTAGAATTGAGTTGAAAGAATTAGAAATTTGGCTCAAGCATAAGGACTTTTTGCTGAATGAATGGGGAATGGGCAAAGTGCTAAGTCCCGGATACAAAGCTTTGTTTTTTGGTCCCCCAGGTACTGGAAAAACTTTAACTGCAGCCCTTTTAGGCAAAAAAATGGGCTTGGACGTGTATCGAATAGATCTTTCAAGATTGGTTTCAAAGTACATTGGTGAAACAGAAAAAAACCTTGGGAAAATATTTGACAGGGCAGAAAAACAAAACTGGATTCTATTTTTCGATGAGGCAGATGCCATTTTCGGAAAACGGACCTCTGTCAATGATGCTCATGACAAATATGCCAACCAAGAGGTCTCCTATCTTTTGCAAAGGATAGAAGAGTATGACGGCTTAGTCATTTTGGCTACCAATTTAAAAGGGAACCTTGATGAAGCATTTATGCGCCGCTTCCAATCAAGCATATTTTTCCCCATGCCCCAAGCCGAAGAACGACTTCAACTTTGGAAAAATGGATTCCCTGAAAGAGCTCAGCTTGAACCGAAAGTAAATCTGATGTCATTGGCATCCTCTTATGATCTGAGTGGCGGCAGCATTATCAATGTGATTCAACATAGCCTTTTGATGGCTCTGGAACACGATGATAAAATCATCCGGATGGAAGATATCACAGAAGGTGTGAGAAAGGAATTTCAAAAAGTAGGAAGAACAATTTAAGGAGGGAGAAATGAAACGAAAAGTCCGAAAAAAACCTGAGCAGGAACCTGAAAAAGAACCAGTTGTCATCATGGTTGACAAAGAAAAGGCAGTAGAAAATGAAAAGGAAAAAATGAGTCCTGTGGAAAAAGAACGCCAAGGGATGAAAACTGAAGAGCCAGGAGAAGCAATGACTCCTCTTAAAAAATAATATCCATGGGAGCAGCAGCAAAAAAAATAGACCCACCCAAATCCCGCCTGTTCGGGGCTGGAGCTGCTGTAATCCAACCTTCCCTCAAAGTCGGGAAAACAGGCGATAAATATGAAAAAGAGGCGGATTCAATTGCTGACCAGGTAATGATGATGCCAAGCACTCCACAAACTCCGATAATGACTGGGAGTGCCGGTGGAGTCCAATTAGAGGAGGAAGAAGAAGCCGTCCAACCTAAATCTGAAGAAGAGGAATCGGTACAAATGATGCCGCTTTCAGCTGGTATCTCCATGATTTCCCTGAGTCTGGAAGAGGAAGAGGAACTTCAATTGAAAGAAGAGGAGGAGGAAACTGTTCAACTCAAAGGTGTAGAAGAAGAAGAATCTCTTCAAATGATGGGAGGAAATGGCGAGGTCCCTGCCTCTGTTTCCACACAAATTCAAGGTGGTACGGGAGGAGGAAGCCCCATGTCTCCTGCAGTCCAATCCGAGATGGGTAAGAAAATCGGAGCAGATTTCTCCGGGGTGAAAATCCATACAGGACCACAAGCCACATCCATGAGTAATGTATTGGGAGCCCAAGCTTTTACCCATGGATCTGATGTCTATTTCAATGAAGGGAAATATAGTCCTGAATCCTCCAAAGGAAAGCATTTGTTAGCACATGAGTTGACGCATGTCGTCCAACAAGACAGTGCAGTTCGAAGGTCTCCTTCTGAAAACATTTCAGACGGAGCAGAAGGAGTCCAAAGACTACCTTGGGCGGTTCGAGAGGGTCTATCAGAATTTGCATCTTATATCCCAGGTTACAGCTTACTCTGTGTAGTCGTTGGATATGATCCATTAGCTGGAAGAAGTGTAGAGCGAAATGCAGTAAATCTCATCGGTGGGTTGATGGGATTGATTCCAATTTTTGGAACTCTCCTTTTCAACAAACTCCAAGAATTGGGAATTATTCAGGATGCTCTCACTTGGGTTCAGGATCAAATGGATTCCTTGGATCTAAGTACCGGAAGGATTGAAAGAGTTCTTGAACAGGCTTGGGATGAAGTCAGTCTATTATCTGGCTGGGATGCGAATATGGAGGTTCTGGACAGAACTTTTGGCCAGCTTTATCGAGACATAGAAACTTTTGCAGCGCGAGTCAAAGACAAGGTCTTTGAGTTGATTAAGGAAGCGTTGATGACAGCCCTCAAGGCTTTGGCAGATTCTTTCCCAGGCTATCCATTACTGGTCCAATTGCTCGGTCATGATCCTCTGACAGGCGAGGAAGTCAACTCTACCACAGCAGAAAAAATAGAAGCATTCCTTCTTCTAATTGGCAAAGAACAGGAGCTGGAAAGAATGCAAGCAGAGGGAACAATCCAAGAAACGGCTGATTGGATTGATGCCGAATTAGCTGCTCTTAATTTCAGTTTCGAGGAAGTAAAATCATTGTTTGATCAAGCTTGGAATGCATTTTCTCTAGATGACTTACGGGATCCTCCAGCAGCATTTACCAGAACTGTTGCCATATTTGCTCCATTTACCCAACGAGTTTTCACATTCGCTGAAAATGTAGCTACCAAGGTTTTAGAGTTTATCAAAAACGCTCTTTTGGCACAGATTTCAGCCTATGCAAGGGAGCAACAAGGCTATCATTTAGTCACGGTTTTATTAGGAAAAGATCCATTTACTGAAGAAGAAGTACCTCGTAACACTGAAAATATTATCCGTGGGTTTATGGGTTTGATGCCTGGTGGTGAGGAGCAATTCCAGCAAATGAAAGAAACCGGAGCGATTGAACAAACGGTAAGTAGGATCGATGCGGCAGTTGCAACTCTGAATTTCTCTTGGGCTTATATCACTGGACTCTTCCTAGACCTTTGGAACAGCTTCACCATTGAGGATGTTTTCCATCCAATAGATGCTTTTGTAAGGATTGTCCAAACTCTAGCAGATCCGATACAGAGACTTTTTGCCTTTATAGTCACTATCGTCAAGATCATTGTAGAAGTCCTCTTGGTGGTGATGAATTTCCCAATAGAGACTGTTCAGCAAATCATTGCCAATGCCCGATCAGCATTTGAGGATATCAAGCGCGACCCAATCGGATTCTTGAAAAATCTTCTTAGAGCAGTTAAACAAGGGTTCGTTCAGTTCTTTGATAATATCGTCACCCATTTGTTAGGAGGATTGAGAGATTGGCTATTTGGGGAACTGGCTTCAGCGGGAATCAATCCACCTGCAGATTTAAGCTTCCAGTCCATTTTGGGATTTGTCTTAGATGTTTTAGGAATCTCCATGGACAATGTCTGGGAGAGACTTGCTTTGAAAATAGGACCGGAACGAGTGGAGCAAATCCGTGGAGCTATAGATACTTTAACAGGTATCTGGACCTTTATCAAAGACGTTTGGGAACGTGGACCGATTGCGATTTGGGAATACATCCAAGAGCAAATGAGCAATCTCTGGAATATGGTTCTGGAACAAGTTCAAAGTTGGATCATGACCCGAATTATAGAGCAGATTACAGTTCGTTTACTTTCTATGCTCGACCCGACAGGTATCATGGCCGTAGTCAACAGTTTCATTGCCTTCTACCGAGCAGTTCAGTCCTTTATCGAGAAGCTTCGTGAGATGCTTGAAATCGTCAATTCCTTTGTGGCGGGGGTAGCAAACATTGCGAGGGGAACGATAGCCGAGGCAGCCAACTTCTTGGAAGGAGCACTGGCTAGAGCTGTACCTGTTGCTATTGGCTTTTTAGCAAATCAAGTTGGGCTACGAGGCTTAGGAACTCGAATAGCCGAAATGATTGGTGGTCTTCGTGATAAAGTAAATGAGGCGATTGATTGGCTTATCGACCGAGCTTTATCCGTAGGGGGAGCGATTCTTCAGGCAGGAAGGAATGCAGTTGACACTGTAATGGGTTGGCTTGGAATGAAGAAAGAATTCACCCTTCCAAATGGAGAAAAACACGAGGCTTATTTCGAAAGCCCTGACCCACAAGCTAGGCTTATTATTGCTAGTGCAGATCCAAAAACAATCCAACAAATTATTGCTTCAAAATCATGGAATGGGAAAACAATTCCAGATGACAAAGTAGCGGAACTACAAACTTCAGCCAGCACCATCGATCAAAACCGAGAAGGTCAAGGAGTGGAAAAAGGTCAAATTATCATGAGAGAATTTGAAAAAATTGTAGCTATACTAAATAATATTGGAGGTCCTCCGATCCCTAGAACTGTTCTTGTAACAAATCAAAAAGTCACTGGGGCAGGAATGGAAATGGGTAAGCATGTAGTTGTTTCTCCTTTGAGTTTGGATCCTGGAGGACTTGCCGGTAGCCAGCCTACCTATACTACAGGCCTAGGAGCTCTTCTGAAACAAAACTATCCTAACTACATAGTTGAAGGACATTTACTAAATCACAAATTGCATGGTCCGGGAAATGTCTCTTGGAATTTGACACCAATAGCAAAACAAACCAATTCTGAAATGAACAGTAAATTCGAAAGGTTTGCTAAACAACATATTCTAGATGAAGGAAAAGTGGTCAAATATGAAGTTGAGGTAGAATATTCGAAAAACTTGGATAACAGCATTTATTCGGATCCAGATCAATATGTAGCACAAAGCCTAAATTTTTCACTGACAGAATTAGAATACAAAAATAACAATTGGACTCCAGCCACCTCACAACCAACAAATTGGGACATCCCGCCATCAATTTCTCATGCAAAATCTTCGATCCCTGGATTTGGTACTGGAAGATTGAATTATATGGTAAACCTGAATACCTCAGATGTAAGAGCAATTCAGCGCATTAAAGGAATTGGTCAAACTAGAGCAGAAGCCATAGTCAATTATAGAGAAAATAAGGCCTCTAAACGAATCAATAGTTATTCAGAATTAGAAGCTGCACCTGGAATTGGAACCACAACAGTTGAGAAGTTACGAGATGAGCCTATGGCAAGATTGAGGTCATAGTTGGTTTGTATTTTCAACCGAAATCAATTCCGCATTTTCATTGAATTCCAATAGCATTTGATTTTGATCGATTCAGAAAATCGATTAATTAGCTAGTATGAAAAATTCTGTCAAATTTTTTCTTCCTGCCTTAGCCCTTTTTGCGGCCTGTTCCGGAGAAAAAAATCCAGGCTGGGACATTTCCACAGACCAGGAACAAATCACAGCAGGCAAGTCTCTTTTTGAGCAAAATTGCGCAGCCTGCCACAATTTTACCCAAAATGCTATCGGACCTAATCTAAGTGGAGTCACTCATGAAATGACTTCCGAATGGGTCAAAACGTTCATCAAAAACCCGACACAGGTCATAGAATCTGGCGATGAAAGAGCAAAATCCACATTTGCTGCATACAAAACCTATATGCCCGCCTTCCCAAATTTAGGAGATGAACATTTGGATCAAATTCTCAGCTACCTACATACCTATGAGAAAATAGTCGTAGAGCAAAGTGCTGATAAAATTGAAAATCCCATCCCGGATTCTGTAGCCGATTCTGGAATTCGGATGGAATTGGAGTTTTTCTTTCAAGTACCCCCTACCGACTCTATCACCCCTCTTGCGAAAATCACCAAACTAGAATCCGAACCAGTTTCAAGAAGAACTTTTCTTCAAGATCAACATGGAGTGATGTATGAAATCATCAATGGAAAGCCAGTTGAATACCTCAATCTCAAAAAACTTAGACCAGAAATGGTATCTAAGCCCGGACTTGCCACAGGCTTTGGAAGTTGGGCCTTTCACCCTGATTTCGTGAATAACGGAATACTTTATACTTCTCATACTGTACCTGGAGGAACGGCTCCTGCAGATTTTGCTTATGCAGACAGTATCCCTGTCAAGATGCAATGGGTGTTGACAGAATGGAAAACAGATAATCCAAAAGGAACTCCCTATATCGGAGAAGGAAGAGAATTTTTCAGAATAGACGTTCCGACCCAAATTCATGGAGTACAAGAATTGGCTTTCAATCCACATTCTAAGGAAGGAGATGAAGATTATGGGCTTTTGTATGTGGGAATCGGAGATGGCGGAAGTGCGGAAAATGGTTATGCATTTATTCCAGATCATCAAGGAAGACTTCCTTGGAGCAGCATTTTAAGAATAGATCCAAGTGGAACAAACAGTAAAAATGGCAAGTATGGTATTCCAACATCGAATCCTTTTGCAAGTGATCCGAACAAAGCAGGTGAAGTTTTTGCCTATGGTTTCAGAAACCCAAACAGAGTCTTTTGGAGTCCTGATGGACAGCTTTTAGCATCGGAAATCGGCCATCACAACATCGAAGAATTGAATAAAATTGAGCCAGGAAAATTCTATGGCTGGCCGCAGCGTGAAGGTACATTTTTGATTAACCCATATGGCAATATGAGTGATCTTTTCCCATTGCCAGGTAATGATGCTGATTTAGGAGCCACTTATCCTTTGATCCAACTGGATCATGATGAGCTTAACGCAATTATTGCAGGATACTTTATCCCTTCAGGAGAATTAAAGGGCAACTTCCTATTTGGAGATGTACCGGGCGGGAAATTGTATATCAGTGATTTGAAAGGAGATCAGCCAAAAGTAGAATCGTGGAAAGTCATCTATAATGGCAAAGAAATGACTACCAAAGAGCTTTGCGATTGTAAAAGGGTTGATCTGAAATTCGGTCAAGACAAAACAGGTCAGCTATATTTGATGACCAAGTTTGATGGGAAAGTTTATAAAATTAAAACTCCCTGATTTAAGAGTTTTTCTAAGATAAATACCAAAAAAGAAGGCCAACCCGTAATGGATTGGCCTTCTTTTTTATTATCAAGTTTGTCTTAAGCTTTTTGCTTTTCTTTCTCGTTGTCAAGCTCTTTCTTCATCAAATCCACTACAATAGGAGTAGCAATGTACACTGATGAATAAGTACCTACAACCACACCGATAAATAGGGCGAAAGAGAAACCTCTCAATACTTCACCACCAAACAAGAGCAATACGATGATTACGATCAAGGTAGTAAATGAAGTAATCAAGGTACGTCCCAAAGTTTGGTTGATCGCATCGTTGAATACCTTCACCAATTTACCTGTACCTCTATTTTCAATGTTTTCACGAATACGGTCAAATACAATCACAGTATCGTTGATTGAGTAACCAATCACCGTCAATACCGCCGCGATAAATACCTGATCGATTTCGAAAGTAGCTCCAAATGCACTAGCAATTGCAAATGCAGCAATTACGAACAAAGTATCGTGAATCAATGCAATGATAGAAGCAAGAGAGAACTGCCACTTACGGAATCTTACCAAGATGTAAAGGAAGATAGCGATCAATGCAGCGATCATTGCCTCAGCAGAAGAAGCTTTGATATCATCTGCAACAGTCGCTCCTACTTTAGAAGAACCAGTGATCGCAAATTGATTTGCACCCAAATTTTCAGCATCCTCCGTGAAAGTCATTCCTGTCACGTTGGTGATACCTTCTTTTACTTTCTCTTCTACTTCTTTATTGGAAGCATCGTCATCTTCATTGATTAGGTAAGAGGTAGTCACTTTCAATACATTGTTTGCACCGTAAGTTTTCACCTCCACAGATCCGTCAAATTCAGAATCCAAACCTACTTTCAAGTCAGAAGGAACAACAGGTTGCTCGAATGCTACGATGTAAGATCTACCACCAGTGAAGTCAACACCGAATTTCAATCCATTGATAGCTGCGATAGCCAAACCAACTACGATGATACCTGTAGAAATCAAATAAGCAACTTTACGCTTGCTCAAGAAATCAAAGTTGATTCCAGTAAGTGCATTTTTCGCAAATGGAGTAGCAAAACTGATTGAGCTATTGTCACCTTTCTTGCTCATCCAAGAAACAATCACTCTCGTGATGAATACTGCGGAGAAGAAAGAGGATGCAATACCGATCATCAATACGATCGCAAATCCCTTTACAGGACCTTGACCTAATGCATAAAGAATCGCACCAGTCAAGAAGGTAGTTACGTTGGAGTCAAGAATTGCTGAGAATGCCTTGTTGTAACCTGCGTTGATTGCAGCCATTAGGCCGGCACCATTTCGAAGTTCTTCTTTAATACGCTCAAAGATCAATACGTTCGCATCAATCGACATACCAATCGTCAGTACAATACCAGCGATACCAGGCAAGGTCAATGCAGCTCCCAACTGGGCCAAAATACCCAAGATGAAGAAGATGTTGAATACCAATGCAGAGATAGCAACCAATCCGCCTTTAGCATAATAAGCAACCATAAATACAACTACGATTACCAAACCAGCCACCATAGAAATGATACCCTGGCTTTGTGCTTCTTTACCCAAAGTTGGACCAATGATGCTTTCTTCTACGATTTGAGTTGGGGCTGGAAGAGAACCAGACTTCAAGATATTAGCCAAATCTTGAGCTTCCTGAAGTGTGAAGTTACCAGCAATCTCAGACTGACCTGAAGGAATTTCACCATTTACAACTGGAGCAGTATAAACGTAGTCATCCAATACGACAGCGATTCTACGTCCGATGTTCGCTGCGGTCAAAGTTCTCCATTTTCTAGCACCTTCAGCATTCATTTGCATAGATACTGCAGGTCTTGAAGTCTGATCCAAAGTTTGTCGAGCATCTGTTACTACATCACCTTCCAAAGGTGCTTCATTCGTTCCTCTTGGAGCTTTGATAGCATACAATTCCAACACTTCATCAGAAGTACCTTCAGGAGTGAATGGTTTTACCCCCCAAAGCAATTTGATATCACGAGGCAAAAGTGCACTGTAATCAGGATTCTTAAGGATTCTGTTGATGATCATTGTGTCTCTCACCTCATAAGCCAATCCGTAGTTTGGATACAAAAGGCTGAAAATAGGAGAAACGTCATTGCTTGGATTCAACGGATCAATTTCCGCCAATTGCTCTTCCAAAGCATTTCTTAAAGAATCTTCAGTAGAAAGTTCTTCTGTAGCTTCTGTTTCTTCAGTAGAAGCAGAAGTATTCTTATTTGAAGAAACCCAAGCTGAGTTGATTGCCTCAAGACCACCACCCAATTCATTTACTTCAGCAACCTCCCAGAATTGAAGTTTTGCAACACCTTGAAGCAAGTTTCTTACACGCTCTTGGTTATCCACACCTGGCAACTCGATCTGAATTCTACCAGAACCTTGAATTCTCTGAATATTTGGCTGAGAAGTACCAAATCGGTCAATACGAGTTCTCAAAATGTTGAAAGAACGATCTATCGCATTTTCAACTTCTGTATCGATAATATCTAAAATTTCAGAATCAGAGGATTCCAAAGAGATTCTACCTCTGTTAGCCGCGGTAGCGAAGATGCTACTTAGGTTTTTACCAGAGTTATTCGCCTGCCAAGCAGAATAGAATAGATTTACAAACTTATCAGTTGAGGTTTTGGAAGCTTCTTTAGCTTCATCAACAGCTTTATTGAAACCGGCATCTTTTGGGTTACCAGCAAGTCCTTTGACGATTTCCACTGGGGAAACTTCCAACGTCACATGCATACCACCTTGAAGGTCAAGACCAAGGCCCAATTCGGTTTCTTTGATTTCCTGATAGGTAAAATCAGCACCTAGGAAATTGTAAACTGGCTCTCTCCAGATGGAATCTAGATAAGCTCTTCTCTGGCCAAAATCAACATTGCCAGAAGCATCCGTCGCATAAGTTGTCGCTTTTTGCTGAATGCCATTAGATACAAATGTGAATGACAAGTAATACAGACACAAGGCCGTGATTACCACCGTCAAAAACACAATGACTCCTTTGTTTTGCATAGGAATTAGATATTAAATTATTATTGAGAATACACGTGAAGGCATAACTGCAGCGCAGCTTGCTATATTAATAGGCAGGAAAAAAAGTGATATTAGGGTCCTTTGGTGGATATAATCCGCTCAAAAAGTATTTCCCCCAGTTGATTGGGCTGGGGAAAAGAAATCATTTCGGCTACAAATGAAGTAGGCTCGAAACTGATGATTTCATAAATTAAGTAGAAAACTGAATGAGAAACATGCACTGCAAATGGCACTACTGCATCTACAGCTACATTTAGGAATGTCTGATTTTGATCAGAATCGCTGTGTTGCTCAGTTTGAACAGTCTCTTCAAATGATGAGTATTCTACCGAAGAAATAAAGAAGCATAGCAATAACGCCAGCATCACCGCAATGCGCTGTTGGATTAATTTGCTATTTGATTTCTTGGAACTCATGCGCCGCAAATATAGCCAATATTTGAAACTCAAGCTGTTTTAGATGTATTTTTTCCTATTTACCTGATTTTGAGCGCAAATAAGATCGTACAACATCAAGTGCCTTATCAAAATCATGATTGTTTGGAACGATCAGGTCCGCATCACTTTTGAATGGCTCAATGTACTTTTCATAGGTTGGCATCACATGCATCTCATATCGATAAAGAACATCATCCAGATCATACCCTCTTTCTACTTTGTCTCTAATGATTCTTCTTTTAAGCTTGATATGGTCTTTCGCGTCAATAAAAATTTTCAAATCCAATAGATCCGCCAACTCTGGATAGTATAAAACAAAAATACCCTCCACAACCACCACTGGAGCAGAGTTGAAAGTTAGCATTTTTGGCTTTTTGGAGGCATTATTAAATGTATATTCCTCTCGCTCAACAGTTTCCCCTGCTTGAATTTTTCGAATATCTGCCGCATAGGCTTCAAAATCAATGCTATGCGGAGTGTCAAAATTATGGACACCTTGAGCATCGACAGGCTGCATATGTCTAGGCTTATAATAGTTGTCCTGAGAGATCAAGCAAACCTCACCAGGCTCAAAGGTGCTCAGAAGTCGCTCCAAAAATAAAGTTTTCCCAGAGGCGGACCCGCCTGTAATACCGACGATGAAAGGTTTTTGCATGGGCACAAAGTTAAAATCTTTTTTTGGCGTTTTTCAGAATTTTCTTTGGCGAAGAAATTCTACCAGTGCCTTAACGGCCTTTCCACGATGGGAAATTTTGTTTTTGTCCTCTAAACTGATTTCGGCAAAAGTCAATTCATAGCCTTCTGGTCTGAAAACAGGATCATAACCAAACCCTTTTTCACCAACTCTTTGACTTAAAATCTCACCTTTAGCTATTCCATCAAACTGGTATTCCTTTCCTTCCAAAATGAGAGCTATCACTGTACGAAATCTCGCTTGACGATTTTCCTTGCCTGTCAAGCTTTCGAGTAATTTGTCAATATTTCTTTCATCCGATCTTGGCTCCCCAGCATATCTACCAGAATAAACTCCAGGTGCTCCATCCAAAGCCTCGACTTCAAGCCCGGTATCATCGGCAAAACAATCCACACCATAATGATCTTTGACATGTCGGGCCTTTTGAAATGCATTGAATTCCAAAGTATCACCAGTCTCAGGCAGTTCTTCATGGCAACCGATTTCCTCAAGAGAAACGATTTGGAACTCTGTACCCAAAGCAGCCTTCACCTCTTCTATTTTCTTCTTGTTGTTGGTAGCAAAGCAAATTTTCATGATTCAAAAATAGTTAAAATTTAAAGCCTTGGTAATTTTCAAATTTTGGGGAATAGCATCAAACCACTAATTTCGAGTAAAGGAAAAAAAAACAATCCTCATGAAAAAAATCACTGTCTATTGTGGCTCTAGAACGGGAAATTCATCGGTGTATGAATCAGGAGTGAGAGCATTGGCTCAAGAAATGATCAAACGGGATCATTCTTTGGTCTATGGCGCAGGAAGAGTTGGGCTAATGGGCATCATTGCGGATGAATTATTATCAGCAGGAAAAGAGGTGTTGGGTATCATTCCTCAAAAGCTGGTAGACCGAGAAGTGGCTCATACGGGTTGCACTGAATTGATTGTGGTAGAGACCATGAGAGACAGAAAATGGCTGATGGCTGAAAGAGGAGATGGATTTATCGCTATGCCTGGAGGGATCGGTACTTTGGAGGAGCTTTTTGAAATCATGACTCTCAATCAACTTCACTATATCCAAAAGCCTTTGGCACTTTATAATGTCAATGGCTATTATGACAAATTGATTGACTTTCTGAATCATGCTATGGAGGAAGGATTTCTTTACCCGGAGCAAGAGGAGTTGCTGATTGTTTCGGATGATCCGGTGGAATTATTGGATCAAATGGCAGCCTATCAAGCAAAGAGGCCGGCGGATTGGTGAAATCTGAATTTTGAATTGAGAAATACGAAAAGGGTACAATAATCTTCCAATTTTGAATATTTCAATTCAATTCTTAAAATCCCTAAAGATCCATTCTCTTATAAAAGAATTCCCTATTTTTGTGGATTAGAAAAATCCAAGATGATCGAAAAACTCTTTCCATTAGACAAAAACTACATTCTAAGACAAGCTCAGTTTGTTATGGAAGAAGAGCTTTTGGAACAAATGGTTTATGAGCTGAAGCGATCTTATACTTTTTTGTACAACCCATTGCAATTGATGGATGAAACTTACGCTAAGATCTTGGACACCAATGAATACCCGGTTGAAAGAATCCGAATGATCTATCGCCAACTTTGTGGTGTGTATCGCTACAAACATGGAGACAATCAATTGGAATTATTATTTGATGGAAGATCTCACTTTGATAAATTCAAAGAAGAGTGGGAAAAAAACTTCATTAGATATATTCAGGATTTGGGTCAGCATGAGCAATACGTAAAGACCATGCTTAGAATGACCATTTTATTCGATACCGAATCTAGGGCTGAATGGTCCGAAAATCACTGCAAAGCATTTATCAATCAGTACTTTGATCTCAAGGTTGTCAAAAGACAAGGAGAACTCAAACTGAAAGTCGGATAAAAAAAGGAAGCCAAATTTTTGACTTCCTTTTTTTCTGCTTACTGAGACTGATCCCTGCAAACTTCTCAAGCTCCCCACTCAGTGTGGAAAATACCTTCTCTGTCAATTCTTTCGTAAGTGTGTGAACCAAAATGATCTCTTTGTGCCTGGATCAGATTCAATGGCAACTTACTTGAAGTAAAGGCATCGAAATAACTCAAAGCTGAGAATAATCCCGGAACAGGAACACCACTTTTCGCTGCAAAAGCCACTGTTTCACGTACAGCTGGAAGAGTTTTCTGTACTTGGTTTACAAATGATGGTGCCAATAAAAGATTTGTCAAACCTGGATTTGCTTCAAAGGCATCAGCGATATCTGCCAACAGACCAGCTCTTATAATACAACCAGCTCTCCAAATTTTAGCGATTTGAGACATATTCAATTCATAGCCATATTCTTTAGATGCCTCTGCCAATTGATTCAAGCCTTGAGCATAAGAAAGGATAAAAGAGAAATACAATGCCTTTTCAGCCAATTCAATCAATTCTGCCTTTTCAATATGCTGAACAGCAGGTCTATCGTACAATTCGTCAGCCTTTACTCGCTCATCTTTCAAGGCGGAGATCTCACGCATACTGACCGCCATATCGATGGTCGGTACAGGAATACCTAAATCCATTGCGTTTTGAGATGTCCATTTCCCAGTTCCTTTTTGCTTTGCCTTGTCCAAAATCATATCGACTAAGCGTGCATCTGTCAAATCATCTTTTTGAAGGAAAATCTCAGAGGTGATTTCCACCAAAAACGACTGAAGACGCCCCTGATTCCAAGTAGAAAAAACTTCATGCAATTCATCATTGCTTAAATCAGCTGATTTTTTCAACAAATCATAAATCTCAGATGTCAATTGCATCATGGCATATTCGATTCCATTGTGAACCATCTTCACATAGTTACCGGCAGACTTAGGCCCCAAATAAGCTACACAAGGCTCCCCTTTATATTTTGCAGCAACAGCTTCAAAAATTGGTCTTACATGCTCATATGCTTCTTTGTCTCCGCCTGGCATGATACTCGGACCTCTTCTAGCTCCTTTTGCACCACCGGAAACACCTGATCCAAAAAAGTGCAAGCCTTTGTCTTTCAAATAGGCTTCTCTGCGATCCGTATCCGTGTAGAATGAGTTTCCACCGTCGATGATAATATCTCCTTGGTCCAAATGCGGTAACAAACTTTCGATCACTTGGTCTACGATTTTACCTGCAGGCACCAAAAGCATAATTTTTCTTGGAGTAGACAAAGCTCCTACAAAAGTGCTCAAATCTGAGGTCGCATTTACTTGATCAGGATTTCCTCCTTCTTCAATCAATGCTGAAACTTTTTCAGGGTCTAAATCATATCCGAATGCCTTAAACTTATTGTCAGCGACGTTTAAAATGAAATTTCGGCCCATGACTCCCAGACCAACCAATCCAAAATCGAAATCTTTTTGCTCCATGATCTTATTCTAGCTACAATTTCCTGTAGCATTCTTTTTTTGTTGCGCGAGTTTAAAATAAATAAGCCCTATTTTTACGGCTTCAAATTCAAAATTAACTCATCCTGCGGAGCATGCGCGCTTTTTTCCAAAAAAGTATTCATAACCAGTCCAAAAATGATTTTCTGGACTACTCCCTATTAACTCTACTGACTTCATGAAAAAGACCCAAAACCAAATGCTAATCATTTTTGGAGCTTCGGGTGATTTGACGGCCAGAAAACTGATTCCTGCAATCTACAACCTCTATAAAGGAAACCATTTACCTGAAAATTTTGTGGTTTTAGGGGTAAGCCGTAGCAATATGGACAGCGAAGAATTCAGATCTAAAGTCGTTTTAGAAAGTGAATTTTTAAAAGATAAAATAGCTAAAGAAGATCCTGAATTCATTCAGAAATTTGCCGATAAGCTTTTCTATGAAGATTTAGGAACTGCTTACGATACTAGCTACGAAAAACTTGCTAAAAGAATTAATGAGCTAGATAAGGGTCACGGAACTGGGGGTAATCTAATTTTTTACCTTTCTACACCGCCTAGCTTATATGAAACCATCGCCAAAAATCTTCATGATCAGGGATTGACTCAGGAAAATGGAGGGTGGAAAAGAATTATCGTGGAGAAACCGTTCGGGTATGATTTGAAGTCTGCAAAGGAATTGAATCAAGGTCTTCACACTTATTTTCACGAAGAGCAAGTTTATAGAATTGATCACTACCTAGGTAAGGAAACAGTCCAAAACCTATTAGTAACCCGATTCTCCAACTCGATTTTTGAACCACTTTGGAATCGCCGATACATCCATCATATCGAAATCACGAATGCTGAAACCGTAGGAGTGGAGCAACGTGGTGGTTATTATGATAAATCAGGTGCTTTCCGTGACATGTTCCAAAGTCACCTCCTTCAGATAGTATCCTTGATCGTAATGGAGCCGCCAATTAGCGCTGACCCTGAAGAGATTCGCGATGAAAAAGTGAAAGCTTTGAAGTCAATTAGAATCATGAAGGATGAAGAGACCATCATCAAAAATACGCTTCGAGGCCAATATGTAAGCTCAACCATCAATGGGAAAAAAGTAAAAGGCTACCGAGAAGAATCAGGTGTAAATCCAGAATCTACAACTGAGACTTTTGCTGCAATCAAGTTCTTTGTAGACAACTGGAGATGGAAGGATGTGCCTTTCTATGTGAGAACTGGAAAAGCGATGCCTACCAAAGTGACTGAAATCGTCATTCACTTTAAAACTCCACATCACGAGGTTTTCAAGAGTCAGGATGTCTATAGAAAAGACAATAAATTGATCATCAGAATCCAACCGGACGAAGGGATCTTGCTGAAATTCGGTGTGAAAGTGCCAGGTCTGGGCTTCCATGTGGAGCAGGCAAATATGGATTTCTACTATTCTGATTTGGATTCTGCTCAAGTAATGGATGCCTACGAAAGATTGCTTTTGGATGCAATGCAAGGCGATACCACGCTTTATGCCCGTGCAGATGAAGTGGAAGCTGCTTGGAGATTTGTAGATCCTATTCTGAACTGTTGGGAAAATCATCCGGCTGTCAACACCTATGGCTATGCTGTAGGAACTTGGGGGCCTAGAAATTCAGATGATTTGATCGAAGATAGCTTTGGATGGAGAAATCCAGGAGATCTTTTGACAGATGAGTCCGGATTCTGCGTTTTGTGTTAATCGATTAAAAAATAAAAACACCTTATCATGGAAATCCAAGTCTTGGAAAACAAGCAGGAAGTAGCTAAAACTTTTTCGGAATACTTTGCCCAATTGGCTAAAACCAAGGAGAAACTTCACGTGGCATTGTCTGGTGGAAGCACCCCGAAAATAGTTTTCGACTATTTGGCGGAAAATTTCGGATCGGAAATCGATTGGAGTAAAATCTATTTCTATTGGGGAGATGAAAGATGCGTTGCTCCTACAGATCCAGAGAGTAACTTCAAAATGACTGTGGATCATCTGCTTTCTAAGATTTCCATCCCTGAGGAGAATGTTTTCAGAGTTTTAGGAGAAAACGATCCTGAGGAGGAGGCTGTTCGATATGGAGAAGTCCTAGAAAACACCCTTCCACTCGAAAAAGGAATCCCTCAATTCGATTTGGTGATATTGGGAATGGGTGATGACGGACATACCGCATCTATTTTCCCAAATTCCATTTATCTATGGGACTCTTCCAGAAACTGCAAAGTTGCGACTCATCCTGATTCAGGACAAAAAAGAGTGACAATCACCGGACGTATTATTAATCAAGCCGAGGAAGTAGCATTTTTGGTGACAGGAGCGAGCAAAAAGGACAAAGTTCGAGAAGTCATCAAAAGAGAGGGAGAATTCAATTCTTATCCTGCAAGCATGGTTAATCCAGCCAGTGGAAAACTGATCTGGTTTATGGATAAAGATGCGGCTGAATTAATTTGATAATTATTTGACATTGAATAGTTTGGGATCCTAGACAAGATCCCAAACTTTTATTATCTGGATTTTTTTATCTGTAAATGAATAAAAAATTTTAAATACTTTAACCACTCTTACTCCTGCAAAATCAGTTTTTATCCCAATTTCTGGATATTTTGAAAGGAGTTCAGCGGATTTTAAAAATAGTCTATCAAGCTTCTTACTATAGGAATCGACTTATTATGATTCTTCCAAAAAATAAAAATTTGAAACCTATCTTGAATTGATGAATAGGTCCATTCTATTTTTCTAACCATTGATTAAGCATCTTTTCAGCATGATCATTGGTAAAAACATTCCCGTTTTTAATATTCTCAAGACCTTTTTGAATTGAAGCCTTTTTCTTCTTGAGAAAGCTTATATATTGATTTTGTCTCAATTTCAAAATCAATATACTACTTAATTTCTTCCAACAATTTTTTATCATTCAAAGAAGAAACCCTTTCTATTATCTCGGATTTTAAACTTGAAACACTCATACTATACCTGTTTTCAGAATTCTAACTAAAAGTTAAGACAAATTAAGTATCAAACAAAGTGCCAGTTCCAGAGTTAGGCTTGATATTCAAATGTTTATATGCCAACTCCGTGGCAACTCGACCTCTGGCAGTTCTTTTCATATAGCCTTCTTGAATCAAAAAGGGTTCATAAACTTCCTCGATAGTTTCAGCTTCTTCACCACATGCAGTGGCTATTGTTCCCAAACCAACTGGCCCACCTTTGAATTTCTCAATGATGGTCGTCAGGATTCGGTTATCCATATCATCCAGCCCATTTTCATCCACATCAAGTGCATTCAAAGCTATTTTGGCGATATCCAAAGTGATAGTTCCGTCTCCTTTGACTTCTGCAAAATCTCTGGTTCTTCTCAAAAGCATATTTGCGATACGAGGAGTTCCACGGCTCCTTCTGGCGATTTCATAAGCAGCAACTTCTTCAATTGGAGTTTCCAAAATCCCTGAAGAGCGAGAAACGATATCTGTCAAAAGCTTAGCATCGTAATATTCCAATCTGGAATTGATCCCAAATCTTGCTCTCAAAGGAGATGTCAGTAATCCTGATCGGGTAGTCGCTCCAATCAAAGTAAATGGACTCAAAGAAATCTGAACTGAGCGGGCATTTGGCCCGGAATCCAACATGATATCGATTCTGAAATCCTCCATCGCAGAATACAAATACTCCTCCACAATAGGGTTCAATCGGTGGATCTCATCAATAAAAAGTACATCACCTTCCTCCAAATTAGTCAACAAACCTGCTAAATCTGAGGGCTTATCCAGAACAGGCCCAGAGGTAATCTTGATTCCTGCCTGAAGCTCATTGGCGATGATATGACTCAAGGTAGTTTTGCCCAATCCCGGAGGGCCATGCAGCAGGACATGATCCAAAGGTTCATTTCTCCTTTTGGCGGCCAATACAAATACACGCAAATTCTCGACGATTTTTGCCTGACCTGTAAAATCTTCAAAACTCAATGGACGAAGTGCTCTTTCGAACTCCCGGTCTTTCGGGCTCAAATGGTCTTCATCTCCCTGCAAATAGTCTTCTCTCATGGATTCTTCTTAGCCTACAAATATAGAAATTTAAGATAGTGGAACTTTTACTTTTTGCCTCATCTAACGGGTTTTGTAAGCAAAAATAAGCCTTAACTTTGCAGCAAATTTGAAAATCCATGCGATCTAATACCCGTAAAAATATCGTCTATTCCTTGGTTCTGCTTTTAATGGTAGCTCTGGTTTATACCTGGAGAAACCGAGAACAAACCCCAGAAGTAACTTTGGATGAGCCATCTGAAGCAGGAAAAATCACACTTGCCGGTAAGACGATGGGGACCACATACAACATCACTTATTTGGATCAGGAAAACAGAGATTTTCAAACCTCGATTGATTCTCTTTTGGTGGTTTTCAACCAAAGTTTATCTACTTATATCCCAGATTCTGAACTTAGCCAATTCAACCAAAAAGATACGCTGGAGTTCAATTTGCCTTATTTTCCAGAAATTCTAAATGCTTCCAAAGCTATCTACACCCAAACAAACGGAGCATTTGATCCGACTGTAGGTCCTTTGGTAAATATCTGGGGATTTGGACCAACAGGTCCTGAATTAAAAGATTCTGTGGACATCCAAACCATGGTGAGAAGTGTCGGTTTTGATAAAATTGAATTTGACAATCAGAAAGTCATCAAAAATAATCACGAAATCTATCTTGACTTTTCAGCAATTGCTAAAGGTCAGGGAGTGGATGTAGTGGGTAAGTTTTTGACCAGCAAAGGAATTTCTAACTTTCTGGTAGAAATCGGAGGAGAGCTAGTAGCTAGAGGCACCAATGATAAGGGGGAACTTTGGAAAGTTGGTGTAAACAGACCAGAAGAAGAATCCAATGCGTCGGAGCTTTTTAGTATCATTGCTTTGAATAACAAGGGTATGGCGACCTCAGGAAACTATAGAAACTTCTATGTCAAAGACTCAGTGAAAATCTCCCATACCATCGATCCTAAAACCGGCTACCCTGTAAGACATAATTTATTGAGTGCAACAGTTTTGGCTAAAAACTGCATGACTGCAGATGCCTTTGCCACAGCTATGATGGTTATGGGAACTGACGAAGCCATCAAATTGGCCGATTCCCATACTGAACTGGAAGTATTTTTAATTTTCAGCAAATCAGATGGCACTTACGGTAGCTATACAAGTGAAAGCCTAAAACCTTACCTTTCTTTTATCACGGAGTAGATTTTTCAAGAATCTTGAAATAAATGCAACATTATTGAATTTTATTACCTTTGCGGAGGTTATCAATCAAGCTTTTCCCCAAAACCAAACGGAAAAGCCTAAAATTGCATGGGACTAAACTTCATTCTTCTTTTTCTGACAGCCATGATTGCGGGCTCTTTGGTGTTTTTTGCCCCAAACTTCAAGGATAAATACTTTAAACTGGTCTTGGTATTTGCGGGTTCTTATCTTTTCTCGATTACCATCATCCACATTATTCCTGAGCTTTTTTCAAGTGCAACCGATGCCTCCAAAATGGGGCTTTACATTCTGATTGGTTTCCTTTTCCAACAAATCTTGGAATTTCTTTCCAGCGGAATCGAGCACGGACATATTCACTTGCACCACCATGGTCATGGAAAAAGTGGTGTTTTGACTGTAATGTTGGGGCTATTCATACACTCCTTTTTGGAAGGGACTCTCCTTTCGCATGGCACTTTGATTGAGGATGTATCTTCATCAGTTGGCCACGTACACAGCGGAAAGTCGGTTCTTTTGGGAATTATCATGCATAAAGGCCCAGCTGCTTTTGCTTTAGCAGCAGTCTTATCCTCAGTGATGAGTAAAAAATGGACGCTTTTCCTTTTGACATTATTCGCTCTTTCTTCTCCGTTGGGTATGTTTTCAAGCTCTTTCCTTTTCCAAAATGATCTAATAGGAAAAGAAGGAATCGGAATTTTGTATGGCTTGGTAGCAGGTGGTTTTCTTCATATTTCTACGACCATTTTCTTCGAAAGTAGTCCACACCACAAGCTCCAAATCAGCAAGCTTATGGTAAGTTTCTTGGCTGCTGGATTGGCAATTATTTCAGAGTTTTTGCTCTAAAAATTCATTAAGATCTTAAGACTTAATTAAAATTTTTAAATTTTCTCCAAAAGGGTTGCTTTTGCATACTTTGACCTGCTACTTTATATGCTCAACCACAGCATAAGCAAAACAATCTATGCCTTCCGAACCCAAAATAAATACAAAAGGATACTGGAGGAAAAATCTCCAAACCTTATTTATCCTACTTTTCATCTGGTTTTTAGTCTCATTTGGCTTTGGAGTCCTTTGGGTTGAAGAACTCAATCAAATCCGGCTGGGAGGATTTAAACTGGGATTCTGGTTTGCCCAGCAAGGATCCATTTATGTTTTTGTCTTATTGATTTTTGTCTATGTGTATCGAATGAACAAGCTAGACAAGGAATTTGATGTTCACGAAGATTAATCCCAAAAACACATGGAAATCCTTACCTGGACCTATTTATTAGTCGGAATATCATTTGCCATATACATAGGCATCGCCATCTGGAGTCGAGCAGGCTCAACCAAAGAATTTTATGTTGCCGGAGGAGGCGTATCCCCTCTCGCCAATGGAATGGCGACAGCCGCTGACTGGATGTCTGCAGCCTCCTTTATATCCATGGCCGGAATCATTGCCTTTGCTGGATATGATGGATCAGTTTACCTGATGGGCTGGACTGGAGGCTATGTCCTATTGGCTTTACTATTAGCTCCCTATCTCCGGAAATTTGGGAAATTCACTGTCCCTGATTTTGTGGGGGACAGATATTATTCAAAAACTGCAAAGATTGTTGCTGTCATTTGCGCGCTATTCATCTCATTTACCTATGTCGCAGGACAAATGAGAGGAGTAGGAATTGTCTTTTCCCGCTATCTCGAAGTCCCTATCGAATGGGGAGTGGTTATTGGAATGTGTATCGTTTTCTTCTACGCTGTTTTGGGAGGAATGAAAGGGATCACCTATACTCAAGTCGCCCAATATTGCGTTTTGATCTTTGCCTACATGGTTCCAGCCATATTCATTTCCATGCAATTGACAGGAAACCCAATCCCTCAACTCGGATTAGGGGGCGAAGTTTCAGATGGAACTTACCTTTTAGATAAACTAGACGGCGTATTGGCGGATTTGGGATTTGCTGAATATACCTCAGGAAGGAAAGGAATGATGGACATGTTTATGATCACTTTAGCATTGATGGTGGGAACAGCCGGACTTCCTCATGTGATTGTTAGGTTCTTCACCGTTCCAAAAGTAAAAGATGCGAGGCTATCAGCAGGATATGCTTTAGTTTTCATTGCTATTCTATACACAACAGCACCAGCCATTGCTGCATTCGGAATTTACAATGCAATCAATTCTACCTCAGAGAAAAAAGTGAGCGATTTGCCAGCTTGGATCAGTACTTGGCAAAAGACTGATCTGATCAAAGTAGATGATAAAAATGGAGATGGAATCGTCCAGTACCTACCTGATCAAGAGAAGAATGAATTGAGCATTGACCGGGACATTATGGTCTTGGCCTCACCGGAAATTGCAGAATTACCAAACTGGGTTGTGGGATTGGTGGCCGCAGGAGCGATGGCTGCGGCATTATCCACAGCAGCAGGACTTTTGCTTGTCATTTCAACTTCAGTTTCGAGAGATTTATTCAAGACTTTTAAACCAGAAATTTCCGAGAAAAAAGAACTTCGAATTGCTCGGATTGCAGCTGCAGGAGCAGTGATTTTGGCAGGGTATTTTGGTGTCAATCCTCCGGGATTTGTAGCACAGGTGGTAGCCTTTGCATTTGGCTTGGCAGCAGCTTCTTTTTTCCCTGTCATCATCATGGGAATATTCTCCGACCGCATCAATAAAGAAGGAGCCATTGCTGGAATGTTGACAGGTTTGGTGTTCACTTTGGCGTATATTATTTACTTCAAATTTATCAGTCCAGAACTGAATACCGCCGAGAATTGGTGGTTTGGAGTTTCTCCGGAAGGGATAGGCTCCATAGGCATGATCCTCAACTTTCTTGTTTGTATCTTAGTTTCCAGCTTTACCCCTGCACCTCCACAAGAAGTTCAGGAAATGGTACAAGATATCCGAATTCCTAGAGGTGCTGGACAAGCCAGCGATCATTAAAAGAATATACGGGAGTTTACTCCTCTTACAATAAACCTAAGTTTCATCATGAGTGATAGATTACATACCCTAAGCGGTTATTTGTACGAATATCAAAAAAGTGTGACTCAGCCTGAAGAGTTTTGGGCTAGAATCGCAGATTCCTTTTACTGGAGAAAAAGATGGTCTAAGACCTTAAAATGGAATTTTAAAGATCCGGATGTCAAGTGGTTTGTCAATGGAAAGCTGAATATCACTGAGAATATCTTCGAAAGAAACATGTTCACCATGGCGGATCGTCCCGCTATTATCTGGGAACCTAATGATCCAAATGAAGCCAGCAGAACACTTACCTACAAGGAACTTTTCCACGAGGTTTGCCGCTTTGCCAATGCTCTTAAGGCTAAAGGAATCGAAAAAGGTGACCGTGTTATCATCTATATGCCGATGGTGCCTGAAGCGGCAGTTGCTATGCTTGCTTGTGCACGTATTGGAGCTATTCACTCAGTAGTTTTTGCAGGATTTTCTGCCTCAGCATTGGCAGATAGAATCAAGGATTGTGGAGCAAAAGCTGTACTTACATCAGATGGAAACTTCCGTGGAAGCAAAAAAATCGCAGTCAAAGGCTTGGTAGATGAAGCTTTGGAAAAATCTCCTGTAGACACAGTGATTGTCTATCAAAGAACTCATCAGGAAATCACCATGAAAGAAGGGCGTGACTTCTGGTGGCATGATGCAGTAGCTGATCAAGCAGACACAAACGTCGCAGAAGAAATGGATTCAGAGGATATGCTATTTATCCTATATACCTCAGGTTCCACTGGTAAACCAAAAGGGGTAGTCCATACGACTGGTGGATACATGGTCTATACCAAGTATTCCTTCGAAAATGTCTTCCAATATTCTCCGGGAGATGTATACTGGTGTACTGCCGATATCGGCTGGATCACTGGTCACTCATATATTGTTTATGGTCCTCTTTTGTGTGGAGCTACAACCCTGATGTTTGAAGGCGTTCCAACCTATCCTGATGCAGGTCGCTTCTGGGCCGTAGTGGAAAAGCATAAAGTCAACCAATTCTACACAGCCCCAACAGCTATTAGAGCTTTGCAGGCCTACGGTACTGAACCTATTCAAGGTTATGATTTGAGTTCATTGAAAGTCTTGGGATCTGTAGGCGAGCCAATAAACGAAGAGGCTTGGCATTGGTATCATACCCATATCGGAAAAGACAAATGTCCAATCGTGGATACTTGGTGGCAGACTGAAACTGGTGGAATCATGGTTTCACCATTGGCGGGAATTACTCCAACCAAACCAGCATATGCAACTCTACCTCTTCCTGGTATCCAACTTTGTATTGTCGATGCAGATGGAAATGAACTAACAGGAAATGGAGTGGAAGGAAACCTTTGTATCAAATTCCCATGGCCATCGATGATCCGAACAACATACGGTGATCATGACCGATGCAAGCAAACGTATTTCTCTACATATCCAAATATGTACTTTACAGGAGATGGAGTCAAAAGAGATCATGATGGATACTACAGAATCCTAGGACGTGTAGATGATGTTATCAACGTTTCTGGCCATAGAATGGGAACTGCAGAAGTTGAAAACGCGATCAATGAGCATCCTAAAGTGATTGAATCTGCAGTAGTAGGTTATCCACATGAGGTCAAAGGACAAGGCATTTATGCTTATGTGATTTGTGATTTGACTAATAGAACCGAAGAAAACTTGATTCAAGAAATCAAGGATTCGGTTTCTAAAATCATTGGTCCAATTGCGAAACCAGATAAAATTCAATTGGTACCTGGTTTGCCAAAAACTAGATCAGGTAAAATCATGAGACGTATCCTTAGAAAAGTTGCTGAAAACAGCTTGGACAACATGGGAGATACAAGTACTCTCCTTGATCCAGAAGTAGTGAAGCAGATTATTGAGGGAAGGAAATAAATTAGACATCAGATGCAAGACAATAGACACTAGAGTTTCTGGTGTCTATTGTTTTTTAAAGCCTTAGAGTTTGGGAGTATCATCTTCCTCTTCCGCATCTATTTCAATAGAGGAAACAATAGAATCCGGGGAATCCATTTCTTGCTTGTAAAAATTATGGACCCCAACCATAAAGGCTACAATTAAGGCCCAAAGGAGATTTTTAACACTTCTAAAAACGGCTCTTCCTGACATCATTTATCTGATTTAAAGGATTTTACAAATCAAATTTAGAACCAATTTTAGTCTAGGACATTCTGTCAGCAATTTTCTAAATTGAAATCAGTATTTTCAACACATGGCCAATGTAATTGTCAAGCGAGTTCAGGAGTTTTTGAAAAGGTTTCCTCCTTTTTCTTTTTTGAACCCCTCTGATCTTGAATTAGTAGCCAGCCAAGTGGAAGTCCAGTTTTTGGCAAAAGAAGAGATTCTTTTTAAGAAAAATGAAGCCGCTAGACCACACTTTTACATCTTAAAAGAAGGTCAGATCGGACTCTATGATCAAAATGAAATCAAGGATTATTGCGATGAAGGGGATGTGTTTGGTGTTTTAGCACTCCTAGGAAAAAGACCCTATATCTATGAGGCAAAAGTCGAAGTTGATTCATTAGTCTATAGTATTCCAGTATCTGTATTTGAAGAGATTTTAGAAAAAAACTCGAAAGTCGCCCTTTACTTTGCAGCAGGATTCGCATCTGGTCAAGTGGTAGTAAGACAGGACTTATCCACAGGCCAAAAGGCACGAGGAGTTCTAAAAAAAGATAATCAAGACCACTCACTTTTGATTTTCTCAGATCCTAGTCAGATCCAATTTTCAGAAAGAGTTATCCACATTGACCCCTCTGCCACTGTTCAGGCCGCAGCACAAAAAATGGCTTCCGAATCCGTAAGCTCGATCGTCGTTTGCGGGGAGAACCAAATCCCTTTGGGAATCATCACGGACAAGGATCTCCGAAATAAAGTTTTGGCCAAGGCCCTGCCTTTGGATACGAAAGTAGATCATGTCATGAGCAGTCCGGTCATTACCAAAAAGAAAGATGCCGGCTTCTCTGACCTTTATCTTTCCATGATCAAAAACAGACTCCATCATTTGATATTGACGGAAGACGGAAGTCCAAATAGTCCTATTTGTGGGATTCTTTCAGACCACGATGTCTTGCTTTCTATGGGAAACAGTCCAGCGGTATTGATTCATGCTTTGCTCAATACCAAGGTGGTTTCAGAAATGAAATCCATTCGGGATAGGGCAGAAACAATGCTGAAATATTACTTGGAAAATGAGGTTTCAATGGACTTTGTGGCGTCTGTCCTGACAGAAATCAACGATGTGATTATACAACAAGCCGTAAAAATTGCTCAAAACAAGCTATCTGAAGAGTTTCCTCAGATGAAATCTATTCGCTTCGTATTTCTATGTTTGGGATCCGAGGGTAGAGAAGAGCAATTACTTCGGACTGATTTAGATAATGCAATTCTATATGAAGATGTGCCTAAAGAACTCGAGAAAATCGCAGCAGATTATTTCTTACAATTAGGAGCAGAAGTGGCAGAAATCCTATTGGCTTGTGGGTTTTCTCCATGTCCCGGCGAAATTATGGCTTCCAATCCAAAATGGAATCAACCATTGAGCCAATGGAAAAAATATTTCTCCGACTGGATTCTCACTCCCACACCCGAAGCACTATTGAGAGCATCCATTTTCTATGATTTCAGGCCTGTGGCTGGGTTTACCGGACTTTCCGAAGAACTTTCCCATCATGTGTATGAAAACATTCAAAAGAAGAAGGGATTTCTATCCTATTTAGGCCAAAATGCCTTTTTATCTCCACCTCCACTGGGATTCTTCAAGGATTTTATTGTGGAAAAAAGCCAAGAACATCGAGATCAATTTGATATCAAGGCGAGAGCTATGATGCCTTTGACTGACTTGGCTAGACTACTCATTTTAAGCTATGGAGTGGTAGGCATCAACAATACCTTCAAAAGGTTTGAAAAGCTAGGTGAAATGGAACCTCAAAATGCCCAACTATTCACTCAAGCAGGAAAGGCTTATGAAATTTTGATGAGAATGAGAGCTTTAGAAGGACTTCAAAATCAAAATAACGGACGATACATCCGTCCTGAAAATATGGGTAAACTCCAGCGCCAATTGCTTAAAAGTACTTTTGCGCCTATTTCAGAATTGCAAGAAATCGTCAGAATCCGATTTCAACTAGACTTGCTCAGATCATGAGTTGGTGGCCATTTTCCAAGAAAAAAGAAGATTCCAGAGCTTATGTTCAACAATTTTTGGAACAATCGAAAGCTAAAACCCCTGGCATACGATCTATCCAACAATTAAGCTTTGTAGTTCTGGATACAGAAACCACCGGCCTCGATCCTTCAAAAGATCATATCCTCTCTTTTGGCGCCGTAAAAATCGAAGAAGGAAAAATTAAAATCAATTCAAGCCTTGAACTATATCCTGAATCCGATCGAGAAATAGGTAAATCAGCAGAAATCCATGGGATTACCCAAAGACTCGGAACCATTAGCCAAGAAGATTTTTCCAGAACTCTACTGCCATATATGGGAAACTCCATCCTCGTTGGCCAGCATATACATTTTGATAAATCTATGCTGGAAAAAATTACGGGGATTCCTTCTTTCCCTAATTCAATTATCGATACTGCGAATTTTGCCTTACGATTGGAAAAGGGGCCTCAAGCAAATTGGAATCATGTAAACAGTAAAGATTATAGCTTGGATCAACTTTGTGAGAGATATGGAATTCAAACTGAAGACAGGCATACAGCGTCCGGTGATGCTTTTTTGACAGCCCAGCTTTTCCTCAAACTTTTAAAAATAGCTCAGTCTAAAGGCATCCAAACTTATGGAGAACTAATAAAATCGTAATCCACTGAAAACCAAATATTTATTTGATTTTTTTCTAGATTTTCTTTACCTTTTTGTAGATAATTTTTCAATCAAATTAAAATTTTTAGGCCTATGTCAAAATTTCGAATTGATCCACAATTAGTCTTGGATGCTACCCTGCATGAAAAGCTAATTAAGGATCTCAATTTCACACCACTTCATCCAATTACTGTCAAATATTGGCAACTTGGAGGGGCAAGTGGCTGGCTAGGAACCAACACAACATCCATCATTACTTGCCCTGATGGTGTTGGTCAGTTTCAGCATTATGTCAACGGTTCCATTTACTATCACCCTTCCGAAGGGGCGCATGAAGTTCATGGATTAATAAAAGCCAGGTGGAAGTCATTGGGTTGGGAAAGAAGTTTTTTGGGTTATCCAAAAACCGATGAGACCAAAACTCCTGATAATATCGGGCGATTCAATCATTTTCAGGGAGGAAGTATCTATTGGTCTCCAAGTACTGGCGCTTGGGAAGTGCATGGAGCAATCCGATCCAAATATGCCAGTCTGGGATGGGAAAGAAGTTTTCTAAAATATCCACTGACCAATGAAACCACCACTCCAGATGGAGTAGGGAGATTTAATCATTTCCAGGGCGGAAGCATTTACTGGACACCAAGTACAGGAGCTCATGAAGTTCATGGAGCAATCCGAGCACATTGGGCCTCTTTAGGCTGGGAGAAAAGTTTCTTAAAATACCCTATTTCAGATGAATTGGTAGTTTTTGGAGGAGCAGGAAGAATCAGCCATTTCCAAGGAGGAAGTATCTACTGGTCCCCAACAGCTGGAATTAGAGTCTTGAAAGAAAAAGTCAGAGTACACGTGAAAATCTTAACAGCTCCAACCTCCTTTACTCTCGATGAGCAATTTGCAGCAATGCAGGAAGTCTTTGCAATTGCAGGGATTCGGGTAGACTGTGCTTCAACTCAAAACTTAAGTCTTCCAAGCCTCAATGACGTCGATGTCGGAAGTTGTATGATGGGACAAACCACCTCAGAGCAAAATTCTTTGTTCAACAATAGGGATTTTGTAGGGTCTAAAGATCTGGTGGTTTATTATGTCCGAAGTACTGTGCCTGGGTATAACGGTTGTGCCGCGCATCCGTCTGGCAAACCGGGTTGTGTAGTAGTTAGATCTGCTAGTAGATGGACTTTAGGACATGAATTTGGGCATGTGTTAGGTTTGAATCATGTGAATAACAATGATCGTTTGATGACTGGAAATGGAACATTTAACATCACCAATCCTCCACCGAACTTGACTAGCTCAGAATCCTCTACAATGAGAAACAGTAGTTTAAGTACCAATATCTAACCAAACACTTAGAAATCATGGCAAAAAGAACAAGCAAACCCGCTGGGCAGTTTGACCCGCAGGAATTATTGGAATTTCTGAGATTGGATGAATTGGATTATCCGGCTGGAGCTCAGAAATTCGGAAAAGACGCGCTTCCTCTTTTGGGAGATCTAGTCAATGGATCAGATGAAAATCTGGCGATCAAAGCTGCCTATTTAGCAGGCTATATCGATGAAGACGGATCTACTGAAATATTGGAAAAAGCAGCAGACAAAGGTTCTGCCCCAGTGAGAATTGCGGCTGCATATGGTGCGAGAATGAAAAAACCGGAAATCGCTGAGGCTATTTTAAACAAATCATTGGATGATATGGACCCTTCAGTGGTAAAATTCGCCCTAAGGTCTGCTTCCTCCTTGAAACTGGAGAAAAAGCTCAAACCCAAAATTGACAAAATCTCAAAATCCTTTCACGAGAAGGATATACTTGAAGAAGCAAAGGGTATCTTGAAAAAGATGAAATAACAAGAAAAAGCCGGAATTCAAATCCGGCTTTTATTATTTCCAATCTACAGCAATTTCCCCTTTCGCTTTCATATACACCGAAAGCCCATTTTTAGTAGGATAAAATCCTGCCGGTTCTATTTCTAAATCATCCACTTTCAGATCGGCAATCGGAGTACTTAGTCCCAATCTTTCCTGAATACCTCCGAGGCTATCTTCTAATAAACCTCCAACCGGAAAAACGGCTCTTTTTTCTATCTGGCGGATGATTTTTCTCTTTTTCATGGCCACTCCCAGTTTAGCTTTGGAATCATCGCTGAGGACCTTGAAATTGATATCATCGAAATACAAACTATGCGTCTCAGAATCATAAGCTGGCTTTCCAACCACAAAAAAGCTTCCTTCCAGATCCTCTCCGTTTTCTCTTTCAGCAACAAAATCACAGGTGATTGCCAGAAGCTCTCCAAATGGTTGTGACTTTAGCTGATCCAAAGTCATGATCGTATTTTTATCTGCCCTGAAACTTCTGCCATTCAGGTTTTCTCCCAACAATTGATCAAGCCCTTCATAGCTGATTTCAAAAGGGAGTTCGATTTCCAATTCATTCTCTGATTGAGAGTTTGGAGTCAAATTTGGCAAAGGATAAGCTCGACTTGGAGCTGCACCAACGGGATGCGTATTGATTTTACCATCCATTCCCAACCAGACATTATATGAATCATTTTTCCCAAAAAACTCTTTCAGCTTCACAGCTTCCGGTTGAATTGAAAAGACCTTCGAATTTCCATCCCAATCCACAGTAAATGCCTTCCCTGCTTGTTGCCAAGCCAAATCAATCATGGGTTTCAAATTTACCAGTTTGCGATCTCCATTGAGATTTTCTTCAGCCCAGTTTTTAATTTGACGCTCCATCATCTGACTCAAATCCACTTCCATTCCCAATACATCAAGGGTCAGATTTCCTCCAAGCTCCACTAGTTCAAAGTTATCCACACTCAAAGTCCAATCAGGATTGATTTGTGGATTGAGTCTAACCACTGGCGCAAAAGTCTCATCAATTGGTACTTTTCCTTTAAAAAGGTTTCCAAGGCCTCCTCTTTTCAACCCCACTTCACCTTTGACTTCAAGAGGCATTTTCATCTCTATAACTTGGCTATCCAATGAAGTATAGGTTATGGTTCCCTTTCTCTTCAGCAAAAGACTTCCTTCAATTCCACTTCCAAATTCCATATTTTCCTCATCAATCAAATTCACCGGGATTTGTGAATTGAAAATTCGATCCAAAGTTGATTTTGGGATTTCCAAAGGCACATTCACATTGGAATTTGACGGAGGCAATTCTGCCAAAGGTCCCGGATTGGATATGTTGAGACTCTTACAAGAAGCCAACGAAAAAATAAGTATTAGGACACAAAATGAATATTTTTGGAGACTATAGCGGAATTGAAGTTTCATATATAAATTGAATGACAATAAAGGAACTTTATTTCCCCTGCAAGTATTGTCCCAAAAAAGAGAATATCTTATGAATTGGAAAAAATTGACATCGGCTGAGCAAATAGAAGAGATCAAAACCTTGAGTCAAGAAAGACCGATTTTGATTTTCAAACATAGTACCCGCTGCTCTGTAAGTAGTATGTCTCTCGATAGATTGCTTAGAAATTGGAAATCTGAGGACGAAGAAAAGATAGTGCCTTACTATTTGGATTTAGTTGCCTATCGACAAATTTCCAATTTGGTGGAAGACGTTTTCCATGTTCCCCATGAATCCCCACAAATACTTATCATCCGAGACGGTGTGGCCATTTATGATAATTCCCACTTTGGAATCTCCTATCCAGATATCATGGATAAAATTTAATGTGATTTTTAAACGGATTTCAAGCCATTTATCCTAACATTCATCCATTCTTATTTTTTGGAAATAGGAGACTAAACCTTTGCCTTTTTCATTCAGTCAAAGTAGTGAACTTTGCAAATTATGAAAAAGAACTACTCTTTATTGACCCTGATTTTTAGCCTTTTACTGATTGGGTCAGTCTATGCCCAACGACCTGAAGGTCAGAACCCTCCCGAACGAAAAATTATAGGGACTGTGATCGATGGATCGATCAATAAACCAATGATAGGCGCCAATGTGCAAATAAAGACTGTAACAGATTCTCTTTTGAGAGGTACTGTGACCAATGCACAAGGGAAATTCGAAATTGTCAGACCTAATATCCCACAAGTAAAAGTAGAAATCACATTTATTGGATACAAGACTATATCTAGAGTGCACAGTATGCGTGAGCCTTTGGACTTGGGTGAAATAGTTTTGGTGGAAGACACTCAAGTATTGGGTGAGGTATTGATCGAAGGACAAACTCCTGTTGGGGAAATGAGAGGTGATACCACCTCATTTAACGCTTCTGCATTCAAAACCAAAGAAAATGGAATGGCTGAAGATCTCGTCCGTAAGCTTCCAGGCGTCACTATAGCTAATGGAGAAGTTCAGGCACAAGGTGAGGCCGTTCAAAAAATCTTGGTGGATGGTCGTGAATTCTTTGGTTCTGACCCCAATATTGCTTTAAGAAACCTACCTGCTGATGCCATTGACAGAGTGGAAGTTTTGGATCAAAAATCGGATCAAACTCGTCTTACGGGATTTGATGATGGTACTTATACCAAAACTATCAACATCATACTTCGGGAAGATCATAAAAGTGGAAAATTCGGACGTGTATATGGAGGTTATGGTACGGATGATCGATACTCGGCAGGAGGAAGCGTCAACCTTTTCTCTGGGGACAGAAGATTCTCAATTTTAGGATTATTTAATAATATCAACCAACAAAATTTCTCAAGTCAGGACCTTGCTGGAGTAAATGCTAATGCTTCTGGAGGCGGTCGGGGACGAGGCCGAGGCGGCTGGGGAGGCGGCGGAGGCAGCTTTTACGGAGGAAATGATATAGGTACAATTACCACAAATGCATTAGGGTTGAACTATAGTGATAAGTGGGGATCGAAAGTCAATTTTACAGGAAGTTATTTCTTTAACAATACACAGAATACCCTTCGCCAAATCACAAATAGAGAGACTGTCATTAACGAAAGTCTTTCCCAATTGTATCAGGAAAATCTGATTAATACTGTGGATAACTACAACCACAGAGCCAACGCGAGAATAGAAGCAGATTTGAATGAAAAGAACTCTTTGATAATCACACCAAACATCTCTTTCCAAACCAACAACACCTACAGTGACAGAGATGCATTGACGATGAACAGTGCTGGAGATTCGCTTTCAGCTTTGAGGTCTATTACTGACGCAAAGACCAACTCCTATAATATCTCAAACAACCTGACCTACCGATACAAATTCGATAAGCCTGGACGTACTTTATCCACAGATATCTATACCAACTGGAATAATAGAGATCAAAACTCGGAATTATTGGCAGCAAGTAATGATTACAGTAAAAGCTTACTTGATACTACAACACAAGAAACAAACTTGCTTTACAACGGATTTAACTACAGAGTCAACTTAACATTTACAGAGAAATTTGGAGAAAAATCGCAAGGGACATTAGGCTATCAAATCGGTAATAACAAGACTGATTCTGATCAAAAAACACGAGTTTTAGATTCTGAAAACTTACCAGTGTTGGATACAGCTTTGAGTAATGTATTTATCAACAAATTCATCACTCAAAGGTTAAGAACTGGCTATGCATACAATAGCAATGGTTGGAATTTGAACTTCAATTTGGACTATCAAAATGCCAAATTGGACAATGAAGCTTTCTTCCCATCGGAAGGAGTTTTCAACAGAAGCTTTAACAACATTTTGCCAAGTGCTCATGTAAGCTATAGAAATCGAGAGTCAGGATTGAACTTTAGAGTTCGCTATAGAACCGATACGGATGAACCATCTGTCAGCCAACTTCAAAATGTTGTCAACAATCAAAATCCATTGAATCTAAGTGTGGGCAACCCTACTTTAGCACAAAGTTTTGAACATAACATTTTCGCTAATATTGGTAAGTTCAACATGGAGAAAAATAAGACTTTCTTCATGTTTGCAAACTTTTCCACAACGAGCAATTATATCGGAAGCAGCACCTACGTGGCTGCGAGTGATACTCTGATTAACGGAGAAATTTTACTTCGACCAGGTGGTCAAATTTCCATGCCTGTAAACTTGGATGGGAACTTTAATTCAAGGCTTTTCATGAATTATGGCACTCCTTTTAAAGGCATCAAAACCAATGTGAATTTCAATACAAGATTAGGCTATGGACGTACTCCTGGCTTGATTAATGGCGAGTTGAATAAAAACGATAATATCAGCTTGGGACAAGGAGTTACATTTACTTCCAACATCAGTAAAAACTTTGATTTTACATTGAGCTCAACTGGAACGTATACAATTGTTAATTCCAGTCTTCAAGCCAATCTGGATCAAAATTACTACATCCAAGAATCCAATTTGAGATTGTATTATTCACCAAATGATGGAAAGTTATTCGTTGGAAATAATGTGAATAACACGCTTTACAGCGGTCTTTCAGAAGGCTTTGACCAGTCTGTATGGTTGTGGAATATCGAGGCTGGATATCGCTTTGCCAAAAACAACAAGGCAGAATTGAAGCTGGTGATATTTGACTTACTCAATCAAAATAATAGTATCTCAAGAACCGTTTCCGACGTTGCAGTAACCGACGTGTATACCAATGTTTTGACTAGATATGGTTTGCTGACATTCACCTATATCATCGGTAACTTTAAAGAACAAGATGAAGGAGATCGTCCTCAAGGGCCATTTAGAGGACCTCCAAGAGGAGGAAGAACTTGGTAATAGAGAAGATTTGAGATTTGAAAAAGAGAAACCCCGGATAATAGAATTTATCCGGGGTTTCTCTTTTTACTCTCCTGAATAAGTCAACACAACAGCTGGCGAATCAGCTAGCTTGCTTTGTAGACTTCTAGGAATATAAACTACAGTTTTTCCACCTTCTGTTTTCCACTTAAGGTTTCCTTTTTGACCCAGCATGTGGATTTTGGCACCTTTCTTAGGTGGGTTTAAAGTCCATGTGATGCTTTCTCCTAGCTTTTCTCCTTCTTGAATCGGTAAAATCGCATAAAGCTCTTTTTCTTTTCCTTGAGTGAAATAGACATCACCATCTTGGAAAGTTTCAATGGCTCTGGTTCCATAAATCCCTTGGCCATTTACCTCAAGCCATTTCCCGATTTCTTCCAATCTGGAAACTTGCTCAGGAAGGAAAATACCATCTGCTGTTGGACCCACTCCCAACAATAGATTTCCGCCTTTTGCCACGATCTCCACCAACAAATGAATTACTTTGCGAGAAGGTTTGAATTTATCATTCGGAACATATCCCCAAGCACCACCGAGTGTGATGCAGCTCTCCCAAGGATCTGGAGACATGGTTGAAGGAATGCCTTGTTCTGGAGTTCTATAATTTTCAAAAGGTCCATGAACCGTTCTATCCACAATCAGGATTCCCTCTTGATTTTTCCTTGCCATTTCTGCCACTTTCGGCATATTGATTTCTTGAGAAAATTCAGGAATTGGAGCTCCCCAGCTTAAGACTTCCTCATTTACAGTTTCCAGTGGACGCACCCATCCACCATCTAACCAAAGAATATCAATAGATCCATAATTACTGGTGATTTCATTCAATTGGTTATGGGTGAAATTCACAAACTGATTCCATCTCCATGGATGCTTTCTAATATCATAGTTGACATTTCGGTCAGGAGTGGCTCTGTAATCCCACCAGAAATACTGGGAATGCCAATCCGGCTTGGAGTAATAAGCCCCGATCATCATATCCTTGTCCCGGAATGCCTGAAAAACATACTTGGCTACATCTGCTTTTGGATTGTTTTTGAAAGGCCCTTCCGTGATTTTATAATCAGTAAACTGAGTGTCGAACATATTAAAGCCATCGTGATGTTTGGTGGTGAAAACCACGTATTTCATCCCAGCTTTTTCTGCTGCATCAGCCCATTGCTCAGGATTAAATCCAGTAGGGTTAAAATCATCTTTCAATCCCCAATACCACTTTTTGTAATCTTCATAGCTCTGAGTGGTATCTTTTCTATTGATCCAATCTTCATTGACTATACTCCAGGACTCGACAATCCCGGGAACAGCATAAATTCCCCAGTGAATTAGGATTCCAAATTTTTGATCTCTCCATTGTTCCAGCTTTTCCTGAACCTTAGGATCAGTTGGGTATTCGTATTCGGAGGAGGTTGGGTGAATGGTATTTTGTGCTTGAATTCCGAAGGAAATCATCAAGGCCAAAACCACAAGGCCAATCGATTTACGGTTCATAATGGACATTTTTAAATAATTGAAATGGATTGAGAGTAATCTCAAGTCCTAAAGGTAAATGGGAATCTACTTCCTAACAAGGAATAATTAGGGCGTTTGCCTTAAAGAATTTTGAAATTCAATCTTGAACTTTTACTCTCTTGAATTAAAAAGATTAATATAATCTTTGAACAAATAAATTTTCCCTCGCTTACTTCCAGTCATTTCTTTGAGGATTTCTTGCGCTTCTAATTCTTCCAACAACTTATAGACTGAAGGGAAAGACAATCCAGTAAGCTCTTTGGCTTTTTGAGAATCAAGAATTGGGTGTTGATACAAATACTGTATCAATATATTAGCATTGGAAGACCTACTTCCTAAAGTCTGAATTTTAGCCTCAACTTGCCTTTGAAGCTTAAGAATCCTATCAAAGGTCTGAATACTACTTTTCGCTGTTTCAACTACGCCTACCAAAAAAAACTTAAACCACTGTATAATATCATTCTTATCCCTGACTCTCATCAAATTATCATAATAGAGTGTTCTGTTTTTTTCAAAAAAATCAGAGAGATAAAGAATCGGTTTTTTTAATATCCCTTTCTCAACCAAATAAAGTGTAATCATTAATCTTCCCACTCTTCCATTACCATCAAGAAATGGGTGAATGGTTTCAAATTGATAATGGACCAAGGCTATCTTAAGGAGTTCTGGAAAAAAATACGCATCGTTATGAACGAAATTTTCTAGATCCCCCATAAATTCTCCAATACTAGAATGGATTGGAGGAACAAAAATAGCATCAGATATCCCAGCTCCTCCTATCCAATTTTGACTGGTTCGAAACTCTCCAGGCAGTTTATGTTTTCCTCTGACACCAGAAAGCAAAATTTCATGGGTTTGTTTGATCAATCTTGATGAAAAAGGAAGTTCATTTAGTTTCAAAATAGCCTGATTCAAGGCCTTAATATAATTTTGAACCTCCTCCCAATCGTCTCTTTTTTCTTCGGAAACATCCTCTTTGTCCAATAGTGCTTCTTCAATATTGGTTTTGGTTCCTTCAATTTTACTAGATTGGGTAGCTTCTTTCAGTACATGCATACTTATAAACAGATCAATGTTTGGGATATATTCCGAATACATATCCAATCTGCCCAATTGCCTGTCAGCCTGACTTAAAAGTTGAAGCAGTTCCATGTTATCAACTTTCCATTCACGATCTATCTTTTCAGGTTGAAAACTTTTATAAGTTCCTTGATTGATGTATTTCCCTGAAATAAACTTCTTCATGTTTTCAAGATTTCTTTCATAAAGATACATCTTATTTAAGTTTTTCTCCATTTTCTTTAATAAGAGGTCTCCTTATTTAAGTTTTAGGGATATTTCTTAAATAAGGAGGTCGGCTAATTAAATTTAATGAAGATTTTTTGAACACATTTTTCAAAATGCAACCTCCACCAAACCTTGATTTCTCCACACTTTCAGTTCAACTCTTCCTTTCCAGATATTTGCCTTTTCTATCTTCTGAAGATCAATTACATTTTTTACCTTTTCTCCCCAGCATTCCAAAATCACATCACCTACCTGAATACCTTGATTGAAACTTCCTTCGGGAATATTTAAAATCAAAACACCGGTCATTTCATTCAAACCCGCTGCAGATTGCTCTCCAAGAGTCGCAACATTCTTAATTTGATAGCCTCTCCAATTGAAAACTTGATCATTTTGATCTTGATTATCCAATAAAAGAAGGGGAATAGATGGCTCAGATGCCAATTTTTTTAGTTTTGAGCTTTCCACACCAAATTCATCCATATCGAAATTCTCAAAACCTAATTGCATAGCAGGAGAGCTAGGTTTTACTCGAAAATCTCCATTTCCGGCATCCAAAAACTGTGGATCACCGCTCAATCCACTGGCCTCAATTCCAAAAGTCCGAGACTTTTCCAAATCAGATTCTGAAGTGAAAAAATTCTGATCCACTTTATCTCCCCAAAAATTTACACGAATCGCTTTATGTGGGCTCATTGAAATATTTCTGGTAAAGACATCATGGCTGTCTTTGAACCAAACATGGGGATGAAAGCCATTATTGATCAACACATTATTGTAAACTGTTCTATAAAAACCTTCACGTAATTTCAACCCACCACTCAGGCAAAGATTGTTGTAGATTTCATAATTGCTGGAACCATCATCCAAATCAATATCCCAGCCGTGATCACACTGGAAGCGATTATTTCTAATGATAGTAGTTTTGATGGCATCTAAGCGTATCCAATCAGGGTGAACCGCAGCTAAGGAATCCATAATTCCACGGTTGGGATGCCAAAAGCGGTCTCTTCCCCAAGAGTTGAAAGCACCATGATCACCGGTTTCCATCACGGAATTGAAGACATCATTGTACTCAATGATATGTCCTCCCCAGGCTCCATCACCAATATTGATTCCAGCTCGAGGTACATTATAGATGGAATTATGAGCAATTCGCAAGTCCATGGCCATTTGGATTTGAACTCCAGCTACCTGCTTCTCAATCAATCCGATATCATGAATCAAATTGTCAAAAACCAGAGATTCTGAAGTATAATCAAGCGACTTTGGACCAGGAATGGTATCCATTTCTGATGCCTCCACAAATTCATGATAATTAAAACTTGGAGATCTTACAGCATTGGGATTTCCAACAAAACTAATCGCACTTCCTCCTATGTATTCTATCAAATTCCCTGAGATTTTGGCCTTTCTATTATAGTTACTGACAAAAATGCCATTACCTCCCAAATGCCTAAACTCTGAATTGGATACAGAACAGTCTTCTGTTCCATCCATAAGAATCGCTCCTTGACGGTAAATCGTCCAATCACTTCTCATCAATCGCTCCTCTGTCTTCATAAAAGTTGGAACTGTTCCAGAAAAAACTATCCCGTCAATTTGAATATGCCGAACTGGATTTTCAACCGAGCCTTTTAGAGTAATCAAGTTCTCCAAAACGGAAACTTCTACTTTCGAAATGGAAGAAATATCCATTCCTTCCTTTGGATAAAAAAAGAGTTGGGACTTTTTCTCATCCAAATACCATTCTCCTGGACTGTCCAATTCCTCAAAAATGTTCTCAACAAAGCGCATGCTCGCATGCATTTCACTTTCGCGATTATTTTGCAAGCCCCCTTCATACTTCAGGGTTCCATCGGAATTTTTACCAGTGATTTTATAGTGCATTCCACCCCATCTTCCTCGGTGTAAAGCATGAATAAATCCACCTTCAGGATTTTTCCAGGATTCAATTCTTTCTGGAGAAAGTGCATCTTCAGCATATCCTCCATAGGGAAAAACACCCTCTTGAAAATTAGGATATCTAGCTCGGATTTGAGGATTTCCTTCAATACTTAATGTTGAGAATTCCATTCCTTTGGGCACTTTGGCTACCCAAATTGAACCTCTATACTTTTTCCAATTGACTACAATTTCTTTACCTCCAGAAATCCTGACTTTCCCAGATTTTTCAGCTTTTATTAAGTAAGGGGAATCAATTGTTCCTGATTCTTCAGGACCAAAGACCAAAGGTTTTTCCAGGTAAAAAGTCCCTTCTTTTAAAATGATGGAGAAAGCATCTTTTGCCCCCTCTTCCTTCAGCGATTTAATAGTTGCTTTTGCTTTATCAATAGTCAGAAATGGCATTTCTGAAGTCCCAAAGTTTGAGTCACTTCCATTTTGGGAAACAAAAAACTCCTTTTGGCTTTGAGCAAAAAGAGAAATGGAAAAACAGAAAAGAAAAAGCGAAAGAATTATTCTGGGCTTGGTATGCATTTAATTTCGGTTGTTAATAATCAATATTCTAAAAATAGGCCATTTGCCTTATTTTTCCTCATAAAATAAAAAAAGCTCCTAGAAATCCAGGAGCTTTTTAAAGCAATGAGATAGATTAGGCACTTACATTTTTGGCAAAACGACAGTATCAATAGAATGGATTACTCCATTGGATTGCCATACATCAGCGATAGTGACTTGAGCAGAATTACCATTCTCGTCAGTGATATAAAGTTTCTTTCCTTTCATCCATGCTGTCAATTCTCCTCCCTGTACTGTTTTCAATGTTGCTTTTCCACCACCAGCTTTAATTGCTTCAGCAATATCCTTTGACCCCATTTTGCCAGCAACAACATGATAAGTCAACACAGCTGTTAATTGGGATTTATTTTCCGGCTTCAAAAGTGTTTCAACCGTTCCATCAGGTAATTTTTCAAAAGCTGAATTCTCTGGAGCAAACACTGTGAATGGGCCCTTTCCCTGCAATGTTTCTACTAAACCCGCCGCTTTTACCGCTTCCACCAACGTAGTATGGTCTGCTGAGTTCACAGCATTTTCAACAATATTTTTGGAAGGATACATCGGTGCTCCGCCTACCTCGACGGTCTTTACCAATTGTGCATAAGCCATGTTTGCGGATAAAAAAACAAAGGCTAGAAGGGCTACTTTTAAGAAATTGTTCATGGTTTCATTTGTTTGTTGATTTGAATTGAAATACGATCTATTCATTAAGATTGGATTTACCCGAATATGAAATGAGCTCTACCTTTCAAATAATCAATCCTGATTTTCCCCGAAAACCCTCAAAAATCTTAGCTTTGTGGCTTGATTAATCTGAATCACATGTATCAGGAAAAAATCGAAGCCATTAAGGCAGCAATTGCGGCAGCGGATGCCAACAATCCAGACGAACTCGAAGCCTATAGAATGGAGTATATCTCCAAGAAAAGTGTGGTTGGGGGGCTTTTTGCAGAAATGGGTAAAATCCCTAATGAGGAAAAAAAGGCCTATGGTCAATTGGTAAATAGCGTCAAGCAGCTCGCTGAAGCTAAATTCCAGGAATTGATTGAAAAGGTAAATTCCGCTAGCAAAAAAGCTAAATCGGCTGATATAGATTTGACTTTACCTCCTTCCAATCAAGAAATTGGAGGAATTCACCCTTTGACAGCTACTCGTCAGAGAATCATCGAAATTTTTGAAAGAATTGGTTTCAACCTTTCAGAAGGACCGGAAATCGAAGATGACTGGCATAACTTTACCGCATTGAATTTCCCGGAAAACCATCCGGCTAGGGAAATGCAGGATACGTTCTTCATTGAAAAGAATCCGGATATCGCATTGAGAACGCATACTTCATCGGTGCAGGTTCGAGTAATGGAAAATCAAAAACCTCCGATCCGGACTCTTTCACCAGGACGAGTTTATAGAAATGAGGCAATTTCAGCGAGAGCCCATTGTATATTCCACCAAGTGGAAGGATTGTATGTGGATGAAAATGTAGGCTTTGCTGATTTGAAGAATACTCTTTATCACTTCGCCAAAGAGATGTTTGGAAAAGGAACCAAAGTTCGCTTTAGACCTTCCTATTTCCCATTTACTGAGCCGAGTGCTGAGATTGATATCACCTGTTTGATTTGTGGTGGTAAAGGATGTAATGTCTGCAAAGGAACAGGTTGGGTAGAAATTGGCGGATCAGGGATGGTAGACCCGAATGTGTTGGAAAACTGCGGAATTGACTCCAAAAAATATACAGGTTTTGCTTTCGGTATGGGTATCGAAAGAATTGCGATGCTGAAATATCAAATCAAGGATCTAAGACTCTTTACAGAAAATGATGTCAGATTCTTGCGGCAATTTAAACCGCTTCTCTAATCTCAACCCCGGCTTAAAAGTCGGGGTTATTTTTTTATTAACATCTTAGAGATTCAAAAATGAATTTCCATTTTTAGGCCGTCAAACCAAAAAATCTTTACTCGATGAAAATCAAATTTCTATTTTTAACATTGTTTACAATTGGATTGAGTCAATTTATTTTTGCTCAAAAAAATGAAGAAACGCTCAAAGTTATGACCTACAATATCTGGAATGGATTTGATTGGGGAAAGGATACTCTGAGACAGAAAAACTTGATTCAGTGGGTAAAAGAGCAAAATCCTGATGTTTTAGCTTTGGAGGAACTTTGTGGATATGATGAAGAAAAGCTCAGAAAAGATGCCGAACAATGGGGACATCCTTATGTGAAAATCCTAAAAGAACGTGGATATCCTACAGCATTAACATCCAAAGAGCCAATTGAACTCATCGAAAAGAATGTGGATAACTTCTGGCATGGGCTATTGCATGTCAAAACTTCTGGGATTGATTTTTTTGTAGTCCATCTTTCGCCTTCAGATGCTAATTTTAGATTGAGAGAAGCTCAACAAATCAAATCCCGAATTCAGGAGCTTCAAAGTGATTTTTTCATCGTCTTGGGAGATTTCAATTCTCATTCCCCAATGGATGCTTATTGGCTTGAGAAAAAGGATGAACTCAGAGAAAAAAGCCAAAGAAAGGAAGGGGATAAATACGATGATTTGAGATTAGGACAATTTGATTATGCACCGATTTCAGAGTTCTTATCTATTCCTGCTGTAGATGTATGCCTAAATAAAGTTGACTTCGAAAAAAGCTTTACTTTCCCATCTCCAGTTTTAATAGGAAGATATGATAATACGCCAGAAACGATTATCCAAAACCGGGTCCGAATAGATTACATTCTCGCGAGCCCTAAATTGGCACAAAAATGTATCAAAGTTGAGATATTCAATCATGGAACACCAGAAACACTTTCAGATCACTTTCCCGTTTTGGCTGAGTTTAAGGTTGAGAGGGATTAATTAAAATTAACAGAGACTGGACTTATTCAATATTTTTTAACTTTTTACATAGTTTGTAAAATGGTAAATTTTAGTTAACCAAATTCAACTAAAATGAAAAAGCCCTTTCTTCTAATTATTTGCTTGACTTTTCTATTTGCCTGTGCCTCAAACAAGTCTAAAAATGTTAGCACTTCTTTTGGTAAAAAGTCGCTCGGCGATACTCGACAGATCCCTGTGGAGTATCTTAATGAAAACACTTTCCTTCTAACTGAGTCGAGTGTTGATAAATCTTATGGATATTCAGAAGCCAATCCAATTAAAGTAGGAGGTGTAATAGACAATGGTGCTAAAAATCAGCAGAGATTTTTAAATGCACTCTTAGGTCCAAATGGTGAAGAGGTAGAATATTATAGATTAGGAAGTTGCTGCCATTTCAAAACGCCAAATGGACTAATGGGTGACTCAGGCCTGCTAGACATCTATAGAGTCTATTGAGGATCCAAAGACACTGTCAATTTATATCTGAACTTATATGACGAAGGAGATTTAAAAATTCCAGTAGGCTTCAAATCAAGGAAATAAAATCCTGATTTAACAAAAAAGCCCATCCTATTTTCATAAGATGGGCTTTGATATTTTAAAATCACTTAATTAACTACAAGCTATTTTATTAACTCTATTGGCATGACGGCCACCTTCGAATTCAGTAGTCAAGAATACTTCTGTAATCTCTTCAGCTAATTCATAAGCTATAAAACGAGCAGGAAGGGCTACCACATTAGCATTGTTATGCTGTCTTGCCAAAGCTGCCAGCTCTGTATTCCAAACCAAGGCAGCTCGGATTCCCTGATGCTTATTGGCTGTAATAGCCACACCATTTCCAGAACCACAAATCACGATTCCTAGATCATATTCGCCATTCTCTACAGCCGTACTCAATGGGTGAACATAATCAGGATAATCCACTGAAGCGGTTGAAAAAGGTCCAAAATCCTTCACTTCGTAGCCTTGGCTTTCCAGTTTTTGGATCAATTTCCCTTTGTATTCAAAGCCGGCATGATCTCCGCCTATCGCAATTTTCTTAGCCATGATTTCCTTTATTTATTGATCAATCCTCGAATCGCTCGTTTTTATCGTCCTCATCCTTTTTTTCTTCTTCGGATGGCTTAGACTGTTCTTTAGTCAAATTTTGCTCGGATTCTCTTTCTTGTCTCTCAAATTCAGCATCTTTCTTTTGCTCTTCAGCCTCTTTAATAGCACGCTTTTTTTCCAATCGCTTTGCAATGGTAATTCCAGCCTCATACAAGACTAAAATAGGCATACCTATCAATAGCTGGCTGACTACATCTGGAGGAGTAATAATCGCTGCTACCACCAAAATAACCACAATCGCATGTCTTCTATAAGCTCTCAACATGGATGATGTAACCAATCCAGACATGGAAAGGAAATAAATCACCACAGGCAACTGGAACATGATCGCAGAAGCCAATACCAGCATGATCAAAGTAGTCACATAAGAACCAATATCAAATTCATTGAGAATAGTCGGATCCAACTGATAGTTGGACAGGAAGTTGATCGAAAGGGGAGATAGGATAAAATATCCAAATGATGCTCCCATGAAGAACAACAAACTCACAAAGAATACAGCTCCTCTTGCAGCGCTTTTCTCTTGATCATAAAGTCCTGGACTGATAAATCTCCAAAACTCCCAGAACACATAAGGGAAAGCAACCACAAATCCCACCACAAAACTAGAAGTCATGTGCATGGAAAACTGGCCAGTCATCTGCCTACTCTGAATAGTAAAAGGCAATTCATCGATACATAAGGCTGTAATGCCCAAGTAATCCCCTAAATCACACAAAAGCCTATAGGTGATAAAGTCCACTTTCGATGGACCCAAGATCACCATTCCAAAGACAATGCTTTTAGAAAGAAAGGCAATGATGGAAAGTATAAGAATTGCTGCTACTGAGCGAAGCAAATGCCAGCGAAGAGCTTCCAGATGGTCCAAAAAGGACATTCCTTCCTCTTCCTCCTCTTGATATTGGTCTAATGCCACTGTGGTAATTTACGCTTTTAGTATAATGGAAACTGAACCATCCAATCGTTGACTTCTTTACGAATGCTTTCTAAAACTGCTTCATCAGCATGGTTTTGCAAAGCTCTGTCAATCAAATGAACTATCTTTTTCATGTCTTCTTCTTTCAATCCTCTAGTGGTGACAGCCGCTGTACCCACTCGCATTCCAGAAGTGACAAAAGGTGATTTGGTGTCAAAAGGCACCATATTTTTATTGATAGTAATATCTACTTTTCCCAAAGTTTCTTCAGCAATCTTTCCAGTCAATTCCTTGTTACGAAGATCAATCAGCATCAAATGGTTGTCAGTTCCACCGGAAATCAATTGATATCCTAGACTTACGAATTCTTCCGCCATTACGGATGCATTCTTTTTCACCTGAAGGATATATGCCATGTATTCGTCAGACAAAGCTTCTTCAAAAGCAACAGCTTTCGCAGCGATGATGTGCTCCAAAGGACCTCCTTGAGTACCAGGGAATACTCCCATATCCAACAAAGAAGACATCTTTCTGATTTCTCCTTTTGGAGTAGTCAACCCCCAAGGATTGTCAAAATCTTCTCTCATCACAATCAAACCACCTCTTGGACCTCTCAAAGTTTTGTGAGTAGTTGTTGTTACGATATGACAATGCTCCAATGGATCGTTCAACAATCCTCTAGCGATCAAACCAGATGGATGAGAAATATCAGCCAACAAAATAGCTTCAACCTGATCTGCGATTTCTCTCAATCTTTCATAATCCCAATCTCTAGAGTAAGCAGAAGCTCCGCAGATGATCATCTTTGGCTTCACTTCCAAAGCTTTCGCTTCTACCTTACCGTAATCGATCACTCCAGTCTCTTCTTCTACACCATAGAAATGAGGCTCATAAAGTTTTCCGGAGAAGTTTACAGGCGATCCGTGAGTCAAGTGACCTCCATGAGAAAGGTCAAAACCCAAAATTGGATCTCCTGCTTTCAAACAAGCCAACATCACTGCCGCATTCGCCTGAGCACCAGAGTGCGGCTGTACGTTAGCCCAAGTAGCACCAAAAAGCTTCTTAGCACGATCGATTGCAATTTGCTCGATCTCATCGACCACTTCGCATCCACCGTAGTACCGCTTCTTAGGCAATCCTTCCGCGTATTTGTTGGTCAAAACACTTCCAGCGGCCTCCATGACCTGCTTGCTGGTGAAATTTTCCGAAGCAATTAGCTCGATGCCGCGCTTCTGTCTGTCTTCTTCTTGGGCGATGAGGTCAAATACAACCGAATCTCTTTTCATAATTTTGATTTTGAAAGCCGATAATGGGAGAAATCAGGCGCATGCCTGGTTCAAATCAGGTCCAAAAATAGCCTGAAAGTCCTTATTATCCAATGTAGAATAGGATTGAAAAATAGGAAGTTCCTTTTCTTTCTATGAAAAGCTTCCTACTCCTTCGTAAATTCGGCCTATGGTCGATTTCAAATTTCAGCCTGATTCATACTTTTCTGAGGAGATAACCTCGGTTTTGCTCGTAAAATTGAACTTTCCTGAGTCAACTTGGGGAGAGCAAATCAGCATTTATGCCCATCAAATGGATTTCAAAATTCATTTGGAAGCAGTGGATTTTTATGGAAATGAATACATGCTGTACCCTTCAAAAGTAGAAGAACCTCTGAATTTGGAAGATCTGATCTATCTGATCGAAGGCATGCAAGTCAATCAGGATGAGATGGAAGGTAATATGGAATTGGTTTTAGATGGAATCCCTGAAGCCACCAGTAGCTACTATCCAGACCTGGAAAAATACTTTGAGGAGAAGCGAAAAAGTTTTGGGCTAGACTAGATGTCCAGTGCTCCTTGCCTTTGGTAAGTCACCTGATTACTTTGAAACCAATACTCGTATGTTTCAAAGTCAATGCAATCCTTCAACTCAATGCCGTTGTAAAGAACTTTCTTCAGACAATTGACAGGAAGCCAAGATTTCAATTTTCTTTCCTGATCCTTGGAAAGCTGCGATAATTGAATCCATTTACTCCCATTGATAAAAATCGGTATAAGTTTAGTCATAGGTTAAGGGCTCTTTTGATTCAAAAGTATACTGATTTTCAGATCACTACAATTATGCCAAATTAATTTTATGTTAAAAAAAGCTGAGTTTCATATCTTTCCGAGATGATTGGAGCCATAGTCTCATTTCTATTTTTAGCAGCAGGCCTTTATTTTCAGCGACGCCCTGATTTTCCGGTCGAGAAAGCTATCCGTTGGGTAAACACCTATCTTTTCAACATTGTATTGCCTGCATTGGCCTTACTCTATATTCCTCAAATCAATCCCGGTTGGGATCTTTTAATTCCTATTTCAGCCGCTTGGTTTACTTTCTTTCTTTCTTGGCTAATCTTCGGGAGCCTTGGAAGAATTTTCAATTGGAGCCCACAAGTGATAGGTTGCCTTTCCATCGTTGCAGGTTTAGCAAACACCTCCTTTTTAGGATTTCCGGTAGTGGAAGCACTTTATGGCAAGGCAGGTCTTCCCGTCGCTCTCCTGATGGATCAAGGAGGATCGTTTCTATTGGTATCTTCAATAGCAATTGTAATTGGCTCAATCTACAGTCATGAACGTGGGAATCTTTCAGAAATCCCCTGGAAAATTCTCAAATTCCCTCCTTTTGGATTCCTGATTGCAACGTTGATCATGAGTTTGATTGGATGGAAAACCCCCGAATTTTTGATTCCCGTTCTTCAAATCATTGGAAAAACCATGGCACCCATAGCCCTTCTCGCCATTGGGCTCCGTTTCAAAGTGGAAAAAGCAGATCTGACTTCGAAATTTTTTTGGTATGGATTGGGATATCGACTAATCTTGGCTCCAGCTCTGGTCTTCTTGATTTATAGGAATTTTCTCAACCCAGAAGAACTCACCTTTAAAGTGACTGTTTTGGAATCAGCCATGGCTCCAATGATTACAGGATCAATCGTAGCCATCAATTATCATTTGGCTCCAAGACTTGCTGCCCTTCTTTCAGGACTGGGGATGGTAATTTCTATTGGAAGTATTCTGCTTTGGTATTTTTTCTTAGGATGACCAATCCTTGCTCAGCTCATCCAATATTTCGTTGTGGATATTACCATTGGTGGCCAATATTTGTCTGCCAAAAACAAAATCTTTTCCTCCGGAAAAATCAGTCACTTTTCCTCCGGCTTCCTGAACAATGATGGCTCCTCCAGCCACATCATAGGAGTTCAAATTGTACTCAAAAAAACCTTCAGCTCTTCCACAGGCCACGTACACCAAGTCCACTGCCGCAGATCCGAATCTTCTCAACCCATGGGTCGTTTGCATCAAAGATTTCAATGTAGCCAAATAGCGATCTATCAGATCAAAATTGTAGTAAGGAAATCCCGTTGCGATCAAGGAAGCTGATAAATCAGGCGCTTTACTTACATGGATAGGCTTTTCATTACAAAATGCTCCTCCACCTTTGGTCGCATAAAAGCACTCATCCAAATTCACTTCGTAAACAACACCCAAGATCAATTCATCCTTTTGGATCAAAGCAATACTTACAGAAAATACCGGAATCCCATGGATAAAGTTGGTTGTCCCATCCAATGGATCGATAATCCAATTCAAATCATCCGATTGAGTCGTACTAGTTCCCTCCTCGGTAATAAAGCCTGCTTCAGGTAGCACTTCACTTAAGCCATCTACAATCAACTTTTCCGCCTCTTTGTCAACATAAGACACCAAGTCATTGAAGCCTTTATGCTCCACAGCATCCATATCGAAGTGCTGTCTTTCCTGTCGTATAAAAGCTCCCGCTTTTTTGGCAATTACTTTCGTCTTTTCTAGGATTTGCTGTAGCTTTTCTTGGGTAAGCATTTGGTGACTGGCGGTTTTTATTTAATTAATAGGTATTAGTTATAAGTAAAAAATCAGCTCTTATTCTCTTTCAAAAATTCATTTACCGCTTTTCCCGGACTTCAGATAACGAGCTTGCTTTTCTTCTCTAGTTTCTTTTTTCACCGAAACTCCTTCTACGGTCAGGACGATTTCACCTTTCAAAGGATTGGTTTCATAATATTCAATCAATTCTTCAAGGCTTCCACGAACATTCTCCTCATGAAGCTTTGTAAGCTCTCTAGAGACGCAAGCTTGTCTTTCTGAGCCAAAGGCTTCAGTAAGCTGCTCTAAGGTCTTGATAAGCCTGTGAGGGGATTCGTAAAAGATCATTGTTCTGGATTCTTCTATCAAAGCGTCAATTCTGGTTTTTCGACCCTTCTTGTGGGGAAGAAAACCTTCGAATACAAAGCGATCATTGGGAAGACCAGAATTAACCAAGGCAGGAACGAAAGCGGTGGGACCAGGCAAGCATTGAACTTCCAAGTCAGCAGCCAAGACCTCCCGAACTAACAAAAATCCCGGATCAGATATCCCTGGAGTACCTGCGTCACTAACCAAGGCAAAAACTTCCCCCTTCTTCATCCGTTCCACAAGCTTTTCTACAGCTTTGTGTTCGTTGAAAATATGATAAGATTGAAGATTATTAGAAATCTCAAGATGCTTCAAAAGCATACCCGTGGTACGAGTATCCTCTGCTAGGATCACATCCACAGATTTCAGGACTTCCAAAGCTCGAAGTGTAATGTCTTTCAGGTTCCCGATCGGTGTTGGAACCAAAAACAAATTGATAACACTTTCACTCATGCAATTATTGCGTCTATTGCTTTTGCCAACTGGCGATCTTTATCGGTCACAGTATTTCCAGCATCATGTGTAGTCAATTCAATTTCTACAGTATTGTAGACATTGGACCAGTTAGGGTGATGCTGCTGAGCTTCCGCTAAAAAAGCCACCCGAGTCATGAAGGCAAAAGCCTCTTGGAAATCCTGGAATTTAAATGTCTTTTTGAGCCTATTGTTTTCCTCTTTCCACATATTCCTAGTATTAAAGTGACAACAATCCCTCGATTGAGGAAGCTTGCTCGTAGTATGCAATTACATCATCAGCGGTATCAACCATCACCTGGATAGTTGTGCTGATATACTTTCCTCCCGAACTTGGCTTTAACACCACTTCATGATTGGGAAATATAGCCTTTACTTCATCCTCTTTCCCATTAGGAACGATGAATTTGAACATATACAATTGTGGAAACTCACCATTGGCTTCCAACTTCTCCTTGAAGGCTTGGATATTAAATTGCTTTTGCATCCTACTAATTTATTAAAATGGATTACAAAAAAAGAACCCATGCTGTGCGGCATGGGTTCCAATTTTTGATACTTAGAAGAATTTGTATCTAAAATCTTTCACATCTGCCAAATCTTGCAAGGCCATCATTACTTGGTAAGAGGACCTCTGTGCAGCATTCTGCGCCAGTTGCGCTTGATACCCGGAGTAGTCTCCGATTTCAGCAGCTGGAGTTAAAGTATTCAATTTCGCAACAATCACTCCGATATCCTCGGTAAGTGGCTGAGTAGTTTCACCTTGAGAAATTCCGAAAATAGCTCCAACGGCTTTTGGTGCAAAACCGATTCCTGGAATTACTGAAGAGCTCAGTTTCAAATCAGGAATTTCATTCAAAGAAGCAGCTTCAGGGTAAACAGCTTTCATATCTTCCAAAGAAGACTTTCCAGCCAAGGCCTGCTTGATTACTTCTGCTTTCTTCTCATTTCTAACTTGTCCTTCTACTTGAGCACGAACATCCTCAAGCTTTGCATCACCCTCTTCTTTTCTACTTACCAAAGAAGCTACGATGTATGCATTGTCCAATTCAAATACTGGAGAAACCTCACCGGTAGAAGCTTCAGCAAAAGCCCAACGGATTACTTCTCTAGCATTTTGTAGGTTGTTCAAGTTTCTAGCACTTGCATCAATGTTATTAGCCTGAAGAACTCTGTATCCTTTATCTACTGCATTTTCAGAGAATTCATTTCTGTTGCCAGATTCAGCAGCAAAAGAGTCAGCATTTCTGAACGCCTCATTTCTTGTAGCATCAGAAGCAACCAATTCAAGTTGAAGTACTGCCAACTTGGTGTATTCAGTTTGAGGAAGCTCAGTTACCTCAATGATATGATATCCATATTCTGTTTCAACCAAATTAGGAAGAAGACCTGTAGTATTTCTAGCATAAGTAGCTTCTGCAAATGCGTCTACAAAATCAGCTTTTGCAAACCATCCTAGATCACCGCCAGTTTGAGATGTTCCATCCTGACCATATTGTCTAGCAGCCAAAGCAAAGTCGCCACCATTTTTAAGGTCGGCTAATACTTCTTCAGCCTGAGTTTTCACTTGAGCTTTAGCTGCATCATCCATTCCTTCAGTACCGAACAAAATATGAGAAGCCCTCATTCTTGGAGTTCCAGAATATTGGTCAGTCACTTTAAAAGAAACGTAAGTACCGTTAGCAGTCACGAATGGACCATAAGTCTCTCCTGCTTCGATTGCATCTACGTTATTGGTCAAATCAGCAGGAAGCTGATCACCTGGACGGAATGTATAGAATGCAGGTCTTAGGTCAGAATTTCTGTTTACAAAAACTGAATCATTCTCAGAAGTTCTCAATTCGTCCGTCAATTGACGGATATTGGAAATCACCTCTGCAGAATCTTCGCCACTTGGAAGGATGCTGAAACTTACATATTCAACATTGGCAGTATTGCCAGTTTTGAACATATCCTGATGGCTATTCAAATAAGACTGAAGCTCAGAATCAGAAATAGTTACTGCATCATCTTCCACAGCATAGTAAGGAACAAATAGGATAGATGCATCAGCAATAGAGTTTGCTGCATTGTATTCCATTTTGGCTTCTGCAGTAGTTACATACTCAGAAGTAGCCAACATGTTGTCATACTTTATTCTCAATCTAGAGTCTGCAAAGATTTGCTCTTGCTGAGCCCAGAATGCTTGCTGAGCGGGATCTGCAGTTTCCAAAGACTGAAGGAAAGTGATCAACTGTGACTTATCGAACTGTCCAGTTTGAGGATTTACCAGTTGTTGACGTAATTCAGGTACGATATTTTTTCCTTGAACCATATCTACCAATTCAGCTGGAGAAATAGTTAGGCCTAACTTTTCATACTCTTCTTTGAATACTCTCTCAACAATCATTGCTTGCCAAGCCTGCTCTCTTACAGTGAACATTTCCACCTCAGATGGAGCACGACCAGTCCTTTGCTGATATGCGATTCTGAATTCTTCTACTTTGGCCACATACTCCTCGTATGTGATGTCCTCTCCTGCTATCTCACCAACGATGTTTTGGCTAGAGTTTAGCAAGGTGGAATTTGGACTCAATAGATCACCCCCCAATAGGAATAAAATCAACCCGCCGGCAATTACACCGATAGCGAGACCTGTCCGCTGTCTAATTTGTTTAATTAACGCCATTATTGTTACTACGCTTTTTTAGAAGTGTCGCAAAATAATAGCATTAGTAACGAAATTCAAAATATATTCTGAATCAAACCATTACCTAAAAAATACCCGGGGTGCCAATTTTGAGCCGAACGGAGTCAATTCTATGGTCTTGTTTGGACACAACTGTGAACGTATATGGCCCTATAGCCACTGACTCGCCTTTTTTGGGAAGATTCTCAGTATAGGAAAGAATAAGTCCAGAAAGGGTTTCAAAATCTCCAACTGGCAAATCCCATTCATATTTATCATTCAAATAATCAATTTCATGACGTGCACTGAGTAAATATTCCTGATCACCGATCTTTTGCTCAATCAAATCATCGCTGTCATACTCGTCTTCGATTTCTCCAAAAATTTCTTCTATGATGTCCTCCATGGAGACAATTCCACTTGTTCCCCCGAATTCATCTACGACCAAAGCCAAGCTTTTCCTTTCCTGAATAAATTCGATTAATAATTCATTTGCCAGAGCTGATTCCGGTGCAATAATGATGGGAGTCAGGATTTCTTCAATAGTTTTTGGCTTTTTGAAAAGCTCCAGTTGGTGGCAATACCCAATGACATCGTCGATCGTCTCGCGGTAAACGATGATTTTAGAATGACCACTTTCCGCAAAAATCTCCTTGAGCTCTTCTATAGTATCTTCCACCTCCACAGCAACAATATCTGTCCGAGGAACCATACATTCACGCACCCGTACAGTTTTGAATTCTACAGCATTGTCAAAAATCTTGGTATCTATTTCTGCTTTTCCTTCAATCTTCGCCTGATTCATATGGGTTTGAATAAAGCTATTAAGATCAGTAACTGTAAACACAGGTTTATCCTCACTATATTCTAATCGGAGGACTTTGGTTATAAAAAATCGAGAAAGCCCAACTACCGCCCAAACTACCGGGTACATCAGGTAATAAATTACCAACATCGGTAATGCGAAAATATTCAGCATATTATTCGGATTGAGCATAAACAGACTTTTCGGCAAAAACTCTGCAGTGATCAAAACAATAATGGTGGAAATCAGCGTCTGCAAAACCAAAATAAAGCCTTCATTTGCCAAATTTGGACCCAACAGCATTCTCAATGGATCTTCCAGCAAATAGGCCATGAAAATTCCATAAAGAACTAACGCAATGGTATTTCCCATTAAGGTAGTTCCAATAAATTGGCCTGGATGCTGAATGAAATTACTTAGTATTTTACCACTAAATGCTCCTTGTTTATTCTGGAGCTCAATCTGTAATTTGTTGGAAGAGATAAAGGCGATTTCTATTCCTGAGAAAAAAGCCGAAAACAGCAAAGTGATAATCACATAGATCAAGTAGCTTGTATCCATAATTAATGCTTCCGCTTTTTCTTTTTCATTTTTTCGGGGATATCTGTAGGCGGTGGGTTTTTCATCCTTCTGTATTGAAACCAAAACAAAAGAGCCACCGCAAACATAAATATAGAGTAAGAATATTCAATTCCTACAGTCATGCTCTGATGGATTCCAATGATAATCAAAGCCAAAGAAAGAGACAATATCAAAACATCTGCTAATTTCATAGGTCTTCTCCCGGTAGAATAGTCCGGCTATCCCTCAGTTTTTTTAATGTATAATTTTTAAAATTTTGATCAGCTTCCATACCGGTCCCATTGAACAGAGTTTCCTTATCTCTGATGGTCACGAATTTATCTGTATAGATTTTTTGCTTTTTAGGATCCCAATATAATTCCTCACTTTGAAGATGCTGATCTTCTAAAAGATTATCTACTTGGACATTACCTTCCCCACGATAAAGATTTTTTTCCTTATCAAAATATCCTCTATCTGCCTTCAAAATTGTGCTTTTCGTGCCATCCACATCAAAATGTTCAATTAAAATCCCTTCAGGAAACTCCATATTTCCATTTAAAAATTGCATTTGCTTCGGGGCCCGGATTTCAGATCTGACCACTGCTGAATCAGATCGGATCAAATGAATGTTGGTTCCCATCCTTACAGGACCATCGTACACCTCTAAAGCGGAAGAATCTATTTCCGGATCGCAGGCTGCAAAAATGAAAATACTTAAAACTAGAAGGTAGAAATTCTTCATGGCACAAAGATAAACTATATTTTTCCTTTGAGTGAACCCAACGAAAAAAGGCAGCCAAAGGCCGCCTTTTCCTATATAAATGAAGTTAAATTAATCTCTAGTGGAAATTGACACAGTTTCACCAATCCAGCAACCTGTGCTGATAGATCCACCTACCTGAAGACCTTCAGTAAATACCTCTTCTTTAGAAGGGAACTGAGCTCTTGCTTGTGCCATTCCTTGTGAATCACCTGCTCTTTGGTAAGCGTTGTAAGCAGCCATGTAGATCGCACGGTCTTTCACGCGAGACACACCACCTTTACAATCATTGAAAGAGTTCATGTACAATCCACCGATCATAGAATAAGCATCTTTAGTTCTTTCTGGATCCAAAGCCGCAGCTTCTTTCGCAGCATTTCTTGCAGCAGATTTTCTTCCCAAGTTAGCGTGTACTTTGGCTAAGTCCATTTGGATTTCAGCTTTTTGCACATCATTTTCAGCCAATGTCAAAGCCTTCTCCAAAACAGGTTGAGCTTTTTCATAGTCTTTCTCCTGGATATATCTCATCGCTCTTACCTGAGAAGTCGCATAGGTAGGGTTGTTCGAATCAATCAATTCCAAAGCAGACAAGAATGCATTAGATGACAAACACTTGTACTGAACAGAGTATTGGAAGATTTGCTGAGCTAATTTTTCATTGGTTGGATCAGCAGCCAATTTAGGCCCCATAGTATTTTCGATAAAGTCACAATCGATCAATTCCATTGCCACTAACAACTGCTCCATCTGACTTCTTGGAGAAGTTACATCTTTACCAGCCGCTGCTGCTTTATCCAAGTCTTCTTGGATACTTGCATAAATATCCAAGATTTGCTCATCGGTATAAGCATCGTTGTAAGCATCATGTCTTCTAACCGCATCAAAATATGCAGGATAAAGAGCAGTTAAAGAAAGTTCACCATTCAATTCAATAGCTCTTTCGAAATCTGCTACTACATCTGCTAATTTTTCTTTTGCTCCTTTATAGAACCCATATCCGTAGTAAGCTTTATTTTCAATCCACTTAGGTGCATTGTCATAAATCTCATCACGTTTATTATAAACCCAAATTACGGAGTCTTCATAAACTCTTTTTTGAGCTTCATCGGTGGTTGCATCTGCAGCACCTTTGTATACGGTCACACCATTAATATAGATGGACTCATTTAGCTCAGGTACATTTACTAGTAGCCAGTGCAATGGTTTGGTAGCTTCTACAAACTGCTCAGACTTCATATAATCTGTGTAAGCAGCATTCAATTCTTTGGCTTTGGCTTCCTCAGCTGGATCAGTTGGAAAATTCCATCCATCCTGTGCTTGCACCATTCCGGCGAAAAGCAAGGCAGAAAGCCCCAGAAGGGTTGATTTAATTTTCATGGTTTGACTTGTTTAATTCGGTTAATTACGCTCTTCTATTTCTGTTTGGTTTCCCAAACAGGTTAATTTTTTAATCAAATACTCTTTTATAGAACCAGGAGTTGTCGTTCAAAGAGAAGCCAAGGGTGAAGTTCACATAGTTCTCCCGAATCAATCCTGCAGAGGTCGTTCCTCTTTGTCCCACTTTCACTGCGAAATTTAATAAAGACAATTGATTAACTGGAATTGAAGCTCCAAAGTTAATGCCATAGTCATTGATATTTGTCTGATTTAGGTAGTAAGGAGTCTGCTGAAACTCCAATCCAACCCGGTAAGTTGCTCTTTTTAAAAGGTTGTCAACTTCTTGATAATCGGGTACAATTTGCATTCCTAAACCTAATTTCACAGTCTCTCTCAACTCCAATTCATTGCCTAGGAAATTCCTGAAATCTTTGAAATCCTGGTATTGCCCTTCAAGACCAATAACATATTTATTGACCTTTTCATAACTCACCCCAAATCCATAACGACTTGGAATATAGATACTTCCCTTTTCATCATTGAAAACAAGGTCTCCCTCTGAATCGGGATCGCTAGCTTCACCAAATGCGGCCAGTTTGGCAAAAGCTTTTCCACTAACGTCCCCAAGCCCCTGATAAATGGCACCTAGGTGAAGATTGCTTTTATCTCCTACTTTGAAGTAGTAGTGAGCTCCTAACTTTACCCCAACATCTGAAACTGTTAATCTTTCATAATATTCAGAAGAGTTTCCGACAGACACCCCATCTTGATCATAAAGTGACAATTGATTAGTTCGAATAGTGGACCCAAATAAATAAGAACCGTGGATACCGATGCTCAAATTCTTAGCTAATAAATAGCCTGCACTTAAATATGCTTCACTGATACCACCATCTCCTTCGATGCTATTAAAAGATTCGAAAGAAGTGCCTGAAATGGTACTTGACACCTGCAAACTATAATTTACCGAAGTGATTTGGTTCAAGCCTAGACCCATTGCGAATTTGCCAGGCTTGAAAGGAAGAGACATTGCGACATAGGAAAGACCTCCACCATCTACATCAGATGATTCAGATCCATTGCTTGCATTGATTTTCTTATAATTCAATGCCGCTTGAAAATTAAAAATGGTATTTCTGGTTTGTAATGCGGGATTGACCACATTAGGGTTCCAACCAGTCCCAAAACTGATTCCAAGACCTCCCATTCCTTGGTTTTGTGTCAATCCAGAATAATTAAATTCACCGATTCCCAAAGCGGAATAGGTAGAGGCACTGGACTGGGCCTGTGCTTCAGAAAATAACAAAAGGGTGCAACAGACACCCAACAAGTGCAATTTGATCTTACTCAACATTGTGGTTTAGAATACAATTCAGTCCATGAAGGACCAAATTTGGGACTACAAATATGTGGTCTTTTGCCAATGATTCAAAAGATTGTGCATCTCCTCCGCAAACAAAGACCTTAATTTCAGGAAATTCGGCCCTGTAAGCCTGAATTTGACCCATTATTTCAAAGGCTATTCCGTACCATATTCCTGACTGCATGCAAGATTTGGTAGAATCTCCTAAATGTGATTCTGGTTTTTTTCCAACTTCAATCAAAGGAAGCCTAGCCGTAAATTGGTTCATGGCCTTGGCTCTCATCTCTAAGCCCGGGCTTATCGCACCGCCTAGATAGGTATTTCGATCATTGACTATTTCGAAAGTCATACAACTTCCCAAATCTACAACCAAAGTTGCTTCTCCTTTGGAGAGTTGCCAGCCGCCAATTGCAGCTGCAAGACGATCCAAACCCAACGTTTCGGGAGTGGCATAGCCATTTTGGATCGGCAAAGGTGTGGATTTTGTCAAAAAATGAAAGTCAAAATCTAATTCTCTTCGCAATTCATCTTCATTCCATCTTACAGATGATATTAGACAATTCGAAAAATCATGCATTCCCCATATAGGTTTTGCCTTTTCCAAACTGGAAAAAGATTCTTCCCAAACCACTTCTCCCTCTGTAAAAAGGGCGGATTTGATGCGGGTATTTCCTATGTCAATGATAAGATTGGGCATGACTCGAATTCTGTTTGCAAATTAGCTATTTAAAAAAACAGGGCTTTTTCCCAATTCTAAAATTATCTTTATATCCTCCCTTACTTAACAAATATTAACCCATGAGTCCACAAAAATACCAGGTGATAGGTTTGATGTCTGGCACTTCAGGCGATGGATTGGACATTGCATTTTGCGAATTCCAAAAAGAAGACGCTTGGTCATTTCAGATTATTCAGGCTGAGACTATTCCTTTTCCGGAGGATTTGGTCAAAAACCTGATGAATTCACATTTGCTTCCAGCTTTAGACTTAAGTCTCCTGGATGTGGAATTTGGAAAATGGATGGGTGAGCAGGTAAAAGAATTTTGCAATAGACATCAGTATTCACCCCTAGCTGTCTGTTCCCATGGTCATACCGTATTTCATCAGCCTCAAAAGGGACTTAGTCTTCAAATCGGGAATGGATGGGCATTGCAAGCTGCATGTGGATTGAAAGTCATCAATGATTTTCGAATGAAAGATGTACAACTAGGAGGGCAAGGAGCACCTTTGGTCCCAATTGGCGACCAAGAACTCTTTTCTGATAAAGATTTCTGCATCAATCTTGGAGGGATTTCCAATATCAGCATGGCGTATCAAGGCAAAAGGATTGCTTTCGATATCAGTCCATTTAATATTCTTCTAAATCCGATTGCCCAAAAATTAGGTGCTCCCTATGATGATCAGGGAATTTGGGCTTCAGAAGGTCTAATTCAAAGCCAACTATTTGATCTACTGAACGAATTGCCATTTTATCGAAAGTCAGGAGCCAAATCATTGGGAAGAGAGGACATGGAAAATGATTTCATCCCATTGATTGAGAGTTATGAAGCTTCAGAAAAAGATAAGCTATCGACATTAGTTGAGCATTATGCATTTCAAATAGCCAAGACTATTCAAGAAAAAACTGAAATAGAAAAGCCTTCCGTCCTTATCACTGGCGGGGGAGCTTATAACTCATACTTTATAGAAAGATTGGACTACCATCTTCAAGGCAAATGGAATTTTTCTCCCGCAAATAAAAAGCTGATCGAATTTAAGGAGGCTTTGATTTTTGCGTTTTTGGGTTTGTTGAGAATCTTAGAGCAAGACAATTGTCTAGCATCTGTTACAGGAGCCAGCAGAAATTCCAGTGGGGGTGTGATTTACGAATAAATACGTTCAAGCTTCAAACTAGGAGAGGCTGGATATTTTTCTATTTTTGCCTGCATATAAACCCAAAATCTACATGCAGGAATTACTAAAAAAGTTTGAAAACCGAAAACCTGAAATCACATTTGAATGGTCAGATTCAGAGTCTGAGGCAGAAGGATGGGTGGTCATCAACTCACTCAGAGGGGGAGCAGCAGGAGGCGGAACCAGAATGCGTAAGGGACTGGACAAGAGAGAGGTAGAATCTTTGGCTAAGACCATGGAAGTCAAATTCACTGTTTCTGGACCAGCGATCGGAGGAGCAAAATCCGGGATCAATTTCGACCCTAATGATCCTAGAAAAGATGAGGTTCTAAGAAGGTGGTACAAGGCAGTCACCCCTCTATTAAAAAATTACTATGGTACGGGAGGAGATCTCAATGTGGATGAAATCCATGAGGTAATTCCGATAACAGAATCATTTGGAATCTGGCATCCCCAAGAAGGAATCGTGAATGGACATTTCCATGCCACTGAACCTGAAAAAATCAAAAAACTCGGCCAGTTAAGACAAGGAGTTGCCAAAGTTTTGGAAGATCCTCACTATACCCCGAATGGTCCTAAAAAATACACTGTAGCCGACATGATCACTGGCTTTGGTGTAGCTGAGGCAGTAAGACATTATTACAAAATCTGGGGCGGTGAGCTAAAAGGAAAAAGAGCTGTCATCCAAGGTTGGGGAAATGTTGGAGCTGCTGCAGCCTGTTTCTTAGCAGTGGAAGGTGTCAAAATTGTCGGAATCATAGACCGAGATGGTGGACTAATCAATCAAAATGGCTTCACCCTAGATGAAGTCAGGGAATTGTTTGTCACCAGGAATGGCAATAAATTAGTTTCCCCAGATTTGATTCCTTTTGATGAAATCAATCAAAAAATCTGGGATTTGGAAAGTGAAATTTTCATCCCTGCTGCGGCTTCTAGGCTTATCACCCGTGAGCAATCAGAAAGAATGATCAAAGCAGGACTTGAAGTGATTTCTTGCGGTGCGAATGTGCCTTTTGCAGATCCTGAGATTTTCTTTGGACCTATCGGCACCTGGACTGATCAGCAAGTTTCTGTAATTCCTGACTTTGTTGCGAACTGCGGAATGGCAAGAGTTTTCGCCTACCTCATGAGCTCCAAGGCGGAAGTCACTGATCAAGCGATTTTCAAAGATGTGAGCAAGACCATTGAGAAAGCCCTGAAAAAGACCCATTCAGAAAATCCGTCCAAGACAAACATAGCTGAAAGCTCCTTTAAAATAGCTTTGGATCAACTCGTGTAAAACCATTCTAAAGCTTTGCCCGGTAGATATTAATTTTTGATTAATTCATCCGGGCAGCTTTTTCTAGTTGTGCCATTTCGAACAAAATCTGTAGTTTAGCAAAACACAATTGTCGAGCCAACTACCAACAAAAATTTGTATAATTCAACCGAAAAGATTACCCGGCATACCCAATAACAGAATATGAAGAACTATATATTTGGCATTTCAATACTTTTCGGAATTTTATTTTTTACCGGAATCCAAGCTACCGAAAGTATGGCTATGGAAACCGCAAATTCGAGTACCCTAATTGCCCAGGCTGATCATGATCAAGAGGAAAGCCATGACTCTCCAGAGATGCATGCTGATGCGGATCATGGAGAGGAAGAGCATCATACTCCTCCGGCATGGTTGGTTATTCCATTCGTTGCACTACTATTGATGATCGCAACAGGGCCATTATTCTATGAACATTTCTGGCATCACAATTACCCTAAAATCGCGGTTGGTTTGGCCATTATGGTGGTCCTATATTATTTATTTGTCTTAGGAAACGTACATGCTCCAGTCCATGCCCTGGCAGAGTATGTCCAATTTATAGCCCTTCTCGCATCACTTTACATCGCCTCAGGTGGTATTTTGATTGAAATTGACAAGAAAGCCACCCCAATGGCAAATGTGACTTTGTTATTAATTGGTGCTTTGATCTCCAACTTGATCGGTACAACAGGGGCTTCCATGCTATTGATCCGCCCATTCATCCGATTGAACAAAGGAAACATTCAAGCTTACCATATCATTTTCTTCATCTTTATGGTGAGTAATGTCGGCGGCTCTTTGACGCCTATTGGCGATCCTCCGCTATTCCTTGGTTTTTTGAAGGGGATACCATTCTTCTGGACATTAGAACACAACTGGCCAGCATGGATTTTTGCTTTGGGAGTTTTGGCAATTGTATTCTACTTTATTGACAAAAAATTCGGAAAAGCTGCCGATGATGCTGAGTTGGAACCGGTGACTTATACCAATAAATTCTCCATGATTGGCATCAAGAATTTTGGTTGGTTATTCATTGTAATTTGCTCCGTATTCTTGGATCCAAATGTGATAGAATGGGTTCCAGCCATCCATTATGATGGACAGAAGTTCTCTTTCCTGCGAGAGGTAATAATGCTTTCTGTGGCCTTCTTCTCTTACAAGTTTGCAGATCAAAGAGCTATTAAAGGAAATGAATTCAACTTTGAGCCAATCCGCGAGGTTGCTTTTATTTTCATCGGTATTTTCGGTACGATGATGCCAGCGTTGGAACTAGTTGGAAATTTTGCCAAATCTCCAGAAGGGGCTGCTATGATCACACATAATACCTTGTATTGGGGAACTGGTACTTTATCAGGGTTCTTGGACAATGCACCAACTTATCTAAACTTCTTAGCTGCAGCGATGGCTTCTAAAGGTGCTTCTATCAATAATATTGAAGAAGTTAGACAGTTTGCAGCTGACGGCTTCCATGATTCAGCCTTTGAATTGATGGCTATTGCTGTGGCATCCGTATTCTTTGGTGCTATGACCTACATCGGAAATGGTCCAAACTTCATGGTTAAATCCATTGCAGAGCAAAGTGGAATCAAGATGCCATCTTTCTTTGGATACATCATCCGATTCTCACTTCCGATCTTACTTCCACTTCTATTCTTGGTGTGGCTAGTATTCTTTGCTTTCGCCTAAAGCTTTCACAATTTCATATTGAGGACAATCGATCTGGTGATCATTCACTAGACCGGTTGCCTGCATATGAGCATAAACCGTAGTAGAGCCCAAAAATTTAAATCCTCTTTTCTTTAAGTCCTTTGCCAATTTATCTGACTCCGGAGTGGTAGCAGGAGCAGTTTTGTAATTTTCCCATTCATTTTGGATAGGCTTTCCACCAACAAAAGACCAGATATAGTTTGAAAAGGAGCCGAACTCTTTTTGCACTTCCATAAAACGCTTGGCATTATTGATGGCTGCATTAATCTTCAATTTGTTCCTTACAATCCCTGGATCCTGCAGCAACTCTTCCGCTTTTTCTTCAGAAAATCGGGCCACTTTTTCATAGTCAAAATCGGCAAAAGCCTTTCGATAACCATCTCTCTTTCTTAGGATTGTCGACCAACTTAAACCCGCTTGGGCAGACTCTAAAATCAAAAATTCGAAATGCACTCTGTCGTCATGAACTGGCACTCCCCATTCTTCATCGTGGTACTGGATATATTCGTCAAAGCCCAGACACCATCCACATCTTTTCTCTTCTTTCATTTCCATTTAAAAAGCTTTTGGAATTAAATGTAGGGAAAATTGGGAATTGGAATTTGGTCCAATTATTTTTTGCGTCTCAAAGTGTCCCAAAAATATGATTGCAACCTCTTTCCTTGAGATCAGCTCCAACGCTTACCGTCAAAACATACGATATATTCGAAAAGAAATTGGGCCCAAACCCACCATTTCGGCCGTAGTCAAAGGAAATGCCTATGGACATGGAATTGCCCAAATGGTTGAGATAGCAGAAAAAGCTGGCATTCGACATTTTAGTACGTTTAGTTCGGATGAAGCTTGGATGGTAAAGAAAAATTCAACCAAACAATCTGAAATTATGATTCTGGGGATGCTTTACGAGGAAGAACTAGAAGATCTGATTAATGCAGGTATCAGCTTTTATGTTTTCGATTTTGGGAGATTGGAAAAAGCGATAGAAATCTCAGAAAGGATTGGAGTTTCTGCTAAAATCCATGTGGAAGTGGAAACGGGATTTCATCGGACAGGATTTGATTGGGAGCAAAGAGAAAAATTGGTGGAAACTCTTCAAAATGGGAAAAACCATGTCATTTTAGAAGGACTTTGCACGCATTATGCAGGAGCAGAAAGCGTCAGCAATTTCGTCAGAGTAAAAAATCAGATTTCTGTCTATTACGATTTCAAAAACTATCTTTCTGAACACAATCTTTTCTTTCGAAAGTATCATACAGCTTGTTCAGCAGCAACCTTGATTTTCCCTGAAACTATCATGGATATGGTTCGAATCGGGATCGCTGGCTATGGGTTTTGGCCTACTAAAGAAACTTACTTTGCAAAGCTCAAAGACTTACCCAAAACCAATAAAAACCCTCTCAAACGTCTGATCACTTGGAAAAGCCAAGTGATGAGTCTCAAGAAAGTGAAAATGGGCGAGTTTGTAGGTTATGGGAACAGCTTTATGGCTTTACATAACATGAACCTGGCTATCGTTCCCGTCGGATATGGACATGGCTATAGCAGGTTACTTTCCAATTCTGGTCAGGTACTAATTGGAGGTCAATATTGTCAAGTCGTAGGCACAGTCACCATGAATGCCATTGCTGTGGATATCACCAAGGTTAAAAATATTCAGGTTGGAGATGAGGTGGTGATGATCGGAAGCCAAAAGAATAAAGAAATTACCGTAGCATCATTCTCAGAATCGACCCAACAAGTGAACTACGAGCTCTTAACACGTCTTCCTCAGGATATTCCGAGAAGGATCATTCAATAAAAAATTACTGTCTTGTTATTTACGACGAGGACCTTTCGATCCAAATGGTATTTGATTGCCTTTGAAAGCACGACCTTTTCTACATCCTGACCTATTTGAACCAATTCCGGGATGGTATTGTGATGCCTTACTCTCGCCACATCCTGCTCAATAATTGGTCCCGCATCCAATTCTTCCGTCACATAGTGAGCTGTAGCACCTATGATTTTCACACCTCTTTCATAGGCTGCATGATAGGGTTTTGCGCCAACAAATGCCGGTAGAAAAGAGTGATGAATATTGATGATACGATTCGGAAACTGCTCAATCAATTTACCCGAAAGAATCTGCATATAGCGGGCAAGAACTATAAAATCGATTTTATTTTCTTCCAAAAGCTCCTGTTGCCGAGCTTCCACTTCGGCCTTGTTTTCTTTGCTAACTGGCAAATGAATATATGGTATCCCAAATGACTCAACGACTTGTTTTAAGTCAGGATGATTTGAAATCACCAATGGAATCTCCATATCCAATTGGCCGGCATGATGCCTCGCCAAAATATCAAATAGACAATGGGATAATTTGCTGACGAACAAAGCCATTCTCGGCCTAGGAAAATTGAAATGAAGCTTAAATTCCATTCCAAACGAAGCCCCAACTTCCTCCTCAAATCTGGAAGCAATTTCATCTTTTGGCAAAGACAAACTTTCAACCTCCCAGGCTGCCCGCATAAAGAACATCCCCATCTCCTCATCCACATGTTGATCGACTTCTAGGATGTTTCCATCATACTTAAATAAAAATTGAGAAACAGCAGCAACTATACCCTTTTGATCGGGACACTGAATGATAAGGATTGCCTTTTTCATGTTATTTCATTTTATGAGGGGCATGAAATTTTTTATTCGTTCCAAATTTTCCACGCAGCTTCAGCTTGTAAGATTAACATTTCCAGTCCATTCTTGGCTTTTCCACCACGATCCAAACAAGCTTGCATCAAAGCAGTTGTAGGTGGATTATACACCAAATCATAAACCCAATGCTCAGCAGTAAATTGATCAACTGGAAGATCGGGAATTCCTTCCACCTTCGGATAAGTCCCCAAAGGAGTACAGTTGATGATCAATTTATAATTTTCTAGTATGGCAGAATCTTCTTGAATTTGTTGATAGGAGATTTGATGGTTTCCTGGAGTTCTGGAAACGTACAAAAAATCAATTTTCAAATCTCTCAATGCCTGAACCACAGCTTTGGAAGCACCACCAGTACCCAAAACCAAAGCTTTCACTTTGGAATTTCCCAGCCAAGCCGTCAGAGACTCTTTAAAGCCTATATAATCAGTATTATAGCCCTTCAACTTGCCATCTTGGACTTTGATGCAATTAACAGCACCAATGGTTTCACAAGCTGGGTCCAATTCGGACATCATAGGGATTACATCCTGTTTGTAGGGGATCGTCACATTGATTCCTTCCAAATCAGGATTTTCATCCAAAATGGATTTCAATTTATCGGCTGAAGGGATTTCATACAAATCGTATTGACAGCCAGAGATTCCTTCTTTTTCAAACTTCTCAGTGAAATACTTCTTGGAAAAAGAATGCCCCAAAGGAAAACCGATCAATCCGAACTTTCTCATTTCTTCTTAAAATAATCCGCCAACAAATCTATTCCAACCACTAGCAAAATACCTCCTAAAAACCCAGCAATCGCTAATCCTAAGTTCGGTTCTTCACCAACTTTTTGGAGATAATCGGATGGCCAAAGATTTTCAGTCAAAAATGGCTTCTGCTCTCCAGAAGAGGAGGTTCTATACTGAGTGACAATTTTCCAAGGCCAAAGTTTATTGATGGATCCAAGCATAAAGCCTGAAAGCAAACCAATAGTTGTGGCATAAAACTTCTTCAACAAGAAAGAAATCAATCTGCTGAATGACAAGATTCCGACGATACATCCCGAAGCAAAGACTCCCAAAGTCACAATGTCTTTTTCAGAAACTGCTTCCAGAATCATCTCATATTTTCCTAAAATCAATAAGAGAAAACTCCCACTGATACCGGGCAGGATCATGGCGCAAATGGCAATCGCACCAGCCACAAAAGTGAACCAAATAGCATCTGGAGAACTGGTTGGGGGTAAACTAGTTACCCACCAAGCGATAATTATTCCCAAAATCAGCGCAACTACAACTCCCAAATGCCATCTTTTGATTTCTTTAAGAATAATAAAGGCACTGACCAAAATCAGCCCACAGAAAAAGGACCAAAGTGGAATCGGATGCTCATCCATCAAATAGGTTATCAGCTTCGATAGGGTAAAAACCGAAGTCATAATCCCCAAAAGAAGACTTAGAAGGAAAGAGCCATTGACAGCTTTAAAAAACTTTTTGAATTCAAGCTTTAGAAGAAGGGAAAGGTTCTCCCCATTGATAGAGTTGATACTATCCAGTAGGCGCTGATAAATTCCTGTGATCAGCGCGATGGAACCACCGGAAACCCCAGGAACAATATCGGCAGCTCCCATTGCCATTCCCTTCAGATAAGTGAGCAAATAGTTCTTAATCCTATCCATAAGACAAAAATAAAGGCTGACCGAGAATCAATCGATCAGCCTAAAAGTGTGTGGTATTTCTTATAATTTAATTTCTCCCAAGAAGTGATCAAAAGTATCTCCCCTCAAGCCCAAACGGATGGTTTCCAAAGGAATTACTTCCGATGGAGAAATATTTCCCAAGTTCACATTGGCTCCTAGCAATTTAATAAACCAAACCTGCTGTGATTTGATTGGAGCTTCCCAAATGATTCTTTCTTCAGGAACTTGAGTCAAAATCTCTTCTACCAATCCTTGTCTTACCTCACCTGAATCTCTGAAAAGACCTACATTTCCACCTTCACGGGCTTCACCGATTACTTTCCAAGCACCTGCAGCCAATTCAGTCTGCATTTGCTCGATCCATTTATAAGGAGGGATGATTTTCGCTGCATCTTTGGAACCCACTTCCGAAAGAACAGTCACCTGCTCAGAAAGAGTGGAAATAAATTCACATTTTTTATCATGATTAAGTGAAATAGAGCCATCAGAAACCTCTGCAAACTCCAATTTGAACTTATCAAGAACTTTTCGGTAGTCATCAAACTGACCTCTTACGATAAAAGCTTCAAACAAAGTTCCCCCAAAGTAAACAGGGATTCCTGCGTCTTTATAGATGGCAATTTTTTCCTTGAGATTTTTGGTCACATAGGACGTTGCCCAGCCAAGTTTAACAATATCTACGTAATCCGCGCAGCTTTCTACAAAATCCTCTACTCCTCTGAGGCTGAGACCTTTGTCCATCGCCATAGTAAATCCCGAGGTACGTGGCTTCTCAGTACGCACTGGGATATTCTTTAGCACATAATTCATTCGATTGATTTTAAAATTTAGGGCAATAATTTATCGTCCCGATACTGAGCAATCAGTTTGTAAATAGCCTTTTGCTGCTTGAGCTCCGGCATCAAATCATACAAAACTGTATGCCTATCGAAATCCAAAGTTAAAGCATTTTCCAAATAAGAAAACGCTTCTTTGTATTTGCCCAGCTTGATCTGGTAAACAACCATGCGATAATAGAGCTCGGCCTCCTCCGGAAGCTCCTCAATTCCTTCACCGATTACATCCACAGCCTCCTCAAATCTGTTCTGATCAAAATAAATCACAGATAGATTCACATAGGTCTCCATGATGCCTGGTTCTAGGTTGATAGCCTCTTCATAGGCTTCAGAACTCGACTGCAGATTTCCCAAATTAAATTCAGCATCTGCCAATCCAACCCAATAATTCGGATTTTCTTTGCTCAGATTAATCGCTTTTTTGAAATAATGTATCGCCTCAAAATATTTTTCCTTTTTGAGCATACACATACCCAGTCCAAACCAGGCATCGTCATACTCTTCATCCAGTTTTGCGGACTTTTTGAAATATTTGAAAGCATCATCAATTTTGCCCAATTTTTCATAGGCCGCTCCCATATAGCAGCAGTTTTCTGCGTTGGCGCCTTCGCAATTGATTGTATTTTGATAGGCTTCCAAAGCCAAATCATATTGCTTGGTATTCATCAGGGCATTCCCCAAATTGAAATAAGCAGAAGCAAATGACTCGTCTATGATAATAGCATAATCATAGGCTTTTATAGCATCTTCATATCTCCCGAGGCGATTGTAGACAACTCCCAAATTATACCATGCTCCGGCACTATAAGGATCCTGGTCAATAAACTCCTGGTAGAAATGCAGAATTTCATCAAAAGACCCCTCTTCTTCAGTGATCATCGCCAACTGAAAAAGGGCATCTTCGTGATTGATTCTGATTTTCACTGCCTCTTTGAAATAGTGGCTGGCTTTGTCATTGTCTCCTTTGGCTCTGAAAAGATTTCCCAAAGAATAAAATACCTCAGCCTGATCTTCCGCTAATGGAAGAAATCTCTCCAACAATTCAATCCCTTCCTGAGGACTTCCTGCCAAAATATAAGCATTGGCCAAAGCCAGAATAATCTCCTCATTATTTGGAGAAATATTATTCAGGTTTTCAAGAATCGTCAATCCTTCATCCAGTTCGTCATTGAAAATAAGACACTGAGCCATCAGCAACTTAATTTCCACTGAAAAAGGGAATTTTTCCAAGGCAAATTCGGACGCTCTTAAAGCTTTCAGAAACTTTTGCTGATCAAAGTAGAATCGGATGATGTCTTCCAGTTCCTCTTCATCGAAGAATAAATCCAGATTGGATTTAAGGGAATTTTCAAAACGCTCAACGAGCTTTTTGTCTTCTTCCCAGTCGTGATCGTGATCTCCGGTCATTCGAATAGGTTAAGGTTTACTTAAGATACCAAATATTATGGTCTCTCAAAACGCTGATTTGTTAATTTTTTCAATAAATAATCAACGGGTAATTCCAGCGAAAATGGATAACGATTTCGGTTTAAAATAAGTTTACTTAGCCCAAAGAAAGGTTTCTTGAAGGGGACGATATTGAAAGTTCAAGAGCTCAGTCACTTTCGTATTATCGTATGAGATCTTTTGGGAGGAAATAATAGCAGTTTTTTTATTCAAAGGATTTTTGCTCAAACCCAAAAAGCGACTTATACCGGCAAACCAAACTGCCAAATTTAAAAGGAAGCCGGTTGCTTTTTTTGAAGGTGCCTTTTTCCCAAAAACCTTTGCCATTTGCTGAAAAAAGTCGAAATAGGGAATACTGCCGGCATTCAGAATAAAGCGATCTCCCCATACTCCTTTTTCATAGAGCTTTCGGGTCAGTTCCACTGCATCTCGGACATCCAGAAAGTTTACATTGCCGACGGGAAAATATTTATGCTCCTCAAGCACATAATCATAAATTGTGGTGCTGCTTCTTTCATCTTCTATTTTTCCCAAGAGAATAGATGGATTGACAACGATCAACTCAATTCCTTCTTGCTCGCCGCGCCAAGCTTCCAGCTCTCCACAATATTTTGATACCGCATATTCAGTATTGAGGGACGATTCTACCCATTTGAATTTTTCATCAATGTTTTTTGCTTCGGAACTTCTCCCTATAGCTGCTACAGAGGAAATATGAATAAGCTTTTTGATACCTGCAGCTAGCATAGCATCTATCAGGTTTGCAGTCCCTTTGACATTCACTTGATACAATTCATTGGAATCATTGGGAGAAAAAGAAACCATTCCGGCAGCATGGATCACCAAATCCATTCCTTGTAAGGCAGTTTCTAAAGAATCGAAATCACTCAAATCTCCATCATGCCATTGAATCGGAAAATCAGCTTGATCTAAAAGCCGAGTTGATGAACCTGCTCTTTTCAGACCATGGATTTCTCCCAAAGAAGAAAATTCCTTCGCCAAATAACTGCCAAATAAGCCAGTGATGCCGGTTATCAAGATTTTCATAGATCCTTAGAGGGAAGAGTTTTTCCAGATTTTTTCTCTGATACGATTATAATTTCTGGATTTGGGTAAAGTCTCAAGCATATCTAGGTATCGAGGATTATGGCAATCCGTTCCAAAGAACTGCACGTTCCCTTTTTCAAGTAAAACCTCAGCAAAATCCTTCACTTGTTTGGAGTAAAACCCAGTTAAAGACAGAAGGTTTATCTGAAAAATGGTATTTCTCTCGATCAGGTCTTCCTGCAATTTTTTATCCGCCAAGAGATATTGATATCGCTCTGGATGTGCAAATACGGGTTTAAAACCTGCCATTTCTAGTTGGAAAAAAGTCTCCAACAGCATCTGTGGACGGTTAATAAAACCAGTCTCAACCAATATATAATTGTCCCCAAATGTCAGAAGCTCCCCACCATTTTTGACTTTATCCAAAAAGATCTCATCCATGTAATACTCAGCCGCTGCGTCAATCTCCACAGGAATTCCTTCTCTTTGAACCGCTTTTCTCAAGTCTTCCAAACCCATGCGGATGATCTCCGGAGTATTTCGATAATACTCAGACATGATATGAGGAGTGGTGATGATTTTCTTCAACCCATAGGAACTTAGCCTTTGAATCAATTCCAGAGATTCTTCCATTGACTTGGAACCATCGTCGATACCTGGTATCAGGTGTGAATGCATGTCCACTTCCAACCAACTCAGGTCCAAATCTTCTATGATTTCGGGTTTTTTCTTAAAAAGATCAAATAGGCCCATTTACAATCCTCCTCCACTTTGATTTTTAAATTCCTCCAAAGTCGGCCAAAGCTGGTCTTTCTCTGAAAGAATGGGATTTTCAACTTCCCAGTCAATATTTAATGCCGGATCATTCCAGAGAATGCCTCCTTCACTTTCACGGTTGTAATAATTCGAACATTTGTAAGCAAAAACAGCATCCTCCAAAACCGAAAATCCATGAGCGAACCCGACTGGGATATACAGCAAATTATGCTTTTTGGAATCTAGAATCACGGAAAATGATTTCCCAAAAGTGGAAGAATCTTTCCTTAAATCCACCACAACATCTTTCACAATTCCCTGAATCACACGGACTAATTTTGCCTGCGCAAAGGGAACTCTTTGGAAGTGAAGCCCTCTGACAGTCCCTTTTTGAGAAAAGGATTGATTATCTTGGATCCAACCATGGGAGATCCCTTTTGAATTAAACCAATCTTCACGATAAGACTCAAAGAAATAGCCTCTGGAATCATCAAAGACTTTTGGGTGAATTTCTAATACGCCGGAAATATCTGTTTCCGAAATCAGGGCCATAAGAGCTAAAATTTGTCAATCCGACAAAATAACTACTAGCCCAAAGACAATCCTAATCTAAATTGAGGAAATATGTCGAACTTTGTCCTTTCAAGCCTCAATTTTATTAGTAAAGCCCTTAAAAGGAAACTATTTAACAGAGAGAAGGCTTAAAATTCTGAAAGGACGTAGCAATGGGTAAATTTTCAAGAAAACTTCAAAAATTATACGATACAGCACCAGTACAAGAAACCGCTGTTTTAGTTTCGGTAATTCGCCAAACTGACACCGATATTGTTGTAGAGGAGCATTTGGATGAATTGGCTTTTTTGACAGAAACACTAGGTGTCAAAGCAGTCTACCGATTCACCCAGAAAATGGAGAAGCCTGATATCAGGACTTTTGTAGGGAAAGGGAAGCTGGAGGAAATCCAGTCTTATGTAGAGCACTTTGGAGTGGACATGGTCATTTTCGATGATGATCTATCTCCATCTCAAATGAAAAATCTGGAAAATGAGCTGAAAGTCAAGGTTTACGATCGATCCTTGCTCATTTTGGATATATTCCTCAATCGAGCACAAACAGCACAAGCCAAAACCCAGGTAGAATTGGCTCGCTTCCAATATTTATTGCCTCGATTGACTAGAATGTGGACTCACTTGGAAAGACAGCGAGGGGGAACCTCCACAAGGGGTGGTGCCGGTGAAAAGGAAATCGAAACGGATAAGCGAGACATCCGAAATAAGATCACTCTACTAAAGCAAAAGCTGAGAGAAATCGAAAAACAGGGTGAAACCCAGCGGAAAGGCAGAAAGGGAATTGTCAGAGTTGCGTTGGTTGGTTATACCAACGTAGGCAAGAGTACTTTGATGAACTTGATCACCAAAACGGATATTCTTGCGGAGAACAAATTGTTTGCAACCGTAGATTCGACAGTTCGAAAAGTGGTTTTGGAAAACATTCCATTCCTTCTTTCAGACACCGTTGGTTTTATCAGAAAGCTACCTACTCACTTAATAGAGTCTTTTAAATCCACATTGGATGAAATTCGTGAAGCTGATTTGTTGGTTCATGTAGTAGATATCTCCCATCCAAGTTTTGAAGATCACTTTGCTGTTGTAGACCAAACACTGAGAGAAATTAAAGCTGGAGATAAGCCCGTTTTGTTAGTTTTCAACAAGATTGACTTGGTGGAAACAATGCCTTCAGAGGAGAAGATCATGGAAATGACTGAAATGGAATTGGAAGAGGCTGACTTCAAAGATTTTGATGCGCTTTCAGAAGCCTATGAAAAGAAAACCGGAATCAAGCCGGTATTCATGGCTGCGGGATCAGGAGTCAATGTAGAGGAGTTTAGAGAAAGGCTAGTTCAGGAGGTTAAAAAGCAACATTTGAAGATTTATCCACATTATCTACATGATGAAACTTTCGTTTTCGAAGAAAAAGAAGAAGAATAGATTTTAAACAATTTAGTTTTATACTATACGAAAAAGCCCTGAAAATTTAAATTCAGGGCTTTTTTATAATTAACTATTCCACATCTGTGAGTTTTATTTATTTTCAGTCCAAAATTCATTTTCAAATAAAATCTAAATGGAAAAACTCCTTAAGGCCCCAACAGCAGCTATTTTCATCTACCTTTTTTCATCATTTATCCTTTAGACTTTTAATCTTACCGATGATCTTTTTTTTAACTCACTAATAAAAGTCTTAGGAATAGTGATGTATGGAATATATCCTTTAAGTATTGGATATGTTTTAACAGATTATCTTCCAAAAAAATTAGAAATCAAAACAGGCTTTTTTGTCTTCAATTGGTTCTATTGGATCGCTCTTTTTTCATTAGTGACCATCCTTTTCGATGGTAAGGAAGTTACATTCAATGGACCCCTGGCCATCCCGGTATTCTATTTATTTTTTGCGGTTGTTTATGTATTCCTCTTTGCGATGAGGGTTTTAAAAACTGTACAATCCAAAAGAAAAGCTTCATTTGGAGAAAGTATAGGAATGGCTAGTTTAATCTTTTTTTGGCCTATTGGACTTTGGATGATTCACTCTGATGTCAAGAGAATCATGGACACTCAAGTTTCGAATTCTGACTTGGCAAATGTTTCAGAATAGATGGCAAAGAAAATAGTCAATTTTATGCACATTGATTATACTATGTAAAGAAAACCTTGATTTCTTTACATAGTCTTTTATGTTTGTAAAGAATAATCAATTTTCATTACAAAGCATTGTCCTGGAAATTATCACCATTGCCGTATTCAAGTGATGTAGAAACCAAGTACATCCTAAAACAATTGCCATCAGCTCATGCAGCATTGGCAGAGCTAAAGGTAATCGTACAATCTATTCCGAATCAGATTATTTTATTGAATACCCTAGGAATCCAAGAAGCCAAAGACAGCTCCTCCGTAGAAAACATAATTACTACACATGACGCGCTGTACAAAGCCAATCTTGAATTTGAAGTAAACATTTCCCCAGATATCAAGGAAGTTCAAAACTATGTCATCGCCATGAAAAAGGGCTATGAACTTATTCAAGAACAAGAATTGCTAACAAATCAGACGATTTTAAAGATTCAAGAAACTCTTGAGGGGAATAATGCCGGGTTCCGAAAACTTCCCGGCACAGCATTGAAAAATGCGCAAAAAGGAGAAACAATTTACACTCCACCACAAGACCCAAATGAAATAATAGGCTTGATGGACAATTTGGAGCAATTTATCAATGATCCTAAAATGAGTGATTATGATCCACTTGTCAAAATGGCAATCATCCATTTTCAGTTTGAAAGCATTCACCCTTTTTATGATGGAAATGGGAGAACTGGCCGAATCCTAAATATCCTCTACTTGATCACACAGGGACTGCAAAAACTACCAATTCTATATTTAAGTAGTCATGTAATCCGAAACAAACAGGAATATTACAGACTTCTTCAAGATGTTCGGGAGATAGGAGATTGGGAAGGGTGGATAAGTTTTATGATCAAAGGTGTGGAAAATACGGCCCGAGAAACCATTGAACTTATCGAAGAGCTAAAAATTCTAATGACTGAAATGAAAAACAGGCTCAGAGACAAATATAAATTCTATTCTCAGGAACTACTAAACAATCTATTTACACATCCCTATACAAAAATTGAATTCCTTGTTAAAGATCTAGGAGTATCCCGAATAACTGCTGCAAATTACCTCAATCAACTGGCAGCTGATGGTATCCTAAGAAAAGAGCATCTAGGAACAGGAAACTATTATGTAAATGAAGGACTTTATAAACTTCTAAGCAGCTGATAAAGTATTCAAAGAATTATCATAAATGGAAAAAGCCCTGAAAATAATTCAGGGCTTTTGTCTATAACAGAGTTTATTGTTTTAAAACCTCATACTTACTCCCAACAGGAAATTGGTTCCTGCCTGAGGATAATAATAGTTTTCGGTAATCAAGTCTTTGCCAGCATTTCCAGGAACGAAATAGCTGAATGTGTACCCATTAGGCTCGTACATTTCATTGAAAATATTATTGACCAACAAATTGATCTCTAGATTTTTGAAATACCTCGGTTGAGCGGTATAGCTGATTCGAAGATCATTGGTGAAGAAAGCATCCAGCGCTCTTCCATCATTGGAAGTATTGTCCAAAAACTGCTGTCCAACATATTTACTCATCCAATTGACAGAAAGACTTTTAATTGGCTTAAACTCAATCATGGCAGATCCTACCACATTTGGTGAAAAAGCTATATCCGAGTCTTTATAAGTAATCGCCTCTTGCTTAAATTCATCTGTGCTGTAGTCATCTATATACTCAGTGAACTCAGCAATTTTATTCTGGCTGAAGGCAATATTTCCACCGAAAGTCCAAGAAGGAGATAGCTGATATGCACCATCCAATTCGATTCCAGCTCGATAAGAAGAAGCGACATTTTCGCGGATATAAGCACCTACATCATTGATTTGGCCGGTTAGGATCAACTGGTCCTTGTAATCCATGTAATAGAAATTAGCATTGTAGCTAAAATTCCCGGATCGCGCTCGTACACCGGCTTCAATGTTATTCAACCTTTCCGGTCTCGGCACTTCAGTAATCGGGTTATCCGTAAAGTCAGATCTGGTTGGCTCACGATTGGCTACCGCATAACTTGCATAATAGGTTCGACTTCCTTTTTCATAAGACAGTCCAAACTTGGGATTGAAGAAGGTATAATTCTGCTGACCATCTACTACTCTTTGGTCATCATTTACGCCATAGAAACTGTAATTAATCCCTCTCACCTGCAAGTCCCCAAAAAGATTCAAGCCATCTTTCAATTCGTAAGTCGCTTTTGCATAGATATTTCTATCATCTTTTACGGCATTGTTGTCGTAATAGCGATCACGGATTTGAGTTCCTCCAGCTATTCTTGCCCAGATAATTTCTCCAAAGTGGTCACCATCATATCGATTGGCTCCTCCACCTAAGACTACATCCCAAGCCCCATTGTCAGAGACATAATTCACAGACCCAACAAAACCGTAAAAATCATTATCCAACCATCTTCTACGAATAATGTCTGTACTTTCTATCGTTTCTCCATTGATAGTCACAGGAGGTAATCCATAACTGGCGAAATCATCATCTTCACGGTATTGTTCATAATAACCACGTCCATAAGTATAATGCAGTGCCAAATTGGTTTTCCAATTGGAACCGATTTTTCCGGTATAAATCATTTGGTAATGATCCTGTTGGTAATTATCGGTTTCATTATCATAGGTATAATAGTTCCAGGTTCTATCATCTTCCAATTTGGATTCCGGCAAACCCCACCAGGACTGATAGGTCTGTTCTTTCCCAGAGAAAACATTCACTTTGATCACGTGATTTTCACCAAAATAACCTCCTGAAAGAAAATAAGATTTCAAGTCGGAATAGGCTCTGTCCACGTAGCCATCTGAATTGATTTTGGACAATCTAGCATCAAAAGCAAATCGATTATTCAACAATCCTGTTCCTGCTTTTACAGTGTGTTTCCAAGTATTGAATGATCCAAAACTATTATCGACTTGTGCATAAGCCTCTTCCTTGTGGGTATCGGTCTGGAAATTCAAACTAGCTCCAAAAGTAGCCGCACCATTTGTGGAAGTTCCAACGCCTCTTTGAATTTGAACGTTATCTACGGAGCTGGCAAAATCTGGCATATTCACGAAGAAAATCCCGTGAGATTCTGCGTCATTTAATGGAATACCATTGACAGTAGCATTGATACGAGTTTGATCCGTACCTCTAATTCTCATCCCGGTATAACCTACACCGGCTCCAGCGTCTGAATGAGTTACGACTGATGGTGTAAAATTCAATAATATCGGAATATCCTGTCCCAAATTCCGCTCCGCGATATCCTCTTTTCCAATGGTTTTGAAAGTGGTAGGAGTACTTTCTGAAGCCCTAGTGGCAGAAACAATAAATTCCTCACTAAGGAAATCCTTACTATTCAATTTGATTTCCAAAGAACCTGAAAAAGGTATGGAAACAGGTTGTCTATGAGTTTCAAATCCAAGAAATGAAATTCTCAAATCGACGAAACCATTAGGCAATTTACTCAAGGTAAAATCACCATCCCGGTCCGAAATTGCCCCTCTACCGACATTTTCAGCCCAAATAGATGCTCCTTCCAATGGTTCACCAGTCTGGGAATCAATTACTTTACCGACAAGACTGGATTGAGCCCAAGCAGATAGGCTTAGCAACAATGCAGCTAAAGCCAATACAAAATTTTTCATGTGTAAAATCCCTTTCGGGTTTTGAGTTAAACATTGGAAAACTTAGGGGAAGTCTTCCGTGATTGTTTACCCGGTTCCAAAGCAAAAAACATAGTGGCAAACGGTACCAAAAGCTTCACTATCTATTTTACTCTGTTTGTTCATCTCCCTTCGCCGGCACTACCCGGATCAGGTAATATGGGTATGATCTCAGCCCGTGATTTTAGGGCACCCCTTATGATCTAATGACAAAGGTAGGAGTGAAAAGTTTGATTGCAAGCCATCAAGTGGGATTTTATCTATTCCAAAATTTTATCAGAAAAAACAAAGGCCAATCCTTAAGGAATGGCCTTATTAATCAAAAAAACAGATGATTTTAATAATCATCATCATCAAACTCTTCATCATCTCCCTGCCCCATATCAAACATGGAGCTGAATAGGTCTTTAAATTGCAATCCCGTATCCAGCATTCTTTTACTCAATTGAGAATATTCGGCCAACCCGTGAAGCGCAAACTCCATAAAAAACTCTTTTTCATTCTCGGGAATCATACCTACCAGCTGAGTGACAACCTCTTCCAATCCAGGAACGGAATGTAAAAGAGTCTTGTATTCTTTATCTGAAAGAGAAGCTACCAGATCTAAAACATTTCCCTCCCCAAACCAAGATAAAGGAATTACATAGGGATTTCCTTCCTTCGCTTTTTTCTTTTCTTCAGGTGAAGGAAAGTAGTTTACAAATTGAGATCTAATTGCTTTTCCAATTAAATTGTATGCAACGAGACCTGCGCCTTCTTGTTCACCTTCGTAAACCAATTCTACTTTTCCGGTGATAGCTGGAATCACGCCAATCAGATCAGCAATCCGAACAATTGTATTTTCTTCACCATTCGAATAAAGTCTTCTTTCAGCAGCTGAAACTAGATTTTCATAAGCAGAAATTGTCAATCTTGCCGAAACACCACTCTTTTCATCCACATATTCGGAATGCCTTGCTTCGATAGCAATTTGCTCAATCAAATCTTTCATCAATTCGGGGATAAAAATCTTATCCACAGGTTTTCCTTTCAAATTGGCTTCCTGAGCTGTAATCCTTTTACCTATCTCAATAGACTTTGGATAATGGGTAATGATCTGGCTTTCGATACGGTCTTTTAGGGGAGTTACGATACTTCCTCGGTTAGTATAATCTTCAGGATTGGCTGTAAACACGAACTGGATATCTAGAGGAAGTCTCAATTTGAATCCACGAATCTGAATATCTCCTTCCTGCAAAATATTGAAAAGGGCCACCTGGATTCTTGCCTGTAAATCCGGCAATTCATTGATCACAAAAATAGATCTATTGGATCGGGGAACGAGACCATAATGAATTACCCGCTCATCATTGTAACTCAGTTTCAATGTAGCGGCCTTAATCGGGTCCACATCTCCAATCAAATCAGCAACCGACACATCAGGAGTCGCCAACTTCTCAGTATAGCGATCTTCGCGATGCCACCAGATAATAGGAGTGTCATCACCTCTCTCTTCAATCAGACTTTTGGCAAATGAAGATAAAGGTGCGAGTGGATCATCATTCAATTCCGACCCAAATACAACCGGAACATACTCATCCAAAAGATGAGTCATCATCCTTGCAATCCTGGTTTTTGCCTGACCTCTTAATCCTAGCAAATTGATATTATGGCGAGATAATATGGCTCTTTCGATATCCGGAATTACTGTGTCTTCATAGCCCCAAATTCCTTCAAAGACATTTTCTTTTCGCTTGATCTTTAGGATCAAATTATCGCGAAGTTCTTCTTTGATTGATTTGGGTTGATATCCTGAAGCCTTTAATTGGCCGAGCGTTTTGATTTGGCTGAGTTCTTTTCCAGTTAGTTTTTGGTAGTCCATGCTGATTAAAAGCGTTTGGTTCTGTTTCTTCTAAAATCTTCAAAAATAAGGTCGCCTAATCCTTTTAGGCTACTGTAATAAGCGTTTCCATTGTTTACTTTGGTGAATTCTTTGACAAATTCCTTCAAGTAAGGGTCTGAAGCAATCATAAAGGTGGTTACCGGAATTTTCAACTTACGGCACTGAGCCGCCAGCTTTAATGTCCGATTTAAGATCTTGCTATCGATCCCGAATGCATTCTTATAATATTTGATTCCAACTTTTAGGCAAGTAGGCTTGCCATCTGTAATCATAAAGATCTGCTTATTGGGATTTTTCCTTCTTCTCAACAAATCCATCGCCAGTTCCAATCCGGCAACAGTATTCGTGTGATAAGGCCCAACTTGGAGATAGGGTAAATCTTTGATTTCAATTTGCCAGGCATCATTACCAAAAACAATGATATCCAAGGTGTCTTTCGGATAACGAGTCTTTATGAGTTCAGCCAAAGCCATCGCTACCTTCTTAGCTGGAGTGATTCTATCCTCTCCATACAATATCATGGAATGGGAAATATCAATCATCAAAACGGTGGAAGTCTGGGATTTGTATTCATTTTCCACAATCTCCAAATCGTCCTCTGTCAGCAAATAATCTCCTCCAAAACCATGGTTCACCTGGGCATTTCTCAAAGAGTCTGTCAAGGCAATTTGATCCAAATTGTCACCAAATTGATAGGATCGACGATCAGTTCCACGCTCTTCTCCTTGCCCAGAATGTGTGGTTTTATGTTGGCCTGATTTCCCTCTTTTTAGTTTTCCAAAAATTTCCTCCAGAGCGGATTTCCGAATAGACTGCTCTGCTTTTCCAGTGATTTTAAATTCTCCTTTTTGATTTTCCTCCGTCAGATAGCCTTTTGACTTAAGATCTTCTATGAAATCTCCGATTCCATAGTTGGGGTTAGTCAAATTGTAGCGCTTATCCAGATTACTCAGCCAGCTCAAAGCCTCAGCAGCATCTCCTCCGGTCATTGTGACCAGCTGAAGAAAGATATTGAGAAGGTTCTCAAAGGTATTTTTCTCAGGATCTTGAGGTGGAACAAATTGAGTAAAGCGGAAACCCTTCATAATGAGATTTTTGAATCAAGATTAAAGACACAAGAATTTGGTCATTGTTATTTTAAAATAGGCTGGAATCAATTGAAATCCAATTTTATTCTATTTACGACTTGGATAACAATCAGAAGGCTTTTGGAGTTTAACTAAGTAAGGAAAATCTCCAAAAAGATGAAGAATTATCTCCAAGTTGTAGGGATAGTGACTGGTATTTTGATTGTTTTTGTCACTTTGATTCAATTTGAGGTAGCCATGCCTCTGATTTGGATGATTTCCATTTCCTGCCCGGTACTGATGATTTGGATGGTTTATACAGTTTTGAAAGCTCCGGTTTCAATTGAAGAGACATTTGAAGAGCAGTGGTATCAAGACCTAAAAAATTCCTCATTTAACAAATAATTTTTCTCCAACTGTTCTAAGAAAAATATATTTTTCAGGAATCAACTGTTCAAATTTTCCAATTAAAAACATCTTTATTCCACTAAAAAAATGGGGGAAAATATAGCCAGGGATTCCATGATTGTCGGTGTTCTATTATTTTTTCTATTGGGAATTTTTCAGCCCTTTAAACTTGAGGCTCAAACCAAAAGCTCTAATTCCGAGATAGATTTTGGGATATGGGCAAATGAGTTTGAAAAATCAGAATCATTTGATTCATTGGGGTTCAAAGATTATTATGCTCATGTTCAAGTATTGGACTCCGCTCAATTCGATGAATTAATTTTTGAAGTAAAAAAATTAATTGACGCGAAAAAACATAAAGCGAAAATCAACTTTCTCTTTTTTGAAATTCAGGCTTTAATGTCAAAATTTCCTTATCAAAAATTTGATCAGATTGTAAACATTCTGAACGAAATGGTTTTGGAGGCTTATGAATCTCAAGACGAACTTTTAATAGGTAACACTTATAGAAAATTCGGCTGGGTAATGGTCCACTTTCAGAGATATGATTTAGCGTCACCATTTTCACTAAGAGGGGTTCAAATTATAGAAAAGGCTCAACCCCAAAGCCTTGAGCCTTTTGATTTCTTGATGCTTGGGGGACTTCTTTATGAGTCAAGAAACTATCTTGATGCTATTTCCTATTCTAAAAAAGGGCTAATTGGTCCTAATGTTCAGGAGCCAAAAGATCAGATTATTTACAATACAATAGGTCAAAGTTTTGAAAGGTTAAATCAATTTGACTCCGCCAAATATTATTATACTCTCAGTGATCAATTCTCCGATTTAATTGATCAAAAGATTTGGAAAACAATTAACCTTCAAAATATTGGTGAAATGGAATTTCATCAAAATAACTTGGAGGAAGCAAAAAATACTTTTCATTCAGTTTTTGACAATGGTCTCGAAAGTACCCCTGAGATTGCAGCAAAATCCATGATTTGGCAAGCAAAAATCAGTTTGTTAGAAAATGACTTCGAAAATGCATTGAACTATCTGAATATCTCCCAATCTATGCTTTTAAGTTTCGATTACAGAAGGCTTCAAATCGAATATTTTTTGGAAGATTGCTATTTCACCAAATTAGAAGCATTTGAAAAACTAGGAATTGTGGATAGTTCCTCCTATTACTTCCGAAAGTACTTATCCCTTCATGATTCCCTTGTTCATTTGGCATCATTAGCTGATTTGTCTGTTGTGCAGATGCGAATCGACCATGCAGAGAAGACTTATAATTTAGGGATACTGCAGATTGAAAAAAAAGAAGCTGAGCAACGTAGGAATGCAATAATTGCCGCCATTTTAGTTTTTTCAGCTATAGGATTCACCTATTTCAATTGGCAAAAAAAGAGGCTTCAATACAAAAATAAGATCGCTATTTTGGAAAATAAAGCCAAAGAAACGGAGATCAAAACTGTCAAAAATCAACTGAAAAGCTTCACCAATCAATTGTTAGAAAAGGCCAAACTTTTGGAAGAGTTAGAAAATGAATTGGATTCTAAAAATGAGGCAGAGTTACACTCTGAATACCTGGCAAAACTCAATTCATCCCGAATCCTCACAGATAAAGACTGGAGCGAATTCAAATTGTTGTTTGAAAAAGTATATCCAGGGTTCTTTACTTCTATCAAAGAAAAATACCATTCAATCACTCCTGCAGAGATGCGAATTGCAGCACTTATCCGATTACAATTTTCGGCAAAAGAAATGGCAGATATCCTTGGAGTCTCAGTTGACAGTGCCCATAAAACCCGCCAAAGGCTCCGTCAAAGATTGGAGCTTTCTTCAGACATTAACCTCGAAGAATTTATTTCAAATTTTTAAAAAACCTCTCATTCCAGCACTTCACAGGCCTTTATAACAAAGTGGGCATAGGTTTGTCCACTTTTTGTCCGGTCCCAAACTAATTGTTATACCTTCTCTTTTCTCAAATTTAGGCTTCAACCAAAGCCCATCTCTATGAGAAAAGTTTACTTATTTTTCATACTATCATTTTTCCTTCTGGGAGGGAATAAAGTACAGGCACAATCTGCTTTAGAATCACTAGCCGATTTACAGGAAGCCATAGCTCAATTAGCACAAATTGCGCTTACGAATACTAGCGTTACTTCTGTGGATTTAACACTTAATGGTGTAGAGGGAGTATCCCATGAAGTTTCAGTTATTTCTTCGGATGGTACTTCCAGAAAGGTTTTGGTAACCAATGACCCAAATGACATAGACCAAGTCTCTATACAATATATCCTTGATGGAGCAACTCAAACAGGCGTAATTAGCCGTATCTACGGTGAATTTAAATTGGTCGTTGTTCCATGGACAGGGACTTTGATTTTTGTTTACAATTGCGATGTTTCAGCCGAATTCGATCCATCCCAGGGACAATATTATTGGGAAGACAATGATGAAGATGGATACATTTTGGAAAGTGACCCAATCTTTGGCTGTACAAAACCACCAGGATTTATTTCCGAAGGAGAAATTTTGGGGATTGATTGTGATGATAGTACAAATACTATCACCACAGAATGCTGTCCTCCGATTGAAAACATTACTTACAATAATACTGAAATTGAATTAATAGATGGTCAAGCATTTTGGACTATTGAAGGTTGTGGCACAAGTGATCTAGGCTATGTAACAGGCTTAGCTTATTACACGGGTTATGTTCCGAAATCCATTAGCATTTCCGATTTTGAAGAGTTGGTAGGTTCTTTCGATGGGGTTGATGGTTGTATAAGTTCTGTGGGATATAAAGACGAGTTGATTCCCAACTCCAGTGGATCTTCTGATGTCCATAGAACTTTTAGTGTTCGAAATAGATATTATGGAAGAGGAGAACCCAATACCGAATTGAAGTTGATAATTTCAATAGTTGATAATACAGGACCCATTCCAGCTTTAGAAACACTTCCAGATCTGAAGGCACAATGCAGCCTGATTCTTTCAGGAAACCCTCCACGAGCTTTTGATTGCGGTAATCAAATTGATGGTGTTTTAGCATCTGGACAAACTGAATTTACCGAACAGGGAATTTATACCTTGACTTGGAAGTATACGGATGGAAGGGGAAATAAAACAACACAGGAGCAAAAAGTAATAATTGATGATACCACTCCACCTGTACCAGATAGCCAAAGTCTTCCGGATTTAGTTGGTGAATGTGAAGTACAAATAGCCGATACGCCAACAGCAACAGATACTTGTGTAGGAAGCATCACAGGTGAAACAACTGATTACCTTTATTATACGGAACAGGGAGAACACTGGATCACCTGGGTATTTGATGATGGGAACGGCAACAAAACTTACCAAGATCAAAAAGTAATTATCAAGGATACAACGGCTCCGGTTCCAGATTTGGAAACGCTACCTGATTTGACCGGGGAATGTTCTGTAGAAATCACAACCAAACCAACTGCTACTGATAACTGTGAGGGTCGAATAGAGGGATATGCCGATTCAATGATCTTTAGTAAGCAAGGTGAATTTACTGTCACATGGTCCTTCGATGATGGAAACGGAAACGTTTCTACTCAATATCAAAAAGTAATCATCAAGGATGTAACTCCTCCTATGTTGTCACTTAAACCAATAGAAGTACGCCTCGATGATACGGGTAATGCCAACATAACCATTGACGATGTTAACAATGGAACAGAAGACAATTGTTCCTCCTTTGAAGACTTGGTTTTTGAAATATCTCAGACGGAATTCAATTGTTCTGACCTAGGTGAAGTGACAATTGAAGTCAAAGCAACTGACTTGGAAGGTAACACCAGCGATCCTATGCATGTAATTGTTACCATTTTGGAGCCTCTCAATCCTTTGGATACTGAGATTCAATCTTCTATCCCAAAAAATACTAATGAGAATGTGGTGGTTTTCTCAAATGCACCCGCTTCTTTGGGACTCCCAAGCCAAACAACTCTTACAGCCGGAAGCATACCTGGTACTTATACTGGTCTTTCTTTCAAATGGTATGTTGATTTGAATGAATCTGGTGCCTTTGAATTAATGGATGGTGAAACAAATCCAATGTTGGAGGTGATTTCTTCAGGTGACTTTGTGGCTATTTACAAAGTGGTTGTAACAAGTGATTCTGGCTGTATCGCTGAGGACTTGGTCAAGGTAGTCTCTGTAGAAGCATCCTGTGACAAAGGGGGTGAAGATAAAGTTCAGGTTTGTCATGTCATTGGAGGAGATTGGAATAAGCGAAAAACCATCTGCGTGAATGCAAATGCTGTGGATGCTCTACTCGCAAACAGCCCAGGATCATTCTTGGGAAGCTGCAGTGTTACCTACAGATTGGAAAATGAACCTGAGTTGGTGGTCGTTCCTTGGAATTCTTCAATTCAAGAGATTGAAAGAAAAATCAATGAACAAGCAGCCAATTGGTTTGCCCAGAAAAGACTGAAGTTCACCATTTCAGCATCAGGTTTTGATCCTATCAAATCAGGTATTTATGAATTTGAAGTGAATCTTGACGGAACCGAAGGATTCTCTTTGGAAGAAATAATCAAAATACCAGTTCAGGTATCTCAAAAAACTGCTCCAATTGCTATTGAAGTAAGCAATTCATCCATACCTAATCAACCGAAGACAGGTGAAACTCTCGCCTCTCTCTCTACGATTGATCCAGTGGATGATATCCATACTTATAACATAGATTCCAATCCAAACTTGACAATCCAAGGGGACCAACTTATCTGGATGGGATCTGGTACACCTCCTGCACAGATGGAGATTGCTATCTCTAGTACGGATAGGGCAGGTCAAACTATTAGTAAATCCATCACTCTTTATAGAGAACTCTTACCAAACGACTTTTTCATCTATCCTAATCCAGCAAAATCTGAGACGACGGTAGTGGTCCAGCTTGAAGGAAGTGCAACTGTTAGCATTTTACTATTTGATGCGTCGGGCAAATTAATTTTGACTGAAACAGCTGTTCATGAAAAGACCTTTGAGCAGAGGATCAACTTAGATGGACTGGCACCAGGAATTTTCTATGTACAAGTCAAGGTTGGCATCTTTGTCATGACCAAGCGACTTGTCAAAATGTAGGAAATACCCTCCTGACTTTTAATTTAAAAGCTGCTCGATAATAATCGGGCGGCTTTTTTAATTGAAATGGACTTTAAGAAATTTGTTATGATGTATTCAAGCTTTCCCGGAAGAGAGATTACCAAACCATAAAAAAGGAGATAAATAAAGGCTGAAAATTGAATCATAGTCCAGATAAAATTTCTTCAGAAACAAATAATTAGGGTTTAACCCTTTAGTTAAATTAAGCTTTTTCATGCGTTTCACTAAACCATTTGGCTTTTTTTAGATTCCTTTAAGAAAATGCAAGAGCTTATCTTTACCTCATGATCTCCCCCGAAAAAAATGCCCACATCCTTAAATCCATCGCTGAGCGATTGGGCTTTCAGGCTTGCGGCATTGCAAAGGCTGGTTTTTTGGAGGAGGAAGCTCCTCGCTTGGAAAACTGGTTGAACCAGAACTATCAGGGGGAAATGGGCTACTTGGCCAAACATTTTGACAAACGGCTCGACCCAACTAAGCTAGTTCCTGGGGCAAAAACAGTGGTTTCTCTGATTTATAACTATTACCCGGAAAACAAACTTCCGGAAGATCCCGACTCCATCAAATTGGCAAAATATGCCTATGGGGAGGATTATCATTTTGTCATCAAAGACAAGCTCAAAACCTTTCTAGAAATCATCCAAGAAGAGATCGGAGAGGTAGACGGACGAGCTTTTGTAGATTCGGCTCCAGTCATGGAGCGGCAATGGGCCCAAAAATCCGGATTAGGATGGCTTGGGAAAAACAGTTTGCTACTCAATCGAAAGATGGGGAGTTTTTTCTTTTTGGCGGAACTGATTATTGACCTAGAAGCTCAACCAGATACTCCACTTTCCAAAGACTATTGTGGTACATGCACAGCCTGTGTGGATGCCTGTCCGACCGATGCGATTGCCCAGGCGGGAGTAGTGGATGGATCCCGTTGTATTTCCTACCTGACTATTGAGCTGAAAGATGCCATCCCCAGTGAATTCCAAGGCAAAATGGAAAATTGGGCTTTTGGCTGTGATATTTGTCAGGACGTTTGTCCTTGGAACCGCTTTTCAAAACCCCACATTGAAACCCGATTTCTACCTCATCCGGAATTAAAAGGTTTTTCAAAGGCTGATTGGATTGAAATGACTGAGGAGACTTTCAGGAAAGTTTTCAAAAAATCCCCTGTTAAGCGAACAAAATTTGCCGGATTGCGGAGAAATATCGAATTTCTTCATTCAAACGATTAGTTTTTCCTATGTGTGCAAAAAAGAATTCAAGCATCAAGCAATTCCAAAAACTCTTTGGGATCAAGAAAAAAAAGAAACCAGCACATAAAATAGGACTTCCTCCAGGCTCTTTAATTTATACAGGAGACAAAAAACAGGAGAAGGTCACCATCACCTTGATTTCCTATGATAATCAAAACCTACACGAGGAAATTGTAGAATTTTCAAATCTCAAAGACCATCCAATGTTACTAAGGAATGTGATTTGGGTGGATATCGTAGGATTGCACGATGCCAATTTATTAGAGGAGCTTGGGAAATTTTTCGGTATTCATAAATTGACCTTGGAGGACATAGTCAGCACAGACCAAAGACCAAAATTGGAGGTTTTTGAGGACTACTTGTTTGCCACTCTGAAGATGATCCAATGTCCTAGTCCAGAATCTCCCATAGATGAGGAACAAATAAGTTTTATCCTGAAAAAGAATATTCTGTTTACTTTCCAGGAGAAAAAAGGGGACGTTTTTCAGTTTGTTAGAGTAAGGTTATCAGACCCCAAAAGACCGATCCGCCAGCGGGGCGCTGATTATTTGCTGTATGCATTGCTCGATGCGGTCATTGACAATTATTTTATTGTTTTGGAAAATGTCGGAGAGCGGATAGAAGATCTCGAGTCTCAAGCAATGATTAACCCGGGAAATGATGTTCTAAATTCCCTTTATGCTCAAAGAAGAGAAATAATGGACTTAAGAAGGTCAATTTATCCACTTCGTGAGGTGGTCGGTTCTTTTACTAAATATGCCGAACACCAAATCTCGGATGAAGTGAAGCCCTTTATTCGTGATTTATATGAAAATACCATTCAGGTTGTGGAAACAATGGAAATTTTCAGAGATATGGCCTCAGGAGTCTTGGATCTTTACATGAATATCATATCCAATCGAATGAACAATGTAATGAAGGTCCTTACCATCATTTCAACCATCTTCATTCCTTTGAGCTTTGTGGCTGGAGTCTATGGGATGAACTTTGACAATATGCCCGAACTCCACTGGAAATTTGGATATTTTTATGTGTTAGGAGGAATGGGTATATCCGTTGTGGGGATGTTGATTTTCTTCAGGTTTAAGAAGTGGCTTTAAATATTAGTTATATCCGATTTACTCACTACCTTAATTTCTCTTGTTTTTATAATAGCTAGATAACCGATAATCGAATTTTGCAAGGTTTGGTTTCCAATGCTTCAATTTGGACATTTATAAATTATACTGACAAGATTGAGGAAAAATGAAAAGCTTTAGAAGATCTAAAGCCTTTCTAATATGATTTATTGAAACTTGAGAATCACTTTTTTGTCTCCATTTTTCAACAAAAGCTCCCCTTCAGAATATTCATAATATCGAACTGACTTCAAGGTCTCCAAAAATTTATTTTCAAAAGGAGAATCTTGACAAGCCATTCTGGTAGCACCCATTTCTCCGAATCGAAGGACATTCTTTTTGTCGATCTCATAGGGACCAAAAATCCTGTTACAGCCACCGCTTCCTGTTACTTCTTTATCTCTGGAGTCAAAAACCAAATGGGCATCTTTCTCAGATCCGGAAGTTTGAACAGGGATACCAGAAATTTCTACTAAAGTCCATTGCTTTCCTTCCCATTTAGCATCGGGAAAAGATTTGGAACTACAGGAAAATACAAAAAGAAGGGCTGATAGATAAAGTAAATTTTTCATGTTTGGTTTAGTTTCTTTGCCTTATTTAGACAGAAATCAAGCCAAAAGTCACACTTTTTATCTCCAGAAGCCCCTATTAAAAAGCTTTCAAACTGATATCCACGCTGTTAACAGAGTGTGTCAAGGCTCCCATGGAAATAAAATCTACGCCACACTCAGCTACGTCTGATAAGGTTTCCTCAGTAATCCCTCCAGATGCTTCCGTTTGGATTCTTCCATCAATCATTGCTACTGCTTCACGCATGGTTTGATAATCCATATTATCCAGCATGATATAATCAACACCTCCCACTTCCAAGACTTCTCTTACCTCAGCAAGATTTCTTGTCTCCACTTCGATTTTCAATTCAAGATGATGAGATTTAAGATATTCATGAGTCCTCTCGATCGCTTGACGAATTCCACCTGCAAAATCCACATGGTTGTCTTTGAGCATTACCATATCATACAAAGCAAAGCGGTGATTAACACCTCCACCGATATGTACAGCCCATTTTTCCATAATTCGGAAATTTGGAGTTGTCTTTCGGGTATCCATCAATCTAGCTTTAGTATGCAGGATTTTTTGAGTCAGGCGATGAGTCAAGGTTGCGATCCCGCTCATTCGCTGCATGCAATTCAAAACCAAACGCTCTGCAGAAAGTATGGAAGCGGAAGGTCCTTTAACTATCAATCCAATGTCACCGAATTTTACTTCGTCACCATCTTTCTTCAAGAGTTCCACTTCCAATCTTGGATCATAAGCTTTGAAAATCTTTTCCGCCATCTCCACACCAGCCAAAATACCATCTCCCTTGATCAAAAGTCTCGCTTTTCCAGTCTTATCTTCTGGAATCGCAGCTAGGGAAGAATAGTCCCCAGGACCAATATCTTCGGCAAATGCTGACTGAATAAAATTTTGGATAGCTTGATCTGTTAAATAGGAGGGCTTCATGCCGCAAAAATAGGCATATTGACTTGGATGGGTGCCTTATTTCCGAAAATTGATTACGCTTTTACGAATTCCAAGCTGTAAACCTTCATTTGGGAGCCCTGTTGATTGGCTTTAATAAAGACTTTATAACTTCCGCCACCACTTGCGTATTCCCCAATATAGGAACTTGTACTTGGATTATTTTCACTTTTGAAAACCAAAGAAAAGCCCATAGGAGGATTCTTTTTGAAAAAATCTTTCAGCACCAACTCAGCCTGACTTCTGGAATAATCCCCTTGTTGTCCACTGATATTCAGAGAAATACTAGAATCAAAATATCGAGCCAACTCAGAGCTAGAACCACTATCAATGGCCAAGACAACAGGATCGATGGACTTTTCCATTGTAGGAATTTCCACAGGTACTGCAATCCAAAGTAGAAAGGATAATATGAGTTGGTTTAGAAGCATTAACCCTCATTTGGCAAATACTAAGCCAAAATCAATGATCGGAAATTCATTTTTAGGAATTATTCTTGCTCAACCAAATGAACTACCCATATGAATTTTGGGGTTAGAATGGATAGAAAAATAATATATTTGCCACATGGAAAAGAAAGTACTTTTAATGATTCTCGATGGTTGGGGGATTGCAACCAACCCTGCAGTTTCTGCCATCGACAAAGCCAAGACTCCATTTGTAGATAGCCTATATACCAAGTACCCTCATGCAAAACTGGAGGCATCTGGTTTGGCGGTAGGTCTACCGGCCGGTCAAATGGGAAATTCTGAAGTGGGGCACATGAATATTGGTGCCGGACGAATTGTTTATCAGGATTTAGTGAAAATCAATCAAGCAGTTGCCAACGGAGAACTGAATGAGCATCCGGTTTTAAAGGAAGCTTTTGCAAAAGTGAAAGCCAACGGAAAAAAGGCTCACTTTATCGGGTTGGTTTCTGATGGTGGGGTTCATGCTCACATTAATCATTTGAAAGGTCTTTGTGATGCAGCCAAATTCAATGGATTGGATCAAGCCTTTATTCATGCATTCACCGATGGTCGTGATACTGACCCTAAAGGCGGTATTAAATATTTGGAGGATCTTCAATCCTATCTTGAAAACTCCACAGGCCAAATCGCCTCTGTTGTAGGTAGATATTATGCCATGGACCGTGATAATAGATGGGAAAGAGTGAAGTTGGCTTATGATGCCATGGTCAAAGGAGAAGGAGAAAAGTCGAAAGATATTCTAGCTTCAATCAAGAAATCCTACGATAACAATGTTACTGACGAATTTATCCGCCCAATCATCCATGTGGGCGCGGATAATCAGCCTTTGGCTAAAATCGAGGAAGGTGACTTAGTAATCTGTTTCAACTTTAGAACAGATCGGGGAAGAGAAATCACTCAGGTATTGACTCAGCGTGATTTTGAGGATTACCATATGAAAAAACTGGATTTGGACTACATCACTTTCACTAACTATGATGAGACTTTCCAGAATGTCAAAGTGCTTTTTGAAAAAGACAACTTGAACAATACCCTTGGTCAGGTCTTGGAAAGTGCAGGCAAAAAACAAATTAGAATTGCCGAAACCGAGAAATATCCACACGTTACCTTTTTCTTCTCCGGTGGACGTGAAAAAGAATTCGAAGGTGAAAGTAGAATCTTGTGCCCTTCTCCAAAAGTGGCAACTTATGATCTGAAGCCAGAGATGAGTGCTTATGAAATCGCTTCTAAAATCAATTCAGAATTGAAGAAGAAAAGTGCAGATTTCATTTGTCTAAACTTTGCAAATGCCGACATGGTAGGTCATACGGGAGATTTTGATGCCGCTGTAAAAGCTTGTGAAGCTGTGGACGAATGTGCCAACAGCGTAATCACTACTGCTTTGGATAATGAGTATACCATCATTGTAATAGCTGATCACGGAAACAGTGACATGATGATCAATGAAGATGGTACTCCAAACACGGCTCATACAACGAATTTGGTTCCATTCATTATGGTCGATAATAAAGATCAGATTCAAGTAAATGATGGAAAATTAGGAGATTTGGCACCGACGATTTTGAAACTAATGGGAATTGAAAAGCCTGCTGAAATGACAGGTGATATCTTGATCAAAGAATGAAGATAAAATTAGTAGCAGTTTTATTTCTTCTCATTGGAGTCCTAAGTTCCTGTACGAACATTTCTGGAGAATCATCTGGAAAAATGGATGTACTTCCTTACTATGATCTGAAAGGATTTGTAGAAAAGGAAATCCCAAAATTGGATGGCAAAACAGTTACATTAACCTCCAGAGTCAATGGAGTCCAAGAATTCTCTGAGAAAACATTCACAGCTGATCAATGGAAGGATGAATTTGGAGCTTTCTTTGAAGCTGACATCAACAAGCCCTCAATGATTGATTCTTACACCACAGAATTACAAAAAGATATTTTGATTCATCGTGCAAAACCTGGTGCTAAGACAACTATCAAAGAAATTATGGTGAGAATTGTGGATGACAAACCGATCTGGATCACCTTCAAAGGGTCAAGCGAAAGTATGTTTTATACTTCATTTATAAATGGAGGAATCTACATGAACAACAGAGAAGATAGAATTGACCATTATGAAATTGAAAGCACACAAAAGATCTGGTTTCTCAAGCCAAATAATATGAAAATTCAAGGTGCTGTAAGATAAAAAAAGGCCTCAGATTAATTTCTGAGGCCATTTTTATTCCAATTTATCGATTGAAAAGAGGAGGCCTTTTTGCCTGCCAATCTGTATTTTTTTGAAGATAATTACCCAACAAAACCAGTTTGTCTTCTTCAAATAGATTACCCAATAAAGTTATTGAGGTAGGGCTTCCATTATCATTAAATCCATTTGGCATACACAAAGCTGGGTGTCCAGTCAAATTAGTAATCTGAAGCTGCGGCCCACCAAAAGAAGGAGTTACTACTACATCATACTCTTTCATCAACTCGTGCATCTCTTGAATCAAAAGAGTCCTTTGCCGACTAAGGTTTACATATTCTACAGCAGGAATAAATCGAGCAGCTCTAAACAAATTTGGCCATGCATTTTTGTGCTGTGCTACCAGCTGATCATCCCAGCCCAAGCGAGTTAGATCATCAAAAGCTGCTGCTCCTTCTACCATCAACATCATCACAATTGGACCAGGCTGAACAGATGTCTTCAACTCCAAAGGATGCAATTCTATTCCAAGGTTTCGTAATTCATCCAAAACTCTTTTATCATTTTCAGAAGTTCGTTCTGTCTCAAAAAATGGTTTGAAATAGCCTACTTTCAATTTTTTGGGATCCAGGTTAGCGTCATAATTAAATGCCGCTGCAATGGAACTTGCATCTTTTTCATCTTTACCATTGATCACAGATAGGACGATTCCATTATCCAAGGCAGATCTGGAAATTGGACCAATTTTATCCATGGACCAACTCAAAGCCATGGCTCCATGCTTACTTACACGACCGTATGTAGGTCTAAGTCCCGTCACTCCATTTCGAGTAGAAGGAGAGACAATAGACCCCAAAGTCTCTGTTCCGATGGCAAAAGGCACCAATCCGGCACTCACCGCAGAAGCGGATCCTGCAGAAGAGCCACTAGAACCTTGTTTTAGATTCCAAGGATTCTTAGTCACACCACCATACCACACATCTCCCATTGCCAAAGCTCCCAAAGTGAATTTTCCAACCAAAACAGCACCGGCATCATTTAATTTGTTTACAATTTCTGCTGTTTCATTGATTTGTTGATTTTTATATGGTTCTGCTCCCCAAGTAGTTTTTGTCCCTTTTACAGCTAGCAAATCCTTGATGCCATAAGGAATTCCATGCAAGGGTCCTCGGTATTTTCCAGCAGCCAATTCTGCATCCATTTCTCGGGCTTTTTCCAATGCTGAACCTTCCATCAATGTGATCAAACACTGGAGCGTATCAGAATGAGCCTTGATCCGGTCCAAATAAATCTTTGTCAATCGTTCACTGCTGAGTCTTTTACTCTTTATCAATACTGCCAGTTGATGGATAGGGGTATAAGCTATATCCACATCTGAAGAAGGCAGCTGAACAACCTCATCAAATCCCCAATTCAAAGGTTCTTGCTCTGTGTTAGGATTAAAACCTTTTGGAAGAGGGTTAAAAACTAAAGAAGGGGCGATAGAATTATCTAGTTCAACCTCTCTGGAATTCTCAATATTATTGAGTTGATTTTTCAGGGTATTGATCATGCTGTCTTTTTCAGCTGGAGAAAAAGTCAGTCCAATCAAATCGGAGGCACCATCAATGGATTGAGGAGTAATTTCTCCCGCGATTTTTCCAAATGTGAAGCCCAAAGCCAAACAAGATGCAACTCCAAGTGCGATAAAGGAGGCTGAACGTAGGCGGTTTTTTCTTTCCATAGTTTAGTTTTGTATTATGTATTAACAAACACCTGACTAAGGTGTTTAATTAGCAGTTTAAAATCAAACCACCCATGGATCAAAAATCACCCTTTCCCATTTTCCACATGCATTTTAGAGGCATGCTTTTACTTGCAGGCATGTATACTATTGCTTGGTCGGCTTTTTTTAAGTGGTTTGGTCCGGCTTTGATGGAATGGTTTGCAATGGGTACAGGAAATATAGATGGGCTTCCAACCAATTGGTATGGCTCTATAGGATTGATTTTCGGATTTTTAATTTTTATTTCAGCATTTTATCCTGTGAGTTGGGTGTATTTGATTATTGCTGGAATAGGGGGAAAAATCATTCTTGCGAGTTGGTTTGCATTGGGCTTTTTACCCGACCTTACTTGGAACAAAAGGACGGCCTTCCATTTGATTTTCAATGAAATTTTCTGGTTGATTCCATTGACAATTGTTTTTCTAAGAGCCCTTCAAGTAAAATCTTACTTGGAAAAAAATGAAATCGATGAAAACTGATAGCTTTTCTAATTCAACTTCGGAATGGAGATTTCCACCTTTAACAAAAATCTATTTGATAAATACAACATGGATTGTGACTTAGGTCTTGTCCCAGCCAACCTATCATTTACCAACCGATGCAATCAGGAAATTTAGAAAAGTAAAAAATTAAGGGGCCGAAGCCCCTCCTTAATTTATTAAAGGATCAAGATCAATATCAAAAGAATGATAATAATCGCACCAACAGATAGGTAAATACCTTTTCCGCCTTCACGAGCAACTGCTTTCATTTCTTTCAACTCTTCTCGAATTTCCTTTCTTTCATCTTTTGTCATATTGGCGAAATCCATTGCTTTGATTTCATCCAATCTTGCTTTCATCTCATCTACTTGGGCTTGCTCTTCTTCCGTCAGCTTTGCCTCTTTCTTATCATTGTTCTTTGAATCTTTGTTCAAAGGCTCTGCTTGTAACATCTGAACAGACATCATCAGGGCGAAAATCATTAAAAGTTTTTTCATAGAAGTTAATGGTTATGTGAATGTTCCTTTAAAATGCTCAACTTTTTCCTTTTGATCAATAAAATACCATAAAAAATACGTTTTCAGTCTAATAATGATTATTGCAATATCATGCTCCAATTATTTATTGAAACTAATTGTCAATTTATCTAAGGATAACCTAAACATTCAGACAGGGCAATATCCTCTTTCCAAGGGTATTTTTGTACCTTGGTTGGCTAAATAACAGGCCTTTTTTCATCCGAAAAAAAAGAACATGTCTCAAAGTCAACCTCATAAATTATTTCTTCTAGACGCCATGGCCCTGATTTACCGGGCTCATTTTGCATTTAGTAAAAACCCCAGAATAAACTCCAAAGGACTGAACACAGGCGTCATGCTCGGGTTTACCAATACCCTTATGGAGGTTTTGACCAAGGAAAAGCCAAGTCATATTGCAGTAGCATTCGACTTACCTGGACCAACTTTCAGACATGAGCAGTTTGAGGCCTACAAAGCCAATCGTCAAGAGCAGCCCGAGGATATTACAGTTTCCATTCCCTGGGTAAAAGAAATAGTCAAAGCTTTTAATATCCCTCTATTGGAAATGCAGGGATTTGAAGCTGATGACATTATCGGTACAATTGCCAAAAAAGCCGAAAAGGAATCCTATACTGTCTACATGATGACACCAGATAAGGATTATGGTCAGATTGTGGATGATCATATTTTCCTTTACAAGCCCGCTTTTATGGGAAATGGCGTAGACATCATGGGGCCCAAAGAAGTTTGTGCCAAGTGGGATATTGAGCATGTAGATCAGGTCCGTGATATTTTGGGACTGATGGGGGATGCTGTGGATAACATCCCTGGAATCCCAGGAATTGGAGCAAAAACAGCAACCAAGCTATTGAAACAGTTCGGAACAATTGAGGAACTGGTCAAAAACACAGACCAACTCAAAGGAAAGCAAAAGGAAAATGTGGAAAACTTTGCAGAACAAGGATTGCTTTCAAAAGAATTGGCCACAATCAAAATTGATGTCCCAATCGACTTTGTGGATGATGAACTCCGCTATGATGGGTTTGATGAAGAGAAGCTCAAAGCAATATTTACGGAGCTGGAATTCAGAACCCTTTCCAACAGAATTTTCAAAACAGAAGGAAAAAAAGCTGTCATACAAAAGAACGAGCAATTGGGTCTTTTTGGAGAAGCTCCAAGTGCTACTTCAGCTCCTGAAATTGAATTTGAAGAAGAAACAGTAAATACTTCAGCCCCAATTATTCCGCAAACCATTGACAGCAATCTCCACAATTATCATAAAGTCAAAGGTTCGGAAGCCATCAAAGAATTGATGGAATATTTGATGATCCAAAAGGCTGTTTGCTTTGATACTGAAACTACCTCTGTCAATGCAATGGAAGCTGAATTGGTGGGATTGTCTTTTGCCTATCTGACCGGTGAGGCCTATTACATTCCTTGCCCGGCGGATTCGCAGGAAACCCAGGAAATATTGGGGTTACTGCGACCATTTTTTGAAGATGAATCGATTTTGAAAATCGGCCAAAACATCAAATACGATCTTCTGGTGTTGAAAAATTATGATATCAATGTCAAAGGTGGACTATACGATACCATGTTGGCTCATTATCTTATCGAGCCCGAGGGAAAGCATGGTATGGACTGGCTGGCAGAGCATTACCTCAATTACAAGCCTGTTTCCATCACAGAATTGATAGGAAAGAAAGGCAAAAATCAAGGCAATATGCGCGATGTCGATGAGGATGAAGTAACAGCCTATGCCTCTGAAGATGCCGATATTACTTTACAACTGAAGGAGAAATTCGATCCAATTCTAAAAGAAAACGAACTGGAGAAACTCTTCAATGAGGTCGAAAATCCGTTGATTCCTGTATTGACTGAAATGGAGTTTGAAGGAGTGAAAATCGATACGGCGAGTTTGGCCGAGCTCTCCAAAGCTTTGGAATCCGAGAGTCTTGAAATTGAAAAGCGGGTCTATGAAATAGCAGGAGTCAAATTCAATCTGGCTTCTCCCAAACAGCTTGGAGATGTATTGTTCGAAAAACTAAAACTAGATCCGAAAGCCAAAAAGACCAAAACGGGTCAATACGCTACAGGAGAAGAGATTTTGAGCAAATTAGCCAATGAGCACGAGATTGCTCGAGCTATTTTGGATTATAGACAAATGGTCAAGTTGAAATCAACTTATGTGGATGCCCTGCCGACTATGATCAATTCCAAAACAGGAAGAATCCATACAACCTACAACCAATTTGTGGCTGCCACAGGTCGACTTTCTTCCATCAATCCAAATCTTCAAAATATTCCGATCAGAACAGAAAGGGGGCGTGAAATTAGAAAAGCTTTTGTCCCAAGGGATGAAAATCACGTGCTTTTGGCAGCGGATTATTCCCAGATTGAACTCCGAATCATGGCAGCATTCTCAGGGGATGAATCCATGATCGAAGCGTTCAAAAATGGACGTGATATTCACGCCACGACTGCGGCGAAGATTTTCCAAGTACCTCTTGATGAAGTCACTTCTGATATGAGAAGAAAAGCCAAAACTGCCAATTTTGGGATCATTTATGGGATTTCAGCCTTTGGCCTTTCCCAAAGACTTTCTATTTCCAGAACGGAAGCAAAGGAAATCATAGATGCATATTTCAAAGAATTTCCAGCCGTGAAGGAATACATGGACGGAGCAATTGAAAAGGCCAGAAAAGACGAATATGTAGAAACTATTTTGGGCAGAAGAAGATACTTGAGAGATATCAACAGTCGCAATATGACCATGCGTGGATTTGCAGAACGAAACGCTATCAATGCGCCTATTCAAGGTTCTGCAGCCGATCTGATCAAAGTTGCCATGATTCACGTGCATGACTGGATGAAAAAGGAAAAGCTCAAATCTAAAATGATTCTTCAAGTACATGATGAATTGGTTTTTGATGCACATAAAGACGAGGTCGATATTCTCAAGAAAAATGTACCTGGCTTAATGTCCAACGCTATCAAAATGGCTGTGCCAGTGGAAGTGGAGGTAGGAATAGGAAATGATTGGTTGGAAGCGCACTAAAGAGACTCAAGATTTTGGAATTAAGAACCAAGAATTTATTTAAATCCTAAATCGTATTTCGTTATTCCCAATTCGAAAATGGCTAAAGTAAAAACCTCCTATTTCTGTCAAAACTGTGGTGCCCAGAGTCCCAAGTGGTTGGGTAAGTGTCCTGCTTGTGGGGAATGGAACACCTATGTGGAAGAAGTAATCCAAAAGGAGGAAAGTGGAAAAGGGAGTTGGAAACCGGCAGGAAATGCCACAAAAAAGGCCAGCAAACCTCAGAAAATAGGAGAAGTCAAATACGAAGAACAAGCACGCTGGATTACTGGGGACCCGGAATTAGACCGGGTTTTGGGAGGAGGCATCGTTCCCGGATCTTTGGTATTGATCGGTGGGGAACCAGGAATCGGAAAGTCTACTTTGATGCTTCAAATCGCCTTGACATTAACAGAAAAGACCATTCTATATGTTTCTGGAGAGGAAAGTGAAGCTCAAATCAAAATGCGGGCGGATCGGATGGAAGCTAAAAATCCGGGCTGCTTCGTTCTTTCTGAAACCAATACTCAGCAGATTTTTCAGCAGGTAGACGCATTAAAGCCCGACTTTCTGATTATAGATTCTATTCAGACTTTGAATAGTCAATACGTAGAATCAGCTGCCGGATCAGTTTCCCAAGTCAGGGAATGTACCGCCGAGCTGATGAAGTTTGCCAAGGAAACCGGGATACCTGTATTTCTGATTGGACATATTACCAAAGATGGTTCGATTGCCGGGCCGAAAGTTTTGGAGCACATGGTGGATACTGTTTTACAGTTTGAAGGAGATCGTCATCTGACTTATAGAATCCTTCGGACTTCCAAAAACCGATTTGGCTCAACCCACGAACTCGGGATCTATGAAATGCGGGCGGAGGGACTTCGATCAGTTGCGAATCCATCAGAAATACTGCTGACTCAGCGAGAAGAGGTCCTCAATGGAGTTGCAATCGGGGCTATGATGGAAGGAAATCGACCTCTGTTGATCGAAATCCAGTCTTTGGTAAGTCCTGCCACCTATGGGACTCCTCAGAGAAGTAGCACAGGACATGATGCCAAACGATTAAACATGCTTTTGGCTGTTTTGGAGAAACGGGGAGGAATGAGAGTAGGAAATCAGGATGTCTTTTTGAATGTGGCTGGAGGATTGAGAGTTGATGATCCTGCTTTGGATTTGGCAGTCTGTGCCAGTTTGATTTCCAGCTATGAAGACAGTCCAGTTTCAGAGCAAATTTGTTTTGCCGGTGAAGTTGGTCTGGGAGGTGAGATCCGGGCGGTTTCAAGAATAGAGAACCGAATTGCAGAAGCCGAAAAATTAGGTTTTCAAAAAATTATGGTTTCCAAATATGCTGTTAAGGGACTTGACCTCAAAAAGTATAAAATTCAGATTCTCCAAGTCAGTAAGTTAGAAGAAATGTATTCTTTGATTTTTTAAGGGTTTGGTCTCAAGGCTTTTTTCACCAACTTTTTAATCATGAAACAGCTTTCAATTACGATTACTATTTCGCTTCTGGTTTTCATTTGCAAAAGCACTAGTTTCGCTCAAAACTCCAATGATAATCTTACTCATGGTTTTCAACGGATTGAACATGACCATTACATTCTTGAAAAGCCAACAAAAATTATAAATGCAGTATTGATTCTTTTCGGTGGATACCCACAATTGGCTGCGGATATTGAAAGAGAATTCGAAGTCTTTTCTGCAGCCAATGAAAATAATGTTGCAATTGTCTATTCCAATATCAATGGAAAACTTTGGCTGGAAGAAAATGTAAAAGAGTTAATGGCCTCTCACATTCAAGGGATTTTTGAGGAAAACAACCTTCCAAAAGATAATATAATCATCGGTGGATTTTCGAGTGGTGGAACTCTGGCGATGTTAATCGGAGATTATTTGATAGCTCACAAGAATTTTGAAATTGCTCCCAAGGGTGTTTTTTTGGTGGATTCGCCTGTGGATTTAGCTGTTCTTTATGAGGTTTCAGAAAAAAATGTCCAGAGAAATTTTTCTGAACCATCGGTCGAAGAAAGTTCATGGTTACTTGAGTTGCTTGGAGATAAAATCGGTAATCCTCATACGGATATTTCAGGATATGAAAAGCTATCCCTCTTCACTTCCCAAAGCGGTTATTATGGAAATTTGAAAAATTTGAAAAACACCAAAATCAGATTGTATACAGAGCCTGATACCCTTTGGTGGAAAGAAAATAGAAGGGTGAATTATGATGAAATGAATGCATTCTATATCAAAAAACTTGCGGAAAGATTAACAGAAGAGGGCTATAAACATGTTGAATATATTCCTACTGTTACTAAAGGCTATCGCTCCAACGGACAAAGACACCCGCATAGCTGGTCAATCGTTGACCCTAAAGATTTAATGAAATGGTTACTTCAAAATTAGAACTTTGGGGAGTTTAAAACAGTCTCCGCCACAAACCATTTATTTCAATCTCTTAGCTATCAAAATATTATAAATTTTCTTAGGTTTATAGTAGGTCTAATTTTTTAGAAACACACTTATAAATCAAGAATGCAATGAAAAAAGGAAATCCAGTTGTTTGGTTTGAAATCTATGTAGATGATCTCGAAAGGGCTCAAAAATTTTATGAAACGGTTTTTGATCTAAAATTAGTAGAAATGCCCATGCCTGAATCTGTTGATGATGATATGAAAATGTTGTTTTTCCCAAGCGATATGGAGTCAAAAAACACAGCCTCGGGAGCTATTGTTCAAATGGAAGGCTTCAAAGCAGGGGGGAGTAGTACCATCGTTTATTTTATGAGTGAAGACTGCAGCATTGAGGCCTCCCGGGTGAAAAAAGCCGGCGGAGAAATTTTCCAGCCCAAAACATCCTTAGGTGAGTTTGGATTCATGGTTTTGGCAACTGATACCGAAGGAAATATGATTGGAATCCATTCGATGGCTTAATTAGAAATACACTTAAATTCCAGAAAAATTCCACCTTAAATGAGTAAAAAAGAGGCTCTTCTGATCATCGATATGCAAAAGGGGTCATTTACTCCTGATACTCCTCGATTTGATTCCGATGGCGTGATCCAGCGTATCAATGATTTGGCAAGGTTATTCAGAGCCAGTCATTTTCCTGTTATTTTCATTCAACATCAAGGTATCGGTGAATTTGTAAAAGACACCTGGGAATGGGAGATGTTGGATGAACTTGAAAAAGAGGAATCTGATTTAATCATTTCCAAAACCGCAAATGATGCTTTTTATAGGACTGATTTGGAGAAAAAATTAGCCGAATTGGAAGTATCGAAATTGAACATTACTGGTTGCGCTACAGATTTCTGTGTAGAATCAACCATTCAATCTGCGCTCGTCAAAGAATTTGAGATCACAGTCGTGGAAGATGGGCATACCACTGGAGATCGGCCGAATTTGGATGCCGAAAATCTAATCAAACATTACAATTGGGTGTGGGCGAACCTAAGCCCTACAAAAGGGTCGGTTCAGGTAAGTCCATTTCAAAAAATCAAAGACCAGATAGCCTAGTATGAATACCGGGCTATCTGGTGAATGAATCTATTTGATCATGATTTTGGTCAATTCATCCTTCATTTCTTTGACAATCTCAGGCTTTTCAACTGCCAAATTGGTTTTTTCACTTGGGTCAGAGTTCAAATCAAACAATTGATCTTCAGCCTTGAAACCGGTTGGAATTAGTGGTCCCCAAGGAACCATATCCGGTCCATCATTTCCAGGGATAAACTTATAGCCATCATTTCTAACATAGGATAAATTTGTCTGTAGGGACTCCTGAACCAGACCAATTCTACCTTTGGAATCTTTCCCAATCAAGGCATCCCAATGGTTTTCTGAATCCAAAGCTTGCGTAGAGTCAAATGAAACCTGATTGACAGCTGCAAACGAAGCTAATAAATCCACTTGACTGAATAAGGCCTTGGATTCTTGACTTCCTTGAATGGATTTTGGCCACTTCACGATAAAAGGAACTCTTGTACCAGCTTCCAAAGCACTGTATTTCCCACCGCTTAATCCTCCACCTACTTCATCATAGTTAAAGAATTCTCTGGCCTGATCTACATATCCATCATCCAAAACAGGTCCATTGTCACTGGTGAATATCACGATCGTATTTTCCTCCAAGCCCTGTTCTTTTAGGAGTTTCATTATTTCTCCTACAGTCCAATCCAACTGCACGATCACATCTCCTCTAGGTCCAAATTCAGTAGCCCCCTGAAATCTTTCATGGGCGATTCTAGGAACATGGATATCATGGGTAGAGAAATACAGGAAAAATGGCTTTTCAGACTTTTCATTTACAAAGCCTGAGGCTTTTTCCACAAATGTCTGAGCAAAATCTTCATCTCTCCAAAGCGCTGCTTCACCACCACCCATGAAGCCAATTCTACTTACTCCATTGACGATGGAATGGTTATGTCCATGAGACCACATCATTTTTAACAATTCTGGATTGTCTTTTCCGGTAGGTCTATCTCCGACTTTCTCTCGATAATTTACTTCAATGGGATCATTCGGATCCAGTCCCACCACATGATGATCCTCCACAAAAACTGTAGGAACCCGATCTCCGGTGGCTGGAATAATAAAGGAATAATCAAAGCCGATTTCCAAAGGCCCTGGGCTGATTTCCCCATTCCAATCAGGGCCTTCATCACCTCCTAAACCCAAATGCCATTTTCCAATGGCTGCCGTTCTATAACCGGATCTTTGAAATACTGAAGGCAAGGTTTCCACACCGGGACGAATCAAGGCTGAAGCATCTCCTGGAGCTACTCCACGACCTTTTGCTCTCCAGGCATATTCCCCTGTAAGCATCGCATATCTAGATGGAGTACATGTGGCTGCAGTTGCATAGGCATTATTGAATTTCAGCCCACCTGAGACCAATTCATCGATATTTGGAGTGGGAATTTTTCCACCATAGGCCGAAATATCTCCATATCCAACATCGTCTGTATAAATCAGGATGACATTCGGTTTTGATTCTACCTCAATTTTTTCTGAGGGCTTATTGCAAGAAAATAGGGTTATGACCCCCAGTATTGCAAATAAGAAGCTTCTTTTTATCATTGGATAACGAGTAAGATTAAATAAAAGCAAGAGGCCAGTAATTTCTGGCCTCAAGTAAAATTATAAGAAATCAGATTAATAACCCGGATTTTGAACGAGGTTAGGATTATCAGCAATCAAAGAAAGTGAGATAGGTAGGTAATATCTTTCTGGGCCGAATGTTCTTTCTTCACCTTCAGCATTCTTTAGGGTAATGATATACTTATCGGTATCCAGATCATAGTTGAACACCAAACCTTTGGTTCTAACTCCGTCCAAATACTGAGGAGCAATTCTCCATCTGATCAAATCCCAAAATCTATGACTTTCGAAGGCCAATTCCACTTGTCTCTCCTGACGGATGGCATCTTCAGATATTTCTGTCAACAAGGGCATTCCTGCTCTATCCCTCAACTGATTGATTGCATCTAGAGCCTCTCCAGTTTTTCCTAAATAAAAGGCAGCCTCTGCAAAGTTCAATAATGTCTCACCAAATCTAAACACATAGAAATCTTGACCTGATCTACCAGAAATTGGTTCCAGGTTAGATTCATCCAATTTTTTTCTCAAAAGCAAAGCAGTATTTCTAGCGTTTCTTGGATGACATGCAGCAGGCCATGCTTCTCCATTTCTATCAAATGTTCCGCTTGTAGCTTGAACTCTTTCACCAGCTTCATTGGTGTAAAAAGTACTTGAATGAAAATAAACCAAACCGCCTTGCCAGGTAGATTCCGGATAAAAAACAGAAGCTCTAAACCTAGGATCTCTATTGCCAAAGAAGTCATGAATATCCCAAGAATTATCAGCAGTTAAGTCATCTCTAGAAATATCAGTTCCTTTTCTACCGTCTACAAAATCAAATTGTTCTACGATATCGTATAGCACAGGAAAATTAGAATTCCACGTGGATAAAAATCCTGCAGGAGTTGCCAAATTATCTAACGAATGACCTCTTACAATCGGCTCAAAGACTTCGGCAAAAATCACTTCATCATTTCCTTCATCCAAAAACAATTGAGTGAAGTTGACCATTTTATCTTCATGCTTATTATAAAGTGAGAATAATCCCGACTCAATCAATTCCTTGGATGTATCATAAGACTTTTGGTAGAAAGCATCCACAGAACCCGGCTCAATCCCGACTACGCCATCAGATCCTATTTCTCCAAAATTGCCAATACTGGCGGCATACAATGAAGACCTTGATAATAGAGCCAATGCAGTATATTTATCCACACGACCAGATGCACCGGTTTTTCCATCCGACATGGTTACTAGAATTTCCTCTAGTTCCGCTTGGATGAATTCATAAATTTCCTGCTCTGTTGCGCGAGAAGGGTATAAAATATCCTCAGGATCATCCACATTTTGAACACTTGTGATCAATGGAACTCCTCCGAATCTGATAACCATTTGGAAATAGGTGAATGCTCTTAAGAATCTAACTTCATTCGTTTTTTCTAAAATATATTCTTCATCGAAAGAAGTGCTCTCTCCAATATTTTCTAACAAATAATTAATATCCCTAATCGAGTTATATCCCCAATAATTCAAAGGCCCAGGACCTGAAGCCGCCGTATAAGACCTTCTGTATGTTTCGTTCGGCGTCTGCCAATTTGCAAAATTAATATGCTCAGCTCCTGCTGCCGGGATCATTCCCATATTCAGCTGGGCTTGGCCTCCCAAATTGATGAAAAGCATATCATTATAAATATTTGCAATGTATGCCTCAGTAAGGCTTTTATCTTCAAACACCACTTCCTCTGAGATAAAGTCTGGGGTTTTAGTTAATTGACTTTCACATGATGCAAAAACGGTCAACAGTAGCATCATTAATAATATTTTTGATTTCATGATATTCATGTTTTTTCGTTTATACATTTTAAAATCCTACTTGTACACCAAATGACATAGTTCTTAGCAATGGCAACTTGAAGGCATTGGCACTTGTTGCTTCTTCAGGATCCACCGCATTTTTGAAAATTCCCATATTATTAAATGACAAGAGGTTGTCTCCGGACATATAGACATTTGCATTGCTCAACCCAATTTTCGATAGGAAACTAGTTGGTAGAGAATAAGTTAATGTTGCCGTCTTAAGCCTGATATAGGTACCATTATACATCCAGAAGTCTGATTGAATATTATTCCATGGTCTAGTTCCGTTTCTTTCAAAAGCTGGAAGTTGCGCATCTGGATTTGCTCCAACTCCCGGGTTGTTAGGATCTTGTCTCCAAGTATATTGATCATGAAGTGTCAATGGAATCTGTTCATTATTGAATGCTCCTCGGAATAATCCTGAAATATTCACGTTGAAACGTGTTCCTCCTTGCCAAAGCATGGCAAATGAGAAATTCTTATAAGACAATCTTGGCGAAAGGGAATAGGTAATATCTGGATTGGAACCATATCCAATTTGATATCTATCAGCTCTATTTATTATTCCATCTCCCGTTAAATCCACATATCGAATATCTCCAGGCTTTGGTGCTCCATTGATATCTTCGATTGTATATTTTTCAAGGTATTCATCGACTTCAGCCTGAGTATTGAATAAACCGTCCGTTTTATAACCATAGGTAATATTTACCCATCGGCCACTTAACTGATCAAATTGCACTTGAATCGGATCGTCAAAATTGATATCCTCTTGGTAGTTTTCATATCGCTCTCTCGCATAGGCAATCCCAGCACTTATATCATATTTGAAATCACCAATGGTTCCTTGATTCCCTATAGAAAGTTCAAAACCTCTATTGCTTCTGGAATCCAAGTTAACCTGAGGAAGAGTAGCCCCAAATGTAGAAGGCAATGACTCAAGCGGGATTCTCAATAACCCATCTCTATATCTATAAAATGCATCTAGAGTCGCATATAGTCTACCACTAAACATGGTCATATCAACACCCACATTGTAAAGAGTTGTTTCTTCCCAAGTGATATTTGGATTGACCAGACCTGTGGTAGTAATCATTGGAAGCGGTGATCCATCTAGGTAATAAACACTTCCTGTTATTTCTTCAAAACCTGATAAATATTCAAAGGAAGTGTTTCCAATGTTGCTATCTACCCCTGTTTGACTGTATGACATTCTCAGTTTTAGCTGGTCCAATAGACTTGAACTCTTCAAAAAATCCTCATTGGCAATATTCCAACCTACGGAAACAGATGGGAAATAACCCCAGGCATTATTTCCAAATTTTGAACTTGCATCGGCTCTTAAGGTTGCCTCGATCAGATATTTTTGATCATATGCATAATTCAATCTACCTGCAAAACTGACACGCGTATATTGAATGTCTCTTCCAGTACCGTTTGTTGAGGTCAACTCATTTGTACCACCTACCTGAGGAACTTCTGTCGATAGTAGGTCTGTACGATTTACGGTTAATGACCTGTAGATATTGTTTTCATTTTCTCCGAAGACCAAAACCCCAAAAGAATGCTTGTCTACCTCTTTGTTATAGGTAGCATATACACGAGACAAAACTCTACTATTTGGATCATTTGAACCTCCGAAGTAGTAAGATCTGGAGAAAGAATTGCCCAAAATTGAAGCCCTCAAAGTATATCCATCAAAATCGTTGGTCACGGAATTAGGATCATAGGACCAAACATCATACGGTTTTCTAAGTGAAGCATTTTGCAGGTTTCTAGCTCTTACATTCACTTTTCCTCCTATTGCCAATCCTTTTACAAAAGGAATTGAATATTTTAATTCAGCTGCCCCGGCTAGTGTATGCATGTCAGTTTTGCTATAGCCGGCAAATTTCTGTTGAATTCTTGCAACCGGTGATCTTTCATTAAATCCTGAATAGGGTGCTTTTTCTGGGTCTGGAAGGCTAGGGTTAAAAATAGGCTGCGCTGTCTGCAAATCATTCCAAATAGTCGAAGGAGAGACAAATGAATAGTCTTTCTCTTCTTTGATATATTGTCCGTTGATAGTCAAAACCAAATTTTTGGACAAATCGATATCGATGTTATTGGTGAGGGTCAGCTTATTATAATCGTAGTCGCCCTCGAAAATACCAGATTGGCGGCTATAGCCGATTGAGGAGTAATATCGGATATTGTCACTCCCTCCTCTAAAACTCAAATTGTGATTCATTAACGGAGATCCGGTTTTTTTCAAAACTGCATCTACCCAATTATAGCTTGGCAATTGACCAGATTCATAAAGAGATAAATTTTCCTCAGTGAAAAGCGTACCATATCCAATTTCGGCCTCTGGGTTTAATGGATCATATTGTCCATTGAAAACTGCATCCCTACCAATTCTAATGAAACCTGCAGCGTCTACTTGGTCCGCAAAAGTCAACCTCTTTTGAGTAGCAACGTACCCATGATAATTCACTGTCATAGAACCTGCCTTACCTCTTTTGGTAGTAACCAAAATCACCCCATTCCCTGCTCTTGCACCATAGATTGCTGCAGAGGCATCCTTTAAAACAGTTACAGTTTCAATGTCATTGGGATCAATTCTATCTAGGTAAGATTCCACTCCATCCACTATCACCAGCGGATTTCCAAACCCACGAATACTCAAGGACGCGTTGTCTTCACCCGGTAACCCTGGATTTTGATTGGAAATCAACCCTGGAATCTGTCCGATTAAAAGGCCTTTGACATTGGTCACAGGCGTCTGAACTAATTTATCGGCCTTCAAATCCGTCACAGAGCCCGTTAGGTTACTTTTCTTTTGGGTACCATATCCTACAACTACTACTTCATCCAGATCTCCAAAATCCTCCTGAAGAAATATATCGATGGTGCTTCTGTTGTTTACCTGAACTGTCTGAGTAAGAAAGCCAACAAATGAATAGACAAGCTCGGCGCCTTCGTCGACCACCAAACTATAAGTCCCATCAAGATCAGTTACCGTACCATTGGTTGTACCTTTTTCGATAACAGTCACTCCCGGTATCGGGCTATCCGCTTCATCTTTAACCACTCCTCTTACTTCTATGTCGGCTTGAACGTTCTCAATTAAAACCTCCAGCACCTTTGTTTTACCAACATAGATACTGTTATTGACCTGTTTAAATTTCAATCCCATCTGTTGGGCGAAAATCTTCAACACATCCTCAACAGTTTTTGCTTCTTCATTAATCTCAATGCTTGAGTTACCATCAATTGCATCCTCAGGGTAAACAAACACATACCCTGTTTTTGACTCAATAAAATCGAAGAGTTCGGTCGTTGTCCAAAGCTTGTTTTCAACCCGAATTTTCGCCTTGTCAATAGATTTAATCTGTGCATTACTTTCACTGGCCATTAATGTGGACAGGAAAAAACATTGAATTAAGAGCCCATAGAAGAAACTCTTAGAGAGCGTCTTAAAGGCATCCAGTAATTTTTGTTTCATATTGGGTTATTTTAGGTGGTTATATTTTTTATTCTCTTTTTAATCAAACTGCTTACATGCTTATAATGACACTATTGTCCTGAATTGAATAGTTGAAGCCCATAGAGAATGAGAGTCCTTCCAAAATATTTTTAAGGCTTTCATTGTTGAATTCTCCAGAAACTTTCCGATTCATATTTAGGCTAAGTGGCACCTGAAACTCGACCCCATACCAATTCTGCAGGTCTGAAAAAATATCCTTTAGCCTTTTCCTTTTAAACTGAATGCGACCTTCCTTCCAAGCAGTCACAATGGATGGATCAAAATTGGAATTGATGATTTTGGAATCATTTTCCTTGAAAGTTGCCTTTTGTCCAGGGTCCAAAGTTTCAAATAAGCCTGCTATTGCTCCTGTATCTTCAATTTCAACTTTTACCCTTCCCTCCGTTAGAGCGATTTCCTCAATTCCATTTCTGGATAAAACATTGAATTCGGTTCCAAGCGCAGTGGTGTGCAATTCGCCTGAATCAACTATAAATGGTTTTTCTTTATTAGAGGCGACATCAAAATATGCCTCTCCTTGAATTTTGATATATCTCTTTTCCTTTCCATAATCCGAATCAAACTCGATACTTGAATTGGAATTGAGAATGACATAAGTCTGATCTGGAAGTCTTAATTTGAGTTTTTCACCAGATTTTGTTTCTCTTTTGTAAACAGTTGCTATTTCAAGGGCCTGTTCAGGAGTAGATTTCCCAAAATCAAAAAACATAAAAGCCAAAGCTGCAAATAAGATTAAAGAAGCTGCAATGCCTATGAAATTGCTATTGATGCTTCTTACCTTTTTTCCTTTTTCGGAGCCGATTTGTTGATGAACTTTATGAAGAATTTTATCTAATTGTGGACCTTGAGAAGTCTGCTCAATACTATCCCATGAATTTTGGAACATCTTGCTTAATTCTTCCTGAGAATCTTGCTGATCAAGCCAATTTCTGATTTGTTCTTCTTCTTGCGGAGTGCAAGCACCATTTAAAAATTTGATGAGTTTTTCCTTTTCCAATTGCTACAGGGGCCTTTTTGTACCTTATACACCAAAGTGCCTGCAACTACTTATGAGATTTAGAAAAATTCTTTGAAAAAATTAAGAAATCCAGTACATCATTATGATTATCAGAGATTTAACCCAATAAATTTCTTAGGAAAGAAAAACTAACGAAATCAGCACTAAGCTTGAGGATTGGCCAATTAGGTCATTCTTCAATTGCTTTTTAGCCAGATAAATATGGTGCTCTACTGTTCGGATGGAGATATTTAGCATATTGGCTATCTCCTGATGTGAGTACCCTTCCAATTTGCTCATGGAAAAAATCTGTTTTTGTGTAGGAGAGAGAGATCCCAAAATTTGGGCAGCAGTTTTTTCTTTGATTCCAAAAAATGATTCAGGTTCTTCTACAGAATCATCTATTAAAAGATCCAAATCAAGATCTTGATATTGAATTGCAGCTTTTCTTTTTCTGATTCTATTTAGCACCCGATTTTTAACGCAGGTGAAGATAAAACTCTGAAAACTGCAGTCTGTTTTAAGCTCTTTTCTTCTCTCCCAAATCTGAATAAACACCTCTTGCACTAGATCCTCTGCTTCAATTTCATTCCAAAAATAAGAACTAGCAAAACCCAAAACCTTACCGGCATACCTCCGATACAACTCATCAAAAGCATGCATTTTCCCTCTCTTCAGGGATTTAATCAATTTCTGGTCTGGATATTTAGAATAATCCTTCAATTCGATACTATAATTTGGAAGGTTCTAAAAGAGCAATTAAAACCTCCTCTTTTAATCTATTCAAACTTCAGAAAACATCATTTTTGAGTAAGCAAATCTTACTTTTAATGGCCAAGTTTTCTAAAAGTCACCTTCCAATTACAAGTATTTTTCTTTGGAATCAAAAAACAATTATTACCATTTAAATCAAATTTTTCTCGTTCACAGCTTAATTAAACTGAATTTTGAATTGAAACTTTGCAAAAATTCTTCTTTCCTTATCCTCAACAACTCTAAAAATTTCACCAAAATTAAAAATACAATTTTGACTCAAAATAGTCCTTAAGGCCTATTTCGAAGGTTTTTTTTCTAATCATGGATAGTTTAGACTCAACAATTTTATCTTTAGTTTGAAAAGGTAATGGGAAAGGAAAAAATGAAAAAGAAGCAACCTTTAACTGGTGAAATTTTTTTTGATTTTTTTCAAGAATGAATTTAAAACCCAATGTTCCATTCATTTTTTTTCTAAAAAACTCAACTAATCATTTATAGAAACCTTCAATAAATCCCTTTCAATGAAAATTGGTCTCGCTCAAATCAAGCCTTACAAAGGAGATATCCCCCAAAACATTGATCTCCACCTAAATTGGATCCGAAAGGCTGTTGAAGAAAAAGTCGATCTGATAGTATTCCCGGAACTTTCTCTGACAGGGTACGAGCCGGAATTGGCCCATGAATTGGCAATGGGGGCTAATGATCCCAGATTAAATACTTTCCAACAAGTCAGTGATCATGAAGGAATAAATATCGCTTTGGGAGCCCCAACTAGGGTTGAAAATGGAATTTTGATCAGCATGTTGATTTTCCAAGCCGATAAACCCATGGCAATCTATTCCAAACAACTGCTTCATTCCGATGAAAAACCTTATTTCATAGAAGGAGACTTTCAATTCATCCTCAGTCAAAATGGAATTCAAATAGCTCCTGCAATTTGCTACGAATCCCTTCAAAAGAGTCATGCGCTAAGAGCGAAGGAATTGAATGCGGATATTTATCTGGCTTCAGTAGCCAAACCCCAAAAGGGAATAGAAAAGGCAAATGAACATTTTCCTAAAATCGCTCTGGAACTAGGAATCCATGTGTTGATGGTCAATAGTGTTGGCTATTGCGATAATTTTTTGAGCACTGGACAAAGTGCGGTATGGAATCAGGATGGAAAATTAATTTCCCGATTAAATTCTAATGAGGAGCAGCTCCTAATTATTGAAGTTCCCAAGTAAGATTGGGGTTCCGAAGAGCCGGAAATTAAACCCTGATTTTGAGACAAATGAGTTATTAAACCTTGTGATGTTTAACGAATTTATTAATTTACCTATTCTTTATTTTGAAGGATAAACCCTCCCAATATGAGGTGGCCCTGTTTCCTTTTGACAGTTTTTAGGCAAAAAATTAGAGTACCATGTTTAATACCATTTTCAAGAATATAATCCCCAAACAAACAGCCAGCCCACTCTTACATAATGACTTTTTTGAAAGCTTAAGAAAGTCAGATTATTCAAGATTGGACAAGCAAAACCATATTTATCTAGACTATACGGGAGGAGGACTTTATGCACAATCTCAATTAGACCAGCATTTTGAATCCTTGAAACAAAACACGTTTGGAAATCCACACTCCACCAATCCCACTTCCCTCCACTCTACCAAATTGGTTCAACAAACCCGTGATAATATTCTAAGGTTCTTTAGAGCGGATGAATATCATTGCATTTTTACGCAGAATGCATCCATGGCCCTTAAAATCGTTGGCGAATGTTATCCCTTTGACCAAAATGGACATTTCCTATTGCTCGCAGACAATCATAATTCGGTCAATGGAATCAGAGAATATTGTAAAAATAAAGGAGGAACTGTCGATTATGTCCCGATCAACCTGGAAGATCTGACCATTCCTCGAGAGCTTTTGGAGCAATCACTTAACGGTTCCGAAAAATCCAACAAACTATTTGCATTTCCTGCCCAATCCAATGTATCTGGGGTAAAACATGATCTGGAATGGATAGAAAAAGCTCAGAAAAAAGGTTGGGATGTGCTTTTGGATGCCGCAGCCTTTGTTCCTACCAATGTTCTCGACTTATCCCTATTTAAACCGGAATTTGTATCCATATCATTTTATAAGATTTTCGGATTTCCAACGGGCATCGGTTGTCTATTGGTCAAAAAATCTGCTTTTGAAAAACTCAAAAAAAAATGGTTTGCGGGTGGTACGGTCAGCTTAGCCTCTGCAGCAACGCCCTTTCATTTTTTGGCTAGAGATCATGAGAGGTTCGAAAACGGAACTATCAATTACCTTGAAATCCCAGCTATCAATTTGGGACTACATCACATGGAATCCATAGGAGTACAACGGATAAAATCTAGAATCGACTCACTTTCTTCCTACTTGTATCAAAAGCTTGATCAATTAAGGCATAGTAACAATGTGAAACAGTTAGAAATTTTTGGGCCCAAGAACAGAGAAAACTGTGGAGGAAATATGATCATGACATTTAGAAAACCCGATAATTCAAAAATTGGGTTTGAGGTGATCGAAAAAATTACAAATACACGCAACATTTCCATTCGTTCAGGATGCTTCTGCAACCCAGGGCTGGACGAGACCAATAATTGTATTTCCAACGAAGAGCTAGTCCAATATTTTACCAGCAGACAAACCGGGGATTATTGGGATATGATTGCTTCTTTGAAAAAAATGCGAGGTGCGACGAGAGTCTCGGTAGGAATTGCTACCACACAAAAAGACCTTGAAACTTTCATAAGTTTTGTCAAGAGCTTGAAAGATCAAATTATCCGTTGATGGATGGTTTTAGGAGACTCCCTTAAAAGTAGTTTGAAAACCTTGGCTTATCTTCGGCCACTTAATCACATTCATATGAAATACGGACTATTCTTATTTTTCTCATTTGCCATCATATCTATTTCCATTGCCCAAGAGGCCGAACAGGCAAAAGTCAGGGAGGCTTTCGAAAATTATAAAAACTCCATTCTTACTGACAAGGGAAATGAAGCCGTCAATTGGGTAGATTCAAATACCCTGAATTATTACAGCGAAATGCTTGAAGTCACCAAGCACGCAGATTCGTTAGAGGTCAATAATCTAGGGATTTTGGATAAAATGATGGTTTTCACCATTAGAGCGCGAACATCTCGTCAGGATATTTTAAGCTTTGATGCCAAGAAACTCTTGGAGTATTCCATCAACGAAGGAATGGTTGGTAAAAGCAGCGTTCAAAATTTGGATATTGATACTCCCAAAATCAGCGAAAATAAAGCATCTGTACAAGTGATCACCAATGGGCAAACTATCCCTATTTCATTTGGTTTTCAAAAGGAAAATGGAACATGGAAAATCGACCTGACATCTATTTTTCCTACTAGCGAGGAAGCCTTAAAAAATGTTCAAGAATCCAGTGGAAAAGGCGAAAATGAATTTATAATCTGGATTTTGGAAATGACCATGAATGCTGAAATCGGAAATGAAATTTGGCAAAAAGTTGAATAAAACGATTAATCAATTACCCAAGAATCATCTAACTTACTACAAACCAACAGGCTAAGAACCCAAAATAAAAATTTGATTCCTTCATTTTTTAGATATTAAATTTTTAAATTATCTAGATTTTTAATTAATGTTTCGAAAATGAAAAAACTACTAGCAGAATTTATTGGCACTCTTTGGCTTGTTCTAGGGGGTTGCGGTAGTGCTGTATTGGCAGCAGGTTTTCCAGAACTGGGAATTGGTTTCGTAGGAGTTGCTTTTGCATTTGGATTGACGGTTTTAACAATGGCCTATGCAATTGGCCATATTTCGGGATGTCACCTTAACCCCGCTGTAACGATGGGTATGTGGGTTGGTGGTAGAATAGACAGTAAGGTGGTTCCTGGCTATATAGTTTCCCAAGTTTTGGGAGGAATAGTCGGTGCAGGTATTTTATACCTGATTGCCTCAGGAAAGCCAGGTTTCGAACTGGGTAGCTTCGCCGCCAATGGTTTTGGCGAAGCCTCTCCGGGAGGATACTCTATGTTGGCAGCTTTGATATGCGAAATTGTCATGACCTTCTTTTTCCTTTTTGTCATTTTGGGAACAACTCACAAAAACGCTCCCTCTGGATTTGCAGGACTGGCAATAGGACTGGCATTGACACTTATTCACCTAATTAGCATCCCTGTTACCAACACTTCGGTCAATCCTGCAAGGAGTACATCCCAAGCCATATTTGCAGGAGGAATTCATTTAGAACAGCTTTGGCTTTTTTGGATTGCACCAATAATTGGCGCAATTTTGGCGGGAATTGTTTATAAGTTTTTAGCTCCTGACAAGGACTAATTTTCCATTTAATTAATTATCACATGAAGTTTTTAAAAATTTTCTCACTCGTTTTCTTCCTAGGCCTTGTAGCAAGCTTAAACGCCAATGCTCAGGAAGTAGGTCTTAGGTTCGGAAATGACCTAGGCAACAATGTAGCCATTGATGGTATATTCTCCCTTGGAGAATTTAGCCGAGTTCATGCCGACGTAAGTTTCGGAAATAATGGTGTTGGGGTAGCTGCCCTTTGGCACCCATTATTCAGACCAGTTGGTAGTTCTGACTTCAACTGGTATGCAGGTTTTGGACCTTCTCTATTTTTAGGAGATCCATTTCAACTTGGAGTAGCAGGTGAAATTGGGATTGAATACGCATTTGCCGACGTTCCTATCACAATTGGCGCCGATTATAGGCCGACAGTAGTGATACTTGAGAATACTGGATTTAATGGTGACGGCTTCGGTTTGAATATCCGTTGGAGAATAAATGACTAAAAATTTATGAAGCAGGGACTGATCTCCCTGCTTTTTTTATGGAAGTAATTTTCGAAGGCGAAATATATCTGGAAAGGTTCCAAGGGAAAGGAGGATGGACCTTTGCAAGAATTCCCAAGGAGTATACACCTTCTGGAAAATACTTCGGCATGTCCCAAGTTTCTGGTAAAATTGACGACTTCACTTTTGACAAAAAACACCTCATGCCAACCGGAGATGGGACTGTTTTTATCCCTATCTCCAAGGAAATCAGAAACCTGATCAAAAAAGAAGTTGGGGAAAAAGTTTACCTCCGTGTAGAAAAAAAGCCTCTTCCCCAGGACACACCGCATGAATTATTGGACTGCCTTCGCGATGATCCTGGGAAATTACAACTTTTTGATGCCTTAGATATTAAAGGAAAAAAGAAGTGGATTGAGTATATCTACCAATCCAAAGATGACGAAGCCAAAGCCGACCGAATCATTCAACTGCTCAACAAGCTTAATTAGAATTCCACAATGATCCCAACCGAAGGGAGCAAACTCCCGGCAGTGTTTTCTATCAATTTTAATTGATATCTAGACGGGTCATTTGGATTCACCAAAATAGATCCTGCATCATCTCGGACAGGTATCAAAATCGGCGCTTGCTGAGCCTCAAAATTGTAGGCGTTTTGGATATCCACATACCAGTTAAGATTCCAATTTTTGTAATAATACTTCTTATCCAATCTCAGGTCCAGTTGATGGAAGGCGGGCAACCTTACTGCATTAATCTGATCATAATCTAGGATTCCTGTATTTCTCAAATCCCAATTGGAAATCAAGGCTGATTCCTCCAAATCATATGGAGTATACGGCGTACCTCCCAAGAATCTCCATCGAGCTCCCAATTCCCAGTTTTTCCCAAATCTCTTCCCTGCTGTCAAACTGATGATAAATCGATTGTCCCAAGAAGACGGCGCATAACCATCCGTATTGGGATTGGTAAATTCACTTCTCACCAATGTTACAGCGGCTATTCCATAAAAATCATTGAATAATCTCTGCTGAGCCAACAACTCCAAACCATAAGCTCGCCCTTTGGCATTGGACTCAACTGGCTCGTTTCCGATCACTCCAAAATCGGCCCCCAAATTTGCCAAAGCAATCCCATTCCTTACCGAAGATGGGTAGTTGCTATAGTGCTTATAAAAAGCCTCCGCAGTAAATCTCCTGTTCTTTTCAGGCTGAAGCAATTCAATACCTCCAATTAACTGAGAACTTCTGATGAAGCGAACATCATTTTCTTGATTGACCAGTTCTCCTTCATTGTTTTTATAACCCAAAACCGTATAAGGAGGCTTTTGATAATAAATTCCGGCATTGGCAGTGGCATAAAGATTTGACCCTAATTGGTAGGAAAGGGATAGTCTTGGGGCGATCTGGTTCAGAGGGTTTTGGGAAGTTTTTCCAAAATCAGAACCATCCATTCGAATTCCCCCAGTCAACAACAATCTTTCTCCGTCAAAATATTTACTACCGGAGACAAAAGCTCCATAGGAATTGAAGTGAGAAGTAGAATTCACATCGATAGTTTGTCCTGTAGATGCCAAAGAGGATCTATCAAAATTGTCAATAAAATAGCGAGCGTATTCATAATTCACACCATATTTCAAGGTATATCCTGATCCAAAAATTGAATTTTCAGCTCTGAATTTATTCTCCGATTCTTGAGATAAATAGTCAAAAAGCAAGTTCTCAGAGGAACTTTCATCGTTGTTGGCAAACTTGTAAGAACGGTTATTCAGCATGTTTCGACTCAAGACAAAAGTCCAATAGCCATTTTCCCGAAAACGCTTCAATTTAAAACCTGTGGCATAGTTCCATTGCTCCTGAACTGGCAGCACTCCCAACAAATACTGCCTATTTTCACGCTCTTCCTGACTTTCACCATCTGGTAATTCTTCATTCAGGACAAACTTATCCACAGCCCCAATTCCCAAAAATGTCAACTCTGTCTTATCATTTAGCTTAGTGGTGGTCTTCAGCTGAAAATCATTAAATGTCGGCAAAAAAGGCAGCTGAAGTAATTTGAATAGTCCCTGCAGATAAGATCTTCTGGCAGAAAGCAAATACGTAGTTTTTTCTCCTATTGGACCTTCGTTAGAAAGTGTTAGTTCAGATGCTCCTAAAGTCAATTGAGTAAACATTTGGTCTCTTCTTCCTTCTTTGAGTGATACTTCAAAAAAGGAGGAAAGCGCATTCATACGATTTGCAGGAAAACCTCCGGCAATCAAATCCACGTTTTTGATCAGATTCACATTTAAAATCCCAACGGGACCTCCTGAAGAACCCTGTGTGGAAAAGTGATTGATCACAGGAACTTCAATTTCATCCACAAAGAACTTGTTCTCATTGGGAGCTCCTCCACGGATCAAAATATCATTTCTAAAACTTGGCGTGCTAGCCACTCCAGGCAGTGCCTGAATCACTCGTGAAATATCACGATTACCGCCAGGATAGCGCTCGATCTCATTCGAATTGAGCTTTCTGACAGATAACGGAGTCTCTTCGGAACGTGAAAATTCAGAGCTCACCACCACTTCATTTAATTCTGCAGCATCTTCCACCAATTCAAAATCCAGCTGAACTGCTTTGGCCAAAGTAACTCGTACCTCATATTTGGTCACAGGTTTGAAACCCACAAAACTGGCTCGGACATTATATAAGCCAGCGGGGATATTGCTGATTTCATAATTTCCATCCTCATCTGTGATGGCACCCAAATCAGTCTCGAGAATCAAAACATTGGCAAAGGAAACTGGCTCATTATTGACTGGATTGGTGATTTTCCCTTTCAAAACACCTTGAGCAAAGACAGAAATACTGCCTAAAAATAGAATGAATACGAGTAGACTTTTCTTCATTTTTAATGGACTGATTTCTTTCAAAATCAATTTTGGAGAAAAAGGTTTAGAGATGAACTAATTTTTGATTTTGATCAAGAAACTTGGTTTTCCTTGACCTTCCAAAGTCTCCACCAAGGAGTCCCAGGTGAATCATGATGTTCGTAGTGATATCCAAAGAAATAACAGCTCAAAAATGCCCATAAATGGTTTTTAGATTGGGTAGAAGAGTGATGTATATTTTGGTTTTCACCTCGATGTGGCAAAAATGTGCCGAAATAAAACAATTGAAATGTGGATAAAACCGCTGGAAGCATCCAGAAAAGAATCAAATTCTCAGTACTTATCCACAATTTCAAGATATTGAAAGTAATGGCCATCAATAAAATTTGCCAGATCGTCACATACTGGCGGATAAAGGAAAGGTACCAAATCCAGAAATTACCAGATGGATGATAATCAGGATCATCATCAGTCGCCACATGTCTGTGGTGCTCGTGATGCTTGGGAAAAAGCTTCCCATAATTGTTAAATGAAAACAAGGTAGCTGCTATCCAGCCTGTCAACTTATTCAAAGTTTTATTGGAAGAGACGACTCCATGCATGGCATCATGTGCAGTGATAAAAAGTCCAGTATACAAATGCATCTGAACCATGACAGCTAAATAAGTCAAAGGACTTGTCCAATTTATTTCAAGCTGTAAAAGAAAAAAAAGTGAAATGAACCAAACACCGATAATTCCCCAACCTATCAATAGGCCTTTTGGATCGACATTTCTCGATATTTGATAAGGTTTAGAAGACATAAATTGGATGGAATTCTTAAAAGGTAAGAATTCTTTCTCTGACCTGCTCCATCAACCACATTGGAGTAGATGTAGCTCCACAAATTCCTACTCGATCACCAAAATTAAACCAAGCTTCTTCCAATTCATTAGGGTTGGAAACAAAATAGGTATTGGAATTTCTTTCTTTGCAGACATTGAAGAGTACTTTTCCATTGGATGATTTGGTTCCACTTACAAAAATCACCTTGTCAAATCTACTGACAAACTCCCTGAGTTCTTTATCTCTATTGGAAACCTGACGACAAATCGTATCATTCGTATTGACTGATATCCCATTTTCACGAAGAGTTTGATTGATTTCGTAGAATTTGTCCGTTGACTTCGTCGTCTGACTATACAGAGTCAAATTCTTAGGAAGACTGGGTAAATCCAACTCATTGATATCCTGAAAAACAACCGCCTCATTGTTGGTTTGACCTAATAATCCAATGACTTCGGCATGTCCGTGCTTTCCATAAATATAAATTGGCTCTTCCTTGTCAAAAGAGTTCTTGATTCTGTTTTGAAGCTTCAATACCACCGGGCAAGAGGCATCTATCAAGGTCAGATTGTTTTGAATCGCCAACTGGTAGGTAGAAGGTGGTTCTCCATGTGCCCGAATCAAAACTTTTTCATCTTTCAAGCCATAAAGATCTCCGTGATCAATAATTTTCAGCCCTTTTTGTGTCAAACGTTTGACCTCCTCATCATTATGAACAATATCACCCAGGCAATACAGATATCCTTCCTGATCCAAGATTTCCTCTGCCATCTCAATGGCATAAACAACCCCGAAACAAAAACCGGAATGTTGATCTATATCTACCTGTAAGTTCTTCATTTCGATCTATTAACTTATATAAGAGATAATTGTTTTCGACTTCGAATGCTTTCGAAAATACTGAGATTCATCAGCAGTAAGGTCATGCTATAAATCGTGTCCTCGACTGGTATAGTCCATATCCGTATTCCCAAATTTTCAGCATTATTGTAGATCACTACAGGCTCCTCTGTGAAAGCTCCTGTCAGGATTCCATTGCAAAGCATAAAAGGAATCAGTGTCACCAGATAAGCGAAAATAAAGCGTCCCAAATAGCGATCATTGAATATCAAAAAGTGAATGATTAATACTAGCGCACCAACAATGAAATTCACAGCGGTATACCATTTATCCAGGTGTAACAGTGCCAATCCAAGTAGAAATGGAACCATCACATACACAAAGGGTTTGGCAAAAGGCAAGAAGTAATCCTTTGGAAAGAAATAAATCAAAACCTCATAAATAAATACGCAGGCAAAGGGTACAGTGAGGAAAAAGAGCCATTCTTCCAGTGGTAATTGGAAAAAATAAACCCCTACAAGATACCTGGGATTGAATTCCCAGACTCCAATAACAGTAAACCAATGATCCCAAACCAAAAAAAACGCCCCTGTAAACAAAATGGCAGGAAACAAGGCTGGCCATTTTGATGAATAGTTGATTTTAGGTTCAAAAGACCTGATCAATGGAAAGGAAATAGTCAGAATATTCAATATCAAATAGAGATATTTTTCCATTAACTTATTCCCAGTTTTGTTTCGAAAAAGGTTCCGACCAAAAGTGATAATTTCTGTGAATTTGGAATTCGAATTCGCTGTTTGGTAATCACATCAGCAGACAAAGATTTGATCTTATCAAAGAGTTTTTGGTAATACAAGTAAGCCACACGCACACCCAATTTTGCGCCTTCGGGCAATTGCTCGATTCCAATTTGCGCATCATCAAAGTCTCTTTGTATATCTTCCTCGATTTGCTTTTTAATCGTCAAATCAAACAATCGATAGTCAACTCCCGGAAAGTAAACGCGTCCTCTTTCTTCATAATCACTTTTGATATCTCTCAAGAAATTGACCTTTTGGAAGGCAGCTCCCAACTTCCTAGCAGGTTCTTTGAGCTTATTGTACATCCCTGAATCGCCTTTGCAAAAGACTTTCAGACACATCAAACCAACTACTTCAGCAGAGCCATAAATGTACTCGTTGTATCGACTGTCATTGTATTTTTTAAAATCCAGATCCATCTCCATGCTGTGAAGAAATGCCTTGATCAATTCAAAATCAATGGAATATTCATTGACAATCATCTGGAAAGCCTGAAGAACCGGGTTGTATGAAAATCCCTTTTCGATAGCTTCAAAAGTATCAGCTGTGAATTTCTCTAGAAGTCCCTCTTTATCCTGATCATGAAAAGTGTCAACAATCTCATCTGCAAACCGAACAAATCCATATATCGCATAGATGGGCATGTGATATTTTTTGTCCAATGTTTTGATCCCCAGCGTAAAACTCGTGCTATACCGCTGAGTAATCAGTCTACTACATTCCAAACTCGTTTGGTTGTATAAGGCCTTAGCATCCATAGTTTAAATTACATTTTTTGTGACAAATTGTGATCTTTAATCACCTCTTTAGCAACCACATACCCTGAAATTAAAGAGGGGGGAACTCCAGGGCCCGGAACAGTCAGCTGTCCAGTGTAATACAAATTATTCACCTTTTTGTTTTTCAAAGAGGGCTTTAAAATGGCCGTTTGAGTCAAAGTATTCGCCAAACCATAGGCATTTCCCTTGTAGGCATGGTAATCTTTTTTGAAGTCAGCATGCGCATAAGACCTCTTGAAAACTATATGAGAACGGATCTCCTGACCCGTAATTTTCTCCAATCTATCCATGATAATATGGAAGTACTTTTCCCGCATTTCTTCCGAATCTTCTAAATCCGGAGCTAAAGGAATCAGCAAAAACATATTCTCCATTCCTTCAGGAGCCACTGTTGGATCAGTTTGTGAAGGAACTGAAGCATAGAAAAGTGGTTTTTCTGGCCATTCCGGATTCCTATAAATTGCATCAGCATGTGGCCCTAAATCTTCATCAAAGAACAAATTATGGTGACGAAGATTCTGAAGCTTTTTATCAATCCCCAGATAAAAGAGTAAACTAGACGGAGCCAAGACTCTCTTATCCCAATATTCTTCGGAATAGTTACTGTATTGAGGATTGACCAAATGCTTATCTACATGGTGGTAATCTGCTCCTGCTACGATCACATCTGCTTCAATCTTTTCACCTGAAAGCAATCGAACTCTTTTCGCCACTCCATTTTCGATTTCTATCTCCTCCACTTCAGCATTGTATCGAATAGACACTCCTTTGTCCTCAGCCAATTCGACCATTCCACGAATGATTTCATGCATTCCTTTTTTGGGATACCAGGTACCCAAAGCAATATCTGCATAGTTCATCAAGGAATACAAGGCAGGGATGTTCTCAGCTGTTTCACCGAGAAACAAAACTGGAAATTCCATTAAACGGATGATTTTCTCCGATTTGAAAAACTTCCTGACATGTTTGGACATGGACTGAAAGACATCCATTTTGATCACATCCAACAAAAGACCCGGCGAAGCAAATTCCATCAGTGATCGACTTGGTTTTTTGACCAAATCATGAATCCCGACTTGGTATTTGTACTTGGCTTGTTCTAGAAATTTATCCAATTGACCGCCAGCTCCCGTCTCAATTTCTTCCAGCATCTTTTTGAATTCTTCCAGATCTGCAGGAATATCCAATTGATCATTCTCTCCATAAATCACCGCGTAGGAAGGGTCTAGTCTAATCAGATCGTAATAATCAGAGACTTTTTTTCCAAAATGAGCGAAGTAGTCTTCAAATACATCGGGCATCCAATACCAGCTCGGACCCATATCAAAAACAAACCCCTGATATTCAAACTTCCTCGCTCGACCACCTGGGGTTTCGTTCTTCTCCAGTAAGGTGACTTTACAACTTTGCTCTGCTAAATGGGTGGCTGAGGAAAGTCCGGCAAATCCGGATCCGATTACCACCACATGTTTTTGATTCATTTCTTAATTCATATTTCTGTAAACTAGCAAGTTCTCCTTCAAGAGCTTTCTAGCAATATGGATTCTATTCTTTACAGTTCCTATTGGAATTTGAAGCTCCTCGGCAATCTCGTGATATTTGAATCCACGGAAATGCATCATAAATGGAACTTTATATACTTCCTCCAATCCCTCGATTGCGGCAGTGATGTCATCCATGGCAAATCTTCCATAGGCACCATTTTCGATTTTTGAATCAGTGGAGTTGATGAAATGAAGGTTGTCAGTCGTATCCACGAAAGTCGCCCGTCTCACCATTCTCTGATAATTGGTGATAAAGGTGTTTTTCATAATCGTGTACAACCAGGCTTTGAGATTGGTCCCATCGGTGAACTTGTCACGATTGGTAAAAGCTTTTACCATTGTGTCCTGCAACAAATCATTGGCATCGTCTCTGTCTCGAGTAAGCTTCAAGGCGAATGGCTTTAAAGAGGAGCTCATCTTATTGAGCGAATAACTGAATTCTAGAGTCGTCATGGTGTTTGAATTCTTTGTTTAACCAAATCTAGATTTAATTAAACAAAAATCAAAGAAATTGTTTAAAGTTTTTTTTATTTGATTAAACAATTTATTCTTGATCCAGAACCAATTACACTCAAAAAGCACCATAACAGCCTCCTGAGCATAAAAAAAGGCATTCTCTGAAGAACACCTTTTGTTTAATTTTTTTTTTTTTTTGTTAAACTAATAGCTAAACAAATTCATCCATTTGCTCCAAAACCTGCTTGATCTCACCCAAATAATTCAATTGCTGGACATTCTCTGGTAGCACGATATCCTGACCTATGATTTGGAAACCTGAGACTAGGACTTGAGCCTCTTTGAAATTGTTTCCCAAATCCCGAACGTAGGTCTCCACACATTCCATCCCCGGAGTAGTGGTGAATACCGTCAACAAATAATCAGGTTTGATAATGCCATAGACGGAAACCAAATCCTCCATGGGTGTGCTTTGTCCAAGGTAGATTACTTTATGTCCTTTACTTTTGATTACATAGGTGGCAAAAAGCAATGAAATCTCATGAAGCTCACCCTCAGGTAAGAACAGCATAAATTTCTTTCCATCTCCGTCCACCACTTGGCCATCTATAGCCACGATCAATTTCTGTCTAATCAAATTGGAAATAAAATGCTCCTGAGCAGGGTTGATAGCGGCCGTTTGCCAGAGCACGCCAATTTTATTGAGAAATGGATAGATAATATGCAGCATCGTTTGCTCAAATCCGATCTTGAGGATATTAGAAGTCAAGATCTTGTCAAATCGATCCTCATTCATTTCCACCATTGAGATAGTCAAGGCATGAATCTGATCATCATGGGCCAGCGATCTATCGGTTAGTTTGATGACTTCAGCTCTGATTTCTTCCAAAGACATATTGGCAATCTTACTGATTTTCAGACCACTGTCATTGAGCAAAGCTACATTCAGGATCAGTTTGAGGTCCGAATCATCATAATATCGAATATTTGTTTCTGTCCTTTTCGGATTCAAAAGGCTATACCTCTGCTCCCAAATCCGCAAGGTATGCGCCTTGATGCCGGACAACAATTCTAGGTCTTTAATCGAATAAGTACTCACTGCTCCTCCTTTTTAAAATATTCCTTAGGAACCAAAAACAGCCCGAAAGATACTGCTCCTTCTTTTTGATTGGTTTTATGATGGGCTTGATGAGCTTTGAATATCCCCATCAACCAGGAGTTTTTTGGCCTATCAAACCATTTTAACCTCCTGTGAACTAAGACGTCGTGAAGGAAGAAATACAGCATCCCATAGGTACTGATTCCTACTCCCATCCAAAATCTAAAATCCAAAGCCTCTACTCCCAAAAAAATTAAAACAATAGCGATCCCGCCAAAAAACAATGAAAACAGATCATTTAGCTCAAAGAATGACTTCGATGGCTGATGATGAGTTTTGTGAATCTTCCAAAGTGGTCCATGCATTAAATACTTGTGTATGAACCATCCGGACAATTCCATCAGTAAAAAACCTAAAAGAATAAACCCAATCGCTTTAAGCATCTATAAACAAGCTATTTATTTCCTTTTCTCTTAAATCCAATACAGAGAAAATTGTTTTCAAACTATGAAATTTTTTTTCAAGAAAACAGGCAAACGGTTAAAGAACCGTAAAATTGAGGATCGCAAAGAAGAGAATCATACACAGTAACATGAGTAATGATAGTGGATTGTATTTCTCAAAATTGGCCTTTCGGAAGATCAAATGGATCAAAAAAGCCACTCCAAACCAACCCACATAATTACCAGCCGGGATCACATGAAATTTCCAATACCAAAAATCCAAAGCCACCGCCACAGGCTCCATGATATAATCCAGGCATGTCATCGCTATCGCTCCAAGAAATGCTGCGTAATAATCATTCTCGATAGTTCTGAAAACAGATCCAGTCAGATAGGCCAGAATAAACCAATTTACCCCAATAATTATGGGAACCTCCCAAAGCATCGGGCCCAAAGTCGGTCCATAGACATAGTCTCCAAAGAGATATCCCGTATGGATTCCTATCAACTCTGCCCCAAATCCAATCCAAAACGCAGCCGCAGCAAAGATCGGAAAAGCATCTGTCCAACCTCTGTGAAACAAAAGAATTAGCACCAAACTAATTAATAGTTGAACTGGAGTGAGACTCAAAAACCAATCTTGGTATTCGGGAATACTCAGGCCCACCAAGCCCACAGCGTACAAGACGACAATGATCACTTTGGCAATAATGATTCTCTGACTGTAATTAGCAGCTCTTTCTGGTACTACTTTGTGCATGGGTTGTTGCTAATATGATTGGGATTGAGTTTTTCGGCTTGGGATTCCTAACTTTGCTGTTCAGAATTTGTTAACAAAAAAAGAAAATAATCCCTTACTAAGCTATGATTCTCTACAACATCACCTTTAGCGTAGCAAATGAAATAGACGAAGACTTCGTTGCCTGGATGAAAGAAACCCATATTCCTGAGATTTTTGCTACAGGTTTATTTGTGGAGCATAAGTTCTTCAGACTGCTCAATAGCCCGGATGATAGCAGTACCAATTACAGTGTGCAGTTCTTTGCAGAAAGCACAAATAAGTTAATTGAATACGAAAATAGATTTGCCAATGCACTTAGAAATCAGACTCTTCAGCGCTACGGAGAGAAAGCTTTGGCATTTAGAACGCTTCTTGAATCGATTTAAGAATTCAGTCATTTTCAGCCGATTAATCCTTAAGCACAAGCCTTTCGTTTGTGCTTTTTATTTTTTTAGAAATTCCTCAAAACAAAGTAGGGCATCCTTAGTTTTAAAGAGTGAAGGTTTAATTGATTTTTCAAATGCCCAACTGGCTCAAACTCGTCATCAGTCTTGCCCTTCCTCAATTAGCAGGAGGATTGGGAGCGTATTTCACTATTCCAGCCGTTCAAGGCTGGTACACCACTTTGAATAAACCGAGTTTCAACCCTCCCAATTGGATTTTTGGACCGATGTGGACCTTTTTATATGTCCTGATGGGAATAGCCTGCTATCTGATTTGGAAAAGCGAACATCCTGAGAAAAGGAAATTACTCAACCTCTACTTTTTCCAATTGGCATTGAATGCTATTTGGTCGCCAGCCTTTTTTGGAGCAGAGTCTCCATTGATAGGTTTGTTCATCATTCTCCCTCTTTGGCTATTGATTCTGACCTGTGTAATTCAGTTTAAAAAAGTCTCAAAAATTGCCTCGGGATTAATGGTTCCATATCTGGCATGGGTCACTTTTGCGTCCATTTTGAATTTTTCCATTTGGTGGCTCAACTAATCCTGAGCAGTTAATACAAGCTAATTTTCAACTTATTCAATACCCAGAGTCATACGATTTTAACATAGTTTCACTAGGTTTTTAGCCTAAATATTTTAGCTTTATAGTTTAAAATCTATTGTATGAGAAACTACTTTTTCCTCTTGAGTTTGGTTGTTTTTTTTTCCTGCTCAAAACCCAATGAAGAACAACTTCAGACAAATTTCCTAGAAAACCTTCAGATCACCACTGACACCGTAATTGTAGATGTTGGAGAGGAAATTTTCAATGCTGGAGCCTATTCGACATTTGTAAAAATCCCCAACCAGCCCATCGTATATTTTCCATTAAATAATGGCCAAGAAGTTCATGAAATCGAGCTGACAAAACCATCTCTTGTTCGAAGAATCAAATTTGAAAATGATGGTCCTAATCAAGCTCCAAGATATTTCCAGCAGTTTGATATGCTGCCTTCTGGAGAGTTTTTAATTGCTGATTTTTCTATGGCTGGGCTTTTTTCACAGGATGCAGAGAAAATCAGAGTAATAAAGATTGATCCCTCGGAGTTTGATGGAATAGAAGATGATTTGTCACAAATCAATTATACCCTTCACATAAGTCCAGATCAGAAAAAGGCGATTTCCAAAGCCGATAAAATAAAGACCTTTTCGTCCCAGATTGCTGTCTTTGATTTGGAAAACAAGTCCGCGAAGATCATCGATCTTCCAGCTCTTGAAATGACCAAAAACTTCCAATCGACTTTTACCCAAGGAAGTGGAAGTGTGACCTATGGCGACTTTATCACACTTAAGAAATTGGATAATTTGTTTTTCATCACCTCTGGAGCTACTTCCGATACCTATATCTACGACTTGGAAAATGACTCACTGACACTGAAAACATTCCCTCATAAACTAGTCCCAATAAACAAATCAGGCACATTTCCTTCTGAGGTAGATTCTGACAAGCGAGTAGAAGAAGTGGGAGAACAAATCAATCAGCAGCCCACTTACCAACGCTTTTTCTGGGATGACATTGGAAAACAATATTTCCGTTTTGCCACTAAGACAAATGGATTCAATGAAAATGGTGACAGAAAAAAAATTGATGTTTTCTTATTTGCCTATGATGAGGATTTAAACCTATTGGGGGAAACCAAAGTGGACCTTCCTTGGGCTCCTTATAGAGCATTTTTTCATGACGGAAAGCTCTATTCCTATTTTGTAGTAGAGGAAAATCCGGGCTTTGTCATTTTTGATTTTAAATATTAAACGAAACCCTACCCTATGAAAAGACTACCCATATTCATTTTTTCATTTTGCCTTTTTTCCTGTGGAGAAAATGAAAGTTCCGAATCTGGCACTTCCAATATCCTAGAGAACTTTTCTTTTTCAGTAGACACAGTTGTGGTTGATCCCGGAGAAGAGATAATCAATCTAGCGCAAGGTGCAAGGTTGGCCTCCATCGATGAAAGCAAGACCTTTTATTATTTATTGGATGGAAATGCCGGAATAGTCAACAAGGTCAATTTAGATGAATTGAAACTGGTAGAAATGATTCCTTTTGAAAAAGAAGGCCCAAATGGAATCGGAACCAGTTTTCATTCCAGCGCCAACGTTCTTCCAGGAGAGGAGTTTTTATTCACAAGTTTTAGAAATTCAGGAATTTTTTCCAAGGATGGAGAAAAACTTAAGGACCTAAGGCTCAATCCTGACGAAATTGAAATAGAAGGATTGGACGAAAGCCAAAAAATGAACTTGAACAATCAGCTCACCTTATCCAAAAATCAAAACTCAGCATTTTCACTTCCAAGCAATTTTATGAAAGGGACTAGAAGTCTGGTCAAACTTGACTTGGCGAATTCCTCCGGTGAAGTTCTCCCCATTCCTGCATTAGAAATCATTGGGAAATACAATATAATCCTTCAATCCGAGGAGGCGGTTTCCATTTATGCTGAATCAATCAACATGCAAGAGTTTGGTAATGCGATGTATATTTCAGGACAGACTACCAATAAAATTTACAAATACGACTACCCATCAGACTCTCTTTCACTTCTGGAATTTGATTTTACCATCGTTCCAAATGAGAAGGAAATACCCATTCTAAACACCGTCTCTTCACAAGAAGAATTTGATAATCAAATGGAAAAAGCTTTGACTCAAATTTCCTTTGAGAAGCTAATTTTTGATGAGTCAACTAATCATTTTTATCGCTTTGGAAGAATCTATGAGCCCAAAAAGGAAGGAGAAGACCGATATACCCGATCCCAGGTTTCCCTTTTTGCATTCGATGATCAGTTGAAACTAATTGGAGAAACCGAAATCCCTGAATTGGATCAAGTTCCGAATTTTTCATTCTTCAAAGACGGAAAGCTCTGGTCCTATGTTAATGTCGAAGATGAGTTGGGTTTCGCAGTATTCACTTTTGATTTTTAATCCCTTTCTTATGAAAAATCTATCAGTTATATTTTTGATTGCTTTACTTTTCTCATGTTCTGGAAATGAAGAAAATAAAGAATCCTCATCTTCCAATATCCTTGAAGATCTGACATTTACAGTAGATACACTGGTAATGGATCCAGGGGAAGACATTTTCAATTTGGGAATGGGAATTCGATCCTTGGACCTTTCTCCAAACCAGAAATTCCTGTACTATTTTGAAAATATGCCTCCCAAGCTCTTGAAAGTCGACTTGGACAATAAGGCATTGATCAGCAAGAAGGATTTTGAATCTGAAGGACCGGATGGAGTAGGAGTTTTTGTAGGCTCCATCCAAGTGGGACCTGATGAAAAACTAGTTTTATTAGGTAATAATGGTGCGTTCGGAGTTTTTGATGGAAATGGCACCAAAATCAAGGACCTTAAAACAAAGCCAGATGGCTTAGATCCAACTTTGGCTGAAAATTTCTTCAGCTTATATGGGAATAGCATTTACGATTGGGAAGATGAAAAAATCTATTCTTGGCCTGTTGAAACGGAAGTCGAATCTTCAGGACAAAAGCCGGGATTGGTTTCAATAAATCTAGCTTCCAATTCAGCTAAACTTATTGAAGCTCCTGAAATGGAGATTGTCGAGCAATACAGCATTGTCTTCGAACAAAATGGTTCATTCAATGTCTCTCCTCAGCAAGTATATCTGACTCAACATAAAGGTAAAATTCTGATTTCATGTTCAGCTATGGGGGATTTTTATGAATATGATCCCCTTACCGAAGAATTAAAGTTTATCCAAATCGATCATCATTTAGTGCCTAATCGGCTGACAGGAGAAATAAACAATAGGCCTAAATCCAAAGAAGGCTTTATGGATGAAATGGCAAAAGTGAATGAGCAGATCCACTTTAGAAAGCTACAATGGAACCCCAATAGAGAGATATTTCTAAGACTTGCGACCAAAGTATTTGCGCCGAAAACTCCCGATGAGGGATATAGCTATGAATATTTTCTATTGGCCTATGATCAAGATTTCAAGCTTCTAGGTGAAACCAAACTGGATCTAGAGGGAAGAATCGACTACAATGTTTTCTTCAAAGACGGCAAGCTCTGGTCCTATGTCAATGTGGAGGATGAGCTGGGCTTTGCAGTATTTGCTTTCGATTTTTAAGAATTATGAAAAAAGTCCTTTTAATTTTTCCTTGGATAATACTTGCATCCTGTAGTGGTCAAAAATCTGAAAACCAGGTTTCAGAAAATATCCTGGAGAATTTCACCTTTTCTGTTGACACTCTGGTAGTGGATGTAGGAGAGGAAATTTTTATGCCGGGTGCGTATTCCAACTTTGAAATAAGCGAGGACAAGAATAGAGTCTATACTTACTTTGAGCCTGACTTGGAAGTCCATGAAATAGACCTCAATTCACTCAAACTATTGACTCGTCACAAATTCGAAAAAGACGGCCCCAACATGATTCCCATGTATCTGAATTACATGCAGAATCTAAGCGAAACGGAACTGTTCTTCGCAAGCTCAGTGCAGGCAGGGATCTTCAAAAAAAACGGGGAAAAAGCAAAATCAATTTCTCTTCAACCGGAGGATTACACTGGATTAGGTCCTGATTTTTCATACTCGCTAGGTAATGACCCGGTTATTAGTCCTGACAATACCAAATTGTTGTCACTTCCAAATGAGGGCTTGGGAACCGCCGAAGGTCTGGCAATTTTGAATTTAGAGGATATGAGCGGAAAACTCCTCCATCTTCCAGCATTAGAAATGACCAAGAACTTCCGGGTAGTTTTCAGACAAGGAAATGGAGCAATTTCCTCTGGTGAAAATCAACGGATAAAATTGGTCAATGGGAAATTGATTATAGACAGTGGAGCGACTTCCGATACCTATATTTTAGACTTACAGAGTGATTCTTTGCGGCTAATGACCTTTCCTCATCAGTTGGTACCAAAAGCAAAAACCGGGGAGTTTCCAAATGAAGTTGATTCCAATGAAAGAAGAAGAGAGATAACTAGGGAAATCGATAAACAAATTAGTTTCTCACAATTTTATTGGGATGAAGGCAACCAGATTTATTTCAGAATGGGCCAAATGAACCGAGAATTTAATGAAGTAACGAGACAGTACACAGCAGATATTTACCTATTCGTTTATGATGAAGAGTTTACTCTTATTGGAGAAACTATAGTAGAGGGCTTGGATTTAATGCCAACCGGAGGATTTGCTAAAGACAACAAACTCTATTTGCAATGGGTAGTGGAAGAGAACCCGGCATTTGTAGTCTATACTTTAAACTTTCAATCGAAATGAAATCTCTCTTTTCTCTTCCACTGATTATTCTATTGTTTTCCTGTTCAGGGAAGGAGAAATCCGATAGAGCTCAATCAGAAAATATCCTTGAGAATTTGACCTATGCAGTAGACACTGTGGTAGTTGATTCTGGGGAAGATTTTTTGAACCTATCTAGCGGAATTTTCCCCAATGGGCAATCTGAGGATTTGTCTAAGCTTTATTTCTTCGAAAGTAATCCCTACAAATTGGTTGAGGTTGATTTAGATGACTTGGAGGTTTTGAAAAAAACAGAATTCGAAGCAGAAGGGCCAGATGGCTTAGGGAGCTATCTCTCCCAATTGGAGGTTGGTCCTACAGGCAAGCATTTTCTCAAGAGCAATTCAATAATAGGTCTATTTGACCAAAATGCCAGAAAACTCAAAAACCTTCGGATAGTTCCTACAGGAATAGACTCCATTTTGGCAAAAAACTTCAGTGCTCTTTATTCAAAGTCGGTTTATGATTTTTGTACACAAAAAATCTACTCACAGCCTAGTTTCCAAGATGCTAGAGACAATATCCTAATCATTATCAATACAGAAACAAAAGAAGCTCATTCCTTGCCTGTCCCAAAAATGAAAATCGTAGATGATTATAGCGGGACATATACTTTTGAATCCGAAAAAGGTACGATGATCGCTTTTCATTTTGTCGGTAGCTTTATTACACTTTTTCCCGAGGAAGTTATCATTTCCACCGCTGCTTTCAGCGGAGTTTATAGATTGGACATCCAAACCGAAGAGTTGGAATTCATAGATATTCAACATCAAACGGTACCCAATGAAATGAAGGTAGAAATTCCAGAAAACCCTTCTGATCCTGAACAAATAAGGCAAATTCAAAATGAGATCTTTCAAAATGTAAACTTTCTGGAAATGCTTTGGGATGATACTCGACAACTGTATTTTCGATTAGGTGAAAAAACTTTTAGGGGCAATTCTCGAGAGGACCCCATTACCTACGAATATTACCTTTTTGCTTATGACAAAGATTTTCAGGTAATCGGAGAGACTAAGCTAGAAGGCCTGGAATCAAATCTTAAAAATATGTTTTTCAAAGAAGGTAAGCTCTGGTCCTATGTCAATGTGGAAGATGAGCTAGGCTTCGCTGTATTCACTTTTGACATCTAAATCATGAGATACTTCCCCATTCTTTTAATACTGTTAGTTTCCATTTCCTGTTCCGAACAAAAAACAGAAAATGGCGACTTGCTGGTTATTATAGACACTGTAATGGTGGATGCAAATGATGAATTGATTTTCTTACAATCTGGCCTAAGCCATTCTGCTCTTTCAAGTGATCAAAAGAAACTTTTCAATTTTACTCCGGAAAGTAAGTTGGAGGTTATTGATCTGGATGATCTGAAACTCCAATCAAAAATCTCCACAGAAAAGGAAGGAAATTTAGGAACAGGATGGCCTTATGCAATTCAATTTGATCAATCTGAAAATTTCGTTTTTTATAGTTTTAATGAGTTGAGAATTTTTGATCCTAATCTAAGTACAATGAAAAGGTATTCTCTCACTGAGGATGCTCTGAAAGGACTAAAACCTGAAATATTGGCTCCATTCAACCCAAAAATCACAGTTGGTAATGAATTGTTCGGGATTTATGAAACTTATGAAACTGAGCCTAAAGGACTAGCAATTGTTTCCCTGGAAGATGGAAATGTGGAAAAGATTCCACTTGAATCCATCGAAAAAATCGCATCCTATACCCATTCACTTTTTGTTCAAGGAAGATTGAGCAACCGGGTATATGACCCCATTTATTTAGCATTGGCAAACCGACGGCTTATAATTTCAACTGCCTATTCCAATGAAGTCCTAATTCTGGATTTAGATACTAAAACAACCCTTATCAAACCCTTTCATTCCACCCTAACCGAGGACTTTACAAAAGTACCGGTTCAAACTAGGGCTGAATCGATTGATGAAATGGAAAGGATCATGAAGGAAAGAGAAAAAAATGTAAAGTTTGGCCCTTTTATTTATGATAGTTCGAACAATCAATTTGTAAGGTTTTCACGCAAACTGGATCGGGAAAAAGGAGATTCCTTGATCTACAAAACTATTTTGACAGTCTACGACAAAGATTTGAATCAACTGGGTGAAACAATAGTTTTGGCTGATCCTTTTTCCAAAAAATTCTTCAAAGACGGAAAGCTCTGGTCTTATGTCAATGTGGAGGATGAGCTGGGCTTTGCAGTATTCACTTTTGATTTTTGAAATATGCGCAAACGTTATTTTTTCATTTTCCCTTTTTTAGCTCTTGCCTGTCACAAGCAATCTCCGACAGAAGATCAAGTGGAAGAATCGGAACAAAGGAATATCTTGGAGAATTTGACTTTTGAGATTGATACCTTCATGATCGACATGGGAGAGGATATGGTCGATTTTAGTTTGGGTATGATTAAAACTCCTTCACCAGATTCAAGATGGTATTATATAATAAAGGGGCTAAAGATTCAAAAGATTGACTTAGACCAACTCAGTTTAATTGATACTTTTTATTTGGAAAAAGACGGGCCTAATAGTCCCGGTGGTTCTTTTTTTTCAATTCAATCACTAAATGAAGACCATTTTTTTTTCCCACATATGATTTCTCCAAGTATAATCAATTCCCAAGGGATAAAATTTAAGGACTGGAAATTAACTCATGAAGAAATTGTAAAAGGGACCTCTGCTGAACCATTTTCGATTATCAATAGAATTCAATATAACCCTGAATTGGGTCAGTTGTATTCTCTTCCACTCGACTATCAGACAAGTGATTATTTTTTATTGGCATTAGATTCTATTGGAAAACGAATCACGATCAAAGAGCTTAGCCTATTTCAGGAAATGAAGGCTTACACAGTGAAAAGTGATCACGAAAATAAAAGTCCATTCCCATTTCTACACACCTCCAATAATCAGGTGATCGTATCCAATTCTAATGGGAACGGAATTTACTTTTATAAAGCTCTATCTGGTAGCCTTAGTTATAAAGAGTTCCCCCTTGAAATTGTCCCTTTGAAAAAAACAGGTGAAATCAGAAATAAAGTGGGAAGTACCAGGGAGTTTGAAGATAAACTCAAAAAACTTAATCACCAAATAAGCTACTGGAACTTCTTATGGGATGAAAAATCTCAACGCTATTATCGATTTGCAAGTAGGGCTGTTTCCTTTGATGAAAATGGCTGGCCTAAAAAGTATGAAGTTTTCCTAATGGCACATTCGAAAGATTTGGAATTATTAGGTGAGACAAAACTTGATGGCCTATATAACACACCCTTTGGTTCTTTCTTCAAAGACGGCAAACTCTGGTCCTATGTCAATGTGGAGGATGAACTAGGCTTCGCAGTATTCTCTTTTAACTTTTAAACCCTTACTAATGAAAAAAATAACTATCCTATTTTTGCTTTCAGCTCTATTTTCTTGTGGAGAAAATGAGGACCATTCCTCAAGTAATATTTTCGAAAACCTGACATTTTCTGTGGACACAGTCCTAGTAGATGCAGGCGAAGATTTCTTTAATCTAAACTACGGCATCGGATCCAGTGATGTGAATGAGGATAAAAGTGAATTGATGTTTTTCGAAAATAGCCCTCACAAACTGGTAAGAGTGGACCTTGATCAGTTGAAGCTCAAAAGCAAAACTGAATTTGAGGAAGAAGGACCTAATGGAATTGGTCCATACCTTACTGGATTCGAGTTAGGCCCAAATCAATTGTTTATCCAAAGCTATACTACAATGGCTCTTTTTGATATGCAGGGAAAATTGATAAAAGACCTAAAAATCGTTCCCGAAGGAATTGACCCAGATTTGGCAGGAGATTACGTTGCACTTTTTGGCAATGCTATTTATGACTTTCAAGTGAATAAAATTTTTACCCAGCCTTCGTTTGAAAAATCAGGTGAATACGGACTTTATGTAACAGACCCCAATGCGAAGACTACAGTGTCGTATCCTATTCCGAAGATGAAAATTGTGGATGACCTAAGCGGCACATTCCAAACCAAATCGGGAGAATATACCAACTTCTATTACTATAGCACACCCAAGTATACCACCTCTCTTCCAGGTAAATTGATTATTTCATGTGCTCCGATGAGCGGTATTTATCTTTTCGATAAAGAAACAAATCAGATGGAATTCAAGGATATCCAGCATCAAAGCGTTCCCAATGTCATGCAAGTGGATATAGACAATAATCCAACCAGTGAAGATGCTGTAAAAGAAAATCGCAGAAAACTTGGGGAGCAGCTAAACTATCAATCCATCCTTTGGGATGAAAGTAGAGATATGTTTTGGCGATTTGGCAAGAAAACATTCCAGGGAGCCGAAAAAGGTGATCCCAATACTTATGAATTTTACTTGTTCGCCTATGATCAAGATTTTAATGTGCTGGGAGAGACAAAGCTTAAAGATCTGGAGAATGAACCTAGAAATTACTTCTTCAAAGACGGCAAGCTCTGGTCCTATGTCAATGTGGAGGATGAGCTAGGCTTCGCAGTATTCACTTTTGATTTTTAAACCCCTACAAATGAAAAAACTAACTCTTCTATTCTTGATTTCAGTTCTATTTTCTTGTGGGGAAAAAGAGAATCAAGCCTCCAGTAATATTCTGGAAAACCTGACTTTTTCTGTGGACACGGTTTTGGTTGATCTTGGAGATGAAATCATAGACCTAGGACAAGGAGCTAGGTACGCTTCGATTTCACCTGATGCCAAGAGTTTCTATTATTATGACATGAAAAATGCCGCCATCAATGAGGTTGATTTACAAACTCTTGCACTGACAAATACTTTCCAATTTTCTAAAGAAGGCCCCAACTCTATAGGGTTCACTCCTCCCAGAGTTCAGCCTTTAAGCAATGAGAGATTTTTCTTTGCCTCCTCTGCAAATGTAGGGACCTATTCTAACGCGGGAGAGAAAGAAAAAAGTCTAAAGTTCAATTTCAAAGAAATAGAAGGACTAGATATTGATGAGGGTGGAATTATCTCTTACAAAGCTCAATTCTCTCCAGATGAGAAATCACTTTTTGTATTGACTAATCCTTATAAAACTACCTCTGATGTAAGATTGATGATCATAGATCCAGAATCCAAAACAGGAAAAAACATTCCACTTCCCAATATGATCCCAACCTTAAAGTTTAGGGTTTCATTCCAAAAAGATGGAGAATTCATGGGAAGAGGTGAAGCAGTTTTTATGAAAACAATAAATAATAAACTATTTATAACCAGCAGCGCCAATTCCAACATCTATATCTATGATTATCAAGTAGATTCTCTTCACTTTATAGAATTTCCTCATCAGCTTGTTCCCTCCAAAAAAACTGCAGAAGTAAAAAATAAGGTTGAAGTTAAAAAAGAGTTTTTTGCTGAAACTGCCAAATTCAAATATCAAATCAGCTTTGATGAATTTCTCTGGGATGAGCAAAGACAGCAATACTTAAGATTTGGCTATCAACTGATCCCTCATGAGGATCTGGAAAAGGAAAAAAAGTCAGAGGTTTTCCTTTTTGCCTATGATAAAAACCTAAACCTAATTGGTGAGACTCGACTAGAAAATGTCCAATACAGATTCGAATCACCATTCTTCAAAGACGGCAAGCTCTGGTCCTATGTCAATGTAGATGATGAGCTAGGGTTCGCAGTATTCACTTTTGATTTTTAAACCCTTACAAATGAAAAAACTAACTATCCTATTTTTGATTTCAGCTCTATTTTCTTGTGGGGAAAAAGAGAATCAAGCCTCCAGTAATATTCTGGAAAACCTGACTTTTTCTGTGGACACAATCCTTGTTGATTCAGGAGATGAATTGATGCTTTTAGAAGGAGATTACATTGGAAATTACGCCCTGTCAGCCAACCGAGATAGGATGTACATTTTCAGTGAAAAGGCTTATATCCTTCAGGAAGTAGACTTGGATAAGCTTAAACTCATTGGCAAAAAGGAATTTGAAAAAGAAGGACCAAATGGAGTAGGTGAATACATTCAGGCTTTTAACCAATTGAACAATGGAAGCCTTGTTTTTTCAAATTTCAAAGGAACTGGAGTCTTTACTTTAGATGGTAAAAATCAGAATCAATATTTTCTCAAATCATCCGAAATAGAGGGTATTGATCTAAAAGATGATTTTCCAATCACAAGTAAGGCGAGAATTTTTGGGGATGGGTCTTTTCTATTTGGAATTAATCCTATGGAAAAAGATTACCAGTTGGTAGAGGTCAATTTAATAGAAAAATCAGGAAGACAACTCCCGTTAAATGCATTGAATGGGACGCGTGATTTTCAAACCATGCTAACCTCAAATGGACCATCCATATTTTATTCCATCAGTCCAAGACTGGAATGGGTAAATAATCAGGTTCTGGTTAGCAGTCCCTCAACAAATGAAATCTATATCCTGAATAGTACTCAAGACAGTTTACAGCATATCGCTTTTTCACACAAACTGGTACCATTAGCCAAAACAGGGACTTACAATCCAAATTCTACCAGTAGGGAGGAGTTCTTGCAAATAATGGAGGATATAACTAATCAGGTGAATTTTGGAAAATTTCATTGGGATAATTCCACCAAACATTATTTCAGACTATCGCATATAGGACTGCCCAAACCTGATCCAGATAGCAAAAAAAAGTATGAGAATTTTATACATGTATACAATCAGGAGTTTGAGCTGATCGGGGAATCAAAATTGGAAGGAATTGATCAAAAACTAAATGATGACTGTTTTTTCAAAGACGGCAAGCTCTGGTCTTATGTCAATGTGGAGGATGAGCTGGGCTTTGCAGTATTCACTTTTGATTTTTAATATGAGAAACCTGGCAATCATATCACTGATAATCTTTTTGTTTTCATGTTCGGAAAAGGAGAAATCAGATAAGCCTGAATCGGATAATATTCTGGAAGACCTGAGGTATTCCGTGGATACGGTTTTGGTAAATTCTGGAAATGAGATTATCGACCTTTCTCGCGATTTGGGCACTTATGATCTTTCCCCAGACCATCAAACACTATATAAGTGGGATATTCATAAAAATGTCCTTCAGGTAATTAGCCTTGAAAGCTTAGAGCTTAAAGAATCACTTCCTTTTGAACCTGAAGGTCCTAATGGGGTTGGGAATACCGTCGTAAAATTGGTAGCCCACCAGAATGGTACTTTCGGGTTTAATAACTACCTAAATTTTGCCGTTTTTGATCGAAATGGCAACAAACTGAAAGATTTGGAAATCAATGAAGAGGAAGTATTGGCACAAAATCTTGAGTCTATCAATTTTTCTCTTTTGCTTACCCAAGATCAATTAGCCCTGTTTTCCCTTCCTGGAAAAAGGATGGAAGGTCCCAAAAAGTTGGCTAGAATAGATCCCAAATCGGATCAAATTCTAACCTGGGAATTACCAAAATTTGATTGGATTACAGAAATATCAGCAAAAGAAACGAGTGGAACCGGAGGCTATTTTTTTGAATCGTTTTATCTCTCAGAATCTGGAAATAAAATCCTCATTTCCAGTAAAGCGTCAAGTTCGATCTATTATTATGATTTGGAAAAAGACTCGATTTTCTACAAAGAATTTGACTTAAAGCTGACGCCATTAAGAAAGGAAAACACCCTAAAAAAGGAATATGATAGCCCTGATGAGTTTAGTACTGAGGTAACTAATTATTTCAAAGGTGTCAATTTTGAGAATCCCATTTGGAACCCAAGTCGAAATATGTATTTCAGATTTGCATCTTTCACTTTCCCAAGTGAGTCTGGGGAAGTAATCAAAAAGGACATCTTCCTTACCGCCTTTGATTCAGACTTAAATTTACTGGGAGAATTAAAACTTCCAAATCTAAATTCGGCCCCCTCCGATCCATTCTTCAAAAATGGCCAGCTCTGGTCTTATGTCAATATTGACGATGAATTGGGATTTGCAGTATTCACTTTTGATTTCTAATACTATGAAAAACCTTATCCCCCTTTCCCTGATTATTCTCTTGTTTTCCTGCTCTGGAAAAGATGAAGAAAAAAGTGCATCTAGCAATAATATTCTTGAGAATCTGACATTTACAGTAGACACTGTAGTGGTAGATCCAGGAGATGAAATCATAGACTTGTCCAATTATTTGCGACTCGCTGACCTCAGCAATGACCATAAAAAGTTGTATTTATTTGTTGAGGGGGAAAATAAACTATCAGTCATAGACCTTGACAAGTTAACTCTAGAGCGAAAGATTCCATATGAAAAAGAGGGTCCCAATGGAGTGGGGAGTTTCCTTTGGAGCTTGGATCTCGTTTCAAATGATCAGTTCTTTTTAAAGACCTTCAATACTGCTGGAATATTTGATTTCCAAGGAATCAAGCATGAATCCGTCAATCTGGATGAGGAAGAAATCATAGGTATCAAAGGAAAGACCCTTCAAAACAATCGTCTAAAAGTAAGCGAAGATCTAAAATGGTACTATACAGTACCAGGCTCAGATTTCAACGATGGAGAACCATCGGTAGAACTGGCCCTAATCAATAGTGAAACTAATGAGGGGAAAATTCTTCCGATTCCTGCAATGGACAAAACCGCACTTTACAAAATCGCCTTCAAGGAAGGAACCATGATGCAAATCTATGCGGAAGACTACTTTCTCTCCGAACAAAGTGGGAACTTCTATATCACCTCTTCAGTCACAAGTGATATCTATACCATTGATCCAGAAACTGACTCATTGGCCCTCCATAGTTATGATCTAAAATATGCTCCCAAATACAAATCAGATCCTCCTTCTCACTCAGAATTTACCGATAGAGAGGCATGGCGAAATGAGGTAGAGAAAATGAGATCTCAAATCACGTATGGAGATTTGATCTGGGATGATAGCAGAAATTACTTTTTCAGAATCGGCAGTATTCTGGTACCGAGCCTAGTGGAAGATGCTCCTTCAAAAAGTAAAATATTTCTCCTAGCCTTTGATAATGAGCTAAATCTAATCGGAGAAACCGAGATCGAAGAAATGGATTCAGCTCCTGAATTCCCTTTCTTCAAAGACGGAAAGCTTTGGTCCTTCGTTAATGTAGAAGACGAACTTGGGTTCGCGATTTTTGACTTCAGCTTTTAAAAATGAAAAAACTAGCACCACTATTTTCGCTCCTTGTCTTTTTCTCCTGTGGAGAGAAAGATGAAAAAGCTTCGGGAAACTCAGAATTTGCCCTTTCCTATACCATAGATACCGTTCAAGTCGATCCGGGAGATCATCTTGTTTATGTCACAGGATATATGAATACGGCAACTCCTTCTTTGGACAAAAAGGTTCTTTACAACCTGAATCCCAAATCTCCTGAACTTGAAATCATAGATTTGGACGCCTTGGCCTTTCAAGAATCCATCCCTTTGGAAAAAGAAGGCCCAGAAGGAATTGGAAATTATGTTTCAGATTTAGTTGTCACTGATCTAGGTGACTTTTTCTTTATAGGATATGAATCCTTGGTCAAGTCAAATCCAGGCTTGGATCAATTTAAAAGATTTAGTTTTCAGGCTGATAAATTATCAGGTGACAAGTTGGATGAAAACGAAGGGATAGATTTTGGGGCTATTCCTTCCAAAGATGGCAATTACTTTTTCGGAACTTATTCAGTTCAGATGTTTCAAGGAAAAATTGGAGGACTAGCTGTAGTTGACTTGAATGAGATGTCTTTGAAAAAAATTCCGATTCCAGAACTCGAAAACCTGGTTGACTTCAATATCAACCAGTATCAAGACGGTAGACCCATGATGAGTACCATTGAAAGGATTTGGCTAAATGAGGTAAATGGCAAACTCTATCTGACGAACTCCACTCGAAATGAGGCATTTATCTATGACCCGAAATTGGATTCCTTATTCAAAAAAGAGTTTCAATCATCAATAACAGATAATGCCAAAAAAGGCCTCTATACCAAAGAAACCAATAGTGATGAGGAAATGAGCAAAGCGATGAAAGAAAAAAATAAAGAGGTCAATTTCAATGAGTTAATATATGACGACATGAATGAAAAGTTTTGGAGAGTCAGTTCTGATATGGACAGAATGATCGCTGACTCAGTAGTAACCAAAAACATATTGACCATTTTTGACAAAGAACTGAATCAGCTTCATGAGGAGAAAATTGATTTTAATATCACCTCGATGCTTTCTTTTTTCAAAGAAGGTACCCTTTATAGTTACATCAATCTTGATGATGAAATGGGCTTTACTAGAATCAAACCAAGCTATGAATAGAACTCACTTTTTGCTTTCAATTTTGCGCTGGCTGTAGTTGGATGTAGTAGCAATAATTCAGAACAAAAAAATACCCGCTCCATAGAAATCAGCTACGAACTGGACACAGTTATGGTGGATGCCGGGGATGATTTTATCCATGTGCAATGGCAAATGATGTCCTCAGATCTATCAAAGGATGAAAAGTATTTATTCAATTTTAAAACAGGCTCAGAAAACCCCGGTCTGGAAATAATAGATCTAGAAAAACTAAAGCTCGATCAGGTGATCCCCATGTCTTTGGAAGGTCCCAATGGCATCAGACACCCTTATATTTCTAATGTTTATTTATTGTCTGACGGAAGCTATTTTTTATCAAATAGTTATGATTTTTTTCGATTTGATACGGAAGGAAACAAGCATTCCACTTTGACTTTTAGTAATCATGAATTTACCGGTGACAAACTCCCGGATGGGACTAGAATAGATCTGAACCAAACGCTGTCTGAAGATGAAAAATCCATTGTCACCTTCTATTCAGATGAAAAATTGGAAAATGCTCCCTTGGGATTCACTGTGTTTGATTTAGAAAATGAATCATTCTATTATAAACCACTTGATATTTTAAAGGAACTGGAAAAATACAGAATCAACTTGTATTTTAATGGTTATCCATCCGGTGCGATGTTTTCTTCCTTTCATCTACTCGCTAAAAATGACAGCTTAATCTTTTCAAACGGAGGAATCAACCAACTATATTTTTATGATTTAGAGACAGATTCATTAAGTTTCAAAAGCTACAATAGTCAGTATACGTCTTATGAAATTACCAAAAGCTTTCCTGGCCGAGTGGAGAGTGAAGAGGAATATCGAGCACTAATAAAAGATTCAGAAAAGGAAGTACGCTATGGCCCATTGTATTTTGACCGTAAAAATGAAGTATACTGGAGATTTACGAGTGAGTTTGACCGAATGAAAGGAGACACAACAATTTTTGACATTGTACTTACTGCATTCAATCCTCAATTTGAACAGATTGGCGAGGTACTATTACAGGATGATTTTGTTTTACCATACAAAGTATTCATTAAAGAGGGCTTGATCTGGACTTTTCTCAACATGGATGATGAGGTTGCTTTTGTAAGGTTGAAACCGACTTTAAAATGAAATGTACTTCTTACTTTTTATTCATTGCAATAATCTTCATTGGGTGTAAAGAAAGTACTAAAAGCAGCATTCTTATCCCAATGGATGGTATAGATGTTTCATTGACAATTGATACAATATTCATTGATTCAGGGGAGGACTTTATTTATTTAGGTCGACAACTGAGTTTGTCTGATTTGTCTTCAGATTTGAGGTATCTGTACAATTTCAACCCAATTAACTATGAGATTGAGGTAATAGATCTTGATAAAGCAGTACTTGTACAAAAATATAAAATCGAAAAAGAAGGTCCCCAGGCAGTTCCAAATCACTTTTTATATCGAATGAGTTTGGCAGAGGATATTAACGAATTGTTTTTTCAAACCACAAGTCATATTTATAATGCTGATATCAATGGAAAAGTAAAATCAAATTATAGCTTTCTAAATGATAGCTTAAGTGATATCAGATTTAATCCAGAAAATCTAGTTAACCTTCAAGGCCTTACTACAGAGGATGGAAAATATTATTATTCATATTATACGGATACATTACCTGATCGAAAAAGAAAAGGATTAATTCGATTTGACTTCAAAAGCAAAGAAATCGAATTCAAGGAATTGGATTTTCTAAAGTGGGCAAATGACTTTGACATTTTTTATCGTGAGCCTGGAAAAAAGATCAATAAAGGGGAATATCCCGAAATGATAGGAGCCACATTCAAAGGTGATTCGATAATTCTCTCAACAGGTTCCGTCAATAAAATTTGGGTTTATCATTTTGATTCAAACAGTTCAGAAGAAATAAGCTTTGAAAGTCAGCTAACCAAAAATCAAAAGGAGGGGAATTTTCCAAAAATGGTAGAATCTATGGATGAGTTTCTAGAAGCTGCAAAAAAAAAGAACTTGGAGGTAAATTTTAGACCTCTCAAATATGACTCTGAAAATCAGATTTTTTTAAGGATTACCACCCAATTTGAAGGATATGACTTAAATGGAGAACCCAGTTTAAATTCTTACTTAACTGTATTTGATCAAAACCTGAAAGCCCTAAATGAGTCAATCATACCAAAGCCAGGGTTTTTCCCTAGCATTTCAAAATCATTTATTAAAGATGGGTATTACTGGACCTTTTTAAATGTACAAGATGAGCTGGCTTTTGTCAGACTGAAACCAACCATTTCTTATGAGTAAAATCTATTTATTTTTTTTTCTTCATCTTAGTTTATTCATGCTCTCAAGGCGGAAAAAGTACAAATAACTCCTCCACCCAAATCCTGGAAGAAAAATTAGATTTCAATAGAAACCTAAACCATATTTCAAATTCATAAAAGATACAGTGCTTTATATCTATATCAATTTGGAGGACGAACTGGCATTCATTAGATTAAAACCAACTTTAATAAAATGAAGCGATTTCTCCTTTTCCTATTTATGTCAGAAATTTTTCTTGCTCACCCAAAAAGGAAAAGGTCAAAGAAATTCCCAAAGCATTTGACAACCATACTTTTGAATACACGCTAGACACGGTATTTATTGATTCGGGAGATTCCCTACCTTACCTCGATATGGATTTGGTTTCTTCGGATTATGTATCCTCCGAGGGCTTACTTTATAATTTAAATCCCGGGACTGGACGAGTGGATGTATATGATATAGAAGCCCAAAAGCTTAAAAAACACATTCAGTTTGAAGTGACAGGCCCAAATGGAATCAAGAAGTATTTCCCAACTGGAATCAAGAAAACCAAAAGTGGAGATCTGATCATCAGGGATTATTTTGAAATACTCAGAATGGGGGCCAACACCAAATTGTTGGATTCCTATAGCCTTCAAAACCACAAACTTTTAGGGGATGATCTGGGTGAAAGCCAAGAAATAAGTGGCATGGGCGAAATCTCAGAAGATGGCTCTTTTTTCGCTAGTTATTACGGTTATTTTCCTTCAAATGGACGTATACTCGGTTTAGCAACAGTAGATTTAGTTTCCAAATCCCTGAAATTGATTCCTGTGAATTTCAAAGATCAATCAGAGAAGTATTTAATCCGATGGGAATATCGGGAAGGTAAAAACATGTTGGTCCCGGAATACAAATTCCTGACTTTGGATGGCCCCAACATAATTGCAACCAACTCCTACAAAAATGAATTGTGGTACTATGATGCAAAGAAAGATTCTTTGTTTCACCGAGCTTACAAAAGCAATTTGATCTCTAATGTCAAGCGAGGAAATTTTCGGAAAAAGGTCGGGTCCATGCAGGACCTGAATTCCGCCAAAAAAAGGAAATTTCAGGAAGTAGTCTTTGGACCGATCATCAGGGATCCTGAAAAGCGGCTCTTCTATCGCTATAGCAGGGAGGTGCAGCTGGAACCAGAGAAAGAGGAGAGATATTTTAGGTTTGTCCTGTCTGTTTTTGATGCAGATTTAGACGTGATACATGAAGAAAAGCTGGATTTATCGGTTTTTATACCAGGGGAATATTTTGCAAATAAGACCTTTGTGCACAAAGGCATGTTGTATACATTTTTGAATTATAGGGATCAGATTGCCTTTGTCCGACTCAAACCGAGCATCTCTTATGAATAAGATATTAGCTTTTGAGAATTCAGAATTCAGATTTCAAACTTCAAATTTCATCCTTCTCAATCCAATCTCGGCAAGCTCAACTTATATTTCATGGCTACCAATCGAATAGCAATAATCGCTGCCACAGAAATCAACAGATTCCAATCTCTTTCCAATCCGAAATAATTTAGAATCAAATACAAAATAGCTCCAGCTAGGCAGGCAGAGGCATAAATCTCTTTCCTGAATAGAATCGGGATTTCATTCGTCAATGTATCTCGGATCACACCTCCCATCACAGCGGAAAACATTCCCATAATTGCAGCAATTTCAGGTCTGACTCCCAGACTTAACGCTTTTTCCACACCCAAAACCGTAAAAAATGCAATTCCCAACGTATCAAATAAAAACAGAGTCTTTCTCAGCTTACTTAGGAAATTGGGAAAAATAAAAGCGGCTAAGATCCCAACCAAAATAGCATAAAGCACATTGATATCTGCAATCCAAACTAATGGATAAGCATCTAACAATATGTCTCTCAAGGTTCCTCCACCAATCGCAGTAATAAAACCCGTGAATCCAGCACCGAATAAATCATGCTCTCTTTCACGGACTGCCAATGCTCCCGATATAGCAAAAACAAAGGTACCGATTAACTCGAGAGCATATTGGAGTGTCATTTTTTTATTGTTTACAATTAAATCTTATCCAGTATAAAAATTTGAATTTGACCCTTTGTATTTAGAAAATTCACTTTCAAGTTCAAAATTCTTTTCAGGGCCAAAATTACTATAAAATTGATCCTTTTGAGACTTTTTCAATATTCAATTCAGGATCTCGAAACTCCAATTATGACAAACAATCGGGCCATTATTGGAGTTTTAATTTTTCTATTAGACCAAGAATTACAATTAAAAAGAGAATCCAATCCACATCTGAAGAGTGAGATTTCTCCTAAAAATATCTTAGATGAATTTCATTTATTCATTAGATGCTTTACCTTGAATGGACAGGTTTAGCTTTACTTCAAAATCGAAGTAGGAAAATTCCCAGCCAATGACCCGTTATAGTTTCTACTTACTTTTTCACCTCATCCTCGTTTCTACTTCCATTTTAGCGAGGGATATTCCTGAGGACTCTGTCAAAAGAGGAGCAAACTTACAAACCATATTCGAAAAAGATTTTGGACACTCAAAGGCAAGTTTGGAATATGTCAACTTTGCTGCTCAAGAAACAAAAAAAGATACCTCTTGGCTAAAAATCGGAGGAGCTCTTCGACTGAATACCATTTACGCCAAGTATGAGGGTAAAACCTTCCCGTTGGGAACCGAAGGTCGCAATGACTGGACTTGGGATACCTGGAGAATTAATGTAGACTCCTATAGCGACGGACTTCAACTATCATTCGAATACCGTTTTTACCCTACTTTTAATACCCATTTTATCAAATACGGCTGGATTGGATATCGATTCAATCCCAGTACAAATCTCCAATTTGGCATTACCCAAGTTCCTTTTGGGCTATTGACTTATGCCTCCCATAGCTGGTGGTTTATGACTCCCTATTATGTTGGCTTGGAGGATGATCATCAGATTGGGTTCAATTTCACCAGTGATTTAGAACATTGGAGATTCAATATTGCTTATTTCTTACTATCTGAACCTCGAGGGACCAACGAGTTGAGTTATGGGGTAGCCAGTTCGGCACGTTACTCCTACGATGTGGTTCCTATTCCCGGAAACAGCAATATCGAAAGGCGTCAAGTCAATTTAAGGGCAGCCAGAAAACTCAAATTTGGAGAAATAGGCCTATCCCTTCAAACCCATGAGGTTTACAATCAGCAAACATCCCACACCGGAAGACAATTTGCTACTGCCATTCACTTTGAAAACAATTGGGGCCGATTAAATCTTAAGACCCAGGCACTTTATTACAACTTCACGGATGTTCAAGACGATAATGGGAGCATTTTGGATTTTGTGCAAATGGGAGCTTATGGATTTGGTACCTACGACGTAGCGTCAGAGGCAGCCATGTATACCATCGGAATTGCCTATGACATTCCCGTTCAATGGGGCCCTATTCGAAATATTCAGCTTTATAACGACTATACCTACATGCAAAAAATGGGAGAAATCCAGATCAATGGTCAATCTCAAAAATTTGCACCAACTCACATGCATGTTCCAGGAGCACTAATCAGTGCCGGCAAGATCTATTGCTATTTCGACATTGCCAGAGGAATCAATCAGCCGTGGCTTACTGATTCTTTTGGTGGAAACTCGATCGGGTCAGGTAGAGGAATCAATTATTTGGAACCCATCAGTGCCACTAATCCGATCGATCAAAAACCCAATTGGAACACCCGCTTAAATATTAACCTCGGTTATTACTTCTAATACAAAAGATTATGAAAAATAAATACCTAGATATTCATCCTCCTGTTTTTTGGCCAGCGACAATTTTGATTGTCGTCTTTATCACCATCACCTTATTAGTGGGTGAACCGATGGAGCAGGTCTTTGTTAGCATGAAGGATTTCATCACCGACCAGACCGGTTGGCTATTCATCCTCGTAGTCAATTTGTTTATTTTATTCTGCATCTATGTTGGTTTTAGTAAGTACGGATCGATCAGATTGGGTGGAAAAGATGCCAAACCGGAATTTTCTACCTCTGCTTGGTTTGCTATGCTTTTCAGTGCCGGGATGGGAATCGGTTTACTTTTTTGGGGTGTAGCCGAACCTGTTAATCACTATGCAAATTCTCCGAACCATGAAAATTTCAGTCCCGAAGCAGCACAGGGCGCCATGAATTTGGTTTTTCTCCATTGGGGGCTGCATGCATGGGGGATTTATGCCGTGGTGGCTCTTGCCCTTGCCTTTTTTGCCTACAATAAAAAAATGCCTTTAACCATCCGCTCAGTTTTTTACCCCATTTTGGGAGACAGAATCAAAGGATGGATTGGGGATGTCATAGATGTTTTTGCAGTATTGGCGACCTTATTTGGATTAGCCACTTCCTTAGGACTTGGAGTCCAGCAGCTCAGCGGTGGTTTATCTTTCCTTTTTGATATTCCAAATACCTCCACGACTCAGGTGATCCTCATTGCTTCCATTACTGCCATTGCCACCGTTTCTGTAGTGTCTGGGATTGATAAAGGAGTAAAATTCCTGAGTGAATGGAATATTCGAATTGCAGCGATCTTTCTGATTTTCATCCTAATCGTCGGCCCAACCTTGTATATCATGAGAGGCTTTATCCAAAATGTCGGAACGTACATGGGAGACTTTATTCAGGTTTCAACTTGGACAGAAGCATTTCGAGATGCAGGTTGGCAAGGTGATTGGACAGTATTCTATTGGGCTTGGTGGATTTCTTGGTCCCCATTTGTCGGAATGTTTATCGCTCGGGTATCCAAAGGAAGAACGATTCGAGAGTTTGTTTTTGGAGTATTGCTGATACCTGCCTTATTGACTTTTCTGTGGATGACAGCTATGGGTGGTTCAGCCATTTATTTGGATTTGCAATCAGGAACCCACGAATTAGCCAATGAAATAGTATCGGATTCTACCACAGCACTATTCGTCTTTATCCAGCAGTTCCCATTTAGTATAGTCGGATCAATCATCAGTTTGTTTTTGGTGACATCATTCTTTGTTACCTCATCGGACTCAGGATCTTTGGTGATTGACAATATTACTTCTGGAGGAAAATTAGACTCTCCAGTCCCTCAACGGATATTCTGGGCATCAGCTGAAGGGGCTGTTGCAGCAGTTTTATTAGTAGGAGGTGGTTTGGGAGCCTTACAGACTGCAGCCATCACTACTGGACTTCCGTTTCTATTTATTTTGATATTTATGGTTTATTCCCTGTATAAAGGTCTCAGATCTGAATACCTTCAAATGAAAGAATTGGAACAAGTTCCTGATAAAAAGCGATATGAGAAAAAGCTGGAGAAATCCTTGATCAAACGAGAGGAAAAGTCCAAAAAATCCAACGATTAATAACCTTTAGAAAAGCAACGAGATGAAAAACTTGAATAAAATAGCCCTCGCAGCGGATTTGACAGAAATGGATGAAAAGATGCTTCATTTCATCAAAGGATATGATTCATTGTTTGATTTTGAGGAACTCCACATCATCCATCAGATCGAAATTGAGGAGCTTTCAGAAGATTTGGAACAATTACTCCAAAAGAAAAACAAAACGCTAGAGGAATTAATACGCGAAGAAATCGAATCAACCGTCATTGAAGTCTTCGGATCTCTCAAACCTTCAATTCACATTTACATCCAACCCAAGCCAGATTTCAGTGAATTGGTTACATGGATCAACAACAGCCAATTTGACCTATTCTTCCTGGGAAAAAAGAAAAGCCTTGAAGGCACTGGGATCTTCAGCAGCAAAATGGTCAGGCTTCTTTCTTGCAATTTGATTCTGGTACCTGAAACTGCAAAACCGCTTATCAGTAAAATTTTAACTCCGATAGATTTTTCTTCCTATACTCAGCGAGTACTCGAAGTGTCAGAGTTGATAGCGAAAAACACAAAATCTGAATTTATTCCCCTTCACGTCCTGAAAATTGGGATTCGCTATTTTCCATTCTTTGGAAATGAAAAGAAAATACAAAAGAGCCTTCAAAAAGAAGCTGATTCCAAATTTGAAAAGCTCAAAAAGAAAGTCAAAATCCAGGGAAAATTGCTAAGCATCATAGCAGAAGAAGAACCAATTGGAGTTGCCATTTTCAAGAAAGCAAAAGAGCTAAAAGTTGACTTAATAATCATCTCCAAAAAAGGAAAATCTGATGATTCAGACCTGTTGATAGGAAGTGTTGCAGAAAATTTAATCGCCAACGATAAAAACATTTCTGTCGCGATAATTCAATAGGGTAAAACCTTCTCCAAAACAAAAACCCCCATCTCTCTTTGGCCTAAAACCAAAACGGATTTGGGGTTTTCTATATATTTAAAACCTTTCGAAAGTAATTTATCCACATACTCTTCCGTAAAGACAAATCGGTCCGAATTATCTGGCAAATGATACCTTCCTTGGCCAATAGGCTTAGATTTGGATAAAGTATCTCCAAATCCAGTACACATCCGGAACCAAAAAATTCCTCCCGGTTTTAAGATTCTGTGGATTTCATGAATCATTTGCCAGAAGTTATCCACACTCTGAGCAAAGTGCAGAACAGCTGAACAGATTACTGCATCGAAAGATTCTTTGTGAAAGGGAACATCCTCCAATTTTCCTTCTTGAAACCTGTGGATATCATAATTTGGATCCAAACTTTTTGCCTGATATCGGCAATATTGAATTGCTGTCTCATTGGGATCAATTCCAAAAATCTGATAGCCTTCACGAATGAAATAAACGGTATTTCTTCCCTCCCCACAACCGGCATCCAGGATCTTCATTTCCTTCGTAAATCTACCCTTTAGAATCTGATCCAAGAGATAGATATCGATGTTGCCCAATAGACGGTTTAGTTCAGCTATTTTCATTTTCCCAATTATCCAATGCCTGTTTTGCTTTGATTCTCCCTATTTCAATCAATTCACCAGATCGGTGAAACTCCAAGGTTCCTGCTTGCTTTCTGGAAATTTTAATTTGAATATCTACGGGGTATTGTTGAAGCAACAATTCACAAAATCTATCCTGCAATAAATCGAATGAGCGCTTCACCAAATTCAAAGAGGAATAAGAAATTTCCTTTTCTACTTCCTTTTCATCTGGGAAAAATTGTCCCATTTTATTCCGGTATTCCTTCAACCAATTCGGGATTGAGATGAATCCATTTCCTTCCTCATCTTTCTTGGGTGGAGTAATGTAATCATGATCCAAACCATTCACATCCACTACCAATATCATGTTCTCTTCAGAATGATTTTGCAATAAAGAAATCGGGACTGGGTTTAACACTCCTCCATCAATCAAAGAGGATTTGGAATGAGACGCTGGAATGAACACAGAAGGAATACTTCCTGAAGCCCGAATTGCTTTAAATAAGCTCCCTTTTCTAAAAATTACTTCTTCTCCAGTGATGACATTCACTGCATTACAAGAAAAAGGAATGGAAAACTCCTCAATCTGACAATCCGCAACTACTTTCTTAAGCTCACCATAAACTTTTTCCCCTTTGATAAATCCGCGACTGGAGAAAGTAAAATCCATTAAAGAAAAAACGTCGATCCGATCAAGATTGCAGATCCAGTTTTTGAACTCATTCATTTTTCCGCAGGCATACATACCGCCTACCAAGGCTCCTGCAGAACAACCCGCAATTTCGGAAATTTCATACCCCCGCTTTTCCAACTCCTCAATCACCCCAACATGTGCCAATCCTCTCGCTCCACCGCTGCTCAAAACCAATGAGACTTTTTTCTTTTTTGACATATCTTTAAGGAATAAAAATCACTTAACGAAAGTACACATTATGGGCCAATTTAAACCCTTTCACTTAGCATTCCCGATTCGGGATATTGAGGAAACCAGAGCCTTTTATGGAGACCTTCTGGGATGCGATATAGGAAGAAGTACTGACAAATGGATCGATTTCAACTTCTTCGGCCATCAACTTTCCGCACATATCAAACTTGAGGAGCTTGCCAATGCCAAAACCAATGAAGTAGACGGAAAAAATGTCCCTGTGCGTCATTTTGGAGCAATCCTCCCTTGGGACGAATGGCATGAACTCGCGGATAAATTGAAAAATCATGGGATTGAGTTTGTTATCGAACCTTACATTCGTTTCAAAGGAGAAGTAGGAGAGCAAGCAACCATGTTTTTCTTAGATCCTTGTGGAAATGCCCTTGAATTCAAATCTTTTCAGGACGAAAGTCAAATCTTTGCCAAGTAAGCTATGGCTGGAAAAATCCATTTTTTAGAAGAAGGAATTGGTAGAACAATCCAATTGGAAGGGAGAGAATTTCTCTATTTCAGCGGCACATCTTACCTCGGAATGACTCAAAATCCAGAGTTTTTGAAAAGCATTTCTCATCATCTTCAAAAATGGGGGTCCAATCATGGACAAAGTAGACTTAATAACATTCGAATTCCTGTTTTTGATGAATTTGAATCGTATTTCTCAGAAAATTCCGGAGCAGAGGATGCCGCGGCCCTAAGCTCTGGTTTTATAGCCGGAATCGTCTCAACCCAACTTTTGGCAAAAGATGCTGATAAAATTTGGATTGCTCCCGATGCTCATCCTGCAATTCTTCCAGAAGGCCTGTTTCCAAATACTCAATTAAGTTTTACACAATGGAAAAACGAGTGTTTAGGGACTTCAAAAAGCCTAAAATCACAAAGAATATTGATTCTGGGGAATGCAGTTGATGCCTTTACAGCACAAATCCATGATTACTCTTGGATAAAGGAAATTTCGGATTCCCATGAAGTAACTTTTTTGGTGGATGATAGCCATGCCTTTGGGGTTTTAGGAAAAAGAATCTTCGGCACATACATTCAATGGAATGCCCCCACCTACAATTTAGTAGTATGTGGTTCGCTCGGAAAAGGGCTGGCAATTCCAGCCGGGATAGTCTTGGGAAATCGCGAAACAATCCAAAAGTTAAGAGGAACGGCTCTCTATGGAGGAGCTTCACCTGGTTCGCCGGCACATTTAGCTGCATTTTTAGAATGTCAGAGCGTATTTGAAAGTCAACAAACTGGACTTTTTAAAAATTGCCTAGAGTTTTACAAGGCCATTTCAGAAATTCAAGAGATCGAGGGCTTGTCAAACTATCCTGTTTTCAAATTGACAAAGGATTCTTGGATTCCAAAATTGGAAGAGGAAGGAATCATCATTTCCTCCTTTAGATATCCCACTGTCGATTCTCCATTGATCAACCGAATTATTATATCGGCATTCCACCAACCCGATGATATATCGCATCTGGTTCAAACTCTCAAAGAATTGAAATCTAATGAAGCATAATCTTCTATTCCTATCCTTCATCTCTTTTACGATCCTGTTTTCTTGTACCCAAAAGAAAGAAGTTCCTTTTGTAGATGGAATAGAAGACTATCCCACGCTTCAAAAAGTACTTTCTGAAAAGGATAAATACGAAGTGCAGATTCTATTTTCTAGTATAGATCAAAATGAACATGGTCTCCCGATATATGAAGACCATTCTTTCAATCTGGATGATCAAAAGTACTTTTACCCCGCTTCTACAGTAAAACTTCCGGTGGCATTACTTGCTTTGGAATGGCTCAATGAACAAGGAATTGAGGGGTTGGATAGGAATACAACACTTTTGATTGATTCAGTTCGTCCTTCACAAGTTCCTGCTTATGTAGACTTTTCGTCAAAAGATTCTCTTCCAAGTATCGGTCACTACATCAAAAAAATCCTGATTGTCTCAGATAATGATGCCTATAATCGACTCTATGAAGTTCTTGGATTAGATTATATCAATCAAAAACTGAAAGAAAAAGGACTAAATAACACTGTAATCAGTCAGCGTCTTAGTTTTCCTATCAGCCCGGAGGAAAACCGATATTTCAATCCAGTGAAGTTTGTCGATGTCAATGGTTCCATGTTGCTTGAGTTACCTGAAAGACACACTGAGACGGATTTCCATGTCCCAACCAAGCCACAAATCGGAAAAGCTCATTACAAAAATGACTCCCTGATTCAGGATCCCATGGATTTTACCTACAAGAATAAATTTCCACTAACGGACTTACATGGAGTTATTCAAAGAATCATTTATCCGATGGCATTTCCTGAGGCAGAGCGATTCAATATCACGGAAGAACAGCGGGAATTTGTGATGAAGTATATGAGCATGCTTCCCAGAGAAAGTGATTTTCCGAAATATGAGCTCCCGGAATTCTACGACTCCTATTCCAAATTCTTCAAGTTTGGAACTTCAAAAGACTCAATTCCTTCCCAATACCGGATTTTCAATAAAACAGGCTGGTCTTATGGCTACCTGATCGACGGAACTTACTTCGTAGATTTTGAAAACGAGGTGGAGTTTTTCGTTTCTGCAGTTGTCTATTCAAATGAGGACGAGATCCTGAATGATGACAATTATGAATATGAGGAAATAGGTCTTCCTTTTTTCAGTGAATTGGGAGAATACCTTTATCAACTAGAATTGAAACGGAAAAAGCTGATTAGACCGAATTTTGAAAACTTAAAAAATCTCCGCTAATTGACCTGAATTTATTTTTTTAAACATCATAAAAATGTCCTTCTTGCAAAATCTCAAGGAATTTTTGCTTTATAAAATCAATTACATTCCAACCCTACCATTTGGATTTGGTACTGTGTTTTTCTCAAGAGTATTTGACCGCCTGGGGCTTCCTCTTAATTGGAATGCCTGAATGAGCCAGAAACATTCTTTCATTTGATTTTCAACTTGATTACTTGGTCTCTAGTTTCATACTATTTCTTCTGGCTTCCCAATCGCGAGAATTGGAGAGAAAAAAGAAACAAAAGGAAATGGATCAGGAATGAAACCCTCGGCGTTTCCTTTTCTATTAAAGATTTAACCAATAATTCAGCTTAAATACCAAGGAGCGTTGCTTTGGAGTGAAATCACTTGGGTAATAATTATCTGTATACACCAGGAAGAAATCTGAAACAGGAGCAAATCTCCATTGCAATCGGGTATTGATATTCAGGTTATCAATCTGATTATTGTACTGGATAAATGTTGTCCAAAATAGCTTTTTGGTAAAAGTTAAATCGATTCGGGGCCCAACCAAAACCAAGTCTGCATCACTTTGTGGAGCTGGAAGACGAATTCTGGCATAATTGAAATTCATGGAAATGTTAGCCATATAGCCCAATCGTAAGCCTAGTTCACTGACTAAGCTAAAATAGTTTCCAGTAAAATACTCCCCTCCATCTCCCGTCATTCTAACATTAAAGACATTCCTCGGATTACTTCTGAATTCAAAACCAAGAGTTTGAGTATAATAATCTGTTCCTGCAGGCAATTTCTCACCTCCAGTACGAGTAGGATCAAAATCCTGAAACAAATACAGGTATCTGTTCTTTTGTGTCAATGTCAACTCAGCAAAAGAATTAAACCGGACTGTATAACTGATGTTATAATCTCGATCTGTTGTTCCAATAGTTTCATTCCAATATCCTTCAAACTCCAACTTAGGCCCATGTCGATTAATTAAGCTAGAATTGGGGTAAAACATATAAGAAATATCAGGATTGAACCTTTTAAAATCAGATCTGGGTAAAAAGCCAACTTCAGGATTGAAATCCTTTCCAATATCCTGAATACTCACACTTCCTCCCCAATGGATATCACTGAAAAGCATATATGCATTGAAGGAATAAGGTTTTACTGTTTCACGTGACTCGAAAGTTCTATGATAAAAGGCCTTACCTGTCCATTTACCATTGGCAGAATTGAGATTAAAATCCATTCCAATGAGTCGGTTATATTCATCAGGGTTAAAAAGCGACTTATATTCATCTAAACCCAAAGACTCCTTATCCACATAGATCAAACCGATATTGGATCGTTCAAAAACCTTTTTTTGAATTGCTAAGACAGAGAAATTTTTCCCTGAAATTCCTGCTTCGGTATCTGTTGCAGTCTGCATGTTCATGGCTCCAATTCGCCAGTCTTCATTTATTTTTCCACTCAGCCTTGCTCCATAGATAATTTTACTTTGCACATTTTGCCCAGTTGCAGAATCAATATCAACACCAATTCTTCTTGAGAAAAAAGCTTTGGATCTTTGCTGACCAAAGCTGTCAAATAAATCTCCATTCTCGAGAAAAAATTGTCTTCTTTCTGGAAAAAATATTTCGAATCTATCCAGATTAGTCACCTGCTGATCCACCTCCACTTGAGAAAAATCAGGATTAAATGTCAAATCCAAATTCATCGCTGGGCCTATTCCAACCTTGGCATCCCCACCAACAGCAGGTTTGAAAGGTTCACTGGTATTTTCCAGGAAATTTTTAGAGGTCTTCCCAGCCACATAGGGAATCAGGGAAATATTAGCAGAATTCTTTTTCAAAGGCTCCTCAAAAATCAACTTCCTATTGAAGGCAATAGAAGACATATTGAAATTACGTGGGAGAGGAGACCAGGAGCTTCTTTCTCCCGCATCACTGTCTATTCTGTAAAAATTAATATTCCAGTTTTGGGCTCCATCTTTAAATCGTACTGTCGATAATGGAATAATTGCCTCCACCTGCCAATGATTTTCAAAAATTTTTGCCTCCGCATACCATTTATTATCCCAAGCTAAACTCAAATCTTCAGATTTATTTCCACCATTGGAAATCAAACCCTCCCTTTGAACTCCATAAGGATTTACACCAAACTGAAAAGCATTGGTTTTATCATTGAATGTATCGAAAACAAAAGTGATCCCGTCATTTTGAGCACCACGATAATCTCTACGCAAGGAAGTGGACACATATTCTCTGGGTCCCAAATTTTCCATCACTGCAGCGATGTACAAATTGTTATCGTCAAAAGCGATCTTAACACGGGATTGAGCAATTGCCAGTGAAGTATCTGAGGGAAAATACTGCATGAATTCACCATTCCAACCTTCTGGTCCCCAGATTTCTTCATCCAAATTTCCATCCAAAACAATGGGGTCATTTACTTTATAGGCAAAAGCATTCGAAGTATGCTCTTGTCCAAAAGCCGATCCACTAATCAGTAGAACCGCCAAAAGACAGGTGGGTAATAGAATTCTCATAGTATAGCTGATTCCACAAAAATAAAATTGTTTCTAGGCCAGCAGAACAAAATTTTATAAGTGGTGGGAATGGATTTTAGCTAAGGTTTAAGAACTTCCACAGGCGGTTAACAAAAGCCTTCTTCCTGAGGCAAATTTCCTGAATTCGCAGAGATAAACTCCTTGCCAAATTCCAAGCGCGAGTTTTCCACCAGAAATGGGGATTTGAAGCGAAGAATCAAAAAAACTGGCTTTAATGTGCGCAGGCATATCATCTGGACCTTCATAAGTGTGGATAAACCGTGGATAAGTTTCAGGAATCAACTCATTTACAAAGGTTTGGAAGTCTTTTCTTACCGTTGGGTCCGCATTTTCATTGATTGTCAAAGCCGCAGAAGTGTGCTGGATAAAAACTTGTAAAAATCCCACTTTTATATGACGAATTTCAGGAATGGCTTCTTCAACCAAATCGGTGATCAAATGATAGCCTTGAGAATAGCGAGGAAGTTGTAGCGGTTTTTGGAAGAATTGACTCATTCCACAAAATAAAGAAAGGCTGACTCTTTTCAGAAATCAGCCTTCAATTTTCAATTAGATATTTCTCAAGAAGTCTATTGTCTTTCGAAATACAAGTTGGGTCCATCACATGCTCCCCAAGAACCCCTGATCGTATTAGAATCCACAAATGAAAAATACTCACTATCCATTCCACAGTTATGAATCAATCCAAATGCACCGCGCTCCCTATCTTCTAAATAAGTTTCCTGATCATATTGGAAAATAATATTATCACGGTTATATAACTCATCTTTTCCTTTTTCATAAGTACCATCCAATTCAAACTCACCGATGAATTTGGTGAAAGTCCCATCTTTTCTCAATTCATAATAATAGAGGGAATCCGTTATTGGAACGATTCCATTTTCAGGCATCCAAACGGAAAAATATCCAGCTAAAACCCACTTCTGAGGAAATTCAGCCAGTGACGGGTTTTCGTTCTCATGACAAGAAAATAGAATAGTAATTAACAGTGAAAGCAATAAAAATCTTCTCATTTTTGAAAATTTAGGATTCATTTATCCACACGTAAATAATTGAGGAAATGCTACAATATTATTCAAATCAAACCTACTGTATTTTCTAGTGTTCCAATTCCTTCGATGGAAATTTTCACTTCATCCCCCTTTGCTAAAGTAAAATCATCTGGCACAATCCCCGTACCTGTCATCAGAAAGCAACCCACTGGGAATGTGTTTCCTCTAAATAACCAACCGGCTAATTCCTGTGGTTTTCGTTTTAATTGTGTCAAATTGGTTTTTCCAGAAGCTGCTAACTCTCCATTTCTATAGATTTCTAAGGAAATTTCAGTGCTTTCAGAAATAGAATCTTGAATCAAAATACAAGGACCGATGGATGCACAGCCCTGATAGACTTTAGCTTGCGGTAGATATAATGGATTTTCACCTTCGATACTTCGGCTGCTCATATCATTACCAACAGTAAATCCCTGGACTTTTCCTGATGGAGAAATCAACAAAGTCAACTCCGGTTCGGGCACATCCCAAGTAGAGTCTTTCCGGATATTCACTTTTCCTCCAGGGGAAGAAACGCGAGAAGGAGTGGCTTTGAAAAATAATTCCGGTCGATCAGCCGCATAGACTTTGTCATAAAAATCTGCTCCGCCCGCATCTTGAGATTCTTCCATCCGGGCAGTTCGGCTTCGATAATAAGTCACACCTGCTGCCCAGATCTCTTGCGTGCCCATTGGAGCCAATAATTCTTCTTTGATTAGGGACTCAGCATTAGCACTAGAAATTTTTTCCCAAGTCTGACTTTCTTTGGTGAGGAGAGATTTCAGATTTTCTCGTCCCAATAAATCATCCCAATCCAATTCCGGTCCAAGTAGAAATTCGGACTCAATTTCTAAAAGTGTTTGGTTGGGCAGTTTATACAATTTCATAAATAATAGGTTTATGGATTTATAGATTAGAAATTACGATCAAGAGAATTCCGATCAGCGCAGGAATGCCCTGAACAATGAATATTTTTTTACTGACAGAATAGGCTCCAAAAATTCCTGCGATCAAAACACAGGAAAGAAAGAACAGTGCTACTTGTTGAGAAAAATAAGGATCAGCGTGAAGGAGAGACCAGATCAAACCGGCAGCCAAAAAACCATTATACAAACCTTGATTGGCGGCCATACTTTTGGTTTTGGAGTAGTACTCTTTTGGATTACCCCGAAATAGTCTCGCTCCAAAAGTCTCCCAAGCAAACATTTCAAACCAAAGAAAAAACAAATGCTGGATGGCAACCAGCAGAACAATAGCCTTCAGAACGTATTCCATAGAGTTGATTTTTTCTGAATTTAAAGATTATTAGCTACTTATCTTACTTGTTAATCCTAGATAAAGACTGCTTTGGATCAATTTTTTATCTTTGGCAAAAATTCAATCTCATGTCCATTTCTCTTCCTTCAGATTTTCAAAGCAGAATGAAATCCCAATTGGGAGAAGTGGAATATGAACTCTTTGAAAAAGCCATCAATCAGGACTCCAAAACATCCATTCGGATCAACGCTGATAAGTCAAGCCAGGCTCCGGAAGTTTCTGAACAGATTTCCTGGACTGAGAATGGTTACTTTTTGAAAGAAAGGCCTTCTTTCACGCTGGACCCAAGTTTTCATGCTGGAGCTTATTATGTGCAAGAGGCCTCTTCTATGTTTATAGATCATATTCTGCGCTCTCTTCAGGTTCCCAAAGAATTGTTTCTGGATCTTTCAGCAGCACCGGGAGGAAAGTCAACTCTTTTAAGTAGTTATTTGGGAAAAGATGGATTTCTGGTGGCCAATGAGGTGATCCAATCACGGGCTCAGATTTTAAAAGAAAATGTGATCAAATGGGGGTTGGGGAATACCTTGGTAAGCAATAATGATCCTGAGCATTTCGAACCATTGGAAGGATTCTTTGATTTGGTTTTGGTGGATGCACCATGCTCAGGAGAAGGAATGTTTCGCAAAGATCCGCAGGCGAGAAATGAATGGTCTATGGATCATGTGACACTGTGTGCTTCCAGACAAAAAAGGATAATGGATCGTGCAGGAAGCTTGGTTGCCGCCAGCGGATATCTGATTTACAGCACTTGCACTTTCAACGAAAAGGAAAATGAAGAAATGATTGAGTTTCTGACTTCAGAGTTTTCCTACAAACCCGTAAGAATTCCATTGGATCCCAATTGGAATATCCGGGAAACCCAAGTAGAAACTGAGGACGGCACCTTCTATGGCTATCGCTTTTATCCGCATTTGGTGGATGGGGAAGGCTTTTTTGTGACAGTCATGCAGCGACCAGATGATGCCTATATTTTGCCTCCGGGAAAGATCAAAGATTACAAACACCCCTTTTTGAAAGAAGTAAGTCCAAAAGATTCCAATGCAATTGATAAGGAGTTGGGATTCCCTCTTTCCGGACAATACTACCAATTGAATGATTCATATTTCCGAATTGAATCCGATTGGAAAGCCTATTTTGAAAAGCTTACTCAGCACTTGAGCATTCGATATTTTGGAGTAGAAATTGGGAAAAAGCAGAAAAATGACTGGATCCCTTCTCATGAATGGGCACTTTCTACTCTTCCAAAAAATGGATTTCAGATAGTAAACATTGAGAAAGATCAAGCATTGGAATTCCTTCGAAAAAATGATCCTGTAATTGAAGATATGCCTACGGGTTGGATCATGGTAACATATAACTCACTTCCCTTGGGTTGGATCAAAAATCTAGGGAATCGAATCAACAACTACTATCCCAAAGAGTGGAGAATTCGGATTCAAGATTGATTATCCATCAATAATCCGATTTTTAACTGCTTTCTGCACTGCCTCCAATTTGCTATGAACCTGAAGTTTTTGGTAAATATTTTCAATATGCTTCCGGACCGTTTTAGGAGAAATAAATAGATTCTCGCCAATCTGATTGTAGTTCAATCCCTTGGCTATCTGCTCCAAGATTTCTACCTCTCTTTTGGTTAAAGAAATTTCTTCTTTCGGTTCGTCAAACGTGGGTGGGTTTCTCAATAATTTGAGAGTCTTCAAAGCAATGGAAGGAGTCATGGCGGCTCCTCCATCCAAAGTATCCAGAATTCCCTGATACAAAGTCGGCGGATCAACTTCTTTCAAAAAATAGCCATTTGCTCCAGCTTGAATCGATCTGAAAATATTCTCATCGTCATCAAAGACTGTCAACATGATCGTTTTGATCTGAGGATAAAGCTGAGAAATTCTGGAAACTGCTTCAATTCCTGTCATTTTAGGCATTTCGATATCCATCAAAACGACTTGAACATTGGGATCTTTTTCAAGCTTTTCAAGAAATTCCTGCCCGTTCGAACCAGAAAACTTCACCTCCAGGTCTGGATAAAATGACAGTTTTTCCAAAACTGCTTTTAATAAAAATGAATTGTCCTCTGCGATAGCAATTTTGATGGACATAAAAAGATTAATTAACTCACCAATATTTCAGTGCCCTGGCCTTCAGAGCTCTTAATCTCAAATTCTTTCCCGATTCTTTGAGCGCGAGTTTTCATCGTATTCATCCCATTTCCAAACGGGTTTTCTCCAGAAATACCCACGCCATCATCGGTAACCTTTAATTTGATCTTTTCATCCTCCAAAAACAAATCCACTTCGATTTTTGAAGCCTTGGCATATTTGATGGAATTATTCACAGCCTCTTGGACTATCCTATAAAAGTTAACACCTTCGATGGAATTCAATTTCAATTCTGTATCGATATGGGGATCCAGATTAAATTCAAACTCAATAGTTGGACAGGATTGCCGGGCTTTCGCAAACAAATTTTGAATTCGGGAATGTAATTCTTCAATAGAGATACTTTCCTTATTCATTGCCCAAATAGTATCTCGGAGCTCATTCACGGTTTCCACAGTAAATCCTGAAATCTGGTCGATTTTAGTAGATAAAACTTCCTTACTCAGGTTCCCAAACTTTAGATTACCCAAAGAAGAAACGATAAAGGTCAATTGTGAACCGATATTATCATGAAGATCCGAAGCGATGGAATCCCGTTGATCCTGAAGACGCTTTTGTGTTTGCTGCTCCAAATAAATAGCCTGAAGTTTTGCTTCTTGTTGTAAGTGGCGGGTTTTGTTTTTCTGCCTGTAATAGATAAAAAATCCCAAACCCAATAAAACCAAAAGAAATATGAGAAGTAACAGCAGTAAATTATTTCTGCTTTTTACTGTCAGTTCATGCTCAGCAACTTCCGCTCTGGATTCCGCCAATTCACGTTCTTTTTGCTCTACATCATATAAAGCTTCCATTTCGCTCATGGTTCGAAGTCTTTCTTCCTGGAAAATGGTATCCTTCAAGGCCGAATATTTTTCCAAAAATTCCATGGCACTTGTCAATTCACCCTTCTTTTTATGAAAGCGATACTCCTCGTATAAATAATCTCTTTTCTTCTCTGTTGAACCACTTTCCTGAACATAATAGGCTGCACTATCCATCAATTGTCGGGCATTGGCGAATTCACCCATATTAAAAGCAATGTTTGCGAGGTTCGTGAAATTAGTAGCTAGTCCGTAGGCAGGATAGCTGTCTTTTCGATTGAGCCCCAAAGCAATTTCCACCCACTTTCTGGCCTCTGCATATTTTTCCTGCTTCAAAAGTGTATTCCCTATATTGTTGAAGGTAAAAATCACTCGCATGCTGTCCAGATTCTCTATATCCTCTAAGACTTTGTAATGGTAAAAAAGTGCACTATCTGGCTTATTCCAATCGTCAAAATTGATTGCAATGCTGTTTAAAGCAAAAGCTTTGTAGGCGGGAATTGATTTAGAATAAGAATCCAAAACCTTCAATGCTCGTTTCCCATAATCCACACCTTGCTCATAGCTTTCCATATCATGGTAAATCACAGCGATATCCAGCAAATGATAGCCCATGAAATTTGAATCCAAAGAACTCTCTGTATGCTTAAGCCCATCCTGGGAAAATTGGAGCGCTTTTTCAAATTGTCCTGAAGCTTTATCAAGTCTGGTCAATCTGATATATGCCAGAGACACTAATTCAGGATTTAGCTTTGGGTCGATGTAATCAAGGCTATAAATAAAGGCTTCTTTGGCAGCTTGATTTTCTAATTTCAAATTGAATGATTCAGCTTTGAAATAATAATACAATCCGGAATCCGATTTTGAAAAAAGCTTGGATTCAGCCTCTTTCAGATAAAATCGGGAAGAATCAGGATTGGAATAAATACGACCTAGCTCTTTCTTCAGCTCTGCATTTTGAGCAAAAGAAATCCCAACAATTAAAAAGAAGAAGTTTGAAAAAAAATATTTCATGTGTCGGCAAAACCAATTTTAAAAATAAAAAAACAGCCCTTAGAAAAAAATCTGAAGGGCTGTTTATCAATGGATTTATAGGGAATTAACCGTAAATCTCTTCTAGTATCTGAACAAGTCTTACGCTGGCCGCAACCATTCTTTCCTCAGCTATCGGATACTTGAAATACATGTATTGATAGGAAATTCTCTTATTCTCTGGAAGGTCATATACTCTGTCTCTCACACTGACAGCTTCAGCGAGCCAATCCTGCATAGATTTCGCACGATAGTTCTCCTGCATTTCCGGAGTGATTCTTCTGTAAAGCTCCTCGGCAATTTCCGAATAGCTCATTCCTTGTCTATCAATCATCCCGCTGTCCCATAATGCATGAAGATTGGTAGGGTTTCCAAAAAATTCCAATCTTACGTCATTTCCACCTCTATCTTCACCAGTCCCCACATGCAAGGGTTGATGGATATCTTCCACTATATGTATGAGCATTTTCAACTTTTCAGCCTCAACTTCAGGAGTCAAACCACCTGTTATCAATTCTTTCTTGATTCGTTGAATGGCCTCATAAGCATCTCCTGTATTTTCTTGATGAGCAGGATCATATTCTCCATTCTTGGAAGTCAGGTAATGCCAAGAGTAAGCATAATTATAAGTGCTATCGGATTTGATTTCATCCATCCAAGTACCACTTCTTCCTATGGACATAGGATAAATGACTTTGTCCACCTTGCGAATAGTGGATTTTTTCATCTGCATCTCAGCCATCAAGCCAATGAGATAATGACCCAATTGTCCCCAAGCGAAAGTCTGGCTGTGGACAAATAGCAAAAGGATAAATATCCCGGCAGTTTTTAACTTCTTCATAAATGGAAAATTCTACCCAAATGTAAGTGAGAGAAATTATCTGAAAATGAATTGATCGTAAATTCTTATGAAAGGAAAATAGAAGCTCCCATTAGCTATTCTCTAACTCAGCTACTGCCAACCAAGCCATCAAACCAGCTCCAATTTCAAGGGCATCTTCTTCGATATCGAAAGTAGGTGTGTGAACTCCTGAAATGATTCCTTTGGCTTCATTTCTAGTTCCTAATCGATAGAAACACCCATCAATTTCCTGAGAATAGTAAGCGAAATCCTCCGCTGCCATCCAAATATCAAGATCTACAACATTTTCTTCACCCAAATAAGCTTTTGCAGCATCTGTGGCTCGAGCAGTCAATTCCGGATCATTTTTCAAAAATGGATATCCTTTTCTGATCTCAAAGTCAACTTCTCCTCCCATACCTTCGACCAAACCTTTGGCGATAGAAAGCATTTTTTCATGAGCTTTGGCTCTCCAATCTTCATTGAGTGTTCTAAAAGTCCCCTGAATCTTAACTTCATTTGGAATCACATTAGTTGCTCCCAAAGCCTCCACCTTTCCAAAAGAAAGAACCGAAGGAATTTTTGGACTTGCGGCACGGCTTACCACCTGCTGCAAAGCAACAATCATATGAGAAGCAATCAAAACAGGATCGATCAAGGTTTCTGGCATGGCTCCATGTCCTCCTTTTCCTTTGACAGTAATATAGATTTCATCTGCCGAAGCCATGTAGATTCCTTGTCTGAACCCCACTTTTCCTGCAGGAATAAAAGGCATTACGTGCTGCCCGATGATACCAGCTGGTTTAGGGTTTTCCAAAGCACCATCTTTGATCATATAGGAAGCTCCTCCTGGAGCAACTTCCTCTCCAGGTTGGAAAATCAATTTAATTGTTCCTTCAAACTGATCTTTGACTTCATTGAGGATCTTGGCAGCTCCCAAAAGTGAAGCCGTATGCGCATCATGCCCACAGGCATGCATCACACCTGGATTTTGCGATTTATAGGAAACATCATTTGCCTCGATGATCGGCAATGCATCCATATCTGCTCTTAGGGCTACAACTTTCTTTTCAGGGTTTTTTCCTTTAATCAAAGCAGTCCAACCTGTATTTGCTTTTTGCTCTAAATCAGAAATCCCGATTTCCTCCAGCTTCGAAGCCACATATTTGGCTGTTTCAAATTCCTGGTAAGAAAGTTCGGGATGGGAGTGAAGATGTCTTCTGTTGGCAATGACTTCTTCTTTATAGGCTTTCGCCAAAGATTTAATTTTGTCTTTCAGCATCATTGGTTTGAGATGGCACGGAGAATTCTTGTCTTTGAATTCTATCCGGGATGATCCGTGCTGATGGAAATTCTGTTTTTACTTGGTTAAAGCTTTTTAAAGCCTCCACCTTATAGGCAAATCGACCAACTTTCACCAAATATCTCGGCTGCTGGTATTGCAAATCTGCCTTCAAGTCAGGGAAAAGTTCATTGATCTTTTCCTGAGTTTCAAATGCTTCCTCGCGGTTCAAACCAGAATAGATCAAAACTTTATATCCATTGAAATAAGGCTCTGATTTATTCTTATCGTATTGCGCTTGGGCTAAATTATTCAATCTGGTATCCATCGCTTGAGGAGAGGTAGCAGGCTCAGCGGGTTGCTGAGCCTTTATTTTTTCCTCAAAACTTGGATAGGTGGGCAAAGACCCACTGAGATCTTCGGAATAAGAATCGTATGTGGAAGAACTTTTCACGGAAGAGCTACTTGTCTTACACGCAGTCATCAATCCCATAGCAACCAATATCCAAAGACCCTTTTTCATACTATTAATTTTCAATGATTACACACTTTCCGTCCTGAACGTCTTGCTCAACACTCTTATACTTAACGTCCGTTTTGGTAGTTCCATTGGTATATTGAACAGAAACTTTATCGTTTCTGCCATAGGACTTGTCTGACTTACGAGGAGCAACAACTTGTGGTGCTGGTCTTCCTGCACTCGCAGCTGCAGCAGCCGCACGATTTGCTCCTGGATTCAAGGTACTTCCGGCTTCTTCTTTAGATGCCTGAACTTGCGGTTCAGGTGCTCTTTGAGGTTGTGCTTGCTGAACTTGGGTTGGGTCTTGCTTAGGCAAATCAGCTCTTGACAAGAAGGAAACCATATCCTCATTCAACTTTCCGATGAATCTCTTGAACATCTCAAATGCTTCAAACTTATAGATCAACAATGGATCTTTTTGTTCATAAACAGCATTCTGTACAGACTGCTTCAAGTCATCCATATCTCTCAAATGCTCTTTCCAGTTTTGATCGATAATGGCAAGAGTTACGTTTTTCTCCACAGACCTGATCAATTCCTGACCTTCGGATTCCAACATTTTCTCTAGATTCACCACAACACCCATTTGCTTGATTCCATCAGAAATAGGCACCATGATATCTTTCACGGTGGCACCTCTTTCTTCCTGAACTCTTCTCAAAATTGGAAGAGCAGTGGTAGTAATCTGATTATTTTTCTTTTGATAGTTTTCAAAAGCAGCTTTGTAAAGCTCTTCGGTAAGCACCTGTGCTGGTTTGGTTTTCAGATCATTTTCTGAAATCTGATAATCCAATCCCAAAGAAGTAAAGATGTTCATTCGAAGATTCTCGAAATCCTCGGTGGATTTACCCATCTCGACTAAGCTTTCGCAGACATCATACATCACATTCAAGATGTCTAGCTCCAGACGCTCACCTTTCAAGGCATTTTTACGACGCTTGTAAACCACCTCACGTTGAGAGTTCATTACATCATCGTATTCCAATAGTCTCTTACGAGTACCAAAGTTGTTTTCCTCTACTTTACGCTGAGCACGTTCGATGGATTTGGTAATCATGGAATGCTGGATCACTTCTCCTTCTTCCAAGCCCATTCTATCCATCAACTTCGCAATACGATCAGAACCGAACAAACGCATCAAGGAATCTTCCAAGGAAACAAAGAACTGGGAAGAACCCACATCCCCTTGACGACCAGCACGACCTCTCAACTGTCTATCTACACGACGAGATTCATGTCTTTCTGTACCAATAATCGCCAGACCACCTGCTTTTCTAGATTCAGCAGACAATTTGATATCCGTACCACGACCCGCCATGTTGGTTGCGATAGTTACAGTTCCAGCCTTTCCTGCTTCTGCTACTACATCCGCTTCACGGGCGTGTTGCTTCGCGTTCAATACTTGGTGAGGAATCTTTTTCAAAGTGAGCATTCTACTCAATACCTCAGAAATCTCTACTGAAGTAGTACCCACCAAGACAGGTCTACCAGCTGCTACCAATTCATTGATTTCGTCTACTACTGCATTGAATTTCTCACGGACAGTTTTGTAAACTTTATCTTCTCTATCGTCTCGTTGGATTGGTCTATTGGTAGGAATTACCACCACATCCAATTTGTAGATTTCCCAGAATTCGCCAGCTTCAGTCTCCGCTGTACCTGTCATACCAGACAGTTTGTGGTACATTCTGAAGTAGTTCTGCAAAGTGATCGTCGCATAAGTCTGAGTAGCGTCTTCCACTTTTACATTTTCTTTGGCTTCGATCGCTTGGTGCAATCCGTCAGAATAACGACGTCCTTCCATCACACGACCAGTTTGCTCATCTACGATTTTCACTTTTCCATCCACAATGATGTACTCTGTGTCACGCTCAAACATACAGTACGCTTTCAAAAGCTGGTTTACAGTATGAATTCGCTGAGCTTTTACGCCATAATCTTTGATGACTTCCTCTTTCTTGATCAATTTTTCTTTATCGTCAAGAGATTCGTCTTTTTCCAATTCGGCAATAACCACTCCGATATCCGGCATGATGAAGAAAGAAGGATCTTCATTTTTGGTAGTCATGGTCTCGATACCTCTATCGGTCAAGTCGACTACATTACTTTTCTCATCGATAGTAAACAAAAGCGGTTCATCCGCCTCTGGCATATTTCTTTTATTATCCTGGAGATAGTAGTTCTCAGTTTTTTGCAAAACCACTCTGATTCCCGGTTCGGAAAGGTACTTAATCAATGGCTTATACTTCGGCATCCCTCTGTATGCTCTGAAAAGTGCCAAACCACCTTCTTTTTCATTTCCATCAGCAATCAGCTTTTTCGCAGATGCCAAATATCCTTGAATCAACTTACGCTGCTCTTCCACCAATGTGGAAACACGAGGCTTCATCTGATCAAATTCATGAACATCCCCACGAGGAACAGGTCCTGAAATAATCAATGGCGTTCTCGCATCATCAATCAATACGGAGTCGACCTCATCAATCATAGCAAAATGATGCTTTCCTTGCACCAAATCACCCTGATCACGAGCCATGTTGTCTCTTAGGTAATCGAAACCAAATTCATTGTTGGTACCATAGACGATATCGCAGTTGTATGCTTTTCTTCTACCTGGAGAATTCGGCTGATATTTATCAACACAGTCTACTGATAGTCCGTGGAATTCGAATAAAGGGGCATTCCATTCGGAGTCCCGCTTTGCCAAGTAATCGTTCACTGTTACCACATGAACTCCTCTACCTGCCAATGCATTCAGATAAGATGGAAGGGTAGAAACCAAAGTTTTACCTTCACCAGTAGCCATCTCGGCGATTTTACCTTTGTGCAAAACCATACCACCGATCAACTGAACATCGTAGTGGACCATATCCCAGACCACTTCGTTTCCAGCAGCCAGCCACTTGTTGTGCCAGATAGCTTTGTCTCCATCAATCTCTACATTCTGCTTTACTGCAGCCAATTCTTGATCGCGAATGGTGGCGGTAACCACCAACTTTCCATTTTCCTTAAATCGTCGAGCGGTTTCTTTGACTACGGCAAAAGCTCTTGGCATCACTCTTTCCAACACCTCTTCCAAGGAAGTATCTCTATCCTTCTCGATTTGCTCGATCTGGGTGAAAAGTTGGTCTTTTTGATGAATTGCTTCCGCTGGCAAGCCTTCGATTTCTGTTCTCAAGCTAGCAATTTGATCATCCAAGGATTTCAAATGCTCATTGATTTCGGCTTTGATCTCAGAAGTCTGGGCTCTAAGCTCGTCATCAGACAAGCTTTTGAATTCAGCAAAAATCTGGTTGATCTCCTGAACTTTGGGAAGTAATTCTTTGATATCTCTGTCGGATTTGGTTCCAAAAACTTTGGCTAATCCTTTTGCTATAAAATCTAACATGTTTGCTCTATGTGATTCTAAAATCGGGCTCTAAAATTAAGCCCTTTTTATTACAATTGATAATTCGATCCTCGATCTCTCCGATGATCTTTTGGTGATTATATTTCTATTTCTCCTTTGAAAACCTGAGTTGCCGGCCCGATTAACCAGACATTGTCCATACTTCCGTCTTGATTTTTATGAAAACGGACAGAAAGGTTTCCTCCTAAAGTCTTGATTTTCACTTCTGCATCAGTCTTATCCTGAGCAAAAACAATGGCTGCAGCTGTAACACCGGTACCACAAGAAAGAGTCTCATCTTCGACACCTCTTTCATAGGTTCTTACGAAAATCTCATCCTCCGAGATTGGCTCCATAAAATTAACATTGGTGCCTCCTGGAGCATACATTTCGTGGTACCTCATTTTTTTACCTTCAGAAAATACCGGGTAATTCTGGATATCCTCTACTACGCGTACATGATGCTGAGTTCCGGTATTCACAAAACAATCATCCCCTTTTGCTTCGATTCCTGGGACATTGATCATCAAAAGCTCTACAATTCCGTCTTTCAAAATTGCCTCATGTGGTCCGTCAACAGCCAAAAAGCTAGTTTTGTCCTGAATGATTCCCAAAAATCCTGAAAATGCAACGGCACATCTTGCACCATTTCCACACATACTCTGGGATCCATCGGCATTGAAATAAATCATTTCAAAGTCATAATCAGGATGATTCCTAATTAAAATCAAGCCATCGGCACCCACACCAAACTTTCGGTCACAAAGTTTTGTTACCAAAGCCAAGTCTTGAACATCAAAACTCTCACTTCGGTCATCAATCATGACAAAGTCATTTCCAGTACCTTGATATTTATAGAAGGTTGTCTGCATATTTCGATAAAATGCTTGGTCAAAAACCCAACCAAGCCTTAGTTCGGATGCAAACATAACCAACTTGTCACAAAATCGGACTTAATGTCTGATAACCAATTTCAATTCTACCCGATATTGGTTAGCTTCATACTTTAATTTAATCAAAAATTGTAGCCAACGAAATCAATTTAACTTGTTATGAAACCATTAGAAAGCGCAATATCCAGAAGAAAATTTCTTTCAAATAGCTCAAAAGCCGGTTTGGCAGTAGGATTAGTAGGTTCGGGAATTTTGACCGCTTGCAGCAATTCTGCCTCCGGAGCAGATAAAGCCATTTTGGCAACTTCTTTCACCCAAACTCCATTAGCTTACGATTATTCTGCTTTGGCACCGAATATCGATGCGATGACCATGGAAATACACTACACCAAACACGCGGCAGGTTATGCCAAAAATTTAGGTGCAGCGATCGAAGAAGAAAGTGTGGATACTAATAAGCCATTGGAAGACGTCTTGGCGAATATTTCCAAGTACTCCACCAAAATGAGAAACAACGGGGGTGGTCATTATAACCACGAATTGTTCTGGAAAATCATGTCTCCAGAAGGAGGCGGAATGCCACAAGGTGATCTTGCTGAAGCGATCAATTCTTCATTTGGAAGTTTTGATGCCTTCTCTGAAGAATTCAACAATGCCGCAAAAACCAGATTTGGTTCAGGATGGGCATGGTTGGTAGTCGGTGCAGATAAAAAACTGGCTGTAGGATCCACCGCAAATCAGGACAATCCATTGATGGATATTTCTGAATTCAAAGGAACACCACTTTTGGGACTGGATGTGTGGGAGCATGCCTATTATTTAAACTATCAAAACAGGAGACCTGATTACGTTTCAGCTTTCTGGGATATCATCGATTGGAATATGGTATCAGATAGATTTGCTGCAGCATCTATGTAATATAAATTGAATCAAAAAAAGGCCGGAAATTCCGGCCTTTTTCATTTATTTCGAGCAATAATTTAAAACATCATGCAAGATCCCAAGTCACTTACTTCCGTCGCTTTATTTCACGAAACTTTCAAACACCCTGTATTGCCGGAGCCAACCATTCCATCTGAAACCAGATGCAATCTGAGAGTTTCATTGCTTTCCGAGGAATTGAAAGAATTAGAAGAAGCGATTGAAAACAAAGATTTGGTGGAGATTGCCGATGCTCTTTGCGATTTGCAATACGTTCTTTCAGGAGCCATTTTGGAATTTGGACTGGGAGAGAAGTTCAAGACTCTTTTTGATGAAGTGCAGCGATCCAATATGAGCAAGGCTTGTAAGACTGAAGAGGAGGCAAAAGCTACGGTTGCTCATTATGAAGCTAAAGGCACTCCTAGTTTCTATGAAAAAGAAGGAGACTTATTCCTTGTTTTCAGAGAAGGCGATCACAAGACATTGAAATCCGTCAATTATTCTCCAGCGGATTTGAAAGGGATATTGGAAAAATAATAATTAGGCTTCTTTAAAGCCTTCATCTCTATAATTCTTGATTTCAAGTACACGGGCAGGTAAATTATAACCTGCCTTTTCTAATTCCTCCAAGACCTGGACAATTGCATTTGTTTTTACCTCCATGTCTCCAATTTCTCGATCGAAGGTATCCACCCAAAAAGTTACCTGAAGGTTAAGGGTACTTTCTGCCAGGTCTGAAATCCAGACGTTCGGCTTTTTCTGATTATTCAAAACACCTTTTACTTTGCTGATTGCTTCTAAAATCACTTTCATGGCACCTTTGTAATCGGACCCATAATCCAGCCCAATGATAAAATCATAGCGAAGAAATCCGTCAATGGTATAATTAATAAGGGGGTTTTTAATGATTTGAGCATTGGGGATAAAAACATCCTTTCCATCTCCTGTTTTGATTTGCGTATCTCTAAGATTGAGCGTCAGGACAGTTCCACTCACTCCATCTATATTGACTATATCGCCTACTCTAAAAGGTCTTTTGAATGCCAATAGGATCCCGGCCAGGAAGTTTTCTCCGATATCCTTAAGTGCAAACCCAATTACAAAAGCAGAAATCCCTGCCCCAGCAAGCAATCCGGAAACCACACCCGTTAAACCTACAAAGCGAAAAACCACCATAAATCCAGCTAGGATTATGATCAGACGGAAAATCACAGATAAGAAATTTGCCAAAAGGGGATCATCCATCTTGGATAGCAATCTTCTTTTAAGAGCTTTCTGAAGAAAATTAGCTAGGAAATAAAATAGAATTAGAATCCCTAAAGAGATTCCCAGAATCTTGAGGGTCCCGTAGGTCTCATCCCAATTGATATCGAAAAATTCCATAAAGAAATGTAACTAAAAGCATTGGTGTCAGCAAGTAGATATAAAACAAAAAGCCCCACCTGCAATAATTATCGGAGTGAGGCTTTCAGAATATTCAAGGATCAAGAAAACGGATCTCCCAAATCGTTCATGGCGACATAAACCGTTTTGAGTTGAGAATAATGCTCAATTGCTGCCAAACCATTTTCTCTACCAATTCCTGATTGTTTGTTTCCTCCGAAAGGTATTTCTACTGGATTGATATTGTAAGTATTGATCCAACACATTCCCGCCTGTAAGTTTCCAACCACTCGATGCGCTTTGCGGATATTTTGAGTATAGACACCTGCTGCTAGCCCAAATGGAGTATCATTGGCTCTTTCGACTACTTCTTCTTCTGATTGGAAAGTCAAAACAGACATCACCGGTCCAAAAATTTCCTCCTTCACGATCTTCAAATCATCCGAATCACAAAGGAAAATGGTAGGCTCCACGAAGAATCCTCCCTCACATCCTGGCACTTTTATTTGATTTCCTCCTAGCACCAATCCAGCTTCTTTCTTTCCCTCAGAGATATAGTGCATCACTTTATCAAAATGATTTTGATTAATCAGTGCGCCTAATTGAGTTTTAGGATCTGTAGGATCTCCAACTTTTAGCTCTTTGGTGCGATCTACCAATTTATTTAAGAATTCCTCACGTATTTTTTCATGGACAAAAACTCTGGTTCCATTGCTACAGATTTCTCCTTGGGTATAAAAATTTCCAAGCAATGCTCCATTGACAGCTTCATCCAAATCCGCATCTTCAAAAATGATAATTGGAGATTTACCTCCCAGTTCCAAAGTAACATGCTTCAATGTATTGGCTGAAGCAGCCATAACTTTTTTGCCAGTTCCAACCTCTCCTGTTATAGAGACTTTGGCTATCGCCGGATGAGCCGTCATCATTTTACCTACTTCGGCATCCCCTTGAATGACGTTGAAAACGCCATCAGGCATTCCTGCTGCTTTGAAAACCTCTGCTAATTTGTATGCAGTCAAAGGTGTCAATTCTGCTGGTTTGAAAATCATGACATTTCCACAAGCCAATGCCGGCGCAGCTTTCCAACAGGCGATTTGAATTGGGTAATTCCATGCTCCAATTCCTGCACAGATGCCTAAAGGCTCTCTTTTGGTATAAGCAAAGTCTCCTCCTAGATTGACATGCTCTCCATGAAGAGCGGGGGCAAGGCCGGCATAATATTCTAGACAGTCCGCTCCTGAGATCACATCCACTGCAATTGCCTCGCGGATTGGTTTACCGGTATCTTGACATTCCAGGTTTGCCAGTTCTTCATTCTTTTCTCTCAATAGCATAGAAGCTCGATGCAAAATCCTTCCTCTTTCGGTTGGGGACATAGCAGACCATACTTTAAACCCTTTTTTAGCTGAGCGTATTGCCTTTTCAAAATCCTCTTGTGAAGCACTAGTCACTTGATGAGTCTTTTCTCCAGTGGCAGGGTTGAAGTTATCAAAGGATTTACCTTTTCCTTCAACAGAATTGTTATCGATAAATAAAGGGATGATCTGCATTTCTTGGGATTTTTTTAAGCCTTTTGGAAATTGAATAAAATAGAAAAAGGGCAAAAGTTGAATGGTCATTCAAATTTATAGGTCTCAGTAACCAGACCCAAGGAACATGGGATTGTTTTTGAAAAAATTTGAAATCAGTAAGGCTTATAAATACAAAAAGCCCCGCATTTCTGCGAGGCTTAAAGTACCAGGAGCGGGAATCGAACCCGCACGGCCTAAAGGCCACAAGATTTTAAGTCTTGCGTGTCTACCTATTCCACCATCCCGGCTTGCTCTATTCGAAAATAGAGAGGCTTTATTATTGTCCTAAAACAACAAAGCCCTTGAATCAAGGGCTGTTTGAGCGAGAGACGAGATTCGAACTCGCGACCCCGACCTTGGCAAGGTCGTGCTCTACCAACTGAGCTACTCTCGCTTATTTGGACTAACTCGGAACGTGATCCGAGCGAATTGTGGATGCAAAGGTAAGACCCTGATTGGTTTTTACAACAGTTAGGATGAGAAATTTTTTAAAGATTTTTTCCAAAAAGTCCATTCTGACTGATTATCAGCCATTTTTCAAAAATCATAAGATGCTAAAATATTTGCAATCTCCCCGATATTTCTGGCTCCAAGCTTCCGAAGTATATTTTTCCGATGAGTCCCTACGGTGTTTACTGAAATATTCAATTGCTGGCTGATCTCTTTGGATACAGCTCCACTTAGCATCAAATCAACAATCACTTTTTCTTTTTTGGTAAGCTTGACCTCTCTTTTGCTAGGAGAAGTTTTGGATACGATTACACGATTACCCCCTTCTTTGGTGAAAGAGTAATTCCAATCATATTGTTTGATTTTGGGAGTATTCATCAATGGTAATATGATGTGTAAATCCATCACAAAATTCCCATCACCATCAATCAAATAAGGTCTTACTTTTCCCACAATCCAAGTTTCCTTCTTCGTTTTGCGATGAACAATTCTTGTAGTATAGGAATACTCAAATGTATGGCGCTCTTTGATACTGATCAGTTGAAATGACTCCAAAACAAGATTCCAGAATTTCAACATTTCCATTCTATCCTCCGGATGAAAGATAAACATGGTCGCCTCAAAGCCCATCTTCTCAAAAACTGAAGGATGAACTCCAGTATACTTTTCAATTCTTCCTGCAAAAAAGGCTAGGTCCAAATTTCTATAGTCAAAACTACAAAGCATTAAACCATCCCTCATCCCTAGATTTTCACTAAGGGATTTGAGGTTTTTAATTAACTCTTCTTCATTCGGATGGCTCTTGAATTCTTGATCCGACCACTTTTTAAAATACTTTAAATACTTCTCCTGCCTTTTAAGGTCTTCTAAAAATACCTTATCCATACAGCCTTTGTCAACTAATAATTAGGCATAAGATACTAAAAATTCAATCCTAGTCTAATTTTTTCTTTATCTCATGCAATTTTAACAAAGCTTCTATTGGAGAGATAGAATTTATATCAATTTGGTCCAATAACTCCTTCGCATCCTTGAATTTTGGATCGATTTCAAAGAGGCTCATTTGATAATTATTCTTAGGAATAGACTTCAAATTATCACGGTCTTGAGCTACTGCTTTGTCTTTTTCCAAATGTCCCATGATCTCTGCAGCTCTTAATACTACTGGATTTGGCATTCCTGCCATTTGAGCCACATGGATACCAAAACTATGTTCACTCCCTCCTTCCTTTAGCTTTCGCATAAATATGACCTTGTTTCCCACTTCCTTCACAGAAACATTGAAGTTCTTGATTCTTGGAAAATCTTCCGTCAATTGATTCAACTCATGGTAATGGGTGGCAAAAAGAGTCTTTGCCTTGAAACTTTCATGATTATGCAAGTATTCTACGATGGACCATGCAATCGAAATCCCATCATAGGTAGAAGTACCACGACCAATTTCATCCATCAAGACCAAGCTTCGATCAGATAGGTTATTCAAAATGCTGGCAGTCTCTGTCATTTCCACCATAAAAGTGGATTCTCCACGAGACAAATTATCGGAGGCACCCACACGGGTAAATACTTTATCAATGATTCCCACTCTTGCAAAAGAAGCAGGGACAAAAGATCCCATTTGAGCCATCAAAACAATCAGGGCCGTCTGTCTCAAAAGAGCGGACTTACCGGCCATGTTTGGACCAGTGATGATGATGATCTGCTGACTATCATGATCCAGATAAATATCATTGGGGATGTAATCTTCTCCAGGAGGAAGTTGCTTTTCGATTACCGGATGACGACCATCTTTGATTTCCAGGGTTTCTGTATCAGATACTTTAGGTCTGCAATAATTATTTGTCAAGGCTACTTTTGCAAATGACAGCAATGCATCCAAAGTCCCAATAACTCTGGCATTTTGCTGGATTTGGGTAACGAACTGAGCTGTTTCGGTCACCAATTCCAGAAAATACTTTTGCTCCAAAGCGATCATTCGCTCCTCTGCATTCAAGATTTTTTCCTCGTATTCTTTCAGCTCTTGGGTGATATATCGCTCAGCATTCACCAAAGTCTGCTTACGAATCCACTCTTCGGGCACCTTGTCCTTATGAGCGTGTGTTACTTCGAGATAATATCCGAAAACCTTATTGTAAGCGATCTTCAAAGAAGTAATTCCCGTATTCTGGATTTCACGCTGCTGAATTTGTACCAAATAGTCCTTGCCCTTGTTGGCCAAGTTGCGATACTCATCCAAATCCGTATCAACTCCATCTTTGATCACTCCGCCTTGATGAACTAGCATCGGAGCATCTTCCTGTAATTCTCTTTCAATCTTTTCAAGAATAAATTCACAAGGGTGAATCTGGTCAGAAAGTCTTTTTAGAGTCGGGTTCTCCTGATTTTTCAACAGATCCTTGATCGGCAAAATTGCTTTCAATGCTCTTTTGATCTGATTCATTTCCCGAGGATTGGCACGTCCTACCACCACTTTGGAAATCAATCGCTCCAAATCACCGATATGCTTCAATTGATCGACAATCTCATCAATCGTTCCAGGGTTTTGATAGAAGAAATCAACTACATTTAATCGCTCTTCAATAGGGGCTTTTTCCTTTAGTGGCAAAACCATCCATTTTTTCATCATTCTCGAACCCATCGGAGTCACCGTCTGATCCAAAATCTGAATCAAAGGAACGCCTCCTTCATGCTGGGGGAAAACCAATTCAAGGTTTCGAATGGTGAATTTGTCCAACCAAACATATTTCTCCTCTGCAATTCGAGAAATAGCTGAAATATGCTGAATCTCCTTATGCTCGGTTTCTTCCAAATAATAAAGAATAGCTCCAGCAGCTACGATTCCCAGCTCCAAATCTTCGATCCCAAAGCCTTTCAAATTGGAAGTTCCGAAATGTGTTTTTAGTCGCTCGTAGGTATAATCGTATTGGAAAACCCAATCTTCACAATGGAATGTGATATAATCAGTCTTGAATAAATCAGCAGCTATTTTTTTGGAAGCTTTTGAAAAAATGATTTCGGAAGGAGAAAAACTCTGGAGCAATTTTTCCAAATAAGATGAATTGCCTTCGGCACACATGAATTCACCTGTGGAAACATCCAAAAAGGAAATTCCGTGTTTCTCTTTCCCAAAATGGATAGATGCCAAGTAATTATTTTTTCGAGTATCTAATACTTGATCATTGTAAGAAAGTCCTGGAGTCACCAATTCGGTCACACCTCGCTTTACAATTCCTTTGACGGATTTTGGATCTTCCAATTGATCACAAATCGCCACTCGGTTTCCTGCCCGAACGAGCTTTGGCAAGTAATTATCCAAGGAATGATGAGGAAAACCTGCCAATTCGATATGGGAAGCAGATCCATTGGCTCTTTTTGTCAATACAATATCCAACACCTTGCTTGCTTTGACAGCATCCTCCCCAAATGTCTCATAAAAGTCACCCACCCGAAATAGCAATAATGCTCCAGGATGTTTTGCTTTGATGGCATTGTATTGCTTCATCAAGGGAGTTTCTTTTCCGTCTTTGGCTTTACTCATGAGTACAGTTTAATTCTCTTAAATTTGGGGGAACGAATAAAGTTTGAAAATAGAGTATAAGCAAGGCAGATCAAAAAAGATGAAGAAATTAAGTATGGAAGAGCTCGAAAGACTCTCCGTTGAAGAATTTAAAGAGACAGAAAAATCGCCGATCGTTATCGTTTTGGATAATGTGAGAAGCTTGAACAATGTGGGTTCTGCTTTCCGAACGGGTGATGCTTTTCGTGTAGAGAAAATCTATCTCTGCGGAATCACTGGTACTCCCCCTCATCGAGATATCCAAAAAACGGCTTTGGGAGCCACCGAATCAGTCGAGTGGGAATATTGCTTGAATACTGGAATTGCTATCGATAAATTGAAATCCGATGGATATCAACTTTGTGCTTTGGAGCAAGTGGATCAATCTGTAATGCTCAATGAATTCAAACCTGAAAAGGATAAAAAATATGCCCTCATCTTCGGAAATGAAGTTTTTGGCGTCGAAGAGAGCGTATTAAAAGCTTGCGATCAAGTATTGGAAATCCCACAATTGGGGACCAAACACTCTTTGAATATTTCTGTATCCCTTGGAATCGCCGTTTGGGATTTGATGGTAAAGTTGGAGCAGTTTTAAAGAATTTAACTTGTCGAATTGTCAAATTGAGCGACGTCGAAATGTATTTGTTAAAAGGACTTCGACTCCGCTCAGTCTGACAAATCAAAATTCTATTCCTTCAAGAATCTATATCGAATTCCAAAGGACCCTCGAAATAAAACACCTTCCTCAAATCCAATAATTGGTGCAGCTTCCATATGAAAACCGAAATCCTTTTTATTGAAAGGATAATAATTAATTCCTGAAGCTAGTACTACACCATCAAATAAATTCACTCTCAGACCTGCGCCAGCATAAATTTGAGTACTTTCCTCAGACTTGATCAAATAATTTCCAAGGAGTTCAAATCCCAAGTTTTCCACATAATTATCAGTTCCGATACGAAATTCAGGAAGCCATCTTTCACCAATTTGATGATTTACTCCTAAAAAAGGCAGATTACTTTGGTGGAAGGAAACACCCCATTGTGCAAAGGAAAGAGTGGAAATAGTACAAAAAGCAAATAAAAATAGGATTTTTTTCATTGTGTAAAATTAAATTGTGGTATATCAAAAAGTAAGATACTAACTAAAAGCCTAGATCTGAAATTTTCACGTGAGTTTTAATCATATTGGAGCTTGCTTTGGCTACAATCTTTCCAGATTCTTTTTTGATAACGACATCCCAGTGATTTAGGTTGGAGCCACTTCTCACCAACTTTGCAGTCACTTCCAAAGTCTCACCGATTTGAGCAGAGGAAAGGAAGTCCACGTGCAGATTAACTGTGGTCATCAAGAATTCAGATTCGGCAACGTAATTAGCCATTCCGATCACGTCATCCATCATCAAAGAAGCGACTCCTCCATGAAGAATTTTGGCGGGGTTGCACATGTAAGATTGAACGGTATAGGATACTTTGATTTTACCCACTTCTATTTCCAAAAGAGTACCAGCCAACCAATTTCCTGCTGGAGAAGGAGTTTTATCTAAAGTTTTTCCGATTTGAGATTGAAAGAGTTCGAGAGCTGTCATTTTTTATCATTAGGATTCAAGAATCCTAAAATAATCTTCCAAAATCCGTTTCAGTCCTTCTTTTTCCACTTCTTTCTCCCAAAGAGGTATTTTTTGTCCTTGATCAAAAATGAAAAATTGAGAACCAGACTCAACAAAAGGGATGAGCTTTTGGATATTTTCCCAATGCTGAAATTTGTTTCCATCATCCAATATGAATTTCTGAGATACAGATTCATTTTGAACTTCAATTTCTATGGGCCATTCCAGATTTATAGGTTCAAGATATAAATAGGCCTCATCCTGAACAGGATTTAGAATCAAAATCATATTGACGAAGGGGGAATTATCAAATGCTTTGAGATCCTGATGTCTAAAAAGCGTCATTCCTGCATCTGATCGAACTTCTCGATTATATTCTATTGCTTTCAAATTCAAAAAATACAATCTCGCCGAATCGCTCATCCGAAAAGTATGATCCTCTCCAGTATTGTTCGCTCGTTTGGAATTGAAAAAAGAAAGAGCCAAAACCATCAAAATCGAGGCTAGACCAAAGATTTTGATGATTTTGACTAATTCGGGAGTGAAAATTGGGTCATTGGAAGCCATGAATTGGAAATCAAGTCTGGTTAGTTGCTTTCAATTCAATAAACTATTCAAAGCCCTTGAGGTTTTATCGAACGTAAGAGCCCGCATTAATATCTATGGAGGTACCAGTAGCATGATCTGCCAATCCTGAACAAAGCAAAGTTACCATTGGAGCAATATCTTCTGGACGCGTCAATTCATTAAGTGCTATATCATTTAAAGCAAACTCCTCTCCATATTCAGACAGAATTTCTTCAGCCATATCCGTTCTTGTAAAGCCTGGTGCAATCAAAAAGGCTTTTATTCCTTGCTTTCCATAATGCCTTGCCATGGATCTGGTTAAACTTACCAAAGCCCCTTTCGAGGCCCCATAAGCCAAATAATCTGTGGTATCACCTCTAAATGCTGCTCTTGAAGAGATATTGACTATTCTTCCTTCTTTTTGCGGCTTTGCCTGATCCACAAACTCTTTACACAAAATCCCAACGGCTGTTGAATTCACAGCCATTGTTTTTTCCCAAATAGCCAACCAATCATCAGTTGCCAAAGTATCAGGAGCCGATATAGCAATCCCCGCATTATTTACTATTCCTGACAATGGACCATATTTCTCAACCAAAGAAGGAATAAATCCTGAAACCTGAGAGGAATCAGACAGATCACATTTTTCTATAAAAGCTGAGTTCTTTAGTTCTTGAAGCAATTTTTCAGCTTCTATTTGATTGGAATTGAAATGAATGATCACTTCAGCACCAGAATCAGATAATTGTTTTGCAATAGCTCTCCCAATTCCTCGAGAGGCACCAGTTACCAGAATTCGTTGATTTTTTAAGGATACATTCATGGCGTAGGACTCGTCCAATTTTCACGAATCATCAATTGCTGGATATGGGAAAGGTGATGCTGGGAATGCCAAGCATACATGTGTGCCACCTCAAGCAAGGTCTGTTCTTTTTGGCTTTCGGGATGAAAGTATGTTCTCTGAAAATCTGCTTCAGTCATATGTTCTAGGATTGCCACCCACTTTGCATGAATCAATCGGATCAAAGCGAGAGATAATTCAATTTCAAAAGAATAATCTGAAAGTTTGGCCCATGCAGCCTCATCGTAAGGTTTGATAGTTGGAGTATCTTCTGTCAAAGCCAATTTGAAACGTATCAGAGCATTCATATGACTATCACCAACATGATGAATCACTTGCCTTACAGTCCATCCTCCGGGTCTATAGGGGGTATCCAATTGTGGTTCAGACAAATGCTTTACCGTCTCCATCAGGTGTTCAGGCAAGGATTTTATGGTCTCTATTGCCTTTTTAAGGCTATGTTCATCAGAATTTGGATCAAATTGGAATTTTCCAATGGGGTATTTTAGGAATTCTATATCAGTCATTTTTCTTAGATTTTTCCGCCTGCAGCGATACATGCTAAATCTACATTTTTTGCATGATTAGCCAAAAGGACATTGGCACAAGAACATAAGGTAGCACCGGTAGTCATCACATCATCTACGAGTAAACTATTTTTTCTTACAATTCTGGCAGGATTAATTAGCTCAAAAACATGATCAACATTCTCCAGTCGCTCCAATCTTGATTTTTTAGTTTGGGTCTCTGTTAAAACTACCCTTTTCAAATTGAGCTCCATTGGAATATGCAATAATTCACTGAGTCCTTTCGCAAACTCTTCACTTTGATTGTAGCCTCTTCTGTGTCTCTTCATTTCATGCAAAGGCATAGGAACTATCGCATCTCAATTAGAGTTAAAATTACTGTTTATCAATAATTTAGCATACATATTACCCAAATAGAGCCCTATTTCAGGTTTATTTCTGTATTTGAGTTTAATGGAGTATCATTTGGCTTTTACCTGATTTAGAAAAGTTTAAAAAAGCCATCACATGACCTACCTTGGTCAAACCCTCAATTTTAGACTTTAAATCATTGTCCTAGGATCTCAAATGGTAATTAGTAATGGGTAATTTTCCTTGGCGATGAGTGCAAAGACAAATTTCTGCATCGATCAAATTACGACCACAAAGCTCACAGTTCCGTGGAAAAATTAGATCTAAAAAAACTTTGAGTAAAAGTAAACGCATAGACGCTTTGCTCTGTTATTCAAACTGCTGACTTATATGCTGTATATTTGCAGTTAATTCATCCTTAACTATTAATTTAATGAATTTGATAGAGGAATTCAATGATTACAGAGCCCGCATGAATGATAAAATCATGGCGGAGGATAATAAGGTAATCAAGAGGTTTTTCAATTTGGACACCAATGCCTATGCCGAAGGTGCTTTGGATATTAAATCCAAAGAAATGATTGGGCTTTCATGCTCCATGGTATTGAGATGTGATGATTGTATCAAATACCATTTGGGCAAATGCTATGAGGTGGGCCTCACCAAAAAAGAAATATTCGAAGTATTTTCCATTGCAACTCTTATTGGAGGATCCATTGTGATTCCACATCTTAGAAGAGCTGTCGAATATTGGGAAGAACTTGAAAACCAATAATATAAAGTGTTTAAAAGAGATCTTGATTTAGAAAAAAAGTGGTCCAAATTATTAACTGGACTGGAAGAAAGCATTGGGAAAAAACCCAAAGACTTAAATGGCGTACTCTTTCTTATTGGAGTACAAGAGTTGGGTCAGGGAACCAAGGTTTTTTCAAAAGAACAGAAGCAAGATCTGATGCATATTGCAGTCTGCAAAGTATTGAGTTATGCAGGCTACTATGAATTGGATTTTGTGGATCAGGAAGGATGGCCACATTGGAAACTAATGAAAGAATTACCGCATTTTGATCTTTTAGATCAGGAAAAGCTCCTAAAGATTCAAATTCTTGAATATTTTGAGAAGGAATACCAAATAGAGATTAAATAAAGCATGAAGATTATATCTTATAATGTCAATGGAATTAGGGCAGCCATGAAAAAAGGTTTTGTAGAATGGCTAAAGCAAGAAAACCCAGATATCATTGGTATTCAGGAACTTAAAGCAGATATTTCTCAAATAGACCCTAGTGTTTTTACAGACTTGGGCTATGAATTATATTGGTTTCCAGCTGTCAAAAAAGGATATTCTGGAGTTGCCATTTTCACTAAAATCAAACCTAAATCTGTCAAAATAGGAATGGATTTAGGGAAGTATGATGATGAGGGAAGATTGATCCAAGCGGAGTTTGATAACTTTTCATTTCTATCAGCCTATTTTCCTTCTGGAACTACAGGAGATATCAGACAGGACTTCAAATATGAATTCCTAGATGATATTTATGGTTACATGCAAGACTTGAGAAGGGAACATCCAAATTTGATCTTAAGTGGAGACTACAATATCTGTCACAAGGCCATAGATATTCATAATCCAGTTTCAAATAAAAATTCATCTGGTTTTTTACCTGATGAGAGAGCTTGGATGGACAAGTTCACCGAATCTGGTTTTATAGACACTTTCAGACATTTCAATAAAGAACCACACAATTATTCCTGGTGGAGTTATAGAGCTGGAGCGAGGGCCAAGAATTTGGGTTGGCGAATTGATTACCATATGGCAACCGAACCTTTGCAAAACAAATTGAAAAGTGCCGTAATTTTGCCAAATGTAGTCCATTCGGATCATTGCCCAATTGTAATGGAAATTGAAGATTAAATACAAAAAAATATTACCCATAGCATATAAAAAGAATGAATTCAATAAAAATTTCAATACCATCTCTAATTGAGAACATTAAAATCATAGAGAGTTTTATTGATAATGCCCGAGAAAAATTCGAGATCAATGACGATATCTATGGGAATATTATGATTTCTGTGACTGAATGCATCAGTAATGCAATCATTCACGGTAATCAAGGAAATAAGCAAAAATTGGTTCATTTGGAATTGAAAGCCGAAGAAGATCAACTTCAATTTATCATAGAAGATGAAGGAAAGGGTTTTGAAATAGAAACTTTACCAGATCCAACTGCTCCAGAAAACATCGAAAAACCAGGAGGTAGAGGAATCTTTTTGATCAAAAACCTTACAGACGAAGTCAAATTCGAAGAAGGTGGAAAAAGAACAGTTCTATCCTTTTACATGGATTAAGATGGCTATTCATTTCTTTTCAGAGGAAACTCCCTTTCAATTGAAACAAAAACTTAATCGAAAGAGGTGGTTAAAAGAAATCGCAGAAGGTGAGAATTATTCAATTAACGAATTGAATTACATTTTCTGCACGGATGAATATCTCTATGAAATCAATGTAGAATATTTAAATCACGATACCTATACAGATATTATCACTTTCGACAATTCAGAAATAGAAGATGAGATTGAGGGTGATATTTTCATTAGTATAGAAAGAGTAAAAGACAACGCTTCTAAACACGAAGTATCAATCGAAGACGAACTCAGTAGAGTAATCAGTCATGGATTATATCACCTGATAGGATACAAGGACAAGAAAAAAACTGAAGCAAAATTAATGAGAAGCAAAGAGGAATTTGCTATCAACTTATATAAGAAATATTAAACGTTCCACGTGGAACACCTTACAATAACAGGTTCGTGAAAAGTGAAGTGTTTCACGTGGAACAGTAAAACATAAGATCATGTTTCCAAAATATGATGTCATAGTTGTAGGCGCAGGACATGCAGGCTGTGAAGCTGCACATGCTGCAGCAAAGATGGGTTCAAGTGTATTATTATGTACTATGAACATGAATACTATTGCCCAAATGTCATGTAATCCAGCAATGGGTGGAGTGGCAAAAGGTCAAATAGTAAGAGAAATTGATGCTCTAGGAGGAATGTCTGGGATTATCTCTGATAAATCCATGATACAGTTCCGTATGCTCAATCGATCAAAAGGACCAGCAATGTGGTCTCCAAGATCTCAGAACGATAGAATGAGATTCGCCGAAGAATGGAGATTGGCACTTGAAGCGACACCAAATGTAGATTTCTGGCAAGAAATGGTCACAGGAATCACAGTAAAGGATGGTAGGGTTACTGGAGTTAGAACGGGAATAGGAATCGAAATAGAAGCAAATTCTGTAGTCCTTACCAATGGAACATTCCTAAACGGAATCATCCATATAGGAGAGAAACAATTTGGAGGAGGAAGAACAGGAGAGTCAGCCGCTAAAGGAATTACTGAACAATTGGTATCCCTAGGCTTTGAGTCCGGTAGAATGAAGACTGGTACACCTCCTAGGGTAGATGGCAGAAGCTTAGACTACTCCAAAATGGAAATCCAATATGGTGATGAAAATCCAGAAAAATTCAGCTATTCTGACTCAACAACACCTTTAAAAGATCAAAGAAGCTGTTGGATTACTTATACCAATAAAGAAGTTCATGAAACACTGGAGACTGGTTTTGATAGATCTCCTATGTTTAATGGCCGAATTCAAGGTTTAGGACCAAGATATTGTCCATCTATTGAAGATAAAATCAATCGATTCGCTGAACGAGAAAGACATCAAATCTTTGTAGAACCAGAAGGTTGGGATACAGTAGAAATCTATGTAAATGGTTTCTCAACATCTCTACCAGAAGATGTTCAATATAAAGCAATGCGAAAAATAGCAGGTTTTGAGAATGCAAAGATGTTCAGACCTGGATATGCTATTGAGTATGATTTTTTCCCACCTACCCAATTGAAATTGACATTAGAAACTCAATTAGTAGAGAATCTATATTTTGCTGGACAGATCAATGGCACCACAGGATATGAGGAAGCAGCTTCTCAAGGATTAGTGGCAGGTATCAATGCATCCTTAAAAACCCAAGAAAAAGATCCATTAATCCTGAAAAGATCTGATGCATATATCGGAGTATTGATTGATGACTTAATCAATAAAGGTACAGAAGAACCCTATCGAATGTTTACATCAAGGGCTGAGTTTAGATTGCTCTTAAGACAGGATAACGCTGATTTAAGATTGACTGATATTGGTTATCAAATTGGTTTGGCAAGTGAGGAGAGATTGGAAAAAATGCATTCCAAAAGAGATGAAACGGCCAAATTGATCAATGATTTGAAACAAAAGAAAGTTGTTCCAGACGAAGTAAATGAAGCTTTGAATGCAATCAATACTGCAGAAATCAAAGAGAAAATCAGTGTTGAAAAATTATTGAAAAGACCTCAAGTAGGAATTAATGATTTGAAGACTTTGGATAAGGATTTAGAAATTTATCTCAATAAGTATTCAAAAGAAATATTGGAGCAAGCTGAGATCCAAATCAAATACGATAGCTATATAGAGAAAGAACAGCAAATGGTTGAAAAGCTTTCAAACATGGAAAACTATCGAATTCCAATTAAATTCGACTATTTAGCTATACCAGCACTATCTGCCGAAGGAAAGCAGAAATTGAATAAAATTAGACCCGAAACACTAGGTCAAGCATCAAGAATAAGCGGTGTATCACCAGCTGACCTATCTATACTTACAGTATACCTTGGAAAATAAAAAGATAGAAAGACTTACTAAATGCCCACTTTGCAAGAGTGGGCTTTTTCTTAATCATACGGAAATAACAGATTTTGCCGTAAGTAAGGAATCATTTATTTTATGTAAGTGTACCAAGTGCCAATTGGTATTCACCAATCCACGTCCAACAGAAACAGCCGTCCAACCTTATTATGATTTTCCGGAATATTACTCCCACAATAATGAAGGGAAATCATTAACATCTGTAATCTATGGACAGGTTAGGAATCTTGCCATTAGTAAGAAATATAAACTGGTAGAATCTCTAAATACAGAGAAATCAATATTGGATATCGGATGCGGAACAGGAGACTTCCTTAAGTATGTCCAAGACAAAGGCTGGTCAGTAAAAGGACTGGAGCCAAATAAAAAAGCAAGACAACAAGCATCAGAAAAACTAGGTATAAAAGTCCTGAAAAGCCTAGAAAAATTAGATTCAAAAGAGAAGTTTGGAGTTATTACTCTTTTCCATGTATTAGAACATATTCATGAGCTAAAAAAAGGACTAAAATCAATTATAAACTCCTTATTATCAGATGGTTATATCATTATAGCCGTACCAAATCATGAAAGTAAGGATGCTGAAAAATATGGTAAATATTGGGCAGGTTGGGATGTACCAAGACACCTCTACCATTTCAATGATTCTTCTATAGAATTCCTAGCTGAAAAGTATGATCTAGAGATAATTGATAAGAAACCTATGGTATTCGACAGTTACTATGTTTCACTACTTTCAGAAAAGTATCAAAATCCAGAAGCATCCGTTATATCGAATTATTCAAAATCCGTGATAGCAGGATTCAAGTCAAACAGAGCCGCATCTAAAAGTGGCAATTATTCAAGTAACCTTTACATCTTAAGAAAGAAGTGAAATCTTTTCAGTCCATATTCTTCCTATCTCTTCTCTTAACCCTTTCTAATTGTGCAAAGCAAAGTGCTCCACAAGGCGGTCCAAGGGATGAAGATCCCCCGCAACTTTTGGAAGCAGATCCAGTAGATCAAAGTCTCAATACGAAACCTGAAGAGATCAATCTGATTTTTGATGAATATATCAAGCTGGACAATCCAAGTAAAAATATCATCATCACACCAAGATTGAATAAAGATGAGATTGTTACAACTGCTTTAAAGAATACACTCAACATTAAATTAAATCAGGATCTGGAAGAAAACACAACCTATGTATTCAACTTCCAGAAATCAGTCCAAGACTTTTCTGAGGGAAATCCAGCAGAAAATCTAAAGCTCGTTTTCTCTACAGGTCCAACCATAGATAGTTTAGAAGTTACAGGTTCTATCAATTATTACTTCCCAGAAAGAAGAACTGAATATAAAAATGTAATTGTTGGTCTCTATCCAGAGAATGACACCACAGACTTATTTACTGCTTCACCTTATTACATATCACAAGTAGATACAGCAGGAAATTATAAGATCACAAACATCAAAAATGGAAGATATAGAGCTTACGCTTGGAATGATGAAAACAACAGTTTAAAAGCTGAATACAAATCAGAACAGAATGATTTCATCTTAGATACTTTAGATATCAATGAAAACATTTCAGGCTTAAACTTCAATTTATCATTATCTGATTTAACTCCTTTAAGGCTATTAAGATCATCTTATTCAAATGGAAGCTATGATTTCATACTCAATAAAAATCCAATTGAAATCAAACTGGAGAATGAAGAATTGGGTCAATCTATTTTTTATACCAAAGAAGATAAACGAATCAAATTATTCTCAGATAAAGTAAGGGAGGACAGTCTTTCTTACAAAATCAATTTGATAGATTCTGTTGGTAACAAAGTAGACACGCTGATATGGGCAAAATTTCCAGAGAATAACAGAAAACCAGATGAGCTAACTACATCAACCAATGCTGGAAAGAATTTCATCGACACTTTAAGAGCCACATTTACTTTTAGCAGACCAATTATTGAGATCAATACGGATTCATTATTCATTCCCATTGATTCAACTACCAGAATCGCTATTAAAGAGGACATGTTCTTTTTAAAAGATTCTTTAATGAGGAATATCCTTGAATTCAAGATTCCGTTAACAGACAGCACCAAAATAGAATCATTTGTCCTTACAGCTGCAGATTCGACTTTTAAGGATATTCAGGGTCAATACAACGAAAAAGCTATCACGGCCAATTATAAAAAGATAAGGCCAGAGACATTGGCTGATCTAATTCAGGGGACCATTTCGGATGCAACAGGTCCTTTTATAGTACAGCTTTTAGATTCTAAAGGAAACCTATATCGAGAACTATTTATAGAAGAAGGAAATACCTATCAATTTGATAAAGTAGAAGCAGGATCCTATCAAATAAGAGTTATTGAAGATAAAAATTCCAACAGAAGATGGGATCCAGGAAATTTCTTTGAAAACAGGCAGGCAGAAAAAGTTTATTACTATTTGGCTCCGGAAACCAATAGCAAAAGTATAGTCATAAGAGGAGGATGGACCAATGAAGGATTGGATATTACCCCTTCAAAAACCACTGGATTGGAATCAAATAAACCTGTGGAAAACCCTGAATAAACCTGTTGATAAAAGAACCGAAACTAGTGGCCAATTCACATTTATACACAGTGGAGTTCATTAACAGACGAGAACAAAAACATTTCGGGGATAAACCAAGAATTTTCAACATTACAAAATCAAGATTTCCACAGGAGATTTAACCACGGATAAAAAAAGGACAGAAATCCACAAAAAAGTATCAAAAACCATAAGTATTTAAATTTCAAAATAATAGAAGTGGATAAGCTGGGGATAAGTAGTAGATAAGCCATGTATAAATACAGTACATCCGTTAAGAAAAATAAAAAACCTACTTACCCACATTTCCACAGCCTTAATAACCTTAATAAGAAACTTTTTAAAAATTAATCTAATAGGATTATAAGCGAGTGGATACTGTGGATAAGACTGTTTAGGCAAGAAGATTTTGGTTATATTAGATGGAAGCCCACCGAAACCCAAAATGAACTTAACAAGACTCTTTGATTTGATTCCTTATCAGATCGCAACTTTTGATAAAGAAATTTCACTCGCTAATAAAGAAAATGGAGAATGGATTACTTATTCATCTAGAAAGGTCAAAGAGATTGTAGACAATTTAAGTTTGGGTCTGATCTCTTTAGGAATTTCTCCTGGAAAGAAGGTTGCGATAATTTCTGAAAATAGACCAGAATGGAATTTTGTTGATTTAGCAGTCCAACAGATTGGAGCTATATCAGTCCCGATGTATCCAACGATTTCAAGCGATGATTATGCCTATATTTTTGATCATGCTGAGGTTGAGATGATTTTTGTAGGAGATCAAACCATCTATGAAAAAGCTGCTGAGGTAGCTGGCGAAAGAAAAATATATTCCTTTAATCAACTTGATGAAGTTGAGCATTGGACTTCAGTAAGTACTCTAGGAGAATCAGGAGATATTTCAGTTTTGGAATCTCTAAAGGATAATGTCAAAGAAGAAGATCTTTTTACTATCATTTACACATCTGGAACAACAGGCAGACCTAAAGGCGTCATGCTTTCCCATAGAAATGTTCTTTCCAATGTAAAAGCTGTATCTAAGTATTTTGTTCCAGAAGAAGGTGTTTCTAAAGCCTTGAGTTTTCTTCCCCTTTGTCATATTTATGAGAGGACCGGAGCATTTTGTTTTATGCAAAAGGGATTTTCAATCTATTATGCTGAGAGTCTAGAAATGATCGGAGATAATATCCGTGAGATTCAACCTCAAATGTTCAATTGCGTACCGCGTCTTCTTGAAAAAATATATGATAAGGTAGTTGCTAAGGGATATGGGCTAAAAGGTATTAAAAAGCAGCTATTCTTTTGGGCTTTGAACCTTGGGATGAAATACGAACCCAATCAAGAAATGGGTGCTTGGTATGATTTTCAGCTCAAACTCGCCAACAAACTGATTTTCTCAAAATGGAGAGAAGCATTGGGTGGAAATATCGTTCAGATTACTTCTGGAGCTTCTGCTCTTCAACCAAGATTGGCCAGAATCTTTTGGGCTGCACAAATTAAGGTTTGCGAAGGTTATGGTCTTACAGAAACTTCACCGGTAATCACTGCATCGGTACCAAATCATGAAGGAATACGAATTGGTTGGGTAGGAAGATTGATGGATGATGTAATAGTTAAAATCGCTCAGGATGGAGAAATTTTGGTAAAAGGTCCGAATGTGATGATGGGATACTATAAACAGCCAGATTTGACCGCTGATGTTTTGAAAGATGGTTGGTTTCATACTGGAGACATAGGTGAGCTAGATGGAGATTACCTAAGGATTACCGATCGGAAAAAAGAGATGTTCAAGACATCGGGGGGAAAATACATTGCACCTCAAGTCATGGAGAATAAATTTAAAGAGTCTGTACTGATTGAACAGGTCATGGTAATCGGTGAAGGTAAAAATTATCCTTCTGCGCTAATTGTTCCAAATTTTGAAGCTCTCCGGGAATATTGCGGACGAAAGGGAATCCCTTACACTACCGATGAGGAAATGATTCTAAGGGATGATATTATTGAGAAATTCCAATCTGAAATCGATCAATTGAATAAATACTTTGGAAAGTGGGAGCAAATCAAGCGGTTTAAACTTTTACCAAGCGCTTGGGGAATTGATTCAGGTGAATTGACACCTACCATGAAATTAAAAAGAAAGGTAATCCATCAAAAGTATGCTCAAGAAATTGAGGCTATTTATGAGAATTAAGACTAGTTTGATTCATATCAAAAAGTAATCATTTCTTCATGTTCCAATTATTCAGAATTAAATTCCGAAAAATGGTAAATATTTAAATAAAATTTTATTTAGATTCCTGATTGTAATATTTTTTGGAAGTTAATTTCATATTCTTCGTTTTTTCCAAGGAAAATTTGTGATGCATGCATCACTTTTAACTTTAATTAGTATGCATGCATACATAATTTTTTTAAATTAGGTGAGCTCAATTGAAGGGATTACCTATGAAGAGAGAAGAAACTGTCGATTACCATATTAAAAGTGCCTGGCATGCCATATCAAGGATGTACAATCAACAAGCAGCTGAAGAAGGCTTTACCACAGCCATCGGATTTGTATTGATCAACATCAACTCCAAGGAAGGAACGCCAGCTACAAAAATTGCCCCCATGATTGGTTTGGAGACTCGTAGTTTGACTCGAATGCTCAAAACCATGGAGGAGAAGGGACTTATTTACAAAAAGCCAGATCTGGTGGATAAGAGATCCGTTAGGATATTCTTAACCGAAGAAGGTAAAAAGAAAAAAGAAATCTCCGTAAGAACTATTATGGATTTCAATGAGCAAGTCAGAGAGGTGATTCCTGCATCTGATTTGGAAACATTTTTCTCAGTATTTGAAAAATTGCAAATGGTCATTGACCAGGTAAGTGGCAATGATGTGAATAAACCCATTTATGAACTTTAAACCTGATTGAATAAATCAGAGACTACCAAAAACCCAAAAAAATGAACAAAACCATTAAAAAAGTAGCCGTCCTAGGCTCAGGAGTAATGGGATCCAGAATTGCCTGCCATTTTGCCAATATTGGTGTGCAGGTGCTTTTACTGGACATTGTGCCTTTTGAACTTTCTGAGGAGGAACAGAAAAAAGGGCTGACGAAAGAAAGTCCTCTTGTGAGAAATAGAATTGTAAATAGTTCTCTTCAAAGTACTTTAAAATCTAAGCCTTCTCCCATCTATGAGATTGGGTTGGCTTCCAGAATAACAACCGGAAATTTTGACGATGATCTTCCTAAAATCAAAGATTATGATTGGATCATAGAGGTGATCGTTGAGAGATTGGATATCAAGCAGCAATTGTATGAAAAGGTTGAAAAATATAGAAAACCGGGTACTTTAATCACATCCAATACTTCTGGGATTCCTATGCACATGATGTGTGAAGGTAGAAGTGAAGATTTTCAGGAAAACTTTGCCGGAACCCACTTTTTCAATCCACCGAGATATTTGAGACTCTTGGAAATTATTCCTGGTCCAAAGACAAAACCTGAAATCATCGATTTCTTGATGAAGTATGGCGATTTGTATCTAGGTAAAGAAACTGTTCTCTGTAAAGATACACCTGCATTCATTGCCAATAGAATTGGGGTTTATGCCATTATTTCAGCGATGCATACCATTGAAAAAATGGGAATGGGCGTTTCTGAAGTGGACAAACTGACTGGAACTGTGATTGGTCGCGCGAAGTCAGCGACTTTCCGAACCATGGATGTGGTTGGATTGGATACTACGGTAAACGTGGCCAACAACCTTTACAAAGCTCTACCACATGATGAATCCCGAGATGTTTTCAAGCTTCCAAAAATTGTAGAGGTACTTTACAACAATAAATGGTTTGGAGATAAAACTGGACAGGGTTATTTCAAAATGATCCGTCATAAGGATGGTAGAAAAGAACTGAAAGAGATTGACTTTGAAACATTCGAATATAAGGATGTAGAAAAACCAAAATTTAAAGCTTTAGAGGCTTCTAAAGAGATTGAGGACTTGAAAAAAAGAATCAAATTCTTGGTCAATTTTGAGGATAAGGCAGGTGAGTTTTATAAGACCACTTTTTATGATCTCTTCAGGTACTGCTCATTCAGAATTCCTGAAATCTCAGATGAATTGTATAGAATCGATCAAGCTGTTTGTGCTGGATTTGGATGGGAATATGGTCCATTCGAAAATTGGGACATTTTAGGCTTGAGGGAAACAATCATGGAAATGAATTCCATGGGGATGAAGCCAGCTGATTGGGTTCAGGAAATGCTCGACAATGGAAATGATACTTTCTATAAAGTAGAAGGAGGAAAAAGACTTTACTACGATATTCCTTCTAAATCCTATAAAGAAATTCCGGGAATCGAAGAATTTATCATTCTGGATACCCTGAAAGCGGCGGGCAAGAAAATTTGGGGAAATCCTGGAGCCTCAGTTTATGATTTAGGAGATGATGTGATCGGATTGGAATTCCATTCCAAAATGAACACGATGGGTCAGGAAGTCGTCGAAGGAATTAATACTGCTATTACCATGGCAGAGAAATCCTTTAAAGGATTGGTCATTGGAAACGAAGGAGGAAACTTCTCAGCTGGAGCCAATTTGGCCATGCTATTTATGTTTGCCGGTGATCAAGATTTTGATGAAATCAATCTGATGATCGCTCAATTCCAAAATACCATGATGAGAGCAAGGTATTCTTCCATTCCAGTAGTGGTTGCACCGCACAATATGGCATTGGGTGGCGGTTGTGAGCTTTCTCTTCATGCCGATCATATTCAAGCCCACGCTGAACTTTATATGGGATTGGTGGAAGTTGGAGTTGGCTTGATTCCGGCTGGTGGTGGTACCAAAGAAATGACTAGAAGATTTGCCAATTCGGTGGTTGCCGGTGATGTGGAATTAAACCGTCTTCAGGAGTCTTTCTTGAATATCGCTATGGCGAAGGTTTCTACATCTGCGATGGAGGCTAAAGGTCTGGGCTATCTCCAAGCAAAGGATGGAATCACAATGAACAAGAAGCGACAGATTTCCGAAGCTAAAGAGAAGGTTCTAGAATTGGCAAATGAAGGGTATACCCAACCGATTCAGCAAACCAATATTCAGGTTTTGGGTAAGCAATCCTTGGCATTGTTTGATGCGGGAATTACAGGAATGAGTTATGGTGCCTATATCTCTGAGCATGATGCAAAAATTGCCAGAAAATTGGCTTGGGTGATGTCTGGTGGTGATCTGTCCTCACCGACAATGGTTTCAGAACAGTACTTATTGGACTTGGAAAGAGAAGCTTTCTTGAGCCTTACCGGTGAAAAGAAAACTTTGGAACGAATTCACAGCATTTTGTTCAAAGGAAAACCATTGAGAAACTAGATTCTAAGTAGGAAGCACTTTAAATCCAATAACTCAATTACAAATCTCAAAATAACATGGACGCATATATAATAAATGGATATAGATCGGCTGTTGGAAAAGCCAAAAAAGGAGGATTTCGATTTTATCGACCTGATGATTTGGCAACAGATGTGATTACCCACCTGATTGCAAATACGCCTGGTTTGGAAGCAAGTATGGTAGACGATTTGATCGTTGGAAATGCCGTACCAGAAGCAGAACAGGGTATGCAAATGGGAAGAATGATTTCCCTCATGGCCTTAGGAATAGATAACCCAGGTTTCATTATCAACCGCTATTGCGGATCTGGCTTAGAAGCCATCGCTTTAGCAGTGGGAAAAATCAAAGCTGGAATGGCGGATTGTATTATTGCCGGAGGTACTGAATCTATGTCTTTGGTTCCGATGATGGGATACAAGACCGTGCTTAACTACAAAATTGCAACGGAACATCCTTCCTATTATCTAAGTATGGGATTGACTGCAGAGGAGCTGGCCAAAGATTATGATATCACCAGAGAGCAATCCGATGCATTTTCAGTGAGGTCTCACGAAAGGGCTTTGGCTGCAATTGCCAGTGGAAAATTCAAAGAGGAAATAGTCCCTGTAGAAGTTGAAGAAACCTATGTAGATGATAAGGGGAAAAAGAAAACCCGAAAATTTGTAGTTGATACGGATGAAGGACCTCGAGCAGGGACTACGATGGACGTGTTGGCAGGATTGAGACCCGCATTTAAAAATGGTGGTCAGGTTACTGCTGGAAATTCTTCACAAACTTCAGATGGAGCTTCTTTCGTGGTGGTGATGTCTGAGCGCTTGATGAAGTCACTCAATTTGGACCCAGTTGCTCGGATGATGGCTTATTCAGTAGCCGGAGTTGATCCAAGAATCATGGGGATAGGTCCAAAAGAAGCAGTTCCAAAAGCATTGAAACAAGCAGGGCTTAATTTAAGTGATATCGGTCTGATCGAATTGAATGAAGCATTTGCAGCACAGGCTTTGGCAGTTATCAAGTCTTTGGACATGGATGAGGAAATCGTCAATGTCAATGGTGGAGCAGTAGCATTGGGCCACCCGCTTGGTTGTACGGGAGCCAAGCTTTCTGTTCAGCTTTTCAATGAAATGAGAAGAAGAAATGAAAAGTATGGAATGGTAACCGCTTGTGTAGGGGGTGGCCAGGGAGTCGCTGGAGTTTTCGAATTATTGAAATAAATCTTCATTATTTAGAATTCATCATTCGAAATTAAACCGAAAAGTCTATTGTCTAAAGTCTTAACAAAAAACCATGTCAACAATAACATCCAAAACTATAAAAGGAGGAGAATTCCTTATCAGGGAAACAGATGCTCAAGAGATCTTTATTCCTGAACAATTTACCGAAGAACAGAAAATGATGGCTCAAGCTTGTCAGGATTTTATCGATACGGAGATCACTCCCAATATCGAAGAAATCGACAGCATGAAAAATCCTGATTTGGTCCCTTCCATTTTCAAAAAAGCAGGAGAATTAGGTCTTTTGGGCATTTCAGTTCCTGAAGAATACGGAGGAATGGGAATGAGCTTTAACACATCCATGTTGATCGCTGATATAATCGGTGCTGCAGGCTCGTTCTCGACTACTTATGGTGCACATACTGGTATTGGAACCTTGCCAATTCTTTATTACGGTACTGAGGAACAAAAACAAAAATACCTTCCAAAATTAGCCACTGGAGAATGGGCAGCTTGCTATTGCTTGACTGAACCAGATGCAGGATCGGATGCCAATAGCGGTAAAACCAAAGCGTCTTTGACTGAAGATGGGAAGCACTATCTGATCAATGGACAGAAGATGTGGATTTCCAATGCAGGCTTTGCAGATCTATTTATCGTCTTCGCTAAAATTGAAGATGATAAGAATCTGACAGCATTTATTGTCGAAAAGACTTTTGGTGGTATCACTATGAATGAAGAAGAAAAGAAGATGGGGATCAAAGGATCTTCAACTCGTCAAGTCTTTTTCAATGATTGTAAAGTGCCGGTTGAAAACATGCTTTCTGATCGTGGAAATGGATTCAAAATCGCGGTTAACATCTTAAATATTGGCCGTGTAAAACTGGGAGCTGGAGTTTTGGGAGGAGTAAGAACAGTTACATCTCATGCAATTAAATATTCTACTGAGCGAAAGCAATTTGGAGTGGCGATCAATACTTTTGGAGCCATCAAACATAAGCTAGCTGAAATGGCAATCCAATCTTATGTTGCAGAATCCCTTTGCTATCGAGCTGGTCAGGATATTGAAGATAAAATGAGCAGCCTTGCTGCAGAGGGAATGTCTGATGCAGAGGCAAAATTGAAAGCCTTGGAGCAATTTGCCATTGAAGCAGCCCTGGCAAAAGTTCATTGTTCAGAAGTTTTGGATTATGTGGTAGATGAAGGGGTTCAAGTCTATGGAGGAATGGGCTATTCTGCAGAGGCACCAATGGAAAGAGCCTATCGGGATGCTAGGATTTCCAGAATTTATGAAGGAACCAATGAAATCAACCGCATGCTGATGGTTGGAATGGTTTTGAAAAGAGCCATGAAAGGAGAAATCAATCTTTTTGAACCAGCGATGGCAGTTTCCAATGAATTGACGGCTGTACCTTCTTTTGAAACAATCGATACCTCTGAGCTTTTTGCAGCTGAGAAGGAAGTATTGAAAAAATTGAAAAAAGTATTCCTGATGGTTGGGGGTAAAGCTGCCATGGCTTTACAAGATAGGATCGAAGACGAGCAAGAAATCATGATGAATTTGGCTGATATCATGATTGAAATCTATGCAGCTGAATCTGCGATTTTGAGATCTGAGAAACTGGTAAGTTTGAAAGGTGAGGAGGCGACCAAGCATCAGATTTCTATGGCACAGGTTTATTTGTTTGAAGCAGTTGAAAAAATCAGCTCTGCAGCCAAAGAAGCAATTGCTTCCTTTACCAAAGGGGACGAACAAAAAGTGATGTTGATGGGATTGAAGCGATTTACCAAAATGGATCTGATCAATACCAAAGCATTGAGAAGAGAGATCGCCGATTATATGATTGCTCAAGGCAAGTATCCATTTTAATTTCAGATTGATCAAATAGATAGAGTTAAAACCCTTGGGAATAGTTTCCTGAGGGTTTTTTTTGCTTGAAGCCATTCCTATTTTTGGGCTTTTGCCAAAAAACATGTTCTATCCCAAAATTTCGGTAGATTAGAGAACCTGTTAATTTTTAGATATTTATCATCAACCTACCGAAAATGATCAAGAAGAAATTCAAACAAGCTTGGGCCTGGGTACAAGCTAAATTGAAACTAATTACTCCAGGGCAGACAGCCATCAAGGGGGCTGGTGTAGGCTTATTGATTGGAAGTATTGGTCTGATGCTGATTTATGCGCTTTTGTCAGCTTTCAATATTCGTGATCCTTGGATATTCGTTTTAGGTCTTTTAATGATTGCGGCTGCCACGCTTTTGGCATTCATTAATTCTTGGTTGATCAAAAAACTAAATCAAATCCCCAAATGGTATAGAATAGCATTGTTGATGGCATTTCCCCTTTTTCTGATCAACTACTTTGGGAATATCAAATTAATCGGATGGAGCATTTTGCTTTGTTCTTTTTTGGGAGCCACTTGGTTCACTTTTTCGAAAACAGGTTTCAAGCCATTGACCACACCAAAAAAGGTGATTTTTATCCTAGGTGCACTTTTAGCTATTGCCGGATTGGGCATGAGTATTTATTACTACTCATTGAAAGGAATAGCGATGGATAACATCGAAAATGCCGCACTTTATTCCAATGTTGCTATTCCTCAAATTCCTGGAGATTCACCTGCAAAAGCAGGAACTTATGGAGTCTTAACAATGACCTATGGTAGTGGAAAGGATAAGCATAGACCGGAATTTGGAGAAGAAGTAACCTTCAAAACGGATTCAGTAAATGGGGTCGCATTTTTGGATAATTGGGAAGGTATCGGTGGCTGGTGGAGAGAGAAATATTGGGGCTTTGATTCCAAATCTCTTCCGATCAATGGGAGAGTTTGGTTTCCGGAAGGAGATGGGCCTTTTCCTTTAGTTTTGGTAGTTCATGGTAATCACTCCATGCAAGATTTTTCGGATCCAGGATATGATTATCTAGGTGAATTGTTGGCCTCTCGGGGAATGATATTGGTGTCTGTGGATGAGAATTTCATCAATGGATCCTGGTCTGACTTATTTGGAGGCTTGGAAAAAGAAAATGACGCCCGTGGCTGGTTGTTACTGGAGCATCTGAAAGTTTGGGAGAAGTGGAATGGAGCGGATGAACATCTTTTTGCTGGGAAAGTCGATATGAATCGTATTTCCTTGATGGGACACTCCCGAGGTGGTGAAGCAGTCGCTCATGCAGCTATGCTCAATGAATTGGATTATTATCCTGATGATGCGACCATTCCTTTGGGATACCATTTCAACATTCAATCCATCGTATCCATCGCACCGGTGGACGGTCAGTATCAACCAGGAAATACCCGAACGAAATTGAAGGATATCGATTACTTTGTTTTTCACGGTTCTCAGGATGCGGACGTAACTTCATTTATGGGTTCCATGCAATTTGAGAGGGTAACCTTTGAAGACAGTGCCTATCATTTCAAAACCGGCCTGTATATCCAAGGAGCCAATCACGGGCAGTTCAATACCTCCTGGGGCGATAATGATACGGGAAATCCTTTGAAAGGGCTGCTCAATTTGGAGCAGCAAATGGATGCGGAAAGCCAACAGGAAATAGCCAAAGTCTATATTTCGGCTTTTCTGGATATTACACTAAATGACAAAAAGGAGTATTTGCCTCTATTCATGGACGCAAGGACTGGAAAAGATTGGTTGCCAGAGACGATTTATCTGAACCAATTTGAAGATTCGAATACTCAATATATTACCGATTTCAATGCAGATCTTGATGTGACTTCAACTGGTTCCGGAGGGAAAATTTCAGGAGAAAATCTGAAAGTTTGGAGAGAGGGAGAAATAGATTTAAAATATGGTAAAAAAGGAACTCGTGCAGTTTTCTTGGGCTGGAATTACGAAATCGCTGATTCTTTGAAAGAAGAAAAAGTGAATGAAGCAGTAGCTGATTCTTTGATCGCTTCCTATTCCATTTTTCCAGATTTGGAAAAACTCCAATTAGATTCTACCTCTGTTTTTGTCTTTGAAATGGCAGAATCCAAAGAAAGCTCCAATCCCAAAACTGGGGGAAAGTGGATTTCCAACAATAATGAAAATGAGAATGAGTCCGAAGACGATGAAGAGCTTGAGGATTCGGAAAATTCCAATGAAAATGATGAGGAAGTAGAAGAAGAAATGGAGAATGAGGATGAAAAAGAGCCTGAAAAACCTTTGGATCTAAGGATTCAAATGATTGATTCTGCCGGAAATCAGGTTTCTTTTTTATTGAGTAAGTTTTCAGCTTTGCAGCGTCAAATCGTTACCAATACCATGAAAATGGACTTTTTGGATGGAGATGGAAGTTCAGAAATCGTTTTTCAAAAGTATGTTTTCGAACTGGAAAAGATGAATTCCAAAAATCCAGAATTTGATCCTTACCACATTTCTGAAATCAAGTATGTTTTTGACCAGATTGATAAGGGAGTGATTGTTTTGGATAAAGTGGGCTTTAGCAAAAAGATAGAGTTGGTGGAATTGGAATAACAATTATCTCCTCCTCTTTAAATACTCTTCCCTATCTTTTTCATAGGATTCCACCAAATCTTGGTCATAACGATCTTCAAAATCTTGTGTAGGTTCCAATGATTCTTCAGGAAGATTTTTTCCATCTATAAATGTCAATTTTCCTGCTCCATCTTTGACAATCTTGAACTCATCATAAATATCCCCTAGGACAGTTTTGCTAAAATAATGGAGCGTATCGGGACTTACTTCTATTTCTTGGAAGAGCTGCATATTGGTTCCGGCTCTCTCTATCCAATCTGCAAAGCGGATGGCATTTTGATAGGGTCCAGCAACAGATACTACATAGACCGGAAATGGTGCATCCATTCTTCCTCTGGAATACAGATGTTCATGTCCTGTCAAAACCATTGGAATCTGGTATTGCTCAAACAAAGCCTTGAATTCCGGAAAGCGAATTCCTGCATCTCGATTACGAGCCAAGGCATCCATGGCATAGTGGAAGGTGATAAATACCCAGTCTCCCTCAAATTCCTCAAGCCTTTCCTTGGTCCAATCGTAGATTTCTTTTCGATCATCCTTATATCTATAGCGGCACATATTGAGGGATATGATCCGGACATTGTTGTAATCCACAAAGTAGGTTTCTTCCTCGTGACCTTCAGGGCTATTTTTGGGAAAATTGAAATTTTGAAACCAGAGATCAGACAAATCAATCCCTGATTTAGCATTATCATGTTCATGGTTTCCTGGAGTAGCGATAGTTGGGATATTTTGGAAAATCCAGCCTCCCCCAGGAAAAAACTCACCGTAATTTTCAATGTTTTGAGCACCTCTATGAACCAGATCTCCACCAAAAACCATGAATTTAGCATCTGGTACATTTAAAATTGCTTGGCGAAGAATTCGACTTCCTTTGGAATAGATAAATCGCTGCACATCGCCGAAATAGATAAACTTAAAAGGTTCATCAGTTCCGCTGGCGGTGGTGAATTCCGACCATTCAGACCAAAAATCTCCACCTCCCACTCGATAAGAATAGGTGGTTCCAGATTCTAATCCCGTAATATTTGCCTGGTGATAAGCCCAAGTTCGGTCGTCTGAAGTTAAGGTGTCTGTCTCTGCTGATATTTGTCGGACATCTTCTTCAAAAAATGGAGAAGCTGTTGCTTTTACATATTCAACTGTTCCAGATTTGATTTCATCAGAAGTTCTCCAAGAAACTGCCTGACTTGTGCTTGGGGAGGTTTCCCAAGTCAATTTTACATGATGTGGGGATTGGGGAAGCTCGTTTGATACGGTTTGTTGTTCAGAAACACTTGATTGCTTTTCAGTATGGGTGCATCCTGCGATAAGGATCAATAAAAAAATGTAGGCAAAGTTTTTCATGGTTATTTGGCCTGATCTTGTTCTCTATTAAAATACCATGAAAGATTGGAATAGGACCAAGGATGTAGGAATGAAAGGTGAACTCTTAACAAAAAGGTCATTTCGAAAAATGCCTAGGAATGGAATCAGTCTGAAATTCATCAATCCAACTTTAAAAACCTTAAATTCAGTACAATACTTTTTTATTATGGATTTACAAAGTGCAAGTTTTATTCAATCAGCAATTGAAATTGTATTGTCCAATTTGGACGATAGTGATTTTAATGGAAATGAATTGGCCTCAGCTTTATCCTTAAGTAGAGAACAAACTCATCGGAAACTAAAAAAATCCATTTCATTATCCACGGGTAGATTTATCAGATATATAAGACTACTCAAAGCCTATGAATATCTGCTAAAAACAGATTTTACCGGATCAGAGATTAGTTATAAAGTAGGTTTTGAAAACCCCTCATACTTTAATAAGTGTTTCAAAGATGATTTTGGAATTAGTCCAGGTGAGATCAAAAAAAAGGAAGATAACTTCAGCCCTAAAGGGAAAGATATCTACGAATTTTATTTGCATCCGGAAATTCATGAAATACTAAAAAAAGACATCCTATTGCCTTGGGATATCGATTCAACTCCTAAAAAAAACTATCAAAGTTTGATTTGGATAGCACTCTTGATCATAGTTCCATTTGGAATTTATTTTTTTCAAAAAGAAGACTCATCAAAATTCCAATTACCTCAGAACTCCAGAATTGCAGTAATTCCTTTCAAAAACGAAACAGGAAATCCTCAGCTGAATTCCATAGGTGAAATTGCCAGTAGTTGGATTGCCACTCAGCTGGATAATGTGGAAGGTATCAAAACTGTTCCAGCTTTTACAGTCGATGAATACCTTCCTAGTTTGGGTGTATTAAGCAATGATCAGGAAAATCGACCTACATTCTCACAATTGGTTGATGCGCGAAACTTACTCACTGGGAATTATTACCTGTCCAACAATGAAATCTATTTTGATGTGAATTTGATTGATGGAATTACGCAGGAATCAATCTATCATTTTCCAATCAATAAAGGGCATAAGGATAGCGTGATGTCCATAATTGAAGAAATAAGACTGGATGTCTTGGGACTCCTTGTCAATTTGGAAGATGTAAAAATCGGGAAATTGAAACCTCCGAGCTATAATGCCTACAGTGCATATTTAAAAGGACTTGCTGAAATGAAAGATGGGTTATATCCATCTAAAGCCTATAATTATTTCAGAAAAGCTACTACGCTGGAACCCAATTTTGTCATGGCCCAGATTTTTATGTCCTGGTTTGTCGATTATTCAAAGGTTGACTCAATCATGGAAAGGGTTGAAAAAATTCCCACCATGACCCACTATGAAAAGGCCTTATACCTTGAGCAATCAAATATGTTTCAAAGAAGGTATAAGGAAGCTTTGCAGGTTTGCTTGGGCATATTGGATGATTATCAGCAGGATTATTATTTCAATATTATGGCAGGACATAAATACAAGTCCCTTTTTATGCCCGAAAAAGCCTTGGAAGTATTAGCCCAAGTTCAGGATCCCAATGTCAATGAAATGGGTTTGATTTGGCATTATTTCAAAACTAGGAATAAAGCAGAATCTCTCCTGATGCTCCACAGGTTTGATGAATGTGTTGAATATTTAATGTCGATTCCGGAAGATTTACAAAATTCAGCTATTCCCGAATTATGGATTAGTACCTATGTAGCGATGGGAAAAGGGAGGGACTCGGTGGATAGTTTGCTAAATACCTATCGTGATCAATCATTTTATACAGCATATTTGGTTCATGCAGCAATGGAATATCAATTAATATCCAATGATTCTTCGTCGAAGTATTTTGCGAATAAAGCGATTGAATTCCTAAAAGATATTCCAAATGAAGGAGTTGGAGATTATGATTTGATCGATGCTTACTTTTTAGCTGGAGATATGGAAAATGCCGAGAGTTTGATAAATGATAGGCTAAAACTTCAGCCAAAATTGAGGCTAGAATTGGAGATCTATTTGACTTATGTAAAAGCCAAAAGAGGTTCTTTTAATCAAATTGAAAATCTCCTCAATCAATTTGGAGATCAAACGGAATTAAAATGGAGAAGGCATGAATACCCCTACCACATTGCCTATCATAAAGCCAGGATTTTAGCTTTGGCAGGTTTTAAAAAAGAAGCGATTTCACAATTAGCCATAGCCAAGGAAGAAGGACAATTAAGGCATTATTGGGATTATGAAAGAGATATATTTTTAGTCTCGCTTTTTGATGATCCGGATTTTCAAAAACTTGTTCAAGTTGAAAGCTGATTTTGCAACTATTTTATAAGGATATGCCACAGATTTGATATGTATGCCACAAGATTCAAGGCGAATTTTCATAGCAAATTAAACATTAGAGCTATGAAAAATTATTTTATCATGTCGGCAGTATTCCTTCTAGGATTTTTGGCTGCAATGGGCTTTAAAGAAAAAGCCAATTCTGAAAAACATATTGCGATCTCTGATTTTCCAAAGAACAGGGTCATCAATCACTTGGATGATTGGGGGGGTATGTCTGTAGCAGTAAACGAAATGCCTGCAGGTACAGACATGGGGCCTTTGTTGGAAGGCTTGAAAAATAATTCATGTCAAGTTCCTCATTGGGGATACATCATTAAAGGCTCTTTGAAAATGATTTATGACGAGGAAGGTGAGGTTGTTTTAAATGAAGGAGACTTGTTTTATATGCCTCCTGGACATTCTGGTGTAGTTTTGGACGATCTTAAACTATTAGATTTTAGTCCGGAGAAAGGAATGAAACAAGTAGTTGAACATATTGAGAAAAAAGTAGCAGAGATGAATCAAAACTAAACAAAGATTGATCCTGAATACTCTATATAAACAGGAATAGCCCATGGTTGAAAGAACCATGGGCTATTTAATTCTATTGTCTATCGACTATATTATCTACGGACTACTTAATTATCCTTTTTCATAGTCGTATCCTTCTTGGTTTGGGTGCTGCTTTTAAGGAATCCTTTCAATAAATTTTTGGCTTCCTCAACGACCTTTTCTCCACTTTCACCGGATTTTTTGGCCAATTCAACTTTCACACTATCCTGAAATGCCTGCGCCTTCAGTTTCATTTCTTGTTTGATACTATCCTGTGCTGCTTGAAATTGCTCTTTGGCTTCAGCCTCCAGATTTTGCTTTTCACTATCAAATCTGGACTTCAGGGCATTTGTTAAAAGTGTCTCCATGCTATTTCCACCTGCCAAGCTTACCTGTGGAGATTTATAAGTACCCGATAGATTGATGGCGACAGGGATGATCGTGGATTCATTGGCTTCTGTTCCAGAAATGCTTGCCAAAAGTGAATTGGCTTGGGCTCCAAATTTTCCTGCCGGAACCTGCATATTGAGCAAATAGTTGATAGATCCGTCAAATCCGGCACTTCCTTGAACGGTTGTTTGGTAATCCCATAGTTTCACATTAAATGGTTTGACATCCATCATCCCATTTTCGATTGTTACTGGGATTTTCAAATCTTTAAACTGAAGAGAGTTGGCTGAAGGCAATTTAGTCAGGCTAGTCAGACTTTGAACCATCTTGTTTTCTTTCAAAGCAGCATCTAGTACGGCCAATATCCCATTCACATCAATTGAAGAAAGTACCGGCATCATATCCGAACCCAAAAGTCCGGAGAATTCCAATTGAGAATTGAATCTACCTGTAATATCCTGAGCGATCGGGGCAAACGCTTTAACAGTGGTTAAAGATTGGAAAGCCTTGGCAATGCTGAGTTCGGAGATATCCAGCTTCATGGCAAACTTCGGATTAGCCAGATCCCGAGGATCATAGTTTCCATTAAGAGTAATTCTTCCGTCTAAAGTTTTCATCCCAGCGTCAGAAAAGGTCAAGACTCCATCTCTAAGGATCATTTTTCCTCGAACTTCCTTCAAGTCCAAATTGTCATACAAAACTTGGTCTGCGGACACAGCCATGGTAAAATCAATATTTTCCGGTAAAGGCAAAACTTCCAAACTTGCAGTATCTGCCGAAGTACTACTTTCTGTCATCCATTCATTGACATCAAAATGGCTGGAATTGAGATCAAGCTGACCTTTGAGTACGCCTGAATCTGACAGCAGGTAATCCATGTAATTGTTCAAAGTCCCTGTAGCTTTTAAAGGACTTTTTCCTAGTTGAGCATCAAATTCCTTCAAATCTGCTTGAGCCGGACTGAAAGAAGCATCTGCTTTTTTGATACTGACTCCTTGAGGATAATCGAGGGATTTGTAGAAAAAGTCCTGAACCTGCATATCGCCTGAAGTATTAAGTTTGGCGTATTGATTCTTTTCAACCGCCTCATAAGAACCTGAGGTTTTGATATCCGCATTGATTTTTCCTTTCAACTCGGTGTCTTCAATTGGAAAAATGGCCATGATTTTTTCCAAGTCTATTGCTCCTGCCACTTCTCCATTCCAGTTCAATGCTTCGAAATCCTGAATTTTTAAGTTTCCTGCAATTCTTTCTCCTTCCAGATCAAAACCAAAATCAGGGAAATCAGCAACAAAATCCTTCATCTGACCGGTGTTGCTGATGATATTTGCATTGGCTCGGATGTTTTCCAATGCTGAAGGATACTCCTGATTTTTAGCATAGCCATTCGCCAAATTGATATTGGCAGTAATTGCCGGCAAGACATGATTGACGGAATCATATTTCCCTTTTGCCTTGGCATCGATATCCAAAATCCCAGCTAGCTGTGTTCCCTCGATTGGAAAAATGGAAGTCAACTCTTTCAAATCCAACTTTCCTATCAACTGGCCTTCCATAAAATAGTCCTTCAAATTGGCGAGGTGGAAATTGCCAGATATCGGATTGCTACCGAATCTCATGGAGAATGTCGGAATATCAAGGCTCGTATTTTCCAGAATGGAGGTTTCATTTTTTGCCTGCAGTTTCACATTGATTGCATCGACAGGCTTTGGAAGGTCAGGGTATTGGAACATTCCATCTTTGACTTCCAAATTGATATCAAATGTTGGTAATTGGGTTTCGGAGTAAAGCCCTTTTACAAAGCCATTAAATGCCATAGTTCCAGATGATTTTACGCTGGAAAAAGACTCGGTATAGATTCCAGGGACTAATGAAAGGATACTTTTGAAATCAGAATCCATGGCTCCGAACTGAAGATCCAATTCAATTCCATTTTCAGGCAAGGCCACAAAGCCATCCAAATTGAAAAAGAAATCGTTCAGTCCAAATGTCCCATCAGAAAAACTGAATTTCATTTGATTCATATCTACTTGAAGAGTCGTTTCCCCTTCGAATTTTTTATTGGTCAAATAGTGAACCCCTTCATAGGCCATGTCTGCGATAGTAGCTTCTACCTGAAGTGGTAAATCATAGACATCCAAGGTAAAATCCCCGGATCCTTTCGCAGAGATTTCAGCCAGGGCCATGGCAAATTGCATTTGGCGATCATCGTAAATTACATTGACTTGATCTAGTTCTATAGATTCAATTCCCAATTTAAAGGTGGACTCAGAATCATCTGTGTTGGAGGTGTTATCCTCTTTGACGATATCATAATTGGCTTTTCCGTCTTCCAAAACCTTGATATACATATCCCCTCCGATCATGCTAAGAGAAGAAAGAGATGGGGATTCATCAAAAATGATGGATTTCAAGTTAAAGGCTAGATCCAACTCATCCACTTGAATTAAGGTGTCGCCTGCAAATTCTTCTTTGCCAACAACCCCAAAATCTTCAATGGTCGCACTTACATTTGGAAAATGCCTCAATAAACTCAATGAGATGTTTTCAGGATCATAATATACTTGAGCATTTAGAGAATTATCCAATTCACGGTTGATCCGCTCGATGATTTTATCCTTGAATAAAAATGGGACTGCTACTGCAGAAACCAAAAGGAATAAGAATACTCCGAGAAATATGTAAAGGGCTTTTTTCATTGTCTAATTCTTTAGGCAACTAAATACGGAAACTGTATCTAATTGATTCAATTACAGGATGTATTTGTTCAATAATTTTTCCAAAAAAAAAGGAAGCTTAATTAGCTTCCTGGAAATGAGATTCCTTTGACTCTCCGATACAAGTTCAATGCGTATTTATCAGTCATTCCAGAGATATAATCCACTAAGATTCGGATCAATGGATAAGGGTTGACTTCTTCTCCCCAGCCTTTCAATGGAAAATCCTCCGGCAAGAGCCTCAAAATGCTCTTATCCTGCCCTGAGAAGCGATCCGGAGCATAAAATTGATGGTACAGCGCTTTGGAAAAAACAGAAAGTAGGCCTTCCAAGACTTGAAATCCAGCGGCCTCTTTTTCCAAAACCACTTTAGATCTATAGATTTTGAAAATGGAAACCTCAGTAATTTTCTGGAGGTATTTGGCAGAAGGGATGATGTCAGTCAGTGCTTTATCAAAATTTCCCTTGCACATGCTTTCCTCATATTGAGAAAAAGCTTCTACAGTTTCCTGGATCAGCTCGCCAATAGCCAAAGCGCGCAATGCACCCAAGTTTTGGGCATTGGTTCGATTTTTTAATTTTTCCGGATCAAATTTTTCCTTTAAGATCGGAGCTAAAAGAGAGACAGTTTCTTCAAAACTAACCAAACCCATAGTGCAGCCATCTTCCAAATCAATGATGCTATAACAGATATCATCTGCAGCTTCCACCAAGAAAGCCAATGGGTGCCTCATCCAACATTCTTCACTGGATTTTCCAATCCCAAGAAAGGCTGCCATCTGCTCGAAATCCGCAAGCTGATTGATGAAGAAACCAAATTTCTTCTGGCTTCTTCTTGCCACATCTCGATGTGAAATCAGACTTGGTCTTGGATATTTGGTAAATGCAGCTAATGTCGCATAAGTCAATTTCAAACCAAACTGCTTTGAAACAAGCATTCTGAATCCTTGTGCATTTCCTTCAAAATTGCATAAATCAGCCCATTGCTCCGTTCTGACATGATTTTTCCAAACTTGTCCGAGAGCATGGAATTTAAAAAAGTCCGAAATAGCTTCCTCTCCGGCATGACCAAATGGAGGGTTTCCGATATCATGGGTGAGAGCTGCAGCGGCCACAATCCCACCGATTTCAGAAGATGTAATCCCCGTTTTTTCTAGGTTCGGATATTTACTCAAAAGGTATTCTCCGGCAGATTTTCCCAAGGACCTCCCGACAGAAGAAACTTCCAAACTATGAGTCAATCGGGTATGAACAAAAGCCTGATCAGGCAGAGGGAAGACCTGTGTTTTATCCTGAAGGTTTCTAAAAGGGGAGGAAAAAATGATTCGATCATAGTCGACCTCAAATTCACTTCTAGTTGCTTGTGTGGGGATAAACCCCGGTTTGTCTCCAAATCTCCCACGAGTGAGGAGTCGTTCCCATTTCATCATCCTCAAAAATAAGAATGCCTGCAGAGAAAACCCTCAAAAAAGATGTAAATTAGATACTGGCATAATGCTTGAAAATGAATCGGGGAACATAAACCAAATATTTATGAAAAAGTATATTTCATATTTTCTATCTGCCCTAACTGTCATTTTTGCTGCTTCCTGTAACACGGATGATTCTCCTGATGATTTGCAGGGGAAAGCTAGAGTTAACTTCTTTCTAGTGGATGCTCCTGGAGACTTTGATGAAGTCTGGGTAGAAGTACTAGCTGTACGATTGAAAATGGATGACAACTCCTTGGATGATGACGATACCCAAGGAGACGATGATGACAATTATGATTCTTGGCAAGAGGTCTCTTATGAAGGAGAAACTCAAATGGTCAACCTTTTAGATCTAACTGGGGCTAACTCATTGCTTTTGGGAACCGAAGACTTTGATGAAGGAGAAATCGATCAAATCAGATTGATTTTGGGTACCAACAATTATGTAGTAAAGGATGGAGTTGAGTCCGATTTGAAGACTCCTAGTGCTCAGCAAAGTGGATTGAAAATCAAAATCGATCAAGAGCTTGAAGCAGGTCAAACCTACGATTTGATCATTGACTTTGATGTCGCTAAATCAATTGTAGTAGCCGGTAACTCAGGAAATATCAATTTGAAGCCAGTTTTGAGAGCATATTTACAAGAGGCTGCTGGAATTTCCGGTCAAATTATGCCTTTAGAGGCTCAAATGATTGAAGTAACTGCTATGGATGGCGACGATACTTATACCACTTATGTGGATGAAAATGGAAACTTCAAAATTCAGGGATTGGATGCTGGAACCTATTCTTTGGTAATTACTCCGAACGAATTGTATGTTCCTGTACAAATCGATGGAATAATGGTTGAAGATGGTGAAATGACTGTCGTAGAACCGATTACCTTAGAACTTGTCACAGAATAAAGTTCTTACATTATTATATAAAAAGCCGGCACAGCCGGCTTTTTTGCTTTTTAGAATTCTCCCCAAACCAAGATTTGGTCTACATTTGTAATGTGAGAATCAGAAATCTTTTCCCAACAGTTTTATTGTTTTTGGGCTTCTTAGGAGCCTGTACCAGTGCTGATGACAAACCGGAAGCCTTGCTCAATGTGGTATTGATTGATGCACCTCCCCTTTATGATTCTGTTTTTGTGGAGATATTCGGGGTCAATGTCACCATGAATGTCCAAGGTCGAGAGACGGAAAAACAGACATTTTTTATTGAATATGAATTTGGAGATAAGCAAGTCAAGGTTTCTGACTTTGTAGGAGGAGAAGTATTACTATTGGGAAGAGAGCCTTTACCTCCTGGTCAGATTATCGGAATGGAGCTGGAAATCGGAACAAGCAATTTCCTCTGGGAAAGTGAAGACCGATATAATCTTCCATTAGCAGAGTCTGCGACTACACTTATTCCAATCGATATCGAGATGTTTTTGGAATCAGGTTTTTCCTATGATGTTGTTTTGGATTTTGATTTGGAAAAATCCATTCAGACTGTTACTCCAGAACCACTGACCTTGTCTTTTGATCCCTATTTGCATGTGCTTTTACCTGGAGACTTGGGTGAAATCTATGGAACCATTTCCCAAGATCAATTGAGACCTGCAATTTTTGCAATTCAGGATGGTGATTCAACGAGCACTCATGTCAATGAAGATATGGGTTATTATTTCAGATTACCTGAAGGCACCTATGACCTTTATTTTGATCCGAAAAATGATGGATTTTTAGCTGATACACTTCTTGGAGTGCAGGTAATAGCTGGAGAAAGTCAAACCTTGGATTTAGTAACCTTTAGAATCAAACCCTGATGGAAATGCACGCTCAATACATGCGAAGAGCTTTAGAGCTTGCAGAGTGGGGTCGTGGAAATGTCAGCCCGAATCCAATGGTAGGTTGTGTTATTGTTCATGATGGACAAATAATCGGGGAAGGTTTTCATAAAGTATATGGAGGACCTCATGCCGAAGTCAATGCGGTTAACTCGGTGAAAAACCCTGAATTGCTTCCAGAATCTACGGTTTATGTGACTTTGGAGCCTTGCGCTCATTATGGGAAAACTCCTCCTTGTGCCAATCTGTTGGTGGAAAAGCAGGTTAAAAAAGTCGTAATCGCAGCTTTTGATTCCAATCCTTTGGTTGGTGGGAAAGGCATCCAAATTCTAAAGGATGCTGGAATTGAAGTCGAGACCGGCATTTTGGAACAAGAAGCCCGAGCGCAAAACCGAAGGTTTTTTACCCAAATCGAAAAGAAAAGACCTTATGTAATCCTGAAATGGGCACAGACTCTTGATGGGTTTGTAGCGCGAAAAGATTACTCCTCCAAATGGATTTCTAATTCCCTAAGCCGTCAGCAAGTGCATAAGTGGAGAGCTGAGGAAGATGCTATTTTGGTGGGAAGGAATACTGCTCACTACGATGATCCTTCTTTAAATGTGCGAGATTGGGTAGGGAAAAATCCTCTTCGTTTGGTCATAGATAGACAATTGCAGCTTTCGCCTGAGTTGAAATTATTCGATCATGGTATTCCTACGATTTGTTACAATTTGAAAAAGTCCGAAATCAACGGGAATCTCGAATGGAAAAAGCTTTCGCCAAAATTTGAAATACAGGAGATTTTGGATGATTTACAAGAGCGTAAAATCCAGAGTTTAATTGTGGAAGGGGGATCTTTCCTATTAAATAAATTCATCGAATCTGAACTTTGGGATGAAGCAAGGGTGTTTACCAGCCAAGTGAAATTTCTGGAAGGTATCAAAGCTCCACAAATTTCCCATCCTGCAAGTGAAAGAGTTCATTTCTTAGAAGACGAATTAGCGATTTATTACCATGTCTGAAAATCTATACGTTCCCCAATCTGCAACAAAAGCAGAGCAATATGAAGCTGTTCTTCCGCAAATCGAAGCTTTGATTTCTGGAGAACCGGATATGTATGCCAACCTTTCCAACATCGCAGCGGCACTGAAGCAGGCCTTTGATTTTTTCTGGGTTGGATTCTACGTGGTCAAAGGTGAGCAATTAGTATTGGGACCATTTCAGGGACCGATTGCCTGTACTCGAATCAATTTAGGGAAGGGGGTTTGTGGTACGGCTTGGAAAGATGCCACAACTCAATTGGTGCCGGATGTGGATGCATTTCCCGGACATATTGCCTGCAGTTCAGCTTCCAGATCAGAAATTGTCGTTCCCGTGTTCAAAGGATCAGAAGTTGCCATGGTCTTGGATGTGGATAGCGATCAATTGAATGATTTCGACGAAACCGATCAGCTTTATTTAGAAAAGTTGATGGCTGTTTTGTCGGGAACGCTTTAAGTAGTTCTCTCTCCAATCCAAAAAACTCCTGGAGCCTGTATTTCAGTAAAGCCTTCTGGAACTTCCAAAATCGTCACAAAAGTAAGGGGTAAAATGAGTTTGCCGTTCTCGTTTTCCAATTCTACCGGTAATCCTTCCTGTCCAAAAATTTCGATATCACTAGATCGGAACCACTTCTTGAATTTTCCGCCTTTCACGGGATAAAATTTCCATTCTGCTTCTTGTATCGTGAGATCCATTTTTTCCAAAAATAGTCCGAGCTCCAATGCCTTTTCATGTGGAAACCCTACCAGATGAGCTGCTTGATGATTGGAAGCCATTAAATAATGGAGTCCATCAGCTAAAAAATTATCAGTTGAGGAAGTGTAAAATCTCAATGGATATTGTTCTTCCAAAAGATTCAGATTTGCCTTTTGAAAGTCTTCACTCGCTAAAACCACATCGATTTTGATTCCCCAAGAGAGTACTTGATCTACGCAATTTTCGGCAATCAGGACCGTCGGAACCCATTCCAACAATGGACTGATGGAGTCAAAGGAAATTCCTTGGGTATCCAAAATCAAAACTGCCGGCTCTTGTTGTTCTTTGACAAAATGATGGGAAGACATCAGCTGTGGAGGGTTTGGTAGAAAGTTAGTACGTTTTTGTAAGCTAGATTTTCAAGAGACTCTGAATCCAATTTGCTACTCAAACTTTCCAACAAACTTGGGTATTTGCTGGCATCTTCCGCTAATGGGAAATAAAATGGAAATCGATTAGGATCTCCAAAATCCTTGGTATAAAAGTAGTCCGCTCCAAAAGCCTGTGCATTTTTTCCACCCAATTCAAATCCATGAAGGATATGTTCAAACAACCTTTCAGGAACATCAGTATCTAAAAAAGCACGAAGGAAATTCACCCCGATTATTCCTTTCCTTTGGATAATTTCCTGAGCAAACTCATCAGGCAAGTTTCTTTTATGATCCCAAATAGCTCGATAATTCGAGTGACTTGCAATGATTGGAATATCCAAATTAGCTTGAGCTATATGATTTAAGATTCCCTCAGCAAGAAGATCCGATGTATGGCTAAAGTCGACTGGGATTTTCTTTCCGCTCATGTAATCGAGTAGTTTTTTGCCATCGTCCTTCAGACCGATTCCTTCTGTATAATTTCCTCCTCCGAATCTATTTTCAGTATGGTGGGTCAAGCCTATATAGGCAAGTTTTTCTGTTTTCTCGAGTATCCTGTCAAACTGAGCATAAATCTCATCCCAAGAGGCTTCCTCATTTCCCAATCCTGCAGCATTTTCAATGGATGCGAAAAGTGAAACAGTCCCATCTGAAGGAAGATTTTTGCAATCAAAGGCCGAAAAAGAGTCCTTTTCTTGGGTTATTAATTCATTATATTTTTCTGCCTGCTTCCAAGCCAAATCCATGGAAATAGGTCTAACATCTGTGTAAATCGCGCAAACCTGGACTTGGACATTTCCTGATTTAAGATGTGGAAAAGCACAGGCAATCTCATCTCCTGCAAATGGACTTGCCTCAGGGATTCGAGCTAAGTAAGAAAGTAAATCGCAGTGTAGGTCAATAATTGGTAATGACATGAATTCGGCCTTTTGAACAAAGTAAGGGAAAAAAACGCGTGTTTTTTAATACTTTTAGTACCTAATTCAATTGGGCGAAAATCCTGTTGAGAATGCCCTTTTCCACTAAAAAAATCTAATTATGGCCTTGTCCCAACCTTTCAATTTCAAAAAATGGATTGATGATAACAGACATCTTTTAAAACCACCTGTTGGCAATCAGCAAGTTTACAAAGGGAATGATGATTTCATTATCATGGTTGTCGGAGGACCCAATTCTCGAAAGGACTATCACTATGATGAGGGAGAGGAGTTTTTCTATCAATTGGAAGGGGATATCGTTCTTAAGGTGATCGAGGATGGCAAGCCAAAAGATATTCCTATTAAGGAAGGAGAAATTTTCCTTTTGCCTCCAAAAGTTCCTCATTCTCCAAGAAGACCTGCCAATACAGTAGGCCTAGTGGTAGAAAGATACAGAAGAGCAGGTGAGAAAGATGGCTTTATCTGGCATTGCGAGAACTGTGGAAATTTGCTTTACGAAGAGTATGTTGAGTTGACTGATATCGTCAATCAATTGCCTCCGATTATGGATAGATTTTGGAACAATCCTGAAAACTGTACCTGCAAAAACTGCGGGACTGTGATGACAAAATAGACCAAATGAGTTGAAAGGTGGGAAGGTTAAAAAGTGGTAAAGTTGACCCACACTATTTGGGCCATCTTAAAACTTTGAACCTTTGAACCTTCCGACTTTAAAACTTGTAATTCATTACATGAACTACCAATATTCAGAATCCTTTGCTAGGGAAATGGATCAAAAAGATCCTTTGGCGAAGTTTAGAGATCAATTCATTTTCCCTCAGGTGAATGGGGGGGAAGCTATTTATTTCTGCGGAAACTCATTGGGCCTTCAGCCTAAAACCGTTCGAAAGGGATTGGATCGAGAGCTTCATAACTGGGCCCAGATGGCTGTAGATGGGCACTTTCATGGAGAAGATGCCTGGTTTTATGCGAAGAATAAATCCAAGCCGGCTCTAGCTGAAATCATGGGAGCTCATGAGCATGAAGTGGTGGCGATGAACAATCTCAGTGTGAATTTGCACCTGTTGATGGTTTCATTCTATCGACCAACTGCCAAGAGATATAAGATTATCGTGGAGGCAGGAGCTTTTCCATCAGATCAATACATGTTGGAAACTCAGGTGAAGTTCCACGGACTAAATCCAGAAGAAGTCATTGTGGAATTGAAGCCTAGATCTGGTGAACATACCCTGAGAACGGAGGATATTGTAGCTGAAATCAAAAAGCAGGGGGATGCTTTGGCTTTGGTCAATATGGCGGGTATCCAATATTATTCGGGACAGCTATTTGATTTGGAAGCCATCACCAAAGTTGCTCATGAAGTGGGAGCTTTTGCGGGATTTGATTTGGCGCATGCTGCAGGAAACGCACTGTTGAAATTGCATGATTGGGATGTGGATTTTGCCACTTGGTGTAGTTATAAGTATATGAATTCCGGCCCTGGGAATATTTCCGGAATATATGTTCATGAACGATTCGCCGAAAGACCGGATTTACCTCGATTTGCTGGTTGGTGGGGTCATGATGAAGGCCAGCGTTTTAAGATGGAGAAAGGATTCCTTCCCATGTTTGGAGCTGATGGTTGGCAATTGGCCAATACCAATATCTTGGCTTTAGCAGCCCATCAGGCATCATTGGATATTTTTATGGAAGCCGGAATCGAAAATTTGAGGGATAAAAGTATTTCCCTGACAGGCTATATGGAGTATTTGATCCGTGAAATCAGCGGAGAATCAGGCATTTTGGAAATTATTACCCCAGAAAATCCCTCGGAAAGAGGTTGTCAGTTATCTTTGCTGATTCATCGTGGCGGTAAGGCTGTCTTCGATGAGTGGTATCAACATGGAGTAGTGGGTGATTGGAGAAACCCAAATGTGATTAGATTGGCCCCTACCCCTCTTTATAATAGCTATATGGATGTTTACAGATTTGCGAAAATTTTGGAACAATCCATCAAAAAATTCGCTTAAAAGAGCGAGGAGAATAAAATCCACATGAAACAGAATGAAATAACTGTCTTGGGAGCTGGTTTGATTGGCTCTTTGATGGCAATATATCTCAAGCGTCAAGGTTTGGATGTCACGATTTATGACAAAAGACCCGATAAACGCAAAACTCCCTATTACGAAGGTGGCCGTTCCATCAACATGGCTTTGAGCCATCGAGGTTGGAAAAGTTTAGAGCAAGTTGGATTGAAAGATCAGGTTTTGCCTTTGGCGATTCCTATGTATGGTCGTAAAATCCATGACGAGCACGGTGGTACTTCTTTCATTCCTTACGGAAAAGACAACCAGGCCATCTACTCTATTTCCAGGGGAAAATTCAACCAATTGTTAGCTGAAGAAGCAGAAAGATTGGGTGCTCACTTGGAGTTTGAACACAAATGCTTAGAGGTGGATTTCCAAAGTCAGGAAATCACTTTTGAAACCAAAGATGGGATCAAAAAGAAGCATGCTCCGGTAATCGTTGGTGCTGATGGAGCCTATTCTGCGCTTCGTCTTTCCATGCAAAAGCAAATCCGCTTCAATTACAAGCAAGAATATTTAAGCCATGGCTATAAAGAATTGACAATCCCAGCTACTGCTGATGGAGAGTTTGCCATGGACCCGAATGCTCTTCATATCTGGCCTAGAGGAAAGTTCATGTTGATCGCTCTTCCGAATCCGGATAAGTCATTCACCTGTACACTTTTCCTTCCTTTCCAAGGCACCAAAGTATGTTTTGATAAAATCAATGACGAAAAGGATTTGGAGTCAGTTTTCAGACATTATTTTGATGATGCCTATCAATTAATGCCAGATTTGAAGACTGAATTCTTCAAAAATCCTACAGCAGCCTTGATCAATGTAGAATGCTTCCCTTGGGTACAAGGACATAGCATTTTGTTGGGCGATGCTTCCCATGCGATGGTTCCTTTCTATGGACAGGGGATGAATTGTGGTTTTGAGGACTGCTTCATTTTGAATGGCTTGTTGGAAAAGTATGGCTTGAATTCTTGGGATTTGGTATTCGAAAAATTCCAAAAGAACAGAAAACTGGATACAGACGCGATTTGTCAATTGGCAATGGAAAACTTCATAGAAATGAGAGATTCAGTGGCTGATCCAAAGTTTGTTCTTCGTAAGAAAATTGAAGCTAAGCTGAATGACCTCTATCCCAATGACTGGATCCCATTGTATTCTATGGTGACTTTCTCAGATATGGGCTATGCGGAGGCTTATGCTCAAGGAAAATTGCAAGAAGAAATCATGGACAGAGTAATGGAAGATCCTTTGATCACAGAAAATTGGGATAAGCTAGATTACGAGGAAATCATCAATAAAATGGAAACTGCGAAAGCGGTTTAAGATTATATTTTACTTTATGCAAAGACCTGACTTTAACACAGAAGAGGTAACCAAAATTATCAGAGGGAGACGTTCCCTTTTTGTATCCCAATTCAAAGAAAACGATCCAGTAGATGATGCTATCATCGAAGAGATGTTGGAAAATGCCAATTGGGCCCCGACTCATAAATTGACGCAACCTTGGAGATTCATTGTCTACAAAGGTGAAGGGCTGAAAAAGTTTGCTGATTACCAGGCAAACCTTTACAAAATGAGAGCTGAGAAAAATGGAACTCCATTTATCGAAGCCACTTTCAATAAATTCAAAGAGAATCCTTTGAAAGCATCTCACGTGATTGCGATTTTGATGAAAAGAACTGAAGGTTCTGGCATCCCAGTGATGGAAGAGATCGCTGCGGTTTCTATGGCGGTTCAAAACATGTATTTGACAGCTTCAGCTCATGGACTGGCGGCTTATTGGGGAACAGGCGGACCTACTTTCTGGCCAGAAGCTCGCGAAGACTTCGGTTTGGAAGGAGAGGATATGCTGATGGGCTTTTTCTATGTTGCAAAGCCGGGAATTGAAAATTGGCCTGCCGGCAAAAGAGAGCCAATTGCTGAAAAAGTAGCGTGGATTACAGAATAAAAGATATCCCGGCCTGATGGTCGGGATTTTTTTGTGAAAAAATTTTCCCAAGCTGAGGAATAAAATTGGGGAGAATTCCTGATCTACAAGATTTAATTATTTGAAAAATAAGCCATTGGAGTTCAGAAACGCAGTTTTACCCCTTTTTTAAGGAATAGGCACCTTGATTGAAATAAGTAGAGTGTTCAACCAAAAAACAAGAAAATGAATTCTTTACTTTATTTAATCGCAGTGATTTTGATTATTGGATGGATCTTTGGATTCTTTGTGTATAGCGTTGGTGGATTGATCCACATCCTATTGGTATTAGCAGTAGTTGCTATTTTATTGAGATTGATCTCAGGCCGCACAGTCTGATGAAAATGAATAAAAATAAAAGGCCTGACATTTATTAAAACGTCAGGCCTTCTTCATTTTCGATTATTTGACTTTAGAATCCTACGAATGCAGGCGGTTCTACCCCGTTTGCTCTCAAGTAAGCAATTGCCGAGCCTCTGTGATGAGTACTATGGTCCATCAATAGAGCCATTACTTGTCTTTTAGATACGTTACTTCCAAATACTTCCATCATTTCACCAGCTTGCTCAGAAGTCAGAGATTTCATGACTTTGGCACCATAGTCATAGGCCTTTCCTACATAATCAGCCAATTCAGCTTTGCTGGCGGTGGTCACATCAATGGTAAATCCCGGATCTGGTCCCCCTAAGAATCCCTGAGAAATACCCACAATTGCATTTCCAATATGATGTATTTGTTCTTTGAAACTCATTGCTTCCGGATCCGTTTTGTAATCCATACCTGAATCAGGCATTTTATTCAAAACATCAATCGTGAATTGCTTGCTATTATTCCATTTGCTTAAAAACTCATCCATGGTGGTTTGAGCAGTAGAAAATCCAGCAAGGCAGACGAATAGGCCTGTTGCCAAACTAAAAACTAGTGTTGTAAATGTCTTTTTCATGTTTAAAGAGGTCTTGGTTATTTTCATAAATTTCAACTTTTCCCCAATCAATTCAAATCCAAAGTCTAATTTTAGGACATGAGAAAATTAATCTTGTTCGGTTTAGCAATTGGTATTTTGAGTTCCTGCGAAGAAACCTATCTTCCCAAGCCTCCGGGTTATAATCGAATAGATTTGCCTTCTCATAATTTTTCAACTCTTCAAGGAGATTATCCTTACAGTCTTGAATACTCGGTTCATAGCTTGGTGGAGCCTGATTCCTTCAATCTCAAAGAGAAATATTGGATCAACCTGGATTATCAGGGGTTTGAGGCAAAAGTGCATTTGACATATAAGCCTATCAACGAGCAATATGATTTCAGGACTTTGAGCAATGATGCTTTCAATTTGACAGCAAAGCATCAGAAAATGGCCTATGGGATCTCTGAAAATGTGTTGGTAACGCCGAACGGCTATACTGGAGTAGTTGTGGAATTGACTGGAGAAGTGCCTACCCAGTTTCAATTCTTTGTGACTGATTCAACAGATCACTTTTTGCGTGGAGCCCTGTATTTTAATACCGCAATGAAAAATGATTCTTTGGCTCCAGTGATAGAATACATCAAGGTGGACATGGCCCACCTGATGAATTCCGTCAAATTTTTAGATTAATGTAGCGTTTTCCAAGCTCGGATAATTACAACGCTACATGCGATTGCAATTACAGCTCCGATAATTCCTCCAAGAGTATTTCCATAGATAAAGAAACCTGTGGAGAATAGCGCAGAATAAACCATCACCGTACCTGCTAGCATCAAACCAATTTCTTTTGGCAATTGTCCTTGCTCTTGCTTTTCAGTAGGGAATCTATCCAAAACTTTTTTCCAGCCGTAAGCTGCAGGTCTCACTTTTCTATAGAAACTCAACAAAACCTCGTCTTTCTCTGGAGCAGTTAAGAACGTCACCAACAACCATCCGATTGTTGTGATAGAAACCGAATAGATCAATTTCAAATATGCCTGCTCAGCAGGAATGTGGATCAAATCAATGTTTGGATTGATTACCTCGAAGAAAATCGCAACTACGAAAGAAATCGCCATTGCAGAAATCTCAGTGAATGCGTTGATTCTCCACCAGAACCATCTTAGGATAAAGATCAATCCGGTACCAGCACCGATTTGCAATAGGATATTAAATGCATCCAAAGCAGAGGAAAGTGCCAGGGCAAGGATTGCCGATAGGACCATCAAAACCACAGTAGAAATTCTACCAACCGCTACCAATTGCTTGTCAGAAGCATCAGGCTTAATAAATCTTAGGTAGAAATCATTTACTACATAGGAAGATCCCCAGTTTAGGTGAGTAGAAAGAGTGGACATCACAGCTGCAATCAGGGATGCCAACACGATCCCAATCAAACCTGTTGGGAGGAAAGTCAACATGGCAGAATAAGCCAAATCATCTCCTAACTTATCAGCAGGGATATTCGGAAATGCTGCTTGAAGGTCGCTGATATTTGGGAAAATCACCAATGAAGAAAGTGCAATTAAAATCCAAGGCCAAGGTCTCATGGCATAATGGGCTACATTATAGAATAGCGTTGCACCCATTGCATTTTTTTCATCTTTTGCAGAAAGCATTCTTTGTGCGATATATCCGCCGCCACCTGGCTCAGATCCTGGGTACCAAGTTGCCCACCACTGGATAGCGATTGGCAAAATGAACAAAGGAATATAAACGTTTGGATTATCGAAATCCGGAAGGAAATTCAATTTGTCTGCTACATTCTCATGAGTTAACAAGTTATTCAAGCTTCCGATTTCCGGTAAATCCAATATAAAATAAGCAGCTCCGAATGATCCGATCATCGCAATGAAGAACTGGAAGAAGTCAGTCAAAAGAACCCCTTTCAATCCACCTAATGAACTGTAAACAACAGTTACGATAGAGGCAATCAATAGGGTCTGTACCGGACTCAATCCCAACATAACCCCACCGATTTTGATTGCGGCAAGGGAAACAGTAGCCATAATGACCACATTGAAGAATACTCCCAAATAAATCGCTCTAAAAGCTCTTAAGAATGCCGCTCCTTTTCCAGAATAGCGCAATTCATAAAACTCCAAGTCGGTAGTAACTTCAGATCTTCTCCAAAGTTTAGCATAAACAAACACTGTAAGCATTCCTGTAAGCAAGAACGCCCACCAAGCCCAGTTTCCAGCAACGCCGTTTTTACGGACAATGTCTGTTACCAAGTTGGGAGTATCAGCTGAAAAGGTGGTTGCCACCATGGAAACACCCAAAAGCCACCAAGGCATATTTCTACCTGAAAGGAAAAATTCTTTGGCTGAGGTACCGGCTTTTTTCGAAGTAAAAAGTCCAATGAGTAATGAGACTACAAAGAAGGCTCCGATAATGGCCCAGTCAATCGTACTTACATTCATAAGGGGAAGCGTTTATTTAATGCAGACAAATAACAAAAAATTTATCTAAATGCCTTTCAACTTTTTTAATAAATTTTATAAACAGACCGATTTTTAGTGTGATTTGCTATTTATTTTGATAAGGTAAGTTGGCCTAATTTCCTGACACATTAAGAATATGTTACATTTTTTTAACTGTGAAGTGAATTTTTAATAGGTTGTTAATTTTTTAATAATCTAAAAATCAACCTCTTAGTAACCGTTTCAGGTAATTTCAATTCTTTATAAATACACCATAACCTTATAATTAAATGAAAAGAATTGGGATTGTTGTTTTAATGGCCGGAGTCCTTATTTCCTGCCAAGAGCGTATTGGGAAGGGGATTCCTGTTTTTACAAATTTTTCTGAAGTCGGATCGGGAATCGATATTGGAGATGAAGGGGCTGCAGAAATATCTGCCTATGATCCTTTGACAAAAAAACTGTTTGTTGTCAATAACTCAGGTGCTTCTCAAGTTGATATTGTTGATTTTTCAGATATCGAAAATTTAATGTCTGTAGGAAGTATTGATGTGACACCTTTTGGCGGAGGCGTAAATTCTGTTGCTGTTAAGAACGGACTTTTGGCGATGGCTGTGGAGGCAAATACCAAAACAGATAATGGTTCGATCGTAATTTTTGAGACCACAAATCTTATTACTCCTATCCAGGTAATTCCTGTCGGTGCTTTGCCAGATATGGTGACTTTCAGTCCAAACGGTCAATTCATAGTTTCTGCAAATGAAGGGGAGCCAAATGATGATTATTCTGTCGACCCAGAAGGTAGTATTTCTATTATTGATGTAACTGATGGGTTTTCTTACCAGACTTTGGGTTTTGGAGCATTTGAAAGTCAAAAGGGAGCATTGATGGATCAAGGCTATAGAGTTTTTGGACCTGGGGCTACACTCGCAATGGACACCGAGCCTGAATATGTTGCCATCAGTGCCAATTCAACAACTGCTTGGGTTACACTTCAAGAAAACAATGGGATAGCTAAAGTTGACTTGTTAGGAAAGCAGATCACAGAAATTTTTCCTTTGGGAATGAAGGATTATTCTAAGAAAGCCAATGTCTTAGATCCTAGTGATAAAGATGATGCGATAGAATTAGGAAACTGGCCATTGAAGACTTATTTCATGCCTGACGCAATTGTAGCTTATTCTGTAGGTAATACTGACTTTTTGATCACAGCCAATGAAGGTGATGCTAGAGAATATGATGGTTTTGAAGAGGAGTCTAGAGTGGAAGATTTGACACTGGATGAAACGGCGTTTCCAAATTGGGAAGACCTTCAAAAGAAAGGAAATTTAGGTAGATATACTGCCACCACTATTTCAGGTGATCTAGATGGGGATGGAGATTTTGATGAGATTCATGGTTTTGGAGGTAGATCCTTTACCATTTGGAATGCCAATGGTGCCTTGATCAATGATTACAAGACTTTGGAAATGGATTTGATCAATAACAATTCGTCCCTTTATGATGATGGAAGAAGTGATAACAAAGGTGTGGAGCCAGAGGCTGTGGAAATCGGAACAAGTGGAGGGAGAACCTATCTTTTCGTTGGAATGGAGAGAGCTGATGCTGTCGGTGTCTATGAATTGAGAGGTGTCGGTTCTATTGAGTTTATTCAATTATTGGAAGTGGGAGATGCTCCAGAGGGGGTGCTTTTTATCCCTGCTGAAGAAAGCCCGAATGGTCGTTCGACTTTGGTAGTTAGTTCTGAGGGTGATGGAAAGATCAAAGTTTTCCAAAACTAATACCCTGAAATTGTGATTGATAAAGCTGTCTTCTGTAAAGGAGGCAGCTTTTTTTAGACCCAATCAAATTTCTGAATAATTTTGGGGATGGATCTTCAGAAAATTCACCAAATACTATCCCTATACCCTAGCCTTCCTTTTCAGGAATTGTCCAGTATCAATGCACTTGGTAATGGACTGATTCATGACACTTATAGGATTACAACAGCTGATGGTGGTTATGTATTGCAAGCCTACAATCAGTCTGTATTCCCATTTCCTGAACGAATTGCCAATAATTTAGGAATTTTGATCCGTGAAAAAGTGAATGATCAGTTGCCTTTTGTTCTTCCTTTGCCTTTGCTCAATTTGGAAGGAAAGCAATTGACAGAAGTGGAAGGAAAGTCTTGGAGGATCTTTGAATTTGTTGAAGGAAATACTCTGGAGCAGATCACAGCTTTGGATCAAGCAAAAAATGCAGCTTTTGCTTTTGCAAAGTTTTCATTAGCTGGTGCGCAATTGGATATGGCAGCATTTCAGGAGACCATTCCTGATTTTCATAGATTGGATCTACGCTATGAAAAGTTCCTTCAAGAAGCTGGAAAAGCCCAAAATTTGGATGAAGAAGAGCAATCCATTCTACTGTTTTACGTCAATCAAAAGCCTTTGATAGAGGCATACAAAGAATTTGCTCAAAAGCTTCCAGTAAGATTGACTCATAGCGACACCAAAATCAATAACCTGATTTTTTCCAAAGATTTGAGCAAGGTGGAGGCCTTGATTGATTTGGATACGGTGATGCCCGGCTTTCTGATGTATGACTTCGGGGATATGGTACGGACAGTTGCCTGTTCCGTTCCTGAAACGGATACCCAATGGGAGAAGCTTTGTCTTGAAGAAAAAGTGTTTGAGCAATTGCTGGAAGGCTATTGGTCAGGTCTAAAGTCCATGGCAACCTCTGAGGAGAAAGAATCTTTGCTTTTGGCTGGTGAAGTGATGACTTGCATGATGGGATTGCGATTTTTTACTGATCACTTGATGGGTAATGTGTACTATCGAGTTCAATACCCTGAGCAGAATCTTCATCGAGCCAAAAATCAAATGATTTACCTGAGAGATCTTCAGCAAAAAAGAGGAACTCTCAAGGCTTTGATCGAACAAATTTGATTTTCATTCTTTCCAATTGACAATTCCAGTCAATTCCTTGGCAATTGATTTTAGCAAGATTAATTTGTCGCAAACAAGATTAAGCTTTGTCCGGATTTTTCGACACCAAAATTGAATTTCTTAAAGGAGTAGGCCCTCAAAAGGCAGAGCTACTGAACAAAGAGCTTTCAATTTTTACTTATGGAGATTTACTGCAACACTATCCTTTCAGATACGAGGATAGAAGTAAATTTTATAAAATTCGGGAGCTCCAGCAGGACTTGGAAAACGTTCAGGTCATCGCCAGAATTCGAAAAGTTGAATTGGTCGGAGTGGGAGGAAAGAGGCGTTTGGTAGCTTATGTGGCTGACGAAACCGGGGAAATGGAAATGACCTGGTTCAAAGGAATTCAATGGGTGCAGAAGAAATTACCTGTCGGTGCAGTCTATATTTTTTTTGGAAAACCAGCCCAATTTGGCAGAAAATGGAGTATTGCCCATCCAGAAATGGAACCTCTTTCTCAAGCAACTGAAAAGCGAAATACCTTCCAACCAGTTTATTCCTCGACGGATAAACTTCGGGCTAGATTTCTGGATAGCAGGGGAATTTCCAAAATTTTGGAAGGCCTGATTCAGGTTTGTTACCCTCATATTTCAGAGACTTTGCCTCAGGAAATTTTAGACCAATATCAATTGATCGGAAAGAGAGAGGCAGTCAAAGAGATCCATTTTCCTTCAGAACCGGGACTACTTCAAAGAGCCAGGAAACGGTTGAAATTTGAAGAGTTCTTCTTTCTACAACTGCGTCTTTTAATGATGAAGGTGAGCAGGACTGAAAAGTTCCGAGGGCAGATTTTGGACAATACCGAATTGCTGACTGATTTCTACCAAAATCATATTCCGTTTGAACTGACTGGAGCCCAGAAAAGGGTGATTCGAGAAGCCTATCATGACCTGAAATCTGGTAAGCAGATGAACCGGTTAGTTCAAGGGGATGTAGGAAGTGGAAAAACAATGGTCGCTTTCATTTGTATGTTGATTGCTATCAGTTCCGGTTCACAGGCCTGTTTGATGGCCCCAACGGAAATATTGGCTAATCAGCATTATGAGGGCTTGAAAGAATTTGCCGACATGATTGGATTGAAGATTTCCATTTTGACAGGGTCCGTAAAGAAATCTGCTCGTAAAATCATCCATGAAGAGCTTTTGAATGGAGAACTGAAGATCTTGATTGGTACGCACGCACTTCTTGAAGATGTGGTCCAGTTTCAAAATTTAGGTTTGGCAATCGTAGATGAGCAGCATCGATTCGGTGTGGCTCAAAGAGCCAAGCTTTGGGCGAAAAATGAAGAATTTATTCCCCATGTCCTGGTCATGACTGCAACTCCTATTCCTCGGACTTTGGCAATGACGCTATATGGTGATTTGGATGTGTCAGTCATCGATGAATTGCCTGCAGGAAGAAAGCCGATCCAAACAGTTCACCGCTATGAAAAGGATAGGCTCAAAGTTTTTGGCTTTATCAATGAAGAAGTCAAAAAAGGGAGGCAAGTCTATATCGTATATCCTTTAATTGAGGATTCAGAAAAAATGGATCTCAAATCACTGATGGATGGCTATGAAAGTATTGCAAGAGCCTTTCCACAATATCCCTTGAGTATTGTGCATGGGGCAATGAAGTCGGAGGACAAGGATTATGAGATGCAGCGCTTTGTGAAAGGAGAAACCAAAATTATGGTTGCGACCACAGTGATTGAAGTGGGTGTAAATGTGCCTAACGCTTCTGTGATGATCATTGAGAATGCGGAGCGATTTGGGCTTTCACAGCTTCATCAGCTAAGGGGAAGAGTAGGTAGAGGAGCCGAACAAAGCTACTGCGTATTAATGAGTAAATACGAACTCTCAAAAGATTCCAGAATTCGTCTTGAAACGATGGTTCGAACCAATGATGGATTTGAAATAGCAGACGTGGATTTGAGATTGAGAGGTCCTGGAGATTTGATGGGCACTCAACAGAGTGGGATTACCGATTTGTTGATTGCTGATTTGAGCAAGGATGCACCGATTCTTACGTTGGCTAGGGATGCTGCCCAGCAGATTTTAGCCAATGACCCTCATTTGACTCAGCCTGTGAATGCTCCAATCCTTCGTCAGGTCAAGCAGCAAAATAAAACTGCGGTGAATTGGAGTAGGATTTCGTAGGTTGAAGGTTGAAAGGTTCTTTCTTATTCAAAATTCATCATTCGATGTTCGATATTGAAAAATAAGGAGAACAAGAGAATAGAGATTGAATTGCCACCTGCTTCAGCTGGTGGATATAAATTGAAAAAATCGGCGGGGCTTTAGCCCAATTATTCAATAAGAATTGGGCTAAAGCCCAGATGTGGAATAATTGATCAGGATTGAATGGGCTAAAGCTCCATTCCTATTCAAAATTTGAAATCAAGGCTTTACTTTTCTTTAACTTCATCATTCGGGTTTCGATATTGTATTAAAACAATTACCCTTAATTCCTGTCCGTCTTTGGTAAATAGAATCCTATTTCCCTGCCAATTCCTCAAACACTTCCAGATACTGTTCAGTCACATAATCCCAGTTATAGCGTTGGGTTAATCCTGATCGTGCTGAATTTCGGAAGCTATCCATGGATTCAGGCTCAGCCTCAGCCTTTTCTACGATTTCTTTAACCGATTCCGGTTCTTTTTGAAAATACCAACCGTGCTTTCCATTCTGAAGCATTTCTTGATTGAATGGAGTATCCAAAGCCAAAATAGAGCAACCATAACCCAAGGCTTTCAACATTGCCGGATTGGTTCCTCCAAACTCATGGCCATGGAAATAGGCATAGCAGTGCGAATAAAGAGCGGCCAATTCATTTGGATCAGTCACATAGCCGATAAAAAATAATCGAGGATCCTGCACCTGTTTTAATCGACTGGACCATTCATCTTCAAAAGGTACATCTCCTACAATGACCAATTTCCTTTTAGAATCTGATTTTAGAAATCCGTTAACGATCAATTCGGCATTATTGTCTGGAACCAATCGTCCAACGATCAAGAAATAGTCTCGGCTTTCCAAATCCCATTTTTTGATCGGAGCTGAGTCGACACTTTCTCTGGGATTGGCTCCATAAGCGATTACTCTTGAATCTTTATTGAAAAGCTCCAAATACACCCTTCTCATTTCATCAGAATCATTGATGATTTGATCAAAGTGTTTGGTGGCCATTTTAGAAGCCCATTTGAAATATTTGGCTCCGAAACCTTTCCATTTTGGCCTCAACCATTCCAAACCATCAACATTGATAGCAGTAGGTTTTCTAAAAATTTTAGCGATGATTCCGAAAGGTCCATTACCGGAATTCACCACAAAAATCACGTCCACATCTGAGAAACAGGCATGAACCATTGAAAAGAATGTATGCGATAATTGAGTTAGCTTTTTCGTTTCGATTGCAGGTGTATAGATGCATTCGATTCCATTAACAAAGCGAGGTTTTTCTGGAAATAAAGAACGGTGATTATAAACTCTGACGTGAACGCCTTTTGCCACCAACCTTTCACCCAGCTCACGAATCATGGTATCATAGCCACCATAGACATAGGGGTAACCTTTGGCACCCATGATCGCTACTTTTAATTTTTTTCCAGATGCTCCCATAGGTGTTTTTTAATTCTCTCCTCGAAAGCTTCCAGGCTAAATTCTGAAAGAACTCTATTTCTTCCTGCTTCTCCCAATTGGTTTCTAAGATCTTTTTGTTCTATTAATTTACTGAGCTGAGAAACTCCTGTTTCCAGATCTTCCGGCTCAATAATAAATCCAGTTTTGCCCTCTGCTACCATTTCCACAGCACCTCCAGTTTGCGTTGCAAGGATTGGTTTCGCAGCAGCCATAGCCTCCAAAATTACTGTAGGAAATGAATCTGGCAAAATAGAGGGCAAAACAAAAATATCTAGGCTAGCCAAAACTTTTGGAATATCCTCTCGAAAACCCAAATAGCTAACTTTCCCCTCCAAACTTTTTTGTTGGATTTTTTCCATCATTCCCACAAGAATGGGTTCGTAGCCCGGAAAAGGATCCCCTACCAAAACAAAATGAGTTTCAGGATATTTCAAGCTGAGTTGTCTAGCCATTTCCAAAAAGAAGAGTTGGCCTTTTCCCGGATTGATTCTTCCGATCATTCCTATAGCAATGGAACTTTCGGGAATCCCCAGTTCTTTTTTTGCATTTGGAAAAAATTCCAAAAACTCCCCATATGGTATCCCGTTGTGGATGACTTCTATCTGGGCTTTTTTCAGAAAACCTTGCCAATGGTCAGCTACAGCATGTGAAACAGCAATGGGTTTTGCGGTGCTTTTGTCCAGCATTTTGCTTAAAAGCTTCACAAGAGGTGCTGGTCCCGGAAGAATCTCATGAATATGCCAAATATGAGGAAGTTGATTTTTTTGAGCCCAATAGGCACCCACGATGACAGCCAATGTATTGGAAAACACCAATTCGAATTGATACTTTTCATGCAATTCGCTAATGAATCGGTAGGCTTTTAAATTCTTGTTGAATCGATTAATCAGACCTTGTGGATTGACGTATTTTCTTCTCAGAATGCCCAAATTCTGAATATAAACTGGAATATTTTCCTTTTCTAAATACCCTTGAATCGCTCCTGGTCCGGTAAGGACGACGATTGGATTGAAGCCTTCTTTTTGATAAACCCGAAGGACCTGCAAAATGATTTTGCCGGATCCATAAAGCTCAGAGGAGCTTTGGAGAAAAAGGACATTTCGGGTTTTAGGCATTCTTTTGAAAATAAATCCCTAGAATTCCTGATTTTCCAAAAAAGGTGGAAATTATCTCTAGGATCCAGGCAAATGGGAGAACCACAGCTATAGCTAAAAGTAAGCCAATGGTCTTTTTCCGTTTCAGCCGCAAAATAAGATTTTCTTTGAAACCAAGTTTAAATAACATCGCCTGCAGCATTCCCAAAACTCCCAAATGGAAAGAGTAAGAACGAGAGCCAACCTTTTTAAAGCCTAATTTTCCAATTTCATTTCCCAAAGCTTCTTCGTTCCAATGACTCAAATGCTTCGGTATATCCCAGTGCATCCAATTGCATCCAGCAATTTTGGCCTGCCAAGAATTTTCTCTAGGAACTTCGATATATAGAAGCCCTTTGGCATTTTCTTTTAAAAGCTCTTCGAGTAATGCAATGGGATCTGGAAGGTGTTCCAACACATGATTGAGGGTAATCAAATCAAAATTTCCACCTTCAATTTTTCCTTGCGAATAATATTCCGATAGGACTTTGACACCATACTTTTCGATGGCAAAGTTGGCTCTATCCTGGGAGGTTTCTACGCCTATTCCATCCCAGCCCATTGATTCGGCAACATAAAGAAACAGGCCTTTTCCAGATCCAAAGTCCAATAATCTTTTTGCCTCTGGATTGAGTTTTTTGACATTTTTGAGAACCTTTTTGGCTTCAGAAAAAATGATTCTTTCGAAAATGGATTTTCGATTATCAACTACAGCATAGACCTCGTCTGAATACAGGGCTTCCGCATCAAATTCTTTAGGTAAATAAGTCCACTTTACCTTACAAGAAGGACAGGAAATGAGGGAATTTGCTGTTGGGTAATTAATAGTCGGCGTTTGGCAGACAGGACATTGGGTTTGCCGCATGGCTTACAATCCGGGTTTCAGAATGATCTGATGAAAAGCTTCTACAAATTTTTGAGCTGAAAAGTCTCCGGAACGGATTTTTCCTTTTTCACTCAGACTCTGGCATAGCTCAGAATCACGGTCTAAAAGTACCATTTTTTCCAATAAATCTTCTTGATTTCCGGTTTGGAAAGGGAGCCCTGCTCCGTCAGCAACCTCCAAGAGCGCTTCTTGATCTGAGTGAATCACAGGTAATCCAAAGCCCATAGCTTCTGGAATTGGGATCCCAAAACCTTCATTTTCCGAAGGGAATAAATAGGCAAAAGCATGCTCGTAAAGTGCTTTGATTTCCCCATCTGAAAGGAATCCAGGCAAAATTACATGCTTTTCCAAACCAAGATCATTTACCAGATTTTCGACTTTTGGGAAATCATTCATTTGGGCACTTTGACCCGGTCCTCCCACCAGCAGGAGCTTTTTGGAAGATTTGGTTTGCTTCAAAAATTCCGCAAAAGTCTTAGTCAAAAGCGGCAGTTGTTTTCTTTTATCAAAGGTGCCGATGTGTAGAAAGTAAGACTGGTTTACCAATCCTAATTTTTTCAAAATCTGAGGATCAGAAGCAGCTTTGAGGCTTTTTGGACATTGGTAGATGACAGAGATCGGCCAGTTTTTTCCCAAATGCTTTTCCAGGGATCTTTTGGAATAATCTGTAGTCGTTATGATTTCCGTTTTTTCCTTCAGCCCTTTTTTGATCAGATTGAGAAAGTAAGTTCTCCACCATTTCGGATAATTCTGTGGCATTTGCCAAAAGAATGCATCATGTACCACAGTCAATCTTCGGCAAGGAAGTGATGCAGCTGGAGAAACAAAATCCGGACAAATCAAGACATCTGGTTGATGCTTTTTGACCAAATCTGGAAGCTGAAACTCCTTCCAGCGAAAGTAATCCAAATGATAGTTGAGTCGCTGGATTTTAGATTGCGTGCCTTTAAATGAATTGTCTTTTGCCTGTTTATCCGGTTCGTGGGTAAAAATGAATTCTACTTCGGGATGGGGATATTTCCGAATGGCTTTGGCCAATTCCACCATGTAGGTTTTGATGCCTGTGGTGGCCACATTCAAATATTGCAGGTCTAAAAGGACTTTCAAACTAAAGGGGTTTTCTCAAAGATAATTGGATTCTGCTATACTCGTGCACACTGTAGCCGATCATCCACCATGTCAGCCAAGCGACATAGGTGTACATTTCGGCATTGGCGGTGAACAAGGGTAAAAGCAAACCTACTTTTACAACTGCTCCTACAAACGCAATTCTTGCGACCTGAGTGTTCTCTGTTTGGTAAAAGACTCTCAAGCTCAAAATGACTCCAGTGGCTAAGGTGAGTATGTATAAAATCATACCAAGCCAACCGAGTTGTACCCCATAAATCAAAAATTGATTCTCTCCCCCTACTCTCAATTCGTCGGTCACACTACCTGCATTTCCACTCATGGCCAGTCCAATTCCAAATGGATTTCCTACCATTGAATCCAATGCTAAAACCCATTCGACCACGTGGCCAATACTGGAAGTATTTTCAAATGTAAGCGTATCAAGAACGAAGAAATAGAAGTCTTCCGAGGCAAAAAAGAGGACATAAATTCCAAAAGCTACCAAAACCAAAAAACCAGCAGCGATGAGCTTGTAAAGTCGGAAAACCAGGGCAATAAAAAAGATCATGACGAAAAAAGCCCCAAAAGCAGCTCTGGAAGCAGAAAAGACCAGGCTTCCCAAAGAGCAAGCCATGACTAAAATGTATAGCCAGTTGTATTCTTTTTTACTAGTCAAAAACCAAATCAGGCCAGCGGCAAAACCCATCAATACCGAACTAGCCATCTCTAAAGGATCAGAGAAAAAGCTCGCCAATCGTTTGGTTACAGCTTGAGTTTCGAAGGTCCAAGTAAGTCCAAAATTTCCGGTTGGTTCTATATCATTGATTGCCAAATTGTATAAGGCATAGCCAGAGAATTGCTGCAAATGCGCTTGAAGAATAAAGTTTTCTATCAAGTTGATTACAAATGCACCTATCGCTACGATAAAGATGATTTTGAAGATTCTATTGATTTCCCAATCCTCAAAATGTGTATTTCTTCCCAAGAAATAGACAAAACCGGGGATCAACATACTTTTGAAATATAGGGCTTTGTTGAGAAAGGAAGCTTGGCCTAAAGGCAAAACCAAATAAGTAAAAGCCAATCCTAGAAAGGAGATCATCATCCAATCAGTGGACATCATGCGGAATGGGTAATCGGCTATTTTTCTTTGGTAAAGAATGAAAACCAAAAGTGAGATCAAAACGACCAATTCCTTGAGAATTTGGAACAAGCTCACCAATTCAGGAGAACGAGTTGCCAAATACACCACACTTAAGCTGGTGATATAAAAGGGTAAAAATGCAGCCAAAAAGAAAATGAAATGAGACCATTTTCCTTTGAAAATCATTTCTTGGACTGTCCAAAAAAAGCCAGCCCCAACAGCGATCGCTATGATGATAAAGAATATCAGGGCCATGTCGGAATCGCTTGAAGTTTATTGAATAACCCATCTTTGATTCCTCTAGCAACTGCCTTCAATTTTTGAAATCGACCGCGTAGCAAGAAGTAGATCATCCAAAGCGAAAATCTACCCAAATGAAAAGGATAAGCAAAAATTCCGATTGGTGACTTGTCTAAGGAACTCTCCAAGGGTTCAAAACCCTTGGAGAGTTTTTTTATTCCTCTGAGTAAATAGAATTGGTTTCTTACATGCCAATAGAACACATTTGCACTAAGTGTTCCTTCAGAACCTTTCTTTTTGGAAGAGGCTCCCGCTTCATGGTATATTTTTGCTTCTGGCGAAAGGTGAATTGAAAAACCTTGATATCGGATTCTCAAGGACCACTCTACATCTTCGAAATAGGCGAAATACTGGTCATTCAACAGGCCTGATTGAAGGATTGCATCCCTAGAAACCAGCATAGCGCAGCCCGTTGCCCAATCTAAGTTTTCCTGAAATTCAAATCCTTGGATCTGATTTCTATCTCCGATTGTAATTGCACTGCCCAACCTACTTTTCCATTTGCCTCCGGCGCTCCAGATTTTTTGCTTTTCTTCCAAAAAACAAATGACAGGCTGGATTATACCTGCTTTGGGATGTTGCTGTAAGGTAGAAACCATTTTACTTAAGAAATCTGGCTCAACTTCAGTATCATTATTCAATAGAAGGGTGTGGGAGAAACCCATTTCAAGTGCCTTTTTTATTCCGACATTATTTCCTCCGGTGAAACCCAAGTTTTGGGTGTTTTCTATTAAAATGATTTCAGGATATTCATTGAATAACCATTGGCCCTCCGGCTTGTGGGAATCATTGTCTACAACAATAATCTTATGATCTGGAAAATCAATGTTTTTTAGGGATTCCAGGCAAGCTTTTGTAAATGAAAAGCCATTCCAGTTAACCAATATGATCGCAACAGAAATATCAGGTGTAGAAGCCATGGACCAATTCTTTTTTATGTTGGTATAGCAGCACAAGACAAATCAAAAAGACTATGATTTCTGTAGAAATGATACCATAGCTCAGGCCAACTCCCCCAAAGAAATAGGTAAGAATGGAGGAAGCAATGATCATATATAAGCACATCATCCAACTTGCTTTGAAAAGGAGTTCTTTCAGATCTGCCACAAGCAAAAGAACTACATTTCCCACATTCAAGCAGGCCATAAAAGGAACGATTGCAAGGGTTTTCAGATAAAGAACCGATTCATCCAATTCTGATCTAGAGAGAACTTTGATAATCCAAGGAGCAGTCAAGTAGGCACCCAAAGAGATCAATGCCCCAAAAAACAAAACTCTCAGGTAAACGTTTTTCATGAACTTATAAAATCGCTCAGCATCCGATTTATACAATTTGGACGCGTTTGGAAAAATTGCTTGGATGATAAGTGCCGGAAATAATCTCAAAACCATCACCACACGCTCTGCCAATGAATACATTCCTAAGGTTTCTGCCACCGAGAAAAAGCTCAAAATGATCAATCCTCCATTGATCGAAATATGGCTGGCCAGATTGGAAAAGAAGAGTAAAACATTCTCTTTGAGGCTTTTCCAAATGGATGAAAACTCGGGTCTATAAAACTTGACCCCCATAAAGAAATGAATGTAGGCAAGCAGGGACAGGTTAATTGCGAGCCCAAAGAATCCCATCATGAAATTGACCCATTTGCTTTGAGCTGGGCTGTGGATAAACAGCACTATACCCATCAGAAATAGGAGCTTGGAGAAAATATTGGCGATGGAAACGAGTTTCATTTTTTCCATCCCCTGAAAAAACCACAAAGGAAGCGTGGCTTCTGAAAACAAAAGCAGAGATGAGAAAACCAAAATCATCTGGTATTCCTGAAACAAGTTAAAGCCAAATACTCCCAGAAAAATCACAAAAGTTGCCATACTAGCAAGGATGATTTTGCTGGAAAATACATTAGAAACTAGATGTGAAAGGGCGTCCTTGTCCTGCTGATTGACGGCCACTTCTCTTGGAGCACTCAAGTTGTATCCAAAGCCAACCAAGATATTCAGCAAAATAATGACGGAAAGGGCAAGATTGACCAAGCCAAACTGATCTACTCCTATGCCTTGGATCAACAAAGGCATGGAGATTATTGAAATCAGGACATTGGAAGATTGAATAACTGCCAGGAACAAGAAATTCTGAATAGACTTATTCCGGATGAAGCTACTTAAAGAAATGAGGGATAATTTTTCGAACATGGCAGCTCAGTTTGTTAGCTTTCCTGCACATGTTTTTGGTACAGTCGATGGAAATACAATCCAAAAAGTACCAATAGACCCGTGATGATGGCTCCTAAAACAATTCCTTTGACCAATCTGATTTCGCTTCTTTTCAGAGGAAATCTTGGTGAATCAATAATCTGGATCAAAGGCGAATTATTTCGATGATTGACTTTTGCGATTTCCAGATTCTTTACGATTTCTTGATAAACAGCTCCCGTAGCCTGCACGTCGATTTGCCTTTTTCGGCTTTCCACTTGAGCGGAACTCAATAGTGGGTTTGCATTTGGAACTCGATCTGTAGCTGTGGCAAATTCAGCCAGGCTTTCATCCAAAATCGCTCTTACGGAATCTGCTTGAGATTGAAGAATCTGAAGATTTTCACCCGTTTTCTTCGTTTTAGTCTGGAAGTAGAATGTATTCACATTGTCGACCAAAGTTTCATTGAAAGCTTTTGCAAAACCCTCATCCTTCGAAGAAATGCTTACCTGAATAATGCTCAACTTACGATCCGGTTTGGCAACGCTTAGTTGATTTTCTCTGATTAGTTTAGAGACTTCCTTTACTACAGAATCTTGGGATACTGAATATTGATCTCTAGGAATGGAAAAGTCCATAGAGGAAATATCAACTTTAGAGGCCCACTTCTTATCTAACTCTTCGAATTCCACAAAGCGATCAATCAATAGTTGACTTTCACTGAATGGCTTCAATAATGTTTCACCAAGCATCCGATCAGATCGATAAAGCTCCATGATGTTGTCTCCTTGAAACAAACCTGAAGTTCCTCCCAAGGAACCTAGATTTACTCCCACCAGAGAGGCCAGACCGGACATTTGTCCCATACTGCCTACTTCTCCTTCTTCTAAAACGAATGAGGTTTCAGCATGAAAAACTGGTTTTTTGAAAATGGAAACCAAGGCTCCCAGTACCATTCCCAAGATTCCAGCTGCAATTAAAATTTTCCATTTGGAAAGGAAATAGGCAAACCATTCACCCAGGTTTTGGATGACTTCTTTGAGTGTAAATTGATTGTCAGAAAAGTGTTTCGAAGCCATTACCAATTAATTTGTGAAACTACCAATGCGAGTGTTGCCAATCCAGTAGTGATACCCACTACATCGCCCAGTCTAAGGGGAACTTTTGGCCCTTTGGTTGGGACAATTACTTCAGCTCCTGGTTCTACTGGAGGATAGTTTCGAATGCCCAAAAAGCCCTTGGTTCTTTTTACAGCCCCATTGGCATAGACTACATAGGTTTGCTTTCTATTGGCTCTTCTTTCGAAACCGCCTGCCCCATTGATATAGTGCTTCAAGCTTCTTCCACTTTCGTGACGCATGGTAGTCGGATATACGACGTCTCCTCTCATGCGGACCGTCTGCAATAACTTAGGTACCGAAAGGATATCTCCTTCTACAAGTAAAAGGTCATTTTCAGACCCCGGATTTTTAAGGATTGCTTCCAAATCGATGGCTACTGCTTCGGTATCCTTAATTTTGACTGCAAAACCTGGAGTTTCTGACGCAATTTGATCCAAAGACTCTTTTTTAGTTAGAGCCAATTGATTGTCTACAGGATTTTCCGCTTTAGGCAGATTGGTGAATAAGCGCTGAATCAATTCTTCCTGAGCCTCAGAATTGTTTGGATCTTCCATTAAGCGAAGGCGAAGTGCCTCCAAATTTCTTTGTCTCCTGATTTCCTCAGATTCTGTATTGAAAAACTCCGTTCTGCGGATCAAAGTAGCTCCTTTAGCATAGGCGAATTGATTAATTCCTCCAGCGCGATTGATTAGATCAGAGATTCTTTCATCTGAACTTTGAATCGCAAACATCCCCGGAGAATTCACTTGGCCTTCTACAGCCACCAGTTTTTGCATGGTAAAGCTTGCCTTTTTTCTTACGATTACCTGATCATAAGGAAGCAAAGTTTTGGAATCAGATCGGTAGGATAAATTTGGATTGACCTGAACAGGGATTATATCAGAAAGAGTACCCAAATCTGTATCTTCCAATCTTCTTGCGATCTCGATGTCATTTGGATTGGCTGATTCCTGGAAACCTCCGGCAGAAATCACCAATTCTTCCACGGTCATGGATTCTGAGAAAGGATAAACTCCTGGCTTTTTCACTTCTCCTAGGATCTGAACATATTGCTCATTTCGGATATCATAAATGCTTGAAATACGAACTACGTCCTCTCTCTGAAGGGAAATGTCTGGCGCATTACCATCCAGAACAGCCTTCAAATCCACCTCAATCATTTCGGTGCTTAGATCCTTTTTGGTTCGAAGAATGCTTGCCTGATCCGTATAAGCATCACCACGAAGACCATCGGCATTTTGAATGAGCTTTTTTAAAGTCAAATCATCTTCCAAAGCAAAAGTACCTTCACGGTAAACGGCTCCTTTGATTTGAACTCTGTTGCTATACCTATCCAAGATTTTTCCAACCGTGATTTCATCTCCACCTTTGAGAATAAACATCCCAAATTGATTTTGATAGACATCAGAAACTGATCTTTGGTTGTCTGTAATTCGGGAGATTGCTACCCGGTCCTTAAAGGCTAAATCTGTAAATCCACCAGCATATTCTGCCAAGTCTTTGAATGTGTCTCCTTCTTTGACCTCATACTTCATAGGTCTTTTCACTTCACCTTTGATTTGAACTCGGGAGATAAAAGGAGTTACTAAAATCACATCCTGATCTTGAAGCTGGATATCCAAATTGGCAGTTCCGTTGATCAAAAGGTCATAGACGTCAACCGATGCTAATGGTTTGTTGTTTCTAACTACCTTGATTTCGCGCATGGTTCCATTTTCATTTGGACCACCTGCAGCGTAAAGCGCATTGAAAACAGTGGAAAAAGCACTCAAAGTGAAAGTTCCTGGTAACCTGACTTCGCCTAAAATGTGAACTTTGATGGTTCTGACATTTCCCAATGTCACTTGAAGGAAAGTATTTGGATTTGCTCCATTCAAGCCCGTATAAAATCTACTTACTCGGTTTTTGATGATACCAGTTGCTTCTTCAATTGTTTTTCCAGATACTGAAATTGGGCCGATATTATCCAAAAGGACGAATCCGTCAGGATTGACAGTTGCTTCGTAATATTGTTCAGATTGCCCATAAATGTCCACATAGACCACATCACCTGGTCCCAAAACGTAGCTTTTTGGAGTAGCTTGATTCAAGCTTGGCTCAAAACTCAATCTTCTATTGTTCTGGTAAAAAAGTGAGCTTCCGAAAATCTGATTGGATTGATCTAGATCCACCAATTCAGTTTGAGGATTATAAATTCCTTGGGTGATATTGTTGATATCTACTTGCTGGCGAGAATCTCTCTTGGAAGCATTGGTGCTTCTGTTAACCGCGCCACTTGGGTCCAAAGACTCTATTCTGTTACGGAGCTTTGCTACTTCAGAAGATGGCATTCCCCTTAATTGGGCCATTTGAAGGAATTCTTCGGTACTCAGTCCTGCTTCACTTGCTCTGCTTAAAAGCTCTTCTACCTGCTCATCGCTGAGTTCGTCCACCTTAATAGTAGAAATGTCTGTGGTCTGTTGAGCTTGAATAGGCTCAGGAGAAGCGAGTAGGATAAATCCTAAAAGGCCTAAAAAGTACCAGAATCGTTTTTTTAAAATCATGCGAAAATGCTGTCCCGGGTGAAATTCAAACAAATATGCACCCTAAAAATCCGTGAATTTCTCTTCCAAACCAAAAATAGTTCCAAAAAGGATTGATTTGGGACCAGTAGCGGCGGCTATTCCGTACAGTTTTTACAAATATCGATTTGATCTCGGCCTTGAAGCAATTGACTTCGAAACTGTTGATATTTATTGGATTTCCAGATGGAATCAAGACTTTCCTTTTCAAAACTCCCCATGACATGTTTGGCATCTTTGTCAAAGCAACATGGAACGACTTTTCCATCCCAGGTTACGACTGCACCTTGCCACATTCTCCAGCACTTATTTTCGATTTCCTTTTTCAGCTTCCATTTTCCTTTTCCATCTGGGATATATCGGGAATACTTCAAATCTGACGGGATCAATTCAGAACCATTTTCAAACCCATAAATTTGGGTGGTTTTGAGTTGCAATTCGTCCACTCCAATCTCATCAGCCCAAGATTTGAGAGAAGGAATTTGATGTTCATTTTGTCCTGTTACCAAGAATTGAAGGACTATTCTTGGATATGATTTCTTAGCATTCTTTCGCTTTCTAACTAAAAGAGAAATCCCCTCCTGTACTTTTTTCAAGTTTCCTCCAATCCGGTATTTTTCATAAACCTCTTGTGAAATCCCATCCATAGAGACGATCAATTGCTTCAATCCGCTCTCGAGAATTTCTTCTACTCGGTTTTCTGTTAAATAATGTGCATTGGTAGAGGTGGAGGTGAAAATCCCATTTTTGGAAGCTAGAGAAACCAGTTTCGAAAAGTTGGGATGAAGAAAAGGCTCTCCCTGAAAATATAAATGTAACCAGGTTAGATGCTTTTTGGATTGCTGGATCACTTTTTCAAAAAGTACTTCATCCAGCATGCCAGTAGGTCTTGAAAACGCCCTCAAGCCAGAGGGACATTCTGGACACCGAAGATTGCAGGAAGTAGTTGGTTCGATGCTTAAGGTGGTCGGTTTTCCCCAAAGAATCGGTTTGTTCACAACTCTGCTGAGTTGAAAAGAAAGGCTAAGCAAAGCCAAATTAGTCAACTTTTGAATGTTGAGATGTTGGATGTAAGATATGGCCGTTTGAAAAGAGTTGTTCACATCAGAAAGTTAAGCCAAACTTGCTAGAATACTCAATTGATGAGTTTTGCGTTTTCTAAGATTCACATTGAAATCATTACTTTTGAGCAAAATAATCACCTATGAAGTATTCAAATCTATTTTGGTTTGCCGGCATTTGTCTTCTGATTTTCTCCTGCGGAAAAAAGGAGGAGGAGAATTGTGAGTTGGATTCGGAGATCCTAAATCAGGAATTGGATTTGGAAATCGTCCGTTTGGAAAGAGAGTTTTTTGACGCCAATAGCCAGGAGGATTATTTATTTTTGATTGAAAAGTATCCAGAATTTACTGAGACTTATTTGCGCCCAGATTTATATCCTTCATTGGATACATTGACTGCTGAGTTGTTGATGATCCATCAGGATTCTTCGATGAGAACATTAAATGACTCGGTACAATTGGTGTTCAATGATTTCTCTGATATTGAAAATGAGCTTGAAACTGCTTTCAAAGCCATCAAATATTATTTTCCAGAATTCCAGGTTCCCAAAGTTTACACCTTTGTTTCTGGTTTCAATTCAGATTTGGTAGTCACAGAAGAAGTGATTGTGATCGGTTTGGATTATTTTCTCCCTCCTACCCATGAGTTTCAGCCTGAGCTAGCCAGATATATGGCTGAGAGATATGACAGACCTTATATCGTACCGATGATTGTGACGGCGATTTCATCACAATTCAATAATACCAATCCTCAGGATAATACGCTCTTGGCGGAAATGATCTATTACGGGAAAGCCTATCATTTTACAAAAGCCATTCTTCCCTGTACTTCTGATCAATTTATCATTGGCTATACCCCAGAGGAGATCGCAGATAGCTATGCAAATGAGGAGTATATCTGGTCACATTTTGTTCAAAATGAATTGCTTTATGAAACAAATCCATTTGAAATCAGAAAGTACATGGGAGAAGCACCGTTTACCGATGCCATCAGCACCAAAGCCCCGGGAAGGTTGGGCAGATGGTTAGGGTGGAATATTGTGGATGATTATGTAATGAATCAGGACGTCACCTTGCAGATGCTAATGATGAATCCAGATGCAGAGATGATTTTCAGGCAGTCAGGATATAGACCTCGTCCCCCTGCGTAGGAGGAGTTTTGCTTGGGTCAATGATTGAGGCAAGCTTTTCTACAGCAATCTCTTTTGTAAAATAACGCTCAGCCAATTGCCTGGAATTTTGTTGAAATCGAGCCAGTTTTTCAGGATTTGATTCCAATTTCTCCAGTTTCTTGAAGCAGTTTCCCATTTTGCCAGGAAGGCAAGAAATTCCCAAATCATTTTTCTTCACCAACTGATGTACCCAGCCTTTGTGGTTGACGATAATTGCTTTGCCAGCTGCCAAAGCATCAAAGAATTTATTGGGACTATTGGTTTTCAGTACTGGTAGGTGAGCAAATGAAATCCAGGCAAAATCTGCCAAACCCAAAATTTGATTGACTTCCTCTTTTGGTCCAAAAGGCACAAAAACCAGATTTTTTAAGCCCAGTCTATTACTTTTTTCCTCTAAAGATTGCTTTTCACTTCCTTCACCCATAATGAGAAACTGCCAGTTTTTCTTCTGTTGCTGAGCCATATTAGCCAGATCAATTAATTCATCCACGGCATTTACCTTTCCCAAAGCTCCGGCATAGGCAATCGTCAAACCCTTGCTTAAACTCAGTTTTTCTCGGAGCTTTTCATTTTTGTTTTGTGGATAAAATTGCTCCAAATCTGAAAAGTTGGGGATGATGGAAATTTTTAGGTTAGGAACTTTGGTTCGGATATAGGAAGCTATTCCCGGGGAGAGAGCCACTACACTCAATGCCTGTTGATAAATCCTTTTTTCTAAACCGTATAGGTAATTTTTCAGGAATTTTTGGCGAATAGCTCCCACTTGAATCGGAGCTTCAGGCCAAAGATCTCGTACTTCAAAAATATAAGGAAGGGCGAATTTCTTTTTGGCCCATAGTCCAATCCAACCCGTAGTCAAAGGAGTGGAGGTAATGTACAATAAATCCGGCCTTGGGAGTTTTTGAATAAGCTTTTTGGTTTGTTTGACAAAGGAATAAAAGGCTTGGATTCTTTTCAAAAAACCAAATTCCTGGTTATAGGAAACAGGTAAGTAGTGGACTTTAAAACCCTCAATCCATTTTTGATCATAACCTTTCTGGTTGCCGGCAGTGATGATTTCCACTTCGATTCCATTTTTTACTAAGCCTTTGGCGAGATGAAATGACCTTACGGCTCCTCCTTCCTCAGGTGTTTTGAAATATTGATGGATGTAATAGACTTTCATAGCTTGTTCAACTTGAGCCATTCTGCCAGCAAAAACAGATTGTATAAAGTTAAGAAATGCGTTTTGACATGCTTTCGAGGATTTTCCAAAAGTTGTAGGGCTGGTTTTGGTAGGTTGGATTTGTAGTCATTTTTATAGGACTCCAGTGAAGCAAAAACTCGATTTGTAAACTCACCTTCTTCTGAAAACCATTCCAAAAGAGGTAGGCCAAATCCCAATTTTTTACGCTGACTAATCCATTCCAAGTCTAGATCTGTGAGAATTTCCCGGATCCATTTTTTGCCTTTGAGGTCTTCTTCATCTGTGATTTGATGCCAAAAATTCAAAAGATCCTCATCCAGATAAGGAGACCTCCCTTCCAAGCCATGTGCCATTAAGGCATTGTCCTGAATTTTTAATATATCCTGAACCAAAAAGACCCTTCGGTCAAAATCCAGAATCTGTTTATACGGACTTAATTTTTGATCAAAAACCCGCTCATAATCAGAGAAGATATCATGATCTATACGCTCTAATGCAGTAAAGTTCAGAAATGTCTTTTTGGAATCTGGTTCTATACCTTCCAAAAATTTCTTCCAGTTTCTTCCCAAAGGAAGCATACCCAAAAAGGGTTTCAATGGTAGAAATAAGCCTTTATTTTCCTGATATTTAAGAAAAGCCTGATGTCGATTATAACCTCCCCACAATTCATCAGCTCCAGCCCCTGAGATCAAAACCTTTACTGATTTCTTGGCTTCTTTTCCTATCAACCAAGTCAAAAAGCTCGCAGAGTCTCCAACCGGTAGATCCAGCTGCTGAAGGTACTCATCCCAGTTTTCCCAAAAGATTTTTTGGCTGACCTGAATCGCGTTTTTTTCCAGAGGGATGCTTTTAGCCAGCTTTGATACAGCTTGCGCATCATCATACTTTTTGGAATATTTTGTCTCGTGTTCGATGGTAAAAGTTGGAAGGGAAACCCCTGTTTCCTTATACCAAAGCGAATACAGCAAAGAACTGTCAGCACCACCACTCAAAAGCATTCCAACTGGCATGTCAGCATGAAATTGTCGCTTAATTGATTGAAGTAAAAGCTCTTTGAAACGGTCTTTCGTAAATAAGGACTCCTCTTTCTTGATTTCTGGGATATTATCCCATCGGAATGCAGAATGTTGGCGAATCAATGAAAACCGTGCTGCTTTCCATTCCTTGACCCCTTTGTAGAATGTCTTGCCAGGAAGTGCGGTACGCATGAAGTAATAATTGTCAAATTGGCCCTCATCCAGTTTGGAATCCAATAATTTCCCTAAACCTTTGGACTCAGAGGAAATCGTCAACGTAGTTGGATCTTGATGGTAATAGAGGGGTTTTTCTCCATTTTTATCTCTGGCAACCAAGACATTTTGAGAGGCCAAATCCACAAAAATCAAAGAGAACATTCCTTTGACGCTTTCAAGACCTTTGGCCCCAAAAATCTTTAGCCAATGCAAAAGAACTTCTGTGTCAGACTGGGTGATAAATTCGATCCCCATCTTTTCAAGGATGTTTCTCAGGTTTCGGTAGTTGTAAACCTCCCCATTCCAAATGAGAAAACTGTTTCCGTCTGGGGCAAAAAATGGCTGGTCTGCATCTGGACCAGGGTGAAGGATTTTAAGTCGGTTGACACCGATCCACAAGCTAGGCCAAGGGCTGAAAAAAGCCTTTTGATCAGGTCCTCGATGAGTAGAATGATTGACAAGAAACTCTATTGATTCCTGATTGGCTCCTTTACCCCAAATCAAATAGATTCCACACATTACTTTTCTTCTCGGGTTACTTTGCCAAAGTTCTTTTCAAAATACTTACAGAAATGAGTGATTCCACATTCCTCACATTTAGGTTTTCTCGCTAAGCAAGTATATCGACCATGAAGAATCAACCAATGATGCGCTTTGTGGATGTATTCTTTGGGAATATGTTTGATCAATTGCTTTTCTACTTCCAAGGGAGTTTTGGCTGTTTGAGGGACCAAGCCCAATCGTTTGGAAACCCGAAATACATGCGTGTCAACTGCCATATTTGGTTGTTGCCAAACCACAGAGGTGATCACATTGGCGGTTTTCCTTCCAACACCCGGAAGCTTTACCAATTCAGCCACAGTCTCGGGAATTTCACTATTGAAGTCTTCTACCAACATTTTTCCCAAACCAATCAAGTGTTTGGTTTTATTATTTGGGTAAGAAACAGTCTTGATATATGGAAATAGCTCATCAAAATGGGTTGCTGCCAAATGCGCGGGTGTCGGAAAATCCTTAAAAAGTGCTGGTGTTACAAGATTTATCCTCTTGTCCGTGCATTGAGCTGAAAGTACAACAGCCACTAAAAGCTGAAATGGAGTTTCGTAGTCTAGCTCCGTCTCTGCCACAGGCATATTTTCAGAAAAGTATTGGATGAAAGCTTCGTATCGCTCTTTTTTAAGCATGAAATGAAATTCTTGGATGGAGGGGTTAAGATAGGTATTATTGAAAAAAATTGTCCGCTAAAGCGGATTGAATTGTTGGAAAATTAGCCACCTCACTCCCAAAGGCATGAAATACCTGAACCAATCTATTCTTTTACTTTTATCCTTAATTCTGATGAATTCGAACTCATTTGCTCAAAAAAGACCTAGAGAATTGGGAGTTCCTTTTGGCATATTGCCTACAGGTTCCTGGAATTCAATCACAGATGTTCCAGGTGTCAAAGTGGGGCATTTTACCAAAATCGAAGGGGAATCTATCCGAACCGGAGTGACAGCGATTTTACCTCATGGTGGGAATATTTTCCAAGAGAAAGTTCCTGCAGCAATTTTTGTGGGAAATGGTTTTGGTAAGCTTGCAGGTGTCACTCAAGTACAAGAGTTGGGGAATATTGAAAGCCCGATCATTTTGACAAATACACTTTCAGTAGCAGCTGGTATCGAAGGAGCAGTCAAGTATTCTTTGGCTCTTCCTGGAAATGAAAATGTCGGTTCTGTCAATGCAGTTGTTGGAGAAACCAATGATGGATTTCTCAATGATATTCGAGGAATGCACATCAGTCCTGAAGAAGTAATTCAAACCATCGAATCCGCGGAATCAGCTCCCCTAGAAGAAGGAAATGTAGGTGCTGGTACGGGTACAATATGCTTTGGTTGGAAAGGAGGGATTGGATCTTCTTCTCGAAAACTTCCAGAAAGCTTAGGCGGATATACAGTTGGTGTTTTGGTTCAGACCAATTTTGGAGGAAACCTTCAAATTGCAGGAGTACCTGTCGGTGAAAAATTGGGAAAATATCCCTTCAAAGATGCTTTGGAAAAAGCCGACGGTAGTTGCATGATTGTAATTGCTACAGATGCACCAGTTTTGGAAAGAAATTTGGAAAGAATGGCCCAAAGAGCTATGATGGGCTTAGGGAAAACAGGAGGAATCGCTTCCAATGGATCAGGAGATTATGTGATCGCGTTTTCTACAGCCGAGGGTTTGAGGATTTCCTATTCTGCCAAATCCGGGGCAATTGAAGAAGCCAGCTTCCTGAGAAATGACGATATGAGTTCATTGTTTCTTGCAGTGATCGAAGCAACTGAAGAAGCAGTTGTCAATTCTCTATTTGCTGCCGAAACGATGACAGGAAAAGAAGGAAGAGTAATTGAGGCTTTACCTAAAGGGAAGGTGTTGAGTTGGATAAAAAGCAAAAATCCCTGAGATTTTTTGTCATTTTCCTCAAAATTGAAGCCCAGGTAGGGCTTTTTTTTGTTATTGTTTGAAAATCAGCAATTTTTCACCAGATTGTAAGAAAACTTTAGTAGCTGTACAAAATTAATACTGAAGGGAGAATTGGATCTTTTTCAAAACCCCATATCTGGTTCTCGATCTTCACATTATTCAAAAAAACTCAAATAGACCCAGAGTTTATGCAGGATTTTAATGCACATTACCATCGCCTATTCCACAAACTTTTTGGAGGCATGGACGATCAATTATTGGATCAGATTTTAAAAATTGGAACCAAAAAAGAAATCAATACAGGAGAATACCTCTTCCATCAAGGGGAATCCGAGAATGTTCTTTATCTGGTTTTATCAGGAAGACTTCGTGCCATCAAAGAGGATAAAAATGGAACCAGAATCCTAGGTGATATTGGAGAAGGCGAGCCAGTAGGCGAATTTGCTCTTTTCACAGGGGAGCCGAGGATGGCTTCTGTATTGGCCATCCGAAAATCCGTGGTTTTAGAATTTGACCAAGAAGAGTACCTTTCTCTTGTTGCCAAATATCCAACGTTTGCCAGTTCCCTGACTGGCTTTGTGATCAACAGATTGAGAAGAAATACCTTCCAACAGAATAAATCCACTCCTCCTAAAAATATTGCCTTGGTGAATCTGAGGGCAGATTTTGACCTAACTCCATGGACTGTGGATATGGAAAAATACTTTCAAGGTAACCGCGTTCCTGTCCAGGTTTATGACTATGAATCACAATTGGAGCATGCGGATCAGGCATTTTTTGATTCTTTGGAGCAGCACGAAGGCATTAATATTTTGGTATGTAGTGAAGCAGAGCCAGAATGGTCCCATCAATGCATGGTTTATGCTGATTTGGTCATTTTGGCTGTTGGATTCGATCAAGACCCTGGATTGTATTCGATTGAAAAGGAATTAGATCTTTATTCCCAGAGTATTCTCAATAAGAAAATTTACCTCCTACTACTTCATGAGGAGAATGCCTCTACCCCAAAAAATACCCGTCAATGGCTAGAAGACCGACAGGTCAATCTACACCTTCATGTTAGGAAAAAGAATATGAGAGACATCCGACGGTTTTGTAGGATCATTACTAACAATGCCACTGGATTGGTTTTGGGAGGTGGAGGAGCCAAAGGCTATGCCCATCTAGGTGTGGTGAAAGCTTTGGAAGAAAGAGGAATTGAGATTGATTTCTTAGGAGGAACCAGTGCTGGAGCGATTTATGGGATTTCGATGAGCTTTGCTGATTTTGATCCTCAAAGGATTGTGGAGGCGACCGAAATCGCTGTAAAATCAAAGCTTACCTCCAATGATATGACCTTCCCAATGGTCTCGATTCTTTCAGGGAAAAAGATCAAAAAATTTGCAAAGGACATGTATTCAGACCATCATTTGGAAGATATCTGGGTTAATTCTTATTGCGTTTCAACCAATTTCTCCCGAGCATCTGCCAAGATCCATGAGAGTGGATTGATCTGGAAACAAGTGATGGCAAGTATCGCAATACCGGGAGTTTTTCCTCCGGTGGTGATTGAAAACTATTTGCATGTCGATGGCTCAGTAATGGATAATTTGCCAATCGAACCTATGTATCGGTTCCCTGTTACCAGGATATTCGCAGTTTCTCTAGGAGGCTTGCCAGATCGTCAAGTCAATTACGAAGAGACCCCTACCGGTTGGTCTCTATTCTGGGATAAGATGCTGAAGAAAAAGAGATTTAAAATTCCGAGTTTAGGTTCAATTATTATTAATTCTTTGACGCTTAATAGCCTTCAAAAAGAAGAAGTTACTAAATCCAAAGTGTCTCATTATTTCGAGCTGAATCTAAAAGGAATTGGTTTTATGGATGATAAGAGATGGAAGGAAATCTTGGATAAAGGCTATGAGCAGACGAATCTTTACCTGGACAGTCTTCCTCCTGAGGAGCATTTTTGGAAGCAAAATACCAATGAAGAGTTGGTCTGATCGAACTTTTCCTTAAGACCACAAAATATAATTTCTTGAATACGAGGAAACTTGCTAATTTCCTTCATGAAGTTCAATGCCTATTTTTCCCTACTTATATTTCTTTTCGTCTCATGTCAAAAGAAAAAGGATCCTATCGTTCTTGAAGAGTTGACGATTGAGTCCATACACGAAGCCTATCAATCCGGAAAGTTTAATGCCGAGGATTTGGTGCAGGCCTATCTGGATCGAATAGCTTTGGAAGATTCTGCGATTAATGCCATTTCTGAGACGAATTCCAAAGCACTTGAGGATGCAAAAGCAATGGACTTGGAATTAAAAGAGACCGGGAAATTAAGACCGCTTCATGGAATTCCTGTCATCGTCAAAGACAATATCAATACAATAGGGATGCCCACTACCGCAGGTTCATTGGCATTGGCAGATTTCTATCCAGAGTCGGATGCTTTTATTATCCAAAAACTGAAAGAAGCCGGAGCAATTGTGATAGCTAAATCCAATATGGCAGAATGGGCTTTTAGCCCGATGCACTCCGAAAGCTCAACCAAAGGAACAACTCATAATTCCTATAATCTCGATCATGTGCCCGCTGGATCCAGTGGTGGAACAGGTGCGGCTGTCGCGGATAATTTTGGAACTGTTGGTTTGGGAACTGATACCGGAAATTCTATTCGCGGACCCTCTTCACACAATTCCTTGGTCGGATTTAGGACGACTTTGGGCCTGATTAGTAGAGAAGGTATTGTGCCCTTGTACTTGAGAAACGATGTCGTCGGGCCGATGTGTAGAACTGTGGAGGATGCAGCCCGGATGCTTGATGTGATTGCTGGCTATGATACCAAAGATCCGATTACTCAACATTCAGAAGGAAAAATCCCTGAAACATATACTGGCTTTTTAAAGGAAAATGGGCTTGAAAATGCCAGAATCGGTGTTTTTAGAACCTTGAGTGAAAACGATCCAAACCCAGAAATTACAGCTTTGTTTGATCAGGCTTTGGTTGATATGGCAACTCTCGGAGCTGAAATAGTGGATTATGTGGAGGTCCCAGGATTCCAAGAATTGAGACAAAATCAGTGGTGTCCGGATTTCAGAAAGGATTTGGAAGATTTTCTCCAAACCTATGTTAAGAGAGATACAGTTTCTACTTTGGAAGATGTAATTCGGATTGGCACCCATTCTGAATTTGCAAAATCCCGATTGGAATATGCTGCTGAGGCGGCTTATCCAGAAGACAGACCTTGTGGGGATCCATTTACCGATCCGAATCGAATTGCTTTCAGAGAGGCGATTGAAAATGTTATGGATTCCTTGAATTTGGATGCTTTGGTCTATCCGAGTTGGAATCATCCAGCTGCTAGAATCGATCATTTCCAGGAAGAATACAAGGGAGATAATTCCCAAATCATCGCCCCACACACCGGCCAGCCAGCCTTCACTGTTCCGATGGGTTTTGTTAGTGGGAATTTGCCAGCCGGTTTGCAGTTTTTGGGTAGAATGTTTGATGAAGGTAAGTTGATCGAATTGACTTATGCCTTTGAGCAAGGTACCCATCATAGAAAAACTCCGAATTAACATTTCATCCCCTATCTTTGGGCTATGCTAAAGGAAATTTCCGTTTTGATCCGAAAAGAAATCACCCTGGAGTGGAGGCAAAAGTATGCTCTGAATGGGATATTGCTCTATGTGGTTTCGGCAGTTTTCATCACTTATTTGAGTGTGGGAGCCAAAATGGGGAATCTTTCCGGTCCAACATGGAACGCTTTGTACTGGATCATTATCCTTTTTTCGGCTGTCAATGCAGTGGCAAAAAGCTTTGTGCAGGAACATCAGGGTAGACAATTGTATTATTATATGATTGCTTCGCCAGAGGCAATTATCCTCTCCAAAATTATCTACAACACCGGATTAACCTTGATTTTGGCTTTGTTGGGTTACGGGGTTTTTTCTGTGATTTTGGGAAACCCGATTCAGGATCAAGGCTTATTTTTATTGAATTTGATTTTGGGGGCAATGGGATTTTCGGCCAGCTTAACCATGGTTTCAGGGATTGCTTCCAAAGCAGGGAATAATGCCACTTTGATGGCTATTTTGAGTTTTCCAGTGATCATCCCGATTTTGCTAATGGCCATCCGAATTTCAAAGAATGCGATGGATGGTCTGGATTGGTCAGTGAGTGCTGATAAGGTTTTGAGCCTTTTGGCAATTAATGCCATCGTAGCTGCTGCTGGCTATATTTTGTTTCCTTATTTGTGGAAAAGCTAAAGGGTAGTCCTGAAATCTCAATTCGAATTAAAATCCTCCTCCAAAATTGCAAAGGAGTAATTATCGGTCCATCCGGTTTTGAGAGGTAAAACTTTTCTTTTTCTACCTTCCCGAGTCATTCCCACTTTTTCCAGAACACGGATACTTCCCATATTTTCGACAGCACATCCTGCTTCAATTCGATGCAATTCCAAAGTATTGAATCCAAACTCAAGAATCCTTTTCAATGCTTCCGTTGCATATCCTTGTTTCCAAAAGTCAGGAAGAAGTTTGTACCAAACCTCAGCGTTCTTGAATTTTTCACTACCCAAATTAATTGCTATCAATCCGATGAAATTCTTGGTCTTTTTTGATTCGATTTTAAATACAAAGTTTCGATTGAGCCCATTGGTATTTTTCTCCACCCAATCCTGAATAATCGATTTTGTTTTTTCTTGGCTTTCAGGTATTCCCAGCGTGTTGAATTGATCCGTTTCAGGAAGGGAATGAAGTGCATGGATTTTTTCCAAATCCAACATAGTAATTGGACTAATAACTAATCTGTCACTTTGAAATTGAGTAATCATATTCCTTCCTCAACTATTATCATTTCATTCCCAATCCAGGTATTTCCTCCAGTTATGCTGCTCCTTAAAGCCCAAAACTTCTCTGATTTTTTTATTGGAAAATAAAGCTTCATGTTCTTCCAATTCACGGGTGATAGGTACACCTGGGAAAAACCGTTCGGCCAATTCCTTGCTTGGGATAACCGCGCCGTTATGATCATTTCCTGCATTAAAAACCTGAAAACCCAAGCCATCCTTCTGAATACAGAGATCAACGATCTGTCCCAGGTCTCTCGCATCGATATAGCAGAAAGCATTTCTCCTCCGCACTTCCGGGTGCTTGAAATAATGGGGAAATAGCTCCTTGTATTCGTGTGGTTCGATCACATTGCCAATCCGCAGGGCATAAATATCATAGCCGGATCTTCTCTGAAATGTCCGGGCAGTTTTTTCATTGACGACTTTGGAAAGACCATAGCTATCCATCGGGTCTACATCATAATCCTCCTCCAAAGGAAGGGAATGGGGATCAGTCTCTCCATCCGAAAAACATACACCATAAGTTGTTTCTGAGGATGCAATGATGATTTTCTTGATTCCCAATTTCACTGCTGCCTCAATCACATTGTAAGTCCCAATGGCATTTACTCGGAAGGTTTCATTGTCAGGATTAATCAGGATTCGGGGAACAGCTGCAAAATGAACGACTGCATCAAATTTTGGAACTCCATTTCCAGGTTCGAGTTCGCCCAAATTGGTATAAGAACTCATCGCATTGAACATTTGACCGGAATCGGTAATGTCAGCAATGAGATTATCCACTCCTGGATAATCAAGTGGTTTCAGATCCACATTCATGACCTGATGTCCTTGGTCTAAAAGGTAAGGAATCACATGTTTTCCAGCTTTTCCTGAGCCTCCTGTAAAGAATATTCGCATTTTGGATTTATGTTTTGAAGCTCCCCGAATTAAATCGGGGAGCTAGTTTTTACTTTGCTATCAGCAACCAGTTTTCCTTTTTCAATCCTTTATTGATTTTTGGAACAGTGCTTTTGATCACTTGGTCCCTTTCTGCTTTTAGTTTGTCTTTCATAGAAAGATAATAAGCGTATTGTTCTTTTTGGTCATTAGTCCAAGGGCCGATATAATTTCCTATTTCAGAATACAGGGATCTTACTCGACTGCTTAACTCTCCATATTTTTGCATGAAATCAAGTAATGGAGCGGCTGTAGTCTTATCAATGGACACTTCTTTTTCTTTTAATTTTTCTATTTGCTCTTCCAGCTTGATAAGATCGGCTCGATCAGCCTCGATTTCTTTAGATAGAGCCAATACCTGCATTTGGGATTCAGTCCATTCTTTTCTCACATCGATGGCCACATCCAATCTTGGATCATCGCTTACTCTAAACTTTTGTTCAAATTCTTCTCCATTGACATTCAGTTTGGCGGTATAAAGTCCAGGATTGACATAAGGAACGCTCATTCTTGACCTTCCACTTCCAGCTTGATCATTCTGATATCGTAGATCCCACATGACTCGATGAAGTCCTGCTTTATTCTTGGCTTTTACTTCGGAAACAGAGTTTCCTTGGCTGTCATAAATCTTCAAACTGATCGCATCTGCTGACACAGAATCTTTCAAATAATAATCTAGAGCTGCTCCGAAATCTGGATTTTCGCCTCGGTAATACATATCTCCAGTATGGGCTCCATCTCTGGTATAATTGATGATCTGAGCTTCCGAAATGGAAAAAAGAGCGGCTGAGTTTTTCAGTACCTCAGGAGTCATTTCTTGCAGGGCATTCACATGATCCAAAATCCATACACCCCTTCCGTGGGAACCCAAAACTAGGTCATTATCTCTTGGATGAATCACCAAATCATTGAATGGAAGAGTCGGCATATTGCTTTTCAGCTCAGCCCAATGATTTCCCCCATCTATGCTGATGAAAAGCCCAAATTCGGTTCCTAGGTAAAGAAGATCTGGATTTTTCGGGTCCTCTCTGAGCGTTCTAGCTACTCGATTTGGAGGCAGGTCACCTTCCACAGATTTCCAAGTTTTCCCAAAATCTGTTGTTTTGTAGATGTAATTTTTGAAATCATCATTTCTGTAATTATTGATGGCAACATAGGCAGTTCCGGCCTTGTGTTTGGATGGCTCGAAGGTATTGATCCAGGTTTCTTTAGGCAGGCCGCTCAAAGCGCTGGTCATATCATTCCAAGTTTTGCCATCATCCCAAGAAACTTGCAATAATCCATCGTCTGTCCCCACATAGAGGATTCCCGGAGTAAATAAATCCTCTGCGATGGCTGTTAATGTTGGATAGTACGGGATTCCGTCATCTAAAGAAGCCGTGTTTTCATCAGGTCTTTGGCCCATGATCAGGAGCTCTCTTCGATTCACTTTGGTTGTAAGATCTCCTAATGAGAGCCAGGTAGAACCATTGTCCGTACTTTTCCAAAGGACATTGGTTCCAGCGTAAATCGTATTGGGATCATGTTTTGACAAAAAGAAAGGACCGTCCCAGTTACCCGGAGCCATGGCATTGCCCAATTCTGGTTCGGGAATTCCCGGTCCCCAAGAATCCCAGTTTCTTCTCGCACCGATTTTTCCTTTTGGATCACCAGGTCTGATGGATTGTCTTTGTCCATTCTTCATATTTAGTCTAGACAAACCCAAATACTGAGATTCGGTAAAGACGACGTCTGGATCGTTTTGATCCACCTGATTGAGGAATCCATCTCCACCTCCCAGGCGTTTCCAGTCTTCATTGAGAATTCCATCTGCACGGTAGGTTTCACTTGGACCAACCCAGCTTCCATTGTCTTGCAATCCACCATAGACATTATATGGTTTGGCATCATCCACGGTAACTCGATAATACTGGCTGACAGGAAGATTGTTGATGAAAAGCCATTGGATGCCTCGGTCATAAGAAATCCCAATACCTCCATCATCTCCCTTGATCACGTGACGGGAATCTTTTGGATTGACCCAAAGGATACGATCATCTCCATGAAGGGACTGACGCGGAGCTGTAAATGTCCTTCCGCTATCACTGGAATAGCTGTATTGGTTCATCATGTAAATTCTGGACTCATCACTTGGATCAACCAATGGCTGAGAAGCATACATAGGTCTTGGATTCCAATCGCTCATCAATTCCCAGCTTTCTCCCTTGTCTTTGCTTCGATAGAGTCCAGCTCTTCTTTCATTATAGGCCGTGGAGGCATTGTATTGAAAGCCTTGCTCCAAGGAAATAAATACGACCTCTGGGTTTTCTCGGAAAATTGAAATTCCAATTCTTCCGTAATCTCCTTCTGGTAGGCCATTTGTTAATTCCTTCCAAGTTTTTCCTCCATCTGTAGATTTGTGAAGGCCAGAACCTGGTCCTCCTCCATGAAATCCATAAGGTTTTCTTCTTCGTTGGTAAGTAGCAGCATATAAAATATTGGGGTCAGAAGGGTCCATCGCCACGTCGACTACTCCGGTATTTTCATCTACATAGATCAATTGTTCCCAAGACTTTCCTCCGTCGGAAGTTTTATAAAGACCTCTTTCCTCATTAGGTCCCCAGAGATGTCCCATTGCTGCAACGTAAGCGACTGCTGTGTCAGTCGGATGCAAAGCAATTCTACCGATATGATGGGAGTCTTTTAGACCGATGTTTTTCCAGGTCTTGCCTTCGTCGTGAGAAACGTAAACGCCGTCTCCCCAAGAGTTACTTTGTCTATTGGCTCTTTCGCCGGTTCCTACCCAAATGATATTGGGGTACTCTTGATTTAAGGCAATAGCGCCGATAGAGTGCGTATTTTCATTTTCAAAAACAGGTTCAAAAGAAACGCCATTGTTGGTGGTTTTCCAGATCCCTCCTGTGGCGGTCGCCGCATAAAATGTATAAGGGTCCGACTCGTTAACAGCAAGGTCGACAATTCTACCGCTCATAGTCGCTGGACCAATATTTCTCAGGGGTAATCCGTCTAAAATCTCAGAGGTTAATTCCTGTCCCTGGACATGGATGGACAGTCCAATTCCAAGGAGGAATAAGGTTGATTTGAATTTCATAAAGGTGGTTTTCTGAATGAATTGGAATTTAATCAGATATAGGGAGGCTTCAATTTACTTTTTTAGGAATGGTTTTGATTTTTTGGCGATTTAGGGAAAATGGTCTTATGTAAAAAGAAGAAATTCAACGGTTCATTTAATCTTTTACCACAATCTCAGATCCTTCTGTTCCTGCATAAAAAACCACGATTTCGGCAGGGATATCCCCTTCATTTTTTCCGAAATGGACCTGATTGACCAGCTCTACGATTGGGTCTCCGGCTTTCATATGGAGCGTATCTCCTTTGGAGTCGATGACGGTCAATTCTCCCGTCAAAAGAACACCGGCATTGATGACCGGGTGATAATGTTTGGGCAATTCCGATTGAGGGGGAATGGTGACTTTGACTATGGAAATTTTGGGTTTTCCTTTGGGATATTCTGGTAGGGAGTCTCCATTCCATGATTGGAATGATTCGATCAGGAGTTCGGAACTTGGAGCTTCAAGACTGGCTTTTTCACAGCTAGAAAATGAAAAAGTGCCAATCAGCGCTAAAAGAAAAAGTTGTTTCATGGATAAAAGTTAGAAATGATTTTTGATAGAGGCATTGTTCCTCCCTATTCTTTATCCATTTTAATTACTTTGTCTTTTTGAGTTTATTAAATTCTAAAATGCCAATTTCAAGAAAAATCATTTTCAACAGACTGGAACGATTGAGAGTGGAGGATACCAAAAATGGAAAGCTTTTGTTGCTTTCACTTTTTATAGGAATCCTTTCAGGACTGCTTTCTTCAGTCTTTAGATTTTTTCTGACTTCCATCGAAAACTTTCATGAACATTGGATTCAATTGGGTCAAGAATCTGGGCTATGGTCGATATTGGGCTTGATACTAGCTACTTCGACCTCTATTTTTATTGCATTTTGGTTGGTGAGAAAATATGCCCCAGAAGCAGGAGGAAGTGGAATTCAGGAAATCGAAGGGGCATTGGATGGTGTTCGGCCTTTGAGGTGGAAAAGGGTCATTCCTGTGAAGTTTTTCGGTTCTCTATTTTCCTTGGGAAGTGGATTGTTATTGGGTCGTGAAGGCCCTACAGTGCAGTTGGGAGCAAGTGTCGGAAAGATGGTCAAGGATGTTTCCAAACATCCCGATTATGGGAATAATCCCCTGATTTCAGCAGGTGCGGCGGCAGGATTGGCAGGGGCTTTCAATGCTCCTTTGTCCGGGATTATTTTTGTGATTGAAGAAATGAATGGCCATTTCAAATTCAATTTTTACAATCTGGCAAGTATCATGATCGGAGCAGGGATTTCCGATGTGGTTGTCCGTATAATTCTTGGATCTGAAGTTTCCCTGCCTTTGGGGATTACCTCTGAATGGGAAATGACTTATTTATGGCTTTTTCCAGTTTTGGGGGTTTTTATTGGGGCGATTGGTTGGGTTTATAATCAAGTAATTTTGCTTTCTCTGGATGCATTTAAGAAATACCAAAATCATATAGTTCTCACTTCCTTGTTTTTGGGGGTTTTGGTGGTGAGTGTCACGATATTTTCACCTTATTTGTCAGGAGCTGGATACAATACCATTCATCAACTGGTTCAGAATAATTACTCGCTGACCTTTTTGCTCCTATTACTGACCGGTAGATTTATTCTTTCAATAGTCAGCTATGGAAGTGGGCTTCCAGGAGGGCTTTTTACTCCGATGTTGACACTGGGGATTATCATGGGATTGATATTTGGAGTTTTGGCAGAAATCGTTCTACCGGGAAGTGTTTCCGAAAAAGGGATTTTTGCGATAGCCGGGATGGCAGCGCTTTTTTCCTCTACGGTCAGGGCTCCATTGACAGGGTTGGTTTTGGCGGTGGAAATGACCTCCAATTATGGCTTGATTTTGCCTTTGATTTTATGTACTGCGGCAGCTTCTGTGATGACAACGATGCTAGGAAATAGACCGATTTACAGTGTGCTTTTGGAAAGGGTGCTGAATCCAGATTTATCTCAGGAGGATTCCTGAAAAGGACACAGAACAGCGTTCTGTGCCCCTTTAATTAGTTATGAGATGGCTCCCAGATCAATCTCAAAAATGTGCTGAAACGTTCATTTTCTTTATCAATGGGTATTCCTGTGACGATCCCGATCATGGTATGTTCTGTGATTCCCAATCGCATTTGAGGACGAAGCGTCATATCGAAATCTGGCCCATCTAAATTTTTGTTTATTTCCATCCCTATAAAATTTCGGGTTCCTGGGATCATATAGTGAAAACTGGTATTGATATTATAGGTCGTGTGAAACTTTCCACTCTGATAATCTTGATGGATAATAGGGCCAGTATAGATTAAGGAGTGATAATTGGAACCCCATCTTTTAGCCATGACCAGAAAGGGGTTGTACACATTTCCGGTAATCAATGGATTCCCAAAATTTTTGAAACCCGAAAGTTCAAACTCATTGATATAGCCGATTGCCATGGAAGTTGCCATTCCTTCGTTAACAAAAAAGGACCATTGAGCAGCCACTTTGATACTATTGAGTCTGTTGGAGGGGACAGAATCACTTTCGGACCTAGAGGTAGAGGTATACATTGTAAATGGTAATTCAACCTCTAAGCCCAATCGATCTATCGGCGCCCACTCGTATTCAATGAGAGCTTCATAGCTATCATAACTCAAATTGTCTGTCAAGCCTAATCCTAAATTCCATTCTTTCTCACCTTTCCTTGCTCCCAGGTCTCTGATCAGATCGATGTAGAGCGGTTCGGCATGTAGGACTTTTGCAGGCTTCGACTTTTCTATTTGTTGGATGTAAAGACTATCCTTTTCTGCATTCGATATTTGGGAATAAGTATAGCCGCTGGATGCCAATAGAAATAAAGGCATCAGTAGTTTTTTGATGTTCATGTTGGTTTGATTTTAAGCAAAAAGAATTGCCCTATTTCCAGAAGAGGAATAGGGTTTTTGATTGGCTAGCGTGAAATCAAACTTGTGGTGGAGGAGTAAATAGATTTAGAAATCCTTGGGTAAGGAACTCTTCGTAATCCCTGAATTTTTGCTGCCCAGAGTGTCCCTGGGATTTTTGAGTAAGGTATTCCCGAAAACTGTTATTGATCAAATCAATTTTGCCTTGGGATTTTTGGGTTTGTTCTTCGGCATCGGGATCATCAAATTCCTGAAAAGCATCCTCATAGCCCAAAAAAGTCTCAACGACGAGCTCAATGATACTTTCCTGATCATTGATAGTCAAATCCTCAGACACATGGGGAGAATCCGGGTCTGCCATATCCACACTCAAGTTGAGAAGATACATCCCCATAAAAATCCAGAGGAATTGTGAAAATTTGCTATTTCTGATTTGAGAAATCACGCGCCAAAGGTAATTCAACCAAACTTTTAATTCCTATCAGTTCGGCAATTGAAACAAAAATTTGAGAATTTTTAGCTTTTGAAAGCTTCAGGGATGAAATGGTGGATTCATTTTGACTTTTTCCAATGATAAAAAGATTGATTTAGGTTCCAAATGCAATTTGAAATTCCTCATTTATTCTATCATTCAATAAATCAACAAGTTCCTCATCCATATACTCATAATCGTCCGGAATGTGGAGGACCTTGATAGTAGGTAAGTCTAAGTTTCTATATTGTTTCTTGATTTTCTGGCGATGATCTGTTTCCATCACCAGCACCAAATCAGACCAGTTAAGGTCATTTTCTGAGATTTTTCTTTCACTTTTTGAGCTTAATCCGACCGACCTAATGGCAAAGCGTGGGTCGTTTTTAAAAATGGATTCTGCTGTTCTACTTCTCTTTTTATTTTTTCCACAGACTACGAGGAGATTGGGCCTTTCAATCATTCAATTATGTTTAAAGCCTTAAAATAAAACTTACTCATAAAGCCTCAATCTATTCCTCAAAGTAGTCAGCTCCTTTTGTAGCTCTCTTTGCTTTGCCAGCAAATTGAAAACCACATCAATTCCTTCTAGATTCAGATCCAACTCATCATGGAGACGAATCATCTTTTCCAGATCTGCAATTTGATCATGGTGGATGTATTGCTCTTGCTCTATTATTTCGATTTGTATCAAGCCGATATTGCTTAAATCCATCAAAAAGGAGGATTCAATATGGTAATTGACACAAATGGTACTGATTGATATAAACTGAGTTTCCATTATCCTTCTTTGATTTTTTGTAATTCCTTAAACAGCTCGATTTCTTTTTCGGAGAGATTTTCTGGAATCTGAATTTGATAGGTCAAAATCAAGTCTCCGAATTCTCCATCTTTCTTATAAACCGGAAAGCCTTTGCCCTTGAGTTTTACTTTGGTTCCGTTTCCTGTGCCTGCTTTTACTTTCAGTTTGACTTTGCCGTCAAAGGTATCCACGTGGATATCTCCACCCAAAATCGCGGTATATAAATCTAATGGCTCATCCTTGTAAAGATTATTGCCTTCCCGTTTGAAATCCGTGTGATTGTTGATGATAAACTTGATGTACAAATCACCATTGGGTCCACCATTCAATCCTGGACCTCCATTTCCCTTAATCTTGATTAACTGCTCGTTTTCCACTCCTGCAGGGATCGTGATCCGGATCTTTTTGTCATTAACCGTGAGTACCTGCTTTTGCGTGGTGTAGACATCTTTGAGATCCAAGTGCAATTCGGCATTGTAGTCTTGGCCTTTGAATTTGGGTCTATGGCTCTGTCTTGAATGTCCACTAGTTCCACCAAACATGGATTCGAAAAAATCAGAATAATCCTGCCCTCCGAAACCTTCAGCACCTGAACCGTATTGAGAATATTGGGATTGCTGCTGGCGACGCTGCTGTTGAGCCTTTTCAAACTCCTCTCCATGCTTCCAATCCTTGCCATACTTATCGTATTTCTTTCGGTTTTCAGGATTGCTCAGGACCTCATTTGCCTCGTTGACTTCCTTGAATTTCTTTTCAGCCTCCTTATTGTCAGGATTGAGATCGGGATGGTACTTCCGGGCCATTTTTCGATAGGCCGCTTTGATCTCCTTTTCATCGGCCGTTTTGGGGATACCCAATACTTCGTAATAATCTATGAATGCCATAAATGGATCTTATTCTTTGGGTTTTAAATAAGTGAAAACTCCTCTTTAATCTCGTTATTTTGATTGGCTTGTAACAGAATTTTAGTGATTTAATTTTCTGCTTTTTGTCATTCAATCTTCACTTTTGGCTGATCGCTTAGATATCCCAATGACTGTAAAAACTCATCAGCAGCCAGCAAAGTCTTCTCGTAAAACTCAAAATTTCTATAGTTGAAAAAACCATGGGGCTGGCCTTCGTACAAATGCAAATCACATCGACTGCCTACTTTTTCCATGACAGTTTTGTAGTATTCGGCAGTGGCCACAGGAACCAAATTGTCCTGCGTTCCCAATAAAAATAGAGTGGGTGGAGCTCCTTTTCCGATCAGATGAAGTGGAGAAAACTCCTTGTAAGCCTCTCCAACCCTTTCAAATCCATATCCTCCAGGGCCATTGTCGATTACGGGATTGAAAAGTAGCAATGCGTTTGGAATGGGGCTGATGGCTAAATCGTCTTTGTCATCATTGAATCCAGAAACCAAAGCTGTGGCCGCGGCTAAATGACCCCCGGCTGATCCTCCTCCGGCAATGATTTGATCCGGGTCTACATGGAATTGAGCGGCATTTGCCCGAACATAGCGCATAACAGATTTGGCATCTTTGAGAGATTCAAATGGAGGAGTCTGATGGACACTTCTGGTACGATAATCCACCAGAAAGCAAACCAAGCCTCTTTTAGCAAAGTAGGTTGCTTGAGGTCGAAAATGCTCTCTGGATCCGCCAACCCATCCCCCTCCAAAGAAGAAAACCACGGCTGGATACTCCTTTCCACCCTCCATTTCCTCAGGATAAAGTACCTCCACAAAAAGCTGGGTAGTATCGAGTTCTTTGTAGAGAAATAGTTCTTGAGCTTGGGTTGAAAGAGTAATTAAAAAAAGGAAAGAAGCAGATAAGAAAAGTCTGATTTTCATGGCTTTTGGGTTTGAGTTCAATTTCCAAATTAATTTGTTTATAGAACTTTTGAAAGCCCTTGACTTCGGTAGGCAAGCAAAATTTACCCGAGTCAATCCTGCTCAGATACTTAAGAATGAATAGTTCTTTCTTTGGTTCAACTCTCCGACTTGGACCATTGACAGTATTAGTCTGCATTGTTTAGAGCACAAGTCAGAAGACTTGCGCTATTGCAAATGCGCGCTTCAGAATGAATGATATTCATATTTGAGTTTCTAGCCCTGAAGGGGCTGAAGATGAATAGCCCTGGGCTTTAGCCTGGGGTTGAGAATTTATCCTACCTATCGCCTCGGCCACGATTTATTGTAAGGAGTTACCAGCTTTTTGCCGAGGAGGCGTAGAAAGAATTAATAAAACAAACCATTTATTGGTTCAAGTCTCCCGACTTGGACCTAAAAACATTGCAGTTTCAGACTGCATTGTAAAAAGTATATGTCAGGAGACTTGCGTTAATGAAGTTTTATCATTCCCGAATCAGGGCATATAACTACTTGAGTGTTAGTTATTTAAATTTAATAATATTTCTGTATTTTGAATTTTTTAATCGGGAAGAGAATGACTTTAGCAGATTTTAAGAATGCACATAAATGGTTGATAATACCATTGGTGGTTGCCCTAATTGGTTTTTCCAGAGGATATTTATTTCGATTGCCTGATGCCACCTGGCATCATCATATGCATGGCCTCTCGGCTATACTTTGGTATATCATGGTGATTATTCAGCCTTATTTGATAACCCGGGGCAAGGTCAGGCAACATAAATTTTATGGAACTTTATCCTTGTTTTTGGCTGGTGGAGTGACATTTTCTGCACTTACGATTATTCCCAATAATTTAAGGGCCCTTGAAACTTTGGAGCCCAACCCGATCGTTTCGGCTGACTTCCTTTATGGGGTTTCTTTTACAGACATTGTTACCATCATAGGCTTTGCAGCCAGTGTATTGATAGGGATTACCAAGGTCAAAAACCTGGAAGATCATGCCATGTGGATGATATCTACTGTTTTTTGGGCATTTATGCCGGCTTTATCCAGATTAGCGATGATTCCATTTATGATATTGTTCGGGACTGAACGGTATGACTTTATCGATGTGATTTTCTTTTCCACCATTTTTTCCATCCTGCCTATCATAATTATCTGTTGGAGACTCAAGCGATGGCACCCGGCTTTATTGATTGTCGCCGCTGCCAATCTTTTATATTTCTTTATCCGTCCGATTGGAAGAAGTGAATTGTGGAGAGCTATCGCTGATGAAGTTTTTAAGTTTTCATAGTGCTTTTTTATTTCACTTATTCACCAAGCAATTCCTAAAGCACTCATAAAATTCTCTAATTTTCCACAAATCAGAAATTAATCGGTAGTTCAAATCTAGTGGCGCGTTGGGCTGTCGCAGGCGCGGGTTGTGCGAGGGCTATGCGGGAGGAAGCTTAGCTGCGACTAGCCATCGGAGTTTTCGTCCTTTTGGGACAAGCCAAAAGGACATAAGATAAAAAACAAAATTGGAATTAGACTTAGAAAATAGCAGTCACAGACTGCAATATTTAAAGCCCAAGTCGGGGACTTGCGCTCCCCCAGAGTTCGCAATGAAGGAAAGAAATTCCCAGTGAAACCTCTGCATTCTCTGCAATTCAGTGGTAAAAATGAAAAAGTAAAGCCTTCCCATTTCTGGAAAGGCTTATGTATTCGTCACTGCGAGTAGAGCTTGAGGAGCGCGAAAGTCTAGATTGCCACGTCGGGCTTAAAGCCTCCCTGTCTAAAGTCAGGTAAACTCGCAATGACGTCAGTTTTTTTAGCTTTTAGACTTTAGCTTTCAAATTTTACTTCAAACTCACCTCTCTATTTGCCACTTGGCTAGCCAAAATCAAGGCATTGTAAAGATTGGCGATTTTGCCGGACTTGGAGATTTCTGAAAAGGGCTTCAATTCACCCTCAGGTCCACCCACCTGCACTTCCAGATCCAATGGAATCCCCGATTGCATAATCACCTGCTTCACTTGTGCAGCTGTCAAAGACGGATAATAAGATCGAATCATCGCTGCCAATCCTGTGACGGCTGGAGCTGCCATGGATGTGCCGCCCTGGAACTCATACGCATCATCAGGCATGGTGGAATAGATCTCATCCCCCGGAGCAAAGATGTCTACATTTTCTTTTCCATAATTCGAATAAATGGCTATCAAGTCTGGTCCTATATAAGAAGTCAATGCTCCCACGCTTAAGAAATTGTCAATAAATTCATTGCTTTGTCCCTTCGGGTGATCATTTGGGAAGGTTGGATTCTCCGGTGAGTCCAAGTCTAAGGCATCATTTCCTGCCGCCTGAACGATCAGCACATCTTTCGAAGCCGCATATTCCAAGGCATCATAGACCCATTCAGAATTCGGTGAAAAAGGCTTTCCAAAGCTTCCATTGATCACTTTGGCACCATTGTCTGCCGCATAGCGGATCGCCAATGCAATATCCTTGTCATATTCATCTCCATTGGGAACGGCCCGGATGGACATGATCTGTACATTCTGAGCGACACCGTCTACACCAATTTTATTATTCCGTGCAGCTGCGATGATTCCGGCCACATGGGAACCGTGACTTTCGCTGTCCACACGGATATTCGGATCTCCGTTGCCATAGTCCTGATCTGAAAAATCATAAGGATCATCTCCCACCGGAGTTCGTCCGTCGAAATTCTCATTCAGATTGTATTTCAGCTGCTCATCGTAATAGGTAACTCCATCCTCCAAGTCCTTCAATGCCTCGGGAACGGTCTGTCCCATCTCATACACCTGAGATAGCATAGCCACGATTTGCTGCTGTTGACTATTTTGGGGTTCGAAGTTTTGCAAATCCTCCAAGGTGTAGGTTTGCTTGCCCAAAGCTTCCTGCATCATGCCATCTGCCATGGTGATCACCTGTCTGATCTGACGAACTTGAGGGAAAGTCGATTTTGCCTCTTCCAACTTTTCATCCAGTTCCGCTTTTGCAGCATCTTGGTAAGCCTGATCGCCGATTTTCAATTTAACGATCCGGGTGATTTCCATCTGCTCATTATAGGATTCCCCAAGGAAATTATAGCCATGGATATCATCGATATAGCCATTGCGATCATTGTCGATGCCATCTCCGGCTATCTCACCTGGATTGGTCCAAAGAATCTCCTGAATATCTTCATGATCCAGATCTATTCCCGAATCAATCACTGCGACGATCACAGGTTCGCCTTTTTTCTTTTTCAAAAGCTCCGAATAAGCACGGTCCACACTCATTCCCGGGATGGTATCCTTTTGCAGATCCAGATGTCCCCAGTGCTTGGCTTGCTGCTCTGTGAGTTCGGATTGCTTGGGTGAAAGAGTGGAGGTATAGGTAAGAGGAGGGGCGGTGATTAGGGAGCTAGTCGTACAAGAAGTCGCTAGGGTGATCAGTCCCAATCCTGCCCAAATTTTCAAATTGGATTTAATCATAGTGAAATGTAACGCCTGTAACCGAAAAAGAGGTCGCTTGAATACGTTAAAAATGGTGAAAGGAGGTTTTTGAGTAGCAGTGGTCAGGGATTAGTTGGCAGTTGAGCTTTTGGGAATGGGATTGTAAATCCCAGAAAATATAAAGGCGTGGATGCAATTTACGATTATAGGGGGTTGATGAACTATTCTCAAAATATGATTTAACCTATACAAAAGAAACTTCAGACTTGTTTTAAAGCCCCGATTAAAAGGGCTTTAATTATTTATTGAAGGAGACTAAATTTCCAAAAGATGATCACAGAGCACAAAAAGGGGTAATTGGATTTATTGAAACAGTCTACCTACATGAGATGGATGATTTGATTGAGTATAAAGTGGCTCCGTACATCAAGTTTCTTATATAAATTCAAGGAATTGAGTTCTTAGGTGCATGCATGGATAGCGAGCCGTTTGATTCAGAAGAGCCGGGACTTTCAAAAACTAGATTCAACAACGGAATGTCATTGTTGGGGAAAAAGTATCAAGAATTCATTGGAAAGAAGGCAGAGATTAATTTTTACAAGGATTTTAGATGTCCAATGGTTCATCAATTCAAGCATAATCAAAAGAAAATCACTTTAGCGACGAGAATCGGAGTAGATCATCAACAAGTTCACCTTTCTAAAAATGTAAAAGGTCTACTATACGTCGTTATAGAGGATTTTTATGAGGATATTGAACGTGCTGCAAAGAAATTGATTAAGAAAATTGAAGGCGGCGAATATGATGTGCTTAAGTTGAAAAATCCGTATTTAACTATCAATAAAATCGATGAAATGAGGCAAATCACCACATGAGACTGCGAAATTTCAAAGGGCGTTATGATTTAAAGTTCATGACGTTTTGTTTTGGCGATTATAGAGTCTCTGTTGTGAAAATGAAAAAGCCTTTCCATTGCTGGAAAGGCTCTTTTTACAACGGACATCGGACATCCGACATCGGGCATTTTATTTCAAACTTCCAATCATGTCCTCAGGCTTCACCCACTCATCGAATTGCTCGGAGGTCAATAGCCCCAAGGCGATTGCAGCTTCACGAAGGCTGGTACCTTCCTTATGTGCTTTCTTGGCAATAGCAGCTGCATTTTCATAACCGATATGGGTATTCAAAGCCGTTACCAGCATCAAGGAGTTTTCCAAGTGACGTTGGATCATCGGAGTATTAGGTTCGATACCTACGGCACAGTTGTCATTGAAAGACACGCAGGCATCTCCGATCAATCTTGCAGATTGTAGGAAGTTGGTCGCGATCATTGGTTTGAATACATTCAGCTCGAAATGACCATTGGATCCTCCGATGGAAACAGCTACATCATTTCCCATCACCTGAGCAGCCACCATTGTCAAGGCTTCTACCTGAGTTGGGTTGACTTTTCCAGGCATAATAGATGATCCTGGCTCATTTTCTGGAATCAAGATCTCTCCGATACCGGATCTAGGACCTGACGAAAGCATACGGATGTCATTGGCGATTTTCATCAATGATACAGCCAATTGCTTCAAGGCTCCATGGGCTTCTACCATGCCATCATGAGCCGCCAAAGCTTCGAATTTATTCGGTGCAGTCACGAATGGCTGTCCTGAAAATTCAGCGATTTTCTTCGCTACCAATTCAGCATAGCCTTGTGGCGTGTTTAGTCCAGTTCCTACGGCTGTGCCACCCAAAGCCAATTCGGAAAGGTGAGCCAAGGTATTTTTCAATGCTCTCAATCCATGATCCAGCTGAGCTACATACCCGCTAAATTCCTGTCCCAAAGTCAGTGGAGTCGCATCCATAAAGTGAGTACGGCCGATTTTCACCACATCTTTGAAAGCTTTGGACTTGGCATCCAAGGTATCTCTCAATTTCTGAACACCCGGAATTGTCGTTTCCATCACCATTTTGTATGCAGCGATGTGCATGGCAGTTGGGTAGGTGTCATTGGAAGACTGAGACTTGTTCACATCGTCATTTGGGTGGATGGATTTTTTGGCATCTTCCAAAGATCCGCCCTGCAATACGTGCGCTCTGTAGGCGATCACCTCATTGGAGTTCATATTGGATTGGGTACCGGAACCGGTCTGCCAAACCACCAAAGGGAACTGATCATCCAGTTTTCCTGCCAAAATCTCATCACAAACCGTAGAGATGATATCCGCTTTTTCCTGAGCCAAAACGCCCAATTCAGCATTGGTTTGTGCTGCGGCTTTTTTCAAAATGGCAAAAGCGCGGATGATTTCGATCGGCATGCGGTTCTTTTCGCCACCGATTTTGAAGTTGTTGATAGAACGCTGAGTTTGCGCTCCCCAATATTTGTCTGCAGGCACCTCAACAGGCCCCATCGTGTCTTTTTCTATGCGTATGCTCATGACAGTGGATTTATTGAATTCAGATTTCCGGCCGCTAAAATAAGGGCAAAAGGCTTTTTTCCCTAGTTGCGAGTACTTTAATCCTTCATTTGTAGATTAATCAGTTGGTGAAATTCCTCCCGGGAGGATTTGACTTGTCTGTGAAAAAAGAAAATGGCCAGGGAATAGTTCAAAATAGCCAAAGCCAAACAGATAAAACCGTTGACATAATTGTGCACCAAACCCAGAAAAAATCCGGAAAAAACGAGCAGGATAATGCTCCAGAAAACCACAAAAAAGAGGGCTCCCGGAAATAGTTTGTATTGGAGAAAAAGGATAGATCCCCGGGCGGTTTCTTCCACTTCTCCCAAGATCAGAGGAAGAAAAGTATTGCTTCGATTGATGACTTTGGAGATGCGAAAGCTGTTTTTGCCCACGATTCCATTGAAAGCAGCTTTTCGCGAAAGTTCTGTTCTTTTGTCGAGAAAATTGACCTCCAGCGTTTTTTTGGAAATATGCTCCATGACCTCCTCTTTGGAAAGAGCGCTGACAAGCGTTTCGCTATGGAAAGGAATCAGGGTCATGGATTCAGAATTGGACTAAAATTTCTTGAGGGATTATAATTTACGAATTTAGAATTACGATCCCGATAATTTTCGGGAACGAGCAGCAGAGAAGTTTTTTAGCGTTTTTACAATTTCGGACGGAGAATATTGAATTGTGAGAACCTTTCAACCTTACCACTTTTCAACCATGCAATCTCCATTCTCTCAAGCTCTGATGATGAACATCGAATGATGAATGTTGAATAAGGAAGTTTAGAAAGTGACTTAGTCTTCAGTTAAACTTCCAACATCCTACCTCCAACTTCCAAACCTTTATCCCTTCACCGCAATACAAGAAATCTCCACATTCACATTCTTTGGAAGCTTGGAAACTTCTACGGTCTCACGCGCTGGAGGATTGCTTTTGAAATATTGGCCATAAGCCTCATTGATCGTTGCAAACTCATCCATGGATTTGATAAAAATGGTGCACTTCACCACATCGCCAAAACCAAAGTCAGCAGCACGGAGAACGGCCTCCAGATTTTTCATCACCGCGTGAGTTTCTTCCGTGATATTTTCATTAATCAATTCGCCGGTTTCTGCATCCAATGGAATCTGACCGGATACATACAAAGTATTTCCCGCCAACACTGCTTGAGAATAAGGTCCAATTGGTGCCGGAGCTTCTAGGGTAAAGATGATTTGATTAGCCATATTTTTTTAAAGTATCAAGTATCAAGATTTTTGTACCAAGTACAAGGTACAATGTAGAATCAAAAATAAGGAGAATTGGAAAATCCATCTGAGAAATACAGTGGAAAAACGCCTTCGGCGAAATAAAATTGAAATACGGCTTTACTGAAATAATAAATATGGATTCAATTAGGAAATTGAAACAATTCCCCCTTTGCAAGGGGGTAAGGGGAATTAATTCTTTCAGATACGATTCGCGAGATATCGTCGCTTCGCTCCTGAGATAAGCCTTCGGCGAGATAATCTACTGTCTGCGTAACTATCTTTTATTATCTGCCCGAAGGGCTATCTTTTGAATTTAGATTTGGCTAAGCCAAGATAAACTTCCCTTCGGTCAGTTAGATATGCCTTTGGCGAGATAAACTACTATCTGCGTAGCTATCTTTTGAATCAAGATTTTACTAAGTCGAGATAGATAGTATCACCTCTCCTCCTATAAATCGCGTACCACTCACCAATTACAAAATCTCACTTTCTAACTGTAGACTGAAACTGATCACTGTTCACTGACCCCTGCTTACTGTCTACTGCTTCTTCGCTTCTTCCCAAAAGACATCCATTTCTGCCAAGCTCATGTCAGAAAGGTTCTTTCCGGCGTTTTTGGCGGCATTTTCCAGGTATTGGAATCGCTTGATGAATTTTTTGTTGGTTCGCTCCAATGCCTCTTCAGGATTGATATCGATAAATCTCGCATAATTGATCAGAGAAAAAAGTAAGTCTCCGAACTCTCCACTAGCTTTTTCTTGGTCGATTTCTTTTTCGTCAGCTGCATTGAATTCTTCTTTGAACTCCAGCATTTCCTCCTCCACTTTTTCCCAAACCTGATGCTTTTCTTCCCAGTCAAAACCTACTCCTCTGGCTTTTTCCTGAATTCTCATGGCTTTGATCAAGGCTGGAAGAGATCGGGGCACCCCTCCCAAAACAGATTTATTCCCTTTTTCCTTCAGTTTGATCTTTTCCCAGTTTTGGCTTACCGTCTCCGCATCATTGGCCTCAGTATCACCATAGATATGGGGATGACGGCGAATTAGCTTTTCGCAAAGTGCATCGATCAGGGTAGTTACGTCAAAATTGCCCTCTTCGGAACCAATTTTTGCATAAAAGACTATATGAAGTAGGATGTCTCCGAGTTCCTTTTTGATTTCTTCGGGATCGCCATCCAAGATTGCGTCCGACAATTCAAAAGTCTCCTCAATCGTTAGATGTCTCAGGCTTTCAGTGGTTTGCTTCATGTCCCAAGGGCATTGGGCGCGAAGCTCATCCATGATCGTTAATAGTCTGTCAAAGGCTGCTAATTGTTCAGCCCGAGTACTCAAATTTGACATTGCGTGGGAAACTAAGTTTGATTTGTGGTCGTTTTCGAAGTAAAGCTTTAAATTTGCGCAAATATATCCGTTATGACAACAGTATTAATAACCCTGGGCTTTGTGGCATTATTCTTCGTTTTGATGTCTGTTAGGCTCCTATTCCTTAAAAACGGAGAATTCAAAGGCACCTGTGCCTCCCAAAATCCCTATCTAAATAAAGATGGCGAAACTTGTAGCTATTGCGGAAAAACTGTAGATGCCAACAGCTCCTGCGGAAATCCCGACAATGAAGTCGACAAGGTCTTAGCCAAATTCAAGTAATTTTCAATCCCGCTTGGGCGGGATTTTTTAATAAGTTGTACTTAATTCACTTCTGTACGTGTCGTTAATCAAATCTATCTCTGGAATCAGAGGTACTATTGGAGGAAAAGCTGGAGAGGGTCTCACTCCCATTGATGTAGTCAAATTTGCATCTGCATATGGTGCATGGGTTTTGGAAAAAACCGGAAATGCGAAAGTTGTCATCGGTCGGGATGCCCGATTGTCAGGTGATATGGTTTCGCGTTTGGTTTCTGCCACCCTACAGGGAATGGGGATCCACGTGATTGATTTAGGTCTGAGCACCACCCCTACAGTTGAATTTGCAGTTCCTTTGGAAAAAGCCGGTGGAGGGATTATCCTTACTGCCAGCCATAATCCTATTCAATGGAACGCCCTGAAATTGTTGAACTCTAAAGGAGAATTTATTTCAGATGCTGAAGGCAAAGACATTCTTCAAAAAGCGGAGAATGATGATTTCACTTTTGCTGAGGTGAAAAAATTGGGGGCATACACTTTTGTTGATGACTATATCGACCGTCATATCCAGCATGTGTTGGATTTGGAATTGGTAGATGTGGAAGCCATCAAAGCCCGTAATTTCAAAATTGTCGTGGATGCGGTTAATTCTACAGGAGGTATCGCAGTTCCAAAATTACTTCGAGCTTTAGGTGTGGAGATCATCGAAGAAATGTTCTGTACTCCTGATGGTCATTTTCCTCACAATCCTGAGCCTCTCCCTGAAAACTTGAGAGATATTTCTCAAAAGTTGGAAAAAGGAAGCTTTGATCTTGGAATCGTTGTGGATCCAGATGTAGACCGTTTGGCATTTATCACCGAAGACGGATCTCCATTTGGTGAAGAGTATACCTTGGTGGCTGTCGCAGATTATGTGCTTTCCAAGACTCCGGGAAATACAGTTTCCAACCTTTCCTCAACCAGAGCATTGAGAGATGTGACTGAGAAAAGAGGTGGAGCCTACACGGCAGCTGCTGTGGGCGAGGTCAATGTGGTGAATCAAATGAAAGCTGTTGATGCTGTAATCGGTGGTGAAGGAAATGGCGGGATCATTTACCCAACGTCACACTATGGTAGAGATGCTTTGGTTGGAATTGGTTTGTTTTTAACGCATTTGGCTAAATTTGGGAAGACAATCTCCAGATTGAGAGCGACTTACCCGAGTTATTATATTTCTAAAAATAAAATTGAGCTGACTCCGGAAATCAATGTAGATCGAATTCTGGAAGCCATCAAGACCAAATACCAGAAGCACCCAATCAATGACATCGATGGAGTAAAAATCGAGTTTGAAAAGGAGTGGGTGCATTTGAGAAAATCCAATACCGAGCCGATAATCAGAATCTATTCTGAATCTGATTCAGAAGCTACTGCTGAGCATTTGGCAAAAAAAATCATGCAGGATATCAAGGAGGTGGTTTCCGCTTCTTTGCTGTAAACATAGAATATCAACCCAAATTATAGAGAGATGAAAGTCTATTTTGATAATGCCGCAACGACTGCCATGGACGAACGAGTAATCGAAGCCATGCTACCGTTTATGAAGGATCATTATGGAAACCCTTCTTCTGTGCATAGTCATGGACGTGAGGTACGAACTGCTATCGAAAGGTCAAGAAAGAAAGTTGCTGAGTTGCTGAATGCCACTCCGGCTGAGATTTTCTTTACTTCTGGTGGTACTGAGGCGGATAATACGGCTTTGGTTTGCGGAATAGAAACTCATGGAATTACCCATGCCATCACCTCTCCTTTAGAGCACCATGCGGTATTGCATACCTTGGAAGTTTGTGAGCAAAAAGGCAAAATCAAATTGACTAAACTGGACGTCAACGAGCAAGGAGTAATCGATATGGATCAGTTGGAGGCAAGCTTGAAAGCGAACCCAAATTCATTGGTTTCCTTGATGCATGCCAATAATGAAATCGGAAATATCAATGACTTGAACAAAATTGGTTCTTTGGCAAAGGAATATGGAGCTTTCTTTCATTCAGATACTGTTCAGACCATGGGACATTATGTGCATGATTTGAAATCTTTGCCGGTAGATTCGATTGTCGCTGGTGGACATAAATTCCACGGACCTAAGGGGTCAGGTTTCTTGTATGTAAGAAAAGACAAAAAGATCCATCCATTTATTCATGGTGGAGCGCAGGAGCGAAACATGAGAGGTGGTACAGAAAATGTGATTGGTATCATCGGTATCGCGAAAGCTTTGGAATTGGCTTATGAAGATATGGCTGGTCATGAAACTCACGTGAAAGCTTTGAAGAAGCATTTCATCGAAAGTCTGAAGGCTGGTATTCCTGATGTGGAGTTCAATGGATTGTCTGAAGACTTGGATAAATCTTTGTATACAGTATTGAATGTGAGCTTACCACCATCTGAAGCAAATGCTGGGATGTTGTTATTTAACTTGGACCTGGCAGGAATTTCTGCTTCTGGAGGATCTGCATGCAGTTCTGGTGCAACAGTGGGATCCCATGTCTTGAGAGCTTTGAATCACAATCCAGAAAGAGATTCAGTTCGATTCTCCTTCAGCCGGTACAATACCATCGAGGATGTGGACTACGCAGTTGAAAAACTCAAAGAACTCTACGCTGTAGAGGCATAAAATAGAAAGGGAGTTGAAAGGACTTACTCCCGCATAATATCGCGGATTTGCATTGCAGATTCGCGCTATTTTTTTGTGTTTTTCCCACACCCCGATAGCTCGTGGGGCACAGAAAAAGTCACAGATCATCGCAGATTAATAGTTAATACTTAAAATGGATCTGTAAAAATCTGTGAAATCAATCTGTGTAAATCTGTGGGAAAAAATTAATTGCCTCCCGGATTATACCCAATCGCATAAGGAGTCCAGATTTCGTAGATCGGATTGCCCGTTGAGCTAAGGCCGCTGTGGTGCCATTCTCCATCGATGACTTCATAATCAAAACTCAAACTGGCACCCACTCTTGTATCGTCACGAGAGAAGAAGGTGATGTTTTCGGTATATTTTCCGTCTTTGGCAGTGTAGGTTCCTCCGCCTGATCCGGAAAATTCTTTAGTCTCTGAATTGAAAGCTACCCACTGGAATCTGCCTCCTGAAAGTATCTTGATGGTTCTTCTTGCTCCCGGAGTGCTTCTGGATATCTCCCCTTCTCTTTTTCTTCCGGTAATCACCCAGTTTCCTGTCAAATCATCAGATTCCGCGGGAATTCTTTCCCAGATTTCCACCAACATATTCCCTTTGATTTCTGAGGATATCACGATTTTACCATCTACATAATCTAGCTTATACTTATTGACTGTACCAACTTGAAATGGATCCAAAGTGAAAAAGTCGAGTGTTTCGGTATAATTGCTTCCATCCCAAGAAAATGGACCGCCTCCTGCTCCGATGAAGTGATTATCGTCCACTTTTTTCGCTCCAAAAGCGAAATAATCATCTTGATAGATTTTGATATACTCAACCTCAGTAATGGGTTGTCCATTTTGGTGAGTCATTTTCCAGGCTCCATCCAAAGTCTGGGCATTTACCAAACCAATCACAAAAAACAGGGGGATTAGCAGAAAATTTTTCATGGGCTTATTTTAATTTGTGGCCCCAAACAATGAAAAATTCTCTGAAGCCTAGATTGAGTTTTGATTGATGTCTTTCCAGTAAATTCCAAAACAAATACCGAAAAACCAACACTTTATGTGTCGATGGTGTCTTTTCTTAGGTAAAATAGCATGATGAAAAATTTTATTCTTCCTTTTCCCCAAATCAAGCTTCATGAGATGTTTCCTGAAAAGGAAATCAGACAGGTTGATCTGGATGGTTTGAAAGTAGGAGTATGCCGAATTGGGGACGAGTATTTTGCTTTTGAAAGTACCTGTCCACATCGAATGACTTCTTTGATTCCCGGAGTTATTTCAGAGGAAAAGGAAGTCATTTGTCCACTTCATTCGTATAGATTTGATTTGAAAACCGGAGCCGTAATTGCAGGGATGTGTAGAGAATTGGAAATTTATCCTGTCGAAATCGTGGAAGAGGGACTGAAAATCTCAATTCCCGAGATTAGTAATTAAAAACGACCTTTATTCCTCCATAATAATTTCTTGCAGGGGCTGGTTGATAATATCTTCCTCCGAATGGATTCAGATCATTGCCCAAGGAATACAATTCATCCAAAAGATTGTCTACACCCCCAAAGATTTCCAAATCCCAGTTTTGGAAAGAGCGAATATATCCCAATCGGGCATTGACCAAATTGAAAGGATCAGAATAAACCGAATTAGCATCGTTGAGTGGGATTTCTCCAGTGTATTGATGGGTCAGGTTGAGATAGATTCCTGGTTGAGTTCTCAAATCTAACCTAGTCACTAAATTAGTTTTCGGCACTCCTGTCAGTTCATTTCCGGAGAAGTCATTGTCTCCCTTTTGATAGTTTTTAAACTCGAAAAACTGCCCTGTAAAGGCTGTACCTATCAAGAAATCCTTCAAAAAGCCATCTCCATTTCTCAATACCGCATAGTCCAGGGATATTTCGATTCCTTTTTGATCCGTAGCTCCCGCATTTCGGAATAGCACCACTCCATTTTCATTGGTATAAGTAGTGATTGTCTCTTTCAGCTTGAGATAATAAGCAATCAATTCCACATTGAATTTTTCCTTTCCCAATCTATAACCGACCTCGAAATTGGTTCCTTTCTCAGCTTCCAAATCCAGATTGACACTTCCTTCATTGGTTCTGACCTCATCGATAGTTGGAGGAGAAAATCCACCGCTCACAGATCCATAAACTGAACTGAAGGCTGACAGACCATAATTCAAAGCAACTCTCGGTACGATTACTGGATCAAATGTGCGGCTGTTCACTCCGGTTGGCCCTCCTGAGGCATCGATTTGGCGGTCTATTTCATAGCCAGAGAAATTCTCACTCAAACCAACTGTGAATAGTAAATTTTTAGTAAAATTCAACTCAGCTTGTTGGAAGAGAAAGCCTTGATAGGCCCGAAGTTTATCTGCAAATCGAACCGTATCCGCCACACCTGAACGGTTGCCAAAATTCTGGGCATCAGTCCAGCTGTTTTGGTATTCTGCACCAGCAATCAATCGTAGTGCTTTCCCTCCTAATTGACTTTCGTGGGTAAATTTGGTTCTTGCTCCATAGCCAAACCCGAGCTCCTTTTTGTAATCCAAAATGAATGGATTTTCGAAATCATTTGTGTTTAGATAAAGTGTGGTGCTGTTTTGGGTTTTTTCAGAAAAACGATAAACATGCCCCAATGAAAGCAATAAGGCTTTTTGTGATACTGAACTGTTTTGGTCGACTGATCCAGGTCTAGCTTGAGTAGGATCTTCAGCCAATTGGTCGGCGTTGAGTCCTCCAGGGATTTGGTAATTCAAGTCCGAAATCAGCATTTGAGTTCTGATTTCCTGCTTTTCTGAAATTGGGAAATAACCACCCATTTGGAAAACCTTCCTATCCACAGCAGATTGTTCCCGATAGCCATCTGACTTTTGGCTGACGAACGAAGCCTCGATTCCTCCATTTCCGATGGCTTGAGTTAAGCCTAATCTATATTTCATCAGGCCATAGCTTCCGGTCAAAAGATCTGTTGAAATGCTATTGGAATTCAAACTAGGTTGGCTGAATAGGGAAATTGCCCCTCCATTTCCTGCCCCATAAATGCTTCCGGATGGGCCTTTTACCACTTCCGAGCTTTTGATATTGGAAAGGTCTAGGAGATTTAAAGCTGTGGTCCCATCAGGAGCGGTGAAGGGAACATCGTTCCAATAAACTTTCACATTTCTCACCCCAAAAGGAGCTCTCAATGAACTTCCACGAATAGAAATTCTATAGCTGGCAGGAGCCCTCTCCTCAATTCGGACCCCAGCTTTTTGATTGAATGCATTGACCGGAGAAATCTCATTGTATCTGGTGAAATCACGTTCGTTTACTTTGACAATAGCGGCGGATTGCTCCAAAAGAGGTCTTTCTGATTCAAAAGCCGAAACAGTAACGGCTGAGAGGTTCATGACTTCCGGAGTTAGTTCTACATTATATTCACCAGCCTCGAACCATTTTTCCAAGTATTCATAGCCTTCTTTTGCAAATGAAATGCGGATTCCATCTCCCGGAATGGCGATTATTCCGCTTGAATTAGTGGTCAGGAATTTCTGGTTTTCGGGACGAACCCTGACATTCTCCAAAGCCTTTCCTGTCACCTGATCTGTGATGGTTAATTGGATTTGGGCTTGGGTCGCTATTGTTATTAAAAAGAATAAAAGGGTCAGGGTGTTTTTCATTTTGGAAAAATACTAGGATTGGAGGAGAGTAGGGAGGAAAAGTTTGGGAAAGGTTAGTTTTGGGTTTGATCTTTTGCATTTTGGGTTTTTGATCAATTTAATCCTGCCCTTGAACAGGAAGGTCTTGGATTTCAGCATTTAAAGGAATAATTTCTAAGGAATTTGGCTTGAAAAAGCCCGTTTTACCAACCCAACCTAACCCAACAATCTATGAAAAATGGCTTGCCATTATTGCTGATGCTTTTTTTGATTTTTTCATGTCAGGCACCTCAGCAAAGTGAGGAGGAGTATGATCCCGATTCTTTCGTCGATCCAGAACTTTTCAAAGATCATATTCGAGTGACCGATTATCAGACTCCCGAAGAAGAGATGGCCGGCTTTCATTTGCCACCGGGATTTGAAATCAATCTGTATGCCTCTGAGCCAGATATTACCAAACCCATCAATATGGAATTTGATGATAAGGGCAGGCTTTGGGTGACCCACTCCATCGAATATCCCTATGAAGCATCAACTGGTTCAGGAACAGACAAAATCACCATTTTGGAAGATACTGATGGAGATGGTAAGGCGGACAAATTCACTGATTTTGCTAGTGATCTGAATATTCCTATCGGTATCATGCCTGTGAAAGGAGGTGCAATCGCTTACAGTATTCCGAATATTTATTTTTTCGAGGACAAGGATGGAGATGATCGATATGATGAGAAGAAGGTCTTGTTGGGACCTTTCGGACATGAGGATACACATGGGATGATCAACAATTTCATGCGCGGTCTGGATGGCTGGATTCATGCATCCCATGGCTTTCGAAATACTTCGCATATCGCCGGAGCAGATGGAGATAGCATCCACATGACTTCCGGGAATACCTTTCGGTTTAAGATTGATGGGAGCCGTGTTGAGCAGACAACATATGGTCGGGTGAATCCATTTGGATACGCGGTGGATGATTTGGGCTATATCTATTCGGCGGATTGCCATTCCATGCCGATTTATCAGATTATCAACCAAGGTGATTATCCCCACTTCGGAAAGAAAGCTCCGGGATTGGGTTTTGGACCTCAAATGATGGATTATCAGATTGGCTCGACGGCACTTTCGGGACTGGAATACTACAATGGATTAGATTTTCCCGAAGAGTATCGAAACAGCTTTTACTCAGGAGATGTGGTGGCTTGCCGGGTAAGTAGAAATTCGGTGGAATATGTCGGTTCTACTCCTCAAGCGATTCGTGAAAAGGACTTTTTGGTCAGTGAAGACCCTTGGTTTCGTCCTGTGGATATCAAAATTGGCCCAGATGGAGCTTTGTATATCGCAGATTTTTATAACCGAATCATCGGCCACTATGAAGTGCCTTTGGATCATCCGGGGAGAGATCGAAAAAGCGGGAGAATTTGGAGAATCACCTATCAGGGTGATGCGAGTGATAAAGTTGATTGGTCCCAAGCTACGATCGATCAATTGATAGAAGGATTGGGAAGCGAGGTTTTTCATCATCGGATGTTGGCAACGGATCGTTTGGTGGATTTTGAAGGAGAAAAGGCAATTGCACAGCTAAAGGCGATTTTGGCTGATCCTAAAGCTGCTCCCAAGCAAAAAGTTCATGCACTCTGGGCTTTAAAAAGAATGGATGCTTTAACATTTGCTGAACTCCGTCATGCCGCCGAAAGCGAGAGTCAAGAAGTTCGAGTTCATACCTATCGGGTTTTGGCAGAGTATCCTGAATTGGATGCAGAAAAGGCAAACTTGGCGATAAATGGGATTCAATATCCAGACCCTCATACCCAAAGAGCTGCTGCAGATGTTATGGTGAAGCATGCCAGTGTGCTAAATGTTAACTTTTTGGTTTCCGAAATTCAGAAAACTCCTGACTCGGACAGCCATTTGAAATATACTTTGCTGATAGGCTTGAGAGATCATCTGAAAAATCCGGAAATTCTTCAAAGTGCAATTGGAAGAGATTGGCAAGATTCCGAAAAGCTGGTGCTGATGGATGCAATGACCGATGTACCATCTCAAAAAGCTTCAGAATTCATCTTTTCCAACCTGAAGGAGCTAGAAGTCTCTCATGATCGCATGTTGGTGTATATGGGGCATGTGGGAAGATTTGCACCAGAAAGTCAATTGGGTCAGGTGATTTCCTTTATCCAGGAGAAATTTGATGGAGATCCAGCAGGACAATATGCTTTGTACCAGAGCATCCAAACGGGAGTCGGTCAACGTGGAGGCAATCCAAATTCTCCAGTTATGAAAAATTGGGCATTGAGCTTTGCAGGAGGATTCTTGGAAAATTTAGATCAAAAACCAACTCCAGTGGCTGACAAGCCTTCAGCTCATGCGGACGAGGAATATGAGTTTTTCGAAGAAGTTGCCAGACAGCAGATTTTTGCCGCTCAATTGGCAAGTGAAAATAAACTGAGTGTCTATGAATCAGGATTAAGAGATCTTTTGGGTGCCGATTGGGCCAAAAATCGTCCACGTGCCATGGCGGCAAAGGCATTATTGGATATCAATCCCAATGGAAACAAGGAGCAAATTGAATCCATTCTTTTGGATTCGGAAGCAGATTTGGGATTAAGGCAGGAAATAGCTCGAAATATTGGAAACTCCAGCTATTCCGGAACTCAGGCAATGCTTCAAAAAGCATTGCCGACTGCTCCTTCAGGTCTACAGGTGGCGATTGCCTCGGTTTTGGTGAATTCCAATCAAGGAAGAAATCAATTATTGAAATTGGCTAAAGACGGAGAGATCTCTCCAAGGATCTTGTTGGATCGGGGAGTCAATGAGCAATTGTTGGCGAAAATGAGTCCTGCCCAAAGCAAGGAATATGAGGCTTTGACTGGCGGAATGGAGTCCGTTTTGGAAGAAAGACAGCAATTAATTGATGCAAGATTGTCGAGATTTGTTCCTAAGCCAGATCTGGAAAATGGAAAGGCCATGTTTATCAATACCTGTACGATTTGCCATCAGATCGAAGGAGATGGAGGTATCATTGGTCCTCAGTTGGATGGGATTGGCAATTGGGGTAGAAGAGCCTTGACCGAGAAGATTTTGGATCCAAATCGCAATATTTCTCAAGCTTTCAAAACTTATACTGTCACTCTTAAAGATGGAAAAGTGCAAAGTGGATTATTCCGAAGAGATGAAGGTGAGCTGGAGGTTTATGCAGATGCGAGTGGGCAGGAATTCACGATTGCCAAGGATCAGATTCAGGAAAAGAAAGTTTCCCAATACACCCTGATGCCAGATAATTTTGGACAGAGCATTTCCGAAGAGGATTTCGATGATTTGATTGCCTATCTCCTGACTCAAAAGTGATAAATCAAGTCCAACCACACAGTGCTTGGTACAATTCTAAAATCAAGATTATGAAAAACTCACCTTACTTATATTTCACCTTAGCAGCTATATTTTCCTCTTTATCTTGCGAAGCTCAATTGATGGCTGATCGCGACCAAAGCGAAGATATTCCTTTCAAAAAGACGGTTCTTTTTTCGGATTTTGTATCGGAGGGGGTTGCTATCGGTGATGTGAATCGGGATGGGAAAATCGATGTGATGGCTGGTCCATATTGGTTTGAGGCGCCCAATTGGAAAATGCATGAAATCTATGAGCCTAAACTTTTTGTCCCGGAGAAGGAATGGAGTAATTCCATGCTAAACTTTGATCTGGATGTAAATCAAGACGGTTGGGTGGACTTGATTCGGGTGGATTTTCCCGGAAAAGCCGTGTACTGGCATGAAAACCCAAAAGGAAAAGAGGAGCACTGGAAAGTTCATATGATCCATGAAACCGTGGGGAATGAATCTCCGAATTTTGTGGACATAGATGGTGATGGACGCAAGGATATTCTTTGTGGTGATGTGGCCAATAAACAAATGATCTGGCTGAAAGCACCGACCAATCAGAGTGGAGTTGCCTGGAAAAAATATACGATCAGTCTTCAGGGTACTCCGGGTTCTGAGAATTTTTCCCATGGATTGGGATACTCTGATATGAATGGAGATGGAAATCTTGATGTGATCATCCGTGAGGGATGGTGGGAAAATCCGGGGGATCCGACTCAGCCCGATTGGACTTGGCATGCCTCCAATTTAGGTGAGCCTCAATCTCATTTATATGCTTTTGATTTCAATCAGGATGGAGCCATGGACGTTTTTGGTGCTTCGGCCCATGAACGAGGGATCTGGTGGTATGAAAATAAGGGGGATGGTTCCAATCAAGAGTTCATTCCGCATTTGCTGACCGAAGAAATGTCAGAAACTCATGCTGTGGCTTTTGAGGATATGAATGGAGATGGGCAAAAGGATTTTGTGACAGGGAAGCGTTTTTACGCCCACATGCGTGATGGGACTGGCGCTTTGGAACCAGCCTATTTGTATTGGTTTGAATTCGTTCCTGGAAAATCCCCAATCTGGAAGGCTCATCAGATTGATGATGATTCTGGGGTAGGTTTGAATGTGGTGGCTGAAGACATCAATGGAGATGGATTGCAGGATGTAGTGATTGCCAACAAAAAGGGGGTTTTTGTTTTCGAGCAGCAGAAAAAATAGATATCGATCAGCTTGAAATTAATTTCATAATTGGGGATCTGGATAATTTTTTATTCTCTGAATGGTGGGGAAGTTTTTTCCATTTTTAAATAATTTTAAAAATCTATCCATCACTTGCTTTAAATTTTACTTTAATTTAGGTAAAACGCCCTAAAATTTGAAATACATGAAAAGATATGCTTGGCCTCTATTGGCTTTAGGATTAAGTTATTGCCAGGAAAAGGCTCCTGCACCAGAACCCATTTTACCTATTCCTCATGAGCGTCAGATCGCTTGGCAGGATTTGGAATTTTATGGTTTTGTTCACTTCAATATGAATACCTTCTCTGATAGAGAATGGGGTTTTGGAGATGAAAAACCGGAGCAATTTAATCCGACTGAACTGGATGCCAGACAATGGGCAAGAATTGCCAAAGAGGCTGGTATGAAGCAATTGATCATTACGGCCAAGCATCATGATGGCTTTGTTTTATGGCCTTCTGAATACACAGAGCATTCTGTGAAAAATAGCCCTTGGAGAGATGGAAAGGGTGATTTGGTAAGAGAGTTTGTAGACGCTTGTCGAGAATATGGTTTGAAAGTGGGAATTTATTATTCTCCTTGGGATAGAAACCATCCTGATTACGGAAAACCGGAATACAGGACCTATATGAAAAACCAGCTAACTGAACTTTTGACCAACTATGGTGAAATCAGTGAGGTTTGGTTTGATGGAGCCAATGGAGGTGACGGCTGGTACGGCGGTGCCAATGAAAGCAGAAAAGTAGACAAGAAATCATATTATCAATGGCCATCTGTCATCGAGTTAGTGAGAGAACTTCAACCCACTGCCATGATTTTTGGAGATGGAGGTCCCGATGTAAGATGGATCGGAAATGAGCATGGGTTCGCCTATGAGACTACTTGGTCCAATTTGGAAAGAGATTCTATTTATGCAGGGATGCCTGAATATTCTCAAAAGTGGGCTCCGGGTCAGGAGAATGGAAACTATTGGGTGCCTGGTGAAGCGGACGTAAGTATCCGCCCAGGATGGTATTATCATAAATACGAAGACCATATGGTGAAGTCTCTTCCGGATTTGATGGAGATTTTTTATAAAAGTATTGGACAAAACTCTTCCTTGTTGATCAACTTCCCAGTGGATACCAGAGGTTTGATTCATGAGAATGATGAAGCAGCAATCTTGAAAATGGCTGCCAAGGTCAAAGAAGACTTTGCAACTAATTTGGCACTTCAGGCTTCAGCTTCTGCAAGTGCTGATCGTGGCTTTGGCTATGAGGCAGAAATGGCTAAGGACGGAGACTATGAAACCTACTGGACTTTGGAAGATGGTGCCGGAGCAAAAGCTAGCTTGGAGTTAGATTTCGGAAAAGAGACTTCTTTCAACCGTCTTTTATTGCAGGAGTATACACCATTAGGTCAGCGAGTGAAGGCTTTCACTTTGGAAAAAGAAGTGGATGGAAGCTGGGAAAAAATCGCTGAAGGTACCACTGTTGGATACAAGAGAATTTTGAGATTCCCAGATGTGACAGCTGAAAAAATCAGAGTGAATTTCGAAGATGGAAAAGGTATTCCGGTGATTTCCGAAGTGGGAGTTTACTATGCCCCAAAATTGCTTTTGGCCCCGGATGTGAAAAGAGACAAATCTGGTCTTTTGACATTGGTATCTCCGGACGAAGGGCTAGAAATTTACTTTACTACAGATGGATCTGCACCAAGCAATTCTTCTCAGAAATTTACTGCGCCAATTCAAGTGGATGAAGCCATTACATTACAAACCATCACTTATGACCCTGTTTCAGGAAAAGCTAGTGATTCGAAGCGAGTGGACTTGGATTACCCGAAAGCAAAATGGGAAACGAAGGCTGAAAACGGTGAGAAAGCTTTAGATGAAAATATCCACTCCTATGTGACTACGAAAAGCAATGAGTTGATCGTTGATCTGGGAGAAACCATCGAGATTCAAGGATTTAGCTATTTCCCAATGCAGGCTAGATATCCAAGCGGACATATTACCAACTATGCATTTTCAGTAAGTTCGGATGGAAAAAACTGGAAAGAAGTAGCAAGCGGAGAATTTTCCAATGTAGTGAATAGTCCCATCGAGCAGAAGATTCGTTTTGATAGTACTCCAGCTAAATGGATCAAAATCAAAGCTGTAAAAACTGCCGATGGAAACCCAGCAACCTTGGCAGAATTGGGAGTCTTGACCAAATAAAATTCCGATTATTTGAATTGACCGGGAAAAATGGGTTTTTGAAGAAAAATATCCCTACTTTCTCGGTCAATTTGCTAATAAACCCCTACCAATTACCTATGAACAGACGTCATGCCTTGCGGCATATCGCATTAATCTCAGGAGGACTTGCCCTGATTCCTTCCTGTGATTTTAGTAGCGATGATATTCTTGCCGCTTATGAGAAATTAAAAGTTACTGCTTCCCAAAAAGAACTCTTGGGAGTGGTTTCCAATACAATAATTCCTTCCGGAGAGATCAAAGGAGCCTTGGATATTGCCGTTCCCGATTTTATTCTGGTGATGGTCAATGATTGCTACACCGAAGAAGCTCAAGGGAAATTTGTTAATGGACTAAAAGCATTCCCTGAATTTGCAGGGTCTGGTTTTGCTGGACTTTCTGCGAAAGAAAGAGAAGCTAAAATTCAAGACGGTCTGACTTTGGAAGGTGATGATTCAGAAGCCGGACAAAAGCAAAAGGATATCGCATTTTTCCTAAACAACACGAAGAGATTGACTATTCAAGGCTATATGGCTTCAGAATATATCCAAACAGAAGTTATCCCATATTCTTTAATTCCTGGTCCTTACAATGGGGCTGTTTTGATCTCCGACATCCAAAAACCTCGCATCAATGGCTAATCTGAACATTCGCAACAAACAAGAAAGAACTTATGAAGCCATCGTGATCGGCTCCGGTATCAGCGGAGGCTGGGCCGCTAAAGAGCTGTGCGATTTGGGTGTCAAAACTTTGATGTTGGAGCGAGGCCGGAATGTAGAGCATGTCAAAGATTATCCGACAACGAATATGCTTCCTTATGAATTTGAGCATCGAGGTCAGATTCCTGAGGATATCAAAAAAGACAATCCAGTAGTCAGTCGCTGCTATGCGTTCCGGGAAGATGCCATGCATTTTTTCGTGAAAGATCAGGAGCATCCCTACGTTCAGGAAAAACCATTTGACTGGATTCGTGGTTATCAAGTAGGAGGGAAATCCCTGCTTTGGGCCCGTCAGGTACAAAGATGGTCTGACTTGGATTTTGAAGGACCTGCAAGAGATGGCTTTGCTGTGGATTGGCCAATCCGATACAAGGATCTGGAAAAGTGGTATAGTCACGTGGAGAAATTCGCCGGAGTTTCTGGTTTCAAAGATGGAATCGACGTGCTTCCTGATGGTGAGTTTTTGCCAGGCTATGATCTGAATATCGTTGAAAAGCACTTTGCGGATCAGCTGAAGAAGCATTATGGAGGCGACAGACATTTGATTTCTGCCAGATGTGCGCACATTCATGGCAATGTGGATTTTTATGCCCAGCAGGGCCGAACTATGTGTCAAAACAGAAACCTTTGCCAAAGAGGGTGTCCTTTTGGTGGCTATTTTAGTTCCAATTCATCGACAATTCCTTGGGCTTTGAAAACAGGAAATTTGACACTCAGACCAGATGCTGTGGTCGAATCTATTATCTATGATGAGGAAAAAGGAAAAGCCACCGGTGTCAGAGTCATCGATAGACTGACCAAAGAAGTGGAGGAATTCTATGCAGATGTGATTTTCTTAAATGCCGCTGCTTTGAACTCCAATTTGGTCTTGATGAACTCCACTTCCAACCGATTCCCGAATGGTTTGGGTAATGACAATGGCCTTTTAGGTAAGTATGTTGCTTTCCATAACTATAGAGCGCAGGTTTCTGGAATTCATGAAGGACATACAGAATACACCACATCTGGAGGAAGACCGACAAGCGGCTATTTCCCAAGATTTAGAAATGTTCACAAGCAAGAAACAGACTTCTTGAGAGGATATGCGGCAGGATTTTCTGCAAGCCGTGGTGTAAGACCCAATACCGAAGCATTGGGAATGGATCTTAAAAACAATTTGCTGAATCCTGATCAATATGGACCATGGTATGTGGGATCACACATGATGGGTGAGACCATTCCGAAGGAAAGTAACTATGTGAAGTTGGATCCGACTCAAAAAGATGAGTGGGGCATGCCATTATTGAGCATCAATATCGATTATGATGACAATGATGAGAAAATGATCAAGGACTATCAGGAGCAAATGTCTGATATGTTCGAAAAGGCCGGATTCACCAATATTCGTGTGAATGACGATCATCGACGACCGGGATTGGATATCCATGAAATGGGAGGCGTAAGAATGGGGAAAGACCCTAAAACATCCTTGCTCAATGCGAACCATCAATTGCATGCAGTTCCTAATGTCTATGTGACAGATGGGGCGTCGATGACCTCTACTTCTACACAAAACCCTTCTTTGACATATATGGCTTTTGCTGCGAGAGCTGCCCATCACGCGGTAGCTGAAAGCAAAAAGTGATTCAAAGAGCTGAAATCAGAAATCTTAAAATCCCGCTTCGAAAGAGGCGGGATTTTTTATTAAGAACCCATGAAAATATTGAATCTATTTACCTCAAACTGAATACTTAATCCATTTACCACCTGATTTTGCTTTTCAAAGGCTTGATTTTCCATTTCTCTTCCTCCAAATCAATTTGTTTCTTTATTTTTGCGCCCTATGGCAAAGACAGCAACTCCGGCGGAAAACGCCCAATTGAAAGATATTATTTCCCATGCCAAAGAGTATGGTTTTGTATACCCAAGTTCTGAAATCTATGATGGCTTGCAGGCCGTTTATGATTATGGGGCTTATGGGGTTGAGTTGAAAAACAACCTGAAACGTCTGTGGTGGGAAACCATGACTCGTCTTCATGGCAATATCGTGGGGATCGATGCAGCGATTTTTATGCATCCGACTACCTGGAAAGCTTCCGGTCACGTGGATTCTTTCAATGATCCTATGATCGACAACAAAGACAGCAAGAAGCGCTATCGCGCCGATGTGTTGGTTGAGGAGCATGCTGCCAAACTGGAAAAAGAAGGAAAAGAAGACGAGGCAAAAGCATTGACTGCCGCTTTGGCAAGATTGCTAGAAGCGGAAGACTTGGCTGGAGTTCGTGATTTGATCGTGAACACCGGAATCGCCTGTCCGATCAGTGGAACTACCAATTGGACTGATGTTCGTCAGTTCAACTTGATGTTCTCAACTCAAGTGGGTTCTGTGGCTGAAGATGCTTCTACTATCTACCTACGTCCAGAGACAGCTCAGGGGATTTTTGTGAACTTCCTGAATGTTCAGAAAACTGCCAGAATGAAAGTTCCTTTCGGGATTGCCCAGATTGGTAAAGCATTCAGAAATGAAATTGTTGCCCGTCAGTTTATCTTCCGAATGCGTGAGTTTGAGCAGATGGAAATGCAATTCTTTGTACGTCCTGGTTCCGAATTGGAATGGTACAAGCAATGGGCTGAAACACGTATGAACTGGCATTTGGCTTTGGGAACTCCTGCTGAGAAGCTGAGAAAGCATGACCATGAGAAGCTGGCTCACTATGCCAATGCTGCCATGGATATCGAATATGAATTCCCATTCGGTTTCAAAGAAGTGGAAGGGATTCACTCCAGAACTGATTTCGATTTGAAATCTCACCAAGAATTCTCCAAGAAGAAGCAACAATACTTCGATCCGGAAATCAATCAGAACTACATTCCTTATGTGATTGAGACTTCCATTGGAGCGGACCGTTTGTTCTTGTTGACCCTTTGCAATGCCTTCACTGAAGAAAAGACTGAAGAGAAAAGCAGAACTTATTTGAAATTCCATCCTGCGATTGCACCAGTGAAAGCAGCTATCCTTCCTATTACCAAGAAAGATGGTTTGCCGGAGAAAGCTCAGGAAATCGTGGAAATGTTGAAGTATGATTTCAATATCATTTATGAAGATGCGGCTTCAATCGGAAAGAGATACACCCGTCAGGATTTGATCGGTACACCTTTCTGTATCGCAGTGGATCATCAGACTTTGGAAGACAACACTGTCACTATCCGTCATAGAGATACCACCGAGCAAGAAAGAGTTTCCATCTCTGAATTGCATGGTCGAATCGCTGAAGCAACCAGCTTCAGAAGGATTTTTGAAAAGATTTAATAAGTTGTAAGTGTAGACACTTACAACGACATGGATACTAGAAAGCCTTGAGAAATTAAATCTCAAGGCTTTTTTGATTTATTCTTCATTCCGCCTGGCATCGTGTCACACGAAGCTATTGCTCTTCGGAATTGCAAATTCTGAGGAACTCAAAAAATTTAAATCTGCCAGGCTTTGTGTCCTCACGAAGCCAAAATTTCAGCTTTCAAACTATTGCCAGGTTTCGTGTCTTCACGAAACCATTTAGCCTTCATACTTTTTACCTTTTGGGATTTTATACTTTAAATTTCAATCAATCGGATTCGCTGCCACTCCTTCAAATGTCATCACAATTGGTTTGATGGTGCCATCGGAATTGAATTCCATCACATCGATACAAGTCACACGATGATCTCTGTCCTCATTTGGAATCGGCCTTCTGTGATAGACCATATACCATTCGTCTGAATTAGGTTTTTGGATCACAGAATTGTGTCCTGCTCCGGTTGCGATGCTATCTCTTTCCAGGATGGTTCCCACACGTTCAAAAGGTCCCACTGGAGAATCAGACATGGCGTAGGCTACTTTGTAGCTTTCATTGGTCCAGCCACCCTCCGACCACATCAGATAATAGGTTCCATTTCTCAAGAACATGAATGGGCCTTCCACATAGCCTTCTGGAGTGATTTCATGAAAAAGTTCACCATCTTCCCAAGGTTCAAAACCGGTGAAGTCAGCATTCAATTTTCCAAGGTTACAGTGTCCCCAACCTCCATAAAAGAAGTAATGAGTTCCATCTACATCCTTAAATACAAATTGATCGATTGGCTGAGCACCATTATAGAATTCAGATAACAAAGGCTCTCCCAGATAGTCCTTGAATGGCCCACCAGGATTGTCTGCTACTGCGATTCCAATTCCTCCAAAGTGGTTAATATCATTGTTAGGGTCATAACTGGAACGCTCAGGAGTTTGAATGTCATTGGCTGAGAAGAATAGATAATATTTCCCATCCTTTTCGATAGCCGCAGGAGCCCACATGGCCTGTCTGGCCCATTGGATGGCAGCTGTGTCTAGGATATTTGCATGCTTCTCCCATGTCACCAAGTCTTTGGATGAGAATGCATCGAAATGTAATTGTTCTTTGTATTTCGCTGAAAAAGTAGGATAAACCCAGTATTCATCACCAAATACAACTCCTTCGGGATCAGCATACCAACCTTCAAAAATAGGATTTCCAGAGAGTTGAGGTGCTTCAACTTTGGTTTCAGTTTTGGTGGAGCAAGCGAGCGCAAAGAAGGAAAGCCCCCATAGAAAATGCTTTTTCATCAAATAAAGAATTGGTTTAAAGCTCTAAAGTAGGAAAAGTAAAAGGCTAGAGATAAAGCTTTTTCTAGACGGAAAAATTTCGGTTTGGGTAGAAAAAGAAACACCCCTGAATTTGGGTTCAGGGGTGGTTTTTTATTTTTATTTAATCTTCATCTGACTCTTCAATTTTTTGTGTGGTACAGAAGAATCTAATATTTGGAGTTTCTTCATTTTTCACTCCAATACCGTTAACAGATGCACTTGTCCAAATTTCAGCTTTTCCACTCGCATTGCATTCAGCCATTACCTCAAACTCAAAAGTTACAGCAGTTAAATCTGTGCAGCCAATGTCTCCAATCCATGTGAACACAGTGTTATTTCCACTATTATTTACTAAATAGGATTTTCCATCAGGCGCAGAATAAGTTTCGCCTACACTGAGATTTTGGATTTGAGGGAAAGTGAATTTGACTTCTGCGTTTTCCAAAGCTGTTTCAGCATCATAAGTAAAAACGATATTCACTAAATCTGTTCCTACAACATTTGCATCGTAGGAAAAGGATTCCTCATCACAATCACCACATTCTATCACTTCAACATTAATTGGATCAGACTTACTATCATTATATCCATTAGATCCATCTCCAACATAGTGAGCTGAGAAAGAATAGGTTCCAGCAGTTCCAGAAGAAAAATCGTATGTGACTGAATTTACCAAATCCGTTACATCGGCAGATGCTACAATAGCATCGCTTGCATCCCAAATTTGAATCATACCACCACTAAAGTCTCCATAAGAAGATACACTTGCAGTAATAGAGAAAACTTCATCAGTGCAAATAGGGCCTTCAGGTTCATCAGAAATAGTTGTTTCAGTACATATTCCTACTAGATTGTAGGAAGTTGAAATAGTTGTGGAGTTACCTGAAGGATTGCTTTGTCCTCCTGTAGCTTGTTTTGCTAAATAAAATACTTGAATCATTTCATCCCCGGCCTTCCAGCCGGCAGGAAGTTCTACTGAATATGGATTTGTAACGACTGCTCCATTGTTATCTACAAGTTTAACTAATTCTAAATTTTGTCCACTAAACTCATAAACCAGATGGGTTGGGGTATTGTAGATAGTGGCAGATACTTCTCCTAAAGCTGGAGCTGACCCTGTCAATATTTTCTCAAACCAAGTATCATTTTGATCGGTTATACATTCTGTTTCCCATGAAAGGTCTTCATAGGTTCTTAAATTTTCATTATTGGTTCCATAAGGACTCAAAGTGAATCCCGCCTTGTCTGCTCTGGCTTGTTCCAAAGCAAGATCTTCATTTTCATAGCTAGCCATCTGGCTACAAGAAGCTAAAAGCAAGCCTGAGATCGCTAATCCCAAAAAGCTTGAGATAAAAGTTTTTTTCATAATGTCGGGTTTTATTAATCAATATTAAATGTTTTTCATATACAAAAAAATGGTTTTGAAATAATTATTTCTAAAAATGTTACAAGTGGATATTTTATTAGTTAAAACTGTATCCTTTTATTTTATAGAGACATTGAAATATTTAACTGAACAATTTGCTTTGGTTTATTGTCTAATTCTTTCACCTTACTTTAGCTTATCATTTTTAGGAATATGAATAAAACTGCTTTGATTATCGGTTCGGGAATAGCAGGCATTGCTGCCTCAATTCGCCTTGCAGTGAAGGGATATCAAGTGAAGGTTTTTGAAGCCAATTCCTATTCTGGAGGAAAGTTGTCTGAAATCCGAAAAGGAGGATATCGATTCGATGCAGGTCCTTCGCTTTTTACATTGCCAGAGCAAGTGGAGGAGTTATTTCATTTGGCAGGAAAGAATGCAAAGGACCATTTTGACTACCAAAAGCTGGAAGTGACCTGTCATTATTTTTGGGAGGATGGCAAAAGGATTCAGGCTTGGGCCGATATCAATCGCTTTGCTGAGGAAGTTGAGACTAAATTGGGAGAGCCGGCAACAAATATTCGAAAGGCCTTAAAAGACTCTTCTTTTATATATGAGCATTTGGCTCCACTTTTTATGCATCGCTCTTTACATCAAATGAGTACCTGGACCGGAGCAGAGGCATTGAGGTCCTATGCTAAGATGGGAAGGCTTGGAATTTTTTCTACTATGAACCAAGCCAATAAGAAGCTGTTTGAAAACCCCAAATTGGTGCAGCTTTTCAATCGATATGCAACTTACAATGGATCTGACCCCTACCAGACTCCTGCAACTTTAAATATCATTCCCCACTTGGAGTTTAATATCGGCGCCTATTTTCCCAAAAAAGGAATGCATGATATTACCTTGAGCTTGTTTCAACTCAGCAAGGATTTGGGGGTAAACTATCATTTCAACTCCAAAGTAGATGAGGTTTTGGTTGAAAAAGGGAAAGCAGTTGGAGTTTTGGCAAATGGGAAACAGTACAATTCTGATCTGGTAGTGAATAATATGGATATGGTCAATGCTTATAAAACCATCTTAAAGAAACAAAAACAACCCAAACGCCTCCTTAATCAACCCAAATCCAGTTCGGCTCTGATTTTTTATTGGGGAATCAAGAAAGAGTTTAAGGAGTTAGGTCTTCACAATATTCTGTTTTCTGAAAACTACAAAACTGAATTTGAGCACATTTTTCAAAAAGGGTCAATTTACCATGACCCCACTGTTTATATCAATATCACATCTGTTTGTAAGCCGGATGATGCTCCAGAAGGCTGTATGAATTGGTTTACCATGATTAATGTCCCCAATAACCAAGGCCAGGATTGGGATGGGTTGATAGTGGAAGCGAGAAAAAATATGATTTCTAAAATTAATAGGGTTCTAAAAACCGACTTAGAGTCTTTGATAGAAGTGGAGGAGGTTTTGGATCCAAGACTGATTGAAATCAAAACTTCAAGTGCTCAGGGAGCTCTGTATGGCAATAGCTCCAATAATAAATTTGCGGCATTTTTGAGACATGCGAACTACTCCTCATCGATTAAAAATCTATATTTCTGTGGAGGTTCCGTTCACCCTGGAGGGGGTATTCCGCTGTCTTTGCTTTCGGCGAAAATTGTGAGTGATTTTATTCCAAAATTTGAAGATTGAAATTAGACCATAGTTCATAGATGATAGAAGTGCCTTTCCCGAACTTCGATATTCAAAATTCATCATTCGGTGTTCGAGATTACCCTTTCTTACCCGGGCTGAATGCTATCAATTGCTTCCTGAATCAAATCTTGTTCAAATCCTTTTTGCATCAAATATCCAACAACCTTAAAACGCTTTTTGTACAGGTCCGATTCATGAGTCTTTTCCCATTTTTTCTCGGTTTCGGAAAGAAGAGTGTCATAGTATTCTTCTGGATCAATTTCAGATAATCCTTTGCGTATCAAGTTTTCGGGAATTTGGCGCATTTTCAGCTCTATTTTGATACGATTTCGGCCCCATTTCTTCAGTCTAAATTTTCCTCTGGCAAAGGATTTCGCGTATCGCTCTTCATCCAGGAATTTTTCATCGATAAGATAGTCAATGAGTTGATCCTCAATTTCTCCAGAAATACCCTTTTCAAATAGCTTTCTTCTTACCTCCCAGATGCATCTTTCTTGGTAGGCACAATAGTTTGAGAGCTTCTCTTTTGCCTCATCTTGTGACCAAGACTTTTTTATGGACGGTGAGGGGTTATTTTTTCGCCAACCGGACATTTTCCTTACTTTTATTCGATTTTACCTATTTGATAAACTCAAACCTAATAAATTTTACTACCACTATGCGAAAGAAGATCATTGCCGGCAACTGGAAAATGAACTTGACCCTGGATGAGGGACAAAAATTGACTTCCGAAATTGTCAACATGTATAAGGATGAAAAAATCTCAGATGTAACTGTTGTTTTGAATCCACCATTCCCTCATATTTTTCCTGTTAAAAAACTAATAGGTGATACTCCAGGGGTTTTTGTTGGAGCCCAAAACTGCTCTGATAAAGATTCAGGGGCATATACTGGAGAGGTATCTGCAAATATTATCGCTTCATTTGGAGCAGAATATGTCATCATTGGTCACTCTGAGAGAAGAGAATATTTCAAGGAAGACAATGAGCTTTTGAGTGTAAAAGTGAAGAAAGCTTTGGAAAATGGATTGATTCCAATTTTCTGCTGCGGTGAGTCTTTGGAAATCAGAGAAGCTGGAACTCATGAGCCGAATGTGAAATTCCAATTGACTGACTCTCTATTTGATTTGAGTGCAGAAGATATCCAAAAAGTTGTAATTGCTTACGAACCAATCTGGGCTATCGGAACTGGTAAAACTGCTACTGCTGATCAAGCTCAAGAAATGCATTTTGCATTGAGAAGACATTTGGGTGCAAAATATGGTAAAGATGTGGCTGCTGAAATTTCTATCCTTTATGGAGGAAGCATGAAGCCTGACAATGCCGTTGAATTGCTATCCAAACCAGATGTTGACGGAGGTTTGATCGGAGGAGCTTCTTTGAAATCAAGAGACTTTATCGATATCGTTAAATCATACTAATAACATGGATTACCTGGAGTTTAAAATCAAATGCCTGGAGGAATTCCGGGAAATCCTGATTGCAGAACTTTCTGAAATTGGCTTTGATTCCTTCCTCGAGACTGAGGAGGGAATTGAAGTTTATGCCCCTTCTGATTCTTTTGACAGAGCGGCATTTGAGGAAGTCATCAATACCTATAAAGCACCTGCTCAAATTACCATCACCGAAGGCCAAGTGGCTAAAGTCAATTGGAATGAAGAGTGGGAAAAAAATTACGATCCAATTGCTGTAGATGACTTGGTCTATGTCAGAGCATCTTTTCACCCAGCTCGAGAGGGTTTCAAGCATGAGATCGTCATCAACCCGAAAATGTCATTTGGGACAGGGCATCATGCTACTACTTTTCAGATGCTTCGACTGCAAGGAGAAATCGATCATCAGGGAAAAAGAGTTTTGGATGTGGGTTCTGGGACTGGAATCTTGGCCATTATGGCTCATTTGTTAGGAGCAAACGAGGTGAAGGCTTTCGACATCGATGATTGGTGTGTGGAGAATGGAAATGAAAATTTTGCTCTCAATGATCTTTCCATTCAAATGGGACTGGGTACTATCCGGGAGGTAAAGCCAGAAGGAACCTATGACATTGTTTTAGCTAATATTAATAAGAATGTTCTCTTAGACGAGCTGGAAGTGTATGCTTCTCTGGTCAAGTCGGAAGGGAATTTACTTTTGAGCGGATTTTACACAGGTGATATCGCTGATCTTATGGAAGTGGCCGAACCCTTGGGATTTAAGCTCCAAAAGACCTCTGAAAAGAACCAATGGGCGGCTTTAGTTCTTAAAAAAGCTTAAGATGCAAGAGTTGGTTATTTACGCAATTGTCTTTGCACTTTTGATTGGTCATTGCCTTTTGGCTGGCAAAATGTATCGAGTTGTTCATGAGGATAATTCACTGAGCATCAAGGAGAAAAATGACTGGAAGCTCAAGGCCTTGATTTTTCCGGGCTATTTCTGGTTTCAGTATCGGAAAACAAAGAGCTAGAATCTCTGAAACTTTTTCCCGGATTCTACGCTTGATTCTCTATTGCCCTCTGATTTTGGGCGGAATCTATCCCAAATACTTTCGTAATTTAGCCAAATGGAGTACGTCTGGAAGCAAAAGCCCAAAGCCTCACAATTTGCCGTTGAAAAACTAGGCAAAGAGATCAATGTGAATCCTACTTTGGCGAATATGTTGATCAATCGTGGAGTGGAGAGTTTTGACCAGGCAAAGGATTATTTCCGACCTACCTTAAGTCAGCTGCATGACCCTTTCCTAATGCAGGATATGCAAGCTGCAGTGGACCGGATCGAATTGGCTATCAACCGGGAGGAAAAGATTCTGGTCTATGGGGATTATGATGTGGATGGGACCACCGCTGTTGCTTTGGTTTATAGTTTTTTGAAAGCCAATTATCCCCATGTGGATTTTTACATCCCTGACCGATACAAGGAAGGCTATGGTATTTCTGAAAGAGGAGTAAGACATGCCGCTGAAAATGATTTTGGCCTCGTTATCGCTTTGGACTGTGGAATTAAGGCCATTGATAAAGTCAATCTCGCAAAAGAACTGGGAGTAGATTTCATCATTTGTGATCACCATACTCCCGGAGATGAATTGCCTCAGGCGATAGCAGTTTTGGACGCCAAAAGACAAGATTGTGCCTATCCATACAAGGAGTTGAGTGGATGTGGAGTTGGATTTAAGCTGATTCAGGCTTTTGCCAAAAAGAAGGGAATGGAGGAATCTGGGCTTTATGCTTATTTGGACCTTTTGGTGGTAAGTATTGCTGCGGACATCGTTCCTATCACCGGTGAAAATCGGATTTTGGCTTTTTATGGATTGGACCGGATTAATAATACTCCTAGAGCGGGCTTGAAAGCCTTGATTCTTAGAAGTAAGATTGAGAAGGAAATAGGGATCTCTGATATCGTCTTTAAAATCGGGCCAAGAATAAATGCTTCAGGAAGATTGGAGCATGCCAAGGCTTCTGTGGAATTGTTGATTTCAACAGATTTGGAAGAGGCGATTGAGCGTGCAAAACTGGTAGATGAAGTCAATGCGACCCGAAGGAATTTTGATGAGAATATTACCAAAGAAGCCTTTGAAATGATCGCTTCACGCGAAGAGGATGCTGAGTGGAATTCTACCGTGCTTTTTAAAGAAGATTGGCACAAAGGAGTGATCGGAATTGTTGCCAGTCGATGCATCGAAAAATATTATCGTCCAACTATCATTTTGACGGAATCCAATGCCAAGGCTACGGGAAGTGCCCGTTCTGTGGTAGATTTTGATATTTATGAGGCTATTGCCGAATGCTCTGAATTGCTGGATCAATTTGGGGGGCATAAATATGCCGCAGGCTTGACTTTGTCTGTGGATAAAGTGCCAGCTTTTCAGGAAAAGTTTGAGCAGGTCGTCAAAAGAAGAATCGAAGAAATCCATCGCAAGCCAGTCATTGAGGTAGATGATGAATTGCTTTTGGATCAGATCAATTATAAATTCCATAACATTCTCCGTCAGATGGCGCCGTTTGGTCCTGGAAATCCAGAGCCGATTTTCCGGATCTCCAATGTATATGCTGAGGATGTAGTGGTTCTGAAAGACAAACATCTTCGTTTCAAGATTGTGCAAGACGGTCAAGTGACGACTCCTGTTTGTTTGGGATTTGGAATGGCCGACAGAGCCAAAGACCCTGATTTGACCACAGTAGATATGCTGCGCAGCAGAATGCGATTTGACATTGTGGGAGAAATGAGGGAGAATTTTTTTAGAGATAAGAGTAGCTTGCAACTCTATGTGAAAGACATCAAATTTGATTAAAGATGAAACTTCGGGCAGAACATTTGGTCAAAATCTACAAAGGAAGACGTGTCGTCAATGATATTTCTGTGGAAGTCGAGCAAGGTGAAATTGTAGGACTTTTGGGCCCCAATGGAGCGGGGAAGACCACTTCTTTCTACATGATTGTAGGATTGATCCAGCCCAATGAAGGAAATATCTTTTTGGAAAATGAAAATATCACCAGCCTTCCCATGTACAAACGTGCTCAGCAAGGGATTGGTTATTTGGCTCAGGAAGCTTCCGTATTCCGAAAGTTGACTGTTGAGGAGAATATCATGGCTGTATTGGAAATGACCAATATGCCAAAGCAGCAGCAAAAAGAGAAAGTTGAGAGCCTTTTGGAGGAGTTTAGCCTTACCCATGTTCGTAAAAATCTCGGAATGGTGCTGTCCGGAGGTGAAAGAAGAAGGACTGAAATTGCCAGAGCCTTAGCGGTAGACCCAAAATTTGTATTGTTGGATGAACCTTTTGCCGGCGTAGACCCCATAGCGGTGGAGGAAATCCAAACAATCGTAGCCAAACTGAAAACCAAAAACATTGGCATCTTGATTACTGATCACAATGTAAATGAAACTTTGTCTATCACTGATCGAGCCTATTTGATGTTCGAAGGTAAACTTCTGAAAGCTGGTACTGCAGAGGAGTTGGCAGCTGATGAGCAGGTGAGAAAGGTTTACTTGGGAAGTCAGTTTGAGCTAAAACGTAAAATTTTTAATTAAAAAATGGAAGTTCTGAATAGCTTCATGACCTGGATTTTTAAAAACAGGCTGGGTCAGATAGATAATTTCAAAAAGAACCCAGTTCAGGTTCAAGATGAAATTTTTTGGGAATTAGTGGAGGCTGGAAGAAAGACTACTTTCGGAAAGGAGTTTGGATTTTCATCAATCAAAAGTTATCAAGATTTTGCCAGACAAGTACCGATTTTGGATTATGATGGGATCAAGCCCTACATCGATCGGGTAATGGCCGGTGAGCAATATGTACTTTGGAATTCGGAAATCGAATGGTTTTCCAAGTCATCTGGGACTACTTCCAGTAGAAGTAAATACATCCCTGTTTCAGAAGAGAGCCTACAAGAATGTCATTACAAGGGAGGGAAGGACATGGTGTCTATTTATGTCAATAATTTCCCTGATTCAAAATTGTTTTCTGGGAAAAGTCTGACGATAGGCGGGACGCTTGAAAGAAATCCATTAAATCCTCAAGGAACTGCCAAGGCGGGAGATATCTCGGCAGTAATGATGCAGAATTTGCCCATTTGGGTCCAGTTTATGAGGACTCCATCTTTAGAAACTGCTCTAATGAGTGAGTGGGAGACCAAAATTGAAAAAATGGCTCGGGAGACCATGGACGAAAATGTGGTCAGCATTGCAGGAGTACCTACCTGGACCGTGGTTTTGATGAAGCGTATTCTTGAAATCAAAGGTGCTAAACACATTCTGGAAGTTTGGCCAAATTTGGAGGTATTCTTCCACGGAGCTGTTGCCTTTGGCCCCTATCGTTCCCTATTCAAAGAATTGATTCCATCTGAAAAGATGAGGTATATGGAGACCTATAATGCCTCTGAAGGGTTTTTTGGAATTCAGGATAGACCAGAATCTGACGAATTGTTATTGCTGTTGGACTACGGAATTTTTTATGAATTTATCCCTATGGACGAATGGGGGGAAGAAGATCCCACTGTCGTGCCTTTGCAGGATGTAGAAGTAGGAAAAAATTATGCGATCCTTATTTCAACCAATGGAGGCCTGTGGAGGTATAAAATTGGGGATACCGTCAAATTTTCATCGACCACACCCTACCGGTTTAGGATTTCAGGCCGAACCAAGCATTTTATCAACGCTTTTGGTGAAGAAGTAATCGTAGAGAATGCTGAGAAGGCAATTGCTTTTGCCGCAGAACAAACTCAAGCCACTATTGTGAACTTTACCGCAGCTCCAGTTTATTTTGATCAAAGCGGGTCCAAAGGGGCTCATGAGTGGATTGTAGAATTCAAAACTCACCCTATTGATGAGGAAAAATTCAAGGAACTATTAGATACTCAACTTAGGGAAATCAATTCTGATTATGACGCTAAAAGGTACAAGGGGCTTGCCCTATCTGAGCCAATTGTCCATATAGCTCAGGAAGGACTTTTTGAAAGCTGGCTAAGAAAAAAAGGAAAGCTAGGCGGACAAAATAAGGTACCTCGCCTAGCAAATAATCGTGAATATTTGGATGAACTTTTACCTCTTTTAAAGGAAAAGGAAGCTTAATCCTTTTGTAAAATGCCTTGAATAAACGATCTGATGTCTTGAGCAAGAGCATCAAAATCCTCTTGCCTATTGTACATCATATGTCCTGCTTCGTAATACTTCATTTCAATTCGTTCCTGTGGAAAGTCATATCGGGCAAAGGTGTATTCCGCATCAAAAAAGGGAGTAATCAAATCATAATAACCATTTGCAACCATCACTTTCAGAGCGGTATTTCTATGCATTACTTCGCTGAGTGAGCGGGCTGTGCTGACATAAGTAGGTTCCCAATACCGCCCATCTGGTACAGGTCTCCATCTCCATGCACTTCCTATTTGTCCATTGGAGGATAGATATGGCTTTTCCAGGTCTACAGCGAGATCTTCTAGCAAATATTGATTAAAAGCTGCCGTATAAGCGCCCTCTGTCATGTAATCGCTTGGATCACCCAAAACAGGGCCTTCTGCCACTTGGTCGGTTTCCACAGCGGCGAATCGACCATCTAAAGTCCCAATAGCTTTTCCTTCATCTTTTAACAATTCTTTTTTGAATCGGTGCATCAAAATGGAATTGTCCGATTGAAGGATGTAGGATTTCTCTAAACCGGTGAAGTAGGCCAATTTTTCTGCGATTGCTACTTTTTCAGACTGGGATTGAAGTTCTCCTTTGAAAATGGACGGTAGATATTCAGTGTAAGCGAAATCACGTGCTTCTTGAGCGAATTGTTCTATTGTTTTTCCTTCGCCAGCTTTTCCATGAAATTGAGCCGTCACGGCCATGGAAGGCAAATAAGTAAAATTTGAAATCAAATTGTCTTGCCATGAGGAGGAACCTTGATAATCCAATGCCTGAGAAATCAGGATGATTCCATTTAAGGATACACTTTGACCATCACCTTCCAAAACCTCAGCAAGCTTGGCAGCACGGGTGGTGCCAAAGCTTTCTCCTGCAAGAAATTTTGGCGATTGCCATCTTTTGTTTTCCCTCAGCCAGATTCTAATAAACTGTGCAATGGATTCTGCGTCTTCGTTCAAACCCCAATAGTCCTCATTTTTTCCATTGCCAATCACATGGCTAAATCCAGTCCCTATTGGATCAATGAAAACAAGATCCGTTATGTCCAACAAAGCTTGGGGATTATCCACAAACTGATATGGAGCTGCTCCATCATCAGATTCAGCTTTGGAATCAACCTTTACTACTTTGGGACCAAAAAATCCCATATGAAGCCAAATTGAGGCGGATCCCGGGCCTCCATTGAAAATAAAGGTAATAGGTCGGAATTTTGGATCGACTCCCTCTCTCAAGTAGGAAGTACTCCACATGGAAGCAGAGCTTTCTCCTTTTGAATTTTTGAGAAAAGTCTCTTTGACAATTGATTTGTAATTGATCTTTTGACCATTGAAAGTGCCTGAATGTTGACTTTCAAAAGTTTTGGGAGAGGTTGGAATCTCTACAGTGTCCTGGGCTTGAATTTGAAATGTAATTCCAATAAAGAAAAAGAAGAAAATCAGAACTGGTCTCATAGTGTGAAAATTGATGCCTAGTGAAGTTTCGAACCATTTGGGACAGGTCTTTCTGAGCTTGTTAAGATAATAGCTCCATCCTCATCAGAAAATCCTGTTATCAAGATTTCAGACATAAAGTCTGCGATTTGTCTTGGTTTAAAATTTACAACACAAACAACCTGGCGACCTATAAGGGTGTCGGGTGTGTAGTGGATCGTAACTTGCGCTGAAGATTTCTTGATGCCTAATTCTGGGCCAAGGTCTACCCAAATTTTATAGGCAGGTTTTCTGGCTTTCTCAAAATTTTCTGTTCGTACTATAGTTCCAATTCGAATATCGATTTTGGCGAAATCTTCGTACCCAATCGTTTGCATAGAGAAAAATTTTACTATTTTTAGAAACTGATTGCAAACCTAAAGCTTAATTATTGCTAATCCAATTCTGAAAATGTTCAATTATTCGTCATTTCCTTTTAAAAAAGCAGGCTTTCTATGTGGGGCTATGTTGGGGATGTGTCTTTTTGCCGAAGAATCTTTTGCTCAAAATGAGCAAGAGAAGATGGAGCCTGAGGTAAATAGATCCGTTGACAGACCTTTAGTTGAAGATCAGCATAGTTTGGAAGTGATTATTCCTAAGGTAATTGCACCAGCAAACAAATCTACACAGACTCCTTTGCCTATTCCATCGACTCCGATTAGAAGGGAAGTAGTTTTAAATCCAGAGGGAAAGAAAGTTGAGCCAGTTCCATCTACTCTTTCTTTTAATATTTTTCTCTATGTAGTGGACAAACTAAAAGCAGACTAAACAAACTGATAAAAATAAAAAAGAGGCCTTAAGCCTCTTTTTTATTGCCCTTTATTGAAAGCTTCCAAGTCTTCGAGGCTTATTTTTCCTTCATAAAAAGCTCTTCCGAATACTGCAGCTTTTATTCCCATATCCCGCATTTTTTTGAAGTCATCAATACCTCTGACACCGCCACTGGCAGCTAAGTGAATTTCAGGAAATTTTTCAATGATTTTTTGGAACAACTCAAAATTTGGTCCTTCCATCACACCATCTCTTGTCACATCTGAGCATTTCAAATATTTGAGTCCTCTATCGTAGAAAAAGCCTATATGGTCAAATAGGTCAATTGAAGTTTTTTTCAACCAACCTCTGATTTTTATTTTGTAATCAACAGGATTGGTGTCGGCAGCAAGGTTTATTTTTTCTCTCCCGTAGGAAAGTATAAACTGGGTAAATCTCTCTGGATAGTTGGCAGCTGCAGAAGATATGGTGACAGTTTTTGCACCAAATTCAAAGCTTTTGATGACATCTCCATCAGTAGAAATTCCACCTGTAAAGTCAATCTTCAGGTCTGTATAGCCAGCGATGGTTTCAAGAATATGATAGTTTTTGGGTTCCCCTCTTCTTGCTCCATCCAAGTCTACCAAATGCAACCTTTTGATCCCTATGGATTCGAATTGCTGGGCTATTTCGAGAGGATTATTGGAAATCACCTCCTCAGTCGCAAAATCTCCTCGTTCTAAACGAACACATTTTCCATTGATAAGCCAAATAGAAGGGATGATTTCAAACATTTGTATAGGTTTTTGGGATGAGTAGGTTAAAATTTTACCCTAAGATAATAGACATAAGGTGTATCCTACGCTATCCAAATTCAATTCTTTACAATTTTTAAACATGCAGGCTAAATTTTGGAGAGAAATGTCTCTGAGAAATCAGACGCTAAAATGTCAACTTTGCTACTTTTCCTTTTCCTCCAGAGGCCCAAATAGTTCCTTCCGTGAGACTAAGCTTTACTGCATGGAAATTTTCCTGAGAGAATGAATTCCAAGTCAACCCATAGTCTTTAGAATAATCTGAACCATTTGTTCCTACTGCAATTACCCAATTGAATCTAGGGAAATATTGTACCCCTGATCTATATCCCAGGGGACCAGATTCGTATTCTACCCACTGGTTGTCAGTTGTTCTGAAGATTCCGGCATTTTTCTGAATTTCATCTGGAGCTAGATAATCTCCACCCACAAGGATTAATTCTCCATTTCCGGTAGAGGTCAAGGCAAAAATACCTTGAGATGCTTCACCTTGGATCAATGGGCTTGGAAATTTAGACCATGACTTTCCCTGATCAGCGGAAATGTGTAAAGAAGCTTCAGTTCCACCACTTCCAAGGTATATGTTTTCTCCTTCAGCCAATAATGAAGATGCACTGGCAGCAAAGCCTGCTTCTCCATCTGCTGCTAAAGGAAGGGAGTCAATTGGTGTCCAAGAATCTCCTTGATCCAAAGTTTTGAGGATCATCCATTTTCCATCGACAGGATCTCCAAAAACAAAGCCTGTTTTCTGATCAGAGAAAGTGATCCCATCTAAAAATGCGTCTTCAACTTCTTGGTGTTTCAATTCCCAGTTTTGCCCTCCATCGTTTGTTTTGTAGATGACAGCAGGTTGACCGGCTGAAACAGCAATAGCAGTCTCAGCGTCAAATCCAAAAATGGACCGAAAATCAACTGAATCTAGTCCAGCAATAACTCCATGGGTCCAAGTGTCTCCTCCATCAAGGGTTTTCATCCATGTACCACCACTACCGCTTACCCAAGCGATATCGCCGGTTACTGGAGAGAGTCCACGAAAAGATTCCTCTGTTGGAGTATCAAAAAATTGCCAACCTGATGGAGCATCAGGATGAGTTTCATGATTGATTTTTTTGCAGGAAAAAAGCGCTAACCCGAAGGAAAGCGCTAGAATACTTCTTTTGATCATATTTCTAAATTAAGGAACGTCTACATCTCTGTAGGCTTGAATCAGGGCTGCCTCACCATCTTTACCAGGGTGAGCATTTCCATGTTCCATACCACAGATGCCTTTAAACCCTTTGTCGTGGATATATTTAAAGACATTAGCATAATTAATTTCTCCCGTTCCTGGTTCCTTTCTGCCAGGATTATCTCCAATTTGTATGTAGGCGATCTCATCCCAGGTCTTTTCCATGGTAGCGATTAGGTTACCTTCATTTCGCTGCATGTGGTAGATATCATACAAGATTTTACAAGCAGGGCTATCCACTGCTTTACAGATCATAAATGATTGGTCAGCATGTCTTAAGAAAAGATCAGGGTTGTCACTCAAAGGCTCCATCACCATTACCAAACCATGCGGTTCGAAGATCTCAGATGCTCTTTTATAAGCTTCAATGATATTGGCTGTTTGTACTCCCATTGGCAAGTTTCTTTCGAAATACCCAGGTACCACAGTCATCCACTTTGCATTCACTCTCTTGGCTACTTCCACCGATTTTCGACAGGTATCCAAAAAAGTGTCCATAAACTCTTTCTTCCCTGTGGTTAAAGAGACTTTCCAGTTATCACCACCTTCTATTACGAAAACTCCCATTCTCATTCCGAGCTCTTCCATGGTCTTAGCAATCAGATTTTGCTCTTCCACAGATCTTCCCAACATTCCATTGTCTTCCATAGAACGGAAGCCTTGATCTGCCATGAATTTTAATTGGTCAACAACTCCTCCTGGAGCGGAATTTTTGAACATTCCAAAGTGAGGGGCAAAATCCATGTTGAATGGTGCTGCTTTTTTCTCTTCGGCAAAAGCCGGCATAGCCATGGCGCCAGAAACTCCCATCAAGGTGCTTCCAAGGCCTACTTTCTTGATAAATCCTCTTCTTTCCATAGCTTAAATTACTTTAGTTTTTCCAGGTACAGCATGTGGATAGTATCCATCCTCTCCAGGCAATACTTTAGGCATTGCATCCCAAGCCAAAGTTTCCGGCATCAATTCTACTGTGCCATTTAATGCTTCATCCCAAGTTAATGGCTTTCCGGAATATGTCGCATATCTACCCATGATGGCAGTCATTGTACTTTTTGCTGCATTTTCAGCATCAGCATATTTGTAATCTCCATTGAAAAGCGCTTCCCAAAGCAAATCGTGCTCTACCTGATAAGGGTTTGGCTGGTTTTTTCTATCGTGATCGTAAAGTACATTACCTTTCCAGTCTTTCAGAGTTCCGTAGTTACCGGCACTTAGATATGCTGTTCCTTTGGTTCCTTGGAAGCTTTCATCAACTCTATTTTGAGCGCCTGGGAAGTGTCTACACTCACTGTGAATCACAGAGCCATCTGCGTAAGTATAAGTCAATACATGGTGGTCAAAGATTTCACCGTTCTCTTTGCCAGTTCTTACCAATCTACCACCAGTACCTTCTGCTTTTACCGGATAGCCTTTTTTCACCCAGTTGGCGATATCGATGTTGTGAACGTGCTGTTCATTGATATGATCTCCACATAGCCAGTTGAAGTAATACCAGTTTCTCATTTGGTATTCCATTTCAGTTTGACCTGGCTGTCTTTCTCTTACCCAAACACCGCCATCATTCCAATAAACTTGTCCATTGATGATGTCACCAATTTCACCGTCATGGATTCGTTTGATAGTTTCGATATAGTTTGGCTGGTAATGTCTCTGAAGCCCTACCACTACGTTCAATTTTTTGGCTTTTGCCTCTTCAGCAGCTTTCAAGACTTGACGGATACCTGCCGCATCGACTGCAACCGGCTTTTCCATGAAAATCTGCTTTCCTTGCTTCACTGCCTCTTCAAAATGCATTGGACGGAATCCAGGAGGCGTAGCCAAGATCACAACATCTGCTTCTGCGATAGCATGTTTGTAGGCATCAAACCCTACAAATTTCTTATCCTCAGAAACTGTGATGACATCTTTGCCATACTTTTCGATCAAAGGTTTGTAAGCCCCGTCAAGGCGATCTCTAAAGGCATCAGCCATAGCGACCAATTTGATATTGTGGCCAGTGTTTAAAGCTTGAAAAGCAGCTCCAGTACCACGACCGCCGCATCCGATCAAAGCAAGTTTAAGCTCAGTTACTGGTGCTGCATAAGCGCCTGGAAGAACAAATGAGGAGGCAAGTAAACCGCCTGTTGCCAATGCGGAGGTCTTGATAAAATCTCTTCTTGAGTTTTCTAATTTCATAATATGGTTGTTTTTAGGTTTAATAATCAGTGATTGGGGCAGCTGTATAATAAGCTTTGATTTCCTCCTCGCTTGGAGGGTTCAAAGGTCTGACTAGTCGCATGCCTAAAAATGGGGCTTCAGGGAACCACCATTGACTTTTTGGAATCTGCGGATCGATTCGCTTCCAATCTGAGCTGGAAACATATCGTTTCGAAGAAGTAATTTCTGCAGTTGGAGTATCATAGCTTCCACCTCTTACCACTCTCGGATACAATTCACTGGATGGATTCAATGGATTTTCTTCTGGTGAAATCGCATAAAACTCAGGATCATATTGATCTGCAGTCCATTCAAGCACATTTCCATAAATGTCGTACAATCCCCAAGGGTTTGGCTTTTTGGTGCCTACGGTATGGGTTAATTCTTCGGAATTTTCTTTGGTCCAGGCATATTCTCTCATTTGTGAAGCATCAGTTCCGAAGAAATAGGGAGTGTCAGTACCAGCTTTCGCAGCATATTCCCACTCAGCTTCTGTCGGAAGTCTATAGAAGATGCCAGTTTTCAAATAAAGCCAGTGGCAATATTGGACGGCTCCATATTGAGTCATTCCGATGGCTGGTTTGCCTTCTTTGCCCATTCCAAAAGTCATATCCAAATAAGGAATACTAGGTCTGGTCAAACCATCAACTATGTCTCCGATTGGTCCTTCTGAAATAGCTAGTTCGTAGTTTTTGTCCAAAAACATTTCAAATGCATCCCAGGTCACCTCGTGGGTTCCCATCCAAAAAGGATCAATTTTGACCGAATGGCTAGGCTTTTCATCTGAATCACCGTTTTCAGATCCCATTTTAAAAGTTCCTCCAGGAATAGGAGTCATATCAAAAGTGACTTGAGATCCGGGGATTTTTTGGGAATAAGGCTCAAAAACTCCTTCCCCTTGGCTAGGCCCAAAAAGCCAAAGAGAACAAATAAGGGTAAACTTTTTAAACATTGGATTAAACTGAAAATTGATTATTGATAGATGTAAACGCCTTTATCTTTTACCAAGAAAAGAAGTTGATCATTGATTTGAAGTGTTTTTCTAATATCTCCATTTATTTGAATTCCAGATTTTTGATAGGCCACAGTCTCAAAATTTCCATTTCCATCACCTAAAAGGAGAAGACCTTTTCCAGCATCATACTTTCCAAGACTGAGCTTCCCAAAACCAAGATTTCCTCCTAGAATCATATCAAGATTTCCATCTTTATTGATATCTAGAGCCAATGAGCTATATACTGGAAAAAATTGGGCTTCCATAGGAAGATTTTTTTTGCGGTAAATACCTGATGCGTCCTGTGCTAAATAAACTGTTTCTAGCTCATTGATCTGAATACTTGATGCTCCAGATCTTTCTTCTGGGGTAAATAACTGATCAAAAGGGGTTTGAGAATAAATTTTAAAATCCAAGTATTTCTTCTTTTGAATTGGTATTTGTGCAATTAATTCATTTCTACTGGCAAGTGGGTATTTTTTACCTCCAATGTAGTAGCCAAAAATCGGATCAATGGTACCGTTGTTATCGAAATCTTTGAAAAGCAATTCCATTGGTCGCTCAAAGCTAGCTTTCAATTGGGTGTTCAATCCCAAGTTGCCTACCAAAAGCTCCATTTTTCCATCACCATCCCAATCGCTGGCTTCTACTTGATTCCAGAGCCCTACCATGGGTCTTTCGAAATAGGTTGATGAAACGTTTTTCCAAGATCCAGACTCAAATGAAAGGACGGTGATTGGGGTGCTTTCTCCGACAACAACAACTTCAGATTTTCCAATTCCTGATAAATCGGCAGAAATGATATCTGTGATCATTCCCAGATCTTCCATCCAAGACTGATTTGTAGAACTAACGGAGAAGTTTCCGTCTCCATCATTCTCCCAAACTTGAATTCCTTTAGAACTAGGATATTGATCAGGAACTTGTCTAAAACCAATGATGATATCCTGATCACCGTCTTGGTCATAATCCAAATTAATGACTGAGGAAGCCGGCTGGCTAAAGCTTGGGAAAGCATTTGACTTCTCTTGAAGATTCCCTGAGCCATTATTCAGATATAAGTGGGCAGTCCAAGCCTTTGAATCAGGATAAAAATCATATAGTCCTCCAGTCACAACAAGCAAATCAGAATTGCCATTGCCATTTGCATCAAAGCTTATGGCGTCCGTGTCAGCCTGGTTGACAAAGGATGTAAATGCTGTTGATTTTCCGTTAGAAAAGCTTCCATTTGCGGATTGAAAATAGATTGAGCCAGAAACACCAGCTTCTCCACCTACAAACAAATCCAATTTTCCATCCTTATTAAAATCTTCTGAAACCATTGCTTTCCCTTGGTTTGAAACCGGGTGAAGCATCAAAGGTTGGCGTTTGTAGTCGTTGCTAGCTTTTGCTAGTGGTAAATTGATGATTGTTTTTTCAGAAAGGAGGGATTTGATAGAATTAGCCTTTGGATTCAAATTCTCACCTGTTTCAGGGCTAATTTCTAAAGTCTGGTTTGAAGAAATATCTTTGATTGACTTTTTAGGACCTCCTGGCCAAAAAACCTCAATTGAGTCTACTTTTAGAATGCTTCCAAGTCCGACCAAAAGTGTTGGGCTGACTGAAGATTGATATCCCCTGAAAGGGTTTTGCTCTAGATATTGGACAGTTCCCTTCGCAAAAACCTTGATTTGGGTTCCGATAGCAAATGGATTTTTCTTTTCGCCTTTGAGCTTCAGCTTGAGGTAATTAGCAGTTGATTTTTCATTGCTTTTATTCTCGTAAACTCCTGCGGGGGCATTTACGTTGTTGATGACTAAATCTAAATCGCCATCTAAATCCAAATCAGCATAGGCAGCTCCATGGCTATTAGATGGCTGATCAAACCCCCAGTTTTTGACCTCATTTTCGAACTGAAGATTGCCTAGGTTTTTGTAGACATAATTATTCAATTCTGTAGACGGCATAGACTTCACCAAATTCAAGAGATCCTCTCTTTTGAGTTTTCCACCAGAAGTTCTCACATAGTTATCCATGTAATTGAGGAAGTCCTGATTGTTGTAATCCCTCATATATCCATTGGTAATGAACAGGTCCTTCAGGCCGTCATTGTCTAGATCTGCGAAAAGTGCCGACCAGCTCCAATCTGTATTAGAAATGCCTGAGAACTGGCCGACTTCTGAGAAGGTGCCTGTGCCATCATTGACATGGAGCATATTTCTCATGTATTGATGATGCCATCCTCTATCTACATTGAGCTGGAACATTTCAAAATTGTCGGGAGCAAGCAAAAGCTTTTGTCTTTCATTGTCCTCTGGAAGCATATCCAAGGTGAAAATATCCACCAAGCCGTCATTGTTTACATCGACCAGATCATTTCCCATTGAGAAATTGGAAATGTGTCCTAGCCTTTCGGAAAGTTCATCTTTGAAGGTTCCGTTTTTTTGATTGATGTATAGGAAATCAGGGATAGAGTAATCATTTCCTATGTAGATGTCAGGCCATCCATCTTGATTGATATCTGCAGTAGAAATTCCCAAACCATATGAAAACATGGAACTTGAAATACCGGCTTTGTCAGTGACTTCTACGAATTTTCCATTTTGATTTTCGAAAAGCTGAGACCCGGCTTCATGTCTTTCAGTCATCAGTTTTTGAGTCACTGAGACGTTTTGATTTTGGATGGACTTGGTATTGTGATTGAGTAAAAACAGATCCAAGTCCCCATCAAGATCATAGTCAAAAAAGCTTGCTGAGGTACTAGGAGCATTTGAATCCAATCCAAATTCTGCTCCTTTTTCTTCAAATTTCGGAATTCCCTGTTCATTACTTCCCTGATTGATGAACAGGAGGTTTTTTCTCTTTTCGGGTGGTAATGCTCCTGATCGGCAGAGGTAAATGTCTAGTAATCCATCGCCATTGACATCTGCCATAACGGTTCCGGTATTCCATGGACCGGGGATTCCAGCTACCTGAGCTTGATCGGTAATATCTTTGAATTTAAGGTTCCCTTCGTTGAGATATAATTTATTTCCGCTGACGTTTGCAGAGAAATAAATATCATCTAAACCATCATTGTTGATATCTCCAATAGCGACACCGCCACCATTATAGAGATATTCATACATGAGTACATTGAGGTTGAGGGACTCTTCTAAGTTATTTTGAAAAGTTATTCCAGATGCTTGAGGTTCAATCTTCAGAAATAATGGGTCTTTGAGCTCTGGTTTTATTTCTTCTGGTTCCTGAGAGGTATTACAGGAAAAAAAAAATGAAAGGGTTATTGGGGTGATTAGTGTTAATATTCTCTTCATGGCAATATTAAAATCCAGGCTGCCCAATTTGAGCAGCCTGGAAATTTAAGAAACTTAATCGAATCCAGGGTTCTGGATTAGGTTTGAGTTTCGGTTTATCTCATCTCGGTGAATTGGAATGAAGTACATTTTATCCAACCAAGTACGGTTTTCTTTTCCTGGGTCAATAGGGAATACAGAATAATCGTAATCGTAAACCTCAGGATCGTGTCTGTAGATAGAAACGCTAGCACCTGGCTTCAAGGTACCGGTGATGCTGATGATGTTGGCTTTTCTGCCCAAAGTTTCGGCAGCGATCATCCAACGTCTTGCATCATGATATCTTTGCTCCTCATAAGCCATTTCCACACGTCTTTCATTGCGATATGCTTCAACCAATTCAGCTCCAGTAGCTGTAATCGCTGGAAGCGCAACACGGTATCTGATTTGATTCAACCAGTTTCTAGCTTCATCTTCTTGTCCAAGCTCAATAGAAGCTTCAACATAGTTCAATACAGCCTCCGTGTATCTCAATACTGGCCATGGAACTTCCTGCCAAGTATTTTGATCAACAATTGCTGGATCTGGATCGATGAATTTTCTCATGTAATATCCAGTATAGCTACCATTCCAGTCTTCTATGGAAGAGTTTCTGGTATCCAATCCAAAGTGAGTTTGAACAGTACCTCCAGGATTTACTTCATAAGTACCAGTTTGGATTTGACCTAGTGGATCTTTTGCTTGATTTGCTGTTGATCTTGGCTTCCACTGAGCACCTTCGTACAAGAATGAAGCATAGAATCTTGCTTCTCTGTTTTCATAAGGAGCTGCAGCATGCTCAGGATTGTTCCAGTCAAAATCAGAACCATCCATCATTTGATAGTCATCAACTAGCAATTGCACTGGAGTATTACCAGCCCAGTTGTTATAACCATTTGGACCATTGAACAAGCCTTGACGTCCGCCATTTTCTCTTTTTGCACTGATGAAGTATCTACCTAAGATCAAATCAGCTTCACCACCATTTCTGGAAAGGGAAGTATTAATATAGTTTTGGATACCTTCTTCTTGAGAAACTGGAGCAGAAAGTCCGTAATTAGCACCAGTCGCTTTGTCCAAAACTGCTTTGGCAGCAGCTTGGGCTTTTTGCCATCTTTCAGTTTGACTTCCGCTTGTATATGCTACCAATTCGATGTTAGAATATCCTGCTAAAACAGAAGAGTTGCCTTGAGCGGTAGGTGCATCGTGCAAATCACTAGCAGCATACAATAGAATTCTTGATTTCAAAGCTAAAGCAGCCAATTCAGTTGCTCTACCTGCTGCCATAGACTTTCCTGCTAGAAGGCTAGCTGCGTCATCTAAGTCAGAAACGATAAAATCTACAGTCTCCTCCCATGTATTTCTTGGAGCTTCATAAGTTTCCTCACCTAACTCATATGGTCTGTCTACCAAAGGGACACCGCCGTAGTATCTTGCTAATTGCTGATAGTAATAAGCTCTCATAAACTTGGCTTCACCCATCAATCTATCTACAATAGCTTGATCTTGGATTTCGGTATCACTTAAGTTGGCGATAGCAATATTTGCTCGACGGATATAAGAATACATATTTCCCCATGCGATGGTGTTATTTACCCATCCAATATCAGCAGGGTTTGATCTAGCCTCTGTGATTGTAGTAATTCCACGGCCTGGGTGAGTGAACATTGATTCATCCGTCAAAGAAGCAAGCATTTGCTCGTCAAATCCACCGTTTCCAAATCCTTGGTATATACCCGTTACAAATGCTTCAGCCAATGCAGGATCAGACCAAACAGCAGATTCAGATATTTCCCCTAAAGGATCAACATTCAAGAAATCGTTATTACAGCTGGCCATAACTAATCCCATGGTCAAAGCCGCAATTATATTTTTTAGGTTATTTTTCATGTTATCAATTTTTAGAATGAAACAGAAAGACCAGTGTTGATTACTCTCGCTTGAGGATAATACTGTCCAGTAGAATTACTACTTTCTGGATCATACACTTTTAGCTTATCCCAAGTGATCAAATTCAATCCGTTTACATAGAATCTTGCATTTTGGATTCCCACCTTTTGAGTGATATGTGCTGGAAGGTTATATCCAATTTCCAGGTTTTTCAATCTCAAATAGTCTGTTTTTCTAAACCAATAGGTGTTTCCATTAGAATACCACTGATCAGATCTGTTTGCAATTCTAGGATCAGTAGAACTTGGATTGTCGATAGTCCATCTGTTTTCATAGAAATCCAACAAATAGTTACCGATATTTCCAGATTCACCAGCACTTACATATTGTCTTGCCCCTAGTGCACCTTGGAATAAGATAGATAAGTCGAATCCTTTCCAGTTTGCATTGAAGTTCAATCCACCTTGGAACGTAGGAATATTGTTTTGATCCATTCTTACTCGGTCATCAGGAGTGATTTTTCCATCTCCATCATAATCCTTGTATCTCATGTCACCTGGTCTTAGGTTACCAGTTACAGCAGAATAGTCCAAAGTTTCGGCATCAATTTCCTGCTGATCTCTAAATACCCCGTCATATTGATATACTAAGAATGTATTCATTGGAGAACCGGTAGATTTTTGCCAATCTGGAGCTCCCGGAGATTCATCCCAGAACAAGATTTGGTTTTTCGCATATCCACCATTTGCACTGATAGAATACTGGAATTCTCCTTTGCCACCACGGTAGCCTAGATTCAAATCGAAACCTTTGTTTTCCACTTCACCGATGTTTTCGGCAGGTAGTGAAAGACCTGTACTTTGAGGAATTGAGGCATTTCTTTGCCACAAGATATTTGTTCTCTTATTGTAGAAAAGGTCAAACTCGAAAAAGATTTTACCTTGTTTGAACTGACCTTCAAAACCTAAGTTGGAGTTGTTTGCAACTTCCCAAGTAATAGCTCTGTTAGGGATTCTTGTTTCATATAGGGTCTTGGTTTCTGCCCCTCCTATAATATAAGAGCTGAATCCATAGGTAGACAAATACTGGAATTCACCGATTTGATCGTTACCTAGCTGACCCCAAGAACCTCTGATTTTAAAGAAATCAAAAGTTTGGCCTATGCCTGAGTTCTTCCAGAAACCTTCCTCAGACGCAACCCAACCCAACATCAAGCCCGGGAAGAAACCAAATCGAGTATCCTCAGGGAAGATGTAAGAACCATCATATCTCCAAAGGAATTCTGCCAGATATTTCTCTTTGTAGTTATAAGCAACTCTACCAAAGTAGTTCAATCGAGCTCTGTTGAATGCTCCACCACCATTGTCCTTCTGCAAATCACCACCTGCAAACATTTGATCAATCGCTGTAGAGATAAAGAATCTTCTGTAAGCACTGAAATCATTTCCTTCAATAGTTTCGCGGTTAACACCCGCCACTATGTTGATGGTATGATCTTCATTAATAGTCTTGTCATAGTTGAACACACCTCCCAAAAGGATATTCAATTGTTGACTCGTATACTCATTCAATTGTGGTTCAGATGGACCTCTTTGGTTACCTACTAAAACAGGGGTTACACCATCTGCTTCGAATCCATTTCCTAACTCATATAGAGTCCAAGGAATCTGCCATCTTTTAGTATATCTGATATACTTATCAATCGCAGCGGTACCAGTGAATTTCAAGCCTTCTACTCCAGGAATTTTTATCTCGAGGTTACCTGTTGTTTGGATATAATCTCTTTTATCTCGATCATATCCAGTAGCGTTAGTTGTGATAACTACAGGGTTTTCACCATTTTCGATATCTGGTCCTGGAAGACCATTTGGCCAATATGCAGGCTGATTTGGCTTACCTCTCATTTGCATACGGAAAATTGCTCCGGCGCCTCTGGTAGGGAAGAATCTATATTCTTCTCTTGCCAAAATACCTAATCCGACTTTCACATATTCGTTGATGTTAGCATCCAAGTTTATTCTAAAGTCATACTGCTTATAACCAGTTGCAGCATTCTTATAGTATGCATCTTGGTTTTGGTAACCCAAGGAAGTCAAATACTTCACGTTTTCACTACCACCTACCAACTGAAGGTTGTATCTGCTCTGTGGAGACCAAGTTTTCAATGTTTCTCCATACCAATCGGTGTTTGGATAGAACCATGGATCAGAACCATTCTTATAAAGTTCTAATTCTTCAGGTGTGTAAGGGGCATTTCTTACTTGGCCGTCAGGTCTAGTATAAACTCCTGATTGCTTGTAAGCCTGGTTTGCTGCATCCCACTCATTAACTGGTAGAGCGTAGATATCCAAATCATTTAACATCTCAGCATACTGAGAGGCATTTGCCAACTTAGGGATTACGGTTGGTTGTGCCCAACCTTGGTTCATCTGGAAAGTCAATTCTGGTTTTCCAGTGCTACCTCTTTTGGTGGTAACAAGGATTACACCATTTGCTGCACGTGAACCATAAATCGCTGCAGAAGCATCTTTCAATACGGAGATGCTTTCGATGTCATTTGGATTTAATCGAGAAAGGCCACCCGCTCTTGCAGGGATTCCGTCGATTACCACCAATGCATCGTTGTTTCCTAAGGTGTTGCTACCGCGAATACGGATTCCAGAATCATCATATCCTGGTTCACCGCTACGGTTCACAGCAACAACCCCGGCCATACGACCCGCGATTGAGTTAGAAAGGTTCATTGCTGGAGATTTGGTCAGCTCTTTACCTTTCACCGTTGCTACTGATCCAGTAATGGTTTCTTTTTTCTGTTCACCATAACCTACCACAACGACCTCTTCCAAAGATTTGGTGTCGGGTGCCAAGGTAATGTCTAAAGTAGTTCTGGCACCTACTTCGACTTCTTGGGTCATAAATCCGATAAAAGAAAAGACTAAAACTGGATTGTCAGTATTGACAGTAATATTAAAATTACCATCGACATCCGTTACAGTACCTGTAGTGGTACCTTTGACCAGGATGGATACTCCTGGAAGTGGGAAATTATCTTCCCCTGAAATAACTACTCCAGACACCTCCCGGGTCTGGGCCATTGTCGCGGCCATCGTGCCAAGACATAGCAAAAAGGTTAAGCCAAACAGCTTAAGTTTGTCGAGATTCCTCATAGACAGGCTTTTGGGTTAGTAATTGATTTATTTAACCCCTAAACGTCTATTTTTTTGACTTAAAAGTCTTGCTGAATCTTAACAGAAGCTGACTGTATTTTGTCATTATTTAGAAAAATTTGGAAAAAAATAGCCAATTTTTGATCAAATGCATTTTTGATATGATGAGATGACGGGGTCTAGGGTAAAAGTCCTAATGTTCCCTCCTTTATTTGGATAGGCAGTTTTTGTACAAGATTATGTATCGAAAACGTACAAAAAATCACAATTTCTTCACCACTACACTTTTAGGAATATAGATTGCCCACATTCCTCTTAAATCTCCCACTTTATGGTTCTTCGCCAAATCATTGGGATAGATTGAGTCTATTTTGGTAAGAGTCTCCGAATTGATCTCCTTATTGGGCTCTCCGTGACAGTTTAAACAAAGGCCTCCGGGTATGACAATGGCCTTACTATATAATAATATCTTACCTCCATCTATAGATTGAATATTTGGAGTTGGCTTGATCTGATTTTCTACATCGTAATCGTATGTCTCCAAAATTCTACTTTCCATCTCGTCAGGTTTGTCATTTGGATTTCGATATGCATTAGAAACACGTTTGATAGTAACTCCATACTCAGATCCTAAGGTTTCTTTTATTGACATTGCTTCAGTGCTACAAAATTCTACGGCACCTGGAATTCCCTTTTCTTCAATTGCTTTTTGGAGGTTGGAAATAAGTTCAGCTTGAGCTTTTGCACTTATGCTGTCTCCCCATTCTAATGCTGAAGCCAGGATTTCGGCATCACTAAGTTTCTTTACCTCCATCGAGTTATTGACTTCTTCAAAAACTTCCTTGGAAACCCTTTCTCCAGATCCGCAAGAAAATAAAATAGGTAGAAGAGCAAGAATTGTTAACCGTTTCATAAGAGGGCTTGGTTGATTAGGATAAAATTACCCAATTTTTCATGAAGGAAGAATTGTATGCTTTTAGATTTTCCATGGGACCTTCTTTAATTCTTTGAGAAGAAGGGAAATGACTTATTTTTGTTTATCTACAAAACATCTCATGCGAAAGCTTTCGATTCTTTTTAGCCTTTTCTTTTTGATCCCCTTAGGAACATTTGGACAAACTTGGACGCGTCTTCAAAGCTGGGGCTTGGATTTAGAAGCTATAGTTTGGGTCAATGACAGTGTCGCTTTTGCTGGAGGTGAAAACCTCCTCATTAAGACATCGGACTATGGCCAAAGCTGGCAAGAGTTACCAATTGAATTTGAAGGAAGAATTCAGGGACTACAATTTGAAGATGCCGATTCAGGAATTGCAGTTGGAGAGAATTCTTTAATTCTGCAAACTCAGGATGGAGGGGCTTCTTGGAATTCTATTTCTCTTAGCGGTGATTTTAATTGGAAGGATATCGCTTATAACGGAAATGCCAAGTGGCTAATGGTAGGTAAAAGTGGTGATATCTATCAATCGATTGATGATGGGAGTTCTTGGCAAAAAGTTGAAAGTGGTGTAAATGAGGGCTTAAATTCAATTAATTTCCTCAATCAAGACACGGTTTATTCTTCTGGAGAAAAAGGAACTATCCTGAGAAGTTATAATGGAGGGGATACCTGGGAAAAGCTGAATTCGGGAATTAGTACAGACTTAAATGATATCCAATTTTCATCCGATTTGATTGGTTATGCGGTGGGTGAAGGTGGGATTGCAATTAAGACAGTAGATGGAGGTGAGACTTGGCAAAGTTTGGTAACTGGGGTTGTTAGTGATCTCAATTCACTTTCTCTTTCGAAATTGAACTCCTCAATTCTAGTAGCAGCAGGAGAAACAGCAACAATAATAAAGTCAGGAAATGCTGGGGTAAGTTTTTCGAAAATAAATCTTGGTGCTACAAACTCTCGAGGCTTAAGAGAAATAAGTTTTGTTGGCCAAACAAATCAAGTTTTCGGAGTTGGGGTTGATGGTTATGGTATTTCTTCATCAAATGCTGGCTCTTCGTTTTCGCAGAAGCTGGCTGGATATAGAAATGATTTTTCCGCAATTGATTTTAAAAGTGATAGAATTGGTTTCGTAGCAGGTCAAAAAGGCCAGTTTCTTATTACTACAAATTATGGACAGTCTTTTGTAAGTCGACCAATCCCTGAAGAAATTGATATTGCTGCAATTGATTTTTGGAATACCAGCTTTGGTTATGTTTCCGGACCTGCTGGAAAAATTTATAGAACCAGTAATTCGGGAGTGGACTGGGGTGATTTTAGTATTAATACCAATGAAAGGGTGGACGGTTTTTATCTTTTTGCTCCATCTGTTCTTTATTTGGCTGGAACAGGAGGTTTTATCACTAGATCCTCAGATTCAGGTGTTACATGGGATTTGAACATAGATAGTGCTACCCCAAATGATCTGAAGGATTTAATGTTTTTTGATTATGCAGAAGGCATAGCTATTGGTTCGAATGGTGAGATACTATACTCATATGGTGGTACCAATTGGGAAAAAGTTGAAAGCTTAACAAGCGAAAATTTCAATGCTTTAGCTAAGGTGAGTGGCTTTAGTGCTGTAATGGTTGGAGATAATGGAATTATCGTCAAAACAGACGATATGGCTAAGTCTTTTGAAGTTATTGATTCTGGGACTGCTCAAGATTTATTATCAGTCGATTTTTTTGATGAAAAATATGGTTTCGTATCAGGAGTAGGGGGAATTACTTTAGTAACGAAAGATGGGGGTAATTCTTGGACTCAAATTGAAAGTGGTACTAGCCGGGATTTGGTCTCTGTAAGCGCCACTTCGCCTACTATGGCATATGCCGCGGGGAATGACGGAAGCATTCTTGTTTACAATTGTAATCCAGCAGAAGGAGTGTTGAGCGAAATTAGTGGTTTAACTCAGTCCTGTCTAGAGATTCAAAAATATAGCATAACAGATGGCATAATTCCAGGTACGCAATTGAATTGGAGAGTAGATGGTGGGGATATTATTTCTGGTCAGGGAACGAATACCATTGAGGTAAACTGGAAGGATGTAGGTCGAAGGGGTGTTTTTGTAGATAGAAGAAATTTTTGTGGGGCTGGAGAAACCTCCTATATCGAGGTAATTGTTTCTGATATGCCTGCTCCGGAGGAAGTTATTGCTGGAAATGGAATTGTTTGTCAGGGGAATGAGGAAACTTATACCATGCCTGAACTGGAAGGGGTTAGCTATTCTTGGACAATAGATGGTGGAGAAATAATAGATGGCCAAGGTACTGCAAACATGACAGTCATTTGGAATACTTCTGGTTCAGGTATTATTACTGTAACTCCCGAAAATTCTTGCGGTAAATCTGAGACTATTTCTTTACCAATAACAATCACTCCACTTCCATCTCAACCTAGTGAAATTGAAGGTGAATCTTTAGTTGCATTTGGGGAGCAGGTTTATTCAGTAGTAATGGAAGAAGGCATCGGTTATCAATGGATGCTCAGTGGTGGAGGGACTATCATTTCTGGTCAAGGAACCTCTTCCATTCAAGTTGTTTGGGAAGAGGAAGGAGATTATGTACTTCAGGTAAAGAGTCAAAACTCCTGTGATGATGGTCCGGAAAGTAATTTGAATGTCAAAGTAAGCTTGATCACTGGCATAGAGCCTAGCCCTGATCTGGAAGGATTAAAAGTCTATCCAAACCCATCTCATGGACGATTTGTAGTAGAAGCGGAATTTTTAGATCAATGGAGCGAAGCTTCTTTAATCAATGGATTTGGTCAAGTTTTACTCCAATCTGATATTCGTTCTGGCCAGAAGAAAATAGAATTCAGCAACCTTAAAGCTGGTGTATTTTACCTACGGCTGGAGGGTCAAAAAGGCAGCGTAGTCAAAAAGGTCATTGTTCAATAATTTTTTATAAAATTTTCCACAGCATAGTATATTTTTAATTGCCAAATCAATTGACCAAAACAAAATTTTATTTGGCTTATAAAGAATCATATACGTAATATTTCTATATATCAGAATATGATCTCGAATTTGATTTTCAATCAAAAGATTGTTGGGTAAAACAATTTGAAAATTTGATAAAATATTCTATCATTTGGGGGAATTAAACCCAAATATAATGATGAGATCTTTCGCCCCAGAAAGTCTGATGATGTCCCATGGCTATAAGCCTGAATTATCAGAAGGTGCTGTCAAATGCCCCATATTTCAAACTTCTACTTTTGTCTTTAAATCAGCTCAGGAAGGAAAAGATTTTTTTGAGTTGGCCTATGGAAAGCGAGAAAAGAATCCAGGTGAGCAACCGGGATTGATCTATTCTCGGCTGAATAATCCTGATCTCCAAATCTTGGAAGAGCGACTTGCCCTTTGGGATAAAGCCGATGAATGCGCTGTCTTTGAAAGTGGGATGTCTGCGATTTCTACTGTGCTTCTTGAGTTTTTGAGGCCAGGAGACGGAATGTTGTATAGCAAACCGGTATATGGTGGTACTGATCATTTTATCAATAAGCTTTTGCCTCAATACCAAATTAAGGGTGTTGGATTTACGAATTCGATGACTGAGGAGGAGCTACTCATTGCTGCGAAAGGAAAAAATGTTAAAGTTATCTATGTTGAAACGCCTGCAAACCCGACAAATGCGCTTTTTGATTTAACCTTATGTAGAAAAGTAGCTAATCAACTAAGTACTCCTGAAAGCCCCGTTTATGTAGTGGTGGATAATACCTATATGGGGCCACTTTGGCAACACCCATTGGAGCTAGGAGCGGATTTGGTTGTTTACTCTGCTACAAAATATATTGGTGGACATTCGGATTTGATTGCTGGAGCAGTTTTGGGGAAAAGTGATTTGATGGCCAGAGTGAGGAGACTCCGAACTTTCTTGGGAAATATGGCTGGTCCCTGGACTGGTTGGTTATTGATGAGAAGTTTGGAGACTCTCAAAGTCAGAATGAGTCAGCAGGCATTGAATGCAGAAAAAGTTGCTGATTTTTTGAGAGACCACCCAAAAGTTTCCAAAGTATATTATTTGGGGCATTTGACAGAAAGCGACCCCCAATATCAGGTTTTCAAAAGTCATTTGACTAGTGCAGGAGCGATGGTTTCATTTGATGTAAAAGGAGGAGAAAAAGAGGCATTCCGCTTCCTAGATAGCCTAAAACTATTCAAATTGGCAGTTTCCTTGGGAAGTACGGAATCATTGGCCGAGCATCCCGCGACAATGACTCATAGCGATGTGGATGAAAAAGATAGAATGGAAATTGGTATTTCTGATAACCTAGTTCGCCTGTCAATCGGTGTTGAGCATTTCGAAGATTTGATTTGGGATATTTCCCAGGCTTTGGACCAGATTGAGGGATAGGAAGAAAGAATTTGGAAATAATAAAAAAGGTGAGTTTTAACGCTCACCTTTTTTATTAAGATTCTCCCTTGATTTTGACATATTGGAAAATATCTCCTACGACATTTCTTTTTATAAAAGCCTTTTTCAAAATGGCTTCTGGAATATAGCCTGCTTTCTCAAGTACATTCATTGATTCCACATTGAAATCATATACTTGGGCATAGATTCTTTGAATATCAAACCGATCCAAAAGATGTTGAGTAAATAGCTTTACAGCCTCCGTGGCTATTCCTTTGCCCCAAAAAGGCTCACCAACCCAAAAGCCAAGCTCCATGTTGGTTCGCAATTCATCCTTTCCTCGATCGCAACCAATGGATCCCGCCAATTTTCCTTCAAACTCGATGGCAAAATTGTGTGGAGGATTAAATTTCTGATTATGTTCTATCCAATGACGGGCATCATGAATAGTATATGGCTGCGGAAAACTATCCCGCAGATTCATTGCGATTTTTGGGTTATTAGCCAAAGGATAAAGCTGATGAAAGTGAGCCTCATTCCAAGTGACCAGGTTAATATCTCTTTCTCCGGAGATGATCATAAAAACTTAACGGTTAATTACTCAAGATAATAGGCAAAATGCACATTCTGCAAATAACCCGAAACAATTATGCAAAAGGTGATCCTAATCTTCCAATCCTGAGCTTTGCATCTTTTCCAAGTTCTCGGCTAGTCTCAATGCGGAGATAAATTCCTCAATGTGCCCATCCATTACCTCGGGAAGGTTATAGACCGTCTTGTTGATTCGATGGTCTGTTACTCTTGATTGAGGATAATTGTAAGTTCTGATCTTATCAGAACGGTCCCCACTACCAACCATGGATCTTCTTTGCGCTCCCACAGATTCGTTGTGTTTGGCTAGCTCAATTTCATACAATCTAGATCGAAGTACTTTCAGCGCTTTCTCAAAGTTTTTGATTTGAGACTTTTCATCCTGACAGGTGACTACCAAGCCAGTTGGATTGTGGGTTAATCGAACTGCTGAATAGGTAGTGTTGACAGACTGACCACCAGGACCTGATGAACAATAAGTGTCCTTACGGATGTCATTCATGTCCAAATGAACTTCTACCTCATCCATTTCTGGAAGTACTGCAACCGAAGCTGCGGAAGTATGAACTCTCCCTTGAGATTCTGTAGCGGGAACCCTTTGAACTCGATGTACACCGGATTCATATTTTAGCATTCCATAGACGTCTGCTCCCGATACAGTGGCGATGATTTCTTTGTAGCCACCAGCAGATCCAAAGGTCAAATCCAAAACAGTCAGCTTCCACCCTTGCATTTCGCAGAAGCGCTCATACATTCTGAATAAATCTCCTGCAAATATCGCGGCTTCGTCTCCTCCAGTTCCTCCTCTGATTTCAAGAATACAGTCTTTGGAATCATTTGGATCTTTAGGAATAAGTAATTGCTTTAATTCTTCTTCCAAAGTTACTTTCCTGCCTCTCAGTTCATCCAGCTCCATTTTTGCCATTTCTCGGAAATCTGGGTCTTTTTCATTTTCCAAGATCTCCTTAGAGCTATCTATGTTTTGAAGAACTAAAAGGTATTCGTCATAGGCCTGAACGACCTTTTCCAAATCCTTGTATTCTTTGGTAAGCTTGGCATATTTGCTCATGTCTGCCATGGAATCAGGCAAAATGATCAATTGACCTACTTCTTCAAATCTATCTTTGAGGGCTTGTAATTTATCCAGCATAGTTTTATTCGCTGTCGCAAAAGTAGGGAAATTTCTCCATCAGAGGGGAAAGCATGGTTTCAATCCTATGCTTTTAATATGAATATTTGATTCTGAACTACTTTTCTAACCATCCTTTGAATGTCGGAAGCAAAGCTTCGAAGATGATTTGGTAGCCTTTGTCGGAGGGATGAAGCCCATCAAAAGTCACGTTGATACTTTCTTTTGGATAGGGGTATTCGTCATTTTCTGGGTCAAAGGGAATATCGATAAAATCAGGGTATGGATAATTTTGATAACTTCCGGATTCTGGATTTTTTAATCTTTTAAAGTTCACAAGCTCCGGAAAATCCATATCCTTGTGATGGTAAAGATCTATGACTGGGATCTTTTCTTTCTTTCCGATTTTTTTAATTGCTTTTGCAAAGTCTTCCAAATCCTGATCATTTTTTACCTTATAGGAGCCAAAAGCATTGTTCTTGTAGTTGTTGATATAGACAAAGTCTACCCGCTTCATTGGAGTGATCAAGACAATTTTTGCTTTAGGATTGAGGGATTGAATATTGTCCAATATAGTTCTAAATGCCCCATTTACCGTAGTTGTGCCGGTTGCATTTTTATAGTCCTCAAAAGTTCCTAATGGCTTGCTTCCCCACCAATCGTTCGTTCCCAGAAAAATTGTATAAATATCAGCCTCAGGAATATCCAAATCAGCGAATTTTTCTGCAATTGCCACTGCAGTCCACCCATTGTAGCCTTTGTTGACTATTTCCAATTCTGGAAACTCCCCTCCAATAAGTGATAGGTATCCTTTTGTCACCCGATTTCCTGTCTCGTCTTTATGATCGTTCAAATAGGTGATAGAATCTCCAATTGCAACCCATTTTGGTTTTTTATCCTGAAAATTGAAAAGAAGAAAAAAGCTGAATAGAAGTAAATAGAAGACTTTCATGTTTTGATTGGGATTTCTTTAAGTAAAAAGAACAATTTAGAAATAAAATTGTGTCCTGCACCTGAAGAGTTGAGTAGCAATCTATTTTTTATTGTCGTTCTTCATTTATGAAATTCTTGAAATTCACAGGCTTTTCACTTTTGATCTTCATTGCTAATAGCTGTAATGATGAAGATTTAGGGAAAAATGATTGTTTTGACCCCGATAAAGTTTCAGATGATGGTTGTTTTGAAGTTTATCAGCCTGTCTGTGGATGTGACGGGAAGACTTATGGAAATTCCTGTAATGCCGCGAACGCTGGCCTCCTATCCTGGACTGAAGGTGAATGTGAATAAAAAAAGGCTGCCAAAATTTGACAGCCTAATCTAGGTTTATTCCACAGTTACAGATTTGGCCAAATTCCTTGGCTGATCGACATTGCAACCTCTCATGACTGCGATATGGTAAGAGAGTAATTGTAAAGGAATTACAGCTACTAAAGGAGCAAAAGCCTCATGTGTTTCTGGGATTTCAATGACATGGTCGGCCATTTCTTTTACTTGAGTATCTCCCTCTGTTACTACAGCTATAACTTTTCCTTTTCGTGCTTTTACTTCTTGGATATTTGACACCACCTTCTCATAGGAACTGTCTTGAGTAGCGATGAAAATTACCGGCATTTCTTCATCTATCAAGGCAATAGGCCCATGTTTCATCTCTGCAGCCGGATACCCCTCTGCATGGATGTATGAAATTTCTTTGAGCTTCAAAGCCCCTTCCAAAGCAACAGGAAAATTATAACCTCTTCCTAAATACAAAGCGTTTCTTACGTCTTTATATTCGGAAGCAATGTATTCAACCTGTTGATTTGACTTTAAAGCCGTTTCAACCTTAGAGGGGATTGCGGCCAGTTCATGCAACAGCTGAATGTATTTGTTTTCTGGAAGAGTGCCTCTTTGATAGCCCAATTTCAAGGCCATCATGGCCAAAACAGATATTTGTGCTGTAAATGCTTTGGTAGACGCTACACCGATTTCAGGTCCTGCATGGGTGTATGATCCTGCATGAGTTGCTCTTGGAATCGATGAACCTACGACATTACACACGCCAAATATGGTAGCTCCTCGGGATTTGGCGAGCTCAATAGCTGCCAAAGTATCTGCCGTTTCTCCAGATTGAGATATAGCAATTACGAAATCTTTTTCATTGATCACTGGATTTCGATAGCGAAACTCAGATGCATATTCTACTTCCACTGGAACTCTGGCAAATTCTTCAAAAAGATATTCAGCTACTAATCCAGCGTGCCAGGATGTCCCACAGGCAGTAATGATAATCCGCTCAGCATTTTGGAATTTGTTCATATAATCCCGCAATCCTCCCAGCACCAATCTGCCGGATTTGGCATCTAATCTTCCTCTCAAACAGTCTGCAATGGATTTGGGCTGCTCATAGATTTCCTTAAGCATAAAGTGCTCATAACCGCCTTTTTCTATCGCTTCCAATTCCATTTCCAATTGATTGATATATGGATTTGTTTCTACATTCTCAATCGTTCGTACTTGTAAGCGGTTATTTCTGATTACTGCGATCTCATAATCATCGAGGTAGACAACTTTATTGGTGTATTCGATAATTGGTGTCGCATCAGAAGCTAAAAAATACTCTTCCTCTCCAACTCCAATTACTAAAGGAGATCCTTTTCTTGCAGCAATAAGTGTATTGGGTTCCTCTTTATTTATTAAAACTATTGCATATGCCCCAACTACTTTATGGAGAGCTAATCTGAGAGCTTCCTCCAAGGAACATTGATTATTGAGTTGAATGTCCTCAATAAATTTGATGAAAACTTCGGTGTCAGTTTCTGATTGGAAAGAATAACCTTTTTGAATCAGATCTTTTTTAAGCACTTCATAGTTTTCAATGATTCCATTGTGAATCATCGCAAGCTTCTCAGAAGAGGAATAATGAGGATGGGCATTAACGTCGTTTGGTTCTCCATGAGTTGCCCATCGGGTATGGCCAATTCCAATTGTAGAATTGACATCTCCTTGAGAAGAAAGGTGCTTCTCCAATTCTGAAACTTTTCCTTTCTTTTTGTATATGCTAAGTCCTCTTTGGTCTAGTAAGGCTACTCCAGCACTATCGTATCCCCTATACTCTAGTCTTTTGAGTCCTTTGATAATAATTGGTAAAGCTTCTTGCTGGCCTACATAGGCTACGATTCCGCACATATTGAAAAATTCTTGTTGTGAAAATTAACTTTCACAAATAAACACCTTTCGTGCCAAAAAAAACAACCCGCTTTCTTAAAATTCGAAAGCGGGTTGTTTATTCTTTTTTAAAATCTAATTATTGAATCTTGGAATAGATTGCTTGGATTTCAATTTTATCAGTCCCAACTTTTAGTTGTCGAAGTGATCGTTTGAATTCATCTGAAGATACAGTAGAAACGTATCCTCCATATAGCATCCAATCTTTTCTAGTCAGTTCATTTCTAAACAATGCATTGATATGTGATGTTACGCCCATTGTATAGATGCCTGTTTCAGAATCGAGAGTTCCCGTTGCATACCCAAGGTAAGTTGGCTCTTCGACATCATCTACCAATTCGGTTTGGGGCTGTCCATCTCTTTGAACAGTCAGCCTTCCTCCATCGCTGGCCCTTCTTAAGATTTTATTATTTGCATCTACAAAATAGGCTACAAATGCAGGAGTGGAATTTTGACCTTCAGGGACCTCCTCGATTTCTCCAACCAAAAGATTTGCTTGCTTGAATACTACTCCAGAAAGAGTATCTAGAAATGCATCAAGTGGGGAAGTGTCAAGTCGAATAGCCATACCAAGACCTGCTTTCATTCCTACTAAACTTCCTGTTTCGTAAGATTTATTTAGTTCTTGAACAACCTCTGTTGGGGTTCCTGTTCTATCGCTTTCTATTCCGTTGAAATTTCTGGAAGAAGAGGTCGTAATTTCAAAGGATGTAGCTACAGTGTCTCCTTCATAATGGTAAAAGAAAGAAAGTTTAGTATCAGCACCAGTTTCTATTCCTGCAGTTGAATTGTCTCCTTCTTTGGCTTGAACAGCAATACCAGGGAAATATTCTCTAAATGTGAAAATATTATCAAAAACACTACTTCTTTTAAGCTTATCAAACAAATCTAAGCCGAATTCCTCTTCAACATGAAATGTATTGATAGTGTCCTTTACTTCTCCAAAAGTGATCTCAGTGGAAGCAAACGGAGTCTCTTCAAAAGGGATTTTGTCGAAGTTGTAATAAACTGTGTCTTGAATTTGTTCAGTGAGCTGATGGATGGAATAGGTCTTGGCTTCATCCAGATTTTGCCCATTGATGCTGACAAAACTTAGATCAAACATTACCGAATCAAGTATAGCAGTGCTTTCAGGCTTTGTAGCTGAAGTGCTAAAATGCATCCTAGTATACCCAGTGCTAGTTGTCTTTCCGAAATAGGAGTCTTCTTCATTTCCGACTACCAAAATATCCTGATTGGTAGTGTTGAATGAGTCTAATAAAACAACTTCCGCAGGAAGTTCGAAATTGACAAAGAAAACACCGACTTGGTTGTTTCCTGGGTCTAATTCGAGACCTACGGAAGATGGATCAGAACATGAACTTGTTACTATTAGGGACAAGAGGGCCAAGCTGGCTAGCTTAGCCTGCGAGGTTTGTATAAATGCCGTAAAGCTCTTCGTGAGCTTGTTCTTCTTCTTCAATACTGATTTCAAACTTCTTGTCTTTTGAGAAATCCTCGATTAGTTTGTTTAATTCATCCGAAACTTCTCCGCCTTTCACTATCAGATCGGCATATTCCATGCCCATGCGAATAAAGCCTTCGAAGTCTTTGCTTTCCAAAGGTGCTAAAATAGTGTCATCTATGTCCACCATCTTAACCTTGTTTAACAAATCGTCGCCAAAGGTATGAGAAAATCCGTTGTTGTAGATAGCAAATACTGATTTTGTATCCTTAAATAACGGCTCATTCTTGTAAGTCGTCTTTAGATACATTGGAATTAATGAAGTCATCCAGTCGTTACAGTGAACGATATCTGGAGCCCAGCCAAGTTTTTTTACGGTTTCAATAACGCCTTTACAGAAGAAGATGGCTCTTTCGTCATTGTCTTCGTAGAATTTTTGCTGCTTATCGTGGAAAACACTCTTTCTCTGGAAGTAATCCTCGTTGTCAATGAAGTATACTTGAAGCTTTGCATTTGGAATAGAAGCAACTTTGATCACCAATGGCTTTTCTTCTTCGCCGACGGCAATGTTAATTCCTGAAAGTCTCACTACCTCATGAAGACGGTTTTTGCGCTCGTTGATGAGCCCAAACCGAGGTACCAAAATACGGATTTCCATACCGCGCTCTTGCATGGCTTGAGGAAGGGTTCGTAAGAAATTGGCTACTTCTGAAGTTTGGAGAAAAGGGTTGATTTCACTGGCAACGTAGAGGATACGTAATTTAGACATACTATAGTTTTTTAATGTAAAGTGATAAACAACGACGCAAAGATAATAAAAAAAGGCCGAAAAGCATTGTTTTTCTGAATATTAATCTACTTTTGCGGCAATTTCCCCTAAGTATTGCCCTAGCCAGTGAAGGTATTCCACACAGGAGTCGAATGGAGAGAAATCAGGCTCCAATTACTTCAAGCCCCGAAAACCATCGGATTAGTCCCTACTATGGGGGCCCTACATCAAGGACATCTTGATTTAGTGGATCAATGCATCAAAAATGCAGATGTTGCTGTAGTTTCCATCTTCGTAAATCCCACTCAATTCAATAATAAAGAGGATTTTGATAAGTATCCCAATACATTGGATGCTGATCTCGAATTATTGGAAAAGGCAGGTGTCGACTACGTTTTTGTACCATCAGTGGAGACGATGTATCCTTTACCTACAAAGCTTCAATTTGACTTTGGTGATTTAGAAAGGATTCTGGAAGGAGCATTTCGTCCAGGACATTTTAATGGAGTTGGAATCATTGTATCTAAACTATTTCATTCAATTAGTCCAGATATTGCATTTTTTGGTCAAAAGGACCTTCAGCAGGTAGCAATTATTAGAAGCTTGGTAAATGATTTGTCCTTTCCTTTGGAGCTAAGACTGGTACCAACTCGTCGCGAGGAAGATGGACTAGCAATGTCTTCCAGAAATAGAAGATTGAATCCAGAACAGAGGAAAAAGGCTCTTATTCTCCATGATTCACTGGTTTTTGCAAAGAAGGAACTTGAAAAGGGTCAAAACTGGTTAGATGTCAAGCAAATAATAACCCGAAATTTTGAAGAGTTGGAAGGTGCTGATTTGGAATACTTTGAATTGGTGGAAACTGATAAGTTTGAAATATTCAAAGAGTTTGATCCCACAAAGAAATCTTCTATTTGTGTCGCAGCGTATATAGGAGACGTGAGATTAATAGATAACCTTCCAATAAATTCTTAATTTCGCGGCCGGAAAAACTAAGCCAATGCAAATTCAAATCATGAAGTCCAAAATCCACCGGGTGAAAATTACCCAGGCGGAGTTGCACTATGTAGGGTCCATTACCATCGATGAAGATTTGATGGATGCTGCCAATCTGATAGAAAATGAAAAGGTCCAAATCGTCAATGTAAACAACGGAGAGCGCTTGGAGACCTATGTAATTAAGGGAGAAAGAGGAAGTGGACAGATTTGCCTTAATGGTCCTGCCGCTAGAAAAGCTTCCGTTGGAGACATTGTAATTATCATTTCTTATGCAGGAATGGAATTCGAAGAAGCAAAAAAATTCAAGCCTATTGTTATATTTCCAGATGATCACAATAAATTGATTTGATGATCCAACCAAGAATTAAACAGACAATCCAGATTGTGATCTCATTAGCGATTGCAATCTGGATTTTTTGGTTTTTATACAAAGACATTGAACTGGAGAGTTTAGTAGATCAAGTCTTGTCAAGTAATTGGTCATGGATTGGTTTGTCTATGCTGATCGCATTAGGAGGCTATTGGTTGCGTGGATGGAGATGGACTTTATTGATCACCGAATCAGAGGGAAGGAAAGTGACAACCGCTGATGCTTACCATGCTGTGATGGTAGGTTATTTGGCAAATTTGCTAATACCAAGAGCTGGAGAAGTTGCCCGATGCGGCATACTAAATCGTACCAATGGACAATCTGTTGGCCATTTATTGGGAACAGTCATCATAGAAAGGACAATAGATCTAGTCTTTATGATGGCTACGATTTTTTTGGCATTTGTGGTGGAAAACCAGTTGTTTGTAAGCCTGGCTAATCAATTGGTGAATCTGGAAAGTCTAGGCGAAATGGCGCTTCGGAATCTTCCAATATTAATTGGTGGAGGGTTGATTTTTGCTTTAGTGATTTATTTCCTTCTTAAAAGATTTAGGGATCATGGTTTCATTCAAAAAATCCAACATTTCTTAAGAGAAATGTATGGCGGAATCAAAGGCATCTCAAAATTGAAAAATCCAGCAGGGTTTTGGATTAGTTCCATTGTGATTTGGGTGATTTACTTTTTGACTATGTATACTGTTTCCTTGGGAATCCAGAGTACTGCCAATTTGTCTCCTGGAGAGGTCCTTTTGGTAATGGTAATGGGAAGTATTGGCATGATTGCACCTGTTCAAGGCGGTATCGGTACCTTTCATGCACTGGTGGCCTTTATTTTGATACAATTGGGGATATCAGAACAAGACGGGAAAATCTTTGCCGCTATCATTCATGGAACGCAGATGATTTTGGTGCTAGTGGGAGGATTGGTTAGCTGGCTTGTTATGATGCAAAAGCAGGTTGGGAATAAACCTAACAAAGCCTAACTTCGTATTCATCCCTGCAAACTTTATAATTATGCTATTAATACTTATCGTAGTCGTATTTGCTATCGCTGGCATGGTAGTCAGTAGCAAACTGAAGAGTAAATTCCGCAAATACTCTCAAACGGCCTTGGAAGCAAATCTTTCGGGTGCTGAAATCGCCAAATTGATGTTGGCTGACAATAATATCCATGATGTTCAGGTAGTATCTGTAGAAGGTCAATTGACAGATCACTACAATCCAGCCAATAAAACGGTCAATTTGAGTCCAGATGTATATTATGGAAGGAATGCCGCAGCTGCTGCTGTTGCTTCACACGAATGTGGTCATGCAGTTCAACATGCAACCCAGTATGCTTGGTTGAACCTTAGATCTAAGCTTGTTCCACTTCAGAATGTTTCTGGAAAAATATTGAACATTGTCTTAATAGCTTCCTTGTTTGGGGGTTTTGCTTTAGGATTACCTTATGAATTCATCGGGTACATAGTAGTAGGAGCATATGGAATTATGACCTTGTTTACTTTGGTAACCTTGCCTGTAGAATTTGATGCTTCAAATAGGGCATTGGCTTGGGTGAAAAATAGAAACATCGTTACTTCCTCCGAATATGCAATGTCAAAAGACGCTCTTACTTGGGCGGCAATGACTTATGTAGTTGCTGCGCTTGCATCATTAGCTACTTTAGCTTACTACATATTTGTTTTCTTTGGAAATCGAGATTGATTCAAATCAAAATAAAATTCGGAAAGGGGCAAGTTTTTGCCCCTTTTTTATTTTTAGCCTAAATTCCCAAAAAGTAATAAACCCATTTATTTCCCATGAATTTTCAATTGACAGAAGAACATCTGGCTGTACAAGAAGCAGCTAGAGAATTTGCTAAAACAGAGCTTTTACCTGGAGTAATAGAAAGAGATTCTGAAGCCAAATTTCCAAAAGAACAGGTCCAAAAAATGGGAGAGCTGGGATTTATGGGCATGATGGTAGATCCAGCCTACAATGGTGGAGGAATGGATACCGTTTCTTACGTTTTGGCCATGGAGGAACTTTCAAAAATTGATGCCTCTGCCTCCGTTTGTATGTCTGTCAACAATTCATTGGTTTGTTGGGGATTAGAAAAGTATGGCACTGAATCTCAAAAAGAAAAATATCTAAAGAGATTAGCAACTGGTGAGGTGCTTGGGGCCTTTTGCCTTTCAGAACCAGAGGCTGGGTCAGATGCCACCTCTCAACGAACAGAAGCAAAAAAAGAAGGGGATTTTTATATCCTAAATGGCACCAAGAACTGGATTACCAATGGTTCATCGGCCTCGATTTATCTTGTTATTGCTCAGACTGATGCAAGCAAAGGGCACAAAGGAATCTCTTGTTTTATAGTAGAAAAAGAGTGGGAAGGATTTGTCGTTGGCAAAAAAGAGGATAAGCTCGGAATACGAGGAAGCGATACCCATTCGTTAATGTTTACTGATGTCAAAGTCCCAGTTGAAAACAGAATAGGGGAAGAAGGTTTCGGTTTTACCTACGCTATGGAGACTTTAAATGGAGGTCGAATTGGGATCGCCGCACAAGCTTTAGGGATAGCTGTTGGAGCTTATGAACTAGCATTGGCTTATTCTAAAGAAAGAAAGGCGTTTGGTAAACCAATTAGTCAGCATCAGGCGATCCAGTTCAAATTAGCAGATATGGCTACGCAAATAGAGGCAGCAAGAATGTTGGTTTATAAAGCTGCTTGGTTGAAAGATCAAGGTCAGGATTATTCCCACGCCTCTGCTATGGCAAAGCTTTATGCATCAGAAGTTGCCATGAGTGTGACCGTTGAGGCGGTTCAGGTGCACGGTGGCTATGGATATGTAAAAGAATACCATGTGGAGCGACTTATGAGAGATGCAAAAATTACTCAGATATATGAGGGAACCTCCGAGATTCAAAGAATAGTTATATCTAGAGGAGTCCTTAAGTAAGAGTTAGTTAGTTGATTTTAGTCTAATTGCATTTATTTTTACCTTTTTTAATGGAAATTAACTTTAGCTGTAATTAAATACTGGTTTATAATAGGAAAAATTATATTTTTGTTAAACAATTTTTCTTCAAAAAATTCATGGAATATTACAACAAGGTTATAGAATCGGTAAATGTTAGGTTTCTTAGAGGGAATAATTTCCTGGTTGAAAAGCCAGTGACTATTTCCGATCATAAGGAATTTGATAATATGTTGGTTCTACTTCATCATGGTAGTCTGAAGTTTGGGGAGGATCAAGAGCTTCTAAATGAGGGAGAAGTACTTTTCTTACCAGGTGAGAAAAAGACCTCTTTGACTTTTGGGGGTGGATCCAAGAAGGCCGAAATCTCCATGGATAGCTATCAAGAGAACAAGAAAAAGTATCTGCAAAGTGTAAGTATTAAGGATATTAGAAATGCACAAGAAGATTGTGTGTCTGTTGTAAGCTTTGAATCCAAGGTATTTGATGTAGTCAATTTCTTTAACTCTTTAGATATCCCGGCATTTGTCATTCGATTCAATGATAGAATTGGGATGTTGATTGAGGATATTATGAAAGAGCTGGAACAAAGTAGTGTTGGAAAAGAGCGTGTACTTCGTTCATTAACAGAAGTTCTAGTTATTGAATTATTAAGACATATCTTAAAAAATAGACTGTTCCTTGAAGAGCTTTCTACCAATGTCACCTACTTCAAGGATCCTAGATTAATCGAGTTATTCAAATTTATCAAGACAAATTTGGGTGGTGATCTTTCCAATAAAGTCTTAGCCAAGGTTGCAAACGTTTCTGAAGATTACGTTGGGCAATATTTCAAAATGTTGACAGGTATCAATCCTCAGGATTATATTGAATATCAAAGAATGGAAGCAGCTGTGGATTTATTGAGAACAACCAAAAAATCTATTCGAGATATCGGTAAAGAAGTCGGCTACAAGGATACAGCATATTTCTGCCGTAGATTTAAAATGATGTACGGAGTGCCGGCAGGAAAGATGAGAAGAAGAGAAAGTCTAATTAACGTGTAGACTCTGATTATACCAATCTTTAAATGAAAGGACCTCAGATAGAAAATCGGGGTCCTTTTCTATTTGATTGCCTATCACCACCAAATCAGCTCCAGACTCAAAGGCCTGATTGATTTTTTGGAGAGAATCTATTCCTCCCCCTACAATTAAAGGGCAATCTAGACACTCCTTAATGGAAGTAATTACCTCAGGAGAAACTGAATTCCTGGCTCCACTTCCAGCATCCAAAAAGCAATAATTCATTCCTAAGAATTTACCTGCCAAAGCAGTGCTGATAATCTCTTCTCGATTGGAATTTGGAATCGGCAGGGTATTGGATTCTCTGTGGACACTTTTTATTTCTCCATCATTGACAAGCAGGTAGGCTGTAGGAAGGACCTCTAAGTTGGAATGATGTACTTGCTTTGCTGCTTTCACTTGTTGAGAGATCAAATAATCTGGGTTCCTTCCTGATATCAAGCTCAAGAACAAAATGCCATCTGCTTGTGCTGAAACTTGAAGTTTAGAACCTGGAAAAATTACAACTGGGATATTCTTTGCAAATTTTTTTACATAAGAAATAATCTCCTCAAAGTTGTTTTGGTCAAAATGGCTTCCGCCGACAAAAATAAAATCCAAGCTGGTATTTTGAATCCAATTCCAGTCAAATTCTTTGGATAGAGAAAATTTGTCAGGGTCAATCAGCCAAGCAATTCCTTTTTTATTCTTCTTCGAAAAAGCTTTTAAAGATTTAGCGATGACTTTCTTTTTGCTTTTCATCGGATTCTGGGCTAGAGAATAAGTCTTTAAAGTATTTTTCTTTTGCCAATGCCAATCCCAAAATCAAAAGACGCTGACTCAAACTTGGCCAAAAAGTGGATTTTTTGGGTTGTGTAATCTTTTTTTCGAGTTCCTCGGTTAATAGTCCTTCCCTTTCAAGAACTTCAAGGGCTTTTAGATTTTTTTTAGTTTTTTTTCCCTTTGCCAACTTGACGATTGCATATGCCAATAGTCCTCCTGCAACGACCGCTCCACCGACTTTTACCCAATCTTCAGAATCTTTCTTCAGGAGATCTAATTGCTTCTGAAGAGTTTGTTCTAACTCTTCCGCCTGATTTTCCAATTCCTTACTCATCTTCTTTCTCTTCTCTTTTTTTGATTTTGCTAAAAATAAAATCCTTGAGTCCTCCTTGAACTTTCTCCTGAATTCCTATGGAATATCTTCCCATATAAAGTGCCAATAATATGACCAAATACAATAGCCCTACTATTAGAAAGCCCAAGAATGGGGATTCAAAGATTGTACTGAGGTAGAAAGCTAAAGAAAGACTGAAAAATAATAATACAAGCAATGTAAGCCCGCCTATCACGATCAGAAGGATAGTTCGTGATACGATTCCTAAGAATTCGTCCTGAACCTCTTGCTTGACAATGTTAATTCGGGTTTCTACCAGACTTTTTACAGTCTGCACTATTTCAGTAACCTTTAGCATACTTTAGATTAAAAATGAAGCATTCTTTTGACAACTCTAATATAATTTAATTGCAAAGAGCAAAAAAATTAGAATTCAGTTGCCTTTTCTTCTTCCTCATAATACTTAAAACGCAAAACTAGTTCAATAGAACGTCTAATGGCTTCATTAATGGGGAATTCTTCTGCTAGACTCTCATCAATATCCCGAGCCTGCGTATAATAGGCCGTGGCCATCGGAATTTCTAAATCTTGATTTATTTTCTGTGTTGTTTCCAAAAACTCATTTGGCTTTCCTTCTTTGAGTTTTTTACATATGATCAACTCTTTCTGACCAACTTTGTTTCGTCTAGCAGCAGATCCAAAAAGCCTACAAATCAATCCCCTGTTTTGATAGTTGCTACAGAACCCTTGGTTTCCCACAGGGTCCTGAGCCCTAAATTGGACACAATTCCCAGATGGATTTTCCTCAATGATTCTCAAAGTAGCTTCAGCAGCAGATTTGTCATATAGCTCAAATGCCAAGGGTAAAAATTCTAAAGGTGATGCTGGGATTTTTGGATTGGCGCAACATAGCCCGCATCCAGAAAAACAGCCTAATTTGCCCTCAGAAGCAAATGGTTTTGCCTCCGCCTCAAGGTCCTGATACAAGGCCAGAACAGCTTGAGATTTATCTTTTAGATTCAAATATTTGTAAAAAGCAATGCAAAATTAGCGAGCAGAATAGTAATTTGATTCTTTCTCTTAAAGATTTTTTTAACTTGATTTTCAAGGGATTAGAATTTCAAAAAATCAATAGTTTTTAAATAAGTCGACGATTCTCTTTGAAGATCGTTTTCTTTAAATAAAAGTAATTAAACCATGAGTAACCTAGAATCAAAAGAACAAGAGGATCGAATCAGGAGGGCCTTTAAAGAGAAAGATTGGAGTGAAATAAAAAGTGCTGATTCTTGGGCGATTTTTAAAGTTATGGCCGAGTTTGTAGATGGCTTTGAAAAGTTGGCCAAAATAGGACCATGTGTATCCATTTTTGGATCTGCTAGAACACCAAGAGATCACAATCACTATAAAATGGCAGAAGAAATAGCTGCCAAATTGGTGCGCCATGGCTATGGAGTAATCACTGGTGGTGGTCCGGGTATTATGGAAGCCGGTAACAAAGGGGCGCACTCGGAAGGTGGTAAATCTGTGGGTTTGAATATTGTGTTGCCTTTTGAGCAATTTAATAACATCTATATTGACAGAGATAAGCTGATAACCTTCGATTATTTCTTTGTGAGAAAAGTAATGTTTATCCGCTATTCCCAAGGATTTGTAGTGCTTCCAGGTGGTTTTGGCACAATGGATGAGTTTTTTGAGGCTCTTACCTTAATCCAAACCAACAAAATCGGAAGATTCCCAATCGTGCTGGTTGGTAAGAACTATTGGGAAGGATTGGTTGACTGGATTAAAAAGACTCTTTTGGAACACAAATACATCAATGAAGAGGATCTTGATCTTTTCTCTGTAGTCGAAGATGCTACCGAGGCAGTTCAGGTGATTGACGATTTCTATAGCAAATACTTGTTGAGCCCGAATTTCTAATGCAAAAAAATCACGCTTACATTTTATATGGTTTAGTATTCATCTGCCTAGTTCTTGTCGCAGTAATGTGGCAAAAAATTACTCCCAAAGAACCAGAAGTTGAGCCTCCTGTATTGGGAGCGATGGGCCTTCCGACTCTACCGCCGGATTCTGTAAGAATTTTTGAAATTCCTTCCACTTTGGAATTTGCGGGTGAAAAGGTCCCACTGGAAATCCAGGATGTATATGAAAGACTAGAGCGAGAAATCTATGTGAATGCCTATTGGCAATCCAATATGGTTTTATTGATGAAGCGTTCTGGAAAATATTTGGAGGAAATCAGCGAGATATTGAAAGCTAATGGAGTTCCCGATGATTTCAAATATTTGGCAATAGCAGAATCAGCTTTGATGAATGTTTCATCTCCAGCTGGAGCGAAAGGATTCTGGCAATTTATGGCACCTACTGCAAAGGAATTTGGATTGGAGGTTTCAAATGATGTGGATGAACGATACAATTGGCAAAAATCTACAGTTGCAGCTACCAAATACCTGAACCAGTCTCATCAAAAGTTTGGAAACTGGACAGCGGTCGCTGCTAGCTATAATATGGGTCAGACAGGATTCAACAGAAGGCAAAATGAACAGCTGCAAGAAAACTATTACGATCTTCTTCTTAATGATGAGACGAGTCGCTATATGTTTCGTGTGTTAGCATTTAAAGTCATTTTTGAAAACCCGAAGAAATATGGATTTGGCCTTAGACCTGAGGATTATTACAAAGAACCAGCCTTGAAAGAGGTCACTGTAGATCAGGATATCAAAAGCTTGGCTCAGTGGGCAAAAGATCAAGGATCTTCTTATAAAGAGTTGAAAATTTATAATCCATGGCTTAGAGATAAGAACTTGAATGTCAGAAGAGGGAAAACTTATACGATTCAGCTTCCTGAATAATTTCAAAGACTTTAACTCATATTCTTGGACTTTCAGTGACAATGAGAAAGACTAGAAATACCTAGTTAAAAGAAGGAAATTCTAAAATCGATGAAAAAATCTTCCAATACGGAAGATTTTTTCTTTTGGCTTAGCATCACATTGATAATTGTTTGTATCTTTGACGGGCAAATAGGGTTACCTACAACCGATATTTGCTATGAATCGAAACTCCGATAAATTCCTCTACGAAGCACTTACCTACGACGACGTGCTTCTTGTTCCTGGGTATTCTGAAGTTCTTCCTCGTGAGACAAACACTTCCACCCAGCTCACCAAAAAAATCAGATTGAACATTCCTCTTGTTTCCGCTGCCATGGATACAGTGACTGAGGCTGAACTTGCTATTGCTATTGCATTAGAAGGTGGTTTGGGCTTCATTCACAAAAACATGTCAATTGAGAAGCAAGCTGCTCAAGTGAGAAAAGTGAAGCGTTCTCAGGCTGGGATGATCTTGGACCCGATTACTTTGGATATCAATGCCAAGGTAAGAGATGCTGAAAGCATTATGAGAGAATACCATATTGGAGGTATTCCTGTGGTGGATGAAAACCGCGTTTTGAAAGGAATCATCACAAACCGTGACCTTCGTTTTATCAAAGATGCCAATCGTCCGATTAAAGAAATCATGACTATCGACAACTTGGTGACTGCCAAGGCTGGAGTATCATTGGAAGAGGCTGAAGAAATCCTTCAGGAATACAAAATCGAAAAACTTCCAATCGTCGATGAGGAAAATAAACTAACTGGTTTGATCACTTACAAGGATATCCTAAAGAGAAAGGATAAGCCAAATGCATGTAAGGATGAATACGGAAGACTAAGAGTAGGAGCTGCAGTAGGTGTGACCGCAGATATCGTAGAGCGTGTAGAAGCATTGAAAAATGCAGGTGTTGATGTGGTTTCCATCGATACAGCACACGGACACTCTAAAGGAGTAATCGATACTTGTAGAAAAATCAAAGATGCTTTCCCTGATCTGGAAGTTATCGTTGGAAATATTGCAACTCCAGAAGCAGCTATCGCTTTAGCAGATGCTGGGGCAGATGCTGTAAAAGTGGGTGTTGGTCCAGGTTCTATCTGTACCACAAGAATTATCGCAGGTGTTGGGGTACCTCAGCTTTCTGCTGTATTTGAATGCGCAGAAGCATTGAAAGAAAGAGGAGTTCCAGTAATCGCCGATGGTGGTATCCGATATTCAGGTGATTTGGTGAAAGCCATTGCAGCTGGTGGTAGCTCCATCATGATTGGTTCTCTTTTGGGAGGTACAGAAGAAGCTCCTGGAGAGATGATCATTTTCGAAGGAAGAAAATTCAAGACTTATAGAGGTATGGGTTCATTGGAAGCCATGGAATCAGGCTCCAAAGACAGATACTTCCAAGATGCTGAGGACAATATCAAAAAATTGGTTCCAGAAGGAATCGTTGGTAGGGTTCCTTACAAGGGCCAAGTTGCTGAAGTATTGTACCAATTGGTTGGCGGTCTTCAGGCAGGTATGGGCTATTGTGGGACCAAAACCATTGAGGACCTTCAGAAGAATGGAAAATTTGTAAAAATCACGGCCGCTGGAGTGAAAGAATCTCACCCTCACGATGTGAGTGTTACCAGAGAAGCTCCTAATTATAGCGTGAAGTCATAATAAGTAAGCCCGGCCAAATGGTCGGGCTTCTTTTTTTAGTCAAAGTATTGCTTGATCTCAAAATCTTGCAAATGTGCATTCAGCCAACCTGCTTCAAGGTATGCTCCGTACTTTTTATAAAAGTTGATTGCGGGCTCATTCCAATCCAACACCTGCCACATCATGCCAGTACACCCTTCTTCAAGTGATTTGGTCATTACTCTGTCAAATAATAATTTTCCTGCACCATTTCCCCTTTCAGATTCTGTCACGACAATATCCTCCAGATACATTCTTCTTCCTTTCCACGTACTGTATCTGTAGTAATAGATGGCGATTCCAATGAGCTCGTTTGTCTCATTTTTTTCACAGACAAAAAGCCCATAAACCGGATTGGGACCAAAGCCGTCCTTTTCCATCATCTCAATGGTATTTGTGACTTGTTCAGGAGCTTTTTCGTAAAGTGCCAGCTCCTTGATTAATTCTAATACGCGAGGCAAATCCTCGATTTTTCCTTCTCTCAGTGAATACATATTTGATTCGTGTTTTTGGATTTTCCTTTCTTGAAATCCTAAATTAGTCAAAAATGAAAAAAGAATGTTTTTAGCGATAGATGCCGGTAACTCCAATGTAGTTTTTGCCTTGTACAATCAGGAATCCAAGACTTGGACCAACCAATTTAGATTGGAAACCAAAACTGCCAAATTGATTTCTCAATTGGCAAAAAAAGTCCCGGTATACTTTTTAGAACATGGTTTGAGCGCTGCCGATATACGCGAAATTGGATTTAGCTCGGTGGTTCCTGAAGTCAATGGGCTGATTGTAGATTTCTGTAAAAACTATTTTGGTATTGAGCCTTTTCTCATTTCTCCCACAGCATATAAAGTTTTGGAAGTGAAAACTCAAAGGCCTCAAGAAATGGGGACCGATCTCATGTGCAATGTCGTGGCTGCTTGGGATAGATTCAAGCAAGCAGCGATTGTTGTGGATTTTGGAACAGCTTTGACATTTACAGTAGTCAATGGTCAAGGAAAAATCCAGGGAGTTTCTATCGTTCCGGGCCTAAGAACGGCCATCAAATCCCTCTTTACAAATACTTCCAAATTGCCAGAAGTGGAATTAAAACTTCCAGAATCTGCAATTGGAAAGGATACCATTCATGCGATCCAGGCAGGGATTCTTTATGGATATACAGGTTTGGTCCAAGGCATGGTCAAGCGAATCAAAGAAGAAACAAACCATGATTACAAAGTAATCGCAACTGGAGGTTTGTCTGAGATTTTGACTCCATTGGAGAAGGACTTCGATCTGATCGATCGGAATCTAACATTGAATGGATTGAGATTGATTACTCAGGCAAATCATAGCCTATGATCCAATTGGGATCAGGGCAGATTTCAGAGAATTTATTCAAGTCCTTTCTGGAAGCCACTCCGGGGAAATCTCCCGAATTCCCAAGCATGTCCCACATCAGTTGATAGTGCAGATGTGGAGGCCAGTCTCCATTTTCCGGAAAAGGACCAACATGGCAGAATTTTTCTCCTTTTTCCAGTTTTTGACCTACTTGGAGTGAGTCAAAGTCTGTTCTTGTTAAATGACCATAAAGTGAGTAAAGCTTTTTCCCTTCTAGATCATGCTCAAGGATGATGGTGGGGCCATAGTTTCCAAAACTGGTATTGTCCTGAAAACCATGAATTACTGCGTCAAAGGGAGAATAAATAGGGCTTCCAGCCTCACACCAAATGTCAATTCCCAAATGAATATCCCGGAAATCTGCCTCTTCTGTTGCAAATACCTGAGACCTTCTATAAATTGCCCGATGCTCCAAATATCCACCTATTCCATACTTTTTCTCGCTTCTTTTCAGCTGATCAAATACAAACTGGTTGAAAGTGGCAGTATTAGTAATGTCCACTTCATCCAAGGCGGTGTTGGAGGGTGAAAAATCAAGAGACATCGTATTTTGAGAGCTTAGTTTTTCTCCCATTAGTGGAAAGAAATCAAAGGAATTCCAATTCATATCCGAAGAAAGAAGAATTTATTGGCTTGTAAAAATTGAATGGGAATAAATCAAAATCTATCCTTTAATTTGAGGACTTGTCACAAATCAATCCCATGGAATCTACTCAATTTCCAAGTCTAGAGGCTATCAAGTCAGCTGCAGAAAGAATCAAGCCTTTTGTTCATTACACCCCAATTTTATCATCTTCGGCCATCAATGAAATTGCCGGATGTGAGGTTTTCTTTAAGTGTGAAAATTTCCAGAAAGTGGGTGCATTCAAGGCGAGAGGTGCCGCAAATGCTGTTTTGAAACTTTCTGAAAAGGAGCGAAGTCTTGGAGTGGCAACTCATAGCAGTGGAAATCATGCGGCTGCTTTGGCAAGAGCTGCAAAAGTGGCTGGGATTCCAGCCTATATCGTGATGCCTTCCAATGCTCCTGAAATCAAGAAAAAAGCTGTGAAAGGATATGGCGGGATTATCATCGAATGCGAACCCAACCTTCAAGCAAGAGAAACGACTTTGGAAAAAGTGGTGGAGGAGACAGGAGCCACTTTTATACCTCCCTATGATTTCATGGATGTGATTGAAGGACAGGCAACATGTGCATTGGAAATTTTGGAAGAAAAACCAGATTTGGATATCCTGATGGCACCAGTTGGTGGTGGAGGTTTATTGGGAGGTACGGCTCTGCTGGTTCATTTGATGAAGCCTGAGATCAAAGTGGTCGCAGGAGAACCCGCGGGTGCTGATGATGCCTTTCAATCTTTCCAAGCTGGTAAATTAATCCCTCAAACTGGTCCAAAAACCATTGCTGATGGACTTTTGACATCACTAGGAAAATTGAATTTTAAATTGATTTCCGATTATGTGGAGGATATCCTTTTAGCAAGCGAATCAGAAATTGTGGATGCCATGAGATTGGTTTATGAAAGAATGAAAATCGTGATCGAACCATCTTCTGCAGTTCCTTTGGCGGCTTTGTTGGCCAATAAAGAAAAGTTTGCCGGAAAGAAAGTGGCAATCATTCTCTCCGGCGGAAATGTTGATTTAGGGAAATTACCCTTCTAAATTTCTTACCTGAAAGTATACTTGAAACCAAATCCGGCTCTAAAATAGGAGTCAGTTTCATCTGGAATGATCGGAGCAGCTTCTAACACAAGTCCAAGGTTTGGAGCACCTCCAAAGGGTTTTACCAAAAGACCAAATGGTACCCCGATGTAGAAGTCATTTCCTCTTCTATCATCGTTGACTCCCAAGCCAAGTCCTAGGTAAAAGTTGACATCTTGCTTTTTGATCAGGTTGTATCCTCCCATCAACTCAATACCGATATCTCCCCCGGTGCTGATTCTACCTTCACCAAAAAGGTTATTGTCAGGATTGGTTCCGATCGTCACAAAGGTGTCTGAAGAGAAAATATCAACCCCAGCACTTACCTGAGCTTTTGCGGTTGCGATTAGACCGAATAAAAAGAAGAAAATGGTTAATGTCTTTTTCATAAGAATTGAATTTGAATTACACCCTTGAATTCAAATTCAATTCCGATTACCAATTTCCTTCGGTCCGACTGATTCTATTGCCTGATTTAGAACTGTGGAAAGATGCCTCAATCAGCTTTAAAACGCTAATAGCCTGCGATATTTCTACTTTTAAAGATTTTTGCTTTAAAATAGCGTCAGCAATGTTTTGGTAAAAAATGCGATAGTCTCCAGGAACTGTGTGCAGAAATTTTTCCTCATTCTCCAGGTACAGCTTGCCCCATTTTTCCTCAGGTTCGTGGCCCCAATTAGTACCCTCTGGTTTCTGTCCTGACTTCAATGCAGCCTCTTGGACATCCAAACCATATTTGAGATAAGATCCTTTTTCACCCAAAAGCAAAAATTTGGGTGTTGGTGCAGCAACCAAAACGCCTGCTGTTACCCGTACTTTTTTATCTGTGTAAAATAAAGTGATGTCAAAGTGATCATCGGCAATGGCATGCTCCCTTTCTTTTCTGATATCAGCTTGCAAGCTTTCCGGTAAACCAAAAGCAACAATAGCTTGATCTATTAAGTGAGTGCCCAGGTCATAAGTAATCCCATTTCCGGGAACTTCTTTTTCTCTCCAGTTATCAGAGACTTCAGGTCTGAATCTATCAAAATGAGATTCCAGATAGACGATTTTTCCTAAGGTTTCATTCTTTATTAATTCCTGAATAGTCAAGAAGTCTCCATCAAATCTTCGGTTTTGGAAGACAGTACAGATTTTTCCTTTTTCTTCAGCAAGAGCTTTTAATTCCTCTGCTTCATGTGAAAAAATCGTCACTGGTTTGTCCACTACCACGTGCTTTCCAGCCTCCAAAGCAAGCTTGGCATATGGGAAATGATATTCATTAGGCGTGGTGATGACAATCAGGTCGGCTCCATCTTGTTCCAAAAGCTCTTCCAAGCTTCTATAGGTGGTCACATCTGGATAGATTTGCTCGCATTTGTTGCTTTTCCTTTCAACTACTGCTGAAAGTACCAAGTCTGGACAAACATCAATCAATGGAGCATGGACTTTTTCGGCAACGGTGCCAAATCCTACTATGGCAGTTCTGATGGGAGAAAATAGGCTCATTACAAATTCATTTCGTAGGCTTTGTTCACTAATTCTATTCGAGAATTCACACCTAATTTTTGATGGATATTTTTTCTGTGTGTTTCAACCGTACTCGGACTTAGACCCAAAAGACCTGCGATTTCTTTATTGGTATGGCCTTCTTTTACCAAGGAAACAATTTGTACTTCCCTGCGGGAAAGCCGGTATTTGTCCCTAAAGGAGTCAAAAAATGCATTGGGTCTGGCCTGTTCGATTACTCGCTCAAAATTGAGGACGTGACGACCTTCGTGCACTTCTCGGATGGTGAAAACTAATTCATCTGGATCAGCATCTTTGAGGATAAATCCGTCGGCACCTTTATCAAGACATTCTTTGTAGATTTTTTCCTCGTCATACATGGACAGTACTACTATTTTGGGGCAATCCTCTCTTTCTTTTAAAGTAGAAAGCACACCAAATCCATCCAAAATAGGCATGTTGAGATCTGTCAACACCACATCAGCAGTATTGGACTCTAAAAATTCAACCAATTCCTGACCATTTGGAAAAAGCCCCATGACCAAAAGGTCATCATGCTCCTCCAACAATCCCTCAATGCCTTTGGCAAATAAAGTATGGTCATCGGCTATAGCTATCCGAATCATAATAAATAAGGGTGAAACCTAAATTAGGTTTATATAATCAATTTGGCAAAAGTAGTTTGATCTCTGTACCATTTCCGGGTGAAGAATGGATTAAAAATTCTCCACCAATGGTTTCCATCCGTTTCTTGAGGTTTGTCATACCGCTTCCCTTGGAAGGAATGGTGGTATCGAATCCCTTTCCATCATCTAGGATGATAATCAATCTTCCCGATTCATTCTTGATGATTTGGATAGAAACTTTATCTGGAGTGGCATGCTTGATGGCATTGTTTAGACACTCTTGAATCACTCTGATAAAAACCAATTTTTGATTTTTCTCTAGTTCCCAAGGGTCTCCTTCTTGATCGAGTTCAGTTTGGCAAAAACCAGTGGCTTGAATTCTATCTAATTGCTGTTTTGCAAATTCACGGATAGAAATGCTTTCCACCCAATCCAGATTCAAGGTTTTGGAAAGCCCCCTTACTTCAGAGATTACTTTGGTAATGAGTTCCCGACCTTCTGCCTGTTTTTCAGGTTTGGAGGAACCCAGATACAGTTTGGATAGTGAAAGGAGCTGACCGATGTTATCATGCAATTCACGCCCAATATGACTCATGGTTTCCTGCTGGATTTCATTTTCTATATTCAGCAAGGTTCGCTCATGCTCCAGCTGGAGTTGTTCCATTTTTTGCTTGTTCTGCACCTGTCTTTGCCTATGCAAAATCACCATCGCGACAACAAAAGTTGCCATTAAAGCTGCCAAAAAAGCTCCAGCAAATAAGATAAATACAATCTGACTTTCTTCTTCCATTAGGCTGTTTTTACTTTCTTTTCAATAAATAAACCTTGATTAATAAACAGTACGACAATAGTGGCAAACATCAGTACATAGAGAATCATAGAGATATAATTGAAAAAGAAGTATAAAGTGACTTCGTTAAAGGCTAGGTAATCATTTGACATTTCTGCTAGGAAGACAATGACTTGCTGGAATAAAGTTAGGGTTATGAACCAAAAAGGAATAAATCTAAGTGGGTTAATTTCTAAGGACTTTTCAGAACTAATTAAGTCTACAAAAAAAAGTCCACATGCAATAATTCCAAGGATATGACTCATTAAATAATTAAGGGGTTGAAATCCTGAGATTTCTTGAATTTTGGATAGGGTTAAAACTTGGGCTGCGAAAATAAAAATTCCCAAAAGGGAAAGATTGATCTTCCGAATTTTAATATTACTTAAGAAACAATTGACCCAAAGAATCAAAGGAATTTTCGATAATTGATAGTTGAAAACATTATATAACCAAGTATTATGACCCATAAAGTCTGAATCCGAAATAAGTTCGTGAATTTTTTTGTTCAATTCTTTATTGACAACTAAATAGATTGCCATCATTTCACAAATGAAACAATTAAAAGGAAAAGGAAAGCCAAATAAAATTCCGGCTGTTTTTTCTTTTGGGCAGGTAAAAATAGAAATGCAATGACACCAATAAATGCAAGAGAGAAAATCCCAATTAAATAGGGGTGAGATAGAATCCTATCAAAAACTTTATTTAGCATTTCCTATTAAGCGGCTTTTGCTTTCTTTTCAATAAATAAACTCCTCTTTAAAAAAATTGAAACAATTAAAGTCAACATAAAGAAATACTGGATCATAGAAATGTATTTGAAAAAAAAGTAAAGGGTTAAATTGTTAAACGACAGGTATTCTCCAGCCATTTCTGCTAACATCAAGAGCACATTTTGAAAAAGGTAGCAATTGATAAACCAAAATGGAATAAATCTTAATGGATTTATATCTAGATATCTTTCTGAGCTTACCAAATCCACGAAAAAAAGACAACATGCAGTAATACTTAATACATATCCCATGAAATAAATAATAGGCTGGAAACCAGTGATCTCTTGGATTTTGGTGAGCTCTAGGAATAGACTAACTCCAATAAATATCAATAATAGGGAAATGAGAATCTTTTTGAATTGCTGATTGCATATGAAAAGACTAATCCAGCTATTGATGAATATCAGAGAAATTTGATATCTAAAAATATTATAGGCCCATAAATTCCATCCTTGATATGGAACATTGGAAATGAGATGATGCATGGATTCATTAAAATCCCTATCCACCAGGGTGTAGGGTCCGAAAAATTCGTAAAAGGATATAGTTAGTAGTACAATAATTGCCAAAAAATAAGGAGGCTGTTTTTTTAATTTAGCTGGGAATAAGCTGAAAGTAATAATTCCCAAGAATGCCAGTGAATGGATCCCAATTAAATATGGATTTGAAAGAATCCTATCAAAAACTCCTATCAGCACTTTTTTATAAGGTTAAAGAAGATTCCACTGTCTTGTTGGGGAATCTTAGATATCGAACTTTCCTCTTTCATTAAGCTGTTTCCACTTTCTTTTCAATAAATAAACCCTTATTTAAAAAAATTACAACAATCGAAATCAGCATTAGAATGTATAGGGTTTGCGAAATGTAATTAAAGAGATTATAAAGTTGAATTTTGTTAAATGCCAAATAGTCTGAGGCAATGTCCGCTAATAATAAAATGACATTCTGGAAAAGATTAAAAGTGATAATCCAAAATGGGATAAATCGTATCGGGTTGATGGGTAAATAGGAACCTGAGGTGATTAAGTCCACAAAAAATAATCCACTTGCTATGATACTCAACACATAACCTAAAAAGGGAATTATGGTAAGGAAATAGCTGATCTCTTCATACTTGGTAAGAAAAATAATCAAAGAAGAGGTAATAAACCCAATCAAGAGGAAGGAGATAGATTTTTTTAATTTTGGATTTGTAATAAAATGGTTAATCCAGGAGACTAATAGTATCTTGGAAATTAGGTAATTGAAAATATTAAATACCCAGATATTGTAACCTTTGAAAGGAACATCTGAAATCAATTCGTGAAAGAATTGATTGTATTTTTTAAAAGCTAAAAAATATGCAGCTAGAAATTCATAGAAAACAACAACAACAAGGAAAGATAAGGCTAAATAAAACCTAGGGTTCTTTTTGTTGACGGTTGAATTTCGGAGGTAAAAATACAGTCCCAAAATGGCAAGAATAAACAAACCTTGAAAATAGGGTTTGTTTATTCTTTCAAAAAACTCTTCCATTTTGGAATTAAATTTCGCAGTTAGGCGGACAACTGGCCCCTTTATTATAATATTCTTCTTCAGGATCACCGATTCCTGTACTAGCTTCCAATGTTGTTGGCGAAAGAACCAAGGTTAACCTTCCTACATATTCATCAGGATTTTCAGGATGCATCTCTTGGGCAGTCTCATCGGTATATTCGGTCATATAAAATTTGATGCCACCTTTTACATTATCTGCTTTATCCAAAATATCCTGTAAAGTCTTTTTGTCAAAAAACACCCAATTGGTTTGATTGTCAATGTCTTTGTTTTTCTTGTCTTTGGCTGGCTTGCCCTTTTTGACTTCTTTATCGTACTTCTCCTGCATTTTCAAAAAGTCATCCTTACTGATCTTCATAATTTGTAATGGGTTTAGGTGTAGTATTTAATATTCAAAATATACTAGTTTCTTCTCAGTTGGATAGATAAAATTCTTTGAAAAGTCCATTTTAAATGAAAAAAGGAAGGTGATTCACCTTCCTTTCCAAAATTATGTAGGATAATTCTTATTCCAATCCCTTATCCCTCATTTTTTTGAACTCGTCAAATCGACGGTAAATCGCCACAGTAAACCCGACCAACATGATCAGAGAACCGATCCAAAGTACGTTGATATATGGCTTCACAATTGCCTTCATCACTACATAGTCCTTTTGATATTGATTGACTTTGAAGACGAATTTGTTTTGTTCTGGCAAGATATTATCCAGGGTCACTTTGATACCCAATTCATTATCCACGACATGGAGTTTACCTACTTGGTTGTTTCTGATGATGAAAGTCGGTTCAATTTTTTTCTCCACATCATAATCCAAGATTCTAAGCTTTGCCTTCACTGCTACATCACCTTCTTGAAGTACATAATCGTCGATTTCTCTTAAGACCTCCGCTCCATCAAAATAGGTGACATAGTCAGCAATGTGGAACTGCTCGCCTGGAGAGACTTCATAAAACTGGTCTTCCTTCCACTCCGGATCTTCGTAGTCGTTCATCGCGGCTACATAGGTATATAGATCCTTATCGATGAAAATCTTAGAATCTGGAGAAGAAATCAATCCGCCCATTCCAGCATTGAACTGGGACATTGGGCTTAGTGAGAACTTCATTACCTCATTTTGGTAATAATCAATTTTGAAATAGTCATTCTCTTCCAAAACGATATTGACCTTGTCTCCTTTTTTGAAATAATCCTTGTAATCTTCTAAGGCAATGGCTTCGTTGACTTGGTCTGTAGATTCAAGGATTTTGGCTGGTACAAATTCAGGAATACCCACCACTTTCTTTTGTCTACCTCTGTAGATGACGGTGTAATCTTTCATCTGCAAAGGCTTATTGATCCAAAGAAGAACGTGCTCTTTATTCAATTCATCCTCCCAGCTATTGCTGTAAGTCAGACCTGACATATTGATAGAAATGGTCTCAGAATAACCTGAGCTAAACATGATCCCCACCAGCATCATTCCCAATCCGATATGAGCCAAAGATCCACCTGCCAATTTGAAGGTAGATTTCTTCATCAGTCTGGAAAGGATTACGGCATTGGCTACGATGGTAAAAGTCCCTGCAACCACTAGAATCATGTATTTCCAATCATAGACTTTGGCTAAGACAATAATCAAAGCTGAAATCACCACGGAAATAATGTAGGGAGTCAACAAAGCATCTTTCAATGCCTTTTTGTCCATTTTTTGCCACCAGAAGAACTGGCCTACAGCTGTCAAAAGTGCCAAAGCAATTCCGAACCAAAGCTGGAATTTAGTGTAAAACTCAACCTGATCAGCAGGTGGAGCCATATTGGAGATTCCTCCAAAGCTTTCTACCATTGCATTCCAAGCCGGAATTGAAGTTGGCAAGATCACTTGGAATCCCATCAAACCCAATGTAGTCGCTCCGATGAAAATCCAGAATTCTCTAGAGTAAACGGATGCTTCTTTTTCAGAGCTTGGAATATGTTTCCACGCACGAGCTGAAAGGAAGATTGCCACAAGGGTAAAGAAAATCAAATAAATAAATAACTGTCCAGATAATCCCAAATCGGTGAATGAGTGGACAGATGCATCTCCCAAAATCCCGGATCTAGTCAAGAAAGTTGCATAGAGTACCAAGATGAAAGATAGGATAACTAGGACAATTGAGGTTTTCAGGGCAGTAGCACTTTTCTTGAAAGTGATCATTGTGTGAATCGCCGCCACCATAATCAGCCAAGGAACATAAACTGCATTCTCTACTGGATCCCAGTTCCAATATCCTCCAAAGTTCAAAGTCACATAAGCCCAATAAGCTCCCATCAGGATACCCATTCCCAAAATCATAGCGGAGAAAATAGCCCAAGGAAGAGCCGGTCTAATCCACTCAGAATATTTTTTGGTGACTAATCCTCCGATCAGATAAGCAAAAGGGATCAAAGTAGAAGCATATCCCAAAAACAATGTTGGTGGGTGAATTACCATCCAGATATTCTGCAATAATGGGTTCAGTCCAGTTCCATCTTCAGGAATAAAGTCTGGGTTCATCTGGAAAATCGGTGCCTGTGTGGCATCCCTCAAAAGGATAAATGGAGAGCTACCGATTTTGAAGTCAACAATGACTACACCTAAGATCATGGAGACTAAGAATGCCTGAACCAAGGCGAAAACAATCATTACTGGCGCCTCCCAAACTTTGTTGGTATGAATCAGGAAAAATCCGAGAATTACATTCCAGAAGATCCAAAGGATAAAAGCACCTTCTTGACCTTCCCAGAAGCTGGAAATCATGTAATGGACAGGCAAGGCCATACTCGAGTGTGAGTAGGCATAGAAGTATTCAAATCGATGATTGTAGATGATCTCAAAAAGAGAAAATGCAATCATGATACTGGATACCGCATGAATGTAGAATGAAACTCTACTGAAGCGTTTCCAGCTAGCTTTTTCTAATTCATTCGCCTTGAAATACTGGAAGTATGCAAAGGCTGTCACCAATGCACTCACAAAGGCCACGATGGTCATCATGTGGCCGAGATTACCGATAAAGGTGTTGATCATGAATTCTTAAGTCTTGCTGCTACATCACATGCCTGCCGCCTGCACTTCTGTTTCCTGGTATTTGGATGGACATTTCATCAAGATTTTGTCTGCGATGAAGATGTCTTTGTTTTTATAGGAGCCGATTACTACTACAGATTCAGATCTGGTAAAATCAGCTGGAACTGGTTCGTTATAGAATACTTCCTGCTCTGTGCCGTCATTGTCAACCAAGACGAAAGTGAAAGAAGTTTTATCTTCACGGACATTGAGTCCGGTAACTTCACCAGCAGTGTCTTTTTTCAATTGACCCACTACATGAATGGCTTTATCCTGGCCATCTTCTTTCATTTCCCAAGCTGTGTCAAATGTCTCGTAGCTACTGGCATCCCCAATGGAAGTCATAATGATCACAATGGCGATGGCAATGATACCGATTCCGATGATGTGTCCTTTTTTCATGGTCTTATTATTTTGGGGAAATAGTTTTTTCTAGTTTGGAAATTTTCCTGTCTGTGCCGATTAGATAAACGGTAATGCCAGCAAAGATGATAGCAATCACACCTACCAGAACGTAGATTTTGCCGTCTTCTCTCATTTTATCAGCCATTTCCACAGAATTGTTGCTATAGTCTGATTCCGTCACTGGAATCTTCTCCTGTGCAAGTGCAGAAAGGCTGAAAGCCAGCATCAATACAATTAGTAATTTTTTCATGTATCAGGAATTAATCAATTTATCTTCTAAAACCCTTTCAACCCTACGCATTCTAACTCTTACGGTTGCTATCCAACCTCCCAAAAGTGTCCATCCTATGATGGCCGGATAAAAAACCATTCGAAGTTTGGAATCCAAGTCATAAGCATTGAATCCAGGGTTGCCTCCATTCCCAGGGTGAAGGCTGTCAGTCAATCTTGGAAGCACAAATATCAAAGGGATAAAGGCTGCGAAAGCAAAGATGTTGTAGATCGCGCCGATCCTTGCTCTTTGCTGCAAATCAGTCAGTGAATTTCTAAGAATCAAGTAAGCGAAGTACATCAAGATTCCAATGGCAGCGGCGTTTTGTTTAGGATCTCCACTCCAGTAATCTCCCCAAGTGAATTTGGCCCAAAGCATCCCCGTGGCAATTCCCAACACTCCGAATAGGATGGCGGAATTTGTGAATTCTATAGCCATGTCATCATCTTTCAGATTATTTGTTCTCAAATAGCGGATGCTATAATAAACCGAAATGATGAGTAAGAGGATCATTCCAAACCACATTGTCACATGAAAGTGTAAGGCTCGGATCGTCTCATTTAAGATGGCTAGTCGAGGGACATCCATTAGAAGACCTGCAATGATCGTGTACAGCAGCAGGCCAATGGCTAGAATTTTCCACCAGGATTGGCGCATAGGTTATTTTTGCTTTTTCAAGCGCAAAAATAAGGCATAAGTTCCTGAAAACGTCGGTTTTTCTCAGAAAAGACGAAAGGTCAGAGCCTTGAGACCCTGACCTTTCGATTGAAATTTTCTATGATTTATTCGTTTGGAGTGAGTGGATTACTTTTTCTGATCAATCCATCTGGTAATTCTCCTTCTGTACTGGCTACGATTGTACATACAGTGGCATCTCCAGTTACATTAACGACTGTTCTAAACATGTCCAAAATTCTATCAGGAGCGATAATCAAGGCAATCCCTGCAGCAGGAACACCGATAGATTCTAATACGATAATCAACATAATCAATCCAGCACCCGGAACGCCTGCCGAACCAATGGAAGCCAAGGTTGCAGTCAATACAATCATCAACTGTTGTGTCAATGACAACTCCATACCCAGAGCCTGAGCAATAAATACTGCAGCTACACCCTGGTAAAGACTGGTCCCATCCATGTTGACAGTTGCTCCTAAAGGAAGGACAAAACTTGAAACCTCTTCAGAAACTCCCAGTTCTTCCTCTACTTGCTTCATAGTAACTGGCAAGGTCGCAGAGCTGGAACTGGTAGAAAATGCCAAAAGCTGAGCAGGTCTGATTGCTTTGAAGAAGTCTTTGTATTTCACTTTGGTGAATCCCATCAAAATCAATGGATAAATCAATAAAATCATAGTGAAAAGACCTCCCAATACTACCAAACTGTATTTCAACAGAGCTAATAACAATTCAATGGCGGAATCAGGATTGTCTCCCGCGATTTCCACAATCAGGGAAGCCATCAAGGCGAATACTCCATATGGAGCGATCATCATGATGTAATTTACAATCCGGATGATCACTTCATTCATTCCATCAAAAAAGGCAATAACCGGATCTCCCTTTCCTTTTGGGATCTGAAGTAAGGCAATACCTACCAAAATCGCGAAAAATACCACTTGAAGCATTGCTCCATTGTCAGTGGCTGCTTGGAAAACGTTTTGGGGAACAATGTCCACCAATGGTTGAAGAGGGCTTTGCTTCTGGAGTTCAGCTGCTGTACTTACTCTAGAGCCTGCATCTCCTTCATACAATTTCATCAGGTTCTCTCTGGTGTCCACAGGAAGACTTTTTCCCGGTTGGAAAATGTTTACTAACACCAATCCAATGGTAATTGCTAAAACAGTGGTAACTAGATAGGTACCGATTGTCTTTCCTCCGATTCGGCTAAGTTTGGAGATATCTCCCAAATTAGATACCCCTACTATCAAAGAAGCGAATACCAAGGGTACAGCAATCATCTTCAGTGAATTGATGAAGATGGTACCAATTGGTTTGATGAAATCAATTGTGAATGAGTTGGGGATACTGGTTTTGATCACTACCAATCCGAAGACTAATCCTAAAACCAGTCCAATAATAATCTGAGTATGTAAAGGTATCTTTTTTAGCATGTAGCTTGATTTATAAGTCGGCTAGTTTATTGCTTTTTGCCAATAATAAATAATCGGCTATGACCAATGCGGCCATGGCTTCCACGATTGGTACCGCTCTAGGCACAACGCAAGGATCGTGACGACCTTTTCCAGATACTGTTACAACATCACCAGCTTCATTTACAGACTCTTGGTCTTGCATGATAGTGGCAACAGGCTTGAATGCAACACGGAAATATATGTCCTCCCCGTTGGAAATTCCACCTTGAATTCCGCCGGAGTAATTGGTCGTAGTTTTGATCTGATCACCCTCTTTTACGAAAGGATCGTTGTGCTGACTGCCTCTCATTTTTACACCTTCGAAGCCAGATCCGTACTCAAAGCCTTTGACAGCATTGATTCCAAGCATGGCTTTTCCCAATTCTGCATGAAGACGATCAAAAACTGGTTCGCCTAATCCAGCAGGAGTATTTTTGATCACACAGGAAACTACTCCACCGATGGTGTCTCGGTCTTTTCTTACCGAATCGATCAATTCAATCATTTCCTCAGCTACCTCTGGGTCTGGACATCTGACAATATTGTCTTCGGTTTTGGAAAGGTCCAGGTCTTGATAGGGTTTTTCCAAAGCCAATCCGCCTACTTGAGAGACGTAAGCCTGGATTTCGATTCCTTTATGAGCTAAAAGCATTTTTGCGACTGCTCCAGCAGCTACTCTGGCAGCAGTTTCTCTTGCTGAGCTTCTTCCGCCACCCCTATAATCACGAATACCGTATTTTTCGAAGTAGGTATAATCTGCATGGGAAGGACGGAATTTGTCCGCGATATGCGAGTAGTCCTTACTCTTCTGATCCGCGTTTCTGATGACAATTCCGATAGGTGTTCCAGTGGATTTTCCTTCAAAAACTCCTGAAAGAATTTCTATTTCATCTTCCTCTTTTCTTTGCGTAGTGATCTTGGATTGTCCAGGTTTCCTGCGTTGCATCTCAGTCCTGATGAAGTTTTCATCTATTTCCAGACCCGCTGGACAGCCCTCAATTGTTACTCCTAAAGCTACACCATGTGACTCACCGAACGTGGTGATTTTGAATAGCTTTCCAAATGAATTACCCATTATTTTTTTCGAATGATTACAACCGCCAAAAAGACCACTGAGGCCAATAGAAGCAGGTTAATTGCGGTCGTAAAATAGTATTTATATTCCTCGTTTAAAAATTGGTTGTCCTCACTATTGATCCTGTCATAGATTCCTCCGAGCCTTTGACTAGAGATCGCCTGATTGACTTTACTTTCTCCGACAACTCGCACTTTTGCCTGAGGTTTCAAGGTATCGTAAACAGCTCTAGTTGGATCAAAATAGATCCACTCGAAGTATTTGTCCAGAGATACATCAGCAGCCTCATTGATCGTGATGTAATAATTAAACTCTTTGATTCCAGAAACTCTTCCATAGCCACGATTGATTTGCTGACGCACATTTGGATCGTAGGTATTGAAATTTTGGGATGAAATTCTCTTTGGCTCGTTGATAGCGTTGATATTTCCTACACCGGTAATGCCAAAGCTGTAATCGAAACCTTGGCCAGTTTCTACTTCAATATCCTTGAAATTCTCTCGAAGTTGGAATTGACCCACTGCGACTTCATTTTTTAATGGATGTGGAGGAAGAGGCTTTACCGTGATAGTTTTTGGCGCAGAATAGAAGGTTTTGAAATCTTCCTGGCGATTGGCACCGAAGAAGGTCGGGTTCTTGGCTACTCTGTACTTGATCATTTCCCAAGGAATAGTTGGGATATCGATTTCACCATCAGAGAATGGAAAAAATGTCGCTTCATAAACCTTATACCTTACCCATCTTTTTCCATTGATCGTAACCTGCTCAGGCTCGATATTGGAAATATTGTAGTTCTCCTCCCAAGCGTTGGTCGGTTTGATTTTTTTCAATACCTCATCCAATTGGTCACCTGGCTTGTAGAAATTGAAAGGGGCCTGATTATTTTCGGACATGTAAAATGCCAAAGTGATGTTGAATCCTTCTCCGGCATAGATTTCTTCCTTGTCTACAGTTACTGAGAAAAAGGCCTCATCATCCAATTCTATATATTCTGGTTCTTCAGTATTTCTATTGAAAAAGTCCTGAAAAGGATCTCCTCCACCGCCAAGACCTTGAGAGCTTACAGGATCTCCGACGGCGATAGTTTTTCCTTGAAAATCAAATGAATTTCCATTAATCGTGATCGAGAAAGCAGGTAAATTAAAAGAACCTTTCTTCGAAGGTTTGTAGTATTGGATGATGCTATTGGAGCTAGTTACCTGACCATTAATCACATTCATAGAAGAGGATTGTGAGATTCCTTGCTTTTGGAAGCTAGGAATGTCCGGGAATTGATCGTAGGATTTGATTTTTTCGTTGGCTACACTTATTTTGATGGTGAAAGTTTCATTTAGCCCGATTTGATCGGGCCCCAATTCCACTTCTACCTCCTGCGCAAGCAGAATTCCTGTAAAAAGGGAGCAAAGCAATACCAAAAAAGAAGTGATAAGCGTTTTAGACATAGTTGCGAAATTAAGGATATTTAAATATCTCTTGACTCAATTTTACGTAACAATGGAGGAAATGCCTTCGTATTGAAACTTAAAATCAGTTAATAAACCTAAACTCTTTAAACTATGATAGAATATGTGAAGACCATTTTGCAGAAAGTCAGCTTTTCTACTTATTTATTTGAAAGAGAGCTGAGAAAAGGCCTAAGACTTATTTTACCGGATGAAGTTGAAGAATTTAAGGACTGGTGTTATCAAATGTTTGGGAAAGTCCACAAGACAATTCTCAACCGTTATTTTCAGCCTGCAATCTAAAATTTGAACCCTGCCAAAAGCAGGGTTTTTTGATATATGGCAAAATTTTAAAGTGATTTCAGATTTATTTTTTGAGAAAGTAAAAAACCCCAATCCTTTCGGACCGGGGCTCTTCGGTTGGTGGTTTGGTTAAGTTTTAATCAGGTACTCTTTATTAATCTTTAGAAGCGAAATCAGGATAGGCTCTCATTCCATGTTCGTTGATATCCAATCCTTCGATCTCTTCTCTTTCGTCGACCTTGATGCCGACAGTTTTCTTCAATGTATAGAATATTACTCCTGCGAATAGAACGCAGAATACTCCTACAGCTGCAATTCCGATTAATTGGGAGATCACTTGGCCCATTCCAGCTAGGTCTCCAAAAATTCCTACAGCCAATGTACCCCAAATACCGCCTACTAAGTGAACAGAGATAGCACCCACCGGGTCGTCGACTTTGATTTTGTCAAAGAATACAACTGCAAATACAATCAATCCTCCTCCGATGAATCCGATGATTACTGAGTCCAAAAGACCCATCACATCCGCACCAGCGGTGATACCTACAAGACCTGCCAAGATTCCGTTGAGAACCATGGTGATATCATAGTTTTTGAATTTGATGTATGAAATTATTAAAGCTCCAAATGCTCCAGCAGCTGCTGCCAAAGAGGTGGTGACAAATACTTTAGATACTAGTCCTGGGTCAGCGCTCAATACAGATCCACCATTGAATCCGAACCAGCCGAACCACAATAGGAATACCCCCAAAGTAGCCAACGGCAAGTTGTGACCAGGAATCGCATTCATTCCTTTCTCAGTATATTTTCCAAATCTTGGACCTAAAAGATAGGCGCCGACAAGAGCTCCCCATCCACCTACAGAGTGAACAATAGTTGATCCTGCGAAATCATAGAAAGGAATGTCTAAGGTATTCAAGAATCCACCACCCCATTTCCACATACCTACGATCGGGTAGCAGATGGCTACGTAAAGGACTGAGAAAAAGATAAATGGTCCCAATTTGATTCTTTCGGCTACGGCACCAGATACGATGGTCGCTGCAGTAGCTGCAAACATGGCCTGGAAGATGAAATCTGTGTAAAACGTGTATCCTTCATTGTAGTTTGATGAATCCCAACCTTCAGGAAGGCTAAGACCAAAACCTGCAAATCCGAAGAATGATCCTTCGAAAGCTGCTCCTGGATACATCAAGTTAAATCCTACAAAGGCATAAGTCAAAAGACCGATTGCAGGGATAATGGTGTTTTTAAATAATATGTTAACGGTGTTTTTTGCTCTGGTTAGTCCTGCTTCAAGACTGGCAAATCCTAGGTGCATGATGAATACCAAAATAGTAGCCACCATCATCCATAGGTTGTTGACGGTAAATAATTCTTGCATAGGTTTGATAGGTTCGATTGGTGATTAGAGATGGTTAAAGAGCGTTTTCGCCTGTATCGTTGTTTCTGATTCTATAAGCATCCAAAACATCAAAGACAAAGATTTTACCGTCTCCGATTTCTCCAGTTTTACCTTCTTTGAGAATGCATTGGATTACTGGCTCTACCAGATCATCAGTGGTTACTATTTCTAATTTGGTTCTTGGGATATAGGCAGGTTCATAAGCAACTCCACGGTATTTTTCAAGTCGTGCGTGCTCAAAGCCCATTCCCTTGATTTCATAGAAGGAAAGAAATTTTACTCCGAGACCAGAAATACAAGTATGTATTTGCTCAAAGCGAGAAGTCCGGATGATCGCTTCTATTTTTTTCATTTTTTCAATGGGTTTAATGGTTTGTTGAGAATTCGGCATGAAAGTAATTCAAAAATTGTATCAAAATCAAAATAAGGGCAAAAAAATATCCTGACTATAGAAAAAAAGTGTATAAAAGTTTGTTTATAGTGTTTTTTGAATCCATTTCTCTGAAGAATAAATTTCTTTTTTCTTGAAGTAGGCTCTAAAATGAACCTCTCATTTTGAATGAAGGATGGAATTATCCTTGCGCCGCACAGCAATTCAGTTAATTTTGCCCACGCTTTTAACAGAAACACAGAGCAATGACTCAAAAACCAACATTACTAGTTTTAGCTGCCGGAATGGGGAGCAGATATGGAGGAGATAAACAAATTGATGGTTTCGGACCGAATGGCGAGACTATTTTAGAATATTCTATTTATGATGCCATCAAAGCGGGTTTCGGAAAAGTAGTATTTATAGTACGAAAGGAAATCCTAAAAGAGGCTAAAGAAATATTTTTGCCAAAGTTGGAAGGTAAAATTGAAGTTGATTGGGTGGTTCAAACCTTGGAAAGCTTCGTTCCTGAAGAATTGAAGCAGAAAGACAGAAAGAAGCCTTTTGGTACTGCACATGCTGTTTTGTGTGCAAAAGATGCCGTCAATGAGCCTTTTGCAGTGATCAATGCTGATGATTTTTATGGAAAAGAAGCATTTGATGTTTTAGGTAAGTTCCTTGCAACAGATGTGAGACCTGATCTTCATGCGATGGTAGGATATGCTGTGCAAAATGTCCTATCTGATAATGGTACAGTAAGTCGAGGAGTCTGCGAAACCAACGAAAAGGGACAATTGATTGGGATGGTTGAAAGAACTTCAATCGCTAGAGAAGGTGATAAAATAATCAGCCGTGGCGAAGGAGAAGTTTTTGAGATTCCTGAGGATACTCCTGTAAGTATGAACTTCTGGGGCTTTCACCAATGTGTATTTGGTGAGATCGAAAGAATGTGGGCAGAGTTTTTACCTGCTAATTTGGACAACCTTAAATCTGAATTCTATATCCCAACAGTTGCAAATAACCTGATTAAAGAAGGAAAGGCGGCTTATGAGATTTTGCCTGGTGGTAAGACTTGGTTTGGGGTAACTTATTCAGATGATAAACCGATTGTGATTGCAGCATTGAAGAAGCTACACGATGAGGGTGAATATCCATCCAAACTTTGGTAAAATATTGAAAGAGGCTTCGGCCTCTTTTTTATTTTTAGGCCATTGAATTTTAGATAGATCAGGACTTTAAAATTTTTTAAACTGAAAAATCAGGAGTAGCTTAATGGGCTAAGCAATTGGTTTTTATACCGATCAATAAATTTTTAAAACAATCAAAAGTTCAAGATGGAAAAGTTTGATTTGGTTTCTCCCTCATGGGGCTTAATTATATGGCAAATTTTTGGAGTAGCTGCACTCGTTTACTTTGCGTATTTAATCATTAGATTCTTGAGAGTTACAAGCAAGTAATGGAGTATATAAAGACATTTCTATATCTGGCTGTAATATTTTTGATAGCCTTATTTTTAATCTCAATTGTGGTGATTGTGATAAAGAAAGCTTGGGGAATTCTTAAGGAATTTCAAAGAAATAAGGTAAATGCAAGAGCTGATAAAAATTGAGGGATTTATTGCTCTGCTTTCACTTCCCCATTTTCCACTCCAAAAAAGTAAACCTCAGAATCAAGCTCCGTTAAAATGGTATGTGATCTTTCTGGGCGGGCATCGGTCAAAAAGATCTGCCCAAAAGTATGTCTGGAGATCAATTGCATCATTTGAGCAATTCTTGTATCGTCCAGCTTGTCAAAAATATCATCCAGTAACAAAAGAGGTTTTTCTCCTTTCTCTTTTTCGAAAACTTGAAATTGGGCCAATTTCAAAGCAATGATGAAGGACTTTTGCTGACCTTGACTTCCAATCTTTCGGATCGGATGTTCTCCAATTTGAAAATTGTAATCATCCTTATGAATCCCCGCATTAGAGTTTTTGGTGATGAAATCTTTCTTTCGAAGGGAATTGAAATAAGCTGGAAAGTTTTCATCCAAGGCTTTTGAATCATAAACGATCGTTACTTTTTCCTTGCCTTGAGAGATTTCTGCATAGTGAGCCTGAAGCATCGGAGCTACTTTCTGCATCAGTTCCGATCTTCTTTTTGCCAAAATTTGGCTCAAAGCAATCATTTGCTCATCATAGCTTCCCAAAAGGGTCAGATCCCTCCTTCCAGTATCGGCAAATTGCTTGAGGAGGGCATTTCTTTGCTTTAAGAAATGGTGATAGCGAATTAGTTGATTTAGATAGTTCCTATCCAATTGGGAAAGCAACCCATCAAAGAATTTTCTTCTCCCGTCACTACCACCTTTGATGAGCTCTGTATCATCAGGAGCAATCAATACCAAAGGGATCAAGCCTACGTGTTCTGCGGTCTTGTCCAAGGCTTTTGCGTTCTGCCAGATTATTTTCTTTTTTCCCAACTCAAAAGTACATCGGACCTCCAAAGGCTTATGATCTAATTCAAATTGACCTTTGATTGCAAAAAAATCATGCTCATGCAGCACGTTCAAGGTATCGCTAGATTGGATGGCGCTTTTTGTCAATGACAAATAATGAATTCCATCCAGAATGTTGGTTTTTCCGCTTCCATTGAGGCCCGTAAAGCAATTAATCTGGGAGCTAAAGTCCAATCGGGTTTTCTGATGATTTTTAAATTGTAAGAGTTCCAGAGACTTTAGATACATCCGTTTGGGTAATTATTTTAGCGGCAGCCTGATTTTTAGGAGAGGTTGGTTATATTTGGGGCCTAAAATAGCATATTTTGATCATTACGATATGGCAAAGAAAACTGTAGCGACCAAGTCAAAGGTGAAATATTCGAAAGAAACTTATGCTTTCTGGTATGAAAGCATGCTCTTAATGAGACGTTTCGAAGAAAAAGCCGGACAACTTTATGGTCAGCAAAAAATCAGAGGTTTCTGTCACCTTTATATTGGCCAGGAGGCTTGTGCTTCTGGTTCTATCTCTGCATTGGAAGAAGGCGATAAGTGGATCACCGCTTATAGATGTCATGCTCATCCACTAGGATTGGGTACAGATCCAGGTGCAGTGATGGCAGAACTTTTCGGAAAAGCAACTGGAACTACCAAAGGAAAGGGTGGCTCCATGCACATATTTGACAAGGAGAAAAACTTTGTAGGTGGACACGGCATCGTGGGAGCTCAGGTTCCTATGGGATTGGGTCTAGGCTTCGCCGAAAAATATAAAGGCACCAAAAACCTAGCGATTTGCTACATGGGTGATGGAGCTGTTCGTCAGGGAGCTGTTCACGAAGCTTTCAACTTGGCAATGCTTTACAAAACTCCGGTGATTTTCGTAATCGAAAACAACGGATATGCGATGGGTACTTCTGTAGCCCGTACCTCCAATGTGACCGAATTGTATCAAATCGGAGAATCTTATGATATGCCTTCTTTCCCCGTTGACGGGATGAATGTAGAGGCTGTTCATGAGGCAGTTTCTGAAGCGGCTGAAAGAGCTAGAAAAGGAGACGGACCAACTTTGTTGGAATTCAGAACCTACAGATACAAAGGTCACTCTATGTCTGATCCTCAGAAATATAGAACCAAAGAGGAAGTAGAAGAATACAAGCAAAAGGATCCAGTTGAGCAGGTGTTGCAAACTATTCAGGATAATAACATTTTGACTGAAGATGAAATCAACGACATCATCGCCAAAGTGAAGAAAAAAGTGGCTGATGCAGTGAAATTCGCTGAAGAGTCACCTTGGCCTGATGGACAAGATGCATTCAAGGATGTATATGTTCAGGAGGACTATCCATTCGTAATGGAATAAACCTAACAACGAAGTTCAAAAGCCGTGATTCTCATTTGGTTTCATGGCTTTTTTATTGGGCTTTGTGAAAATCATAAAAAGCGTATATTTGCGACTCGAAAATTGAGTAACATGGCAACGAAACAATCTAAAAAAGTACACCCAGACCATCATAATGACCTTTTGGAGGATCCAGCAGCACTTGCGGAATCTATTGGTCGTGGTGAAGCTTTTTTGAAAAAGAATAGCAAAGTATTAGGAGGAGTATTGATTGCAGCGATCATTTTGATCGGAGGGATCTTATTTTTCCAAATCAGCAATGCTAATAAAAATGAAGAAGCGCAGGAAGAAATGTTCCAGGCAGTTTACTTCTACGAGCAGGATAGTTTGGATTTTGCCTTGAATGGTGATGGAATCAATGCTGGTCTACTTCAGATCGTTGAGGAGTATCCAAGAACAGAAGCTGCAAATCTTGCAAACTTCTACATTGGCTCTATCTATCTTTCTGAGAAAAACTTCACAGATGCGATCACTTATTTGGAGCAGTTTTCTGCTGATGATTATTTGATCCAAGGACAAGCTGATGCTTTGTTGGGAGATGCTTACTTGGAGACTGGTAATGTAGACAAGGCTATCTCTAACTATGAGAAAGCTACTAGCTATGAGCCAAACAAATATTTCACTCCAAAGTATCTTTACAAATTAGCTGTAGCATATGAAACAGCTGGTAAAACTCAAGAAGCTATCGATGCTTACGCAGAGATCGAAGAAAAATACTTCGAGTCTTATGAGTTTGCTGGAGCACGAAAACAAAAAGCTCGCTTGGAAGGCCTTGCCGCTAAGTAATGCTTATTTATACGCAGAAATTAGAGGAGTAAGGCCCAAAAGGTCTTACTCTTTTTTTGTTATAGTCAATATCTATCAAAAACATCATACCTATGGCTACATCTCTTAAAAGCCTAAGTGAGCATAGCTCAAAAAACATCTTGGATATCAGTAATAAGAAATTTGCAATCGTAGTATCTGAGTGGAATGAAGACGTGACAGAAGCTTTGTACTCTGGAGCTTACCAAACTTTGGTACAGTACGGTGCTGCTAAAGAAAATATCATAAGAAAGAATGTTCCTGGTTCATTTGAGCTTTCATTGGGAGGTCAATGGATGGCTCAGCAAGAGGAAATCGATGCTGTAATCTGCTTAGGATGCGTGATCCAAGGAGAGACTAAACACTTTGATTTTATCTGTGATGCAGTGGCTCAGGGGATTACAAATGTCAGTCTGAAATATAATAAGCCTGTGATCTTTGGTGTTTTGACACCTAATACGCAACAACAAGCTCTGGATAGAGCCGGAGGAAAGCATGGAAACAAAGGTGATGAAGCTGCAATTACAGCCATCAAAATGCTCGGATTTTAAGAGATAATTCTCAAACCTATACCTATTACAAATACCTGTTTATTTATGAAAATAATGAAATTCGGAGGGACCTCAGTAGGGAAGCCCGAACGTATGCACCAGGTAAAAGACCTGGTAACTCGTGGAGATGAACCGACTATCGTGGTTCTTTCTGCTCTTTCTGGTACTACCAATGCCTTGGTGGGAATCGGAGATGCTTTGGCAAACGCTGATCGTGTGTTGGCCAAAGAAAGAATCGATGAGCTTCACGCTCATTACATGGATTTTTATCCAAAGCTTTTGAAAACTGAAGAAGCTAGGAAAAAGGCTGAATCCATTATCAAAGAGCATTTTGAGTTTTTGAATATCATCTTGAAAATTTCTTTTAATGAAGCTATCAATCGTGATATTTTGGCTCAAGGAGAGTTGTTGTCAACCAAGCTTTTCTATACGCTATTAGGCGAACTTGAAATTCCTGCGGTCTTTTTGAGTGCTTTGGATTTCATGAGCATAGATGAAAACTCTGAGCCGGAGTTGAATAAAATCTCTGAAAAACTGAAAGCAATTTTGGCTCAGCATCCAGGGCAAAAGCTATTCGTGACACAGGGTTATATCTGTAAAAACCACAGAAACGAGGTAGATAACCTGAAACGTGGAGGTTCTGATTATACCGCATCCTTGGTGGCTGCAGCCATCAACGCATCTGTGTGTGAAATCTGGACAGATATCGATGGAATGCATAATAACGATCCTCGTATCGTTGATAGAACTCGTCCGATTGCTGAGCTTTCATTTGATGAGGCAGCGGAATTGGCGTATTTCGGTGCGAAAATCCTCCATCCAGCTTCTATTTGGCCAGCACAGCAATACAATGTTCCTGTAAGATTATTGAATACCATGGATCCAGAGGCTCACGGTACTTTGATCAAGGAAAATGTAGAAACTACTGGAGTAAAAGCAATTGCAGCTAAGGATGGGATCACTGCTATCAAGATCAAGTCGAGTAGAATGCTTTTGGCTTATGGTTTCTTGAGAAGAGTTTTTGAGATTTTTGAAAAATACAAAACTCCAATCGACATGATTACCACTTCTGAAGTGGCAGTTTCTGTGACGATAGATGATTTGACTCACTTGAGCCAAATTTTGGAAGAGTTGGAAGTTCTGGGATCCGTGGAAGTAGATCAAAACCAAACCATTGTTTGTATCGTTGGGAACTTGGTTTCTGAAACCCAAGGTGTTGTGAGATCTGTTTTGGATAGTGTAGACAATTTTCCGATTCGAATGGTTTCCTATGGTGGAAGCAGACATAATGTATCCCTATTGATCGATTCCCAATTCAAAAAAGATGCGCTTCAGCAATTGAATGAAGGCGTTTTTGTTTGGGATTAATTTATTCTTTGCTAGATAACTTGAAAGAGCCAGATTGAAATATTCTGGCTCTTTTATTTAGATCAATTCCTGTTATTTTTGTTTTATGTCCAAATCACCAAAGAAGGAACCATTTCTAAAAAGGCTTCAAAGTAAGTGGAAGCTTGACAGTGTCTTTCAGGTGATCATGGTTTTGGTTGTCTTTGCCTGTACAGGTTTTACAATCTTGTTTATCAAAAGTCCGATTTTGGAATTTTTCGAAGTGGAAAAGGGAGGCTTTGTAAATACTATGTTGTATTTGTTGCTTGTTCTTCCCCTTTATCAGATTTTCTTGTTGATATATGGTTTTATTTTCGGGCAGTTTCATTTTTTCTGGGAAAAAGAAAAACAGATTTTTCGGAGGATAAAAGGCTTATTTGTAAAGAAATAAGAATTGATTCAAACTATTTCCAGATGGAATCCCTTATACTAGAGAAGTAAATTTTTAACCCTAAATACTTTAACCATGATTAGAAAAGCAACTGCCGTATGGAAAGGCAGCGGAAAAGATGGCAAAGGCCATGTAAGTACTCCAAGTACTGTTTTGGACAAAACACAATATTCTTATTTATCCAGATTTGAGGACGGAGTAGGTACCAATCCAGAAGAATTAATCGCGGCAGCTCATTCCGGTTGTTTTGCAATGAAATTGAGCTTCAATTTAAGTGGAATTGGCTTTGTTCCAGATGAATTGGATGTGACCTGTAACATTACTTTTGAAGAAGGCGTTTTGAAAAAATCCCATTTGGTATTAAAGGCTACAGTTCCTGGTATCAGTGAAGAACAATTTGCTGAGCAGGTAAAAGATGCCGAGGAAAATTGTCCCATTTCAAAGGTTTTGAATACCGAAATTTCAGTGGAGTTTACACTCAATTGATTTTTGATAAAATTTTGAAAAAAATTCAGGTTCTTCGGAACCTGTTTTTGCTTTATTCGGTATAGGTATTGGACTTTAGGATAAAGTCTTTGAATACTAAACCAAATACTATGGAAGCTACCACACATCCATTCAAGGACTCTGGTTCTAACAGGATTACTTTTATCATCCATGCGGCCATTACACTTGTGATTCTGTTGATTGCAGGCTTCTTTCAGGGCTTTGGATTTGAAGGTGTTTTATTGCCTTTGATTCTGACTCCGATTGCTGCAGGTGTCAGTGGAATTATCTTTAAAAACACGGAGGAGTTGAGGTATTCTTCCGGTATGAAAATGGGATTCGGATGGGCAATTGGATTTGCAGGTTATCTGGTTTTGATCCCGATGGCCTTGGCACTATAACTTACGTCCATCGAAATTTTCTCCAACTCTCCTGCTGTTTGGGGGAAAGGTATGTCCAGGCCAAAAGTCTGGATTTTTTATTTCCCTGTGACATTTCGACAATCTTGCTTTCTGCGATTCCAGCTTTTTTCAAGAGTGATTCTAAAGGCTTGAGATTTGATTCTTTTGATACCAAGGATGTGAACCAGAAGACTTGATGCTTAAACAGTTGGCTTTCCTGAATCATATTGCTGAGGAATTGCTTTTCTCCGCCTTCACACCAAAGTTCACCAGATTTTCCTCCAAAATTCAACTCTGACTTCTTCAATTTCAAGTTCTTCTGTTTTCGTTGAGTTCCTTTCTTGGCTTCAGCCTCTGACTCATGAAAAGGAGGGTTGCACATCGTCAAATCAAAAAAATCATCCGGCTGAATGATTCCTTCAAAAATACGATTCGAGACCGATTGCTTCTTTAGCTCGATTTTTTGATTCAATCGAGGATTTTTAGAAATGATATTTAGAGCGTTTTGAAAAGAAATAGGCTCCATCTCCGCTCCTATAAAATTCCATTTGTAGATGGAACTTCCCAAAATTGGATAAATCAAATTCGCTCCGGCACCAATGTCCAGAACCTGAATCTTATTTCCGATTGGGATTTTTCCTTTGTTTTTTTCAGCTAATAAGTCAGCCGTAAAGTGAACGTAATCAGCTCTTCCGGGAATAGGAGGACAAAGGAATCCGTCAGGGATTTCCCAGAATTCGATTTGGTAATAGGTTAAGAGTAATGCTTTGTTGAGACTAATTACGGCTTTTGGATTTGAGAAATCCAAAGTTTCATTTCCGTATTCATTGGTGAACACAAACTGAGAAAGCTCAGGAAATGCTTCGCTGAGCTTATTGAGATCGTATCTTTTTTGATGGAGATTTCTAGGATGAAGTCCGGATTTTTCGGCCATGGTCAAAGGTAAGGCCTAGAATTTAATCTACCTCAAAAACCAGTTTCATCGTGATGGAAGCGGTTTTGTTTTTGGAGCTGGTATTGAATGCTCCTCCCCATGAATAATCCTCCCCAGAATTTTGACCTGTGATCTGGAATACTCCCATATTGGCAGAAATCAAATCATCCAATTTGGAACCAGAATTTTCAGCGATTTTTTCAGCGCGCACTCTGGCATCTTCTGTAGCCTTCGCGATCATTTCCAGTTTCAAAGATTCCAATTCAGTATAGTAGTAGCGCGGTTGCTGAGAATAAAATGCGATTCCTTGATTGAGTAATTCTGTGATTTCACGGCTGATTTTTTCTACTTTTTCTACCTCTTTGGATTCGATCTGGAGTGACTGGTTGAGTTGGTAGCCGGTAAAAGTCTGTCCCAGATATCTTCCGTCATCTGAGTAATTTTGGCGGTATTGTGGATTGGTAGTCACAGCATTGAACACCAATTGGGAGGCTGGTATCCCTTTGCTTTCCAGATATTCCGTCACCGCTTTTCTGTCCTTTTCCAAATTGGCATAGGCCGTTTGAATATCTGAACTGTTTCTGCTGAAATTTCCATCCCATACGATCAAGTCCGATGTAAAGTTGCTTTCTCCTAATCCTGTGACATTGATGGTGCCTTGAGCTCGGTTTCTATTGATGATGGCATTGCCCAAAACAATGGCCGCTAAAACAATAGCAACTGAAAAAATGATTGCCGTAATTGATTTCATAACAAATTGATTTAAAGTTATAAACTAACTAAAAAGTAGAAAACAAAAAACCCGCCATTGAGACGGGTTTTCAGGTTTATTAGAAATTTTAACTTTAATAAATGACCTGCTTGAATAATTGATCTTTAGGATTGGCCAAGTCTATCCAATATCCGTTGACAACAGCGTATTTTAGCTCTGTTCCATCTGAAAGGTAGAAATTCGTTTTGGAGCCGGTTTTCCATCCGGAAGGAAAAGTTTCAGTACTTTGTAAGACCAAAATTGGCAAATTGTGAAGATCTCCTGCCGTTGCATTTTTTACTTTTACTGCCAAAAACCCTTCCCTTAGAAGTTCATAGGCTTTTTCAGATGTGATTTCCGATAGGTTTTCAAAAGGAGTTTCAAAGACCTTTCCTTCTGCATAAGTCAATCCGCTTGCATCCTTTTCCTCAAATCCAAAGTAAACCTGCATGTCACCCAAATCGACTACGGATCCTGTTACATAATAGGTATCTTCTGCATTGGTTTCTCCTCTTCTGATTGACAAGTCAACCGGGAAAGTTTTTCCTTCAACTTCCACATTCATTTCTTCGATTTTCAGATCCACCATTTGTAGATCATTGTCTGGGATCGAAAAGTATTGCTCTGTGGTAAATTGCTCATAGCCTTTAGTAGCAATTTGCTCCAATGCATTCAAAATAATCATGAAGTTGAGCTTTCGAATATATTGCTTTTCCGGATCACCGACATATCCTCCCGATTCGATCAAAATGGTGCTTGTTCCCCATTTTTGAATATTGTCACCAAATGCTCTTGGCTCAAAGGAATCGTCATATTTCCCAACTCCGTTTGGAATTACTTGTTGAAGAACTTTGTCCATGCCAACGATGATTTGCATTGCTTTGGCTCTTACATCATTGACATCTCTTTCATAATTGTATCCTGGAGCCAATACAGAGATCGTTACTTGCTGGGGAGTGTTGACAACATTGTAATAGATCTGCTGATCGTGTAGATTAAATCCAAATTCCGGTTCAAATGAATCTCTGGCTCCTTTTAAGATGATTGCTTCTGGAGAAATCTGAGAAATTGCGTCTCTATTCAAGTCAATATCCAAGGCGTTTCTTCGCTGAAATTTATCTGACCCATCTGGATTGATCATTGGTATAAACTTGATGTGTAAGTTTTCCTTCAGAGTCGTCCTCAACTCGTCGAATCCATCTCCAGAGGCTTCCAAAAAGTTGAATAAATCAAATAAGGCCATCGTAGCGGTACTTTCGTTTCCGTGCATTTGAGACCAAAGCATCACTTTCGTAGGACCATTTCCCCAATCCAATGAAAAAATACTTTTTCCTTCCACAGACTTGCCTAACTCTTCGACTTTGAATGAATTGGCGTGCTTTTCAATAAGAGGCTGAAGATCCGCATGCTTGAATCTACGATGTGTAATAGCTGCTTCTTTGTTTTCCTCATAGGCTTGTTCGAGTTGCGAAACTTCCAAATGAGGTAATTCATTATCTGTTGCTGTTTTGCATCCACTTATAAAAACTAAAAACAGCAAAAACAGGCTAAATTGATTTCTGTTGATTAATTTCATGTCTTCAAATGATAGGGAATTAAAACTAGGTAAATCTGTTCAATTTCTCCTGATTCTGAATAAAAAAGCTAAAATTCAAACTATGAAACTCTCATATCAAGTTTATGACCTTCCCTTGAAGCATACATTTACCATAGCTCATCAAAGTCGTGATATTCAGGATACGCTGATTGTAAAGTTGGAAGATGCAGGTTTTTACGGTTTGGGAGAATCAACTACCAATCCATTTTATGGGATTACTATTCCCAATATGAAATCGGTTTTGGAGGAGTTTCGTCCAATTGTAGAAGGAGGAAACTGGGAAAGTCCAGAGGAATTATGGGCTTTGGGAAAGGATGTTTTTAAGAATAATCCTTTTGCTCAATGTGCATTGGACATGGCCGCTTGGGATTTGTTCACCAAGAAGAAAGGCTTGAAGCTTTATGAATATTTGAAGTTGGATCCATCTGGAATCCCGACAACCAATTTTACTGTCGGCATAGATACTATCGAAAAGATGGTTCAAAAGATGAAAGAGGTGGATTGGCCTATTTATAAAATCAAACTAGGAACTCACGAAGATTTGGCAATCGTCAAAGAATTGAGAAAACATACCGATGCTGTTTTCAGAATTGATGCCAATTGCGCTTGGTCAGCTGAGGAAGCGATCCGTAATTCGGAAGAGTTGGCAAAATTGGGAGTTGAGTTTATGGAGCAGCCTTTGGGAAAAGATGATTTGGAAGGGATGAAGGAAGTTTTCAAGTATTCAAAGCTTCCAGTAATGGCTGACGAAAGCTGCATCGTAGAATCAGATGTAAAGAAATGCCATGGCCTTTTCCATGCGATCAATGTGAAGTTGGTAAAGGCGGGAGGAATTACTCCTGGATTGAGAATGATCTATGAAGCAAAAAAATTGGGAATGAAAACGATGGTGGGCTGTATGACAGAATCATCGGTTGGGATTTCCGCAATCGCTCACATAGCCCCATTGTTGGATTATGTGGATATGGATGGAGCGATGCTTTTATCCCAAGATCCAGCAAGAGGTGTTGAAATAACTCCTGAAAAAGTCACTTTCCCAGATCGACCCGGGGTTGGAGCCGAATTGGTATGATGATAAAGCTCTAAACTCTTTAAGGGTTTCAAACCCTTGAAGTTTATTTTTTAAAAACAAAAAACCCGAAGATCATTACCTTCGGGTTTTTTAGGATTTATTGTTGTAGTGTCGGTTTTATGCGTCTCCAACGATCAGTTTGAAGCCTTCACCATGAACAGTGATGATCTGAACTTTTGGATCGTCTTTTAATATTTTTCTGATTTTACTCAAGTATACATCCATGCTTCTCGCATTGAAATAACTGTCGTCTCCCCAGATTTGCTTCAGGGCATGGCTTCTATTAACAAGCTTATTCATTTCAGCAGCTAGAATTCTAAGCAATTCATTTTCTTTGGAAGTGAGTTTATGCTTTCCTTTTGGCCCATCTAGAATCTGCTCATCATAGTGTAGCTCGAAATCACCGAATTTGTAAACCTTCAATTGGGTTACTTCCTGAGACTTTTGAGTTCTTCTCAAAATTGCCGTAACCCTCAGCAAAAGCTCTTCCATGCTAAAAGGCTTGGTGATATAGTCATCCGCACCAATTCTTAGCCCTTCTATGATGTCATCTTTTTGATTTTTAGCAGTCAAAAAAAGGATCGGAAGATCATCCTGGACTTTTTTGATTTCTTTGGCAAGCGTAAAACCATCCTTTTTGGGCATCATGATATCCATCAGACAGAGATCATATTTGTCCTTCTTGAATTTGTTCCAGCCTTCTTCTCCATCTCTGCAAAGAGTAGGTTCATAGCCTTTCATTTCCAAATATTCCTTGAGGATATCACCCAAATTTGGGTCATCTTCCACTACTAATAGTTTCGCTTTGCTCATTGTTTTTTGGGTAGATTTATGGTAAAAGTACTTCCTTTTCCGAGTTCGCTTTGGACTGAAATACCTCCTTTATGTGCTTCCAGCATGGTTTTCACATATGAAAGTCCCAATCCAAAACCTTTGACATCATGGATGTTTCCGGTAGGAACTCTATAAAATTTATCAAATATTTTTCGTTGAGCATCTTTGCTCATTCCTATTCCTTGATCTGAAATATTCACATATACTTGGTCGGAATCCTCCCAAGCCCGAATTTTTATTTCAGGACTTTCAGGTGAATATTTATTTGCATTGTCCAATAGATTGTTGAAAATATGAGTCAAATGGAACAAGTCTCCTTGCACTTTTCCAGATGTCAATTCATTTTCAAATTCAATGGATCCTTCCCTCTTTTCTACTTGAAGAGAAATATGGTCCACTGTTTCTACAAGTAGCTCAGATAAATTAACTTCTTCGATTTTTAGTTTGAAATCCTTTTTATCCAACGCAGCAGCCTGAAGAACGTTTTCAACTTGTGCCACAAGACGTTTGTTTTCGTCTTTTATAATTCCCAAATATCTTGCCCGAAATTTATCTTGAGAGGAGAGTTCCGGGTCTTGTAGGGCCTCTACAGCCAAGCTCACAGTTGCCAATGGAGTCTTGAACTCGTGAGTCATATTGTTGATAAAATCGTTTTTAGTTTCGGAAAGGGCCTTTTGTTTGAAAATGACTCTAATCGCATAAATGAAGCACCAGATGATTATTCCGATGAAAAGGATAGATGAAGAAACAGGAAGCCAAACCTGACGAATTACGTGTTGGCTTTTATCTGGAAAGTAGATGAAAAGGTAGTTTTCTTTATTTCCGAAAATGTCATTTGGAAAGAGTTTAGCCTGGACTCCATATTGTACCAATCGGAATGGTTCTTTCACTTGTCCAATAGGCATAAGAAGTTTATCATCTTTCAAGAGTCCCAATTCAAAGTCTTCGTAAATACCGCGTTCAAGCAGGTGGTTTTTTACCAATTTTCGAACTTGTGAGGTGTCTAGTCTGTCAAGAATGGCTTGATTACCAGCTGATAATTCTTCCCAAGCCTGATTGATCATATCGATCTTAAGGTTTGTTTTTTGGATCTTTTGAAGCTCTTCCTCTGAGATATTTATTTGCTGGTCAAGTCTTTGGTCTAAAGAAGGTGGAGCTTGTGTGAGGCTGTAGACCTCCATTTTACTTATATACTGAAGCTGTCTTTCCTTCTCTTCTAAAAGGACTGCCATCTCATCTGGAGTGAAGATTTTGGAGGCTACTTCAGGGGTCATTCGAGTAAAAAACGTCTCCAATTCATTCATTTCTGAAATATTTATCCCTCTAGATTCCAGCATCCTTTTGAAAGTTGCACTTACTTGAGGGACTGGCTCCATATTTAAAGTGTCGATAATAGAAGGGCCTCTTCGAAAACTTTGCCGAGACTTGATTTCGAAATTAATAGGTTCAATTTTTTCAAATAATGATTCTTGTAAAGCAGGATCATTGATCAATTGTCCCAAGAATATGTCAGTGGCCTCACTTTTCTCCAATTGATCCACCGTACCAGTCAAGGCTTGATAGACATCTTGGTCGAAGCGATCTTGATAAATACGAATGGCATTATTCACCCAGTAATACTGAAAAGCCACCAAGCCAAGGCTGGCAACTGACATCAGAACGATAATAAAGGTGATTTTACTCTTGGACATGCTACAAATTTAAAGGCTTTGTGAGGCCATATATTAGGGTTAACAATATTTAACGGGCTGAGCTAAAGGTGCTTTCTGTTCTTTTCGCCTCATAAATAGTGTATTTGTCAACATATTTAGTGCTGGAAAAGATCCATTATTCTTCTTCATTCCGGGCCTATTTTTCTATCTTTGAACGCAAATTTCAAACCATGTCAAGCGTTCAAAAACCTACTCAGATTCAAGGTATTCCTTTTGCTTCCATAGCGGAGGAGTTTGGTACTCCAGTATATGTTTACGATGGAGAGAAGATCACTAGTCAAGTCAAAGCAATACAAAATGCTTTTTCTTCTATTCCTCTCAAAATCAAATATGCTACCAAAGCACTTTCCAATATCAATATCTTAAAATTGATTAAAAAAGCTGGTGCTGGAATTGATGCCGTTTCTGTAGAAGAGGTCCGCTTGGGTATGTTGGCGGGTTTCAATGCCGAAGAAATCATGTATACACCTAGTGGTGTTGGGTTTGAGGAGATTGAGGAAGCCGTTGCTTTGGGAGTAATGATCAATTTGGATAGTATTCCATTGATGCGACAATTCGGAGAAAAGTATGGCTCGACTGTTCCTGCATGTATTCGAATTAATCCGCACATCATGGCGGGAGGCAATTTGAAAATTTCAACAGGACATAAAGCCAGCAAATTTGGGATATCAGTAGATATGCTTCCCGAGATTTTGGATGTTGTGAATGAGCAGCAATTGAAAATTGTTGGACTTCATATTCATACTGGCTCAGATATTTTGGACGCCGAGATTTTCTTGAAAGGTGCAAATGTCCTTTTTGATGCTGCCAAACAGTTCCCTGATTTAAGATTTATTGATTGTGGCGGAGGGTTCAAAGTAGCATATAAAGCGGGAGATCCGTTCACAGATATTGAAGAGGTTGGAGAAAAAGTAAGTAAGGCTTTCAGAGATTTCTGCGATAGATACGGGAAAGAGCTGGAGCTTTGGCTAGAGCCAGGGAAGTTTTTGGTAAGTGAGAGTGGCTATTTCTTGGTTAAGGCCAATGTAGTCAAAGAAACTCCTTCAATCACATTCGTTGGGGTTGATTCAGGTCTAAATCACTTGATCAGACCCATGATGTACGACGCGTATCATGATGTATATGCACTGAATAATCCGGAAGGAGATGAGGCTACCTATAATGTGGTAGGTTATATCTGTGAGACAGACACTATTGCAGCCGAAAGGCAAATGGGAGAGGTGAAGCCCGGAGATATTTTAGTAATTAAAAATGCAGGAGCCTACGGATTTAGTATGGCTTCGAATTATAATTCAAGGTTAAGGCCTGCTGAGGTTTTGGTTTGGGAAGGGAAAGCACAATTGATTAGGAAGCGAGAAACCTTTAAGGATTTAACTCATAATCAAGTGATTCTGAATTTATAGAAAATCATTCATTGTTTTTTTAAGGGCTTTGGTATAGTTATTGAGTAAAGAGATGGAGTTTTTGTAGGGTTCTACAAATAATTATATCAAGGTCTGAAACAATATGATTGATCGCCCCAATCGTAAGCCCTAGTAGTTTCACAACCTAAATGAATCTAGATTTCGACGGGAAGGTTAGGAAGCTTTCCTTTTTTGAAATTGGGGGATCGGTATGAAGAAAAGGATATTAATTGGGATGCTTTTTTTGATGGGGCTTAGTTTGATTACTAAAGCCCAGGATGTACAGTATTCCCAATTTTATGCTGCCCCTCTTTATTTGAATCCAGCTTTAACAGGAGCATCCGAATTGACAAGAATTGGTGTCAATTACCGAAATCAATGGCCTGGTCTAGACCAAAATTTCAATTCTTATTCATTCTACATCGATCATTACATCTTTGACTATAATAGCGGTATTGGTCTTATATTTAATGGAAATCGAGAAAGTATGGCCAATTTGGCTACCAATGAAATTGGTCTTTCTTATGCCTACAAATTGCAACTGGGAGAGGATACCTATTTCAGATTAGGTGGTCAGGCTAGTTACATGCAGAGAGATGCGTTCTTCTCGGACTTGGTCTTTGGAACTCAAATAGACATCATCAATGGATCAATTGGAGGAATTACCGATGAACTTGATGGAATCCCCATCGATAGTAGATACAACTTTTTTGATTTTGCTTTCGGAGGTATGTTCTATACTAATAATATTTGGTTGGGAGCATCTGCCCATCATTTGAGCGAGCCTAATGTTTCTTTTGTTGAAGGCAATATCTCCAAACTTCCCATGAAGATTTCCGCTCAAGGTGGGATCAAATTTGACCTTACTGGTGGAAGAAGGGATTATTTTACACATGCCTATCAAGAGAGAGCAATTTCGTTTGCCTTTAATTACAAACAACAGGATCCCTTCAATCAGTTAGATATTGGAACACAACTGTATTTGGACCCTTTGGTATTGGGATTATGGTATAGAGGGCTTCCTACCAAAAACTCACTTCCTAACAACGAAGCGGTAATTGGCTTAGTAGGCGTATCCTTGCCAAGTGGTTTGGACATAGGATATTCTTATGATGTGACGGTTTCCAAACTGGGTTTGAAAAACTCAGGAGGAGCCCATGAAATCTCCATAACCTATCGATTTTTGTGGGGAGATCCCAAAAGTAGAAATCAAAGAGCAAGGACAATTCCATGCTTTAGATACTGATTTTCAGCAATTCTATTTGATCCGGGGAAAAATTTAAAAAAAATTCAAAAAATTTTTAAGGCCTGATCTTCAGGCCTTTTTTCATTTCATATCCTAAAAAAAGCTTCATTTCCTGTCTTTTTTGAAAATGGTAGAATTTGAAGAAAAATAATACTTTTTAAAGCTACATTTCATTTTTAGCACTTCATACGAAACGTTTGCATAAACGAATTATTATATTCTTATTTCATGAAATATTCAAAAAAATAGAATATCATTTTGTTGTATTTGATTTACAAAAAATAATATTCTAAAATATGAAATACACAAAATAAGATTTATAAGGCAAATTTTACCGGATAAAATCGTCTCTCAGAGATTCAAATGGAAAAAAGGCTTCAAACATATAGGAAAATTGCAATCGTGCTCATATTGAGTATTGGATTGATGATTCCTGCCTTTGCCCAATTTTCTTTTGAAATCCCAAATGAGACCAATGATAGAATTCTTTCCTATGATGGTATTCAAGTTGAGGTATCTGGAAAGCTGGCCCTTTGTTCTCATCAGGAGAGAGGCCATATTATTTTGGATGTAAAAGGAGGCACTGCCCCTTACACTTTCTTATGGAATACAAACGAGACGACCCAAAATAGGACCAATCTTTTCGCGGGAACTTATACAGTTGAAATTACTGATTCTAAAGGCTTGAAATATGTAGAGCGTATTGTAGTTCAACCTCCTTTTCCACTCATCTTAGAAGATATCGAATTGAAAGATGCTACCTGCGGAACAGGTAATGATGGCTATGCTAAAATCGCCGTGAAACTCGGCCGGAATGAATACGAGGATGATAATGTTCCATATAAAATTTATTGGAGCAATGGTCTTGAGAATGTCTGGGAAGCTGATAATCTAAAACCTGGTACCTATACAGTTCGGGTTGCTGATAAATATAACTGTGATATCACAGTAAGTTTTGAGATTAAAGCTGCAGCAGAAGGTATTTCAGTCGACGAAAGTATTTCTGATGCTTCATGTGGGGGAAATTCCGATGGGAATATTTCCCTTGCTGTTTCTGGAGGAGTTGCTCCTTATAGTTATTCTTGGAGCAACGGTTCGACTGTAAAAGACCTGTTAAATGTAAAGCCAGGAATCTATGATGTTTTGATCTTGGATAGTAAGGGTTGTTCCTTCCAAGGATCCTATAGAATAAATCAACCGGAAGAAATCGAAATTCAGGAAGCAATTTCAAATCCAACTTGTGAAGGTTCTGAGAATGGTAAAATCGACCTTCAGGTAAGTGGAGGCACCGCGCCTTATTCATATACATGGAGCAATGGTGCAAACACAAAATCCATTGAAAATTTAGGTGCTGGAACATATTCAGTTTCAATTTCTGACGCCTCTGGCTGCAGCTTCCAAAAAACATTCTCGATTCAAGCAGACGCTCCATTAGAACTGGAGTTAGTTCAATCCAAAGGAATCAGCTGCTCGGGAGAAAATGATGGAGAAATCGAGATAGCAATCAGTGGGGCAAAAGGTGATGCCAAAATTCTTTGGTCCGATGGGGTTGAGGGAGAAACTCATCGCCAAGGCTTAGCCGCTGGAGAATTTGAAGTACAAGTTTCAGATGCTAGTGGTTGTACTGTTTCTCAAGTTATTCAATTAACACAAAGCGCTGCAATTCAAGCTAGAATAGAAAGTGTGCTAGATGTCAATTGTGAAGTAGGATCGGTGATGGGAAATGCTTGGGTATCTATTCAAGGAGGAATTGAACCTTATCAAATCACTTGGAGCACAGGTGAAGAAAACAAGCGTGAAATCACCTTTAATAAAACGAGCACATTAATAGTAACAATAGAAGATGCTCTGGGTTGTAAGGTTCAAGCAGAAGCTAAAGTCGACTTCCCTTCCAATGCAGTTTCCCAAAATGGAAGATTGCAATTCAATTATAGAAAGCTAGAGATCAACTCAGAACCTGAAGTATTGACAGATGAAGAAATTCTATTTGAAAGTGTTATCGATCCAGAGTTCATCGCTTGGCAATGGGAATTTGGAGATGGAAATACTTCTAATGACAAAGATCCCATTCACGTATTTGAATCCCCTGGAACCTACGAGGTAAAACTTACAGGTTTCGATATATATGGTTGTTCTTCTTTTGAGACCAATGCAATTGAAGTAACCTCGATTACCCCACAAGTGGTCATTCCAAATGCTTTCACGCCCAATGGAGATGGTTTGAATGACACATTTATCCCAAAAATGAAAGGCATCAATTCATTCTCCATGGATGTCTTCAACACTTGGGGAGAAAAATTATACACAACAACAGGGCTAGAATCCAAAGGCTGGGACGGTACCTACAAGGCACAATCCCTTCCTGCTGGAAACTATCTGTACAAAATCACCTATACCGACCGGGAAGGAACCCAAACAGTCCGAACCGGCGGTATCACCCTAATCAGATAGATAATGAGAAAAATCTACATGTTTATCATCCTCAGTATTGCCAGCCTGAGCCTGAAGGCTCAGGATGTGCAATATTCTCAATTCTATGCCAATCCCCTTTACCTAAATCCAGCAATGGCTGGAGCTTCGGAAATGACAAGAATTGGTGTAAGCTACAGAAATCAGTGGCCAGGATTGGATCAGTCTTTTACTTCTTATTCAGCATATATAGATCATTATATATTCAGCGCGAATAGTGGAGTAGGTTTGATATTCAATCAGTCAGAACAAAGCATGGCTAATCTTCAGGTATCTGAAATTGGTGCTAATTATTCTTACCGTGCTCGATTGGGTTTCCGTTCTTTCCTGAGAATTGGTGGACAAGTTTCTTATATGGATAGAGATGCCTATTTCGGAGATTTGGTCTTTGGAAGTCAAATAGATGATCAGACTGGTTCCATTGGAGATTATTCAGGAGAAAATTTAGGAGCCGATAGCCGACACCAATTTGTTGATTATAGTTTCGGTGCCTTATTTCACAATGATAATTTCTGGTTGGGTGTTTCTGCTCATCACGTAACTCAGCCCAATATCTCTTTCTTAGATGATCAAATCAGCGAACTTCCCTTAAAAATGTCTGCTCATGGTGGTGTGAAGTTGGATCTATCCGGAGGGACTTCTCAGGAATACTTTACTCATAGAACCGGTACCAAAGAACTAACTTTTGCATTCAATTATAAAAATCAAGGCCCTTTTTCTCAATTGGATTTAGGGACTCAAGTTAATATTCAACCCCTTGTTTTGGGAGTTTGGTATCGTGGAATTCCCGTTTCAGACAACTCGCAACCTAATCATGAGTCAGTCATAGCCCTAGTAGGAATTTCATTGGGTGGAGGATTAGATGTAGGCTATAGCCATGATTTCACACTTTCCTCCCTCGGCAATGCGAATACAGGAGGCGCACATGAGATTTCATTGCGCTATAGCTTCCTGGCAGGTTCTGCAAAAGGAAGAGGGAGAAAATCCTCCATGCCTTGTTTTAAATATTAATTAAAACAATCAACCAATAAAAAGGCTTACTAATGAAAGCCTTTTTTTATGTCCAAAACGCTCAGATTAATATTAGGAGATCAGCTGAATTCAACTCACTCTTGGTTTGAGTCTCCGGATGAAAATGTCATTTATCTGATGGCGGAAATGCGGCAAGAGACTGATTATGTAATGCATCATATTCAAAAGATGATGGCTTTTTTTGCGGCAATGAGATGCTTTGCAGATCAACTAAAAAATGAGGGTAAGCAAGTCAGATACTACAAATTGGATGACCCAGAAAATCCTCAGAAACTGGATAAAATCATTGACCAACTCATCCAAAAGGAAGCTATTGAAAAGTTTGAATACCAGCTTCCTGATGAATATAGGCTCGATCAGCAACTTAAAGATATTTGTAAGTCGATTTCCATAGATAGTGAGCCTTTTGACACAGAGCATTTCCTTACTGAACGCTCCTTTTTAGCTCAATTTTTTGAAGGAAAAAAGACTTTCCTGATGGAGTCTTTCTATCGTGAAATCAGGAAGAAATTTGAAATCCTAATGGATGGAAAAAAGCCTGAGGGTGGAAAATGGAACTATGATCACGATAATCGATCTGCTTTGATAGATAAGAGATTGCTCCGAAAGAATCTTGAATTCAAGCATGATTTGAGTGGGATCTTTCAAATGATTCAGGATCAGAATATCAAAACCTTTGGTAATGTAAATCCAGAAGATTTTCAATGGCCCATCTCCAGAGCCGAATCCTTTGACATGTTGGATCATTTTTGTGAAAAATTATTGGTTCACTTTGGCGACTATCAGGATGCATTGACTACCTGGGATCCTTATTTATTCCATTCAAGGTTGAGTTTTGCTCTCAATACAAAAATGATTTCTCCACTTGAAGTTGTACAGAAAGTGGAGTCTCACTGGCATAGGAAAAGGGATGAAATTTCCATTTCTCAAGTAGAAGGATTTATCAGGCAGATTATTGGCTGGAGGGAATATATGAGGGGAATTTATTGGGCAAAAATGCCAGAATTCTCCAAAATGAATTTCTTTGGACATGAGAGGAGTTTGCCTTCCTGGTTTTGGACAGGGAAGACCAAAATGAAATGCCTTTCAATGTCCATCAATCAAAGTTTGGATTTGGCTTATGCTCACCATATTCAAAGGCTGATGGTAATAGGAAACTTTGCTTTATTGGCGGGAATTGATCCTGACGAGGTGGATACTTGGTATTTGGGGATTTATATCGATGCAATTGATTGGGTGGAAATCACCAATACACGGGGGATGAGCCAGTTTGCAGATGGAGGAATTGTGGGGACCAAACCCTATGTTTCTTCAGCCAATTACATCAAAAAGCAAGGTAATTATTGTTCTCATTGTGCCTATAGCCCCAATCAAAAAACTGGAGATAAGGCATGCCCTTTCAATAGTTTGTATTGGCATTTCTATGATAGAAATCGAGAGCTTTTGGAGAAAAATCCACGAATTGGAATGGCATATAAAACTCTAGATCGAATGAAAAATAAAGCCCAGATTCTGAAACAGGCAGATGAATATTTAGGACGGATCGAGGAGCTTTAATCAAAGTTGAAAGCCAAGGAAGTCAACACAAAAAACATATTTGAATTGGCTATATCATCCTGAAATCCCAAGTAAGCTCTTCCCGGGGCGTCCAGATATCTTCCTTCTATTCTCAGGGTCGCGAAATTTTCAAAAATGTAATCCACATTTAGAGATAATCCACTAGTTTTTATTCCCAAATTCGAATAGCTAGTGGCGATAGCTTGAAATTCATCATCGTAATGCTCTACACGGAAAGCCGTGGCAAAATTCTCAGTAAATTGATAGTGGGTGATTAATGCAAATCCCCACCAATTAGGATTGAATCCATCAGGAATTGTCCTTTTTCCAGCATCCAAAGCAGCTTTTACCTTCCATTTTTCTCCCAAATCAAATTCTCCATATAGATTACTGAAATAAAGCATGGTTCCAGCTTCATTACTCTGATCGGTTCCCAAGAAAGTAGACCAATTGAAAGTGGTTTTTTCCGAAGGAGTAAATTTAGCTTGTGTCCCAAAAGAAGGCTTGTTTCTTCCTTGGATAAATTGAACTCTCTGCCAGCCATTCAATACCAAAAATGCAAAGTACCAATCTTCGCTTTTTTGCCAGCTCAATTGTCCGCCTGTTTCGAAATAGGGGCTGTTTTCGGCAATAATGGACCTTGAAAGTGTCAAATTATCCGTAGAAACTGCACTTTCAAACCCAATATGAGAAGGCAATACACCTGCATCTATCCAGATGGTTTTTTCGGTGTTCAATGCATAGCCTACATTTGCCTGATTGATCCAACGAAGGGCTTTAGGTTCAGCTGAATAATTATCTTGGGCATAGGTTCCCTGGTGCAAACCTAAGTTTGCTCTCATTCGATCCGCTTCTACATTGAATGTGATCAAGGCAAGGTTGACTGCAAAACGATTGGCTCTGGCATGGTTGTAAAGGAAAGGCAATCGCTTTGGGCTCCCTGCCTCATCCTTGAAGTCGGAACCATAATAGAGGTCTAAAAAACCAGAAACTTCCAGTGAGGCTTTCTTTTCTCCCTCTTGAGCTATTGCTGAAATGCATAAAAGTGAAAGAAGAAAGAAAGCTACGATTTTCATTTTTCAGTTGGTTCTTGATCTAAGGCTATCCTAGTTTTCGGGAGTGACTCAGGAAAATTCTTCTGAATAAATTCGATCATTTTTTCCCGAACATGTACTCTCAGATCCCAGGCAGTTGGAGAGTTTTTCGCTGAAACTAAAATACGACTTTCTACAGTTCTTTCCTTTGCTTCAGTCACTTGTAAAACTTTCACTTTTTTGTCCCAAAGAGGAGTATTTTCCAATATTCTATCTAATTCTTCTCTTAATGCCTCAAATGAGACTCTGTAATCAGTATATAAAAACACTGATCCGATGATATCTGCTGAGGTTCTCGTCCAGTTTTGGAAAGGCTTTTCCAAAAAATAAGTCGTGGGCAAAACGAGCCTCCTTTGGTCCCAAATCCGCACCACCACATAGGTCAGGTTGATTTCTTCAATCCATCCCCACTCGTTTTCAACCACCACGGCATCGTCTAATCGGAATGGCTGTGCAAAGGCAATCTGAATCCCAGCAACCAATGTTCCTATGGCTTTTTGTGCACTGAAACCAATGATGATACCTGCCAATCCTGCTGATGCAAATACCCCAACACCAATTTTTCTGATCTCCTCAAAAGAAATCAGGATTAACCCGATTCCAAGTACTATGATGACGAAATTTACGATTTTCTGAAGAATATTGAGTTGAGTATAGACTTTTCGAGCCCTCAGATTGTCTTCCTTCCCGATATCAAATTGTTTTAGAAAGACTCGCTTGAGAATCCCCGTTAAAACTAAGAGACACCAAGTAAAGCCAGTTATTATCAGGACTGTATTGATATGTGGAAGCCAACCAAAAATTCCTTCCCAATTTTGTGATTCCCCTCGAAAATAAAGTTTGGCAGCCACCAATAGGATAGTCACCAGAAGAGGAAAAATTAATCTTCTGTAGATTTTCATAAGAATAGTAGGTTTGAGTTAGGGGAGAAGTTAAACAAGGATTGAATGGATACAAAAAAAACCGCTAAAAAGCGGTTTTGAATTAATGGGTTGAAAATCTGAAAATTAGAATTTAGCTAGGATGTTTTTCTATAATTCAAGATTGCCCACGTGTTGAAGAATAATGCAAATGCTGCCATTATTTTGAAGTGTTTGGTGACATCCATGAATCCACTGCCTTTCAAAATTACCATTCGCATCACTTCAATGAAATAGGTAACTGGGTTGAATTCGGCGATGGTTTTTGCCCAGGTTGGCATACTTTCAATCGGTGTAAAAAGTCCGCTCATCAGCAAGAAAATCATCATGACAAAAAATGCCACTGACATTGCCTGCTGCTGGGTTTCACTATAGGTAGAAATCAGGAGTCCCACCCCAAGAAGAGCAATGAGATAAATGGCTAAAAAGCCGTACAAAAGTAGAATGCTTCCCACAGGGACAATTCCATAAATCAGCCTCGCTACGAAGAATAACCCGATACTGAAAACGACGATTCCGATTACCCAAAATGGAATTAACTTACCTAATATGAATTCATGTTTTTTGATCGGAGTCACGTTGATTTGCTCAATCGTTCCTACTTCTTTTTCCTTGACGATATTGAGGGAGCACATATAGGCTCCAACCATTGTGACTAAAAAAACTAGGATCCCAGGAACCATGAAAAAGCGATAGTTCATCGTAGGATTGAACCAGTTGGATGAAGCGACATCGATTTGAGGACTCGGATTGTACCGAGTTGGAGAAATCCATTGAAGTAAGACTTCGGCATTAAATTCTCCGATAATTTGCTGAAGATATGCCCCACCCAGATTTGCCTTGGTACCATTAATTGCATTGACAGCTATAAAAAGCGTTTCGCTGTTTTCTCGGACTAGATTTTTTTCAAAGTCAACCGGAATCTCCAAAATCAAATCGGACTTATCTTTTTCTATCTGATCATAAGCAGCTTTGAATGACTCTCCGTAATCGGAAAGTTTAAAATATCCGGATGAGGTGATTTTGGAAATCAACAGCCTGGAATATGGACTTTTGTCATGGTCGACTATGGAAATATTGATGTTTTTGATTTCATAATCAGCAGCCAATGGCATGACCAAAAGCTGAATAATCGGCATCACAAAGATCAACGGTAGCAAAGATTTGTTCCGAAAGATCTGCTTAAACTCTTTTTGCAAAAGGAATTTTAAATTGCTCATTGGAGTCGGATGTTGAATTTTTTGAAACTAATGGTCAAAAAGAATACGGTCATTGAAAATAAAATCAAGGTCTCTTTCCAGATTGCTGCAAAGCCCAAACCTTTGATCATGATGGATTTTGCAATGATGTAATACCATCTACTCGGGATGATATCGGATATCAACTGAAGAGGTACAGGCATATTTTCCAGAGGAAACATAAACCCTGTCAAAAGCATGGTCGGTACTAGCATCCCCATCAATGAAATGAGCATAGCTGCTTGTTGCGAATTAGTGCTGGTGGAAATTAATAGTCCCAAAGAAAGGGCAGCGATAATCAGTAAGCTGCTTTCGAAATAGAATAAGAAATAGCTGCCGTTGAAAGGCATGTCCAAAAGGAAAATGGATAACAAGAGAATCACTGTCAAGTTGACAAGCGACAAAATGAAATAAGGAATTGCCTTGGAAACTATCACCAAAAACGGGTTCATTGGCGAGACCAGAAGAATTTCCATTGTCCCATTTTCCTTTTCTCTCACGATTGAAACGGAGGTCATTAGCGTGCAGACTAACATCAAAACCAAAGCCATCACTCCCGGGACAAAATTGGTTGCTCCTTTGAGCTCAGGATTGTATAGCATTCGGATTTCGGTAATGATCTGAAGCGGTATCGCTTCAGTGACCAGTTCTTCTCGTTGATAGCTGGCGACTATGAAATTGATGTAATTGGTCAAGGTATTTGCCTCATTGGGATCGGAAGCGTCGGCAATCACTTGGATTTGGACAGAATTCTGTCCTAATAAATCCTCATTAAAGTTGACAGGAAATACCAAAACCAAATTGGAGGATCCTTTTTTAAAGGTTTCCTCGATTCCTGCCTGACTCTGTAAGGAAGATGCTATTTCAAATTGATCGCTGGAAGCAATTTTTTCAATGATAGCTCTGGAAGCTGGATCTTTTGCCAAATCCAAAATTGCGATTTTTGAATCTTTGATTTCATTAGTTAGTGCAAATCCAAATAATAAGATTTGAGCAATGGGAAGCCCAAATAGCATAAGCATGGTTTTTCTATCACGAAATACATGGCGAAACTCTTTGCTGACAAATGTGAAAAACTGTCTCATATCAATCTGCTTTTCGTTGTGCTCCACGAGCTAATTCAAAAAACACTTCATCCATGGACTCTGCTGAAAACTGAGACTTGAGGTTGGCAGGAGAATCCATCGCCTTGATTTTACCATCTACCATCATAGATATTCGGTTACAATACTCCGCCTCATCCATGTAGTGGGTGGTAACGAAAATCGTGATCCCACGCTCCGATGCAGTATAAATCAAATCCCAAAATTGACGTCTCGTTACCGGATCGACACCCCCAGTAGGTTCGTCCAGAAATACGATTTTAGGCTCGTGGATAATGGATACTGAAAAGGCTAGTTTTTGCTTCCAGCCCAAAGGAAGAGAGGCAACCAGTTTATTTTTTTGACTTTCCAGACCTAAAGACTGAATCATCTCTTGGCTCTTTATTTTTAGGTTTTGGGAGTCCAAACCATAGATTCCACCAAAAAAGCGGATGTTTTCTGCCACAGTTAGATCTTCATACAAAGAGAATTTTTGACTCATGTATCCGATGTTTTTCTTGATCTTTTCTCTTTCACGATAGACATCAAATCCACCGATGCTTGCTTCTCCTGAACTAGGAATCGACAGACCACATAACATTCGCATCGCCGTAGTTTTTCCTGCTCCATTGGCCCCCAGGAAACCAAAAATCTCCCCTTCCTTTACATCAAATGTGATGGTATCTACAGCGATGAAGTCCCCAAATCTCTTGGTTAGGTTATCTGTTTTTATCACAATTTTATCCATGATTCTGATCCATTAAGGCGATGAAACAATCTTCTATGGTCGGAGTGATTTTAGATATAACCAGCCCCTGATGCCCTTTGGACTTGAGCTTTTCCAAAAGCTGGTATGTAGAATCTTCATCGAAATTTTTGAATATGATATGATGATTTTCTCCAAAGGAATTACAGCTTTTGATACTTGGATTTTCTCTCAAATCTGTGAGTAATTGAATCATATGATCTGATTTGATGGCAAAGAGCGGATAGGGGAACTCCTCAATTATCTTGTCGGGACTATTGACAGTCATGATTTTTCCATCTTGAATCAATGCGATTCGCTCACAAAGTGTGGCTTCATCCATATAGGGGGTAGATACCATGATGGTGATACCTTGGCTTTTGAGTCTTTTGAGCATTTCCCAAAATTCCTTTCGAGAAACAGTGTCAACACCTGTGGTCGGCTCATCCAAAAAGAGAACTGAGGGTCTGTGTATTAGAGCGCAGCAAAGGGCCAATTTCTGCTTCATCCCACCTGATAACTTTCCCGCTCTTCTTGTTTTGAAAGGAGCAATCTGGTCATAGATTTCTTTGATCAAGTCCATATTTTCTTCGACAGAAGTGTTGAATACAGTGGCAAAGAAATTTAGGTTTTCCTCAATGCTTAAATCTTGATAGAGCGAGAATTTGCCGGGCATGTAACCCACTTCTTTTCGGATGTTCTCAAAATCCTTGATCACATCCCATCCATCAACAGTTGCAATACCCTCATCAGGTAAAAGCAACGTAGTTAGAATTCTGAAAATGCTCGTCTTACCTGCCCCATCAGGACCGATCAGTCCAAATAGCTCTCCTTTTTGAATTTCCAGTGATACGCCATCAACCGCCTTGATCTGGCCTTTATTGTATGATATCGATATGTTTTCTAAAGAAATCATTCTTAGTCAAAGCTTACCTCACCGTACATCCCGATTTTATATTTTCCATCATTGGGAACTTCAATCTTCATCGCATAGACCATATTGGCACGTTCCTCTTTCGTCTGGATGGTTTTTGGTGTAAACTCCGCCTTGTCATTGATCCAGGTTACTTTACCTTTTGCCTGATCAAATCCACCTTCTCCATTATCAGTATGAATAGTCACTTCTTGGCCGATTTTGACCTGAGAAAGCTGATCTCCACTGATATAAACTCTTAGTATGATGGATTGAAGATTTGCAATCTTGTACAGAGGTTTTCCTACAGCAGTCATTTCATTTTCCTCTGCATATTTGACCAAGACGGTTCCTTGGACTGGATTGATGATTTTGCTTTTTTCTAACAGATCCTCAATTTGAGCGATTTGGATTTCTAGTGGACTAGCATCGTTAGAGATGCCGGTGGTTGTGATATTTAGATTGGATTTTTGAGCATCAATTTGGGCTCGGATCACCTCTACTCTTGCTTTTATATCATCCAATTGTTTGGCAGTTGCAGCTTGGGCTTTGACAAGTCCTGTAATCCTTTCTTCATCTTTTTCAGCCGCCTTAAGCTCTTCCTGAAGAGCTGCCAATTGAAGAGAAATATTGGGTTTTCGACCATTTAAGGCAACTACCTGAGATTTCAATTGGAGTTTTTTTAAATAAAGTTGAACACTGTCCACATAGCCAATCCATTGGCCTTGATCCAATTGATCGCCTTCCTCAATTCCAAACTCTTTCAAAACACCTCCAGCTTGGGAGGAAATAATGGTTTCTTCCGCTTCAAAAGATCCTGATGCGTCGTATGTTTCTGATTCCTTACAGCCCCAAAGACTAATGCTAAAAAGGAGACCCAAAGTGATTTTATTTATAGATTTCATAAGATTTGAGGCTTAGTTTCCTGAGGTATATTGATAGGTGTGTTGGGCAAATAGGTATTGCATTTTGTGGAGAACCAGGTTTTGCCTTGCCTGATCCACTGCGTTGACATAGGTCATGAAATCATTTCCTGTCAAGGTGCCATATTCAAGTTGGGAAAGAGCTGATGATTTCACCTTTTCGCGGAGATCGATGATTTGCTGATCTGATGCCATCAATAGATCGTACTTGTTGATTTCTTCCTTTTGTCGAGTCAAAGTCGCTTTAGTATTCAAAAGGAAAGTTTCTTGTTGAAGCTCAACAGTGGAGGTCTGAATGTCCAAAAGGCTTTTTTCCTTATTGCTGGTATAGTACCGAGAAATGCTCCAATTAACTCTCAGGCCACCCAAATAGTAGAAGTCAAAATCATTGTTTAGCATATTTAATGCTGGTCTGCCATAACCTCCCTGTAGAAATAGATTGAGTCTTGGGGTATTTTTATTTGAAATCAGATCTTTTTGAATGAGAATAGACTCTTTTTGATTTTTGAAAAGAGCTAATTCAGGACGGGTGATTTGATCGGAAAGATTCAGTATTGCAGGAACCTCAAAATAGGTGTCTTTAGAGATAGATTGATTAATAAAAAGCTCCAGCATTTGAATCATTCCGGATCTTTGGGATTCCAATTCGATTGATTTCTGATCTGCATTAAGCATTTCAGCTTTGAAATAATCTAGCTCACTTGGGAGTGCAACTCCATTTTCAATGGCGGCACTTACCTGTTTAATTCCAGTTTCAATGTCCTTTTTCAGGAGATTCACCTGCTCCTTTTGCTGTTCCAAAAGAAGGATGCCAAAATACAATTGGTTGATTCGATCCTTTAATTGATAGAGCTCTACTTCCAATTGATTATTCTTAGTTTCTGATTGGATTTCAATCGCTTTTTTCTGGCTTTTGATGATAGCCATATCAGTGAGCGGTTGGCTTATTTCACCAAAAACCTTGTATTGATCCTTAGAAAGTACTTCGATATCTGTACCAGGCATCTCCACAGGAATCTGGGTCACATCCGATTGATAGGTAGCTTGCCCATTGATATTAATCTGAGGCAGATTTCCTTTGCCAGCATTTTCCAGAGAGAAATCTCTGCTTTGTTGGATTAGATCCAATTGCTGGATTTTTGGATAATTTTCTCTTGCCAATGTCTGACATTCTTCCAAAGAAAGATGCTGAGTTTGGGATAATGTGGGGACAACAGCAAACAAAAGAAGCAAGGAAGTCAGAGGGACTTTTCTGATCCAAGGTCTTGTTATTAAAATTGATAACATGATTTAATCATTTGTTTAATTGCGGGGTAAATTTTTTTATTTCTTGATCATTAATTGAATCCACTGAGGAATCAGCGTTCTTCTTTCCTCTATGAATGCCATAAATTGTTCGTCGTTGATTTGCCTCATTTCCTTGATCATTGGGCTGGCCATAAATGGGAATACCGTCAAGCCCAAGATGTTTACAATGAGATGAAATGGATTGATGCCGGTCTGTTTTGTTTCCTTCAGTCTCTCTTCAAGTTGTTGCATGAAGCTGGAAGAATTCAAAACTCCACGGAGTTCTGATTTTTTGACTAGAGCATCAGGGTTGGATCTCAATTCGTTTAGTAGGAAAATCGGAATGTTGGGATTTGCCGTCAATTGATCCAAGTAGTTATTAATTATTATTTGGATTTTTTGATCCAAATCAGTAGATGTATCTACAAAAGCCCCGCGAATGGATGAGAAAAAATCTTCCAAGCTGTCAGACATGACTAGTTCAAAAAGTCTCTTTTTATTTCTGAAATAGTAGTTCAATAGAGCCAGATTAATTCCTGCTTCTTCCGCAATATCTCTCGTTCTAGTTCCAGAATAGCCTTTTTCATGGAAGATTTTTCGGGCCGCTGTTTTGATTTTCTCTTCTGTGCTTTGATCCATTTGGGTCTAGAGTGATTACTAGTTGAATATTTCAATACAAATGAAAATCATAAATTTTTTTAAACAAAATGTTTAATCAGTTTTTTTAATCAATTGATTAAAAAAACTGATTTGATTTTCTAAATTCATAAAAAAAACCGCTTTTTGAGCGGTTTAAATCAAAGGGTTGATTTTCAATTAATCTCCTATCCATTCGGCGACAAAAAGATTGGTGTCGCGAGTACCACCATTGTTTCTGTTAGAGGAGAATACCAAATATTTTCCATCATTTGAGAATACTGGAAAGGCGTCAAAGGTGTCATTTTCTGTGATTCTGACTAGCCCCGTGCCATCCAAATTAATCATGTACAAGTTGAAAGGGAAGCCCCTTTCAGTATGATGATTGGAGGCGAAAATGATTTTTTCTCCTGATGGATGGAAGAATGGAGCCCAGTTTGCCTGACCCAATTCAGTGATTTTTCGGATATCAGTTCCATCTGCATTGGCAACGTAAAGCTCCATTTCAGTAGGTTTCACCAATCCTTCGGCAAGCAATTCTTTGTATTCTGCAATTTCCTCGTCGGTTTGAGGTCTAGATGCTCTCCAGATCAGTTTACTTCCATCAGGAGAGAAAAAAGCTCCTCCGTCATAGCCCAAATCTGAAGTGATTTGCTTGATATCTGAGCCATCAATATTCATTGTATAAAGTTCCAAATCCCCTGTTCTCATAGAAGTGAAGACAATTTTGTCACCTTTTGGAGAAACAGTCGCTTCCCCGTCATAACCAGGGTCGCCAGTCAGCTGGCTGATGATATTTCCTTCCAAGTCCGCCGTGAAAATATCATAGCTATCATAAATCGGCCAAACATATTTTCCATCGGTTCTCCTTTCCGGTACAGGAGGACAAGCATCTCCTCCCAAATGGGTAGAGGCATAGACGATGGTTTCATTACCTGGTAGAAAATAAGAACAGGTTGTTCTTCCCAAGCCAGTTGAAAGTCTTTGAGGAGTGTTGTTTTTCAGGTCGTCGGTTTGCCAGTTGGTATAAAAAATCTGATCGCACTCATTTCCCCACTCTGCATAGTCGGATTGGAAAACCAACTTGCTATCATCAAATGACCAATAGGCCTCGGCATTATTTCCTCCGAAAGTCAATTGCTTGACGTTTTTCAGAAATTTCATTTCGTTTTCTGAAAGAAGTAGAGAATCTAAAGCTGTGTGGTTGGAAGTGGTGATTTCTTCAGTAGTTTCTACTGCTTTTGGTCCACAGGCAAATGCCAATGCAACCAAGGCCAGTAATTTTAGTCTCATGAGTAATTCGAGTTTAAATTATTGCAGGCCGAAGATACCAATTATTATCTTTGGTCTAAACCAAAGAAAGATATGAAAATCCACCACCTCTACTTTTCTGCCATTCTGTTATTGGCAGCAGTTTCATGTAATAAAGCTCCTTCTGACGCAAGTCTTTTGGCCGATCTCAAAACGGATGTTTATTTCCTAGCTTCGGATAATTTGGAAGGAAGATCTATTGGAACCCAAGGTGAGGAAAAAGCAGCTAAATATTTAGCGGAAAGATTTCAAAAAATCGGTTTGACTCCGAAAGGAACAGATGGTTTTTTTCAGGAATTCACTGTTTCCAAACCTACCAACCCTCATGAAGAAGCGGTGATCGGGACAGATGGTGAAGGAGTGACTGGTAGAAATGTGATCGGTTATATCGATAATGCCTCAGACGAAATCATTGTGATTGGAGCCCATTTTGATCACTTGGGTATGGGAGGTTCCGGCTCTTTGCATAGAGGAGATTCTGCAATTCATAATGGTGCGGATGACAATGCTTCTGGAACTGCAGCTTTGGTTGCTTTGGCAGAGATTCTAAATTCTGAAGAGCATCCATATGATTTTCTTTTCATCGCTTTTTCTGGTGAAGAAAATGGACTTTGGGGATCAAATTATTTCGTAAAAAATCCGACCATCAACCTTGAGAAGGTGGATTATATGATCAATATGGACATGGTGGGTCGATTGAATGATGAAAATACCTTGGCGATCAACGGTGTAGGAACTAGTCCAAGCTTCGTTCCTGCTTTGGATTTGGTTAATAGAGACAGTTTGAAATTAGTAACCTCAGAATCTGGAGTTGGGCCATCCGACCATACTTCTTTTTATCTTCAGGATTTACCGGTACTTCATTTCTTCACCGGTCAGCATGAGGATTATCATAAGCCAGGTGACGATGCGGAGAAAATAAATTATGAGGGTCTTTTGAAGGTGGTTCGATACATCGATCGATTGGTCGATCAATTGGATACCGAGTCAAAGTTGGCATTTAATAAGACCAAAGATGATTCTGGAGATTCTCCTCGATTCACAGTTTCCCTTGGTGTGGTTCCGGATTACCTGTTTGATGGAAAAGGAATGCGAATCGACGGTGTATCTGAGGACAAGCCCGCAAAATTGGCGGGTTTGGAAAAAGGAGATGTAGTGGTTCAACTGGGAGATTCAACGATCTTTGATATGATGAGCTATATGAGAGCATTGAGTGCCTTCCAAAAAGGGGATGAAACGCAGGTTGCCTATGAAAGAGATGGGCAGAGATTAGAGGCTAAGGTTAAGTTTTAAGGAATTTGAAGAAAGTTGGGGAATTCATATCCCCTACTTTCCTCTTCCAAATCCAAAAAAGCTATAATGGTTTTTTTCCAATTATGGTACTTTTGAATGACTGAAAGTCCCTTTTTTAATCAAATAGAAGCTTAATTCTTATTCAAACTCCGCCAACTTTTCCAAAACCTCTTTCTTGAAGGATCTGCTGATAGTCAAAGCTTTTCCTCCTATTTCCAGGTATTCGTTTGTGTAGGAATCAATTCTTGAAATATTTCCAATATAGGACCGGTGAAAGCGGATAAACTGCTTTTCGGGAAGTTTTTTCTCGAAATTGCTGATGCTTTCCCTTACGATAGAAACTCGATCAGGGAGGTGGATTTTGATGTAATCCGCATAGCTTTCAACGAATAGGATTTCTTGAATCCCGATTTTTTCCATTTTCCTATCCTGCCTGACGAAAATAAAGTCTGGCCTTTCGTTAATGGGGTTTGAAATGCTTTTTGATTCTCTGACTTTGTTCACAGCCTGAAGAAAGCGCTCGAAAGGTATCGGTTTCAACAAGTAATCAGTCGCTTCCAAATTGAAGCCTTCTACTGCGAATTCCCGATAGGCTGTCGTGAAAATAACTTGAACATCCTTAGGTAAGATCTTGGCCAAGGCAATTCCGTCAATCCCCGGCATATTGATATCTAAAAAAACTAAATCGATTTGATTTTTTTGGATCTCACTGAAAGCATCATGGGCATTACTGCAAACTCCCGTGAGGTTGAGGAAATTGACTTTGGATACAAATTCCTTTAAAATATCCTGAGCAATTGGTTCGTCATCTACGATTAGGCAATTCATACAGAAACAGGATTTGGAGTTAAGGACTCAAGTTTGAGAGTTACCTCAAAGAAATCAGCGGAATTATTGACGATGAACTGGTGCTTTTTGGGGTAAAGTAGTTCCAATCTTTTAGCGATATTTTGAAGCCCTATGCCGGAAGATTCCAAGTTGACTTTTGCCAGGGATTCATCTAGTCTATTTTTGGAACGGAACTCAATTTGATCGTTTTGTACTTCTATTTTCAATTCAAGAAATGGATTGTTTTCGTCGAATTTCCCGTGTTTGAAACAATTTTCGACTAATGGGAGGAAGAGCATCGGAGCGATCATTATTTGATCTGCTTTCTTAGGAAAATCAGTTTTCACATTAATTCTTGATCCATGTCTCATCTTTTCCAAAGCCAAATAATCTTCCAAATGAGCTATTTCATCTGCCAGCGGGACCATGCTCTTTTTGGTTTGGTATAGGATGTAATCCAGCAGGTTAGATAGCTTCAAAATCAATTCTGGTGTCTGATTACTTTTTGCGATGGCCGAGCCATAAATAGTATTCAGTGTATTGAAAAGAAAGTGGGGATGGATCTGCATCTTAAGATAGGAAAGTTCCTCCTGCTTCAATTGCAGTTGCCCATTGATTAAAGTGTACTGGAGTTCCTGATTTCGGATTTGGGTTTTGATATTTTCCTGATAGGCAGCAAATACGGAAGTCATTAAGACCACGATGTAGACAGCAATGATGATCAAGTATAGGTTTTTGGTCAATAGGAATTCTCCTCCCAAAAGATCCAGCGTATTTATAAAAAGCACCCCATAAAAGGAAGAAAGTCCGATGAGAAATATGGAGATTACCAGTGAGTAAAAGGTATATAGTGCGAAAAGTCCATACTTCTGTTTAAATAAGTACTCTGGGATCAAGTGAAAGCTAAAGACATTGACCATTCCCATGGTGACTGGAAGTAAAAAGAATCCAAACGTAAAGGCGGGCCCTAAATTGGAAAGGGTGATACCGAAGTAAAAAGCAAAAAACAACAGAGAACCAGCAGCAATACCTATTTGCTTTCCTAGTTCTTTGCCCACTTGTTTAAATACGAAATTTCGATTCTTCATTGAATGGGACAAGGTCTTTGAAAATTTCCTTTTTCCAAAAAAATTGCGATAGATGACTGTTTTAGCAGGACTGATTGCATTCAGAAGGCTCGCTTTCCCAATTTTCGGATAAATTTGGTAGAAACTAATCTCACAAAGGTCATTGGTCGCATTAATTAAAATGAGCTATTTGATATGGGTAGTATTGTCCCATCAACAAAACAACAAATCAAATGAACGTACTTTCTATTAGCTGGAGCTTGGTTTTGGGATTTAACATAATCGATCGATTCCAAGAAGGAGGCACACTCGGAATGACCTTAGTCCTACTATGTCTATTAATTGCGATTTTTTTTTCATTCAAAGCATTTACTGGCTTAGCAGGGCCTGAGGCAGAATTTTCGAAGAACAAAAAGCTGATTCAGCATGCGGCTTTACTTGGATTGGTGATCTCTTTTATGAATTCGCTTTTAGCATTGATTGGAGCATTTGATGCGATAGAAGCAGCGGGAGATATTGCTCCTGATGTATTGGCAGGAGGTTTAAAAATCACTTTGCTATCTCCACTATTTGGTCTACTGGTCTTTATTATTGGGCATATCTCCAGTTTTGTGTTGACCTGGATGAGAAAGGCCGAGCTAGAGACTGACCAATAAATACTTATGGTCTAAACAAAATTTAAATGCCTTCTGCGGTTGCAGAGGGCTTTTTTGTTAGAATTACTATATATTTAATTCTAAGAAAATACCAAAATGAAATGGAGCTCAAGCATCATCCAGACAGAAAGAATTTTCAAGTAGATAGATTGATCTTTTTTACAGATGCCCTCTTTGCAATCGCCATTACTTTGTTGGTCTTGGAGATTCATATTCCAATGGTTCCAGCAGGTGCATCAGAAGGTGAGTTTGTGAATGCAATGCTTGAGCTATTACCTAAATTTGCAGGTTTTTTGGTCAGTTTTTTTATTATTGGATTATACTGGTTCGTTCACCATTCCCTGTTTGGGTTTGTAGTGAATTATACCCCGAAGCTATTTTGGTTGAATCTGATTTTTCTACTTTCCATCGTTTTGATGCCTTTTTCTACCTCGGTTTATAGCAGTTATTCTACACCTGAGCATATCTATTTAGTATTACCATTTGCAATTTATGCTGCCAATATCTCCTTCACGGGCATTATGAATTATGTGCTTTTGAATTATATTTTTAAACCTGAAAATGGAGTGGCCGAACATATTCCATCTAAGGATCAGATTTTGTTTTCGAAGCGAAGGGCATTGGCGATTCCTGCTATATTTTCAATTTCCGTTTTGTTAACGATTTTTTTGCCAGGCATAGGGAGAATGTTCCTATTTGTAATCCCTTTTGCCATGAAATTTTTGAGGCCCAAAGGAAATCTCAATAAATCTGATGAGGAAAAAGACACCTCCAAATCCGATTAATTTTCTCCTTTAACTAGTCCTTTTTGGAAAGCGCCTCTTTTTCCCTTGGTTTATCCAAATAATTGATGCTTTGGTGGAAATAAAAAGAATGTTTACATGCTGAATACGAAAAAATAAATGAAGTCTTTGTAACTTCATCGAAAATATATAGCAAGTTTAAACCAACCTACCTGTGAACTTAACCAAAATAAATTGCTCCCTTTTAGCATTGACTATGCTGGTTTTGGGCTGTTCTCCTCAGGCGACAGAGGAAACAAAAGAAACAACTTCGAGTGAAGTGAAAAACCCAAATCCCGTAATCATGGCCTACTATGTGCCAGAACGAGATTATAAACCTGAATCAATCCCTGTTGAGGAATTGACCCATATTATTTTTTCATTCACCAATGTGATTGATGGAGAAATGAAATTTAGAAACCCTGAGGTAGCCGGTCCTAAACTGGAAGCTTTGGTGAAGCAAAAGGATCGTAATCCTGAATTGAAAGTGATGATTGCCTGTGGTGGATGGGGAGCAGACGGATTTTCAGATATGGCTTTGACAGAGGAGAGCAGAGCCAAATTCATCCAAAGTGCTCATGATTTCATTGAGAAATATCAGCTTGATGGAATGGACATGGACTGGGAATATCCAGGAATCTCCGGTGCCGGAACTATGGCTCGTGAAGAAGATACTCAGAATTTCACAGCATTGATGAAAGGCTTGAGAGAGATGTTGGATACGTTTGAATCACCTAAAGTTTTGACTTTTGCATCTGCGGGATGGAAAAAATATTACGATCATATTGAGACTTTGGAAGTGATGAAGTATGCTGATTACACCAATGTAATGACCTATGATCAAGTTTCCGGTGTATCAATTTATACAGGTCACCACACTCCTCTTGGAGACATGAAAAGTTCAGATGTGGAAGGCACTCCATTCGGCGCTCATATGGATAGCTTGTACCAAAGTGGTGAGAACTTAGATGCAGACCCTCGTTCCGCGCAGAAAATTGTTGATTTCTTAATCGCTGAGGGAGTTGATCCAATGCAGATCGTAATCGGTGGCGCATTTTATGGTAGAGTATGGAAAGGAGTTCCTCCAAAGAATAATGGCTTGTATCAGCTAAGTGGAGGTTTGCATATTGGCTGGATGGCTTATCACAGCATCCGTGATCAATATGAGCCAGATTCCAATTTTAAGAGGTTCTGGGATGAGAAAGCGCAAGCTCCTTACATGTACAATGCTCAGGATAGTCTCTTAGTTTCTTATGATGATACCGTTTCAGTGGCTTTGAAAACCAAATATGCCATGGAAAAAGGCATAGGCGGAATCATGTTCTGGGAATTGGGCAATGACACCAAGGAAGAAGGCTCTTTGTTAGACGCGATCTACAAAGCAGCTCACTAATAAAATCTTAAAAGACCTTCGGGATAAAATAACTCGAAGGTCTTTTTTATAAATGCAATTTTTTTGTCTTCTAAATTTCTTCCAATTCTGATTTTACATTGGAAGAAAAAAGACCATGAATCAGCTCAATAAAGTTGCTCCCATCACGCTTTTGTTTTGGTTGATGAAGATTGTAGCAACCACACTGGGGGAAACCTTGGGAGATTTTATTTCTCAAACAATGAACTATGGCTATGTTGTCGGAATCTTGATCACTCTTGCTCTTTTTTGCACTGTTCTATTTTTTCAATTAAGGGCGGATAGATATACTCCTTACAAGTATTGGTTGGTCATTATCGGTACCACTACTTTGGGAACAGAGATTTCTGATTTTATGGATCGAACGCTCAATTTTGGATATTTATGGGGTAGCTTGGTTTTGGTTTTTGGTCTTTTGATTACCCTTTCTCTTTGGTTCAAAAAGTATAAGTCTATTGAGGTTTTTCCAATTTTTGAAAGAAGCAAAGAGTTTTACTTCTGGGTAGCAGTTTTGTTTTCCAATAGTCTAGGAACAGCATTTGGTGATTTTTTGAGCGATAATATTGGTTTAAGTTATGTTCATGGAGCATTGGTGACAGGCTTGATCATCTTTGTGGTGGTACATTTACATTATTTTACCAAAATCAATCATGTGCTTCTATTTTGGATTGCTTTTATATTCACAAGACCTTTCGGTGCTACTTTTGGAGATTTTCTAACCAAACCTTCTGCTAAAGGTGGACTTGATTTAGGGACATTAAATGCATCTATGGCTTCGATAGCTTTAATAATTTTGATGATATTTTTTGAGCATAGAAACTACCAAAAATCTAAAAGTGCCATTTCAGATTAATTCTTTAAAAATTTATACAATTCTTGAAACCAAAAGGAAATTACATTTTAAAAAGGCATAGTTAAATCAATCCCTCAGTCTCCAAAGATTTTTTGATTCTGGCATTTCTTTCCCAGAACCGATCCCTGATTTTTTGTATGGTTTTGTCAAAATCAGGATGCTGTTTCAAAGGCTGAAAAATGGGTTCCTCTTCCAGCATCAGAAACCAAAACTGGAAATTTTCTGCATTTGAAAAAGCTTTGAATTCTTCCATCGCCTCATCAATCTTGCCTTTGAGGATATAGCTTATTGCTAAGTTTAAGTTTTTGTAAATGGAATTATCATTCCGGGCAAATTCATCAAAAGACTCGAACATTTTTTTTGCCTTTTCAGTCTGTCCAACTTTTTCATAGACCATTCCGATTTTGGCATTTTCCCCCATAAAAAAATTTAATCCGGCCATTTCACGTGCATCGACAAACTGGTCTAGGTAGAAATAGGCACTATCATAATTCTCCTCTAGGTAGTATAGCTTGCCGATATCCTGTAGAATATCGAGTCTGTTTTTGTCTTTTTCCCATTCTCTAATTAAGAGCCGCTGAGTTCTTTTAAGATCTCTGTCTTTGGCATAAAGAATGAATGCCCTCAAATGTGGCGAATAGTAATTGGTGGAATCATATGCCAATGATTTGTTTACATATCTCAAGGCTTCATCTACAAAGCCAGCGGAAACCAAGGCGTTACTGAGCTGTAAAAAGGTATAGCTTTGTGTGGTAGAATCAGATGCGCCCAATTGTAGCTTGACAGCCTTTAAAGCGTACTCAATGTATTTTTCGGTGTTTGGAGAAAGGCGGAAATAAAAATCAGCTAGCATTTGGATTGCTAAAGCTGAATTGGGATTGTACTCCATAGCCTTTTCTAAATAAGGCTGGGCTAGAGTATAATCTTCTTTCTGAATGTAATAAAAAGCTTTTGCACAAAGACCTTCCTCAGATTTGGAGTCGTACAATAAAGCCTTGTCAGCATAGTAATTGATGTCGTCTGTAAATTGCTTCTCTTCTTTGAACATTTCCAGCAAGTAATAGGAAATGGCCACGTTCGCATAGGCTAGGGAAAATTCTGGATCCTCGTCAATGGCTTTTTTGAAAAGTACAATTGCCTTTTGAAGGCTTTCATTGGTTCTGGCTAAAAAGGGATCCAAACCTTGAAGGTAATAGTCGTAAGCAACGAGGTTTTCGGTTGGCCTTTTTTCAATCTGTTCTAGTTCACTTGGAGTCACAATAACCTTGATAGCTCCTGCTATTTGGCTTGCAACCTCATTTTGTAGATCAAAAATATCAGCAAACTCTCTTTTGTATTGTTCTGCCCAGATTTGCCTTCCTCCGACAACATCTATCAATTGAATATTCAACAATACCTGTTGCCCGACTTTCTGACCACTTCCTGTCACAAAATAGCTGACATCGAGTTCCTCTGCGATTTCAGGAATTGAAAGCTTACTGTCTCTATATTTTTCCACAGAAGATCTGCTGACCACCCGGAGCTCATTGATCTTTTGAAGGTTGTTGAGAGTGGACTCCATCAAACCATTCACAAAGTATAAATTGGAAGAGTCCAGACTTTCATTTTTGAAAGGCAAAACGGCGATGGACTTTTCCACATCAGATTGATTTTCATTTCCCTGCGGGAAAAATTGATAGATCAAAAAAGCAAATGCAGCTAAAGCGAGTATGCCAATAATTGCCTTGACAAAAAGGGGCTTTTTTGGTTTTTCCTTGTTGTCTTGGACTTCCTTTGGAGGTGACTTCGATTCTTGTTTTGATAATTCTCCCGGAGAAAAGCCATAAAGTTCTCGGAAGCATTTGATGAAATAAGAGACACTTCCAAAACCTACGCGATCAGAAATCTCGGAGATAGTTTGGTTTCCTTCTTTCAACAAATCCATTGCAATCTCCAAACGAACTTGCCTGATAAAAACACTTGCAGAGAGATTCGTTGCCGCTTTGATTTTCCTCAGCAAATTAGATCTGCTCATATTCATAGCTTCCGCTAATTCAGATACTCCGAATTGCTCATTGGTGGCATTTTCTACAATGATCGAAGTAGCCTGGCTTAAAAAATCTTCTCTCTGTGTTGGGTTTTCTGACATGCTGTGTTAAGGAGCTTGAATTTAGAAAAAATAATCAAGATCAAAACTTCATAAAACGCACTAAATCGGCTCTTTAAATGGAGTTATGCTTCATAATTTATATTCCTGCATCATAGTTTTTATCCTTTTTCAATAGTTGATAAATGTCGAAACATGCTTGATAACCCCTGCCTAGACCCTCTCCATAGCTTTGTGATATTCAAATTTTATTCAAGCAAAAACAAAATTCTAAAATCATGAAAGCTTCAAAAATCAACACAATTTCAGCAACACTGATGATGTTTTTCATTTCTATCTTGTCGACTTCTTGTAGTGAGGATAAAAAAATTGAGGATGCAAGTACCAAGATAGAAGCTCCAGAAATGGATATCCATACGGCAGTCCTGGCAAACAATTTAGAAGTGGTTAGACAACATATCGAGGCTGGTACCGATATCAATTCAAAAGAACCCTTTAATGGAGCTACTCCTTTGATCTCGGCTGCCACTTTTGGCAAAATCGAAATTGCGAAAGCCTTAATCGATGCAGGTGCTGATCTTTCGATTAAAAATCAGGATGGTTCTACACCTCTTCATTCAGCAGCCTTTTTTGGAAGAGTTGAGATTGTTCAACTCCTTTTAGAAGCCGATGCGGATAAGTCCATCATCAATAATTATGGTGCGACGGCCAGAGAAACAGTCGCAGGGCCTTTTGAAGAAATCAAGCCTGTCTATGAAATGATGAAACAACAGCTGGAACCGCTGGGTCTCCAATTGGATATGACCGAGCTCGAAAAAAGCCGTCCAGTGATCGCCATGATGCTTCAATAATCTCTCTCTTTTTTAATGATTAATTCATGGAACGCAGATATGACATTGACTGGCTTCGGGTGATAGCAATTGGGCTTTTGCTCATCTATCACATAGCCATAGTATTTCAGCCTTGGGCTATGTTTTTGGGCTTCATCAAAAGTGATGAATTGATCGAGGGCTTATGGAAAATCATGTCCATCCTTAATGTGTGGAGGATTCCTTTTTTATTCTTTGTCTCTGGGATGGGAGTGTATTTCGCTATTCGGAAGAGAAGCTGGAAACAATTGCTATTAGAAAGAAGCAAGCGGATTTTATTGCCGCTTGTTTTTGGGACCGTGGCGATTGTTCCTCTTCAATTCTACTTGTTTCAAAGCTATTATAAGCTGCCCTTATCGTATTATTCTCATCCCGCACATTTGTGGTTTTTGGGGAATATTTTCAGCTACGTTGTAATTCTGTTCCCCATCTTTTTCTACTTGAAAAGGTCCGAAGAGAAGGTATTCCAACAAAAGCTTTCAAAGCTTTTGGGAAATCCAATCGGTGTGCTTTCCATCTCCTCAGTTTTCGTATTAGAAGCTGTTTTGGTAAAACCGCAGGTTTTCGAAATGTATGCTATGTCTTGGCATGGATTTTTTTTGGGCTTTTTGGCTTTCTTCTGTGGTTTTCTTTTTGTCTATTCTGGGAAATGCTTTTGGAATACCGTTTTGAAATGGAGATGGTTGTATCTAAGCTTGGCAATTGGGTTTTATTTGGTTCGCGTGATGGTTTTCAATTTGAAATCTCCCAATTATCTGATGGCGATTGAATCAAATACCTGGATTTTTGCCATTTTCGGATTCGGTTTTAAATATTTGAATAAGCCAAATAAGAGTTTGACTTATTTGAGTCAAGCGGCCTATCCAGTCTATATCATCCACATGTTTGTGTTGTTCTTAGCCTCGATAGTAGTTTTACCCATGTCAATTCCTGTTCTTTTAAAATTCGTATTGATAGTTTGCCTCACTCTTTTGGGGTGCTTTTTTATCTATGAGTTTATCATTCGGAGAATTGGAGTTTTAAGGCAATTGTTTGGCTTAAAGTGGGAGGGAATTAAGATTAAAAGAATTAGTGTAAAGGAAAAAAGTTTGCAGAAATCGGTTTAGAATTGAATCCGGACTTTCCACCTAATTCAGGACCGATAATTTTGAATCATAACTTATGAAAAATAAAAAACGGATTTTCCAGATCATTTTACTGACAAGTACAGCTATCTCTTTGTTCTATGTACCATGGTCAATTATCTGGGCTTGGCTTCCTCCGGTTCCAGATACGATTGAGGAGCAATTAGAAGATGGATTGGATTATGGATTTGAAGGAATTATTGTTTACGTCGATCAGAAAGGAAAAGAGCCTCAGTTTTATGCCGCAGGCTGGCATGATCGGGACAAAAAGATACCTGCCGATCCTCATGCCTTATTCAAAATCGCCAGTGTGGGCAAGTTGTATCATGCCGTGGCTATCGCTAAGTTGGTGAAGGATGGAAAGCTTTCTTTGGATGGGACACTAGCTGAGTATTTTCCCGAGCTGAGAGATAGAATTGAATTTGCTGATCAAATCACACTTCGAATGATGGTGCAGCATAGAAGTGGGATCCCCAATTATACCAATTATCCGAATTATTGGAGCAATCCTCCTCAAACTACGGAAGGCATTCTTGATTTGGTCTTGGATCAACCGGCTTCTTTTGCGCCTGATGGAGGATACGAGTATTCCAACACCAATTATTTGCTGATATCTGAGTTGATCGAAAAAGTCACAGGAAGTAAGGCCGAATTTTTCAAAACCAGAATTTTTGAGCCTCTAGGGCTAAAAAATACTTTCATGTCTTTGGATGAAATCAATATGGATAGGCTGATGAGTGGCTATTATGTGGGAGTGGATCAGGATCTGAAAACAGATAATGTTGGGGGAATCATTGCCACGGCCGAGGATGTGGGGATATTCCTGAGAGCCTTAAATGATGGGTCTATGTTTGAAAATGGCGAACAGGAGATTTATTCTTCCATTTATGTTTATAATCATACAGGCCTGATTCCCGGTTACCAAACCATCGCCGAATATCATCCCGACTTGGATGCAGTAGTTATCCAGTTTACGAATACCGTCAATTTTGAGGGGTACAATTGGAACCTATCGGAGATCCTTTACAATCGAGTGGTAAAGATTTTGGGGAGACAGGGACATTAATTCCTCTTCCCAAACTCATCTTTAGCACCATCCAAAAAGTCGATGAAAGCCTGGATATCTGTATCATAAGCTCGTGGTGAAGCCAATAATTCCCCATCGTGATCCAAGATTACATAATAGGGTTGAGCATTGTTTTCAAATTCCGTAATCTGATAATCTGCGTTTTGCTTGCCGATGGTCTTCTTGACTTTGCCATCGTATTCAGAAGTAAACCATTCACTTTCTGGAAGCTCTGTTCTTTCGTCGATGTACAAAGCGACCATCACAAAGTCCTCTTTCAACCTTTTCAATACCTCAGGATCTACCCAGACATTTTCCTCCATCTTACGGCAGTTGACACAACCGTGACCGGTGAAGTCAATTAAAAGTGGCTTATTGGCTTTTTTTGCAGCACGCATCGCCTGATCATAATCGAAGTATCCTTTGATTCCATGTGGGATTTCCAAAATGTCTCCATACTTCACAGGTTCATCCAGAATATAGCCTCCATCGGCTTCAGAGCTGCTTTCTCCCAATTTAAAATTTTGGGTAGTCAATGGAGGTAAGTAGCCACTTAGATACTTCAATGGTGCACCCCAAAGGCCCGGAATCATATAAACCACAAACATAAAAGTGACCAAGGCCAGAAGGAGTCTAGGTACTCCAATGCTGTCCATTTTGGAGTCGTGCGGAAGTCTGATTTTCCCTAATAGATATAGTCCCAAGGCTGAGAAAATTACGATCCAAATGACTAGGAAGATGTCTCTATCCAAAATTCCCCAATGGTATACCAAGTCTGCGATGGACAGGAATTTGAAGGCTAAAGCCAATTCTAAGAATCCTAAAACTACCTTAACTGAGTTCAACCAACCACCTGACTTCGGAAGTCTATTCATCCATTCAGGGAAAATGGCAAATAGGGTAAATGGGATCGCAAAGGCTAATGAGAAAGAGAACATCCCCAAAATTGGCTTGAGCAGCTCACCACCTGCGGAAGAAATCAAAATGGAACCTACAATCGGTCCGGTACAAGAAAACGATACCAAAACCAGGGTAAAGGCCATAAAGAAGATACCCATCAAACCTCCCTTTTCTGCTTTCGCATCCACTTTGTTGACAAAAGAAGAAGGTAAATTGATCTCAAATAAGCCTAAGAATGCAAGTGCAAAGAATATAAAGATGCCAAAGAAGAATAGGTTGGGAACCCAATGAGTAGCTAGCCAATTGGCGAACTCAGGTCCTTGGATCGCTGCAACTGCCGTACCTGCTATCGTGTAAATCGCGATAATTGAAAACCCATAGATGAAGGCATTTCTGATTCCGCTTGCTTTCGATGAAGCTCTTCCAGTGAAAAAGCTAACTGTCATCGGAATCATGGGAAATACACATGGAGTCAAAAGTGCCGCCAGTCCCGCCAAAAATGCCAAGACCATAAACCCCAATAAACTGGATTCTTCTGGACTGGTCAGTTCAAATTTGGTAGGTTTTGAGGAAGTTGCGTCTGAGTTATTTTCCGAAACTAGAGTATTAGAGTCGAAATCAGTTTGGTTCTCAGTGACAACACTTGTAAATGGGCTTTCTTGATCTTCCACCTGAACTGATTTTTCAGGTTCTTGACTTTCAACTTTTGGAGATTCTACTACATTTTCAACTGGTGTAGAGACATTCGCTTTCGCCGTAAAATCCAACAGAATATCCTCTTCGTAATTGATGCATTGCCCCGTAAGGTCTGTACACATTTGGTACTCTAAAGTTCCTTTTACTTGTCCAGAAGTAGATTTGAGAATTAGCTTTTGTTGAAAAACACCCTTCTTCATGAAATAAGTGATGTCCCCTTCCCAGGTATCATCATATTTCGTTTTGGCACCAACTTCATTGAGTTTTCCCTCGATTTGATACTGATCTGAGAGATCCAGTTTCAACTCAGTCAACAATGGCCCCAAATCTGGATCAAAGCTTGTTCCATACACATACCAGCCGGCAGGAATGTCCGCTTCAAAAATCAAAGTAACTTCCTGACCTACGGTCGGATTGGCAGGTTCTATTCTGCTGGTCCAAATTGGAGGTTTAATGATTTGAGAAAAAGCGGAAAAGCTCACCAGTAGCAAAAGCATACTGAAAAAGCCGAATTTTTGAATGGATTTGAAGCTCATAAACTCATAGGGAATTAAATCACAACGGATTTAACTGGGCGAATGGTTCTGTATTATTGGTCACTTAAGGCTTTGAAATGACGGAAGAAGGCAGCTATGGTTTCGATACCCATAAAATAATTCTGAACTCCATAATGCTCATTTGGTGAGTGTAGCGCATCTGTATCCAATCCAAATCCATACAAAATAGGATCTGAGCCTAATTCTTTTTGGAACAAGGCAACAATAGGAATTGATCCCCCTTCACGTGTAGGGATAGGCTTTTTGCCGAAAGTTTCTTCCATTGCCGCTTCAGCTGCTTTATACCCAACCGATGTGTCGGAAACTACCGCAGGAGAACCGCCATGATGGCTTTTCACTTTCACTTTTACGCCCGCAGGAGCGATAGATTTGAAATGATCCTCGAACAATTGTGCGATTTCATGCCAATCCTGATCAGGAACCAATCTCATGGAGATTTTTGCATAAGCTTTGGAAGGAAGTACAGTTTTGGCACCTTCACCGATGTATCCACCCCAAATTCCGTTGACATCCAAGGTTGGACGGATTCCAACACGCTCGATGGTGGTATATCCTTTTTCACCGAAAACAGTATCCACGTCGAGCTTTTCCTCGTACTCCTTCAAGTCAAATGGAGCTTCATTCAATCTTCCTCTTTGCTCCGCTGTCAATTCCTGTACTTTGTCGTAGAAACCTGGGATCGTGATATGCTCATTCTCATCTTTAAGAGAGGCAATCATTTTGCAAAGGACATTGATTGGGTTCGCAACAGCGCCCCCATAAGTTCCGGAATGTAAGTCACGGTTTGGTCCGGTTACCTCGACTTCCATATAGGCCATGCCTCTTAAGCCAACTGTGATAGATGGATCTTTCATGGAAATCATATGCGTATCTGAAATCAAAATCACATCCGATTTTAGCTTCTCTTTATTCTCGATGACGAATTTATCCAGGTTGTCTGAACCGACTTCCTCTTCACCTTCAATCATGAACTTCACATTGCAAGGAAGTTCGCCAGAGGCCATCATCGCTTCAAAGGCCTTCACGTGCATGTAAAATTGTCCCTTATCATCAGCAGATCCACGGGCAAAAATCGCCCCTTCAGGATGGATTTTGGTTTTCTTGATGACCGGCTCAAATGGTGGAGAATCCCATAATTCGTATGGGTCTGCCGGCTGGACATCATAGTGCCCATATACCAAAACAGTCGGAAGGCTAGGGTCCACGATTTTTTCTCCATAAACAATCGGATAACCTGCTGTTTGGCAGATTTCTGCTACATCAGCACCTGCTTTGATCATACTTTCTTTGACAAAATCTGCAGCTTTGAACACATCATCTTTGAATTTAGGATCTGCGCTGACAGAAGGGATTTTCAAAAGATCGATCAGTTCGTTTAGGAATCTATCTTTGTTGGATTGGATAAAATCGTTTACAGCCATGGGTTTGTATTCTATTTGTTTAAGGGCCTCAAAATTATCGCTTTCGATAGGAAATGCCTACTTTCAAGCCACTTTTCTCTGACTCAAAACCCAAACTCTATGAAAGCCCTGATTTGTGAAAAATTCGGAATGCCTGAATCTCTTTTCGTAGGTGAAATTCCTGACCCCGTTCCTAGTTCAAATCAAGTTCTTGTCCACGTTCAGGCCTGTGGAGTGAATTTTCCAGATATTCTGATCATTCAAGATAAATATCAATTCAAACCCAAATTGCCATTTTCACCGGGTGGAGAGTTGGTGGGAAAGGTAATTGCCTGTGGAAATGGGGATTCCAAATTTCAGGTTGGAGATTATGTGCTAGGTTTGAGCGGATGGGGTGGTATGGCCGAAAAGGCCTTAGTGGATGAAGATCGGATTTTTAAACTACCGAAAGCTATCTCTCCCGAATTTGCAGCTGCCACTTTATACACTTATTCCACTTCATATTATGCATTAAAGGATAGAGCTAATCTCCAAAAGGGAGAAACCTTGCTGGTATTGGGAGCCGGAGGAGGGATCGGTTTGGCTGCTGTTGAGTTGGGGAAAATAATGGGAGCCAAAGTAATTGCAGCTGCATCTTCTGTGGATAAGTTGGAAGCAGCTAAAGCAAAAGGAGCTGATTTGACGATCAATTACCATGAGGAGGATTTCAAGAGCCGAATCAAAGAATTAACAGAAGGAAAAGGAGTGGATGTGGTTTTGGATCCAGTAGGCGGCAAGTACACCGAATCAGCTTTGAGAGGAATGGCCTGGGGAGGTAGCTATTTGGTGGTAGGATTTGCCCAGGGAGAAATCCCAAAAATTCCGATGAACTTACCTTTGCTAAAAGGTTGCACCATTGTGGGGGTTTTTTGGGGCAATTTTTCCAGAAAAGAATCAGAAAAGAACGGAGAAAATTTAGATCAGTTAATGAACTGGATGGTAGAAGGAAAGATCCAAAAGCCGGAGGTTTCAACTTATTCTTTAGAGGAAGCTCCAATTGCTTTGAAAGCTATGATGAATAGGAAATTGGTGGGAAAAGCAGTTGTGATGATATAATCAATCCTTATTTTCCTCTTCCTGGAAGCCTTTGATTTTGCCTTGAAGCAATTCCATGGCAGTGATAAAAGTACCCACTTCGATATTTTCCTCCCCGCCAAAATCAATTTCCAAACGATGCAAAGCGGCGTTGATTTTGGATTGAAGGGTTTTGCCGGGATAGGTAAGTTCTACTTTCACTTTACGCTCATCCTCTTCGCTTCTGACCCTTTTTACATAATTGTGAGATTCCAACTTTTTTATCAAAGGAGTAAGGGTGCCAGAATCCAAGGCTAATTTTTGTCCGATTTGGTTGACGTATTGCCCGTCTTCTTCCCAAAGAACTGCCAAGGTAAGGTACTGTGGATAAGTGATTTCAAATTCATTCAACCGAGACTGAATAGCTTGAATTAAAAGTCTGGAATTGGTATAAAGTAAAAGGGAGAGTTCTCTAAGGTTTGCCATAAAATCTAAATTTGACTCAATTTAATTTGAATCTATGGAAATAGAAAACTCTCCTCGATTAATCTCTTTTTTTATTAAATCAGCTATTTCTGACTAAGTGAGCGATATTCCGTGTTGATAAACGTAATGCAATTTGGTATTTGCCTCATAATCGTCTCCAAAATTTTGAGCTACAGGATCCCACTTCAAAGGTCTTCCTAACTGATGGGCGATATTACCTAGGGTACAAGTTGAACAGGAGCTATGTCCGATTTCTACAGGTACAATCGGGTCTTTTCTTCGATTGATGGATTCTACAAAATCTATGTAATGCTGATCATAATTGAAGTTTTCTGGCTTGTCTTCCAACGCAAGTTCTGGGATAGAAGAGTCATAATTGCCTCTGGAAACCTTGATCCATCCTTTTTCACCAATAAACTTCACTCCTTGTCTACCTTCATCAAATGCGGTTATCCAGAGTTCTAATCCATTCGCATACTTATAAATCAAAGGCTTGTCTCCAGCTGGAGGGATGATTTCGACAGGACCATTTCTATCCATTCCCATTCCCCATTGGGCCACATCAATCATATGAGCTCCCCAGTCAGTCATCAGCCCGCCACCTGTTTCCTCATACCATCTCCAAGCACCCCAATACTTTTCATTTTCTTCAGGGTTTAAAGAAATTGGTGGATCCAATTCAGGATTGTATGAAATATTAGGAAGAGGGCCTGTCCACATTTCCCAATTCAATCCAGCAGGGACCGTTTCTTTAGGAAGATCGTAAGGTTTTGGAAATGGGTTTTCTCCAACATGAGCTAAAACTTGCTTCAAATTACCCAGTTTTCCTTTTTGTACATGTGCCACTGCAGTTTGAAAATTGACAGCGGATCTTTGCATGCTTCCCACAGCCAAGACAATCGAATTTTCCCGCACTGCTTTTACCAATTCTTGTCCTTCGACAATTGTAAATGTCAATGGCTTTTCCAGATAAATATCCTTCTTGGCCTTGCAGGCATCTATAGCGATTTTGGCATGCCAATGATCCGGTGTAGCAATAACAACAGCGTCTATTTCAGGGTTTGCCAAAAGATCTTGGTAGTCTTCGTATACCTTGAGATCAGGAGCGGAAGTACCTCGATCTGCATAATTTTTTTTGACTCTCTGGATAAATCTTTCTCGCTTCACTTCATAGACATCGGCAGCCGCCAGAACTTCAATTTCCGGTAATGCCATAAAGCGATTTAGTAAGCCCATTGCTTGTCTGCCTACTCCGATAAACCCTAGGTTGATACTGGAGTCTGATGCTTTTTTGGCTGAAGAAGCAAATGAAAACTGAGGAGCCAATCCTAAGCCGGCTCCAGTAAGGAGACTGGTTCCGATAAATTTTCTCCTTGAAAAATTTGATTTTGACATGTTTATTAAGGTTTTGGGTTTGATTGTTTTTGGTCTATCCAAAAACATAAAATACTGGAAATCTTTAGGAAAGAGAAGTCGATTGGGATGATGGACAGAAAAAAATGGATGAATTGACGGAAAGCAAAAAGAATTCGGCTGTTGAACCTATCTAGCTTTTTCTAAATTAGCATTGTAACCCCGAAGAAATGACAATTCAGCAACTAGAATATTTGATCGCAGTAGATAAGTACCGACATTTTGGCCAGGCAGCCGAATCTTGCTTTGTAACCCAGCCGACATTGAGTGCGCAATTGAGCAAATTGGAGCGAGAATTGGGTGTGATCTTGTTTGATCGAAGTAAAATGCCTGTGATTCCTACTGAGATTGGGGTTCAGATTATTGCGCAGGCAAAAAAGGTTGTCTCTGAAAGCAAAGGGATTTTAGAATTAGTTGCCCAACTGAAAGGGGACATTTCGGGTACTATTAAATTGGGGATTATTCCGACTTTGGCACCATATCTTCTGCATCGGTTTGTTAGGAAATTTTTGGAGAATTATCCCAATGTCAAATTGGAAGTTCAGGAAATGGTGACTGAGGAGGTCATTCGAAAACTCAAGAATGACGAGTTGGATTTGGGGATTATCGTTACTCCGGTCGGAGAGCCGGGTATTGTCGAAAAACCTATGTTTTACGAGAAATTCTACGTTTACCTCTCAAAAAACCATTCTTTGTTGGCTCAGAAATCGGTACGGGTGGATCAGATTAAGTCGGATGAACTTTGGATCATGCAGCAGGGTCATTGTTTCAGAGATCAGGTGATCAATTTCTGTGACCAAACCAATAGTGGACATCAAAACTTCCACTATGAAAGCGGTTCTTTGGAAGGCTTGAAAAACATGGTGAACCGCTATCAGGGTTTGACCTTGCTCCCTGAGCTCGCAACTGATGAACTTTCAGAAGAGGAAAAAACCAGACTAAGACCTTTTGAAGGTGAGTCTCCAACTCGAGAGGTAAGTATTATTTTGAATAGAAGTTACTTAAAGCAAAAACTGGTGGAGCTGCTTTTCAATGAGATCACTGAGTCAATTCCACAAGAAATGACTTCCAAAGCACATGGGAAGGTTGTAAGATTTAAATAATCAAAACTGCTTTTTCAAAATATAGCGATCTGCTAAATCACCTGTGATTCGGTTTCCATTCATATCAAGATGCCAAAGCTGGTTTTCTCCAACTTTATATTTTCCTGGAATGCCATTCACGCCTTGAAGGGTGATAATGGAGCCTGTTTCATCCCAAGTGAATTTGCCTAAAAATTCATGCTCCAACGCATCATTTAGCCCAAAGTAGTGGGTGGTATAATGATAGGTTCCGTCTGTATTTAAGGTGAGTTTTGTTTCAATTCCTTCACAGCTGGCGCAAGGTAAGTTTCCCAAATAAGTGCCATTCCAGTCTAATGATGTCCTCGAATTATCACCAATGGTAATTGGCACTTCAATGGTTTCAGGGAATTCATCCAAAGAAGTCCCATCTGATTCTTCCAAAAATTCTACAGATTCCTCTACTTTAATTTCCTCCTGCTTTTCAGCACAAGAAAAGGATAAGATCAATAGAAATAGATGAATATGACAGGATTGCTTCATTTTTGAAATAGTTTGAATGAATAAACTTATGAAACCTTTGAGCAAAGGAAAAACAGTCAAGAACAAAAAAAGCACTCCGATTCCTTTTCGAAGTGCTTTGTTTTAAAGAGGAGGGTAATTATTCGCTTTTCAGTTTTCGTTGGACGTCATTGGCTTGATAGCCTACAACGACGATGTTTGTAATATTTTTTTCGTCTAATAACTCCGCATATTCTGTATCTAATTGGGCCTGAACATTCTTGCCCATAAATTCATAAAACTCAGCTCTTTTTTTGTAGTAGTTTGGGAAATACGGGTTTTCAGCAATCGCTTTATTAAGTTTTTCCAACTCAGTTTTTTCGTTTACAGGAGGTTTTGGAATATTTAAGCCTGTCTTTTTTCCTTTGCTTAAATAGAATTCTACACTGACCAATACTTCTTTTCCATATAAATCCTGGTCGATATATTGTGAAAATCCGGATTCTTCCATCTTGTCAAAACTTGCAAAGACTTCCTCTGCTAATTTTTCATTTCCTGCTACTAATTCTGGCTGGTTTTTCAATTCCCCATTTTCGTCAATATTCAATGAAATAGTGACAGGTCCTTCTATGCTCTCCTTTCTCAATTCGGTACCATATTTCAAATTTTTGGCCATGAATTTATTGAATTCATGCATTGGTGTTCCTTCTTGAGCCAATGAGGAAAAGACCACAGAAAAAGCAAAAAGTGTAATCGCGAGTAGTTTTTTCATGGTTATAGAGTTTAGTGTCCTAAAAATTAGGCAATTATTCTTATAAATCCTGACTTTTTAGGAAATATAACTAATTGATAGGTTTCTGTATTTGGTTGATACTTTAGTGTTTAAATTGGCCGATATGCCAAAGTACTCCCGCAGGATCGTGTATAAAAAACTCATCTCCCCAACTGTCTTTTCTAATAGGAGAAACCTTAACTCCGGGGAATTTTTCAGGTAAGTCCAAGTTCAGGATTTTTTCCAGGTATTTTTCAAGATCCTCTACCTCTAAAAAGACCATGCTATTTTCACACCAAGTTTTCACATAATAATCCTGAAGATAAAAACCAATTTCAGGGCTTATAGAGACATAGGCAAAGCCTTTTCCATGATGATTGAGTTGGAATTCTAAAGTCTGATAAAACCGGCAACTTTCTTCAAAATTTTTGGAACCGATAAATGTTCGGATGGATTTTCCTGGCTGGATCATACTCCAAATTGAGTCAAATGATGATCTAGGTGCTTGTAGAATAGATTATTCCACTCCAATGAGGTCATTGGGCCAAAAGAGAGTGATTCTTTTCCTTCAAAATGATCAGAACCCAAATTCTGAGTATGATTCAGATAAGAGATCAATTGATCTTTTTCTTTTTCAAAATCTCTATGATCGGCAATGATGAAGGCAGGAGCAGTCCGAGAGTTTTTTGGATAGGGCTTTTCATTGACGACACCATTTTTGACAAAAGACTTGAGTAAAAATCGCATTAGCCCATTGGGTTTGGGATGTTTGTTAGTAAATGCCATTTCATAGGCTACGGAGCAATGAGCCAACATCTGATCTACACTCATTTTTCCCCATTTGGGTTGTGTTTCTGGTGTTAGGGAATTAATTCTATCAATTAGTTCTTCTGTAACTTCAGGTTCAAAAACGTTTTTCATTTCGTAAATACCGGGTTTGATGGACTAAACGGAAAAATCCATGAAAAGATAGGACTTTGTGGAAGATAAACCTCAGAGACTTAAAATATGAAATGCCAACTAATTAATTGGCTTGTAAACTATTAAGGCTTCAAAAGTTGATGAACTTGATCTTTAAAAATTTTGACTTTTTCTTGGTATTCCTCCTGATCCTCCACCATTGAAAGATAATAGTAGGCTCCTTCTACTATTACAAAAATCTGTTCTGAAAGTAAGGCTGTATTTTTTTTCCTTAGGTTTTCATCTTGGTCCAGGATTTCTTTTAAATCATCCCTGAGCTTGAGGTGAAGATTTCGAAACTCTTTTTTGATCATTTCATTCCTGAAAATCAAACTGAAGCAACTGTAAAACACACCATCATCGACCAACAAATTCCAATCTCTCGAAAACAATCTGTCCGTGAAAGTATCAGGATCGGTATAATTCTGAGCTCTCAACTCCTTGATAATCGGAGTGTAGATTTTAAGAATCCTCTTAAGAATAAAAGAGATAAGATTTGAAATCAGAATGTCCCGAGTCGGGAAATAATGCATAATCAAGCTGGGGGGCATTCCTAGATGTTTTCCAATTTTAGCTATGGAAGTGTTTTCAATTCCATTGACCTTTGCCAGCTCATAAAAGCCATGGATGATTTCTTTTTTCCTATCTGCGGAAACTCTGGTGCTCATGGTAAATAAATAATAAAACTAAGTTAATCAACTTTCTTTTTAACCATTGTTCTTTTGTTTAAAAAATAACAACATTTAATATTGAATGACCATTCAATAAAGATACATTTATTATTGACCCAAATGGCTTAAAAAGCAATATTGATGACCAACTATTTACCATGAAAAGAAGAAGTTTTATAACTAAATCAGCCTTGATGTCAGCGGGTGTGGCTGTTACGCAAGGGATTTCTGCCAAAACGGAAACAAAATCAGAAAAATCGTATTTGACTGTGGCCCATATTACTGATGTTCATATAAGGCCAGAGGAGGATGTCCCAGCTAGAGCTTTGGCTTGGCTAAAATTGGTGAAGAATCACCATCCTGACTTTTATCTTAATGGAGGTGATAGCATACATGATGCGTCCTATGATGGTGTGAGTAGAGAAAGGGTGCTTGAGCAGTGGGAGGTTTGGGATTTGTTCCGAAATGAGATCAAAGAAAGTGATGTTTATAGCTGTATTGGAAATCATGATCCTTGGTGGGATGTTCCCACTAAAGAGAAGGAGCCTATGTATGGAAAGCCTTATGTAGTGGAAAGATTGGGAATACCAGCAGCCTATTATAGTTTTGATAAGGGAAATTGGCATTTTATTATAATCGACGGGAATCATGAAGGCATCAGTTTGGGCGATGAGCAAATGGCCTGGTTAGAAAAGGACTTGGAAAGCTTGCCTGCTGGAAAACCTACCTTGGTCATGTCGCATTTTCCTATCACATCCATCACCAATGCTTTGGTAGGAGGCCAGCACAAGGATCATAAAGAACTCAAAAAGCTTTTTTACAAGCATAAGGACAAAGTCAGAGTTTGCTTAAGTGGACATCAGCATTTATTGGATCGAACTTGGTACAATGATGTACATTATTTCTGTAATGGTTCATTGAGTGGCTTTTGGTGGGGTGAAGGAGATGCTGAGTCTGCTGGCAAACAGTATTACTTAGAAACTCCTCCAGGGTATGCCATATTAAAATTGCATGATGATGGAAAAGTTGAAAATGAATATTTCCCATTAATGTAGATTTCAGATTCCTAATAATCTCAGAAAGCAGCCAGATAGGCTGCTTTTTTGGTTTTTGGCGAATTTTCAATTCGAAACCTCCCATCCAAATATCCTTCTTCACATGAGAGTCAGGGCGTTTTTTAATGGGTGATAGGCCCAAATGAGGCAAGTTATTATCGAGCTTTTTCTTCTGTGTAAAATTTCCTTTCCCAGTATTAATTATTCGTTAAGATATTAAGAAATGAAATTAAATTCCTTTGATAAGTAATTTGCAATATTTAATATTGAATGAATATTCAATAAAATCCATTTTTAAAATGGTGAATACTGTTTTGTTTTTGGAATAAAATATTGGACGAGGAATCAAATCAATAGAATAATTTATGAAACACGTTTTACAAAGAATCTCTGTCCGTCACACCTTCATTAGAGGGATGGGGCTAGGGGCTGTATTCATGCTGGCTGTGATATTTCAGTCTCTTGCACAGTCCCAAGTGAAAGGGAATGTAACCGACAATACAGGCTTGGGGATGCCAGGAGTTTCTGTATTGGAAAAAGGAACCCAGAATGGTACTATCACAGGTTTGGATGGAGAATACTCTATTTCTACAAGCTCTGAAAATCCTGTTTTGATTTTTTCATTTATAGGCTATCAAACGATTGAGATGCCTGTGGGTGGTCAGTCCACGATCAACATTACTTTAAAGGAAGAAGATACACTTCTTGATCAGGTAGTCGTAGTTGGTTATGGTACACAGCGAAAAGTCAATGTGACTGGAGCGGTGGATCAAGTGAGCGGAGAGGATATTATTGACAGACCGATCGCTAACTTGGTTCAAGGACTTCAAGGAATGAGCCCGGGGTTGAATATTACCTACCAAGGAGGTCGTCCAGGTTCTGTTCCAAACATTAACATTCGTGGTTTTACTTCCATCAATGGGGGTGGTCCACTTATCGTGATTGATGGTGTGGCAGGGAATAACAGTGACTTGCTTCGATTGAATCCTTCTGATATTGAATCTTACTCAGTGTTGAGAGATGCAGCTTCTGCGGCGATATATGGTGCAAGAGCCGCTTTTGGGGTGATTTTGATTACTACAAAAAAAGGACAAGAAGGTAAACAAAAAATTACCTACAATAATTACTTCTCCTGGGGTAAGCCGACTGTTTTGGTTGAGCCAGTGACAGATCCTTATATCTATTCCAGAGTTTTAGAGACTTCCACCAACAATACTCCTTGGGATTATGTAAACTATTCTGACCAGCATTACCAGTGGGCCAAAGAAAGATCTGAGGATCCTTCTGTAGAAGATACCCGATTAGACCCGAACAACCCGAATCTTTGGGCCTATATGGGTAACAACAACTGGTATGATTACTTCTTCAGTCCTTCTGCTTTCTCTCAAAACCATAGCCTTTCCATCAGTGGAAGTAGTGGAGGCAAAGTTCCGGTATCTTACTATGTTTCTGGAGACTATACCAATGAAAATGGCCTGAATAAATTGGCGGATGATTATTGGGATAGATATTCCTTGAGATCAAGAGTGACTGCCAATCCTCTGTCTTGGTTGAATGTGGATAATAACCTTAATATCTATCAAACCAAGCGAGCAGACCCGACCAATAGTATTACAGACATCTATTATCTACAGCCAACTGATGTGGCAGTAAACCCTGATGGTACTTGGGCCAATACCAGTGCCGGTAGATTGGCTGGAAGGCTCACAGACGGTGGCCGTAACGAGGAGAACATGTTTGGTTTCCACAATATCCTGAGAACTACAGGGACATTCTTGAATGGAGATTTGACGGTTAATGCCAATGCAAGTTTCAAAAGAGAACAATGGAAATATCATAGAAATCAAACGAATTATAATATCGGATATGGTCCTGAGGATGTGAGAACTGAAGGGGGTGATGGAACAGTCATTGAGAGAAATGGAGATCTTTCAGATATCATTTTGGATCTATATGGTCGGTACGAAAAAACATTGGGAGACCATAATTTTGGAGTCCTGGTAGGATATAACCAGCAGAGCTATACTTATAGCACCATTCAAGCTGAAAAGAGAGTTTTGATTTCCTCATCCCTTCCGTATATCGGATTGACAACTGGAGACGCATTCATTATCCCCACTTATAGCACCTATGGGACTCGAAGTGTTTTTGGTAGAGCGAACTATTCCTTCAAAAATAAGTATATCCTTGAGCTGAACGGTCGTTACGATGGATCCTCTAGATTTCCTTCTTCCAACCGATGGGGTTTCTTCCCTTCCATTTCCGGGTCTTGGTTGATGATGGATGAAGACTTCTTTTCTGGCTTGACTAATACAGTTTCCACATTTAAGATTAGAGCTTCCTATGGTAGCCTGGGTAATCAAAATGTAAGCGACTTCGGTTATATCCAAGCTTTGCCAACTGGCCTTTCCAATTACTTGATCAATGGAGACAGACAGACCATTATCACTTCTTCTCCTTCTTTGGCAGTGGATCCGAATTACTATACCTGGGAGCAGGTTGTGACCTCAAACTTCGGTTTGGATTTCGGAATGCTTGCAGATAGAATCACGGGTTCTTTTGATTACTTCGTGAGAGATACCAAAGGCATGTTGACTGATCCGGTAGAATTGCCAGGAGTATTGGGAACTAGTCCTCCTAAGCAAAATGCAGCCGATTTGAGAACCAAAGGATTTGAATTGACTTTGGGATATAGAGATACCTATGGTAGCACAGCTAATCCGGTCAATTTCGGAATGAGAGTGGTACTTTCAGATTCTAGATCCGAGATTACCAAATTCCAAAATGAGCAGAATTTATTCTCCAATTACCGTGTGGGTCAACAAATCGGTGAGCTATGGGGATTAGTCAATGATGGTATGTTCCAATCTGAAGACGAAATTGCTCAGTTGGATCAATCAGCTATCGTTCCTTGGGGAGCTTTGGACATTGTGCCAGGCTGGCCAAAATATGTTGACTTAAACGGTGACGGTAAAATCGAACAAGGCCTTTCTACCGATGATCCGAAGGATTTGCAAGTAATAGGAAATACGCAAGCTAGGTACAGATATGGAGCCAATGTCGACGTTGCCTGGAGTGGATTCGATCTTTCAGTTTTTGTTCAGGGAGTTGGTAAAAGAGATTATTACCCGCATCACTACTTATTCTGGGGACCTTATCAGCAACCTTATGCAAATATCTACCCTTGGAATCTTGATTTCTACAGAGGCCAGGCAGATAGCGAAGCTTTGATGGCCCAGCATTCCCAATCCTATATCGATGCTGGATTGGCTGAAGCTAACTTGGATTCCGAATATCCAGTGCTACAGTCTTGGTTGGCTGATAATAACTACGGTTCTGGATTGGATATTCCTCAGACGAAATACTTGCTAAGCGCAGCTTATTTGAGAATCAAAAACGTGACTCTTGGATATACCTTCCCAGAGGCACTTACAGATAGAATTAAAGTGGATAGAGTAAGAGTTTTTGTGTCCGGTGAAAACTTATTTGAGTTTTCTTCCATCAAGAAATTTATAGATCCTGAAGCAATCAATGATGGCTACGGATGGGCTTACCCATTCCAGCGCAAATTATCATTTGGGGTTAATATCGATTTATAATCAAGAAGGGAAAAATCATGAAAAAATATATAGTAATAATAGGGGCGATGTTTGCCTTATCTTCTTGCCAAGAAGATTTCTTGGACAGGTATCCTCAGACATCAGTAGCTCCAGAAGAGTTTTTCAAAACAGAACAGGATCTTGAGCTTTATGTCAATGGTTTGCTATCCATGCCTGGTAGAGGGAGTTTCTTAGATGATCAAAGCAGTGATAATATGGCTACCACAGCAGCTGTGGAGATAAAAAATATCATGACAGGTACACCATCTTCCCAAACCATTACCGGTGGTTGGAATTGGGGTCGCCTTAGAAACATCAATTACTTCTTGGACAACTATGAGAAGGCGCAAACTTCAGACGAGGTAATCGCCCACTATGTAGGATTGGCAAGATATTATAGAGCCTATTTCTATTTTGATATGGTTCAGCGTTATTCTGATGTTCCTTGGTATGATAAGACTTTGAGTCCAAGTGATGAAGATCTTTACAAAGCCCGTGATCCGAGAGATGTCGTGATGGCAAATGTGATTGAAGATTTGGAATATGCCGTAGCTCATGTGAGAGAGTCAGTTCCTCAAGGTACCCCGGATCTTTATGCCGTGAAAACCTTCTTTGCCAGAGTGGCATTGTATGAAGGAACATATAGAAAATACCACTCTGAGCTTGGTTTGGAGAATACAGCTGACTCATTCTTACAAATGGCTGAAGAGCAGGCGACAGAGATTATGGAATCAGGGATGTTTTCTATTTACACCACAGGAAACCCAGAAAGTGACTATGGAACCCTTTTCACAAGCACAAACCTGAATGGAAATCCTGAAGTGATTCTCAATAATGCCTATGATGTCAACAAGGACAGAAGTAGTGATAACAACCGTGGAATCTTCGGTGACTACGAGCAATCTCCTTCTCGTGACTTGGTAATGACTTACCTGATGGCAGATGGTACTCCATACACAGATATGGAAGGTTTTAAAGAAATGACTTTTGTTGAGGAGTTTCAAAATAGAGATCCGAGACTTTCTCAAACTGTCGCTTATCCAGGATGGATTTTGGCTCCCAACTCGACTCCATACATCCAAACTTTGAACAAAAACTTTACAGGATATCATCAAATCAAAGGTTATAAAAACACAGTGGATAACATTGATGTGGCGAGCGTTGATTTTGCAGTTTATCGCTATGCGGAGGTTCTTTTGACTTTGGCTGAGACAAAAGCGGAGATGAATACCCTTACCCAATCGGATCTTGATTTGACTATCAATGTGTTAAGAACGAGAGCTGGCATGCCTGCCTTGACCATGGCTGAGGCCAATGCAAATCCAGATCAATTTCTGGTAGGAAAGTATCCTCAAGTTTCTGGTTCCAACCAAGGAGTTTTGTTGGAAATCAGAAGAGAAAGAAGAATCGAAATGGCGATGGAAGGGTATCGTTATGATGATTTGATGAGATGGAATGCGGGTCAGCTTCTGGCAGAAATTCCTGAAGGAATGTATTTTCCAGGCCTAGGAAAATTTGATATGACGGGAGATGGAGTTGAGGATATCATTTTGATTGGTAAAGATGTTGATATACCTGTAGGTGATGATAAAGAGAAAAATAGCTTGGGAGTAGAATTGATCTATTACAAAGCCGGTACAATTGAAGAAAATGTAGGTGTATTCTTGGAAAATGGTGAAAATGGCGGAAACATGGTCACAGAAACCAAAGCTAGAATATTCGAAGAACCTAAATATTATTATCGTCCGGTTCCAATTCAGCAGGTAACCTTGAACCCAAATCTTACCCAGATTTTTGGGTGGGATTAATTTAAATTAGAAGTCAAAATAGCCCGGAGAATTCCTCCGGGCTTTCTAAAGTTCTACACACAAGGAAATGAAGAGAGTTTTAATGGCAATTTGCTCAGGCATGTTGCTTTTTCAGGCTTGTTCTACAGCAGAAAAGCAGGATGAGCCAGGTGATAAAAAAGTATTATTCGTAATAGTTGATGGCATTCCGGATGATGTCATTGATACAGTTGCTACTCCAAATTTGGATAAAATCATTGCAGAAGGTGGTTTCATGCGTGCGACCATGGGTGGAGAAAAGGATGGCTACAGCCAGACGCCAACCATTTCTGCAGTTGGATACAATTCAGTATTGACGGGTGTTTGGGCAAATAAGCACAACGTTTGGGGAAATAGCATCAAAGACCCTAACTACCATTATCCAACAATATTTAGGCTTTTCAAGGACCAACATCCTGATAAATCCATTGGTATTTACTCCACTTGGTTGGATAACAGAACCAAGTTGGCAGGAGCCGAACTTCCTCAAACTGATGGCTTGACTTTCGACTACCATTTTGATGGTTTGGAATTGGATACCATCCAATATCCTCACGATGATCAACGGATATTCATTCATAATATAGACGAGGAAGTTTCCAAAACTGCAGCCAAGTCAATCGCCGAAAACGCACCTGATCTTTCTTGGATGTATCTGGAGTTTACTGATGACATGTCCCATATGCATGGAAATAGCCCTCAATTTGTCGACGCAGTTGAAAAAGCTGACGTTCAAATTGGAAGAGTCTGGGATGCCATCAAGGAAAGAGAAGCAAACTTCAATGAAGATTGGCTGATTGTGATCACTACTGATCATGGAAGAGGAGATGATGGTTATGGACATGGAGGTCAGAGCGATCGTGAAAGAAGTATTTGGATCGCTACAAATGCTGAAGATTTGAATGCTCACTTTGCAGAGAGAGGACAAACAGTAGATATTTTGCCTTCTATCGCTAATTTCCTAAACCTTGAAATCCCTAAAGAAAAGGCAATGGAATTTGATGGGGTTCCTTTCATCGGGGAGGTAGACGCTAGCCAATTGAAGGCTGTCAAATCTGAAAATTCTATCGATTTGACTTGGCATCCACTTTCTCAAGCCGAAAAAGGCCAAGTTTGGGTGAGTACTACAAACGAATTTAAAACTGGAGGAAAGGACACTTACAAATCAATAGGAGAAGTAAACCTAAAAGATGGTAAATTCTCTTTTTCAACCGAAAGTTTAGAATCTGATTTCTACAAAATTGTGTTGGAAACTCCTTCTGGTTATTTGAATTATTGGATTATTGAAGAGACAGAATAAGATTAGATTAATGCTTGTGCAAGGAGGCCTTGTCTTTCTTATTCATGGAAATAAATACGATTGATGACGTACGATTATATCATTGTTGGTGGAGGTTCAGCTGGAGCCGTTCTCACCAATCGACTAAGTGAAAATCCAGCAAATCAAGTCTTGGTTTTGGAAGCCGGTAGACCTGATTACAAGTGGGATTTCCGAATCCACATGCCGGCAGCGTTGACCTACCTTTTGACAGGAACCAATTACAATTGGGGGTATTCCTCTGATCCAGAACCTCATATGAACAATCGAAGAATTGCTCAACCGAGAGGAAAAGTCTTGGGAGGCTCTTCCTGTATCAATGGCATGATCTGGATTCGTGGAAATGCCATGGATTTCGAAAAGTGGTCCAAGGATGAAGGATTGGAGGATTGGGATTATGCCCATTGTCTTCCTTATTTCAAAAGAGTAGAAGAAAGATTGATTGGAGGAGATGATTATAGAGGTGACAAAGGGAACTTGAAATTGACTACTCCTGAATGTGATAACCCTCTTTTTGATGCCTTTTTTGAATCAGTTCAAGAAGCTGGCTATCCTTTGACCGACGATGTGAATGGATATCAGCAAGAAGGATTCGGCAAGTTTGACCAGACGATTTACAATTCGCGGAGGTTAAATGCAGCTAGAGCATATATTCACCCTATCAAGGATCAGCGCAAAAACCTTCATGTAGAAACTCAGGCGACTGTTTTGAGGATTTTGTTTGAAGGAAAAAAGGCAGTTGGAGTAGAATACAAGCAGGGAGGTAAAATCAAGCAAGTCTACGGGAAAGAGATCATTTCCTGTGGTGGGGCTATCAATTCACCTCAGCTTTTGCAGGTTTCCGGAGTAGGAAATGCTGAGCACTTGAAAAGCTTGGGAATTCCAGTTGTACATGATTTGCCGGGAGTAGGAGAAGATTTGCAAGACCATTTGGAAGTTTATGTGCAATGGGCTTGTAAAAAACCTGTGAGTATGTACCCCTCTTTGAGTCCTTGGAAAGCTCCTAAAATCGGATTTGACTGGTTGTTTAGAAAGAAAGGTGTCGGTGCTTCTAATCATTTTGAGGCAGGAGGTTTTATTAGAGGGAATGATGAAGTAGAATATCCAAACCTTCAATTCCACTTTTTGCCGATTGCGATTAGATATGATGGATCCGCTCCTAAAGAAGGACATGGCTTCCAACTTCATGTCGGACCGATGAATACAGATGTGAGAGGTCGAGTAAAAATCAAATCAGCTGACCCTACAGAATATCCAAGTATCCTTTTCAACTACCTCTCTACCGAGAAAGAAAAGAAAGAATGGATTGAAGCTATTCGACTTTCCAGAAAAATCATCGAAACTCAAGCGATGGGCGAACTGAGAGGAGAGGAATTATCTCCGGGAAAAGATGTTCAAACGGATCAAGAGATTCTTGATTTCGTAGCAAAAGAAGGAGAAAGCGCATACCATCCCTGTGCTACCTGTAGAATGGGTGTCGGACCAATGGATGTGACTGACCCGAAAACGTTAAAAGTTCATGGGGTGGAAAATCTTCGAGTTGTGGATGCTTCTGTTTTTCCTTACGTGACGAATGGGAATATTTATTCACCTGTAATGATGGTCGCTGAAAAAGCAGCTGATATCATTTTGGGTAATAAGCCGCTCGAACCTGAGCACGTACCTTATTACAAAGCGCAAGATTAAACAAGCATAAAAAAAGCTCTTTAAATTCAATTTTGAAGAGCTTTGAGGAGTAATAAAAGGCCAGGGATTTCTTATTCCTGGCTTTCTTTTTTCTCTTCCATATATTTTTTCAAAGCTTTGTTTACTGAATAGCAAACCAAAAGCATCAATACACAAACAGGCAATCCAGTTACCAATGACCCTGTTTGCAAGGCTATTAATCCACCTCCCAAAACCAAAACAGCTGCAACTGCCCCTTCGGTCAATGCCCAGAATATTCGAAGTTTTACCGGAGTGTCGTCCCTTCCTCCACTGGTGATAAAATCAATAACCAATGATCCACTATCTGAGGAAGTTACAAAGAAAATCACACCTGCCATGACTACAAATAGGATGCTCAAATATGGCATTGGGAACATTTGAAGTAATGTATAAAGTCCTGTATTGATATTTTCCTGGACTGCTTCGCTAATACCTCCAGCTCCAAAGAGTTCAATGTGGAAAGCGGTACTTCCAAAAATGGAAATCCATACAATACTCGCAGCCGTTGGACCTAGTAAAACTCCCAGAATGAATTCTTTGATGGTCCTCCCACGGGAAATTCTGGCAATAAAAAGACCGACAAAAGGAGCCCATGCAAACCACCAACCCCAATAAAAGTAAGTCCAGCCATCCATCCAGTGGGTTCCTTGGAAGATTTCCATCCAAGTGGCAGTACCAATCAAACTTTGGATGTAAAATCCGGTACTTTGAACGGTAGACCCAATGATGAATAGTGTTGGTCCTACGATTAGCATAAAAGCCATCAAGATTATTGCCATGAATGAGGCAATTTTACTAAGCAATTGGATGCCGTTATGAAGTCCCGATACCACAGAAATGGTGGCGCAAACAGTAATGATTGCAATTAGAATTACTTGAACTTCCGGACTTTCAGTGATACCAAAAAGGTAATTCATACCGGAATTGATATGCTGGATTCCCAATCCTAATGTCGTTGCTAATCCGAACATGGTGGCTACAACGGCCATCGTATCGATAAAATGTCCGATGGGGCCTTTGAGTCGATCCCCTAAAATTGGGTATAAAATCCATCGAACACCCAAGGGAAGACCTCGATTGTAAGTGAAAAATGCAATGGCCAATCCCATTAGGGCATAGACTCCCCATCCATGCAGTCCCCAATGGAGGTATGAAATGTTTAGGGCATTTTTTGCGGCTAATAGTGTTCCGGCTTCACCAACAGGAGGATTTGAAAAATGGCTGATGGGTTCCGCTACCGCATAAAACATCAACACCAATCCAATGCCTGCATTAAAAAGCATACTGAGCCAGGCAAAAGTGCTGAATTCAGGTTTGGCTTTTGGACCTCCAAGTCGGATTGTTTTGAACTTGCCAAAACCTAAGAAAATGCAGAAAACCAGGATAACATTGACTGCAATTACATAGAGCCAGCCAAAGTCTTTTGAGATCAGAGCTTGGAGTGAAGCAAACAATGAACCTACCGATTCTTGGAAGATTAATGTAAGGGTTACAAAGATGAGAATTAGAGCAGCGGAAGGGTAGAAAACCCAAGGTTGGATGCTTTTGAAAAAGGAAGGTTGGGTGCTTTTTGAACTTTCGATAATAATGTCGGTTTTTTGGCTAATTTAAGGCTTTTTTGGCCCTTAAGAAAGGAATACCCGGCATTAAAAATTGCTTTTTACAGGATAAAATGCTTCTGTTTTTTGGATCACTTTATAGTGAAAAAATATAGTCTAAAAATACAGTTTAATTTTCTCTAAAAAGAGGTGAAATAGGATGGGGTTTGGTCACTCAATACCTTACTTAAAGCTACCTTACTGCTTGAATAATTACTTCACTAAGCATCTCTTTTTTTAGGTACCGAGTCTTCATAAAATCCTCTTGAAATTTTGTAGTCTCTCCAGTATTTTTATAGACTTGAGATCTTAAAAAATAGAGTTCTGGGTCATAAGGATTTTCTGCTATCAAGCGCTCTATTTCTCCCATTGCTTCTTGGTATTTTTCCTTTTCAATTAATTTTGAAACCGCAGTTTTATACCTAATTGGCCTTCCCAGGGCCAACTCAGGTTTGAAGTTAAAATTCAACAAATATTTAGTGTCAATTTCACGTCCTTCTAGGTATTCGGGCTCCCAGTTTTCTTTTAAAATTGCAACAGATTTCATCACTTCATTCATCAATGGTGTATGACTTTCTTCCAAAACAAAGACGCTATCCAGCATCCCTTTTGAATTTATTTTTATGGAAAGAAGTATGTTCCCTCCTTCTCCCTTTTGGCGAGATTCAGCAGGGAATTTTAAATTTTTTCTGAGAATTTCATTGATTTTTTGAGGGTAATCAGCCTTAAATTCAGCTTGTGAAAATGTAATAGAAATGCTTGAAAATAAGATGAATAGCGTAGAAAAAAGAGGTTTTACCATTTTATAGGTTTGAATTATAAATTTAAGTATAGATAGAATTGAAGAATTCTCGAAAATTTCCATAAATAAAATAGTTTATAACATAAACCTATTTATATTTGGCTCGTTATGTCTTTAGAAACGAAACATTATGGAAAAATCATTAACCAGTGAAGAGTCGCTGAGTATCATCACAGAGATGATAAGCAAGGCGAAAAAAGATACTGCCGGAGACGGCGGTTTTCAGTTGCTCCTTTGGGGCTGGGTAATTGCTGTCTGCAATTTGGGACATTATGCTTTAGGGATTCTAGGATATGAAAGACCTTACATGATTTGGTGGCTGGTAGTGCCGGCAGTTTTTGTAAGCTTTTGGCATGGATTCAAAAATTCTAAAAAGGAAAGAATCAAGTCCCACATTAGCCAAGTAGTCAATCAATTGTGGCTGGTGGTATTTGCCGGAATCATGATCACTTTGGCTTTTATGCCAGTATTGGGATTTAATCAAAACCCTGTTATTCTGATAATCACAGGTATTGGGATGTTTGTAACAGGAGCTTTGATTCAAGTTTCAATAGTCAGAAATGGAGGTGTTTTATTGCTGGCAGCAGCAGTGATAGCTTTTCTATTACCGGTTTCTCAACAGTTTTTGCTGTCCGGAATTGCTGTCATTTTGGGTTATCTTGTACCCGGCTATTACATGAAAAAGAAGTATCGTGAGCGAGTTTAAACCATTAGATCCTCTTTTACATTCTCAGTTGCGGTTGGCAGTGATGTCATTGCTCCTGAGTGTGGATGAGGCAGAATTTACCTTTATTAAAGAGAAAACAGAATCAACAGCAGGGAACCTTTCTGTTCAGTTGGATAAGTTGGAAAAAGCAAGGTATATCAAAATCGAAAAGTCTTTTCGAGGTAAAAGACCTTTGACTACCTGTAAAATCACCCAAATCGGTGTGAAAGCCTTCGAATCCTATGTAGAAAACCTCAAAAAATACATCACATAAAAAAAATTTCTAAATATAGTTTATAATATAAACCATTTTATATCATGAAAATATTATTCAAAATTTATCTGTTTGCAGCCTGTATGATGGTTTTTTTAAATCTTGCCCATGGACAGAGTTATGATTTGAATCCTGAAGCTCAGGAAAAAATGGAGGCCTTATCTTTTCTGATTGGAAACTGGAAAGGAAGTGGGTGGATGATCACACCAGATCAGCAACGTCACACTTTCGAACAGAGTGAAAAGGTGGAAATGCGACTGAGCGGAACCCATTTGATGATTGAAGGAAAGGGAATTTCAAATGGAAAAGTTGTCCACAATGCTTTGGCAATTATTTCTCCTAAAGAAGAAGGTGGCCAATTTTCTTTTACTTCATTTCTTCAAAGCGGAAGCAATGGAGCCTTCAAGGCAGAATTGAAAGAAAGGGTTTTGTACTGGTATCCCACTGGGCAGGTGCGCTATGTAATTCGAATCAATGACTTAGGGCAGTGGCATGAAATAGGGGAGTATAATATGGGAGAGCGCTGGGTTCAATTTTTCGAAATGATTTTAGATCAAGTGGATTGATGATTTAAAGAGTAAAAAAAGCGGCAAAGCCGCTTTTTTTAGGTTAAAGATAGTTCAGGGTTTGGGGGTAATGGATCTAGGTTTTCAGATGCTGGACTTTCATTTCTTTCAGCTTCCATCATTAATTTCTCCCTTTCCACATAGGTATTCAACAAATACAGTGAAAAGCCAAAAAACACTAGGTTTAAAGCTCCGCTGACCAATGCAAATTGGGTATATTCTTCAATTTGCTCCAAGGTCTCCTCAGGCATTTTCCAGAGAATCCTTCCAAGGAAATTGGTAATTAAATGCAAAATCCACCAAGATATAAGAAGGCCGTTTTTATTGTCAGAAATTTGGATCCCTTTTGTCCTTAGGTAGAAAATGCTTTCCTCAAAAATCTCTTTTGCTATTTGGTACGGCCTGTACAAATTTAAAAAAGGGACAAACCAAGCACCAGCAGCCCATCCTTCGGAATGGTTGAGATGTTTTAGTTTTTGATGCAAATTAAAATAGGCTCTTCTAAACCACGAAATAAAAAATATTAGCAAGGCAATCATGCAAACTAATGTGGAAATACTAATCAAACCCTGTATTGTATCATTCATTTCTGCATCCAGCATATATACATCTTCTCCTCTAATCCATGATTGGATAAGCCTAAGCTGGAAATAATTTGAAACCATCAAGGCCCCTGTAAATATCATAGTCAGGATTAGAAAAGTCTTGGTCCATTTTGCCCGACTTACATTATTGCGGAATTTTTTCATTAGGTGGAATTAGTCTAAAACTACTCGTTCATTTTTTGGGTACTTCACTTCATATTGAAAAGTCAATTTTTCTTGAGAACCCGGTGGAATGGTGATATTCCAAGTGATGATCCCGGTTTCTTCATTCAGTTTTCCACCAGAAATATTTCCCACTTCAACGGTGATATTTGAATTCACGGAGACAGGAATCTGATCAATAATCTGAAGATTGACCGCTTGGGATTTATTGTTTCTTACTGTGATTTCATATCCTCGATTTTCTGTGATATTGGAGCCAATCGTTCGTTTTCTGGCGAATTCATCTACTTTTTCCCGTTGGATCACGATACTTCTATCCCGTCCCATGGAAACGGAAAGTGTATCTTCCAGAGAGGCTGCATTCAAGATTGATCTCCCCACAAAACCATCTTCGAAATATAGATTGCTTTCTCCCTCGAGCAGACTATACTGGTTCCAATCATTGATTTGAGCGATTAGGAATGCATCATTGTCGAGCTTCGGAATGGCTTTATATTGGTAATTGGCTGGTATTTCATAGGCTTTCAAGTCTACCAGAGTTCGTTCACCATTGGTTTGGATGGAGTAGGGTTCGGTAACTTCAATTTCCACTGTGGTCTGGTTTTCTTGGAAAGTGGTTTCTAGAATTGGTGCCTCCATCGCAACTTTCATTTTTGAAGAGCCTCGTATGGTAACACCAGGGACTCTACCTTGTAATTCTTCGTAATTTGTTTTGTCACCATACCCTGTTGTCACCACTTCATTCAATGCTTGCATATCTTCAGAAAGGGAAATATTGATGGAAGATCTTCCTCGAATAGGAGTTTCTTGGAGTTCGTATCCAATAAATGAATAGGCCAAGGTTGTTCCATTGGTAGGAATCGTAATATTATATCTACCGTCCACATCTGTCACAGTTCCAATAGAAGTACCTTTTACTAAAATGGTGACACCCGGAATAGGAGCTCCGTCGGTTGCGCTAACTACTACCCCACTGCCAGTCCCATTAAATGGTTGGGTGTTTCGAGGTTCGAAAACCGTCAATCTGGCATAATTCAGATTCCATTTGTCCAGATTGGGAGCTACTCCACTTTGATTGGGATTTCCATTGGAAAAACGAAGTTTGACATCCTTCCAGTCCACTCCAGTATTCTGATAAACTTCTGCTTTGTAATTAATTGTCAGTGGGCTATTGACATCTTTGACCCTCACGTCGTATTTGGGGAACCAACCTGCATTGGCAACCAAATAATTGAATTCAAATTGGGCTTTGCCAGCCGAAGGCGCTTTAATTCGGATTCGGATTTCGGCTTTGGAATCTCTGTTGCTTTCTCGAATGGCATTGATTTGATTTTCCAGTTTTCTGATTTCTTTGGAGCTTTCTGCTATTTTATCCTGAATAGTAAATTGTTCGGTTTTGATCTTCATCAACTCCGTATCATAGAGTTCCAATGTCTGTCTAAATTCAGCTGAAGTTAGACTTTGATTTCCACCTAATTTTTTGTTAACATCTAAAAGACTGACTTTTTCAGCCAAAACAGATAATCTCAATTCCTCTTTTTGGATATCCTTTTCTAAAGTTTTGATCTGGTTTTCAATCTTTTGGGTGGATTCACTCATCGCATCCTCTGTGAGGTAATCCATCCGCTTGTTCACTGCCTGAATGGTGAAATTGCCCAAGGCTTTTACTTGGATACTTTTTTCTTCGAGGTATGGAGATAGTCCTTTGATCACCACAGTAGACTCCCCGGTTGGAATATTGGTTTCAGCTTTTTCAAAAACCTGTGCACCATTCAAAAAGAGGGTGATTTCCTGTATTTTGGATTGGGTTTTTTGCTCTGGTAGATCTTGGGAAAAGCTAGAAAAGTTTATTAAGAAACAGAATAAACCAAAAATGTAATTTCTCATGATGACAACGTTAGTTTATGGTAAGAAATGAAAAATCCTCAGATCTTGAAAGACCTTTATAAAAATTAACTAGTCATAGAAACTGGGTTTCTTATTTTTGCACATATTTTAAAAAATTGACAACCCTAATTCAATCAATCAAATTGCTCAACAGGCTAAAAATAGGCTTGGAGGTTCAAAATTCGGCGGTTTCCGTCTTCGGTTATCGGACACCCTACCTTTTAATCAATGGGCAACTGGCTTGAATTGAAATCATGGGCCGTAAGTATTCCTAATCACCAAGCATGACTTTATTTCAATCAATTATCATAGCCATCGTAGAGGGGCTAACAGAATTTTTGCCAGTTTCATCCACAGGACATATGATTTTGGCTTCAGCAGCCATGGGGATTCACGATGATGAGTTCGTGAAAACATTTGAGGTTTTTATCCAGTTGGGAGCGATTTTGGCGATCGCGCTGATGTATATCAAGCGATTTTTCAGAGGACTACAGATTTATTACAAACTATTTGCAGCATTTGTCCCCACAGCGATTGTTGGGCTTTTGGCATATGACATCATCAAGGGATATCTTTTCAATCCAGTAGTAGTATCAATTTCACTTATTATTGGTGGGGTTATATTGATTTTGATCGATAAAAAAGTGGTCAGCAAGGAATCTGAATTGGCTGAAGTAGAGGATATTTCCTACAAGAATGCCTTCTTCATCGGACTGTTCCAATGTCTTTCCATGGTCCCAGGTACTTCCAGAGCAGCGGCTACCATCATCGGTGGGGTTTTCAATGGTTTGGACAAAAAACAAGCAACAGAGTTTTCCTTCTTGTTGGCTGTTCCGACTATGATGGCTGCGGGAGGATATGACTTGATTAAATCAGATTTAGCCTTTACTCAGGCTCAAATTATGATGTTAGCTGTTGGATCTTTAGTAGCTTTTATTTCAGCTTGGGTTGCAGTGAAATTGTTCTTGAAATATGTTTCAAAAAATGGTTTTACAGCATTCGGCTGGTACCGAATTGTTATCGGAATTTTGTTCCTGATCTTTATGTGGGGAACAGATTTGGGTTGATTTTCAATAGTTAAATAGTAAAAAAAGCCTTTTCAATTAATATTGGAAAGGCTTTTTTTGTAAAATGTATTTTACAAAAAATGTGTTAGAAATGTTAGTTTTGTTTAACACAATTGGTAACTTTATGTAAAATAGATTTTACAATATGGAATCTTTACTCCTTCGCTCCCAAAATAAGGTACGTTTGGTATCGCTTGATTTTCAGCGATTTTTGATCGATCAAATCCGATGGGAAGAAAGAATGATCGGGATCTTGGGAGCTAGGGGAGCCGGAAAAACTACTTTGCTTCTTCAGCATTTGAAAAGAGACTTGCCAAAGGATGGAACTTCTTTATACGCAAGTTTGGATGATTTTTATTTCTCAGATCACCGCTTATTTGATTTTGCGGAAGAATTCAATTTGAAAGGTGGGCGATATCTCCTGTTGGATGAAATCCATAAGTATCCTTCTTGGTCTCGGGAATTGAAGTTGATCTATGATAATTTACCTGAGCTGAAGATAGTATTTACCTCTTCTTCTATTTTGGAAATTTATAAAGGTGAATCGGATCTGAGCCGGAGGCTAGTTACCTATTTACTTCCAGAATTATCCTTTCGTGAATTTATTCAATTAGAAACTGGTCAGGTTTTTAAATCCTTTAAAATTCAAGACTTATTAAAAAGTCACGTCGAAATTACCTCAGAGATTTTATCTGAAATCAAACCAATTCCATTATTTCAAAACTATCTCCCGTATGGGGCTTATCCTTATTATATAGAAGGGATAGATTCTTTTCCTGAAAAGCTTCAAAAAACCCTTCAACTGACATTGGAAGTAGATATCAATGCGGTTGAAAACATGGATTTTGAGATGATTTTCAAATTAAAAAAGTTGATAAACTTAATCAGCACCTCAGTTCCATTCACACCAAATGTTTCAGAGTTGGCACGGAAATCTGGGATTTCCCGACCTAGTTTATTGAGGGCTTTGGATCTATTGGATAGAGCCAGAATCATCCAAAATCTCCATAAAAGCAATTCTGGAATTGGAGCGCTGACAAAACCAGAGAAAATTTATTTAAATAATTCCTCGCTCTTTTATGCCTTAGCTGGAAACAATGCCCAAATAGGGACAATCCGTGAAACATTTTTCGCTAATCAAACCGCTATAGTCAGCAAGGTAAACCTAGCAGAAAGAGGAGACTTCGTTTTAGATGAAAAGTGGGTTTTTGAGGTTGGAGGAAAAAATAAAGATCAAGCCCAGATTCATGGAATTCCAGATTCTTATTTAGTAAAAGATGATATCGAGATGGGAGTAGGGAATATTATTCCACTTTGGTTGTTCGGTTTCTTGTATTAAAAAAGCCCTTCCAATACTCTGGAAGGGCTTTTTCAGTTTAATCTACTTACTTAGAAGTATCGATTTTATTCTTGTTTTTCACATATTTATCTAACCAGCTGTCCATTTCATACAAGGTGTGCAAAATGGATTCTTTCGCGGCATAACCATGACTTTCATTTGGTAGAAATACCAGTCTAGCAGTAGCTCCATGACCTTTCAAGGCATTGTAATATCGCTCAGACTGGATAGGGAATGTACCTGAGTTGTTGTCTGCCTGTCCATGAATCAATAGGATTGGAGTTTTCACTTTGTGAGCAAAAGAGAAAGGAGACATGTTGAAATATACCTCTGGAGCTTCCCAATATGTTCTTTGCTCGTATTGGAATCCAAAAGGAGTCAAAGTACGATTGTAAGCACCGCTTCTTGCGATACCTGCAGCAAACAAATCAGTGTGAGAAAGCAAGTTTGCTGTCATAAATGCACCGTAAGAGTGTCCTCCTACAGCGATTCTATTTCGATCACCGATTCCCAATTCGACAATATGGTCGATTGCAGCTTCAGCATTGGCAACCAATTGTTCGATGAAATAATCATTTGGCTCTTTGTCGCCTTCACCTACGATTGGCATTTCTGTTTGGTCCATGATCGCGTATCCTTGAGTCACCCAATAGATCGGAGAACCCCAGCTCAATCTTGTGAATCTGTATTTAGAGCCTCTAACTTGAGCGGCGATTTCAGCAGATTTGTACTCTCTTGGGTATGCCCACATCAAAACAGGAAGTGGTCCATCTGATTTAGGATCATAACCTTCAGGTGTATAAATCACCGCAGAAAGATCCAATCCATCATTTCTCTTGTATTTCACCAATTGCTTGTTGATATTTTTGATAGACTCAAAAGGGTGAGTAAAGTTGGTGATTTGTTGAGGAGCGATTCTCTTTTTCGTGTTTACTAACCAATAGTTTGGTTGGATATCAGTGCTTTCTTTGATAGTGATAAACTCACTCCCATCATCACTCAACAATTTGACAGCTCTTTCATAGTAAGGAGCTTGAGATCTCCATAAGATTTCCTGCTCTTTTGTTTTGGTGTCAAAAGTGGATAAGAAAGGCATACTTCCTTCTGGACTTCCACCTTCAGAAGCCATAAAAAGAACATCTCCTTTTCTGATCAATACATTTCTACCGTACTCATTTTCAGTAAACATCGGATCTCCTGGATCATTGTAGATGTCATCATAAGAACGATCGATGATTACCTTTTTGCCAGCGCTTGGGTTTGAAGGATTGATCACAGATCGGATTTCTCTTCTTGCACCAAACCATCTTTCATTCAAAATGGCAAAATCATCTGTGGACCATGCAATACCACCGAATCGAAGTGAAGTGGTAGCCAATTTCTGTTTTTGACCAGAGAATGGAGCAGCAAGCGTATAGACAATTTCTCTTTCTTCCATATCTACTTTGCCATCTCCTCCATCTTGAGCTTCAGCCCAATACAATACCGCTGGTTTATCAGCTCTCCAGTTGATGTTCCTAGGACCAGTTACAGTAGCATCAAAACCTGTTGGCCTTACTTCATCCAAAGGAATTTGAGCCAACGTTTTTACTTTTTGACCTGTGCTAGACCAAATTTCCACATCATAAGGAAACCTAGAAGCAGGTACCAAATAGGAGAAAGGCCTTTTGATGATATCTACCAAAATATATGATCCATCAGGAGACAAATCAAAAGACTTAATCATCGCTTTAGGACCAACAGTTTTGCTAGTGCCATCCAAAGAGATCAATTGAAGCTGAGAATCCATGAAATATGCAAACAAAGTCTCATCATAAGGATTGCTCAATAAATCTTGATAAGTACGAGATGGAGCAGCATTTCCTGAAGTTTCTTGAACAACCGGTCCTGCTGGCGCAGATGGAGCTTGAGGCATGGCACTTCTAGAAGGGTTTACAGCTTTTACCAAAAGTTGATTTTCTGGAGTCCATATCAAGACATTACCCATAACATCATTCAAGATAGCATCAGTCAATTTCTTTGCTTCATATTTGGATAAATCCGCTACCCAAAGGCTGATTCCATTGGATTCAGTATTCGTAAAGGCTAAGTACTTTTCATCTTTTGAAAGGGAAAAGCTGCCCATAGAAGCTTTTGAAGGAAGTCCAGTGATTTGGATTTCTTCACCGCTTTTGGTCTTTCTGATTTTGATGTTTTCTATCCCTGTTGATCTACTAGGACCAGAAGTGGCGGGATTGATTCGAAGACCTGCAATTCTCAATTCAGGCTGAGAAAGTTCTTCAATTGAAGGGTTGTCTGCTCTTTCCAAAAGCATCATCCATTCCCCATCTTTTGAAAAAGAAACTGATGGAGTACTTGGTGCATTAACCAAATCCGCAATGGCTTTGGGAGGTGTCTGATAGGTGACCTGGGAAAAGGCTGGAAAGGCCATTCCCAAAAGCCCCAAACAGATCAGTTGGCGTAGTCTAAGTTTTAGGTTCATATTCTAATGTTTGATTTTGGATCAAGTTATAGAATGGTAAAGGTTATTGGTAAGAAAAATAAACAAGAGGTTAAAAGGGGACTTTGTTAGGCATAAAGAGGGTATGTGATATTGTTTAGTTTTTGAAATAATGCAATTCAAAACACTATTCTAATAGATATAATAACACTGGAATAAATAGTTGGGAAGTTTACCTTTCGAACTGATAACATTTTGAAAAACAAAATGTTAAATTCACTAATAATTTTATTTTAACTGTTAATTAAAGAGCTATGAAAAGGTTTTTGATTATTTGTTGCTTCATCTTTTTTGTCGTTCCAAGCCTCATGGCCCAAACAACTATTAAACCTGGAGCAGGAATAAATTTTACGAATGTGACTGGAGATGGAGCAGATGCCACTGGCCAGGCTGGATGGCAAGTTGGTGCAAGCTTTGCATTTGGCAACAAGTTTTATACTGAACCGGGAATATTTTACCAAAATTCTTCCTTTGAATATACTACAGTAGATGAAGGACCGGTTACAGATGCCTCTTATCATGGAATTAGAATTCCATTGGCGTTAGGATTAAATATTTTGGGGAATTCTGAATCTTCGTTTGGGCTAAGAGCCTTTGGAGGGGCATCAAGTTTTATTGTAACAGGAACCAGCAGCGAATTTCTTGACAAAGATGAAATATCATCACCTCAATGGGGAGTGTTTGCTGGAGTTGGTCTAGATATTTGGATAGTTTACATTGACGCATCATATCAATGGTCAGCTACCAATTTGCAAACTGATGTTACGAATATTGATTTGGGAAATTCGAGAGGACTTTTCTTAACTGCAGGCTTAAGATTTTAAGATGATCTAATCATGGATAAATACTCTTCAACATTATTTAATTGTTTAAAGCAGTGGAAATAAAAGTGATGCGAAATCACTTACCCATTAGATTCCTTTATTCAGGAAACATTCTCAGGAGGTCTCAAATAATTGGATAAGATTAGGGATAGGAAATCTTTAGTAACCCACCGATACTAACGAAAAAAGCCCCGAATTCGGGGCTTTTTCATTTAATATGTTCTTTAAGATTATTTACCAGGCTCTCCGATGGAGATCATGGCACATCTAAATCCAATGTCATTGGTAGCAGAATCTTGATGCATAAATCTTCTGGTACCAGGAGCTAGCCAGTAAGTTACATCTCTCCAGCTTCCTCCTTTATAGACTCTCATTTCATCAGTAATCACAGAAACTTCATAGTTTTCCATTTCATCCCCGTAACCATCTTTTCTCAATGGGTTCAAGTCATCAGCATCTTGGTATGTCAATGGTCTATAGACGTCATAAACCCACTCATTCATGTTTCCAGCCATGTGATACAAGCCGAAATCATTCGGAGCCATGTCATATACATTGGTAGGGAGGATTTCACCATCATTTCTTTGGTTACCAGAAATACCACCGTAATCACCACGACCTCTTTTGAAGTTAGCTAAGAAATCACCTTGTTTACCTTTACGTTTCACATTGTATGGGTTTCTGACACCACGACCATCCCAAGGGTAGATACGACCATATTCTTGGTTTTCATCCAAATATTGCGTTCCGATCATTGCTTTAGCAGCATACTCCCATTCTGCTTCACTTGGCAATCTGTAATCAGCCATTGCTACTCCTCTTTCGATCAATTGAGGTTTTGTAAAAGAAGAATCAATCCCTCTTTCTTCTCTGATTAATTCTTGAACGTAATCAGTTCTCCATTTTGCATAAGTATTTGCCTGAATCCATGAAACTCCAGCAACAGGATAGAAATTGAATCCCGGAAACCTGAAATAGTAGGATTGGTACATATCATTGAATGACAAAGCCCCGCCCCATACATCTTCAGATGGCTCTAATTTCAAAAGGGAGTCAGCACTTACCTTCTTTTTCATGTCAAAAAGGAATTCACGATAATCATTGTTCGTGATTTCAGTTTCATCCATGTAGAAGTTTGCAACCGTGACAGTTCTTTCCAAGTTGTCTCGAAGCGCCATTACATCCTCTTCTTGAGAACCCAAAACAGCTCTACCACCTTGGATAAACTTCAAGTTGGGACCAGGAATTTGCTCGGCATTTTTTGCTACGAAAAATTGAGTGGTGTCTTGTTCATCAAATGAGAACTCGGCTCCAGTTGTAGCACTTTTTTTACCGGGCTTGTTAGCAGTTCTTCTGCCATAACCTGGAGTTTTGTTACAGGAGGAAAGTACGGAGCCGCCGACGATCATCAACGCTGCTGCCCACATTCCCCAAGATTTGTCACTGAAACGCATATATTCTAGGAGTTTAGATCAAGTTTTAAGGTGCTAATATAAAGTCAATCATAGGCACTTCCAATGATTATTAACTTTGATATTTTCTCGAAAAAGCCAAAAATGGCCTAAATCGGGAGAATCCTGCAAAATTTTTGTGCAAAACTGCAATATTTATGCCAGTTAAATTTTTTAAAAATTAGCTCTCAAGCATCTTTTTTAGCCAATTTTGGGCCTTCGAAATCCCGGAAACTTCGCTGACCGTAAGAATCAAACGATTCTTGTGTTCTTTTATTTTAAAGTATTTGGAATTCAATTGTGCAAAAAGCATGATTTTCTGGAAGATAGGAGATGAATAGAAGTCATCTCTGGAAGACGGAAGCAAGTAACACTTCATCTGACCACTTTTCAATACTAATTTCTCGATTCCCAATTTCTCTGCCTTCCACCTTAATCTCACTGTTTCCATCAGATCTACCACTGCCTCTGGAATAGGTCCAAATCTATCATTCAGCATGGTTCCAAATTTCTCCAACTCTTCTTCATTTTTGATAGAATCCAATTTGGAATATAGTCCTAAACGCTCAGAAATATTGCTGACATAATTCTCTGGGATCAATAATTCCAGGTCTGTTTCTATCGTACAATCCTGAACCAATACTTTGACTTTTTCTTTCAGATCCACCTCGAACAAAGCAGCAAATTCATTTTCTTTCAATTCCTGAACTGCCTCATCCAGAATTTTGTGATACATCTCAAAGCCTAAATCTGTGATAAATCCGCTTTGTTCAGCTCCTAAAAGATTTCCTGCACCGCGAATATCCAAGTCCTTCATGGCGACCTTGAATCCATCTCCCAAGTCGGAGAATTCCTCTAAAGTTTGAAGTCTTTTTCTTGATTCTGGTGTCAATCCAGACATTGGAGGCGTCAATAAATAACAGAATGCTTTCTTATTACTTCGACCAACTCGGCCTCTCATCTGATGCAAGTCACTCATCCCAAACATATGCGCTCGGTTAATCATGATGGTATTCGCATTTGGAATGTCCAAGCCTGATTCGATGATATTGGTTGAAACCAAGACATCATATTCGTGATTGATAAAATCAACCATGATTTGTTCCAGCTTTTTGCCATCCATCTGTCCATGTGCGCCAATGACCCGTGCATCTGGCACCAATTTCATAATCAAATTGGCAATACTATCGATTTCTCCTACACGGTTGTGAACGAAGAAAGCCTGACCTCCTCTTCTTAGCTCATAGGCTACTGCATCTCGGATCACTTCTTCTTCAAAAGTCTGAACTTCAGTGGTAACAGGTTGTCTATTAGGTGGGGGAGTAGCTATAACCGAAAGATCTCGAGCTCCCATCAATGAGAAATGGAGAGTTCTTGGTATTGGAGTTGCCGTCAAAGTCAATACATCTACATTTACCCGAAGATTCTTCAGCTGATCTTTGACTTTTACCCCGAATTTCTGTTCCTCATCGATGATCAAAAGTCCCAAATCTTTGAATTGGACATCTTTATTGACAATTCGATGGGTGCCGACTAAAATATCAATCTCACCGGTTTTGACCTTTTCAACAATCTCTCTAACCTGCTTGGCAGTTCTGAACCGGTTGATATAATCAACATTGACTGGAAAGGCGGATAATCTTTCTTTGATCGTCTGATAATGCTGCATTGCCAAGATGGTCGTTGGTACCAAAATGGCCACCTGTTTCCTGTCGTTGACTGCTTTAAAAGCGGCTCGAATCGCAACCTCAGTTTTTCCAAAGCCTACATCCCCACAAACCAAGCGGTCCATAGGGTAAGATTTTTCCATATCGGATTTGATGTCAGAAGTGGCTAATGCTTGGTCAGGAGTATCTTCGTAGATAAAGGAACTTTCCAATTCTACCTGAAGGACCGAATCTCTAGCAAATGCAAATCCTGGAGCGCCTCTTCTTTTTGCATAGAGCGCAATCAAATCTTTGGCAATGTCTTTTACCTGTTTCTTTGCTTTTCTCTTTTTGTTTTCCCAATCAGGTGAACCCAATTTGGACATGGATGGAGCTTGTCCTTCTTGTCCAGAATATTTCGAGATTTTGTGGAGGGAATGGATGTTTACATACAGCAAATCATCATCTCTGAAGACTAATCTGACAGCTTCCTGCATCTTTCCTCCAACCTCGACTTTTTCCAATCCAGCAAATCTCCCAACCCCATAATCCACGTGAACAATATAATCTCCGGGGTGAAGTGATTTTAGCTCTTTTATTGTGAGAGCTTTTGATTTACTGGCTTTTTTACGGGTTTTATAGCGATGAAATCTTTCAAAAATTTGATGATCTGTATAGCAAACGAGTTTGCTTTTTCGGTCCTCAAACCCCTCCCTAAGTCCCAGACGCATGGTTTGTACCAAAAGCGTCGGGTCTAATTCTGTAAAAATACCCAACAATCGATCCAGCTGTTTGTCATTTTCAGCGGTGATGATATTGGTAAATCCTTTCTTTTCATTTTCTGAAAGGCTGCTGACCAACAAATCAAAGTTTTTGTTGAAAGAAGGCTGAGGTTGAGAATCCCAAATAAGGACTTCAGAATTTTTTAAATAAAACTGCTTCCCAAATTCGATCAAGGTGAAGTTTTTGGCTTGATCCCCGAAATCTTTCCCAGATTCAAAAAGATCCTTTGGATGAAGGACTGTTTTAGTCTTGTTTGTTTTTGATAAAATCTGGTCAAATTCCTGCTCGGCTTTGTGAAAGCATTCGGTCATCACATCAGCCGTAAGCTGGTAGTCCTTGATCCAAAGTTTGGTGGTTTCAGGAAGAAAACCCAGAAATGATTGTCTTACCTCTTGAAGTAGTTTGGTTTGTGTGTTAGGTATCAAAGAGATTTGAGGCACTTCTGCAATAGAAAGCTGAGATTCTGCGTCAAAAGTCCGGATACTTTCTATTTCTTGACCAAAAAGTTCGATCCTATAGGGGTTCTCATTCGAAAAAGAGAATACATCCAAGATCCCGCCTCTTATTGCGAATTGTCCCGGCTCATAAACGAAATCTGTTCTTTCAAAATCGTAACTCACCAAAAGCTCAGAAACGAATTCCATATCCACTTTCTCCCCGACCTTGGCAATAAATGTGTTTTCCTGAAGGGATCTTTTATTGATAACCTTTTCATACAAAGCTTCGGGATAGGTGATAATGATCTTGTCGTCTCCTTTTCCTTCCAGGACTTGGTTGAGGACCTCTGACCTCAACAAAACATTGGCATTGTCCACTTCCTCATAGTGATAGGCTTTCTTAAAGCTGGAAGGGAAAATCAGATAATCCTCAATAGATAGTAGGTTTTGTATATCTGAATTTAGATAGGCCGCCTCCTCTTTGTCTTGGGCAATTATCAAATGTACTCCCCCATATTTTTGAAAATAAGTGCAAAAAAGGACCATGTCCAAACTTCCAGAAACTCCCTTCAACTGAAATGTATTCTGAGTTTTTTTGTGAATGGAATCAGAAAATGTCTGAAAAAAAGGATCCGATTTGTAGATCGTAAGAAATGCCTGACTGTCCAAAATGGAGGTTGGTTTAGATTTGAGCGTGCAATTTATAGCTTTTCGATTTTTTTTAGGCTTTCCAAAAGGATTCCATCAAATTGTGAACCTTCGGTTTATGAATTTGTTTTGCACCTAATGGGAGATACCAAAAATACCAAGAATTGGTTCCAAAAACTGGAAAGTCTGCATCCCTACGAGACTTTGTTGTATCTCGGGATGATTGGGAGCGGATTGATTTTCCTGTTTCTCACTGTGGCATTTCTTTTTTCAGGTGTGGATCAATTGGGTGGATTGAATCAAAAAATTCCGCTTTCATTCTTGGTCTCTACGTTTTTGCTGGTCCTAAGTGGCTATTCAGCCTCTAGGATGCGAGTCTATTATCAAGAAGAAAGAACCAATCGAGTAGTATCTTCACTTAGGAATACCATGGTTTTGGGTTTTGTTTTTACGATCTTACAATTCTCGGGATGGATGGAATTGCAGCAAATGGGGATTGATTTTAAGGGAATTCCTAGCGGAAGTTTTCTCTACGTATTATCTGGAATCCATATTTTTCACTTACTAGGAGCAATCATATTCGCTATCATTTTGTGGGTACAGTTGAAAAGAGCCCAGGAAGATGGCGTTGGTCAGTTAATCTTGGTGACCAATCCCTTTGAGAAAATGAGAATCCGTCTCTTTACAATCTATTGGCAATTCATGGATGCCGTTTGGTTGATTCTGTTTCTCCTTTTTGTCCTCACGTTTTAACTATGAAATTGATTGTAGAGACAGTTGTAGCTCAGGATTATCTCCAAGTAAAAGAAGGTTTTACTGAGTCCTTATTCTTAAAATTGAACCCTCCTTTTCCCCCTGTTAAATTGATTCGGTTTGATGGATCTGAATCAGGTGATTTGGTTTCTTTGGAACTTAATTTTTTACTTTTCAAACAAAATTGGACTAGTAAAATCACCGAAAGTCAACTTACAGAAAAGGAGTATTTTTTTGTGGATGAAGGCATTCAATTGCCTTTTTTTCTAAAATCTTGGATGCATAAACACCGCCTGATCAAAAGTGGGAATCATTGTCTCATCCGTGATGAGATTGATTATGAAGGTCCAAATTCCGTAATCTCCAATTTGCTCTACCCGATCTTGAAAGGGCAGTTTTTATATCGGAAACCAATTTATAAGAAGGTATTTGGATAAGTTAAATCTGGTTGAGATTTTCGCAATTTTCAATTTTGCAATCTCCGTAAAGAACCAACGAATGAGAGGTGATAGAGGAGCTAAACTCTTTTCCGATCAAATCCTTGATTTCATTAATTTTTGGATCTGAAAACTCACGGATTTTTCTACACTGATTACATACGTGGTGATCATGATGCTTGTAGGTCAAGGCTTGTTCATACAATGCTACTTTATCTTTGAACTGATGCTTGACAGCTAGGCCACTTTCGACCAATAGATCCAAAGTATTGTATATCGTGGCCCTACTGATGGTGTAGCCTTTGTTTCTCATGCTAAGAAAAAGCCCTTCCACATCCATATGTTCATCCTCTGGAAGAGAGTATAATTCATCTATCACAGAGAATCTTTCAGGCGTCTTTCTGCTTCCTTGTTTAGAAAGAAAGTTCTCAAAGATTTTTTTCGCTTTTTCAATCAGTGCTTTGTCGGCCATTTCCTCAAATGTTCAAAAAATAAAGATGCTGGTTTCCTCATTTTTTGGCAAACTGAAGCCCCTATGGACACCTAATTTGATATCAGTCTAATTAAGCATTAAGCTTTTTGGGAAAACATTTTGGGTGGTTGCTTCCGTTACTATAATTGGAAATAGTAAATAAAAATTTACTTAAATTATAAGACCATCACCCGACCTAACTTTGGAATGCTAAGAAGACAGTATTTGTGTTTCTTGATTTTCATTTTATTCACCACCTTTTCACACGGGCAAGTGCCTGGTTTTTTTATGAAGGAGGATTCGCGAAAGGTAATTATCCCATTTTTTGCGTCCAATAGCTTAATCATTGTTCCTGTCTCTGTAAATGGCTCCTACCCGATAAATTTTCTTTTAGATACTGGCGTGCGGTCCAATATTCTTTTCAGCAAGGATTTGGGAGACGCCTTGGGACTGGAATATACCCGAAGATTGAATTTGATGGGGGCAGATGGAAGTGAGGAAATTATGGCTTCAGTTTCACCGATAAATCATTTGGATCTTGGTCCGGTCGAAGGAGTCGCTCAAGCCTTATTGGTGTTGGAGGAAGATTTTTTAGAGCTGGAGGCAGTGGTAGGTGTACCTATTTATGGAATCATAGGCCATGAATTCTTCAAATTCAATCCTATCAAAATCAATTATGATGATGAAAGAATTGAATTTTATAGAACTGATGCGCTAAAGTGGAGACCTCCATTTTTTAAGAAGCTGGAGTTGTCTGTGGAGGAAAATAAACCTTATATCAATGCTAAAATAAAGCAAAAAGATGGGCCACTTTTGGAGTCAAAGCTTCTAATTGATACTGGGGCGAATCATGGTCTTTTGCTGAATAGAGAGACCAGTGATCAAATAGAAATGCCTCCTTTATTTATTGAGGCGGAATTGGGACAAAGTTTGGGAGGTGTTTTGCGTGGATATATTGGGAGAGTGGATTGGCTAAAATTGGGAAGCCTAAAACAACAACAAGTTTTGACTTCTTATCCTGAGGAGACTGCTTTTAGCTACATTTTGAAAGAAACTGGTAGAATGGGAAGTTTAGGGTCTGAGGTTTTGGGCAGGACTCGCTTGATTTTGGACTATCCCCGCAAACGAGTAATGATCCGAAAAGGCGACAATTTTTACAATCCATACGAATATGATATGAGTGGATTGAATATCCGGAAAATCCCAACTGATGAAAAGAGGTTTTATGTCGCAGGAGTTAGAGATGATTCTCCAGCCCAGTTCGTAGGGATTCAGGTAAATGATGAAATCTTAAGTATCAATAAAATTCCAACTTTGATTTGGGAATTGTCGGATATAGCCAAGTTGTTTCGGTCCGAAGAAGGAAAGGTGATTGAACTGGAGGTGCGGCGTTACTTCGATGATGATTTGAGTAAATATGAGGATTTCAAATACCGCCTCCTCCTTGAAAAGCAAATCTAAATCAGCAAGGCCCTTCCTTAAAAATTCCCTATTTTTGATTTTTCGGAAATGAAAACCTATTCAGGACTTATTCCGTGAATAATTCAGTTTGAAAACCAATTTTAAAAAATGAAGAAACTACTTATCCCAATTTTAATTTTAGGAGTACTTGGCATTTTCGTGTATACCAAAGCCGTAGGAACCTACAACACTTTTGTACAATCCGAAGAGCAAGTAAATGGCCAATGGGCAGAAGTGGAGACTCAATATCAAAGAAGAGCTGATTTGATCCCTAACTTGGTCAATACGGTGAAAGGATATGCTGATTTTGAGCAGGAGACATTGACAGGTGTGATTGAGGCTAGATCCAAAGCAACTTCAATGACGATTGATCCAACCAACTTGACTCCTGAAAATATTGAGCAGTTCCAACAGGCGCAAGACCAACTTTCCGGTGCATTGAGCAGACTATTGGTGACTGTGGAGAGATATCCTGATCTGAAGGCAAATCAAAACTTCTTGGACCTACAAGCTCAATTGGAAGGTACTGAAAACAGAATTGCGGTAGCGAGAAGAAACTTCAACCAAGAAGTTGTAGCATACAATACTCAGTTGAGGACATTCCCTAACAACTTGTTTGCGGGCTGGTATGGTTTTGAGACGAAAGGAACTTTCAAAGCTTCTGAAGGAGCAGAGAATGCTCCTTCGGTTCAATTCTAAGAGTTATGGCTGAGAAATTATTCACTTCGGCAGAAAAAGATCAAATCGTCAATGCGATCAAATCTGCCGAAGTCACTACTTCTGGGGAAATTCAGGTTCATATCGAAAACCAATGCAAAATCGACGTTTTAGATCGTGCCGCTGAGGTTTTTGAAACCCTGAAAATGTACCAAACCAAAGACCGAAATGGGGTTTTATTTTACCTCGCTGTTGGAGACAAGAAATTTGCCATTTTGGGAGATGGAGGGATCAATCGGGTAGTACCTGAGGATTTCTGGGAAAATATCAAAAACCATATGGCTTCCCTTTTCAAAGAGGGGAAATTCACTCAAGGTCTGATCGATGGGATTCACCAAGCAGGTGAGGCCTTATCAACTCATTTTCCTTATCAAGGGGAAGCAGACGAAAATGAACTACCAGATGAAATTTCATTCGGATCCTAAGATCCTTTCAATATTTCTATTCTTCTTCTTTATCGGGACTTCTCTGTTTGCGCAGGACTTCCCGCCGGCACCCAATCCCCCCAAATTGGTCAACGACTTCTCGCAAACTCTGAGCGCAAATGAAGTAGCAAGATTGGAACAAAAGTTGGTGGCCTATAATGATAGCACATCCACGCAGATCGCTGTTGTATTGATCCGCTCTGTGGGACAATATGATATTTCGGATTATGCCTTTCAACTAGGAGATCAATGGGGAATCGGTGGCGGAGAAAATGACAATGGGATTTTGATCCTGGCTGCCATGAATGATCGAAAAGTCTTTATCGCAACGGGATATGGAATGGAAGGTGTGGTTCCTGATGCTTTGGCAAATAGGATTGTAAATAGCATCATCGTTCCCAATTTCAAGATGGAGGCCTATTATCAAGGCTTGGATCAGGCCACTGATATGATTATCAAATTGGCTTCTGGTGAATACAAAGCCGAGGATATTGAATCTGATGGAAATGGCGGAGGAGCTATTTTTATCTTCCTACTCTTCATCTTCATCTTTGTGATCTTGCCATTGTTAAAAAACCGAAATGACAATGATAACCACATGGGAGGCCGCAGTGGCGGGATTGATTTGTGGACCTCCATTATGCTCGCTAATATGCTGAAAGGTGGCGGTGGCCGAGGAAAATACGGAGACTTCTCCGGTGGGGGAGGTTTTGGCGGCTTCGGTGGAGGCGGCGGAGGTGGTTTCGGCGGCTTTGGAGGCGGAAGCTTCGGAGGCGGTGGAGCTGGCGGAAGCTGGTAAAATAAAAAGTCGTTTAGTTTAAGTGAAAAAACTGAAAACAGAAGAGCCTGAGATCTAGAAGATTTCAGGCTTTTTTTGTTTATGATAAAATCTGTTGGCTACTAATATGGAATTCTACCTCGGTCTATGTATACTTATTTATGATTTCAGTTTTCAACGCATTATCACTCATAGATAAAAATACGACGCCTTTGGAGGCGATTAAAGTCACTCTTTTGGAATCACATGGAATGACTCTGGCCTTTGATTTAAAAGCACCGATCTCTCTTCCACCTTTTCGTCAATCTGCCATGGATGGTTATGCCTTTCGTCATGGATTTGGAGAAGTTTTGGATGTAATCGGGGAAAGCAAAGCCGGTGATAACGTGGAATTTTCCATAAAGGAAAAAGAAGCTATCCGAATATTTACAGGTTCTCGAGTTCCAGACCAAGCTGATACTGTGATCATGCAAGAGCATGTAGACAGAATTGGCGATCAGATCAAAATCACCAAAATGCCTGTAAAAGGAACCAATGTTAGACCCATTGGGGAGCAAATAAAGGAGGGAGAAGTCGTGTTGAAAAAAGGTACACAAATCAACGCAGCAATAGTAGGTTTCTTGGCTGGTCTTGGAATATCAGAAGTAAATGTGATCCGGAAGCCAAAAATTTCATTGATTGTAACGGGAAATGAACTTCAAGAACCTGGATCAGTTCTAAAGCCTGGATCGGTTTATGAAAGTAACCGAAGTATGCTCAAGGCTGCATTGGCGTTAGAAAATGCAGAATTAATTTTTGATTTTCATGTGGTGGATGACAGAGAAGAAACCTTCCAAGCAGTAAAAGAAGGGCTCGAATCTGATATGCTTTTGTTATCCGGCGGTATTTCTGTTGGAGATTATGATTTTGTCAAAGAGGCTTTGGAGAAAAACGGAGCTAAAGAGATTTTCTATAAAGTCAATCAAAAACCTGGAAAACCTCTTTGGTATGGAAAAAAAGGCGAAACTCAAGTTTTTGCTTTGCCCGGAAATCCTGCCTCCTCATTAACCTGTTTTTTGATTTATGTCTTAGCAGCCATTCGTAAAATGAACGGTGCCTCCGCTATAGATATCAAACTAAAAAAGGGGAAATTGAAAGGAGGGTTTGTCAATAAATTTGAAAAGGCTCTATTTCTTCAATCTCGTGAGTCTGGGGGAATTCTCGAAATCTATCCTAAGCAAGCCTCCAGTATGCTGGTATCCTTTACAAAGAGTAATGCATTCTTATTCGTTCCGCATGAAGTCAAAGAGGTTCATGATGGAGAGGAGGTATTTTATATTCCATTTTCCCTGTAATTTCTTGAAGAAAAATTCAATATCGACCTATATCCTCTGTGGAGGAAAGAGTTCTCGGATGGGTAGGGAAAAGGGGCTTGTAAAATTTAAAGGAAAGTCCTTTTTGTCCAGAATTTTGGATGAAATTCCCATCAATGCATCTCCTGTTTTTTTGATAACTGATAAAGAAATTTATCAGGAATTTGGGCGGACTCTTATTCCAGATTTAAGTCCAGACAAAGGGCCTGTTGGAGGAGTATATACTGCATTATGTCATTCAGACACTGAATGGGTGATGATTTTGAGCTGTGATATTCCTTTGATCAGACGTGAATTATTGAATAAATTAATTTCAAAAAGCAGAAACTCTAAAGCTGACGTGGTTTTCTTTTCAGATGGAGAAAATGATTTTCCATTGATCGCCTGTTATAGAAAAAGCCTTGCTATCCATTTTGAAAAGGCAGTAATTGAAGACAAACTAAAACTCAAAAAATTGGTTGATTCATTGGATACTTTACAAATTCAAGCCTCTTCTTCGGAGGTTATTTATCTGTCTAACGTTAATACTCCCTCTGACTTGGAAGTGCTTAACAAAAACCAATTGGACTCGTAAATTATTTTTCGAAGTCTGAGGAAGTTCCAATTTTCATTGGATGTAATTCCTTTCGTAAATTGAGTAAAAATCAGAAATCATGATTCAAGTCAAATATTTTGGAATGATCGCCGAGGCCACCTCAAAAGAGGAGGAGAAAATCGATGTGGGTGAAAAACCATTTTCTGAGATTTTGAGCGAAATTTCATCCAAATACCAATTGGGAGACCTTTCTTATCAGGTGGCTGTGAATAAAAAATTGGTGTCTGATTTTTCTAAGCTTCAGCTGGAGGAAGGAGATGAAGTAGCCTTTTTACCACCTTTTTCCGGAGGATAAATGGATCGTTACCTCAGACAAATCACCCTTCCGCAAGTTGGAAATATTGGGCAGGAGAAACTGCTGAAAAGCAAAGTGCTGGTAATCGGTGCAGGAGGATTGGGTTGTGCGGTTTTACCCTATTTGGTGGCTGCAGGGATTGGTGAAGTTGGAATTGTGGATGGCGACCGGATTGAGGAGAGTAATTTGCATCGGCAAGTATTGTATGCCTCCAATAAAATTGGGAATAGCAAAGCGAGAGAGTCGGCTTCCATCCTTCAACAAAATAATCCCCACATTCAAATTCGGGTTTTTGAAGAATATTTAACTCAGAAAAATGCTGTTGAAATCATCTCAGGCTATGATTTGATCATCGATGCTACCGACAATTTCTTTGTGCGCTATACCATCAATGATACCTGTGTGGCACTGGACAAGCCCTTTATATACGGGTCGATCTATCAGTTTCAGGGGCAAGTTTCTGTTTTCAATTACAAAGGCGGTCCGACCTATCGGGATATATTCCCGGAGAAAGACCAAAAAGTTCCCAATTGCGAAGAGGCCGGAGTGATGGGAACGACGGTTGGTTTGATCGGGATGATTCAGGCCAATGAAGCCATAAAAATTATCCTTGAAATTGGAGAAGTCCTTTCTGGTAAATTGCTCTTGTATGATTTGCTTCGAAATGAACAGCAAATATTTGAATTTAGTAAGGTAGAAGCTTCCCAAAAGGCTAAAATTGAACCGGACTTTGAGTTTTTTTCCGCAGAGGAAGTGCCGGAAAAGCAAATGATGCTTTTGGATGTGCGGGAAATCGGTGAGGAGCCTGAAATCAAACTTGAAAATTATATCCAGATTCCGCTTTCCAGATTGGAAAAGGACTTAGAAAAACTGGATCCGAAACAATCAATCTTGGTATTTTGTCAATCAGGAATGAGAGCTCGAAAGGCGGCGAAATTGCTTTTCGAAAAAGGTTTTCAGAACTTGAGCTTGATGAGTGGAGGAGCCAAGGATTTAGAATATTTACAAAATCATGAAGAAGATCTTTCTTGAAGGAGCGATTCCTTCTGAGTTTATAGCTGATTCGATTGCCAAACATCAATCCAAACATAGCATTGGAGCCCATAATATTTTTTTGGGCCAGGTGCGTGCAGACGAAGTGGATGGCAAAAAAGTCAGTGCCATAGAATTTACGGCCTATGAGGAAATGGCTCTTGAAAAAGCCCATGAAATCCGGGAGGCGGCTTTTGAAAAGTTTGATTTAACCTGTCTTCATATTTATCATAGCTTGGGAAATGTAGCCGTTGGTGGAGTATGCATTTTTGTTTTCGTATCTGCGCCGAGAAGAAAGCAAGTCTACGAAGCGACCGAATGGCTGGTAAATCAGGTGAAAACCGAAGTTCCGATTTTTGGAAAGGAGATTTTCGAAAATGAGGAAAGCCAGTGGAAGGTGAATAGTTAGGAAGTGGTCAGGGATCAGTCGCAGTAGGAAGATAGTGAAGTCTGAAAGATAAAGGTAGAAAGCTGAAAAAGATGGAAGAAGAGTGAGGATGGAGGAAAAGTTTTAAGAATTTGAAATGGTAGATATTACGCATAAAATAACAACGCTTCGAGTTGCAAAGGCAAAGGCAATTGTTCAGGTCAGTAAGCCTGAAACCATTACGGCTGTCATCGAAAATCAGGTTCCCAAAGGGAATGTCTTCGAAATGGCGAAAGTGGCTGGGCTTTTTGCCGTCAAAAACACCCATATCACCATCCCCGATTGCCATCCCCTCCCTATCGAATACACCGCTGTGGAATATGATATCCAAGGTTTGGAGATCCATATTTTTATTACGGTCAAAACTGTTTACAAAACTGGAGTAGAGGTAGAAGCTATGCATGGAGCATCTGTGATTGCTTTGACCATGTATGATATGCTCAAGCCGATTGATAAGGGAATTGTCATCCGTGAAGTGGGTTTGGTAGAGAAGAAAGGTGGAAAAAGCAGTTTCAAAAATCAGAATCCCAAAAGCATTCAAGCCGCCGTTGTGGTTTGCTCGGATTCTGTTTCCAAAGGAATCAAAGAAGATGCAGCAGGCAAGGCGATTGTGGATAAGTTGAAATCCATGGACGTGGAGGTTTCTTCTTATGAAATCATTCCGGACGAATTGGATCTGATTCGTCAAAAGGCTTTGGGTCTGATTGATTCCAATCAGCTGGTGATATTTACCGGAGGAACGGGTCTATCCATGCGGGATGTGACTCCGGAAGCTTTGGAACCTTTATTGGAAAGAAGAATACCGGGAATCGAGGAAGCCATCCGAAGCTATGGTCAGAAAATTATGCCTTATGCCATGCTTTCCAGATCAGTTGCCGGTACGATCGGAGATAGTTTGGTTTTGGCATTGCCAGGCTCAACCAATGGCGCCAAAGAATCCATGGATGCGGTATTCCCGCATTTGCTACATGTATTTAGAATCTTAAAAGGAGCCCGACATGAAGCAACAGACTGAAAATCTTCAAGTGCTCAAAGATCAATTTGGGAGGAAACATGACTATCTCCGGATTTCTCTGATTGAGAAATGCAATCTGCGCTGCAAGTATTGTATGCCGGAGGAGGGGATTCCTTTGACTCCTTCCAAGTTCTTGATGAGTGCAGATGAGATTGGCAGTTTGGCAAAAACCTTCGTGGATATGGGAGTAAAGAAAATCCGATTGACGGGAGGAGAGCCTTTATTACGAAAGGATTTTGAGGATATTTTAGAGAAACTTTCTGGATTGGGGGTGGATTTGTCCATCACGACCAATGGAATATTGGCAGATCGATTTTTACCAATTTTTCAAAAACATGGACTGAGGAAAGTCAATTTCAGTCTGGATACGCTCAAAGAGGAGAGATTCAAAGAAATCACCAGAAGATCAGGCTATCAAAAGACCTTGGATAATTTGGATCTATTTATCCGTGAGGGATTTGATGTCAAGCTGAATATCGTTCTGATGAAAGGCCTCAATGATGATGAGGTGGTCGATTTTGTGGATTTCACGAAGGACTTACCTATTTCAGCCAGATTTATAGAGTTCATGCCCTTTGATGGGAATAAATGGGATCGATCGAAGATGGTTTCCGAAAAAGAAGTGTTGGGTGCTGTAGGGTCAGAATTTGGCTCAGAGAACTTGATTTCCCTTCCGGATGAGGATAATCTGACTGCTCGAAAATTTAAGATCAAAGGCTTCCAGGGAGACTTTGGGGTGATCTCTTCTGTGACCAATCCATTTTGCGGGACCTGCAATCGAATTCGTTTGACGGCCAATGGTCGTATCAAGAACTGTTTGTTTTCCAATCAGGAAACCGATTTGCTGACGGCTTTGAGAGCAGGAGAAGATGTGGAAAAGCTGATTTTGGAGTCTATTTTCAAGAAAAAGGCTGTTCGCGCGGGTATGGATAATCTTGAAAAATTGGCTGATCCTGAACTCCATTCTGATAATCGTAGCATGATTGCGATTGGGGGGTGATTTATAATGTAGGAGGGTTGAGAATTGCATTTCTTACAACTTCAGATACGGTTTCCTTATTAATATTCCTACCCTTACAATAGGAACTTTCGAACCAGATTTCTAGTAGTTTAGAACCCTTACTAGCATTACATGAAGTACAACAAAGAGCAATATTATCAACTCCATTAATTCTAATATCATTGACAATATGCTCCCAAGTTGGATTTGTTTTTCTGGAGAGGTGTTCTTTTTCAAAATTTTCTCTACCATAAACACAGCTTTTATCTCCTGCTAAAACTTACTTTTCTACGTCATTTGGTATTTCCCATCGATTTGACAAATGCAGAACTAATTTATCACTTAAAGTTCCGACACTTTGTTTTTGGAGATTTGTAATCTCAATGCTTGATCGGAAGATATTTTATCTCTAGTCAAAAACCTGGATTTCAAACCAAGATATAAGCTCAAAATTTCAAATCCTGAATTACCAGTCTAAAGCTCCTCATAAGCAGTCTTAAATTCATTGAACATAGAACTTACTATTTGTTTTGGATCTCCTTCAGTTAAGCTTTCGAAGGAAATGTATCCGGTATAATTGATGTCTTTTAAAATGGCAGCAATCTTTTTCATATTCACCGGTTCGGCGACTTCATCCACATAGACCAGCTCCTTGATAAACCAATAATTTGCGTAGGGAGCCAATTTGGCGATTTCCTGATATGGATCTCCTTGTCTCAAACTCCCAATATCCAGAATTAAACCAAACCATTCGGAATCTACTTTTTTCAAAATATCAATCACCTCATCCGCTTCGAATAAAAAATCATTGTGGTGCTGCATCGCTGCAATCACACCTAGTTCTTGAGCATTTTCAGCACATTTCTTAAAGTCTTCCACCATCCATTTTTTTACCTCTTCTCTGGAAAAGCCTTCATGCTCTCCTCTTCCTGGATAAATCCGCATAATAGATGCTCCCAATTTGGACGACACCTGCAGCCAATTGCTGATCATTTCGATATCCGCTTTTCGGGAGGCCTTATCTGGACTTACAAAGTTGTTCCGAATCCCAGTCCATGGAATATTCAAGCCCAATTCCAAAGCCTTCTTCTTTAGCTGAAATAGCGTTTGATCATCTGGGACTTTTGGATAGTCAGCAAAATAATAACCTGTCAAGTCTACCGCATTTAACCCTAAGTCGGCCGCAAAGTCCATCATATCAAAAAATGTCATTTCACCACTGCTAAGCAATGAATTGAAAGAATAGGCATTGACGCTAAACTGGAGTCGAGGGGAAGTAAATGGTTTTTCAAAAGTGCTTGCGATAAGCTTGCTGGATCCTAGAAAAATTGAAGCTAGGCTAAGACCCCGTAATAAATCCCTTCTTTTCATATCCATGTTTGCGTCGATTTTGGGTGTGCTCTAGGTTATTATCTGAAATCAAAATACTGGAAGGAAGATTTAAAACAAAAAAAGCACCCCAATTGGAGTGCTTTCATAATATTAAATTGAAGAAAATTATCTTACTCTTTCAGTTTGAGAGAAGTAGAAGCTTCCTTCGATAGCTGCATTTTCGTCAGAATCAGATCCGTGAACAGCATTTGCTTCGATAGACTTAGCGAAGATTTTACGGATTGTACCTTCAGCTGCATTTTCAGGGTTGGTAGCACCGATCAAAGTTCTGAAATCTTCTACTGCGTTATCTTTTTCCAAGATAGCAGCGATGATAGGTCCAGAAGACATGTAAGCACAAAGATCTTTGTAGAAAGGTCTCTCTTTATGTACTTCATAGAATTTTCCTGCCAATTCAGGAGTCAATTGAGTAGCCTTCATTGCTACGATTTTGAAGCCTGCTTCTTCGATCATTTTTAGGATTGCTCCAGAGTTGCCCGCTTCGAAAGCATCAGGCTTGATCATGGTGAATGTTCTGTTTCCTGCCATGTTAATTGAGTTTACACTGATTTAAATTCGGCCGCAAAAATAGAGTAAACCCTGCTCTATTCCGAGGAATTATTAAGAATTAACTGGTATTTGATTCATTTTCAGTTTGATATTTAAGATTTTAAGGACTTTTCCTTCTAATTTGATGAATCCAATTCCAAAGCAATAATGATCTCAAAAGGCACATTTTTTCATATGGCACTTTCTTTTCTAGGTGCAGAGCAAAAGCCTCATTTTGACCGGACAGGTTTCAAAGTCACTGGGAAAAGAATGTTTGCCACCTATCTGGAGAAGGACCATACCTGCAATATTTTTCTCAGTCCTGAAGAACAACAGGAGTTCTGTTCCCTGGATTCTGTCCATATTTATCCTGTTCCCAATAAATGGGGTGAAAAAGGAGCTACCACTTTTGAGTTAAGTTTTTTGGAAAAAGAGATACTTCAAGAAGCATTGCTTTCAGCTTATGAAGCAGTGATTGGGAAGAAGTGAATTCGTCCCAAGCCTCCCTTTGAACTCTAATTGATTTTATAATTTTTGACAAAAGAAAATTAGGTTTTAAGCTGCTTTCGATAAAATAAAATCCATAGCAAAGCTTAGGTTTTTCTTAGCTTTCTTTAGGGTTAATACAGGGTTTATTCATAGTTAATTCAGAAAATTTCTGAATAATACTAAAAAAAAAGCTAGAGAAGGAATGTAAAAACTATGGAGGGTGATGAGTGTTTATTTCCCAATTGTATTGAGGAAATGTATGATTGACCAGAATTGAATAACAGAATCATTGATTATATTCAGCTTGTTCCCAAATCAGATTATTATGAGTCTGCAAAAAATTAAGGTAGGGGTTGTTCAGGCTACTCCGGCCCTTTTTGACATTGAAAATACAGTGGAAATCATCATCTCTTGGATAGAAAAGGCAGCTAAGGTAGGTTGTGAAATGCTTTTGTTTCCCGAGTCATTTATTCCATGCTATCCCAGAGGGATTGATTTTGATGCGGTAGTGGGGAAAAGATCCGATAAAAGTCGTGAACAGTGGCTAGACTATTGGGAAAACAGTATCGAAACATCTTCTCCACATATTCAGAAGATCGGCGAAGCGATAAAAAAAGCAAATTTGATGGTTGCTTTGGGAGTAACAGAGAAGGAGTCGATTGGAGGATCATTGTATTGCACCTTACTTTATTTCAATGAAAATGGAGAATTGATTGGAAAGCATCGAAAGCTGAAGCCAACTGGCTTGGAGAGATATGTCTGGGCAGAAAGTGACGGAAGTACTTTGGTAAGCTTTGATACGAAAATCGGAAAGATCGGAGGGTTGATTTGTTGGGAGAATTATATGCCATTGGCAAGGATGGCCATGTATCAAAAAGGAGTGGAGATCTATTTGGCTCCCACTGCAGATTCCAGAGAATCTTGGCAAAGCACCATGCAGCACATTGCCTTGGAGGGAAGGTGCTTTGTTTTGGCATCCAACCAATTTGTGCGAAAGTCGGATTACCCCGAAAAGTATCAATCAGACCTCGAATCAGAACCCGAAGTGATGTGTGCTGGAGGAAGTGTGATAATTTCTCCATTGGGGGAAATATTGGCAGGACCTCTTTGGAATGAGGAAGGGCTTTTAGTGGCGGACCTGGACTTTTCTGACTTGGCAAAAAGCAAATTAGACTTTGATGTGGTGGGGCACTATGCCAGAAAGGATGTGTTCAAACTGGAAGTCATAGACCAACCATCTACTATAAAGCTTTGAGAAATGTCAAAATCGTTCATTCATTTTAAAGCTTGGGGTCAGTGGATTTTAGATTAAAACTGAAGAGTTGCATAGTTTTTTTGATTCCTTTGGGACTTTTTGTTTGTTGTAAGTCATCTCCCAAAGAAGAAAGGGTTGCAGACAATGAAAAGGAGTCCGTTGAGGAGTTTTTTATTGTCCCTGGAGAGAATGAACCATTGGATTCTGCAAAGATCAAGAAAGGGAAAGTCTTGATATCCTACTCTGATTGTTATGAATGCCATGAAGTGGATCAGGATGCCACTGGGCCCTCATTTTTGGACATTGCAAGGAGGTATCCATCGAATCAAATCTATGTGGAATTTTTAGCCAGAAAAATAATCAGTGGAGGATCAGGAACTTGGGGTACACCCGTGATGAGAGCTCATCCCAAACTTCGCCAAATTGATGCAGAGAAAATGATTATTTATATCCTTTCATTGGACGTGAGATAGGTCATTGATACTTTCCGTAGATGGATTTCTTTGGGACTTATCAACTAAGATTCTTGGATGATTCAGCTATTTCATTCATTTTCAAGGAAATGCACAAGTTGGGAATTGTAAAAAAAATCCTGACCTTTGCGGACTACTAGAGCCATTGAGCCGTTGAAAATTAAGAATGGAAGCAATAGCCACATTTAAAAAAGAACTCTCTTCACCCAAAAAAATATTTATCACTACCCATGTAAAGCCTGATGCAGATGCTTTGGGGTCCTCACTAGGACTAGCTAATTATCTGATCAAAAAAGGCCATGAGGTGACAGTGGTAACTCCTACCGATTATCCTTCATTCTTAAACTGGATGGAAGGAAATGATTCTGTATTAGACTTTAGCAGAGAAGATCAACGGAAAAAAGCAAGCGCCGCATTGAATGAGGCAGATGTGATTTTCTGTTTGGACTTTTCAGGTCTGAGTAGGGTCAATGAATTGGGTGAAATGATCCGCGAGTCGGATGCCTACATTGTCAACATTGATCACCACCAAGATCCAGAGAATTTTGCTGACTTCCTATACTGGAGTACTGAAGCTGCCGCGACATGTGAATTGATTTATGAATTGATCGTCAAGCTCGGCGACAAGGATTTAATCGACAAGGATATTGCAGAGTGCCTTTACGCTGGAATCATGACTGATACAGGTGGATTTAGACATCCTAATACCACCAAAAATGTTCACTTGGTAGTAGCAGAATTGATCGAGATCGGAGCCAACCCTTCTCAGATCGCCAACTGGATTTATGATTCCAATTCTGTCAATAGATTGAAGTTTATTGGCTTCGCCATTAGCCGTAGACTGGTAGTCTTGGAAGACCTGCACACAGCCTATTTTGCCATCAGCAAAAAAGATCTTAAAAAATATCAAAGCCGCACCGGGGATACCGAAGGATTGGTCAATTATGCACTATCTTTGGACGGTATCAAACTGGCTGCACTCTTCTCTGAGCGTGAAGATGGAATAAAAATTTCATTTAGATCCTCCAGCGAAGTAGCGGTTAATAAATTCGCTGCGTCCTACTTCAACGGAGGTGGACACAAGAATGCCGCTGGCGGTAAATCCGAGCAAACTTTGAAGGATACGATCGAGCGATTTGAATCGTTGGTTGAGGAGCATCAAGATGAATTGTTCGTGGGAGAAGCAGTTTCTGCAGATTGATTTCAAGCATTCACAATAGAAGTAAAACCACCTAACCTTTATGAAAAATAAAAAAAGCCTTTTGGCCGCCCTTGTAGTGCTCGCTGGAGCAAGTGTATTGTCTTCTTGTAACAAGACCAAAGTCACTGAAAAGGACGGTATCGAGTACACCTATATCAAAGAAGGCTCAGAAAAGCCTGCCAATGGAGAGTTTTTGCTTTATCATTTGGACATCATCAATGCTGATGACTCAGTGATATACTCTACATCAACTCAACCTGTGCCAGGTTATTTGATGGCTAATGATTCTACTCCGGTCAATAATGGCATGGATGAGATTTTCATGGCTTTGAGAAAAGGCGATTCCATCAATTTTGAATCTACTGCTCAAGTGATTTTCGGTCCAAACTTCCCACCATTCTTAAATGCTGAGGATCAGTTGAAAATCAGAATCGGAGCAATTGACATCATGACTCAGGAAGCTTTGATGGACTATTTCTCTAAGGCTGAAGAGGCTGAAAATGCTAAAAGAGCAGAAAGAGCAAAAGCTCTTCTAGTAGAAGACGGGAAGAAAATTGAAGAATATGCAGCTGCTAATGGCTTGGATGTTCAGAAAACAGAAAACGGATTGTATTACGTGATCGAAGAGCCAGGAACTGGCGATGCAGTGACTCCAGGAACCACCATGAATGTAAACTATGCTGGTTACTTGATCGACGGGACTTTATTCGACACATCCTATGAGCAGATTGCAAAAGACAATGATAGATATAATCCACAGAGACCTTATGAGCCACTTCCTGTAAATGTAGGAATGGGTCAGGTGATTCCTGGATGGGATGAAGGCTTGATGCTATTGAAAAAAGGATCCAAAGCTAAATTCTTGATTCCTTCACCTTTGGGTTATGGTGAGAATGGAGCAGGCGGATTGATCGGTCCTAATGCCATTCTGATCTTTGATGTGGAAGTCACAGACGTTCAGAAATAATAACTAAATACTAAACCAACATGAAATCCAGATTATCATCTTTATTCTTAGTCCTTTTTGCATCCGTATCCCTTTTTGCATGTATAGATGAGGACTCAACTTATCAATCTATTTTGCTTCGTGATATAGAGGCCATTGATGCTTATATTGCAGAAAATCCAATTGATGCAGTTCAAGAGTTTCATGATGATGATGCCGGGTTTCATATATTTTGGGAGAGTGTTTCAAATAGTGGAGATACAGCTCAATATTTGGATACCCTAAAGACGGATTACATTGGCATGCTGTTGACTAATAAGGTATTCGATACCTCAATAGATTCAGTGGCAATAGCAAATGATATTTACAACTCAAATAGAAATTACGTTCCAATTCAATTTCTTCAAGGAAATAATTCGCTGATTTATGGTTTTCAGCTTGGAGTTTCCATGATGGCTGAAGGTGATGTTGCCACCGTGATTATGCCATCTGCATTTGCCTATGGCACAGGCGGAAGCAATGATGGTAGCGTTCCTTCCAATTCACCTATTATATTTAAAATAGATTTTGTCGAGCTGAAAAAAGCAACCCAATAATGATGAATTTGACGAAATACCTTCTATTCTTTTTGGGAATTGCTGTAGTTTTTGCTGCATGCGAACCCAACAATCCTTACAATGTGGGGCCAACTTACGATGCAGTAGGTCATTTGGCTGAGGATAGTGTGAAGATTGCTGATTATTTGGCAGTTGCCGAAATCGATTCATTGTATCGAATCCATGATCCTAGCGGCATCGTGGTGATTGTTCAGGAAGAAGGAGCAGGATCAAGACCTACTTATGGTACTGTTATTTATACAGACTATACTGGTTCTTTGATTTCGGATGGTTCTGTATTTGATACTTCTTATGAGCAAGTAGCTAGAGAGAATGATATTTATGTGGAAGGAAGAAATTATTCGATTTACCAGTTTACTCTTGACATAAGCTCAGTCATTCAAGGATGGAATATAGGATTCAGAAGGTTGAGACCGGGATCGAAGGCTGTTCTTTTGATTCCATCACCTTATGCTTATAGAGATCAAACAAGTAATGCTAAAATTCCTGCCAATTCGGTCCTCCGATTTGATGTGGAGTTTAGAGGAATCGATTGATCTTCAAATTCTGAGAAATAAAAAAAGGGCTTCGGCCCTTTTTTTATTTTTTAAGCTTTGGAAAAAATGTAGGCACTTTCTTTTGGTATTTTAAATAATCATGACCGAATTGATCTACTAGATTCTGCTCTTCGAAATAAATCCCAATTGGTAGATAAAGTACCAAACAAACAAAATGGGTCAATGCTGCACCTGTGCCTGATACGAGGAAGTATCCTAAGAATATCATTGCTAATCCTAGGTATAAAGGATGCCTTACTCTGGCGTACCATCCTGATTGAAACAATGATTTGTTTTTGTCAGTCGGTTTAATTCCCAAAAAGCTTTTCAAAGACCATCCTTTGGAACTTTTTACCATAATGATGGTCCCAAAAGTGGCAAACAAGTATCCGAAGTACAGAAGAAATTGACTTTCTGAAAGAATCTTTTGAGTTGGGATTTTTAAAGAAACTAGCCCTATTCCCATTAAAAGCAGAATTGATAACAAACTGTAAAAAAGTCTGTACCATTTCATGCGTTGACCTAATTTCCCCTTCAAAATTCTTTTTAACTTGGAGGCAGCCATTGCGCTATGAACTGCGTAAAATAAGGACCAGCATAGTGCGAGAATGATGTAATCGTTCATGTTTTGAAACCCTGAAGCGAGGAATTTTTATGAAAATCGGAATTATCCGCGAAGGAAAAAATCCACCTGACAAAAGAAGCCCATTTACACCTGATCAATTGCAGGCTTTGAATCAAAAATTTGAAGGCCAATTGAAGTTTTATGTAGAGTCCAGTCCTATTCGTTGTTTCAGTGATGAAGAATATGAAGAAAAAGGAATAGAAGTGATTTCTGATATTTCGGGATGCGATATCCTCTTTGGGGTAAAAGAAGTGCCTATTTCCAACTTGATTCCAGAAAAAACCTATTTTTTCTTTTCTCATACGATCAAAAGACAAGCGTATAATAGAGGGCTTTTGCAATCTGTCTTGGAAAAGAATATCCGATTGATCGACTACGAAGTCCTGAAAAATGATTCAGGTTCACGAGTTGTAGCCTTTGGGCGCTGGGCCGGAGTGGTTGGAGCTTATAATGCCATGTGGACCTATGGTCAAAAAACAGGACTATTTGAATTGAAAAGAGCCAATGAATGCTTCGATTTGGCTGAAATGAAGCATGAACTTCAGAAAGTTCAACTTCCTCCGATCAAAATTATCCTGAATGGATCTGGAAGAGTAGGAAATGGAGCAAAGGAAATTCTTCAAGCATTAGGCATAAAGGAAGTTGGGAAAGAGGATTTTCTCCATCAGTATTTTGATGAGCCGGTTTTTGTGCAGCTGAAGTCTGAAGATTTCAATAGAAGGAAAACCGACGGAGGCTTTGATAAAGATGAGTTTTATGCAAGTCCTGAAAAATATGAAAGTCATTTTCTCAAATTTGCCGAGGAAGGTGAGATGTTGATTGCTGCAGCCTATTGGGATCCGAATGCACCTCGTTTGTTTGAATTAAAAGATATTCAATCGGATGATTTTGGGATTTCAGTCATAGCTGATGTGACTTGTGATATCAATGGGTCTGTACCGACTACTTCAAGAGCTTCGACTATTTTGTCACCAGTATATGATGTTGATAGGCAAACCTTGACTGAAATTGATGCCTTTGGAATGCAAAGCAGCATTTCGGTAATGGCGATAGATAATTTGCCATGTGAACTTCCGAGGGAGGCCAGCAAAGACTTTGGAAACCAATTAATCCAATGGGTGATTCCGGCACTATTGGAGGAGCCGGCACCAATTTTGGAAAGGGCTACCATTGCAAGAGATGGAGATTTGACTTTGGAGTTTATGCATTTAACAGACTACGTTTATCCTCATGAATAATTTCAATAGATATTTGGAATCTACTGTTTTGAGACCAACCATGACTGGTGAGGATGTCGATCAGCTTGTGAAAGATGCGATCATGGAGCAGTTCATTGGAGTATGTGTTCCTTCTTTTTGGGTCAAAAAAGTGGCTAGAGAGCTTAAAGATGAGGATATCCAGACAGTGACTGTTATAGGTTTTCCTTTTGGTTTTGAGGATACTGCCTGCAAAGTAGCTGAGACGAAAGAGGCGATCAAAAATGGAGCTGATGAATTGGACTTAGTTTGGTCCCAAACGGCCTACCATTCAGGTATGAATTGGCCCAAGATTGAAATTGCACAAATCGCCAAACTATGCCACGAAGAGGAAAGAATTCTGAAAGTTATTATTGAAACAGCCTATTTGAGTCCTAAGCAAATCCAGGAAGCTTGCTTAATCTGTCAGGATGCTGGAGCTGATTTTGTAAAAACATCCACAGGCTACGCACCTAGCGGAGCGAAAGTAGAGGATATTCAATTAATGAGAAAAACCTTGAGTTCTCAGACTGGAATCAAGGCAAGTGGAGGGATCAAGACATTGGATTTTGCTATTGAGCTGATTCGTGCTGGAGCAGATCGAATCGGAACAAGTTCGGCAAAAGCCCTGATGGATGCTTGGAGAAATAGCCAATAAGCTTTTAATCCTGGGTGAAATAGATCAGTAAGAAAGGGATAATGAAGAAGGTCAAGAGGATATAAGCAAATCCCAAAAATCTTGATTTGACAGATTTTTTACCCATATAGATCGCAAGCCTTACAGGCAAAATTCTCAATTGAGGAAAGGAGAGAATTATTAAGGCACCAATCGTATTGAAAAGGAAATGAGCAATAGCTAATGCAATGGCAGCTTCACTTTTATAAATAGCCGCCAATGCAGCTGTGATTGTGGTACCTATATTTGCTCCAACAATAAAAGGAAATGCTTTCTTCAGAGTAACTTTTTTGGTAGCGACCAATGGTACTACTAAAGAGGTGGTCACTGTACTTGATTGTACTGCCGCGGTGAAGAAGACCCCATAAATAAAAGAAAGCCAGGTTTTCTTAAAGATCATATTGCTGATCTCTTTGAAGCTATCAGATACAAATGCTTTGTAAACCGATGTTGCAAGAATCTTGATGGCCGCAAAAACTATGAATACAGCAAGGATAGTGGTGACAAATGGAATATTGATGGTATCACTAATCCATTCCGTAAAAGGCCTGGTAAATACTTTATTGTATACAACTGGTCCTGTAAAGTTATCGTCTGGGGCAAAGAAGTGTGCCAACTTGATCGCTGATCCCGACAAAAGGCGGAAGTTCAATTCCAGTGGCAATAAGATCAATACAGTCATAATATTGAAAATATCATGAACCACACCTGCAGAAAGGGCTCGCTTAAACTCCTTTTTCTTCATGATATAGGAGAATGACACCAATGTACTGGTCAAGGTCGTACCGATGTTTGCACCCATGACCATAGGAACTGCTTGATCCAAGCTCATATTCCCTGCTGCTACCACTGCCACTACACTGGCAGTTACAGTGGAGCTACTTTGGATGAGAGCTGTCATCAACAAGCCGATGAACAGGGATATGAATGGATTCCTAGTTGCTTGAAAAAGATCTTGAGCCACAGAATTATTCATATGACTCAACGAGACTGTAAGGAGGTCAATAGAAAAAATAAACAGGAATAGGGCAAAAAGCATCAAAAGATAGCTTTTGGTCTTATTCGGCTGTTTAGATTCTTGTACCAGACTCTCCATAAATGAATAAACGTATTGTATTTGGACTTTTAAAGCCTTTTAACTGGACTTTTGGTGATTAATTTTTTCAGAGAATCCAAATTTTAATGCAATAATTGGGCAAAATTTGAAATTTTTTTACGAAATACAAGAGGGGATTATGCTTAAAAAGAATCTTTTGTATTGAGTTAACAATTTCTTAACATAGAAGGCCGAATAACTTATTTAATTTTGTCGCGTTGCCCATAAGTCTAAATTCATGGCTAAGAAAAATATAGACCAAAATATCAACCAGGAAAAGCTTTCAAAAACAGCCTATTCCCTGTTTGACTTTACCAAAAAAGAGAAATCATTTCTCATTATTATCTGCGTCCTAATTTCCATTGCCGCAATCGTTACTCCTTATACTTATGCCGCGATGTGGTTTGGGTTTGCCTTGGCTGCCTACTCTGCTATTGCTAATGATAGTATTCAGACAATCGGTACTTTCATTGCTTCCAATCAAAATAGGAAATGGTATTGGTTGTGGTTATTCATGGGGTTGATCTTTGTAGGTACAGTTACCTACAGCTGGATGACCTTAGATGGAGATGTTAGTTATCAGAGATTGACTACCAAGGGTCTTGAAAAGGCCCCAGAAAGCTTTGTTTTCCTTCAGTTGGCTGCTCCGATCGTATTGTTGATCATGACCAGGCTGAGAATGCCTGTTTCTACGACTTTCCTTTTGCTTAATGTTTTCACCTACAAAGCAGGAACTATCGTAGATGTGATGTTCAAAAGTTTTGTAGGCTATTTGCTTGCATTTGGAATTGCAATGGTGGTATGGTTTGTATTGGAGCGATTTGTTCAAAATTACCTAAAAGGTAAAGCCAAACCATACTGGATTGTATTGCAGTGGATCACATCTGGAACTCTATGGTCTGTATGGATCATGCAGGATGCAGCAAACATCGCCGTTTTCCTTCCACGTCAATTGGACCTTGTCGAATTTATCGTTTACGCTGGATTCGTCTTTATTGGATTAGGATTCCTTTTCTATTTAAAGGGTGATAGAATTCAAGGTATTGTTAATGAAAAATCCAATGTAACAGACGTAAGAGCTGCCACGATTGTAGATTTTGTATACGCTATCATTCTGTTCTATTTCAAACTTTACAGCCATGTTCCTATGAGTACCACCTGGGTATTTATCGGTTTGCTAGGGGGTAGAGAGCTGGCGATTGCTATTGGTAAGCATGGTAAAGCCAAGAAAAAAGGTGCTTGGAGATACAGAGCATTTGTTTTGGCGAGAAATGATGTCTTCAAAGCCACCATTGGTTTGGTAGTTTCTTTGGTTTTGGCAGTCATTATCAATGAGGGAGTCAGAAACGAGATTTTGGATTACTTCAGGTAATCCCAGAATATTTAATAAAAATGAAAAGGCTTGAAAATACAATTTCAAGCCTTTTTACAAATACGATTGAATGGAGCTTTTCTCTGACGAATATTTTATGAACGAAGCCCTCAAGCAGGCTAGGATTGCTTTTGAAGAGGGTGAAATTCCTGTTGGGGCCGTGATCGTTTCCAAAAACAGAATCATCGCAAGAGCCTATAATCAAACAGAGAAGCTCAATGATGTGACGGCACATGCAGAAATGATCGCGATCACTGCAGCGGCTAATTACATGGGAGCCAAATATCTTCCAGATTGTAAATTATACGTGACTTTGGAGCCCTGTACCATGTGTGGTGGGGCTCTTTTTTGGTCTCAAATTGGAACTGTTATTTTTGGAGCTTCGGATCCCAGACGTGGGTTTAGACAACTTGACTCTTCAATTCTTCATCCCAAGACCCAGCTTCAAACTGGGGTTTTGGCTCAACAATCCGAAGAGCTTTTGAATGAGTTTTTTAAAAAATTAAGAAAATAATAGGAAATTGGGTTTTCAAGAACCTTTTCGATCTTCCTATGGTTTTGATGAAAGATTGAGTAGGAATTTTAATTCAATGTTTAACCTATAAATTTTATAAACGATGGCTTTTGAACTCCCATCCTTACCTTATGCTTTTGATGCATTAGAGCCGAACTTTGATGCTCGTACAATGGAAATCCACTATACTAAGCACCATCAAGGCTATGTAAATAACCTAAATAAGGCTATTGAAGGAACTGACCTAGCAGGCAAATCTCTTACCGAGTTGTTGCAAGTAGCTGGTAAAAATGTAGCTGTAAGAAACAACGGTGGTGGACATTACAACCATAGCTTGTTCTGGACAATTTTGTCTCCAAATGGCGGCGGAGCTCCGGTAGGAGATATCTTAGGTGCTATTGATAATAAATTCGGCAATTTTGATGCTTTCAAGGATGTCTTCAATCAAGCTGCTGCAACTAGATTCGGTTCTGGTTGGGCTTGGCTATTAGTGACTGCAGCGGGTACTTTAGAAGTAGTTTCTTCTGCAAACCAAGATAACCCTATGATGGATATTTCTGAAATAAAAGGTATTCCTGTATTAGGATTGGATGTTTGGGAGCATGCATACTACCTGCATTACCAAAACAGAAGACCTGACTATATTTCTGCTTTCTGGAACGTGGTAAACTGGACAGAAGTAGAGAGAAGATATCAAGAAGCTATCAAGCATTTCGATTTGGATGTTTAAATAAAACTTCGATAAATGAACCCGGGCAATTGTCCGGGTTTTTTTGTGTTTAATCCAAAATGGAATCGGACATATTTGATGTTTGAATAGAAATATTTCAAAAAATTGATGTCCGTTCCTAAGTCAAAAAGTGTCCATTGATGGACACATCCTTTTTTGGCATTGATGAAAAATGCCCTTTTAGTGCTTTTTTGAGGGCTTTTCGATTCATGGCATTTCATTTTCTTTAGGTGGCACAGATAAACACGCAATTAAGAAATGAGAACTGCCAACTATTTATTTTTAACCCTATTCATCTACTTGCTTGGCTTAAGTAACCTTGCGATTGGAGCTCCCAAGGAAGTGAGCCGAATATCAGGAAAAGTAGTGGACCAATCTGGTACACCTGTTCCTTTTGCCAATGTGGCTTTGATCGCTGTTGAAGGAAGCGGTCTGGTTGATGGAGCCGTATCTGATGAGGATGGAGCATTTGTGATCGAATCCGTGAAAACTGCCAAAGTCCAGTTGGTTGTTTCCTCTATTGGTTTCTCCACTTTCACATCTGACTCATTTGAATTGACCCCTGGGACTATCAAAGACATGGGGTCTGTTCAGGTAGAAGATGAAATGACTGGCTTGGATGAAGTCACTGTCAAATCAACCCGTCCTGAGATCATCATCGAACCTGATAAGACTGTGGTTAATGTGGAAGGAACCGTGATGGCTGAAGGATCCAATGCTTTGGATGTGATCGGTAGATCTCCAGGAATCTATGTAGACCAGGATGGAATCATCAACCTGAATGGAAGAGCTGGAGTCGTTGTGATGATCAATGATCGTCAGACCTACATGTCTGCAAATGATTTGGCTAATTTCCTACGTGCAATGCCTGCAGAAAATATCAAAAGCATCGAAGTGATCAATAATCCATCTGCCAGATTTGATGCGGAAGGTTCTGCAGGTGTGATCAATATCAGATTGAAGAAAAATACGGTTGATGGCATGTTTGGAAACGTACAGGCCGGTGGTCAGTATAATGGTTTCTGGGCTCCAATTGCAGGAGTTTCATTGAATGTGAAAAAAGGAAAATGGTCTAGCAATGCGGATTTGAACTACAATCATTACGCTAACTTGAATGAACTTGAAATCGAGAGAAATTTTGATGTGGCTGAAGGGGTGTCCAATTTCATGCAGGAATCCGATATCAAACAGAGAAATAAAAACTTATTCTTCAATGGAGCGACCAATTACGAAATCAATGAAAATCACAACATTGGTTTGAATGTGCAGGCTTCTGACTTTGATAATAAAACCACGAATCCATCTTTTACCGAGATTACTACTCCGGGAGTAGTAGGGACATCCTATTTGGACTCATATAATGATTCCAAAGGGGGTGGAAACAGATTCTTTGCAAACCTTCACTACGGAGGGAATTTGGATACATTGGGGACCAAACTGACTTCGGATTTTGACTTTACCAGAATGAATTCCAATAGTGAGTCCCTGCTCACTACTAAAAATTGGAATGGAGAAAATCAGGCCGATCTCCAACGTGAAAAGTTAAATACCCTCAATGATATGTATTACAACATCTTTACTGCGAAAGTAGACTTGGTAAAACCTATCGGCAAGGGAACTTTGGAAACAGGTGTGAAAGGTTCTTGGGTGAAGTCAGACAATAACCTGGATTTGACTTTGGCAGTAGAGGATGGACCTTTTGAGCCAACACCAAATAGCAATCACTTTATTTACCATGAAAATGTATTGGCTGGATATGTTTCTTATAAAGGAAAAATTTCTGACAAATTGAGCTACCAAGCAGGTTTTAGAGGTGAGCATTCCAATATTGAAGGAAACTCTGTGACTTTGGATCAGATCAATACTCAAAAGTATTTCAATCTTTTCCCGAGTGCTTTCATACAACAAAAAGTAAGCGATAACTACCAGATCGTATACAATGCGAATAGAAGAATCACCCGTCCTAATTATAGATTGTTGAATCCATTTGTGTATTACATCGATCCATTGACGACTGAAACTGGTAACCCGAATTTGACTCCTCAATATTCCAACAATTTTGAGATGAATCATGTGGTGAAAGGGATGTATCAATTCACTTTGGGTTATAGTGAGACCACTGACGCCTTTATGCAAGTATTCATCCAGGATGATGAAGAAAGGACTACTACTACCTTTACAGATAATTTTGATAAAACCAGAAATGCCAATTTCAGAGCGATCGTGCCAGTTCAGTTGAGAGAATGGTGGGGAACAACCAACATGCTTCAAGTGAATTATAACAGATACAAGTCTCAAATTGGGGATGATTATCTAGATAATGCTCAGACTTCTTTTATGGTCAGAACTCAGCATAACATTAACCTTCCAAAAGGCTTCAAATTGGAATTGATCGGTATGTACCTAGGACCTCAAATTTGGGGTCAGGGAGAAATCGAAGGTTTTGGATGGGTAGATGCAGGTGTGACCAAGTCTATTATGAAGGATAAATTGACTATCGCAGTGAATGGAACTGATCTTTTCAGAACTCAGGTGATTCGTGCAAAAGTTGATTTTGCAGATATAGATACATCCTTTAGACAATATAGAAGTAATCAAGGAGTTCGATTCACACTTCGATACAGGTTCTCCAAAGGAGAAAGCTTCCGAGTTAGTAAGAATACCGGAAGTACTGAAGAAAGAGATAGATTAAACTAAAAAGGCAAAAAGAGGCCTCATTAAAGACACTCATTTGTTAGTTTGATTACTAAATATTCTTCGACTATAAAATGAGATAACCTGTTTAATTTATTGTGGGACTTTTGAAAGACCAAAAGTCCCAAATCCGCGATAAAAATCGGGATCTTTTGCCTGAATTGGCTTGAAAATGCCTTCGGACATTTTCTGCCGGTTTGGGTCAAACGCTAAAAATCGCCGGATTTCCGAACAAGTTTGGAACTAGCCGATTTTCTTTACGCTTGTTGACCTCAATCCGGCACCAGCCACTTCAAAGTAAATAGGCCTTTTGAAGTCTTGGGAAAATTTCAGATTATGGAAGAACAGGCTACTTTAAATAAAGGAAAGAACATCAATTTTAGTCTGGACCCACCTTCCAATTTTGCGTGTTATGAAAACAATTGTGAGTAATGGCAATTAGGAGGCTTGTCTGACGAAAATTTTGCTTCCACAAACTTCATGTTTAGACAAGAATCTATGCAAAATTGAGGAGTTTGCCGACGTGTGGGGAGAAAATTGATTTTAACCCAAAAATGGACAGCGGTGGTCCCTAAGGCAGCTGTCGGGAATGGTCCTTTTTCACCTAAAGGAAAAAGGGCGGAAATAAAAAAACGATGTAGTCCTATTTCTATAATTGGGTTATTTCAGGATTTCCTGAATTAACTACTCCTCAAAATTATTTATCATTGGCTGAAGTTCTGGGCATGCGAACTTCGGTCATCGTTCATCGGTCATCCGGCACTGATAAACAAAGGGAATTAGGACGGCGTTGGAAAAGCTGATAAAAACTAATTTACATCCACTTTATAAACCTCCACAAAGTCCTCCTCGACATCAGGATTTGGTTTGGAAATAAACCATAAGCTGCCCTCTCTACTTACAAATACCTTATTCAATTGATCAGGAGATTCAAAATCTGCCAATTTGTTGCCTTCCAGATCTAGAATGAGAAAGTGTGTTTTATATTTTTTGCCAATTCGTTCATTGAATTCTCGCCACTCATCTTGGGATTTGATTTCCTGATAAGCTAAAGCATCCAAGTCGTCATAGCCATTTTCATATGATATGAAAAGCATGTTGTCCAGCTTTGTCATTTTATTGATAATTCCAAAACTTGGATCAAAGGAGATAGCCTGTGGATCAGCCTTTTTTGGGTCCTCACCTGTGTTGAGTTTGTAATCAGGAAGATCAAGAGGGATTCTAGCCCGCTTTTGGTAGGGAGAATCGATTTCATGGATATTCAAAAATGGATCCGAGCCTGTAATTACAAAAAGTTGATCACCATTTACAGCAAAATTAGCTGAGAGTGTCCCCGGTTCATGGGACATATTGTTTTGGAAAATACTGGCAGAATCCAAATGCAAAAACTGTTGAAACTTTCCAGTTGCAGGATCAGCCCACACCAACTGAAGGAAATTATCATAAAACTCAGGCTCAGTTTTGTTGAATTCACCTCTTGCAATCAATCCGGAAAGAAGGATTTTATCATCGACAAACTGGATCTCCTTCATAGCATCAAACCTTCCGCTAAAAGGAAGTTGCTCGTCTCGTGGGACTTTACTGCTAGAGATTAGATTTCCTTCAAAATCATATTCAAAAACTCCTTGAGGGGAGACAATGTCAATATTTCCAGAGTCATTGAATTTGCCAGCAGCCATTGGATAAAAGCCAAAGCCATCCGGCGCATCTCTTTCTTTTTTGAATTCAGAAGTGATTTTCCCTTCAAAATCCGAAATAACAAACTGCATCTTTTGTGGATCAAAAAGGAGAATTTTCTTTTGATTAGGGCTGACATCCATCAAATTGAGAAGGCCTATGTAATCCACTCGGATCGAATCTTGAATTTGTAATTCCAGATCAGGGAGCACATTTTCTTGATTAGACTCGGGAGAAGAGCAGGAAGCAGCGATAAGTAATGATAACAGGAAGAAGATTCTTGATTTCATGTTCGTTGGTTTAGGATTAAAAAAGAAATTCAAAAATTAATTAAAGCTCTATTTGTTAGTCGCAAGAATTGAAAAATATAGGACGTCCTAAAAGAGCTTTAACTAAAGTAAATTCAATTGATCAATGAATATAGGGAATTCATTTTTCACATATTTGCATATGACATTTTTCGATTTTCATACCCATCATAGCCTTCTTAAAAGATCCATTCACAATCTTGCTGAACAGGAAGATCCAAAACCCGATTCTTATTTTTCAGTAGGGATTCACCCGTGGAACTTGAATGAGGAATGGGAGAAAGAATTTGTGCGGGTAAAAGAGTTTTCTTCACTTTCAAACTGCCTTGCTATTGGTGAATCGGGATTTGATAGGCTTTGGGGGCCAGATTTAGATCTTCAAAGGAAGGTTTTTTACGAGCACGCAAAGTTGGCATACGAGCTCCAGATTCCTTTGATTCTTCATCTAGTAAAAGGTCACGATCTCCTATTGGAATATTTAAAATCAGAAGTAAGAGTACCTCAAATCATTTGGCATGGATTCAATTTGAAATCTCACATGGCTGAGCAGGTTTTAGATTTTCCGATTAGTTTTTCTTTTGGTAAAGCAATTTTAAAATCAGATTCCAATGCTTCCCATTGGCTTAAAAAATGTCCAATCGATCGTGTTTTTTTTGAAACTGATGATTCACAACTATCTATTGATTCCATTTATAAATCTGCTTCCGTAATTTTGCAGCTTTCTGAAGAGGAATTGACTCTGCAGGTTAGAAATAATTGGAACAAAATATCAAGTAGAAAAATAGAATGAGTGAATTTGCTTGGCTTAGTAGGACTGAATTGATTACTGGAAGGGAAGGGTTGGAAAAGCTTTCCAAAAAACATGTTTTGGTAGTTGGATTAGGGGGAGTAGGATCCTTTGCATCAGAATTTATCTGCAGGTCTGGAGTGGGTGAAATGACCATCATCGATGGAGATATTGTTGATGTGACCAATTGCAATAGGCAGCTTCCTGCAACTCAGAAAAATGTAGGGCAGTCGAAAGCAGAATGGATGGAGGAAAGATTGCTATCCATCAATCCGAATCTGAAAGTCCATACGATTAAGCAATTTTTGGATCCCGGTGCCATGACTGAATTATTAGAGGGCAACGAGTTTGATTATGTCGTGGATTGCATCGATAGCTTTTCACCAAAGCTACATTTGATTGAGGGAGCCTATAAGAGAAATTTCCCATTGGTGAGTTCGATGGGTGCGGGAGGAAAAGTCGATCCTACTCAAATAAAAGTGGTAGATATCTCGGAAACCTATGAATGTAAGTTGGCTAGGTTGATAAGAAAGAGGCTTCGAAACCGAAAAATCTATTCCGGATTCAAAGCTGTATTTTCTTCAGAGAGAATCATCAAAGAAAGCTTGATGATGACTGATGGGTCAAATTTTAAGAAGTCAGCCTACGGGACGATGTCCTTTTTGCCAGCAGCATTTGGATGCTCTTGTGCTGCGACTGTGGTCAATGACTTGCTGGCTTCTAATTAATTGAAGTGGTATAGAAATACCAGGACGCCGGCGAAAGCCGGTTTCCTTTGGTCTTTGATTTCAAGTTTCACTTCAACTTCAGCCTTCACGGTTCCTCTTAAGTTTGCAATGTTCTTAAGTTTAGCATGCAGACGAACTTCACTGTCTACTGTGACAGCTTGTGCAAAGCGTAAGGATTCGATGCCATAATTGATCATCATTTTTAGGTTTTCCACCTTGACGATTTGCTCCCAAAGGAAGGGGACAATACTCAAAGTCAAATAGCCATGTGCGATGGTGTTTCCGAATGCACCTTCGGATTTTGCACGCTCGGGATCAGTATGTATCCATTGGTGATCATTGGTCGCATCACCAAAAAGATTGATTCTATCTTGGGAGATATTAAAATAATCGGAAGTGCCAATTTCCTTTCCATTGTATTTTTCGAAATCCTCGAAACTTCTGATGACTACGGGGTTCATTAGATTTGGGTTTTTTTTTAAGATTTCAAATAGGGAAGTTTATTTTGGATATACAAATAAAATAACTAGCCTCTATTTTTCATTTTCTCAGCTCTTTGAAATGCAGGGATTTGCACTTGAAATTCCTAAAAAATTATTTTTTCGAAATCATTAGGTTTCATAAAACTTATATCTACATTCGTTCGAAAATATCGACTCTTTTACATGGTAAATTCCCTGCTCGCTGTGTTACTTTTTTTTGAGGTTTTTGTCCATCCGGATACTATTAATAAAGAGCCAGTATTACCCCATCATTCCGTTCTCAAAGAAAAAATTATCTACGCTGTCAAAGAGGATTTTGGATATACGATTCAAGTCGAAAAACAACTTCAAATCCTCAATAAAGAAGGTTTGGATCATGCTTTCACCTCTTTGTCTTATGATAAATTAATTGAGGTCAAAGATTTTAATTTGCAGGTCATAGATCCGGTCTCAGGAAAGACTCTTGAAAAGGCAAGAATGCGGGACATGTCGGATGTTGCTATAGTATCGAACACCTCTGTTTTTGAAGATAATCGCCGCAAATACTATCGGGTGAAAACCCAGCAATTTCCAGTTTTAATAAAAATTCGGTCAGAATCCTATCATAAGAGTAATTATTACTTTCCAGAATGGGTTCCCGTTCATTATTTATATCAGAAGGTAGAAGAGTCTACATTAGAGGTAATATATCCAAAATCTGCCGGGATCCGATTCAAAGAAATAAACCTACTTGGGAAAAGTGAAAAGGAAGAGCTCTCCGATGGCTTTACCAAACTATCTTGGACAGAAAGAGATCTTCCTATTCTGGGAAGTGGATTTGATATCAAGGATGTTCATCGGCTATTAATCGCACCAAGGGAGTTCTCTATGGAAGGATTCCGTGGGACTATGGATAATTGGGCAGGATTTGGAGCCTGGCAATCTGCTATCAACCAGGGGAGAGGTGAATTGCCTGAAGAGTTTAAGAATCAAGTGCTCCAATTGGTTGAAGGTGTAGATGATTTGTATGAAAGAGTTTCCATCCTTTATTCCTATCTCCAACAAAACTATCGCTATGTAAGTATTCAACTAGGAATAGGTGGCTGGCAAACGATGACGGCAGAGGAAGTACTTAAATATTCTTATGGAGATTGTAAGGCTCTGACTAACCTGATGAAAAGTATGCTCGAGGTAGTTGGGATTCCAGCCAATTACACTCTTGTATTGGCAGGGGAAAGCAAAAGTGAAATGCAAGTTGACTTTCCGAGTAATCAATTTAATCATGTGATTCTTCAGGTCCCAACAGAGGTAAGTCCGATTTGGTTAGAATGTACCTCCAACATTTTGCCAGCGGGGTATTTGGGAGAATTCACCAAAGGTAGAGATGTTTTGGTGATCCAGGAAGGGGGAGCATATATCACACAAACTCCCGCATACAATTCCGATCAGTGGAATAAAATAGCAAGTTTGAATAGAATTGACTTAGATCCCCAAGGCAATGCTACACTCCATTCCGTGAGGGAGATGAAAGGGAATTTTGTGGAGGAGATGTTACTCCTTCAATCTTCTCGGGATAGTCGTCAGCAAAAGGATTTTTTTAATAAAAATTTACCAATCTCAGGTCTGATCATAGAAGATTTTGAATTGAATGTGGAAAGCTTAGATTCTATTCCTGTGTCTCGATTAGAGCTGCAAGGGCATATTTCTAGGTTTGCCCAGTCCACAGCCAAAAGAATGCTATTAAAGCCATTCTTTGAAAAAATCACAGAACAGATGGTGGATAATAGGACCTTGGACTTGGAAGAAACCTATGTGATCTCCTTGCCTCCAGGAGTAGTTCCCGAACTAGAAACTGGTGATATCCATGTGACTGATCCTGATTTTGATATTCAGCTCACCCACCAACTCAAAGAGGGGAAATTAGAAGTAAATCGATCAATCAAATTTTTGATAAGGGAGGAATTGAGTGAGGAATCGAAGCAAGAATTTTTAAAAAGGATCAATCAAACAACCCAGAGAAGTTATTATTTCAATAAGTCCAACTCCCTAACTAAATAAATCTATGAAATTGCGCTTTTTACCTGTCCTGTTTTTTTTCACACTGGGATCTGTTTTTGGACAAAAGGTGAAAATGGGAGTTTTTTCCAAAGAAGAAATCAACCTGACTGAAGTCTCTTTTGAAAAAGAAGCTGATGCAGTTATCCTTTGGGAGCAAGGGCAATCCCGCTTCAATAGTAATCTATTAGAGACTACAATTTTTAGCCGAATTAAAATTCTAAAAGAATCTGGAAAATCTCAAGGGACTATAAAAATTCCATTTTACGTAGGCACAGATCGGACAGAAAACATCAATGGGATCAAAGCCTTTTCAATCAACTTTCCTTCAGGAACACCTTCAATTGAAGAAGTTGCGAAGGAAAATATTTTCGAAGTTGACTTGCCAAATGGTTGGAAAGAAATTAGGATCACGTTCCCAAATGTCCAGGTAGGGACCATTTTGGAATATTCCTATAAGAAAACAGACAAAAATATTGGGATTTTAGATGGATGGAGTTTCCAAAATGATATCCCAACATTGGGAAGTTCCTACGAAATCACAATGGTTCCCTATTATGATTATAAATTGATCGGCCAAGGAGTCAAATATTTCACAACTGCTGAGAAAACAGCCAACAATGGGACTTACGGATGGGTTTTGCGAGATCTTCATTCCTTATGTGGTGAGCCTTTTATGAAGAATTATATTGATTATCGCGAAAGAGTAGAGTTTCAACTTTCTCGATATCAAAAATATTCTTCGGGCGCTTATACTAGTGGGAGTGAGTGGATCGATGTATTGAGCACTTGGCAAGAAGTGGGAAATAGAGTGCTTGAAGATTTTCAGGAAATGGGATTCTTTAGATCTAATCCATTGGAAAAAGAAACCTTGGACTTGGATCTCTCAGGAGCTTCAGAAAAAGAAAAAGCAAAAAAAGCGTATTACTTTTTTCAGAATAATTTCAGCATCAGTGATTTTCAAGGTTTCTGGCCAGAGCAAACCATCTCTCAACTTTTAAAAACCAAAAAAGGGACACCTGAAGAATTGAACTTGGCCTTAATGGGCGTTCTAAAATCCATTGGGATTGAATGTTCTCCTCTATTGATTGGTTCCAAAGGGAATGGCCGAAATGAGCTGGTTCCCTTTCCATTCATGAATCAATTCAATGAAATTATACTTTTAGCTCAATTGGATGGAGAACCAGTTTACCTTGATCTGAGTGATCCCCTAGCTCCTTTTGGATATGTAGGATTGGAAAAGCACGTCAAAGGGGGATTACTTTTAGCCAAGGATAATAGTGAGCTGGTTGCCATAAAAATAAAACATAACTCTAATTCCATTTTGATGTCTGATGTACAACTATCAGAGGAGGGAAAATTGGAGATTAGAAATACGATGCGAACCTATTTTTATGAAGGACTTAAAATAGCCAGAGCGAGTAAACCATTGATTGATAGGAATGAGCCTTTGGAAAATCTCTTTGGAAAAGACGATGATTTTCTTTATTCAAATGTGAAAATTGACAATGCTCTGAAAGAAAAAAACTACCTGTCTACCGAATTCACGGTTACCAGTAAAGAAAAGGTAAAAGATGAATGGATTCAGGTTTCTCCGTTTTCCTTTTCTTCATTTGCCCAGAATCCTTTTACTCAAGAATACCGAGTGTTTCCGGTAGATTTTGATTTTGCATTTGTTGAAACTTACAATGCCAAAATAAAAACTCCCCCTGGATATGAAATAGATGATTATCCACTGGAAGAAAAGATGACCATTTCAAGTGGCCAGATAAGTTTTAGCTATAGTCCTACAGTAATCGATGGATCGTTGAATATTATTGCAAGGATAGAGGTCAAAGATCCAATTATCGATCCCAAATTGTATGGGGACCTGAAGTTTCTAATGGAATCAATTGCTTCCAAATTAAATGCTCCGGTGATTTTCAAAAAAAATGCTAAACCTTAAAGGGAGATGCAAAAGGTAATTTTTGCTTTTGTTTTATTCGGATTTTGGAATCTGGAGCTTTCAGCCCAAGTTGAATTTGGGCACTATTCAAACGAGGAGCTTGAGTTGGAGCAGGTGCATTTTGAGCCTGATGCCCGGATCGTGACTTTATGGGAAGAGGCCAATAGTTACTTTATGGTTAATGGTCTTCATACAAATTTCCATTTCAGATATAAAGTTTTAGATGATAATGTAGAAAACTTTGGAGATATTATCATTCCTTTTTATCGCGGAAAATCCCTCGTAGAGGACATCGTGAAGGTAGTAGCTCAGGTTTCCTATCTTGAAAATGGCCGAAGGATTTCTGAGTTGCTAACCAAGGAGAATATTAAAGAAGTAAACCTTGGAAATGGCCAATTTGAAATTCGATTGATCTTCCCACATGTAAAAAAAGGAAGTATCATAGAATATACCTATAAGAAAATTGACCACCAATATGGGATTCTGGAAGGTTGGAGTTTTCAAGGCACCTACCCTGCTTTGGTAAGTAAATTTACTTTTAAAGCTCCAGACTTTTTTCAATATCAAATGATCCAACAAGGAAAAAAGGTAGCCGATGCAGCTCAAGTTAACGCTAAAAAAAATCTTTTTTCATGGGAAAGGGAGGAGGTGCCCTCTTTGCCTAATGAACCGTTTGTGGGGAATTTAGTAAACTATCAAGAACGTGTGGATGGATATCTATACTCGAGTGAGTATGTCAATCCTGACAAATTGGAAGAGTCTGAGATGGTTTATTCCAACTGGAATCAGCTGGCAAACCGTTGGTTTGAGATTGAAGAAGTGGATAGCTATATTCATAATGATCCAGAAACTATCCCGGAATTTCCAAATTTGGAATTGGATTCACTTTCCAAATTAGATCAGGCAAAAACCATTTTCGAATACGTTTCAAACAATATCGAATTGATAAGATCATATTGGCTCGAACCATTTTATTCAATAAATGCGCTTCTCCAGAAGAAAGAAGGGAATTCGATTGACAAAAACTTATTGCTCGTCTATTTACTCAGAAGGCAAGGAATAGCGGCTTATTTGGTCTTGATCAATGATAGATTCAGAGGGAGAAGCCAACTAATAGAGGTGCCTTTTATAAACCAATTTCAGTCAGGCATTGTAAAAGCTAAAATTGAGGGCAAAGATTATTTGTTGGACGCTAGTGACTCGATCACACCTTTTGGGCTTTTGTCTCACAATAAACTTGTCGACAGAGGATTTATTCTGGAAAAAGACAAGGGTCGATTAGAAGCGCTTCAGCATCAATTCCGATCGGGAAGCATCCAAAATATCAATTTGGATTGGAATGACTCATCTGGATTCTCGTATAAAAATCAGATTAAGCTTTTTGATCATGAGGCATTAAAATTTGGAAAGTTATTAGAAGGCCTAAAAGCTGATGAAGTGGTTTGGAAAAAAGATAACAGAATAGAATATGGAGAAATTGAAAATTTCTCGCTAGTGGATGAACTTTCCTCTAAAAGAAGTGTCACTTTAAGCTTTAATTCTAAACTTATCTCAGAAGAACCCAACCTGATTTCCGTCAGGCCATTTCAATATTCTGAATATATCACAAATCCATTTACACAAGAATCTAGGCTGCTGCCTGTGGATTATGAATTCCCGTCATTTGAAAATATTAATGTGACGATTCCCATTCCAGAGGGTTTTGTTGTGGATGATTATCCCGAACCCATGACATTGACTATCCCTTCCAAGAAAGTTAAGTTTACTTATCAGTCTATCTTGGGGGAAAAAGAGCTTAAATTCTCCTCGAGGATAGAGATGACGGCATTTACATTTTCTGCTTCAGAATATCAAGACTTGAAGTTTATTATGGAGTCTATTTCGGTCCAGCTTAACTTACCGGTTATCCTGCGGAAAGATACTAATCCATGAAATACCTCACATTTTTACACCTTGGCATTATTGTCCCTTTTTTTGTGATAATTTAGAAGCAAAAAAGATGGCTAAATACATTCATGGATATATCCCTGAGGAGCAAGAGAGGCTTTTGGACCAAGCCGGAGTTTTGGCTCCCTTGATTTATCCATGGATTGATTTTTCTGAATGCAACCATGTGCTCGAAATAGGCTCCGGTGTAGGTGCTCAAAGCCATATTCTTCTTTCTCTTTACCCGGATATCGAGTTGTCCTGTGTCGAAATAGAAAAGAAGCAGGTCAAAAAAGCTAAGCATAATCTAACCCAATTCATAGATCGAAAAATTCATTTTTTAAATCAGGATGCCTCAAAGCTTGAATTGAAGAAAGAGGTGGATGGGGTATTTGTCTGTTGGGTATTGGAGCACTTGAGCGATCCACTGGCGGTCCTATCCAAAGCCTTTGAAAATTTGTCGAGAGAAGGAGTGATTTTCCTTACTGAAGTTTTCAATTCTAGCTTCCACTACTATCCGCAACTACCGGGATTAAGTAAATATTATAAAGTATTTAATGACTACCAGCGTAGTCTAGGGGGAGATCCTGATGTGGGGCTTAAATTGGGGAATCTTTTGAAGGAAGCTGGATTTTCAAATATTGAACTTCACAGAGGTGGATTTCATTTAGACCAAACTCAACCACATGAATTGCAGAAAATTTGTACCTATTGGAAAGGGTTAATGAAAAGTGGAGCAGAAGCTATTATTGAAGAAGGTTTGATCTCCAGAGAGGAAGTTTTGGAAATGGAACAGGATTTGGACAAGATAACAAAACACCCTGAGGGAGTTTTGTACTATCAATTCATTCAAGCTAAAGCTAAAAAACCATGATGAAATTCGTTCGTCGGATTTTTCGATTTTTACTGAAAGTTCTTCTTTGGTTTTTTGCTCTTTCAATTGGTTTGGTCATTATATATCGTTTTGTACCGGTTCCAATTACGCCTTTGATGGTCATTAGATTGGTTGAGCAAGCGGCAGATGAGGATCGAAAGATTAAGTTGAAGAAGGATTGGGTGTCCATGGAAGAAATTTCGAAGAATGCACCTCAGGCAGTCTATGCTTCAGAAGACCAGAAATTTCTTGAGCATAGTGGTTTTGATTTTGAGGCCATGAAAAAGGCCTGGGAAGGTAACCAACAGGGCAAAAATATAAAGGGGGCTAGTACAATCACTCAGCAAACTGTGAAAAATGTCTTCCTATGGCAAGGGAGAAATTATTTAAGAAAAGGTCTGGAAGCCTATTTTACTGTTCTAGTTGAGCTTATTTGGTCTAAGGAAAGGATTATGGAAGTTTATCTCAATGTCATTGAGATGGGGGATGGGATTTATGGAATTGAAGCCGCTTCCCAGGAGTTTTATAAAAAGCCAGCTGCAAATCTTTCACGAGCAGAGGCTGCCATGATTGCTGCAGTTCTCCCAAATCCAATTCGATGGTCGCCAACTCGTCCTACAAACTATAATAGGCAAAGACAAGCTTGGATTATGAAGCAGATGAATAATCTAAGTCCTTTGGAATGGGGTAATTAGTATGTGATTTTTTTATGTGAAATAGGATTATTTTCAATTTTAGGGCATAATCCTAAGTTTTCTCCTTTTCTATTTTGTGAAAATCCTGTAAGAAATGCCGGTGTCCAAATAATATTTGTTCTCGGTTGATAAAACCCGTTTAAAATTGATGTTATTAAATCTTTATCGAAGATTACCTAAAAGTTAAAAATCGCTGTTTTTTGGCTCTAAATGAGGATTAAAAAATGCAAGATTTTTTTATCCACAAAATCAATTATTTATCCACATTATTTTTTTCACATCATTTAAATAGCAGTAAATCAACTGGTTATCATAAAATTGTAAAGTGTAGATTTGTGGATAATTGTGGCTAACTTAAATTATTTATCAAAAAATCTGTGGGAAAAAGTGGATAATTTCAAATTCCAAATTTTCTTTTAAAATCACCTAATCTTGCTTTTGACGGATCAATCTTTTGCGGTAAGAATTGAAGATCCGAGACTTAGATACGAAGCCTAAATAGTGTCCATCTTCCACAACTGGGAGATTCCAGGCTCCGGATTTTTCAAACTTCTCCATAGCCTTTTGCATATTTTCTGTGGAAAATAGGATTTCTGGAGGGCTGTGCATCAAGCTTCGAATTGTAACTGTATCTTGCTTCTCTGGATCAAACATGATATCCCGAATGTCATCCAAGGTGATAATCCCCCGGAGGGCTTTATTTTCATCCACCACTGGAAAGATGTTTCTTTTTGAGATTTTCACCAAGTCAATCAAGTCTTTCAATTTGGAATCAGGATGAATAGGAAGCAGATCCCTTTCGATCACATGTGAAATGCTGATAAGATCTAAAAGCTCTTGGTCTTTTGTTTCTGGCAGCTGTTTTCCTTTTTCTTTTAGCTGCATCATGTACAAGCTGTCTTTTTGGTAATAGGATTTGGTAGAAAAGGAAATAGCTGAAACAAACATCAAAGGGACAAAAAGCTCGTACCCACCTGTAATTTCAGCAATTAAGAATATGGCAGACAATGGTGAATGTTGAACCCCAGACATGACTCCGCACATGGCTACCAAAGTGAAGTGAGCCAATGGAAGAGGAATGTGGAAACCGAACATATTCTTTGCATAGGCAAACAAGAATCCTACGATACCTCCCACGTAAAGAGATGGTGCAAAAATACCGCCCGAACCACCTGCACTTAAAGTTAAAGCTGAAGCTACAGGTTTAAAAAGAATGATAAGGCCTAAAAATATCAGAATCAGATACGGGTTTTCTATTGCAGAAAAAAATGGGCTTTTGTCCAATAACTGACTGGAGTTTCCTTCAATCAACAGATTTAGTGTATCGTAACCTTCTCCATAAATAGGCGGGAAAAAAAAGAGCATAAAACCAAGCAGTGCCCCACCGTATAAAATCCGGATAGTTTGACTCTCCAGACCTTCCATGATTTTTTCGGTAAACATGACCGCCTTACTGAAATATAGCGATACAATCCCACAAAATATACCTAAAATCAAATAATAAGGCATATGTGCTGCTCTGAATTTATCTACCAATTCGAAATTGAAAACAGAATCATTTCCGATCAAAATCATCGATGTCATGGAGCCTGTAACAGAAGCCATGAGCAGAGGGATAAAGCTCGCTGTGCTAACCTCCATCAGGATAACTTCGACTGCGAATATCACTGCTCCAATAGGTGCTCCAAAAATCGCCGAAATAGCACCAGCTGCACCACATCCTATTAGCAAAGTTCTTTTTTTGGAATTAAGATGGACTAAAAGCCCCATGTTCGAGCCAATGGCGGAACCAGTTACAAGCATTGGTGCTTCCAAACCTACAGATCCTCCAAACCCAACTGTCAAAGCCGAGGTGAATACCCGGCTATAGGTTTTTACCCTAGCAATAATGCTTTGCTTTTTGGAAATATTAAATAATATATCAGGAATACCGTGACCTCCGATGTCTTTAAAAACGAATTTTCCAATTAAATAGGCAGCTGATATCCCTATGATGGGATAGATAATGTACATGAAGTTAGCATACTCCACATAAAACCCCTCTGTCAGGAATTTTTGGATTGCATGGACTCCCTGCTTGAGAATGACAGCTGCTAGCCCAGAAAGAACTCCTATAATCCCACTGAGAATCAAAATAAACGCTTGATTGCTCATGTGTCTTAATCTCCAGATAAGGATCCGTGTTATGAAGTCGTTTTTTCCCAAAGCCTGTGGTTTCTCAATTATTTACAAAGTAAATAAGCTCTTACTCAAAGGAAAAAGAATATCCTATTCTTTTAGAAGAACTTCGTCAATTCTTAGGATACAGGAAAGAATTAGGTTGGTCGCATCAATTAAAAACTCGGGATCAATATTTTTAAATTCATCTGATTGCTTGTGGTAATCTTCATGATCCTCGACACCAAAGTAGATATGAGGAATTCCTTTTTCAAAAAATGCCCCATGGTCTGAGGATTTTGTCCAATCATCACTTCCAGTGCCAGGTAGATCATGCCCAAATTTTAAATGAGGTTTCTTCCCTTTTGATGCTTCTTCTAGTATCGCTCTCAATTCGGGGTGATGATAGGTGCCAGACACATAAAGCTCGCCCTTTTCATTTCGGGAAATCATATCCATATTGATGTTCAAGGCAATTTGATCCAGTTCAAAGGGAAAATCTGAAACCAAAGCTTTTGCACCCTGTAGGCCCATCTCTTCTCCATCTAAAGCGGCGAATAGGATGCTGTGTTTGGATGGATTTTGGGAAAAGTATTTTGCCATTTCAAGTAATGCTGCGGTTCCTGAGGCATTGTCATCAGCACCATTGAAAATAGAATCACCTTCGGCATTGGCTTTTCCGATACCCACATGGTCAAAATGCGCTGTAACCACGATGATTTTTTTGGATTCTGTTCCAGGAACAAAGCCAATTACATTTTTTCCAATCAAAGTCTTTCCTTCTCTTCGGCTTTGAAATCTAAACTCTTCAGTAAATTCTGGGTAAAAAGTATTTAAGCCCATATTCTTAAATTCCTCTACGATATATTTTCGTGCTATCTCGTTTTCTTCGGTTCCGGTCTTTCTTCCTTTCAATTCATCAGCAGAGAGATAAGCGATGTGTTTGATTAGTTTTCTATCATCAACAGATTGAGAAAAAGCTTGAAAAGTGACAATGATGAATAGGAATGCTGTCAGAAGTTTGATTCTTAGATGCATGAGCTGATGAAAATTTCGTTATTTAAAGTCTGAATTTACTAAGTAAGCTTCTTTCGTTCATTTCATCTATGAAATATTTCTTTTTAATAGTCATTCTAGTAGTTCCAGTATTTGGATTTTCTCAAGGAGGGTTGCCAGAATCCTTTTTCAATGGGAAATCAATTGTTCTGGTATCTGCTGATCCTGGAGCTAGACCAGTTATGGATTGGAAGGCTGTTGCAGACTCTGTTCATTTGGATTTGGTAGCAGCTGGAGCCGATCCTGTGGCATATTACGAACTAGAACAAGTAGCTTTATCAGAGGAAGTTCAGACTAGCTATGCCAAAGCATTCTCACAAAGACTGATTAAGAATATCATTTTTGTAACAAGACAAAGAAATGGGGGAGGTATTCATGTGGGAGAATTTTCAGGAACAGGTAAGCTGATCAATTCTACCTCACTATATGGTATTCAGGGCAGTTCAATTGAAGAAGCAGCGGATCAGTTTGCAGCTTTGGGGGAGAGCCGGCCAAGCCAAAATCTTTTGGTAATTGATGTGCCTGAATTTCCCGGTAATGTGGCAAATGAGGCCGCCCAAAATGCCTCCGCAAATCGATTTCTACCGAGAAATCCTCTGAATTTAGAAATGTTTAAGTTGGGGGTTCCTATCGAAGGATCTAGCGCTCAAACTGGTTTGATCAGTTATTTCAGATATGATTTATATGGAAAATCAGCCGAGGCGATTTTAGCTGAGCAGAAAGCACAGAAAAGTCAAATTGAGAGTATTTTGAATGGAAACTACCCAAATGATGTTGCGTGGCTTACAGAGGCAAGATCAGATGAGGAATTGATTAAAGACAAAGTTCAATTTCTTCTCGTCAAGGTGGAAGGAAGAGAAGCAGATTTGAAAAGAAGCATGGGGGTGGAAGCAAATCCGTCTGAAAATCAGACTGTTGTAAAGTACTACATTCGGCTGATTGTCAGGGATGAATTATATATTGGACCTGAGTGGGATGCAGATCCGGATTGGAGAGTTTCTTTGAGAAATTTTATCACAAATTTAAAAAAGTAAACCTCCCTTTTGGGGAGGTTTAGTCACTATTTAAAATTAGGGGTGATTATAGCAACTTTTACTTTTTTCTTATATGATCTACAGTTTTTTGTCTGTGAAATAAATATTTCGTAAAAAGTCGACTTTTTTTGAATTATCCAATACTTTCAAAAATTTTTTCAAATAAAATGTGCTTAATTAAAAATAATATTAAAATAATCTCATTCAATAATGCTTTTTGTTCAAAAATGGGATCAAAGCAAGCAAAATTGCCTGTGAATAATAATCTCTTCGGTCAAGCTTGCCTCCGGTGAGAATTCCCACCGAACCACCTTGTTGTTTAGAGTTTTCTTGAGAATAGAAATGATCATCAGCATGTCCAAGCTCCATTCCTGATTTTACTAGCTCAGCTATGGGTTTTGGGATATAAAATGACCCGGTTTTAGCCTGTCCAAAAAAGTTGTTTTGATCTAAAATATAGATCCATGCAAATGCAGTCATGCCATTTGAGTCTTCTTCCAAACCACCCTCAATACCTACCCAATAATTGGCCTCTGGGAATGTTTTTTTTGCATTAATAGCTCTGTTTTTAGCACCTTCAAGCGTTTCCGTATCTCCCATAGGTTGATCTGGGACTCCGGAGGCTGCAGATACACCATTGATATGAAAACCTTTAGTGAATGCTAAAGTAAATGCATCTTCTGTACTATTTATTTTAACAGGATTTTTGCTACCTACGATAATCAACTCTTTTTCAGAGTCAGTAAAATTTTGTCGTTTTCTAAAATTCATGAAAAAAAAGAGCCTAAGCTAAAGCTTAGGCCATATTGGTATATACGTTGTTTACGTCATCATCCTCCTCCATCTTCTCTACCATCTTGTTGATGACTTCTTCTTGCTCTTCAGTAAGCTCGGTAAGAGTTGTTGGGAATCTTTGAAAGTCAGCAGAGATCACTTCAATGCCCATTTCTTCCAAAGCTTTTTGCATGGTTCCGAAATCTTCAAATTCGGTGTAAACGAAAATTTCTCCCTCGTTTTCATCGATATCTGTCAATCCGAAATCTATCAGTTCCAACTCTAATTCTTCCAAATCATGCCCTTCACCTTTTGTAAATCTAAAAACTGCTTTGTGGTCGAACATGAAACTTACTGAGCCAGAAGTTCCCAAAGATCCACCAGCTTTGGTGAAATAGGATCTTACATTGGCTACAGTTCTGTTGATATTATCAGTGGAGGTTTCTACGATCACTGCGATTCCATTTGGGCCATATCCCTCATAAACGATCTCTTCATAGTCTTTCTCATCTTTATTTGATGCCCTTTTGATAGCCGCTTCAATACGATCCTTCGGCATTTGAGCACCTTTCGCATTTTGGATGATGGTTCTCAGTTTGGCATTTGAAGTAGGATCGGGTCCTCCTGCTTTCACTGCCATTACGATTTCCTTACCTAGTTTGGTAAAGACCTTGGACATCTTGTCCCATCTTTTGAATTTTCGCTCTTTTCTGAATTCAAATGCTCTTCCCATGGATCTACTCTATTTAAGGCTGTAAAAATAAGAAATCTTTTGGTTTTAGGGAGAGGACAATTATTTGAGTTGCAGGTGGAGTTTTATAAAAGTTTTATGGACCTTTTGATTTGGAATTCGTGTTCTAATAAAAAACTTTTCTATCATGGACCAGTCCCTCAAATCAATTCCTAATATTCCAGAATCCAATCTTCCTAGAGTTATAATAATTGGTGGAGGCTTTGGAGGATTAAAACTTGCCAGAGATCTCAATAAGAAGCCTTTTCAGGTTATACTCTTGGACAAAAACAATTACCATCAATTTCAGCCCCTATTTTATCAAGTCGCAACTGCTGGTTTGGAACCAAGCGCTATCAGTTTTCCACTGAGGAAAATTTTCCATAATTCGAAAAATGTCATTTTCAGGATGACCGAAGTACAATCAGTGGATACGGATAGAAAGAAGATTTTTACTGAGGCGGGCTACTTGGACTATGACTATCTGGTTTTAGCGATGGGAGCTGACACTAATTATTTTGGGGCTAAAAACATTGAATATTTCGCTTCTCCGATGAAGACTGTTTCGGAAGCCTTGTATATCCGAAATAAGATTATCCATAATTATGAAAAGGCGATTAACATTGAAAAGCCTGAAAATAGGAGGGCATTGATGAATGTGGTGATCGTTGGTGGTGGTCCAACAGGTGTAGAATTGGCAGGTGCAATGGCTGATTTGAGAAATACGGTACTTCCGAAAGACTATCCTGAGTTAAGTTTCAAAAACATGAAAATAGTTCTGATAGAAGCAGGGCCAGCTGTTTTAGCTCCTATGTCGGATGAGGCAAGATCTCATTCTTTGAAATATTTGGAGGATTTAGGTGTGGAAGTGATGCTAAATACCAAAGTGAGTGATTACGATGGGAAACAGGTGTTTTTGGAAGGAAAAGAACCGATTGAAACGGAGACCTTGCTTTGGGCTGCTGGTATCAAACCCAATCGTATTGAAGGATTCAGTGAAGATCTTTATGCTCGAAATGGTCGAATTTATGTAAATGAATTTTCTGAAATCCGTAGTTTAAAACATGTTTACGCTTTGGGTGATATAAGTCTCATTGAGGATGAAGAACATCCCAGAGGTCATCCTCAAGTGGCTCAGGTGGCGCTACAGCAAGCTAAAAATCTAGGGAAAAACTTGGTTGAAATTCATAATGGACGAGCTCCGAAGCCATTTAAATATAAAGATTTAGGTTCTATGGCTACAATCGGAAGGAAGTTGGCAGTAGTAGATCTTCCGTTTTTCAAGTTTCAAGGATTCTTCGCTTGGTTGACCTGGTTATTTGTTCACTTGATGGCGATTTTGGGAGTGAAAAACAAGGTCTTCATTTTTATGGATTGGTCTTGGAACTACCTAAGTTTTGATCCAAGCTTGAGATTGCTGATCAAACCTAAATATGTCAGGGAATCCGAAAGGAAAGAGCTCATTGAAGAGAAATAAAAATTAAGCTTTGTTAACAAGCTTCTTTTAAACTCTCATAGTCGATCTAGGTCTAATAACAGTAAACTAAAACGAAATGACTATGAAAAAATGGATGGTAACTGCCGCTTTATTGGTGTTTGTGGGTATGGGTGCCTTTGCACAAGATATGAAGACTAAAGAAAAACCAGATCCGGAAACAAGAGCCAAAATGATGACTGATAGGATGGCTGAGAAACTTGAATTGAATGAAGAGCAAAAGGCAAAAATTCTTGCAATCAATTTGGAGTATGCCAAAAAAAGAGAAGCGGAAATGGAAGCTAAAAAAGCAGAGATGGAAGCTAAAAAAGCAGAGATGGAAGCCAGAAAGGCAGAAATGGATGCTCGTAGAGCTGAAATGAAAGAACAAGATTCAAAAATTGCTGAAATATTGACTCCTGAACAAAAAGAAAAATGGGTGGAATTGAAAGATCAAGGAAGATCTAGAAGAGGCCCAAGAGGAGAGGTGCACAGCAGAGAAGATTTCCGTAAGAGAAGAGGAGGAAACTAAACCACAATAAATGAGAAAACCATCCCCCGAGAGGGATGGCTTTCCGTTTATCGCAGGCTTTTCAACTAAACAGGGATACTATTGGATTTTGCTGAGCAATAGCTCACTCAATACCCGCGATATGCTCCTCCACATGATAGAAGGACTCATCTTTTTGAGGTAAAGTAGAGGATCCCATCAGGAATTCATCCACCTTAACTGCAGCCTCACGGCCTTCAGATATTGCCCATACTACCAGCGATTGTCCTCTCCGCATATCTCCTGCTAGAAATACCTTGGAATTTGTGCTTTGGTAATTTTTAGACTTTGGAAGAGAGTTTTCCATAGTTTCTGCACCAAATGCTTCCAGTAATCCATTTTGTGCTGGCCCTAAATATCCAATTGCTAGGAAGGCTAAGTCACAAGGAACTACTCTTTCTGTTCCCGCAACTTCTTCGAAGGTCATTCGACCCTCATTTGCTTTCCACTCGATATCGACCAACTTCAAACCGGTTACTTCTCCGGCTTCATTTCCAATAAACTCTTTTGTTAAAATTGAGAACATTCTTTCTGCTCCTTCTTCGTGAGAGCTGGATGTCTTCAATGTCATTGGCCATTCAGGCCAAGGATTAAGAGTAGTTCTTTGTTTTGGAGGTTTTGGCAACAACTCCAATTGAGTGATTGAACTTGCCCCGTGACGGTTAGAAGTTCCAATACAGTCACTACCTGTATCACCACCACCAATTACAATTACATGCTTTCCTTTTGCTGAAATGGGGTTTTCTTCGATTTCACCACTTACTACCTGGTTCTGCTTTCCTAGGAATTCCATCGCAAAATGAACCCCTTTCAAGTCAGCTCCTTTGATATTCAGGCCTCTAGGCTGTTGAGCACCTGTAGAAAGGACCACAGCATCGAAGTTTTTAAGAATATTCTCAGCTTTGATATTGAATCCAATCTCGGTTCCGCAAGAGAAGATGACACCTTCTTGCTTCATCAAGTCTAATCTTCTATCAATTACCCATTTTTCCAATTTGAAATCAGGGATTCCATAGCGAAGAAGCCCTCCTGGTTTAGCGTCCTTTTCAAAGACAGTCACCTCATGTCCGGCTTGGTTCAATTGGTCCGCTGCTGCCAATCCTGCAGGACCTGCACCGATGACCGCCACAGACTTATTAGTTCTTGTTTTTGGAGGATTTGGAGCAATCAAGCCTAATTCATAAGCTTTTTCAGCAATGTTTTTCTCAATCAACTCAATCGCAACAGGATCTTTGTTGATACCTAAGACGCAACTTGCCTCACATGGAGCAGGACAAATCCTACCAGTGAATTCAGGGAAGTTGTTGGTGCTTCTCAATATCTGAATTGCCTGAATCCAGTCTTTTTGATAGACCGCATCATTGAATTCAGGGATCACATTTCCCAAAGGGCATCCATTGTGGCAAAAAGGAATACCACAATCCATGCATCTAGCTGCCTGATTGTTTAATTTCTCGTCACCAAACGGTTCATATATCTCTTGGTAATCTCCAACTCTTTGTTTTGGATCTCGACTTACCGGAGTTTCTCTTTTAAATTGAATAAATCCTTCTTTCGCTCCCATCTTACACCAATGATTTAGATTGTTCTAACGCTCTTTTCTTCAAAACTGCCTTGTAATCTCTTGGGATTACTTTGATGAATTTGAGTTTTGCTTTTTCCCAGTCATTCAAATATTCCTGACCGAGTTTACTTTCAGTTAGCTTCACATGTCGCTTAATGAAAGATTTGATGGTGGAGTAATCTTCCTCTGTCAGAGGATCTACATCCACTAGTTCAGGGTTGATTTCGGTGATAAAGTCATTCAAAATATATGCGATACCACCGCTCATACCGGCTGCGAAGTTTCTTCCGATTTCTCCCAAATTGACTACCATTCCTCCAGTCATGTATTCACAACCATGGTCTCCGATACCCTCGACTACAGTTTGTACACCTGAGTTTCTCACGCAGAATCTTTCACCACCTTTACCATTGATATAGGCCTCACCAGAAGTAGCTCCGTAGAATGCTACGTTACCGATGATGATGTTTTCTTCTGGTTTAAACTTGGCATTTCTACTAGGGTAGATGGAAAGTCTACCGCCAGAAAGGCCTTTTCCGAAGTAATCATTTGCCTCACCTTCCAATTCGAAGCTAACACCTTTGGTCAAGAATCCACCAAAAGTTTGGCCTGCGGATCCGTTGAATTTGAATTTGACTGTATCATCAGGAAGACCTATACTTCCATAAATCTTGGAGATTTCATTGGAAAGCATGGCTCCGACTGAGCGGTCTGTATTTTTGATTTGGAAATTGCCGTCAACAGAAATCGCTTGCTCCAATGCAGGCATTGCCGCTTTGATCAACTTTCTGTCCAATACATTTTTCAAATCCCAATCTTGATCAATTTGCTTGTGGATACCCACATGATCAGGAACTTCAACTCTATGGAATACAGGTGAAAGATCGACTTTGTCCCACTTCCAGTGATTCAAATGTCCAGTAGATTGAAGAACATGACTTTGACCGACCATCTCATCGATTGTCTTAAATCCAAGGGAAGCCATGATTTCACGTAGGTCTTGAACCAAGAAGTTAAAATAGTTCACTACGTGATCAGGATCACCGGTGAATAGTTTTCTCAAATCAGGATTTTGTGTGGCAATTCCTACAGGACATGTATTCAAGTGACACTTACGCATCATGATACATCCTTCTACTACTAGAGCAGCAGTGGAAATTCCCCACTCTTCAGCACCTAGCAACGTTGCGATAGCCAAATCACGGCCTGTTCTCAACTGTCCATCTGTTTGAAGGACAACTCGGCTTCTTAAGTTGTTTTTAACCAAGGTTTGATGTGCTTCAGATAATCCAAGCTCCCAAGGAAGTCCGGCATGTCGGATAGAGGATAAAGGTGAAGCACCTGTACCACCATCAGCACCTGAAATCAAAATTACATCTGCCATTGCTTTCGCCACACCCGCTGCAACTGTACCAACTCCTGCTTGGGAAACCAATTTCACGTTGATTCTTGCCTTTCTATTGGCATTTTTCAAATCGTAAATCAACTGGGCCAAATCCTCAATTGAATAAATATCGTGGTGTGGAGGAGGAGAAATCAATCCTACTCCTGGAGTGGAATGTCTTACTCGTCCGATCCAATTGTCTACTTTATGACCTGGAAGCTGTCCACCTTCTCCTGGTTTTGCACCTTGAGCCATTTTAATCTGAAGCTCCTCTGCATTGGAAAGGTAATTACTGGTCACACCAAATCGGCCTGAAGCCACTTGCTTGATTGCAGATCTTTCCCAATCTCCATTTTCTTTCTTCTGGAATCGGATTTCATCTTCACCACCCTCTCCTGAGTTACTTTTTGCTCCGATTCGGTTCATGGCGATAGCCAAAGTTGTATGGGCTTCAAAAGAGATCGAACCAAATGACATCGCACCGGTTGCAAATCGTTTGATGATACTTTCAGCAGGTTCTACTTCTTCAATAGGAACAGAGATTCTCTTTTTAAATTCAAAGAGGCCTCTTAGTGTCAAAGCATCTTTGGTCTGCTCATTAATTTTGCTTGCAAACTTTTTATACATTCCATAGTCATTAAGACTGGTGGATTTTTGTAAAAGATGGATTGTTTCTGGATTAAAAAGGTGTTTTTCACCTCTTCTCTTCCATTGGTAAACTCCGCCTGTTTCTAGGACTGGGCTATTTGTATTGTAGGCGGCTCTGTGTCTGATCAGAACTTCCTCCGCCAATTCATCAAAGGAAACTCCGGAGATCCTAGAGATTGTACCTTTAAAACATCTGTCTATCACCTCAGGTCCTAAACCAATTGCTTCGAAAATTTGGGCACTTTGGTAAGACTGGAGTGTAGAGATTCCCATTTTGGAAAGAACCTTCAACAAACCTTTTCCGATTGCCTTTTGGTAATTGTAGAAAAGAGTTTTTTGATCCGGAACGTCTGGGAAATCACCTTTTTGCCACAAATCCAATAAGGATTCTAATGCCATGTATGGGTTGATAGCTGAGGCACCATATCCAATAGCTGTAGCAAAATGATGCGTTTCACGGATATCACCACTTTCAAGAACCAGTCCCGCTTTGGTACGGATTTTCTTTTTCACCAAGTGATGATGAACAGCTCCAATCGCCAATAGAGATGGGATCGGTGCCAATTCTTCATTACTGTTTCTATCTGAAATGATCAAAATGTTCTTCTTCTCAGCAATCGCATCTTCTGCCTCTTGACATAGTTTGTCCAAAGCCTCAAGTAATCGGCCTGGTTTATGGTCAGCGACAAAAAGAGAAGAAAGCTTTTTACTTCTGTATCCCTGACCTTCCATATTTTGGATTTTCTCCAAAGACTCATTCAAAAGAACGGGTTGAGAAATATGGATTTGTCTGGTATGTTGAGGGCTTTCCTCGAGGATATTGTGACCTTCTCCTATTCGGGTAAATAGGGACATAACCATTCGTTCACGAATTGGATCGATTGGAGGGTTACTTACCTGAGCAAATAGCTGCTTGAAGTAATTGGCAATGTGCTGGCTTTGCTTGGAAAGTACTGCCAGAGGGGTATCAGCTCCCATAGAACCAATCGCTTCTGCACCTGTACCACCCATTGGTGCCAATACTACCTTGATTTCTTCAGAAGTATACCCAAATACTGTCTGGCACTTCTTAATATTCTCAGTGGAGTATGGGTGAGTTAAAGTCTCAGGATTAGGCTCCAAACGAAGCTTGATTCTCTGGTCATTTACCCACTGCTCATAAGGCTGCTTTTTGCAGATCTCTCCTTTTACTTCCTCGTCGAAAAGTACTCTTCCTTTTTCAAGATCTGCCCAAAGCATTCTACCTGGACTGATTCTTCCTTTTTCTACGATAGTTGCTTCTCTGATCGGAAGCGCACCAGCTTCAGAGGAAAGAATCAATCGCTCATCTTTGGTGATGAAATATCTCAAAGGTCTCAGACCATTTCTATCCAAAGTAGCTCCTACAGACTTACCATCTGTGAAAAGAAGAGCAGCTGGTCCATCCCAAGGCTCTACTAAAGAAGCGTGGAATTTATAGAATGCCTTTCTGTCTCGGTCCATGACCTCATTGTCCTGCCAAGCTTCTGGCACAAGCATCATCATAGCATGAGGCAATGAACGTCCACTCAAAGATAAAAGCTCCACCATGGCATCCAAGTTCGCAGAGTCAGAATTCTGCTTATTGGTGATAGGCATCAACATCTCCAATTCAGCATCTGTGAAATACTTAGATTTCATCAGTGTTTCCTTGGATTTCATTTTATTCAAGTTTCCTTTGATGGTGTTGATTTCACCATTGTGAGAAAGGAAACGGAATGGCTGAGCTAGTCTCCAGTTAGGGAAAGTATTGGTTGAGAATCTGGAGTGCACGATGGCAAAGGCAGATTCTATTTTGCTATTCTGGAGATCCTTATAAAAAGGCAATACCTGATCGGTTCGAAGCTGTCCTTTATATATAAGTGTTTGGCTACTGAAAGAAGCAAAATAGAAAGAATGGTTTACTCCGGGGATTTTAGTGTTGATCTCCGATGTAGCAAAGTTTCTTAATACATATAGCTTTCTTTCAAGCTCAATTCCAGTCAGACCTTTCTTATGCTTGACAAATAACTGCTCGATATTTGGCATCACTTCCAAAGCACTTGATCCCGGAACAGTCTCATCCACCGGTACAGGTCTATACCCGATCAATTCAAAATCAAGATCTTCTATGATTTGATTTAAAAGTTCTTTGGACTTTCTGAATAGCTGTTTATTTCTTGGGAAGAAGGTCATGCCTACCCCATAGTATCCTTTTTCAGGAAGAGAAATCTCTGTCCTTGCAGTAATTGCCTTCAAAAACTCATGTGGAACCTGAATCAATACACCTGCGCCATCTCCTGATTTAGGATCTGACCCACGTCCCCCTCTGTGCTCCATATTGCTCAGCATATATAAGGCGTCACTGATGGTCTCATGAGAGGGTGAAGCTGTCAAGTCCACCACCGCGCCTATGCCACAGGAGTCATGCTCAAACTCCGAGCGGTACAACCCTTCTTGCATAAATTTAAATGATTTAAATAGGTTCAAAATTTCCAAAAATTACGCAAAAAATTCCTTTCATTAAAATAAAGGCAATAAACGCTATGATTTGGTGATTAATTTTTGGTGAAAAAGCATATTTTTAACTATTTATTAAAATAATTCTGGTTTAGAAAAATGCCTTTTAGGGACTGTATAGTTAATGTATTGACAATACTAGGTTTGATTTTAGGTCAATTTTGTAAAAAATGATGTAATTTTTTTAAAAAGAGGTTTCAAGAAAAAATTTAAAAAAAATATTCAAATTTTTTCGACTAAATTTTCCTTTTGACTGCTTTGAAAAACTCAATCGATTGCGAGGACAGAATTAAATTCTGAAAAAGGTAATTTACACCAAATTAATCTGTAAACAACTGAGAGTCATCCTTTTGTCCTGATTGAATATGGACCTTCACTTTTTTGATTTTTCTGGCATCCACAGCAAGTATTGTAAACTCAAACTCATCAAATTGAATTTTGGTCCCATTTTTAGGGAGTTTACTATTGATTTCTAGGAGAAGGCCACCTAGAGATTCGCTTTCTCCTTTGACATCATCAAAAACCTGAGAGTCAAGTTCCAATTTCTTGCAAAAATCATTTAAGGATACTTTCCCTTCAAAAATAAATGTGTTCGAGTCGATCTCCTGGAAGAAAATATCATCTGTATCATCAAATTCATCATTGATCTCCCCGATGATTTCTTCAATTAAATCTTCTAAAGTTACCAAGCCCGAGGTGCCACCATATTCGTCAACGACTATAGCCATGTGAACACGCTTTTGCTGGAAGTCCTTTAATAAGGTGTCCACTTTTTTGTTTTCTGGCACGAAAAAGCTCTTTCGGATCAATTCTTTCCAATTGAAATTCTCGTCCCTATCAATGAAGGGGAGTAAGTCTTTGATATATAGTACTCCTTCAATATTGTCTATTGTTTCTTCGAAAACAGGAATTCTGGAATATCCACTTTTATTGATTTTGTCCATCAACTCATGGAAGTCCATCTCAGTATCGATGGCGGTTATTTCCATTCGGCTTTTCATCACCTGTTTTACTGTAAGGGTTCCAAAGTTTACGATTCCTTTTAGAATGTCCTTTTCCTCATCCGCTGCGTCCTCGGTAGTCAATTCTAAAGCTTGATTGAGCTCGTCCACAGAAAGTGAAACTCCTTTTTTCTCGATTCTTCTTTCTATCAGATTGCTGATAAACATCAAAAGAAGTGAAATGGGCTTCAGAATAGTGGAGAAAAAGTTGATGGTAGGAGCCATGATCAAGCTGAATCCTACTTTAGCTTTATTGGCATAGACTTTTGGTACGATTTCACCCAAAAAGACGATTGCAAAGGTGACTCCTATTGTTTGAACCAGAATAACCACGATTCCGGTAGCATTCATCCCGAAAATACTCCAAGAAACAAAGGTGGTCAAAGTGACAATCGCAATATTGATCAGGTTGTTTAGTATTAAGATGGTGCTGAGAAGTTGTTTTGGGCTATGCAGAAGTTTGATGACCAAGCTTCCACTTTGGGTTTCTCCTTCAGCGATTTCATCCAAATCTTCATTGGACAAGGAGAAAAAGGCTACTTCTGACCCAGATACCAAGGCTGAGCTTAGTAATAAAAGTAGAAAAAATAGACCGTTAATAATCAAGTAGCCCACGGAGGGCTGAGTAATTTGAGCAAGTAAAGACCAACTCGGGTAGGGGTCGTCCATGTACTAAACGAGATGTTTGATGCAAAAATAAACAAATCCCCTGAAAATCAACTTCAGGGGAGTCAAATCAGAATGGTAAATCATCATCATCTGCACTACTTGGACTCAAATCAGGAGCCGGGGCATTGCTGACTGCCGTAGGAGTACTTGCTTGACGTGGTTGCTGATAAGTGTTTCCTCCTTCTTGACCTCCATTTTCTTGTCTACTTCCTAGCATTGTAAAGCTCAAAACACGGATCTTCGTCCTTTTTCTGTTTTGACCTTGGTCATCCTGCCATGTGTCTGACTTGATTTTACCCTCTACATAGATTTGCATTCCTTTTTTCAGGTATTGCTCAGCTATTTTTGCCTGACCTCCCCAAAGTTCCAAATCATGCCATTCGGTTTGATCTACACGATTCCCATTTCTGTCTTTGTAAGACTCGGTTGTCGCCAGTCGAAGGTTTGCCACGACATTATCTCCTTCCAAATACTTCACTTCTGGGTCTGCTCCCAGATTTCCTAATAGGATTACCTTATTTACTCCTGCCATTTATTCGTTGATTTTATATTCTAGCTTGGATTGATGAAGTTAGTCAAAAGCCCTGATCGTTCAAAAAATTTACGATCAACTTTGGCTTGGCCAGATATTCGATTTTTTCCTCCTCTACCAAAATATAGCCCCTGTTTTCAGCCCAATCCTGAAGGTTTTCCATGTTTTCTTCGGCAATTTCAATTTCAGAGAAAATTGCATTCAATTTCTGATGCGACAGAATGTGTCGATAATTTTTCGGGAACTGGGTCTTTTTCTCGCTTTCGAAGGGAATTTCTAGTGTTTGATCGGATTCCTTTTGGGTGTTTTCTAGATGTGGGAAATCAAATAAACCTTCCCAAATATCCCCTGACGTTCTTTTTTTCCAGACCCATTTTTCTCCACACCTTATTATAAAGTAGTGTAGATGTCTTTCTTTGATTTTGATTTTATTGATTTTGACAGGAAGGGCTTTCACCAATTCATTATTAAAAGCAAAGCAATTGGACTTTAAAGGGCAATCCTCACAATTCGGATTCGCTGGAACGCATTGTCGCGATCCAAAATCCATAATAGCTTGATTGTAGTCACCAGGATTGTCATGGGGGATAAGCTGATCAGCCAAAGCTTCAAAATCTTTTTTGCCTTTTGCGCTGGCAATATCAGTCTCGATCCCAAAATATCTGGCTAGGACACGGAACACATTTCCATCTACTACTGCTTTTGGGATTCCAAATGCAAAGCTTCCAATGGCTGATGCGGTATAGCTGCCTACACCTTTTAAAGAAAGGAGATCTTTATAGGTATTTGGGAACTGCCCCCTTCTTTCAAACCAAATGTGCTTGGCACAAGCATGAAGGTTTCGGGCACGGGAATAATAGCCCAAACCCTGCCAAAGTCGGAGTACCTCATCTTCGGGAGCGATTGCTAAATCTTTGACGGTGGGGTAAGCCTTCACAAATTTTTCATAATAGGGTAACCCCTGAGCAATTCTGGTCTGCTGAAGAATGATTTCTGAGAGCCAAATTTTGTATGGATTTGAGGTTCCTCTCCATGGAAGTTCACGAGGATTTTGCTCGTACCATTGCAGGATTTTGAAGGAAAATAATTGATAATCAGATGGTTTGTGTGGCATTGGGTGATAAAATCTTTTGTGTAAATCTGGTGAATTTTTCTGTATTTGTTTTTTAATTGCGTTGCTTCTCGTACATTTGCAGTCCCAAAAACACTTGGTTAATAGGTTGTTAAGCTTATTTCATAATTTCTAAATTAAAATCACAGTGACAAAAGCAGAAGTAATCACCAAGATTTCGGATAAGACCGGAATCCAGAAGGATGATGTGACACAGACAATTGAGGCTTTCTTCAAAGTAGTAAAAGACTCTATGTCGGAAGGAGAAAACATTTACGTGAGAGGTTTTGGTAGCTTCATCAACAAGAAGAGAGCAAAGAAGATTGCACGTAACATTTCAAAAAACACCGCTATCGTAATCGATGAGCACTACATCCCGGCTTTCAAGCCTTCCAAAGTGTTTGTTGAGAAAATCAAAAACAGCAAAAAAATCAAAGAACTAGCTCCTCAGGACTAATCCAAGGGGGTTATTTGATATGAAAAAATCACAGCTCTTTCTCATCATTATTGGAGTTTTGGCAGTCGCAGGTTTGTACGCCCTGCCAAAAGTAGTGGTAGACAATGAAGCCCAGAACGCCGTTTCTGAAACGACATCTGAATCTTCAAATTCCTCTGGTTCCGAAGCTGCAGCAATGCATGAGACAGAGCTAAGTCCTGAAAAAGAAGCTGCTCTGGCTGATTTGAAATCAAAATCCAATTCTGATTCCGAATCTTACTCAGAGAGCATGCAACAGTTGGCTGAGCTGTATCAGGAAAAGGGTAAATACGATAGTGCGGCTTATTATTTAAGTTTGGCAGCAGATAAAACTGGCGATTTGGCCTTAGCTGAAGAAACAGGAAATGCTTTTTATGAGGCATTTACATTTGCATTAGACCAAGAAAAAGTAAATTACACTGCGGAAAAAACCCGTGATTATCTAAACATGGTGCTGGATAACGATCCCACCAGAACGGATTTGAAATCTAAAATTGCCATGACCTATGTGTCTTCTTCCAACCCAATGCAAGGGATTACCATGCTGAGGGAGATTTTGGAAGCAGATCCTCAAAATGAAGATGCACTCTTCAACATGGGAATCTTGTCAATGCAGTCGGGACAGTACAAAAGAGCTACTGAACGATTTGAAGAATTAGTTCGTTATCACCCGGACAACCTTCAAGGACAATTTTACTTGGCGGTGAGTTATTTCGAAGCCGATCAAAAGAATAAAGCGAAAGCTCAGTTTGAGAAAGTGAAGGAGATCACTCAGGATCCTATGATTTTGGAGAGTATCCAGACCTATCTTGACAGGCTATAAATATTTGTAACACTTTAAATAATAAGACTATGCCTTGCGGTAAGAAAAGAAAAAGACATAAGATCTCTACGCACAAGCGTAAGAAAAGACTTAGAAAAAACAGACATAAGAAGAAGTAATATACTTCTTCTTATACCCGTTTTTTAACAAAAACAACACGTTCATTTACATAGTATAAGACGAGATTTTGAGTACGGAATTGTTAATAGATTCTGCTCAAAACGGGAGTCGTATAGCCCTACTTCAAGATAAAAGCTTGATTGAGTTGCATTCCGAAGGGATGGACAATCAGTTCAAAGTTGGGGATATTTACCTAGGTACAGTGCGGAAAATCGTCAATGGGCTGAATGCAGCCTTCATTGACGTGGGCTACGAAAAGGATGCCTTTCTGCACTACCAGGACCTAGGTCCAAATTTCAACAGCTTGATGAAGTTCACCAAAATGGTGCGCAACAACAATTATGGCAACTATAACCTGAAAGGCTTCGAAAACGAACCTGAGATTGACAAGATTGGAAAGATATCCAATATTCTCTCGAAGAATAATCAAATCTTGGTTCAGGTCGTCAAGGAGCCAATTTCAACCAAAGGGCCCCGACTATCCTGTGAGCTCTCTCTTCCTGGTCGGTACTTGGTACTGGTGCCTTTTTCAGATTCGGTCAACGTTTCCAAAAAAATCCGCAGCAGTGACGAGCGCAAAAGACTATTGAGACTCATCAATTCTATCAAGCCAGCCAATTTCGGTGTGATCATACGTACCGTGGCAGAAGGTCAGTCCGTTACCGAACTGGACAAAGACCTGAGAAATCTTCTCAGCAAATGGGAAGAAGGCATGAAAAAATTGCTGAAGGCTAAAAGTCGTGACAAGGTCATAGGAGAGATGAGTATGGCTTCCTCATTAGTGAGAGACCTTCTCAATGAATCCTTCGATGCAATCACCGTAGAAGAAGAATCAACTTACGATCAGATCAGATCCTACATCAGGTCAATAGCCCCTGAAAAAGAAAAAATTGTCAAGCTTTACAATGGAAAAGCCAAACTCTTTGAGGGTTTTGGAATTGAAAAGCAGATCAAAAGCCTGTTTGGACAGACGGTCAGCCTTCCTCAGGGAGGATATGTGATCATCGAGCATACAGAGGCCCTGCACGTCATCGACGTGAACAGCGGCAACAAGTCCAATCAGGAAAGTGACCAGGAATCAACAGCATTAAAAACCAACCTGGTTGCTGCCAAAGAAATAGGCAGACAGCTTCGCCTCCGAGACATGGGAGGAATCATCGTAGTCGATTTTATCGACATGAAAAGAGCCGAAAATAAAAAGGCTATCTATGAAGCGATGAAAGAGGAGCTGAAATCTGACAGATCGAAACACACTGTTTTGCCTCTGAGTAAATTTGGACTCATGCAAATCACCAGACAAAGAGTCCGGCCGGAGGTCAATATCGTGACGAAGGAAACCTGCCCGGCATGTAACGGAACCGGAAAAATCCAGGCTTCGATCCTGGTAGCCGACAAACTGGAAAAAGATCTGGAACACATTGCTACTATTCAGAATGTAGACAAAATCCAGATCGGGCTGCATCCCTACCTGCACGCATATTTCACTACAGGCATCATAAGTCGCCGAGTGAAATGGTTTTTCAAATATTACAAGTGGATAAAACTGATCAAAGATTCTTCCCTACCGGTGACGGAATACAGATTCCTAGATGAATCTGGTGAGGAAATAGAACTACAAGTAAAAAGCGAGACTGAGTAAGTCTCGCTTTTTTTGTTTCTGGGGGTTTAAAATTCCTGTTTTTTGTTGCAATGACTCTTGCCTTTACGAATCATTGCAATAATATCTTCATCTCTAACTCCAATCTTCAGAAATCATTTCAAGAGTATCAATGCCCAGATTCGTGTCCCCACGAATCGTATTCTTCTGCTTCAATTTGAACCTAAGTCACCGACTAATTTTTGAAAAATCTAGCTTGACATATAGAACCTCTTCTTCGACCGCTCCAAATCCCAAATAAAAATAATAGCCATCAGGGGTTGCAAATCCTCTGTGTGAATTTGGGAGATTTTCCAACTCCGCAATTTTTTCTAGCCTTTTATTCAATAAAATTAGTTTTTCATAATATGGATGTTCAGGGTCACTACCTTCAGGTTTGAGTCCTGAAAGTGCATGTCTTAAATAGATTTTTTGATAGGGATCATAATCAATCCATGTATAGCGACCCGAATCATGATCTGGTTCAAAAGCGATAAATTCCCCAGATGGTACTGTTTTTCCTTTTTTGAATATTAACGGTTCTTTGGGGGAAGCGTCTTTCCAGGAGATGCTTTGATCCTTGATTATCATCAGACTATCTAAAACCGGAAAGGAAACGATTGACTCCTGATTTTCTGGATTAAAGAAATGGGTATATGTACCCAGATTAGGGTCATCATAAAACTCTCTCATAAAAGCCGGATAGGGAAATGAAATGTAGTCCCATGTTGAATCTTCCAAATTGTATTTGAGGACCCAATCCTGAAAATCAATTATATTTTCATTCAGCACGTAAGGAACATCTGCAATTAGCAATTCATTGCCAATTTTTGAAATTCGGTTTCCTGCCATGACTGTATAATTCGAATACAACCTTCCTTCTGGGGTTTCCGGTAATTTCCAGCTTTGGATTACTTTAGAATCAAAACCTGCCAGGTGAATTTTTGAATCAGCATCAATCACATAAATTCCTTTTGGAGTGATCTCATTTTTAAAGGAAGTACTTCCCAACCCATCCGGGCCTTCTGGAAAATAGAATCGTTCAAATGCTTTATTTCCCTCAGGATAATGAAAACCTACGAGGTGCAGTTTTATGAAATCTAAAAGAAACTCACCGCTATCAGTTTGAGCATAAGTCAAGGAAGGAGAAATTCTTGCAAGGTTCATGTCTTTCTCCAAAACAAGTGTATCCGCTATCAATTCTTCAAAATCAATAATAGGAGTGGAGTTTTCAGATTTTTTCGTGCATGAAAATGAAATGAAAACTAAAGCGAAAAATAAAAGGATCTGATGGCGCATAGCTGGAAAGTTTGTTACAGAAATCTAAAAAAAATAGTTGATCAAAAATCACTTCTTTATAAACTCAAAATTCGCCCAGTTTTCTAACAACCTAACTTCGGCATCACCAGTAAATGGATGAAAGGATACGATTAATTTTTCTACTCTTAGCTGATGCCTTCCAGATTTTAAGCCGTCCAAACTAAATGTTGATTGATAGACTTTTTGACCGGAAGGAGATAGCCGGTACTTTCCCCAATCATTGATAAGGACCAAAGAATCATTGATATAAATCCGGTGAAGGTCTGCAGTTTCATCCATGTCAATCCATTGGAGTGTATCCAAAGCAATTGAATAGTCAGACTGAAGGACTTCCATTATTTCCCGATCGCCCTCATACCTGGCGAGCCCTATTCGGATTCGGTTATCACCCACCTCTTCTTTTGGTAAAAAGGCTCTAGGGAATCGCTTTTGAGGATCATGATGGTCTTCAAAATATAAATGCTTTGCAGGCCACTCTCTTTCCTTTGCCAAAACATTGCTTTCATTGAAATACATAGAAAAGTCCTCCGTATCTGAATATATGATAGGTGTGGCAAGAATCACGATACATATCATATATAAAATTGAGAACCATTTCCCTGTGTTGCTTTGGTAAATAGCATTGATAGAACTTACAATGGTCCTGCTATACCATGTTTTGAATTGAGTTTTTCTTTTACTCATCATCAGGAATGCGATGAATAAACTTGACAATAAGAAAAATGTATAGACCTGAAAAAATGAAAGGTTTAACCAAATGTAGATGAACAATAAAAATCCTAAATAAATGGTCATAGTCAAAAAAACGATAACCATGGATACCGGGTAAGCAAATGTACTTGAACAGATTTTTTCAAGTTTTAAAACCATTTGGTCAGGGCTTTGGTATTCAAATCCTTGGGCATTTTTAAAAAGTTTATCCTGAATTACTCCTTTTGGAAAAGCATAACTCAATCCCAGTAAACCTGTCCAGAGGAACCGCAATGCCAAATGCACAACAAAAAATATCTTGAAGATGCTGATAATGCCGGTCAGGTAGAAAAGGATGATCATGCCAAAGATGAAATCCAGTCCGATATCCTGAATTAAATACGCACAGAACTCATATATTTTAGTGGGAAAGATGAATAGGAAAGCCAGTATAATACCCGAAATGATGACCTCTGGCTCCCAGCTGTTTCGCTGCAAATTCTCCAGCCAGCTTAATTCTTCAGACTTTCTTTGAGTATCCTGGTCTTTATTCATTCCAAAAAATAAACAGAATCAGTCGAAAAATTAGAATTATTGGTCTAGCCAGGATTTAAATTCCTGAACTTTTTCCCGACTGATCAGGATATCCTTATCATCACAATGCTGTAAAGTAATTTTCAACCGGCTGTTTGAATAGGTGAAAATTTCATTCACAGAGTCCAGGCTACAAAGGTATTTTCGGTTGATCCTAAAGAAAATTTTGGGATCCAGCTGCTGTTCTGTTTGTTCCAATGTCTGATCAATCACATATTTTTTCCCTTCATGAGTTTGTAGGAAAGTGACTCGCTCTTCACTGAAGAAAAAGGAAATTTGCTCTACAGGAATGCTTTGTATTTTTTCACCGTACTTGACCAAAAACCTGGATTTAAAGGTTTGCTGTTTCGGTTCGAGCAGATCTTTGATCATTCCCAGATCAATTCCGGATTTGAGTTGCTGGGATTTGAATTTGGCAATTGCTCTTTCCAAATCATCTGGATCTATTGGCTTCAAAATGTAATCCACGGCATTTACTTGAAAAGCCTGAATGGCATATTGATCATAAGCCGTGGTGAAAATGACAGGTGTGGATAAATGCACATTTTTAAAGATCTCAAAGCTATTTCCATCCGCCAATTGGATGTCGCAAAAAATCAGATCAGGATGTGGATAAGTCTCTAGCCAATTTACTGTTGAAGTAATGGTGTCAAGGTTTCCGTAGATCTCCGCTTCGGGGAAATGAGGCTTTAAAAGCTTGATGAGCCGATTGGCTGCAGGACTTTCATCTTCAATAATCAGAATTCTCATGACTCAATTTTCAAAAGTGGAAGGATAACCAAAAACTCATTTTCATCGGATTTTATTTCCGGTTTTTGATTACTCAATACATGATAGCGCTGCTCTATATTCTTTAATCCTATGCCTGTTGAGGATTCTTCTGTACTGTTTTTTGGTTGAAAATTATTACTTATCCACATCTCCTCTCCTTTTTGAATGATGTTGATAACTAGCGGATTGGCTTTGCTGGCCACATTGTGTTTGATTGCATTTTCTAGCAAAAGCTGAAGTGAGAGAGGTGGTAACCACTTATTGTTTTCTTCTCGGATTTCTATCGAAAATTGAAGACTTTCCTCAAATCGGATTTTCTGCAAATCCAGATAGTTTTTGGCAAACTCTACTTCTCTTTTCAAGGTGACCAATTCCTCATTTTGAACCTCCAAAACGTACCTGTATATCTTGGAAAGTTTTTGGATGAAGGCTGCAGATTTGTCTGCATCTTCATAAACCAAGTTTGAAAGAGCATTCAAGGAGTTAAATAAAAAATGTGGGTTCAACTGGTTTTTCAATCCTTGATATTGAGCGGCTAGTTTTTCTGATTTTAGTTTTTCAGCTTCCAATGCAGATTTTCTCCATTCCTTTAGCCATGACCAAGTGGTAAATAGGCCCATGAAAATAAGAGCCGCCCACATAGGCATTTTTGTATAAGGGAGAAGTTCTATCCAAGGAATATTATCCGAGGGGATTTGACCGTCTATAGTCGCATAAATTACAATGATGATATAGGAGGTTACAAATGCATAGGACATGTAGAAGACAATAGTCAATACGATCCTTTTGATAGGAGCCTCAATCCATGAAATCCTTTGATCTAAATAGAATACCACTAGATTTCCTCCAAAACTCAAAACAGAAGAAAAAATAAAAGACACCAGAAATTCCGGTAGAATATTCTTCAGGCCTTCCCAAGAAAGCCAACAAGTGGGACAGACAAAAATTAGAATCGTAGTAGCAATTCCAGCTTGGACTGCAATAAATCGAAGGATATTAAAATAGCTCCACTCTCTATTTGATTTGAAGGAAAGCCCTGATTTTAAAATATTGGACATGGATTTGAATATAGGAAAAATGGCAGAACCGATTTGTATTTCGATTCTGCCATTTTGAATTAGGTGTTAGTTTTGTTGGCAAGCCTTTTCAAATTCGGAAGCGATTCTTGAACCCCAAGTTGGCATGATGTAGGAATCGGTGATTTTCTCTTTTTCTTTTCGAAGCAGGTCACCTCCCATTTTTGCCATTCCACAGGCCTTTTCAGAACCTGATCCAAAGAACTGAGCCATTCCCCATTCCATCTGTGCCATCAGAAGCACTGCACGTGGGTTTTCCTTATCCAGAGAGATAGCTTTACCAAATAATTGCATTGCCTGAGGTGTCATACTTTGTCCACGATTGGATGGATCTACACTGATTTTGCCCATTATAGCATAACCTTCCAGCGCAGTTAATTCAGAGTTTTCAGGAGCTATTTTCTTGGCCTTTTCAATGTATTCCAATGCTTGCTCAAAGGCCTGATCTTTGTCAACATCAAATCTGAAGGCAGACTCGATCTGAAGCAATCCTGCGTAATATAGGGGAAGCCATTCCTCAGGTTGGGCTTCTGAAATTCTCAAAAATGTATTCGAAACTTTTTGGGATTCTTCTAAAGTTTGGATGGTTTCCATAGCCTGGATTTGCTTTGCCATGGCTTTTTCAAACGCAGGATCAGATGCTTTTAAAATGTTGATCCAAATAAAAGATAGAGCGAAAATTAGAAAGTACTTTTTCATGATATTTTGATTATAAGTTGTTTAGATTATTAGCTGTTTTGTCTTTGGAAAGGGTTAGAAAAACTCCCAATAGCAGGAATCTTGGTGCTGCCTGTCCAGAGGGGAGAGACTCATAAACACCGGATGCATTGGGTGTCTGCGCATACTGGTAGCCAAATACATTTTCTCTTCCCAATACATTGCTGACTGCGAAGTGTATGATCAGGTTCGGCTTGGGTAAGTAGCTCCAGCTTAGGCTCAGATTTTGGAATGAGAGGGTCTTAGAGTTCATTTCTCCTTCTTGATTGGGGTCGGTATAGGCATATCCGTCGTTCATGGAATAGCTCAACCCAAGTTGGGACTTTAGTTTCTGCATAGGATGTTTTGCGACAAAGGAGAAGTTATGCTTCGGAGCAAATGCCGGCTGTACTTTTGTGCTGTATTGGTCAAACTGCCTTTTGCTATCTACAAAGCTGTAGGTGATCCAGAAATCTACATTTTTGATCAATCGGCTGTCACGGTAGAAGAAATCCATTCCTTTGGCATAGCCCTTTCCTTCATTGATTGGATTTTCCGGTGCAAGAGGTAATCCATCAAAAGTGACTAAGTTTTCATAAGATTTGTAAAATGCCTCTGCACGAACAGTTCTTCCACTTTCACTGTATAGGTAGTTTAATATCAAGTGCTTGGATTGGACATTTTTCAAATCTGGATTGAGAACTCTGAAGTTTTCCACGGGAACCTGAGAGAAGGTTCCTCCTGCCAAAGAGATTTGTCCTTTTTCAGTAAGCTGGTAAGCAAATGATGCTCTTGGATCTATCCAGCTTTCCTTATTCAAAGAGCTAAGACCTGCTCTCAATCCGGATCTAAAAACCAGTTTTTTGCTCAGATAAAAGTCCCATTCAGTAAATCCATAAAATTGATTGTCTACATAATCTCTCTCCAGATTAGCTTCCACAATTCCTTCACTGTAGCCGCTTTGGATATACTCGATTCCTGAGTTGGCAGAAATCCGATCGGAGAAGTCCTTAATTCCTGTGAATTTGGCATGGATCAGTTTGCTGTTCTTTTGAAGGTTGACAGAATCATAGAAAATATCATCTGTGTTGTTGGAGTAAGAAAGTCCAGTGAAAAGTGTCCAACCGTTTTCGTAGGCTTTTTTCCAATTGGACTGAGCAAATGTGTAACGGTTGTTGAGGTCTATGTAAATACCTCTTCCTTCCTGACCTGCTTGTTTTTGCCAGAGTTTCATACCTCCTGATTCGGTTCTGGCCATCACTTTTAGTAGGCTTCCGTCTGATAGTTTTTTCTGGGAAGCCATTTCCAAATCCCAGCTGTGCGGTCCTCTTTCCCAGTCGATGTTTTGCTTAATCAATTTTTGATAGGGGCCTAAGTCAAAGAAATTGCCCGTAACGGTGATGCTTTGCTTAGCAGAAGAAAGCGTATGAGAATATCCTCCTCCTAAAGACAAAAGACTTAAATCACCTTGACTTCTGGGTGAAATATCTTTGGAGTTTAGAGCTAATGCTGATGACAAAGCCTGCCCATATTCCGCAGAATATCCACCTGTGGAAAAGAAGGTTCCCTTGAAAAGATTGGGATTGAATCGGGTACGAGTCGGGAAATTTCCGGCTGTAGACCCATAGGCATTTCCTACTCTCAACCCGTCAATGTAGATTCCTACTTCGCTGGCATCTCCACCTCTTACGAACAATCTCCCGTCATTGCCAACTGTGCTTGTTCCAGGCAAGGTTTGAAATGCTCCGATGATATCTCCCATGGCACTTGGAGTGGTCACGATATCCAGCGGTTTCAAAACAACGGCTTTCGATGCGTCCGAGGCTTGCATCGCCCCGGCTGAGATTGTCACTGCATTCATTTCAGTGATCATTTCTCGCAAGGATACATCTTGGAAAGCAATCGGATTTGAATTACAGACAATGGTGAATTCTTGGTTTTTGAACCCCATCAATTGATAGATGAGTGTCTGTGAACCTTCTTCCTCTGTTTCAAATTCAAAGGTTCCATCTGCATCAGAAGTGGCTCCATCGTAGCTTCCATTGATGTAAATATTTACACCGGGAAGAGGAAGGTTTTTCTCATCAAGGACTTTTCCAGAAATAATGGTTTGGGAAAAAGCTCCCCAATGGATCAAGAAAAATAGGGCAGTTAAATAAAGTTGGCGTGTCATATCGTCTCAATGTTTGATTCGAATATGCAGCCTTCCTCTGGGCCTATAAATTAAAGCTGACTGAAGTGTAGAGATTTGTGACTGAACTGTAAAATGGGGAGGATGAAGGAAATTGATACTTCATCAACTTTCAAATAAAAATGGAAAGCCAATTTGACTTTCCATTTATTTCTTTGATTGAGTCTTCGTTTATTCTGGGAAAATTGAGGCGTCCATCTTTGGTACGATTCGGAGCGCATTTTTGTAATAGACCTTTTTGAGAACCTCATCCGGAAGCCCCAGTCCGTACATTCTCCAGAAGGCATGGTATTTTTTGTAATAAGGGAAATACTCATCCTCTGTTTCTAAAACCCGGAAATAAGTGTGGAATTCTTCGGGATTGTAAGCATCCTTTCCAAACAAAAGTCTATCCTGATATTTGATAAAAAACTCCTTCGCTCTTCGTGGTTGTCTACCAAATTCAGCGATCACTGCACCAATACCGAAGTTGACGTTTGGGAATTTCTCCAAATGAGCTCCAGCGGCATCCAAATCATTGGCCATCCAGCCCATATGTGCATTGATGAAAGTGGTTTCTGGATGCTTTTCAAATACATGGTGCTGTTCTGCGATGATCTGCTCAAATGGTGCAGGGTCTGTGGCTGATCTTTGTCGGTTAGGGTGGGTTTTGAGTTCAAGCCATCTTTCATTCAGTGAGTCCATAGGTTGCCAAAACTGAGCTGGATCGGCAGAGTGAATGATCACTGGGATTCCCAACTCTCCTGCTTTTGCCCAAACAGGATCCAAATCCGGATGATCTACGGGAACTCTATTTCCATTGATGTCTTTGACATTGAGCCCGAGGCTTTTGTATATTTTCAAGCCTACAGCTCCGGCGGCCACGTCTTCTTCTAATTCTTTGACTGCGATTCTGCTCCAGTTTTCATCCCCAATTCCCGCAAAATTGATGTTGGTAAAGACCAAAAATCGACCCGGTGCATGCGTGTCAAACTCATTGATCATTGATTTGATGTATTCCTGTTGGGAATTACTGTCTCCACGTCCAAAGCCCCGTCCACTGAGATTGACCAAAACTCCCATATTCAGTTCGTCCATTTCGGAAACGAGCTTTTCGATTTTGGCCTGATCTATTCCTCCCTGATGGCTATGGATATCCACAAAAGGATACTTTGCTCTTTGTACTGGGTTTTCTGGGACTTTGAGAGTGGATGGTGGATTGTATTCCTCAAATCCCATTTCTTGGGCCTGTGTTCCAAAAATGATCAGTGAGAAAAATAGGCTGAGTGATAAGTGTATAGGTTTTTTCATAATTCTTTAAACTGGGTTTTAAATGCTTGGGATTCACCGTTTAAATAAAAAAATCCCGAGGCTTAACCCCGGGATTCAAAACTTATCGAGCAGTACCTCCTGAGATGACTTGCCCAAAGAATATTGCATTCATGTACAGTTTGTTGGTTCCGAACCAGAATGCTCTGAAGTTCATGTTATCAGCAAAAGCGATAATTTTTCCTCTTCCGACTCCCCGGACCTGAATGACAGAACCGTTTTGAATACCTGGAAGATTGCTTGGGTGAAGGTATCCAGAGGCTAGAGGATTTTCTGTATAAACTAATGGGTTACCATATGGATTTTCAGATGGCTCTAAGAACAGATTGTCATTTCTGAAAGTATGGATTTCTGAAGAAGAATAGCCATATCCGATTGGGTGAGTAATATCCAACTTCGCGTTGAAAATAGCTCCGCCGGTTACTTTTGCTCCGGAGGCATTATCATAGTCTGCATAGGACTTTTGCAGGCCAGTTTCAGCATTTTCAACGGTTCGGAATTTGAAATCTTCTACTTCAGCCTGAGCTAACCAGCGGATCGCCCCGCCTTTTGCCAGCAATGTATTCCCTTGGCTAATCCATGATCTCAATGCCTGAGCTTCTGACTTTCCTAAACTATTGTAATAACCATCCGGCATCAGAATAACATTGTATCGATCGATTACTGAGCTGCTGATACGATCCAACGGAAGCAATGTCACCGGTATCTCATATCGCTGATCAAGCAAATGCCATATTTCACCTGCTTCATAGCTATCGACTCCACCATCTACCAAAAGGGCGATTTTTGGAGCTTCCAAAGGAGACATAAATGTCGAACCTAGGTTGGCACCTCCTGTATATCCTGTGTTCATCGCATAAATATCAACGGTGGAAGCTGATGCGATTTCTTGAAGCTTTTGGAAGAATTCCTGGTCATTCATCCCTGATTCCCCTTTACCAATCAAAAGAGTACCTCTACCAAAGACCTTCCCTTCCGGAGTGGTGAATTCTGCATTGGCTACTCGAATCAAGAAATCTTCTTTCATTAATTTATAAGCAGCTTTCGGAGCGTAGTAGTCGGTCCACTCCATGGCATATTGATAAGCTCCTGCGTTTCCGAATACTTGTCCCGGTTTCAAAGAAAACTGAGACTTATCGATTTCCCGTACACTTGCCAAATTCAAAATGCGGCTATTCAATGCCATGTAGTCCAAGTTGAAAGCCATAGGGTAAGTCCAAGCAGAGATATCATAGAAGAGAGAATCTGCAAAGCTGGTTCTGGTCTCAAACATCGCCTTAATCAGACGGTATTGAGGTTGATCAGCAGGGACGATGTATGAATTTTCCTTTTTGAACTCCTGACCATTGATAGTAATATCTTCATTGAGGCTGAAAACCTTAATGTCATGTTGCAAAATCAAATCTGCCAAATGATAGCTTTTCGCATCATCTGCCTTATTCCCAAAAATGTAAGCTTTATTCGCATCGGCATCGGTTTCAGTTTTGATGTCTTTGTAAAAATCCTTCATCCATTGGTTCAATTCCTGACGCATTTCTTTGGCAGCCTGGAAGGAGGAAAGATTAGCCGTGAATTGATTTCTGATGGTGAATGGAAAGCTCAGCATGCCATTTACAGATTCCTGCAGGTGTCCACGTGAGCTAGCTTGCTCAAACAAAATTCCAATAGAGCCTTGTACATCGGGATAAGTTGATCCTTTTCCATAGTAGAAATCATCGTAATTCTCTTGGTTGAAATAAAGAGAACCGATTTTGTCTAACGCCTTTGCGTGATAGGTTCCGATCTTTTTGGTCAACTCAAAGTTCTTCTCGGGAGTCAAAGGGTGCATTCTAGCCGGTACGCCAGGCTGGAAAAAGAAAGTGCTGTTGGTTCCCATTTCATGGAAATCCAAATGGATGTTTGGTAACCAGGATTGGAAGACTTTAACTCTATTTCTAGATTCTGGGTGCTGTACAGGAAGCCAATCTCTGTTCAAATCAAACCAATAATGATTGGTTCTCCCTCTTGGCCAAGCTTCATTGTATTCACGTCCGTTTGGATCACCATTTAGATTATATGCTTTGAAAGAATTTACCCATGAAGCGAATCGATTTAAGCCATCAGGGTTAATTGCGGGATCTAAAAGTAATACGACATTTTCCAGATCTGCTTCGATCTCATTAGCTGCAGCAAAATGATAGGCTGCCAAAAGTGATGCATTGGCTCCACTTGGTTCATTACCATGGACTGAATATCCCATAAACATCACAACTGGCATAGAAGCTATGTCCACAGATGCATTTGGGTCTCTAAGTTTTGCTCGATCAGCTTTGATTTGATCCAGTTTGGTAAGATTCGAAGGAGAAGAAATAGTCAAAAGAGTCTGAGGTCTTTTCTCATAGGTTCTGCCAGTTTCTTCAAAAATCACCCGGTCAGAAGCTTCAGCCACAGCCTTCATATACATGACCAATTGATCATGGCTAACGTGCCATTCACCTACCTCATAACCTAGGACTTCCTTGGGTGTAGGAATGTCAGGATTGTAGGTATAGCCCTCAGGAAGGTAATATTTTAGATCTACCTGAGCATAGCCAAGGCTAGCTATCATCAAAAGTAGCATCAAAAGCGCACCTTTTCTCATATCAAAGTTTTAGTTAAATTTTAGCTAAATTCTTACTTATTTATCTCTTAAAAAGCTATTTTAGGAACAGTGGTAAATATAATATAAGAAGCTTATGGATTTTTTTGTACTAGAAACTAATCTCTGGATTTGGCAGGGTTTGTCCTTTATTGTTGGCCTTTCCTTATTTGGATTTTGGGCCTATGCCTTGATAGATGTCATTCAAAGTGAATTCAGATTTCCCCATGAGAAGTTAACTTGGATTCTATTTATCCTATTACTTCCTCCATTTGGGACTTTTCTATATTTGGCCAAAAGCAGAACAAGCAAGAAAAGGAGAAAATTTGAACCTAATTTTTCATCAAACAGAAACTAAGGCATGAGCCAACTTACATTTATTCAAAATATAGGAGGAGGGTCAATTCTATTGTTTGGACTCCTTTATTTAATCTTCTGGGTATATTGTTTGGTAGATATTCTAAGATCAAATTTTAAAGATCCGAATATGAAATTGATCTGGATTTTAATTATCCTTTTCGCTCAATTGATAGGCCCGATTATATATTTGGTCATTGGAAAAAATTCAAAAACAGCAACCTTTTAAATATGTCTTTTCTTGGATTAATTGGTTTGGCAATTTATGCCTACACGATTTATGATGTGGTTACAAGCAATTTTGCAAATGATTCAGACAAGATCATTTGGATTTTGATCGTGGCATTGGTGCCATTTTTGGGTACAATACTTTGGTTTGTAATCGGCAGAGGAAAAAGACTTTAATTTATCTGCTAAAAAGGTCCTTCAAAGCAGGTGACAGTTCAAAAAATTCAAAATGGAATCCCGCTTTCTGGATTTTCTGACACGAAACCCTATTTCCACCAAGCACCATTCCTGCCATTTCACCTAATACTATTTTTAGAATAAACCCTGGTACCCCAATTCCTAAATACCTTTTTCCTTTGGCATAAGCTGCCTCTTTGGTCAATTGCTGATTTGTGGCTGGATTAGGGCCTACTGCATTATAGATTCCTTGTAGTGTAGTTTTTTCCAAAGCAAAGACAAACATCCGAGCTAGATCATCAATATGAATCCAGCTCATCCACTGATCTCCCGATCCAAGCGGAGCAGCTACTGGTGGTTTCAACATTTCCTCCAAAGCCCCACCCTTGCTTGAAAGGACGATACCGATCCTTAGCATTACAGTTCTGATGTGTAAGGCTTCGATTTGCTTGACTTCATTTTCCCAAGCGACCACCACTTGAGATAAAAAATCATTGCCAGAAGGAGAGTTTTCGTCGATTAGTTTGGTTTGGGTATCCATCCCATAATAGCCGACCGCTGAGGCAGAGATGAACGTTGAGGGTTTGTTAGCAGCTTTCTCAATTCCTCTGAGAAGCAAGGCGGTACTTTGGGTTCTAGACTGTAGGATGGCTTGTTTTCTTTCTGGAGTCCATCTTTTTTCCGCAACGCCTGCTCCTGCCAAATGAATAATGGCATCTGCCCATTCTAAAGCTTCAGGGTCTATCTCTTGCTTTTTGATGTCCCAAATAAAGGACATTTGATCTTGGGAAGACCTACTGAGCCATGCAACCTGGTAGCCTTTATGCTCCAGTAAGCTGGTGATTTTTTGGCCGATTAAGCCAGAGCCTCCTGTGATCAGAATATTTTTCATGATGGTGTGTTGATACCTCCAAAGGCCAATAAAAGCCTGAGCTTTGGATTTTCCTATTTTAACTAGAACTTAAAATCCAATTTCTATTCCTAATTTGGCATTCTTCATTTAAAAGGTAGTTTTGGATTTTATCAAAGGGACAAAATACATTGGTTTGTGGCTGATACTTGGCCTCCTAGTAGGGCTGTTGTCTGGCTCCGCATCTGCAGTTTTTTTAATAACCTTAGACTGGGCAACAAGTTTTCGTGAATCACACCTTTGGATCATAGCCTTTCTTCCATTAGGGGGATTTGTGATCGGGTGGACCTATGATAAACTGGGGCAAAATTCAATCAAAGGAAATAACCTACTTTTGGATGAATTGTATGATGAAAAACAGCCCATACCACTCAGAATGACACCTTTGGTCCTTTTCGGGACGATTTTTACTCATTTTTTTGGAGGATCAGCTGGACGTGAGGGGACAGCCGTGCAAATGGGCGGATCATTGGCAGATCAGGTGAATAAATGGATTCCCATTTCTTCTGAAAATAGGAGGATTTTGTTGATTTCTGGCGTTTCGGGAGGTTTTGCATCTGTTTTCGGAACACCGCTAGCAGGGGCAATTTTTGCATTGGAATGGATGCATACCGGGAAATTGAGGTGGAAATCTATTTTTCCTGCGTTTTGGGCTGCATGGGTAGCAGACTGGATTTGTGAATTGGGGTGGGGTGTAGGACACACTGCGTATGAAATTCCCCAAGTGGCACCCCATACTTTCATTAATTTTCTTTGGATAATTCCAGCTGGAATCATCTTCGGTTTGGCAGGGAAGCTATTTGCTGAAAGTTCCCATTTCTTTTCCAAAACTTTTAAAGAGAGGATTTCTTATCCTCCTTTCAGACCGCTCATAGGTGGACTCTTTATTGCACTTTTTGTATGGATAACGGACAGTACGGTTTATTTGGGATTAGGAGTTCCAAGGATAGTAGAAGCTTTTCAGACTCCATTGCCTTGGTATGATTGGTTGGCAAAAACGGGTTTGACTACTTTCACCTTAGGGGCTGGTTTCAAAGGAGGTGAAGTCACTCCACTTTTTTTCACCGGAGCCACCTTGGGAAATTCTTTGGCCACCTGGATTCCGCTTCCTCTGGCTTTGCTGGCGGGGATGGGATTTGTTGGCGTCTTTTCGGGAGCTACCAATACACCGATGGCATGTATTGTGATGGGGATGGAGTTATTTGGGTATGAGTCAGGAGTGTTTTTGGCTATTGCCTGCCTAATTGCATATGTGTTTAGCGGCAGATCTAGTATTTATTCCTCCCAAAACTTGGAAAGAAAGGTGAATATATTTCCAAAAAAAGAGTGACTTTTTGTTGAATCGTTAGTTTAAAAGTTGAACCTTTCATGATTAATTAATTTTACAAGGAAGGATTTCTCATATGAAACTGAACCTTAAATTTTTTTCCAATCCAGATAAGAATCTGTATTTCTTGAGAAAGCTCAAGTCAATTGTGGAGGTAGTGGTTCGGTATAGTAGTTTTATTGCCTTCGGGATATTGCTTTTTCATCTAGGATATGATCCTGATCCATTGGTGTTTGCAGTATCTTCTTTTGTATTTACATTTTGCCTTATCCTGATAGGTGTAGGATATATTTGCAAAATTCTATTGAATGAACCTTCTATATTGGTTGGAAGGGTTATGTTAGAAATTTTACTCTCCTTATTCCTTATTGGGTTTTCTTTTTTAAGATGGAATATTTTTGGAATGGAGTTTTCAGAGGGAATTTTGAGTTATTCCCAACAGTATTTTCTGGTAAACATTCTGGTAGTTATCCTCTTTTTTATAGAGGTCAGTAAGTTAAGTCTGACGATCAATAAGCTCAAAGCTAGCCCAACTTTGGTGTTTATTATGAGCTTTTTGATTTTGATTTTGATCGGAGCCATATTGCTTAGTTTGCCACATGCTACTACTAATGGAATCACTTTTATAGACGCTCTTTTCACATCAACATCTGCCGTTTGCGTTACGGGCTTGATAGTATTGGATACTGCAAAAGATTTTACCTTTTTCGGTCAAGTGACAATTATGCTTCTTTTCCAAATTGGAGGATTGGGTATCATGACATTTACTTCTTTCTTTGGATTCTTTTTCAAAGGGAGTTTCTCATTGGAAAGCCAACTTTTGATTCGGGATTACATCAATGAAAACAATGTTAGTGAGGTTTATTCAACTTTGTTGAAAATTGTATTTTTCACAATTTTAACAGAAATAGTTGCTGCTTTTTTGATTTACCATTTCACAGATGATAGTTTGTTTGCCACAAAAGGTGATCACTTGTTCTTCTCTGCATTTCATGCCATTTCAGCTTTTTGTAATGCGGGTTTTTCAACTTTAAGCAATGGCTTGTATGAGTCTGGATTCAGAGAAGCATACAATATGCATTTGGTACTTGCATTGGCTATTATTTTCGGTGGAATAGGCTTCCCTGTCGTGATTAATTACTATGATTATTTCAAACACGTAATTGTTGGAGGAGTAAAAAGTATGTTGGGGATAGAGGCCTATCGCCATGTTCCTCGGGTTACTAATATCAGTACAAGGCTTTCGCTGTATACCACCTTTATTTTGTTGATTGTGGGTTTTGTCACTTTTGCGATTTTTGAAAGGAACAGCACTTTGGAAGGCTTGAGTGGCTATGGGAAATTTGTCACTTCATTCTTTGGATCAGTGACACCAAGAACTGCGGGTTTCAATACAGTCGATATGAGTGCTTTGACTGTGCCTACTATATTGATTTATCTGATTTTAATGTGGATTGGAGCCTCTCCAGGGTCTACAGGTGGAGGTCTCAAGACCAGTACATTTGCAGTAGCCATTTTGAATACCTTCAGTATTGCTTCCGGGAAAAAGAGGGTTGAGGTATTTCATAGACAAATATCCAATGAAACGTTAAGGAAAGCATTTGCTGTGATTTCACTCTCTTTCTTAGTCATTGGAATGGGGATTTTTATGGTGATGCTTTTCAATCCAGAATTGCATCTGATTGATGTTTCCTTTGAGGTATTTAGTGCTTTTTCAACTGTGGGATTAAGTGTTGGGATTACCTCTCAGTTAGCCACAGGCAGTAAAATAGTTGTAATGATCTGTATGTTTATGGGTAGAGTTGGAACACTCACCTTGTTGATTGCTTTGGTAAGGAAAGTTGGTGAACAGCGCTATAAATATCCAGACGAGAATGTCTTTATCACCTAAATGAAATTGAAATGAAATACATCATCATAGGAATGGGGAACTTTGGTGCCTATTTGGCAATGAGGTTGACCGAAATGGGTCACGAGGTGATCGGTGTGGATAATAATGAAAACAGAACTGAAATCATCAAAGATAAAGTTACCCATGTGGTGACATTAAATGCTACTGATCCTCAGGCTGTCAAAAATCTTCCAGCTCGTGATACCGATGTGGTGATCATTGCTATTGGTGAGGATGTGGGAGCGTCTATACTTTCTACGGCAATTTTCAAGCAGCTTCAAGCAAAACGGATTATCGCCAGAGCCATCAATTCACTTCACGAGACGGTGATTAGAAGTATCGGCGTTGACGAAATTATTCATCCAGAAGAGGAGACCGCTGACAGGCTTTCGAAAAGACTTCAGATGAAGGGTGTTTTGGATTCATTGCAGATTTCTGATGAATACAATATCGTAGAGGTAAAACTTCCAAAGAGGTATGAGGGGATGAAAGTGTCTGAAGCTGATATCCGAAAGGAATTTTATCTCAATATTCTGACGGTGATCAAAATGGAAGACAAGACCAATCTACTGGGGATAAAAACAAAGGAAAAGCGAGTGATTGGGGTTATCACTCCAGAATATACGCTCGAAGAAGGAGACCTTTTGTTGCTTTTTGGAAAGATCAAAAACATTCAGGAATTCTTAAACCTGGACGAATAAGCGCTTTAGTCAAGTGGATATCCACAATTTTTACAAAAGTGATCATCTCGGTCCAATCCGTCTTTTCCACAATGAGTGCAAGTTCTGGTGGAGGCGTGATGTTCTGGATTTTTTTGCTTGGCCATTTCAGCACTTACTATCCCAGTGGGTACGGCGATAATGGCATATCCCAAAAGCATAATCAATGAAGCGACGAATTGGCCCAGCGGTGTTTCAGGGGTGATATCTCCAAAACCAACAGTAGTCAATGTCACAATCGCCCAGTACATGGATCTAGGAATACTGGTAAATCCTGTTTCAGGTCCTTCGATGATGTACATGAGTGTTCCCATGATTAGTACGATCGTGACCACAGTGAAGAGGAAGATTTGAATTTTCGCAAGACTGGCTTTTAGAGATTTTTGGATAAAATCTGCTTCAGCCAGGTACCTGCCTAGTTTGAGAATCCGAACCACTCGTAGAAGCCTCAAGGCCCTTACTACAGTCAAAAGCTGAACATTGGCAATGAAAAAACTCAAGTAAACTGGTAGAATTGCCAATAGATCTACGATTCCATAAAAGCTGAAAACATACTTCATGGTCTTAGAAGTCAACCAAACTCTGAGGATATATTCGATTGTGAACAAGAAGGTGAAAAGAAGTTCCAGAATAAAAAAGACCCTTCCGTATTCGGCCCTCAAATCTGCCACAGAGTCCAAAATCGCTACGATAACAGATCCGAAAATCAGGATCAGTAAAATCACATCAAATAACTTGGAAGCCCGGTCATTGGATTCAAAAACTATATGGGCCAGTCTTCTTTTAGTCAAACTCATTCCTGAATTTAGAAAAAAATGGGATTTGAAAATGGATTGATTAGTCCAAGTAGTAAACTCTCTTCACTCTGGTGCTGATATTTGTTAGGAGTTCGTAGGGGATAGTGCCTATTTGATCGGCTAATTCTTTGAGAGAAATCTCGGGGCCGTAAATTATAGCCTCATCTCCTTCATTCGCATCTAAGTTGCTAATATCCACCATCACCATGTCCATACATACATTTCCGATCACGGATGCTTTTTGGCCATTGATTAAAACAAATCCTTTTCCATTGCTAAACCTCCGGTCATAGCCATCTGCATAACCGATTGCCAGTGTGGCGATTTTCCCGGATTGTTTCATTACCCCTTTTCTTGAATAACCTACTGTTTCTCCTTCTTCTAAATGTTTGATTTGGGAGATAGTAGTTTTTAGAGTACTGATGGATTGGAGTTCAGAGGAATATTTCCCAGTGACTTCTAAGCCATAAAGCCCTATTCCCAATCTTACCATGTCAAATTGATGCTCTGGGAAAGCCACAATCCCGGCAGAATTCAATGCGTGAAGGATCGGTTTATAAGAAAGGCTCTGAAGCAAAATCTGAGACATTTCGCTAAAAAGTGCCAATTGCTGGATGGAAAATGAATAATGGATCTCTTCATCAGCACCTACTAAGTGGGTGTAAATGGAGGCAATTTCTAATTGAGGGTTTTTGCCGATTAATGGAATCAGTTCCAAAAGATGATTCTTTTCAAAACCCAAGCGATGCATTCCGGTATCCAGATCCAAATGGATTTTTATGCTGTGGTTTTCTGCTGAAGTCCATTGGGCTAGTTTCTTGAAAAAATCTAAACTAAAAACGACAGGTTCGAGATCAAAAGTCTTACAGAGTTGGAAAGACTCAGCCATTGGATTCAGCACCATGATAGGTAGTCGAATTCCTTGCTTTCTAAGCGCGACTCCTTCATCCGTATAAGCAACCGCCAAATAATCCGCGCCCATTTGTTGGATGTGGTTTGCGATCTCGGTTGCTCCGCCACCATAGGCAAAGGCCTTCACCATCACCATTACTTTGGTGGTCGGCTTCAATTTCTTTTTATAAAAATTGAAATTATGGGTCAAGGCATTCAGATTGATTTCCAGAGTCGTCCCGTGGATTCTCTGCTGAAGATGATTGACGACATTTTCAAAACCATATTCTCTCGCACCTGTGATCAAGATCAAATCATTGGTGAATTCTTCGATATTGAGGTTTTGGATCAGGTCAGCGGTGGATTCAAAATAATTGAAATCTGATTCGAGGAGATTTCTGAGTGCATTGATTTCTGTGCCAACTGCTATCACCAAGTCGATCTCATGGGAGTTGATCAACCTTGATACTTCCGGGTAAATTTTTTCCGGCTGTCCCTGTTGTTTGAAATCAGATAGAATCAGGATTTTCCTGTTCTTGGGCCTTTGCTGTCGCATAAAATCCAATGCCACTCTAAGGCCTGCCAAATCATTGTTGTATGTATCATCTATCAGTAGGGATTCATTGATTCCCGGCTTCAAAGTCAAGCGCATATTTACCTGACGAAGGTTGGAAATTCCTTCCTGGATTTTCTGAGGATCTAGACCTAAGCTTAGACATCCAATGATGGTGTTTGTAAGATTTTCGAGAGATGCGGTATCAGAAAGTCCCGTTTGGAAAGTATAGGTGCTTAAGTCTGATTTCATCAAAAAAATCTTGGAGACACCAGCCTGCATTTTGATTGATCTGGTAAAATCTGCCCCGGCTTTATCAGACCAGGAGATGAGTTTCTCTTCGGAGAATTGACTCTCTAAAACCTGAGCTACTTCAGTCTGGTCTTTGCAATAGATGACCAGGTCGGAATCTGTAAATAGCTCAGCTTTTTCTTTAACCTTTTCCAGTCTATTTGCGAATCCTGAGTCATGAGCTGATCCGATATTGGTAAATATTCCCAGATTCGGTTTGGCAATTCTCTCCAAATTCCCCATTTCTCCTTTTTTGGAAACACCGACTTCCAGAATCGCTACCTGATGATAGGATTGAATTTCAAAAACTGAAAGCGGAACGCCTACTTGAGAATTATAGCTTTTAGGGCTTTTTGCAACAGAAAATTGTTGACTCAGAAGCTGTCCAAGCCATTCTTTGACAATGGTTTTACCATTGGAACCAGTAATGCCAATGACAGGTTTTTCAAATTGTTTTCGTTGAAATGCAGCCAATTTTTGAAGAGCTATCTTGGTATCAGGAACTTCTATAAGCGCTATTTTCTGATCTTCAAGTTGGAATCCTTTATGGACCAAAAAACAGGCAATTCCTTCGTTGACAAGTTGAGGGATAAATGTAGCCCCATCCGCTTTTGCGCCTTTCAAGGCAACAAATAGGGTTGCTTCAGGCTGAAGGATCTGCCTAGAGTCGATACTGACACGGGAAATCAATCCAGGATGATCTCCACGCAAGGTACCGTCCACAATATGGGCGATTTGCAAAGCTGTAAGAGCTTGAACCATGATTAGTCCTTTTTAGCTTTTTTCTTTTTGAAAAATACCTGTCGAATCCATCTCGGGAGGAAAATCGCACCCAAAATCAAATAAGGATAGTAAGAGAATAATCTCCAGAGAATACTTGTGATAAAGGTGTAATTCCCCAAAAATTCAGTGAAGAACTGACCGAAGAAAAACTCAGCAGTACCGGAACTACCGGGAGTTGGGGAAATCATCATCACAATCCACATAATCACCTGCCGCGCGAAAACAATCACGTTTTCATTAAGGTCTAGAGGGACAAATGCAGAAATCAGGGCATTCAGCATCAGATATCTGGAGCTCCAAATGAAGATGGTCGCTAAAATGATCGGTATCCAATACCGCCAGTTTTTACCGGAAAGCTCCTTGGATGCATCTATGATTTGATTGCCATATTCTACCGCATCATGTTTCCATTTTCGGAGCCATTTGATTGAGAAAATCTTGATCAAAACCCACTTAAATACGCGAGGTCTGTAAAATAATGCTGCAGCCATGACTAAGCTGTAAACTGCATAAAGCGTATAGCTAAGCCAGAAAATTGCCTCCATACTATCCTGGAGCTGGGTTTCCAGAACTTTGCTGCTCGGGAAAATATGCCCTTTGGCAAAAAAGAGAATGATGGGTGCTCCAATGACAAAGAAAAGATTGTCCAGGATTGCCGTCACCATGACGTAAGCAATAGCTTTGCCCAGCTTGATTCCTTCTTTATTTAGAATGAAAATCGCCACAGCTGTCCCTCCAACCACGGATGGTGTGACCGCAGAGGCAAACTCCCAAAGAATGATGACGTAAATGGCCCTGACCCAGGTGAGATCATGTTGGGTGATTTCCCGAATCCGATACACATAGCCCAAGTCGCGAAAAAGAATGACTATGATTGCTAGAATTAGCCAAGGGATGGACGCGTCAAAAACTCCCTTTAAGGATTCCTCATTGACAGATGGATCGAAATAAAACATCGCAAAGACGATCCCTAATCCAATCAGAACCGGTACCCAAACCTTGTTAGGATTTAAGGTTTCGAAGATTTTTTTGTTGTCTATCTTCATATTTAGGCTGTAGCGAGAGGCTCAGTCTTTTCTACCCAAAAATTATTGAATCCTTCTCCGATTACGATAGTCACTCGGGAAAGTTGTAGCAGTTCGAGGATTGCCAAAAAGGTGTATATAACAAATATTTTATCGGGTTTGTAAGTGATAAATTCTGAAAACGGTACTTGTTTTTTAAAACTAATTTTCTCCAACACAAAATCTTTTTGTTGCTCGATGGTATATGGATATTGGATGACTGTATGTTTGGTCTCTTCGATTCTTGAGGCCATTTTGGCCATGATTTTTTGAAAGACTTTCAAAAGCTTGTAGAGATCCAGATCCTGCATTTCAGCATCTACATCATCCACTTTTCTTAAAGCCTTCAATTCTGCAGCAATATTCCCTCTTTTTTCTTTGGAAAGGCGATCGGATTCCAAAGATGCGAGGTCCTCAACTACAGATTTGTACTTTTTATACTCCAATAAATTTCGAATCAATTCCTCTCTGGGGTCTATTTCCTCACCTGCCTCATTGTATTCTGGTCGGGGTAGGAGCATTCTGGATTTGATCTTCATCAAAGTAGCGGCGAAGAGAATAAATTCACTTGCCACTTCTATTTCCATTTTCTCCAAATGATGGATATAATCCAGAAAGTCATTGGTAATCTTGGAGATAGGAATGTCGTAAATATCCAGTTCATCCCGCTCTATGAAAAAGAGCATCAGGTCGAAAGGTCCTTCGAAGAGCGGTAATTTGATTTCGAAACTCAAGGGATATTTAAATTAATGGGTTAATTTTGCCACCTTGTAGCCAAAGATATTCAATTAACGTAAATTAATTGGATTTCTGGTCAGAGAATGAAGGTGCATGGATTAGTTGTTGTACTAAGTAAAAAACATTCCAACACAATTAAAGTTTATCATTCCAGACCATAAAACACTTTGAATAAATGCTGATCAAACCAGGAGAATTACTTGCTCAAATAGACAGTCCTGAGGATTTGAAAAAATTCCCGAAGGAAAAGTTAGTCCAGATATGCGATGAATTGAGAAACTTCATCGTGGACAATGTCTCTGTCTATGGAGGACATTTTGGTGCAAGTTTAGGTGTAGTGGAGTTGACAGTGGCTTTGCACTATGTGTTGAATACTCCTGAGGACCAGTTGGTTTGGGATGTTGGTCACCAGGCTTATGGCCACAAAATCTTGACAGGAAGAAGGGATCAATTTCATACCAACCGTTTTTTTGGTGGAATTTCTGGCTTTCCCAAGCGAAAAGAAAGTAAGTATGATGCATTTGGAGTTGGTCACTCCAGTACTTCTATTTCTGCAGCATTGGGGATGGCAGTTGCATCCAAATACAAGGGTTCTGGAATCCAAAATGTTGCTGTGATTGGAGATGGATCCATGACGGGAGGGATGGCTTTCGAAGCGATGAACCATGCCGGAGTCTCTGATTCCAATATCCTGATTATTCTCAATGATAACTGCATGGCTATCGATCCTAATGTCGGTGCCTTGAAAGATTATCTTACTGATATCACCACTTCTCATACCTATAACAAGGTAAAAGATGAAGTTTGGAAGCTTCTTGGAAAGTTCAGCAAGTTTGGAAGCTCTGCTCAGGAAGTTATTTCCAAAGTAGAAGGTGCCATCAAATCTGCGATTCTACATCAAAGCAATTTATTTGAGTCCTTGAACCTTCGATACTTCGGTCCAGTGGATGGGCATGATGTTCATCACTTAGTGGAGGTCCTCAATGATTTAAAAGATATTCCCGGTCCAAAAATCCTTCACTGTGTTACAGTAAAAGGAAAAGGATATGAACCAGCTGAAAAAGGAAATCAAACAACTTGGCATGCTCCAGGTACATTTGATAAGGTTTCTGGGGAAATATTCAAAAAGACTCCTTCTAAGCCTCAAGCTCCAAAATACCAGGATGTTTTCGGACATACTTTGGTGGAATTAGCCGAGCAGGATGAAAGAATCATGGGGATTACCCCCGCAATGCCGTCCGGCTCTTCTTTGAATATCATGATGGAGGCTATGCCAGACCGTGCTTTTGATGTGGGGATTGCTGAGCAGCATGCTGTTACTTTCTCTGCGGGTCTTGCCACCCAAGGTTTGAAGCCATTTTGTAATATTTATTCCACATTTATGCAGCGGGCCTACGATCAGGTAGTCCATGATGTGTGTTTGCAGAATCTACCTGTTGTCCTTTGTTTGGATAGAGCTGGTTTTGCAGGAGCAGATGGTCCGACTCACCATGGCGCTTATGACATTGCGTATTTCAGATGTGTGCCAAATTTGGTAGTAGCGGCTCCAATGAATGAGCAGGAATTGAGAAATATGATGTATTCTTCTCTTTCTCATGAAGGGCCTTATTCGATTAGATATCCAAGAGGAAAAGGTGTGATGCCTGAGTGGAGAACTCCATTTGAGCAGATTCCATTAGGTCAAGGAAGAATTGTCAAAGAAGGCGAAGAAGTAGCTATCTTAACAATTGGTCATATAGGGAACTATGCTGTTGAATCTTGCAAGAATCTAGAAGCTGAAGGACTGAATCCGGCTCATTATGACATGAGATTTGTAAAACCATTGGATGAAGAATTACTCCATGAGGTTTTTGGCAAATTCAAAAAAGTCATCACTGTCGAGGATGGTTGCCTGATGGGTGGCTTCGGCTCTGCTGTTTTGGAATGGATGATGGATCATGGATATCAGGCTCAAGTGAAGCGTTTGGGGATTCCTGATGAAATCATCGAGCATGGAGAGCAAATCGAATTGCAGAAAGTCTGTGGATTTGATCCTGAAGGAATAGCCAATGCCGTAAGAAGCCTCTCAGAGGTTGAGAAAGTGAGCTAACATATGTCTTCCATTAATTTTTTTGAAAAGGGCGAAGGTCAGCCCATTGTTTTGATTCATGGTTTCTGTGAAATCGGGGCCATGTGGAGTGATTTTGTGGAGGAGTTATCATTGGATTTTCGTGTAATTTGCCCTGATCTTCCTGGTTTTGGAGGTAGCCCAATTTTCCAGAATCACTTCTCTTTAGAAGATGTAGCAGTTCTCTTAGATGAATGGTTGGAGGAGAATGACATTGTTAATCCGATTGTAATAGGCCATTCTTTAGGTGGATATGTGACTTTGGCTCTTTTAGAGTTGATGCAAAGTCAATTGAAAGCCGTTGGATTGTTTCATAGTACAGCATTTGCCGATGACGAGGAAAAAAAGCAAATGAGAAACAGGGCTATTTCATTTTTGAAAAAGAATGGATCTGAAAAATTCGCCACTGCTTTCGTTCCCCAACTTTTTCCAGAAAATAGAAGAAAGGAATTAGCAACAGCTATCGAAACCGCAGTGGAACAAGCCAAGGAAGCTACTTTGGAAGGACTGATTGCTTTTACAGAAGCCATGAGAGATCGAAAAGATCGATTGGAGGTTTTGGAGGCTTTTTCTGGGCCAAAATTGATGATTGCTGGGACCAAAGATAGTTCCGTGAAAATCGAAGCCAGCAGGGCCCAAAAGCATGCTTTTACAGATTACTTTGAATTGGGAGATACAGGCCACATGGGGATGTTTGAGCGGAAAGCCGAAACCATCTGGATGGTTCGTGATTTCTGTATGAAATATTTATAATCAAAATTCATTTCTCGTTCTCTGATTTAATTATTTTTTTCACCTGGAAAAAAATTACCTGAGAAAATCCCTTAGCCATATTTAAGGAAACTGACTTTAGGTTTATCCATAATTTAAAATTTGGCGGTGGGTAGACGCAGCAGTGGGGAGCGCGTTGGTTGTGGGAGGAGGCTTTGCTGTATCTTGATTTTTCCGTTCTTTTTATCAGGAAAAAATAACAAGAAATGCCTTAAAAAATGTGGATTTTTTAGTTAAAGTAAATTTTTAAAGTCTACTCAAGTTTTCCTTTCACAATCCTGTCCTTTCCATTCAAATCCTGGATACATTGGACTTGCATATACCCCAGTTTTTGTACTAGTTCCACGACACCTTTTCCATATTCCTCGTGGATTTCAAAATAGATTTTACCTCCTTTTTTTAGTGCTAAAAGTCCTTTTTGGGCTATTTCTCTGTAAAATAACAAAGGGTCCGAATCAGGAACGAAAAGCGCTAAGTTTGGCTCGTAATCCAGCACATTTTTATGCATCAATGCTTTGCCTTGCTCAGGGATGTAAGGTGGATTGCTAACCAAAATATCCAAATCATTTTCTGGAATTGGGTTTTTTAAAATATCACAAACCAACCAATTCACTTGAGCATTATGAGCTTCCCCGTTCTTTTTGGCAATCTCCAAAGCTTTCCCAGAAACATCTATTCCAGATACTTTGGCGGAGTTCATCTCTAGAAATAATGAAATGGGAATACAGCCTGTACCTGTCCCGATATCTAGGATTTTTAGGTTGGGTTGTGGATTTTCTTTGATAATCAAATGAACCAATTCTTCCGTCTCATTTCTTGGAATCAAAGTGTCCTGATTGACGAAAAATTCTCGGCCATAAAAAGGGGCTTTTCCCAAGATATATTGGATGGGTTCTCCTGTTTTCAGTTTTTCAAAATCAACAAACAATTGCTTTGGCAAATTTTGATCATCGACAAGATTGATTCTTTCCATTGGTTTGAGTCCCAAATGGTGTTCAAATAGCCACGAAACCAAATTTTGGGCTTCTTGAAAATCATAGATTTCCAGTTCTGAAGCCCAGTTTTTTACCAAGGAATTGTAATTGATCATGTGTAGCGAATGGCTGAATTGGATCGTAAAAGTAAAACCAAAGAAACCACTATGAAAAAAACACTTTTACTTTTATTCTTTTTGACACTTCCTATCCTGCTTTTTTCTCAAGAAAAGGGGAAGCTCTATTTCGAGCTTGATGGAGATTATTGGGAAAAGCTCATGACAAGATTTGGGAGTCAGAGCTAATTTTATAGAATTCAAAAAACAAAGTATTCTTTATAATGAAGAACCCTATTTGTCTTTCGGTTACATATCCTTTCCCAATTATCAATACATAGGTCTTTCTAATTATTATGGATACCGATACTACTATGGCTCAGCTGTAGCGCGGGAGGGTATCAGAATTTCTTTCCTATTTCAACCCTTTTAGCCTTCGAAATCAAAAGACTCAGAAAGAAAAACTACCTTTGTGCAGAATTTCTTTCTGATGAAGCTACATAACAATACAATTCGAGGAGTCCATTCCGCTTTGGAAGCAATTTTCAAAGAAGGACAATATGCTGACAAAGTGATCGAGCGCACCCTGAAGTCCAACCCGAAGTGGGGAGCAAGGGACCGATCTTTTATCGCTGAAACCACCTATGAAATGGTTCGTTGGTGGAGATTGATCAATTATTTGAGTCCTTCAGAAAGTTATTGGGATTTGTTTGGAACCTATTGGTTGATGCAGGGACATTCCTTGCCACCATGGGAGGAGTTTTCTGGAATCAACCCGGAAAGGATCAAAGCGAAATACGAAAAATTGGAAGATCCATCTTTGTTGGAGTCTATTCCGACTTGGCTTCATGAGATGGGACAAAAGGAGCTTGGTGACAAGTGGGAGCAAGAAATCCATAGCTTAAATGAGGAAGCGGAAGTAGTCCTTCGCGTGAATACTTTGAAAACAACCAGAGAAAGGTTGAAGAATCAATTGGCTGAAGATGGGATCAAAACCTACATCGTCAAAGGCTATCCGGATGCTTTGATCTTGGAAGAAAGGCAAAACGTCTTTAGAAATCCAGCATTCAAAGAAGGGCTTTTTGAAGTTCAGGATGCTTCTTCCCAATTGGTTGCAGCAGCTTTGGCAGTGGAGCCGGGAATGAGAGTAATTGATGCCTGTGCCGGAGCAGGTGGAAAATCCCTACACTTGGCGGCATTGATGGACAACAAAGGAAAGATTCTTTCCATGGATGTGGAGGAGTGGAAACTTCAGCAGACCAAATTGAGAGCTCGAAGAGATGGAGTTTCTATCATCGAGAGAAAGGTTATTGAAGGTTCAAAAACCATCAAAAGATTGAAAGAATCCGCCGATAGATTGCTTTTGGATGTGCCTTGTTCCGGATTGGGAGTTTTGAGAAGAAATCCTGATACCAAATGGAAATTGAGCCCTGAATCCATAGCAGATGTTCAAAAGACGCAACAGGAGATCATTCAGTCCTACTCTTCCATGGTAAAAAAAGGAGGGCAAATGGTTTATGCAACTTGTAGTATTCTTCCTTCAGAGAATCAAAATCAAGTTGAGAAATTCCTGGCATCAGAAGCTGGTCAGGATTTCGAATTGATTGAAGATCAGAAAGTATTGGCTCAAGAGAGTGGGTTTGATGGATTTTACATTGCCAGGCTCCAAAGAAAGCCTTGATTAAAAGATAAGTACGAAGCCGGGGAATAAACTCCGGCTTTATTTTTTTTTATATGAATAGGACCAAATGACCTAGGATCAAAATACGACAAATGCCTCATTTTTTAGGAATGGTATTCCTCTCAATTTTGGGAACCTAACCATTCAAAAATTATGAAAAGTCTATTATTTGTTTTCCTGTTCTTATTCATAGAGTTCATGCCGGGAACGGTTCTCACAGAAAAAGATATAAAGGTCACCAGCTACAACAAGAAAAATCAGCATTCCAAAGCCCCTAAAAAGGTATTTATTAAGAGTTTCAAGGCACTTTTTGAAGTGTATGAAGAGGCTTCTGCTTCTGTTTCTGGCTCCAAAAAAGAAAGAGCAGATAGAACCACTTTCACTTCTGGGACATCAACGAGCCTGGGTGTTCAGATTTCCGGAGTTGATGTGGATGATTTTCAAAAAATGATCAATGATGCCTATGCAGATTTTGTAAGTCAACTGACTAGTCAGGGTTTTGAGATTATTACAGCAGGAGATGTTCAAAAGTTTGAGTATTTCTCTGATTGGACATTGGTAAATGGAGGAGCCTCATCCGATGCACAGGCTCAGGGATTTGTAATGGTCACTCCAGAGGGCTTTGATTACTTGGTGAAAAAGGTCTCCAATAGTGGAAAAGAGAAGTTCGGATTTAACTTGACAGACCCTACTCCCAAAATGTCAAAGGCCTTGGAGAATGTCTACGTTGCCGATGTCAATTTTGTGTTTCCTTTCGTCAATTTGGATGCGGATGCTTCTCAATGGACCAAGACGACCTCAGTGAAAGCTAAGATTGATTATAGAATTGATCCAATTGTAGATCCTAGTGAGAACAACAGATCCATTGGTGGAGGGGGAGCTAATTTGCTTTCTCAGGTAAGATTTGTTTCCGGATTGGATATCGGAAGCAATCCATTGTTCCATGCCAAAGTTGAGCCAAAAAAGGCTGTTTCTTTTGAAGGAGTATTTGCGGACAAAAAAATCAAAGAAGTGACTCAGGCCCAATCTGAAATGTTCTCAAAAACAGGATATACTCAGTTGGTCATGACTTCTGGAGATCAGAAAAAAGTGGCTTCTCACTTTGCAGAGTGTGATCATGATGCTTATGTCAATGCGGCTTCTGGATCAATGAAAGATTTGATTGATGCAGGTATGGCAAATTTGGCAGAAATGACAAAATAAAGATTAGGTTTAGCGGGTTTCTCAAATAGGCTGTCCATTGATCGGATGGCCTATTTTTTTACTGAAAATTCCTGGATATGAATCATTATGGCTCAATGCTAAAGGGATAAGTCAGAAGGGATTTGTTTTTTCTTTCCCCCGAAGCGCATTTCTTCTATCTTTGTGGCTTGTTTTGAGCGGGATGGCATTTTTGCTGCCTGCATTCTTCACCTAATCTCCACAAGAAAGGATATTGTGAAAACGTATCAGGAATTTAAACAGGTGGATTATCCTCATATAGGGGAATCCATCCTTCAGTATTGGAAAGAAAATCAGATTTTCGAAAAGTCAATTGCAAACCGCGATGGTGCGGAGACCTTTACCTTTTTTGAAGGTCCCCCTTCGGCAAATGGTACTCCGGGTATTCACCACGTGATGGCTCGTACTCTGAAGGATATTTTCTGCCGTTATAAGACTCTCAAAGGTTTCCAAGTGAAGCGTAAAGGAGGTTGGGATACCCACGGTCTTCCTGTTGAACTTCAGGTAGAAAAAGAACTGGGAATCACCAAAGAGGATATCGGTACCAAAATCACTGTTGAAGAATACAATAAGAAGTGTCGTGAAACTGTCATGCGCTTCAAAAATGAATGGGATGACCTGACCGAAAAAATCGGTTATTGGGTGGATCTGGATGATCCATACATCACCTTCGATAGCAAATACATTGAGACTCTATGGTACTTGTTGAAGAAGTTGTACGACAAGGATCTTCTATACAAAGGCTATACGATTCAGCCTTATTCTCCGGCTGCAGGGACTGGTTTGTCCTCTCATGAGTTGAACCAACCAGGTACCTACAAGGATGTGAAGGATACTTCTATTACTGCTCAGTTTAAACTGAAAGGGGAGGAAAATACCTTCATCTTGGCCTGGACGACTACTCCTTGGACTTTGCCTTCCAACTCAGCTTTGGCGATAGGTGAAAACTTGGATTATGTGAAAGTGAAAACTTTCAACCCATATACTCACGAAGCTGAATTTGTGATTTTGGCGAAAGCCAGAATGGCAGCCTATCTGAATCCAAAGGCAAACGACCTGAAGGTGGAGGATTACAAGGCAGGTGATAAATTGATCCCTTATGAGATCGTTGCTGAATTCAAGGGCAAGGATATGCTGGGCTGGGGATACGAGCAATTGTTCCCAATTGATGCTTTGGCACTTCCGAATCCGGCGTTTACAGTGGTTTCTGGAGATTATGTGACGACAGAAGACGGTACTGGTATCGTGCACTTGGCGAAAGCTTTTGGTGCGGATGACTTTAGAACATTGGTTCAAAATAATGTGCCAGGTGTATTTGTCAAAGATGATTTGGGAAATGACATCCCTGTTGTCGATAAGCAAGGAAAATTCTTGCCTGTAGTGGGGGAGTATTTGGCTGCAAAAATGAAGGAGCATGGAATCACAGCTCATAAAGAATATGGTGCTTCTGATTTCTATGTAAAAAATTATACTGAGGATGATGAGAATGCCCCGGATTACAAAAACACGGATGTAATCATCTCCATCATCTTGAAAAATGAAAATAAAGCCTTCAAAGTAGAGAAATACGAGCACAGTTATCCCCACTGCTGGAGAACTGATAAGCCTGTTCTTTATTATCCTTTGGAAAGCTGGTTTATCAAAACCACCGCTTACAAAGATAGATTGGTGGAATTGAACAAAACCATCAACTGGAAACCTGAGGCAACCGGTACAGGTCGTTTCGGAAACTGGTTGGAAAACTTGGTGGACTGGAACCTGAGCCGTTCAAGATTCTGGGGAACCCCACTTCCTATCTGGAGAACAAGTGATGGGACTGAAGAGAAATGTATCGGTTCGATTGCTGAATTGAATGCTGAGATCGAAAAATCCATCGCTGCTGGTTACATGGAAAAATCTCCATATGAAGGGAAAGAGTTGGATTTGCATAGACCTTATGTGGATGACGTAGTATTGATCTCCGAAAAAGGAGAGAAAATGTTCCGTGAGCCAGATTTGATTGATGTTTGGTTCGATTCAGGTGCCATGCCTTATGCGCAATGGCATTATCCGTTCGAGAACGAAGAGGTATTTAAGGCTAATTATCCAGCTGATTACATTGCTGAAGGTGTGGACCAGACTCGTGGATGGTTCTTTACACTTCATGCCATTGCAGGGATGCTATTTGATAGTGTTGCTTTCAAAAATGTGATCGCCAATGGCCTTGTTTTGGACAAAAACGGCAACAAAATGTCCAAGCGATTGGGCAATGCTGTGGATCCTTTCAAGACTTTGAAAGAATATGGTCCAGATGCCTTAAGATGGTATATGCTTAGCAATGCCAATCCATGGGATAACTTGAAATTCAATCTGGATGGTGTGACAGAAGTGCAGAGACGCTTCTTTGGTACCCTTCAGAATACCTATAATTTCTTTGCGCTTTATGCAAATCTGGACGCTTTTGTTTATGACAAAAGTAAGGCGGTACCCGTTGCACAAAGAGCAGAGTTGGATCAATGGATTATCTCTAAACTTCAGTCTTTGATCGCTGAGGTGGAAGAAGCCATGGACAATTATGATGCGACAAGAGCTACTCGTGCCATCATGAACTTTACCGTGGATCAATTATCCAACTGGTATGTGAGATTGGCCAGAAAGAGATTCTGGAGAGGGGATATGAATGCGGATAAACAGGCTGCATACGAAACATTGTATGAGTGCTTGCTGACCCTTACTCAATTGATGTCATCATTTGCTCCTTTCTATTCCGATTGGTTATACAACAACTTGACTGAGACGGGTGCTGAAGGGAAAGAATCCGTTCACTTGACGGATTGGGTAGCAGCAGATCAAGCATTGATCAATAGTGATCTGGAAGCCAGCATGGATTTGGCGCAAACAATCTCTTCACTGGTTCACTCCTTGAGAAAGAAAGAAAAATTAAAAGTTCGTCAGCCGCTTCAAAGAATCTTGATTCCTGTGTTGAGTAAGAAGGTTCAGGCTCAGATTGAGCACGTTGAGGACCTGATCAAGACCGAGGTAAATATCAAAGCAATCGAGTATATCGATGATGCATCCGGAATTTTGGTTAAAGATGTAAAACCTAATCTGCCTGTTTTGGGTAAAAAACTAGGGCCTAAGATGAGATTTGTCGTGGCGGCTATCAAATCATGGGGACAAGATGAAATTGCCCAAATCGAAAGAGAAGGTAAGTTCCCTGTAGCTGTGGAAGGTGAAACGATAGAAATCTTGTTGGATGAAGTCTTGATTTCTTCTCAGGATATCCCTGGCTGGTCTGTAGCTTCTGATGCCGGAGTAACTGTAGCTTTGGATGTAACCTTGACAGATGAATTGAAGCAGGAGGGAGTAGCGCGTGATTTGGTTAACAGAATCCAGAATCTTAGAAAAGACATGGGGCTGGAAGTTCAAGATAAAATCAAAATCCAAGTGGCCGAAGGAAATGAATTAGTGACCAAGGCCGTTCAGTCTTTCGGAGAATATATTCAGTCCGAAACTCAAGCTTTGAGTTTGAAGCTTTCAGCGGAAGCTGAAAAAGGAACAGTCTTGGATATGGATGATTTTGAGATTGCAGTTTTGGTTGAAAAGGCCTGATTGCTGAAAAAATAGAAATGAATAGATACTTAAAATATTTCGGGATTGCTCTTTTGGTGATTGCCATAGACCAAGCAGTCAAAATGTTGGTTCACTTCCAGATGGATTTTGGAACACCTGGACAGATTAAGATTTTTGGCGATTGGTTCAAGCTTCACTATACCACCAATCCCGGGATGGCTTTCGGAATGGAACTGGGGACAGAATACGGTAAAATGATTCTGACTACTTTCCGGTTGGTAGCCATGGTAGGTATCGGTTATTATTTATATTATATAATACAAAAGAAAAATCATCCTATTTATATAGTATGTATAGCGATGATATTAGGCGGCGCTATTGGTAACCTTATAGATTCTATATTCTATGGGGTTTGGTTAAACAATGCCCCTTATGATGCGTCCACACCTTGGTTCCATGGTCAAGTGGTAGATATGTTCTATTTCGACATTTGGGAAGGTTATTTGCCTGAATGGATGCCACTTTGGGGCGGACAATACACGGCTTTATGGCCTATATTTAACGTGGCAGATGCGGCGATTTTCGTGGGTGTTGCGATTATATTGATATTTCAGGGACGCTTTTTTCCCGATAAGCATCCCGAACCCAAAGATCAAGAGCCAGTCGAGTTAGAGAAATAATAGAAAACCCTGCAATAGTCCAACATTGCAGGGTTTTTTGCTTCATTTTCCCAAAAAACAAAGCAAAACTCGTCTTTGGGTCGCTATTTTTCTTAATTTACGGGCTATATACTTGAAAAAAGCCCCAAATTCTTTCCCTTGGTATTATGTCTTTTGCTGAGATGTAATAACAAGTTGAGCCTTAATATTTATGATAGTAGACGCTGACAAGCCCTTTCAGATTGTTTATTCTATTTTTAATCACGAGTATCTTGGATTACTATTTGAATCCTTTGTGGTACAAATAGATGATAAAGGAAGACTTTCTTATGCTTTCCAAAATATTTCTTCAGCGAACGCCCAAGAGTTTGATGAAGGTTTGGATGAAAGAGATTATAAATTGATCAAACTCATGGATGGTATGCAGCCAGAAGAGGTGATCAAATCTTTTATTCCAAAGAAAAAGAATATCAGGCCAAAGGACTTTTTGCAAAAAATCTTTGATCCCAAAACTGAGGACAAAACTACCCAAACTCTTTTGGAAGCTAGATTGGAAATCCAGCGATCCAAAATTTTGCCTCTTTTGGTGGGGAAAAGATTGTTTGAGATGGGAAGTGATGGGAATCCGACTTGGAAAGAGATAACAGTCAATGCTGAAAAAGCTACCGTCCTTTTCCATTTTCATAAAAACCCAGAAAATACGCACTATTGGCCGACCATCAAGTTCAAAGGAATAAAACTTGAGTGGCAATACAAAGGCGGCTATTTGATTTGTAAAGAACCGGCTTGGTTGATAGTCAATGATCAGCTTTTCCAATTCGAAGGAGATTTGGATGGGAAAAAACTGCAGCCTTTTCTGAATAAGAAATTTATTGTCATCGATAAAAAGCTCGAGCCAACGTATTTCCGAAAGTTTATGGCTCCTTTGCTGACACAGTATGATGTGGATGCAAGAGGTTTTGAAATCACCGTAGATCGAGGGAAGCCAGAAGTTTTACTCAAAATTCAAGAATTGCCTGGTAATCAAGGCAATGATCTTTTTGGGAAGGAAGGGGAGCAATTGGAGGAGGATAAGATGGTCTTCGAACTGAGGTTCAAATACGGAGAGGCTGATTTTCCTGTAGAAAAAGGAAATGATAATTCTGCGGGAAATTCTGTGGCTTTAGTGGAAAGAGGGGGTGAATTTGTATTCAAAAAAACGATTCGTAGTCTTCAAAAAGAAAAGGCCTTTGGCAAATTGCTCCATGATTTAGGTTTGGAGGTGAGGGAAGGGAAAATTGCCTTACCCAAGACGCAAGCCTTCGAATGGATCGGGGAAAATGAAGAGACCTTGGAAGAAAAGGGGATCAAGATTATTCAAAGTAAAAATGCTTCAGGAAAGACCTACCACATTGGTCGGGCTAATATTGATATTGAGGTCAATGAAAATATTGACTGGTTTGATGTAAAAGCTCAAATCAAGTTTGGAATCTATTTGGTTCCTTTCGCCAAGATCAGAAGGATGATCATGAAAGGGAAAACGGAATTCGAATTACCAAATGGAGAGATTGCCGTAATTCCGGCCTCTTGGTTTGTTAATTATTCTGAGCTTTTCTCTTTTATGGAAGAAGGTGAAGCTCAGGATTCCATCATTATGCGAAAGCATCACTTGGCATTGGCAAAGCAGTTGGAAGAGGGGAATTTGGTACAGTTGACATTGAGTAGAAAGCTCGAGAAGCTTCGTGATTTCGAGTCTATCGATGATTATGATCTGCCTTGCTACTTTGATGGGACTTTGAGACCATATCAAAAGGCTGGTTATAATTGGCTTCGCTTCCTGAATGAATTCCGCTTTGGAGGTTGTTTGGCAGACGATATGGGTTTGGGTAAAACAGTTCAGACCTTGGCCTTATTGGCTCATGAGAAGCAGGAAAACCCAGGATTTTGCTCTTTGTTGATCATGCCTACGTCTTTGATTTACAACTGGGAATTGGAAGCTAGAAAATTTACGCCTGAGCTGAAAATCTTAGTTTATACGGGTACGCAACGAATCAAAGATCCTTTTAAATTTAGAGATTATGATTTGGTATTGACTTCCTACGGTATTACACGACTGGATGTGAATATCATGAAGGATTTCTATTTCAATTACATCATTTTAGATGAGTCCCAGGCCATCAAAAACCCAGGATCCAACATTGCGAATGCTGTCAATAAATTAAAGAGTAAGCAAAAGCTGATTCTGACAGGTACTCCAGTTGAAAATGGAACAATGGATCTTTGGTCTCAAATGAATTTTGTGAATCCGGGCCTTTTGGGAAATCAGAATTCTTTCAAGAATCAGTTTTTACAGCCTATAGAAAAGCAAAATGACAAAGACAAAGCAGCAAAGCTTCATTCTTTGATCAAGCCTTTCATACTACGTCGATTGAAATCTCAGGTGGCTACAGATCTTCCTGAGAAAATCACCAATGTTAAATACTCTGCGATGACAGCGGAGCAGGAGAAAGTCTACGAAGAAGTAAAGAGCTATTACCGAGAAAAGATCATTGGGGAGAATCCTTTTGCTGGTCGAAGTTCTCAGCAGTTCACATTGCTTCGTGGCTTAACTCAGTTGAGACAGATCGCCAATCACCCTAAATTGGTTAGAGAGGACTATCAAGGAGAGTCCGGTAAGTTGGAGGATATCACATATATGCTTCAGTCTACCATTTCTGAGGGACACAAGGTTTTGGTGTTTAGCCAGTTTGTGAGGCATTTGGCGATTGTGAAAGAATACTTGGATGAGCAAGATATACCATATGCTTATTTGGACGGAGCGACCAAGGATAGACAAGGTCAAGTAGAGAAATTCCAAGAGCAAGAAGATGTTAAGGTGTTCCTGATTTCCTTGAAAGCCGGTGGTGTAGGTTTGAATTTGACCAAAGCTGAATATGTATTCTTGCTTGATCCTTGGTGGAACCCAGCTGTCGAGGCACAAGCAATTGATAGAGCTCACCGAATTGGACAGGAGAATAAGGTCATCATCTATAAATTCATCAGTAGAGGCTCCGTGGAGGAGAAAATCATGGCCCTGCAAGATAGAAAGCTTGCACTTGCCGGTGAGTTGATTTCCACCGAAGAAAGTTTTATGAAGAGCTTGGATCAAGAGGATATACGAGCCTTGCTAGATTAGAATAATTGAGATTTAAGAGATTGAAAGATTGGGAAAAGGCTATTTCCAATTTTTCAATCTTGATATTTTTCAAAATCGAAATTTAAAAATTTGAAAGTCAGGACGATAGGATTGGCTTTAAGTTTCTTAACCATAATTTTTTATGCTTAAGTGATTTTCTAGGATATAATTTTTTAACTTATATCATACCTATTACCACTAATACATTTCCTGCACATGCCTAGAGCGAAAGCCGAAAAAGATCGGAAAATCTTTGTGCTGGACACATCCGTGATCCTTTACGCACACAACTCCATTATGAATTTTGCTGAACACGATGTAGTCATTCCAATCACGGTTTTGGAAGAGCTGGATCAGTTTAAAAAAGGCAATGATACCAAGAATTTTGAGGCCCGTGAGTTTATCCGATTACTAGATAAGCTTTCCAAAGACAACATGATTCATGAATGGACTCCTTTGAATGGGAAAACCAAAGGGAATTTTAGGGTCTTGATGAATCCTGAGAATAAAATTAACGCCAACGTGATTTTTGGAGAGGAGAAAAACGATCACAAAATCCTAAATGCAGCACTTTATCTCAAGGAAAATGAGAAGAACCGAAAGGTGATCCTGGTCTCCAAGGATATCAACCTGAGACTGAAAGCCAAATCTCTCGAGATCCTTGCAGAGGATTACGAAACCGGAAAAATCAAGAATATCAACGAGCTTGAGAACACAGGCAAGTACTTCTTGGATGATGTAGATCCCGATACAATCAACAAATTGTATGAGCAGGGTTATGTCGAGGCCAAATCGGTTCTGGGCACTCGAAAGCGGAAGGCAAATGCCTATTATATTCTGAAGAGCGACAAAAATTCTGTCCTGACTTATTACAATCCAGAGGACAATGTTTTGGAGAGGGTAGATAAAAAGCTTGCTTATAATATCAAACCGAAAAATGCCGAGCAAACCTTTGCGCTCCATGCTATTACTAATCCGAATATACGTTTGGTATCTATTCAGGGTGTTGCTGGTACAGGAAAGACGCTATTGGCTTTGGCTGGGGCTTTGGAGCAAAGAAGAGATTATAAGCAGATTTTCTTGGCACGACCAATTGTTCCTCTTTCCAATAAGGACATTGGTTACCTTCCTGGCGATATCAAGTCCAAATTGAATCCTTATATGGAGCCACTTTGGGATAACTTGAAATTCATCCAAAATCAATATAAGGAAACGGACAAGGAATATCAGAAGATCACCGAATTGGTCAACCAAGAGAAATTGGTGATTCAACCATTAGCTTATATCAGGGGGAGATCTCTGTCCAATATTTTCTTTATCGTGGATGAGGCGCAAAACTTGACTCCACATGAGATCAAGACCATCATTTCAAGAGCAGGTGAAAATACAAAGATTGTATTCACTGGTGACGTGCATCAGATTGATACTCCTTATCTGGATTCTCAGTCCAATGGCTTGTCTTATTTGATTGATCGGGTAAAAGATCATCCGCTATACGCACATATCAAATTAGAAAAAGGAGAACGCTCTGAATTGGCCAATTTGGCGAATGAGCTTTTGTAGAAATTAGGTTAAAAAACATTTAGCTGAGAGGGACGATAAGTCCCTCTTTTTTTGGCTTTTCCTACTGTGAGTCAGAGCGGAATCGAGGATTAATCTTTTTCATTGGAATAGCTAAATGAAATTACTTAGAGCATAAGAGATCGGAATGAAATTTTTTCAGACTTTATGTAACCTTAGCTTTACCAAATATTGTTCGGTTTTTTGTCCGCGGTTGGCAAATTAGTGTTCGGTAACGTACACCTTCCAAATGTTAAAATGCTGAATAGAGCTATTTTAGGCCCTTTTTTTAGTTTGGGACAGTTTTGGCAATAGGGATATCATACGAAATTAAACCAAATATAATTGCCATGATTACTTCAATCTTCACACAAAAAAATATCTGTGCTGCACTCGGATTGGCAATGGCGATGACCATCGTTATCAAAGCAAAATCAGAGAGCCATTCGGCACAGCATACTGCCCGATTTGAAATTACTAAACCAACTCCACAAGTCGGAAATGAAAAAGCAACAAGTCCTGAAGCCGTTCAGGTAGACATTTACAAAATTGAGGATTCCCAGACTTCCGGGAATTCCTAAAGACAAACTCGTAAGGGTTAATTTGGTTGATTGTTTGGTTAATAAAAAAGGTGGGTCTTACCCACCTTTTTTTTGTGCTAAAAAAAAGGCTGCCTTATTTCTAAAACAGCCCTCAATCCGGTTTAAGTGGTTTTTAACTTTCTGTAATTGTATTCAATTTCGCCAAAAAGCTATTGTAATATTGTCTTCCTACCTGTACTACCGAGCCTTGCTTCAAGGTGATTTCTTTGGTATTGAAGCTTTCGATTTGACCTAAAGAAAGGATGTATGACTTTTGAACCCGAAGGAATAAATGAGAAGGAAGGATTTCTTCGATCTCCTTCATGGACTTTCGAATATTGTAATCTCTGTTTTTGGTGAAAATCGTCACCATATTACCATTGGCCTCTACATAGTAGATTTCGTCGTATGGAACCTTTTCAAATGCATTGTCAGCTTTGATAAAGACTGCATCAGTTACCAAGAATGGACTTTCTGTAGAAGTTTTGACTGCTGCAGCCTCAGGAGCAGGTTTGGTTCTCTTGTTATAAAGAACAATCTCTACAATCGCATGAATATCGTTGGTATTGAATGGCTTCACGATAAAGCCTGCAGGTGCGATTCTTTTAGCTCTTTCGATGATAGTAGGATCAGAGTAAGAAGTTACAAACACCAATGGAGCATCCACCATCTGCTTGACAATTTCCCCTAGTTCAATACCATCCTTGTCGCCCTTGAGCTTGATATCCATGAATATCAAATCAGGACGGTATTTTTTGATGACCTTGATACACTGATTGGCCGAATTGGCGATATCAATGTTGATATACCCGAGGAGTTCTAAGATCTCCTGAATATTCTCCGCAATGCTTGGGTCGTCCTCGACAATTAGAATCCGCTCTTCTTTCATGAGTTTTGCAGATAATGCGTTTTATTGGTTATAATATGACTAAAAACTATTGCTAAAAGCTAATAACCACTAATTACAGAATTTTATTCGGGAAATCAAATGCTTTTTTTTGTCTATGAAAGTTATAGACTCATCATTTCCTTGAATCTCGCTGCTTGTCTGCGGCTTACCTCAATTCTGTCTCCTCCTCTTAAGGTAACTACAAGACCTCCGTTGAACCAAGGCTCGATCGCTTCGACCCATCCTAAGTTGATGATATGCTTTCTGCTAGCACGGAAAAAGGACTTTTCATCCAGTCTTTCATCCAACGCATTCAATGATTTATGGATCATTGGCTTAAAATTGTCGAAATAAACTTTGATGTAGTTTCCATCTGATTCGAACAATCTCACATTGGAAAGTCTTACAAACCAACATCTGTCCCCATCTTTGACAAAGACCTGGTCATCCAGAGTTAATTTCTTATTGCTGGAAGAAGTAGGTTCTTCCTCACGTTTGCTTTGAGCATCAAATTTTCCGGAAAGTTTCTGAATAGCTTCTTCCAATCTTTTTGGTTCGATTGGTTTCAAAAGGTAATCCAAAGCATTTACTTGGAAAGCTTTCAGAGCATACTCATCATAAGCTGTGGTGAAGATGACATGAGGGACATTGTCCAACTCCTCTAAAAGATCAAAACCAGTTTTTTCCGGCATTTGAATATCCAGAAAAATCACATCTGGACTCAATTGATCAATTTTCTCTTTTGCATCTTCTACATTGACAGCTTCTCCGACTACTTCGACGGTTTCCAGCTGATTAAGTAGGGTGATCAGCTCCTTTCTGGCCAATCTTTCGTCGTCAATTACTATGGCTCGCATTATATATTCGTTTTATGATTCGAATGTAACTCTTTGTTTCGGGATTTTGATTTCAGTGATAACGTATTGATTTCCAGAATTGAAAATTCGGAAGCTCGCTTTTTCTCCATAAATCAAACGTAATCGCTGTACAGTGTTGCTGAGACCATGCCCGCCATCAGCTTTCGCCTTCAAACTAGGGGGGGTGGCAAGGTGTCCGCTATTTTTCACCTGAATATACAAATCATCCTCGAGACCTTCTCTGCATTTTATCTCAATTAGACCTCCCTTGACCAAATTTGAGATGCCATGCTTAATGGCGTTTTCTACAATGGTCTGAAGCATCATTGGGGGGATTTTATAATTAAATGCCTCGTCTTCAATATTGTACTCGACTTGCAGACGCTCTTCAAAACGAATGGATTCCAAAGTCAGGTAGTCCTTAACTGTATTCAATTCGTCCTCAAATTCGATGGTTTGTTTTTTATCCATCATCAAGGAAAAGCGAAGGATATTGGAGATTCGGGTGATTGCTCCTTTTGCTTTATCAGGATCTTCATCAACCAAAGCCCTAACAGAATTGAGCGCATTGAAGATAAAATGAGGATTCAGTTGGCTTTTTAGGTGATTAAGACGGATTTGGTTGATCTTAGCTTCGTATTTTAATGTGGTGTTGTAGTTGTCCAAGAAGTGGAAAAGAAAATACAACAAAAACCACATGGCATAAAAGAGGAAGGCAAAAAACAGGTTCGCCAGAATCACCATAATTCCGAAATCTCTTTGAGAATCCAGAATGCCAAATGATCCATTTATCAGAAATTGAACAACAACATTGACAAAGCTTAAAGCCAACATTGACAATACGGACTGAAATAATAATTGGGATATTCCTAGCTTAAACCAATCGTACTTTTTTACTATAAATCGCAGAAAATGCGTGGAAAGTAAATAGAATATAGAAATGGCTATGAATGCCCATGTTTGTACAGAGGAGATTCCCAAATCTGAAAGGGAAACAAAGAAAATTTGTACAAAGGCGATTCCTCCCCAGCCGAGGATTTGTAATAGCCAATATAAGCTGATGCGATTCATAGAACCTCAAAGATACTGAAGCTTGAGAAAGGAAAATTTGGATTGTGATAAAAGGAATATAGCTCTGATTTGCCCCTAAATCAGCTATTTAATTCCAGTTTCAAAAATTTTCCTGTGTAACTTTTTGGATGATTTGCAACATCTTCCGGAGTCCCACTGACAAGAATATTCCCTCCTTTGTTTCCACCTTCTGGTCCCAGATCTACTACATAATCCGCTACTTTGATCACGTCAAGATTGTGTTCGATGATCAAAACAGTATTGCCTTTGTCTACCAACTTTTGGAGTACTGTCATCAACATAGCTATGTCTTGAAAATGAAGTCCAGTCGTCGGTTCATCCAAAATATAGAATGTCTTCCCGGTATCCTTTTTGGAAAGTTCTGTTGCTAACTTCACACGCTGAGCCTCACCACCTGAAAGAGTTGTGGCATGTTGTCCCAATGTGATATAACCTAAACCTACATCGTTTAAGGTTTTGATCTTACGAAGAATCTTTGGCTGGTTATGGAAAAACTCGACTGCTTGCTCCACTGTCATATCTAAGACGTCAGAAATAGATTTTCCTTTAAATCTGACTTCCAGTGTTTCTCTGTTATAGCGTTTTCCTTTACAGGTTTCGCATGGAATGTGAACATCCGGTAGGAAGTCCATTTCGATCAATTTCATTCCTGCGCCTTCGCAATCCTCACATCTTCCTCCTTTCACGTTGAAAGAGAATCTGCCCGGTTTATAGCCACGGATTTTTGCCTCTGGTAATTCAGTAAATAATGTTCGGATATCAGAGAATACACCTGTATAGGTTGCTGGATTGGATCTAGGAGTTCTGCCGATAGGGGATTGGTCTACCTCGATTACCTTGTCCAAATGCTCCAAGCCTGAGAAACTCTGATATGGCATTGGGTCTTTTTTCGAATTGTAGAAATGCTGGCGAAGGATCGGATACAAAGTTTCGTGGATCAATGTACTCTTTCCGCTTCCAGATACTCCTGTGATCAAAGTCAATGTGCCTAGAGGAATCTCCAAGTCTACATTTTTCAGGTTGTTCCCTGACGCACCTTTCAAAATCAAACTTTCTCCTTTTCCTTTTTTGCGTTCCTCAGGAATTGGGAGGCCAGTTTTACCTTTGAGATAATTGGCAGTTACTCCTCCTTGTTTGAGGATTTCCTTAGGAGTTCCTGACGCCACTACATGTCCGCCATGTCTACCAGCGCCTGGGCCCATATCTAGAATATAGTCCGACGCCAGCATCATGTCTTTGTCATGCTCGACAACCAATACAGAGTTGCCCAAGTCGCGAAGGCTTTGAAGTGCCTGAATCAATTTGACATTGTCTCTTTGATGCAAACCAATACTTGGCTCATCCAGGATGTAAAGAACGCCTACCAATTGGGTTCCGATTTGAGTCGCCAATCTGATACGTTGTGCTTCTCCACCTGAAAGAGTTCGGATAGGTCTATTTAGGGTCAGATAATTCAGCCCGATATCCAACAAGAAACCAATTCGCTTGCGGATTTCTTTCAAAACTTCTTGAGCGATGATCTGTTGCTTTTCAGTCAACTTTTCCTCAATGCCATCAAACCAATTACCCAAGGTTTGAATATCCATCATCGCCAACTCACCAATGTGATTTTCGGCGATTTTGAAGTGTAGAGCTTCTTTTTTCAATCGGTAGCCATGGCAGTCTGGACAAGTTTGAGTTACGGTAAATTCCGATACCCAATCTTGAATTTTTTCAGAACTTCCCTCCTGATATTTCTGAAGGAAATTCACAATCCCCTCGAAAGTGGTATGCCATTTTGTTCCCGGATATTTAACGGAGTCTACAGCCACTTCGACTTTGTCTCCATAAAGAAGTACGTCAACCACATTCTCTGGAAGCTTTTCGATAGGCGTACTCATGCTGCATTTGTAATGCTTTAGTATGGCTTCGATTTTCTTGAAAATCCAGATGTCTCTATATTCTCCCAGAGGTGCGATTCCTCCTCTAGTAATGCTCAATTTTGGATCTGGAATGATACTTTCCTTGGTGACTTCTTCTGTAATCCCCAGTCCATTACAAGTTGGGCAAGCACCATAAGGGCTGTTGAATGAGAAGGTGTTGGGAGCTGGTTCATCATAAGATAGGCCGGTCTCAGGATCCATCAGGTATTTGGAGAAATGATGGATTTCACCGGATTCCTCACGGATCATCATCACCCCTTTTCCATGCTGCAAAGCTGATTTGAGCGATTGAGTGATGCGGAATCGATCAGCTTCATCAGCCACGATTCTATCGATGACAATCTCAATATCGTGGATTTTGTATCTGTCGACTTGCATCTTTGGAACCATCTCCATCACGACACCATCCACTCGAACTTTCGAGAATCCCATTTTTCGGATTTGCTCAAAAAGCTCTCGATAATGTCCTTTTCTTCCTTTGACGACAGGGGCCAGGATGTATAATTTCTTTCCTGAAAATTTTGAGAAAAGCTGTTCAATAATCTGATCCTCAGTCTGGCGGATCATTTTCTTGCCCGTCTCATAAGAATAGGCTTCCCCAGCTCTGGCATAAAGCAATCGCATGAAATCATAGATTTCTGTAACTGTGCCGACTGTGGATCGAGGGTTTTTCGAGGTGGTCTTTTGTTCAATAGCAATTACAGGAGATAGTCCATTGATTTTATCTACATCGGGTCTCTCCATTCCGCCCAAAAATGAACGGGCATAGGCAGAAAAACTCTCCAGATATCGTCTTTGTCCCTCAGAATAGATGGTGTCAAAAGCCAAAGAGCTTTTTCCACTGCCACTGAGACCTGTGACTACCACCAGTTGATTCCGTGGAATCTTGATGTCCAGGTTTTTTAAATTGTGCTCTCGAGCACCAAAAATCTCAATAAATTCTTCCTGTGCAGCAGGGGCTTGACTCATAATTTATGGGAAAGATTTAAAGGGCGAAGGTACTGATTTATCGCTTGATCTGCCAGATTTATTCAAATAACCAAAAGATGCATCCCAAGGTTTCTCCAAGGTCAAATTGTTAATTCTATCAAGTTCCCTTCGGGGTCTTGGACGACGGATTCATAATAGCCATCTCCAGTGGTTCTTGGGCCATCCACCACTGGGATTCCTTTTTTCTGAAATAGAGCTGTCATTTCATCCACCTTTTCTTTGGAACCCAAGGAAATTGCTACGTGGGCATAACCGATTTGAGGGCCTTCAGAGCCGGACTTTATATCCTGTCTCTGCATTAATTCAATCCTTGCTCCTGATTCAAATGACAGAAAATAAGAGCTAAATCCTTTTTTGGGATTATGATATAATTCTCCTGAAGTCAAACCCAAGTTTCCACAATACCATGATTTCATGGCTTCCAATTCTCCAACCCAAATTGCTAAATGCTCTATTTTCATATCAAAAACTTACCATTCTCTACCTACCGGAATGACTTTCCAGTTTTGATCAATGTATGGAGTTTGTTCATAAAACCAGCTGTAAATTCTTCTTGGACTATTTGCCAGTTCAGGATCAGCAGCTTTGGCCTCTTCTAATTTTTGCTTGAGTTCGGGGTTTTTCTCCATCATTTGCTTCATCATCGGTTCCATGATGTAGGTTTCCATATACTCAGTTCGGGAGAAAATGGTATTGAAAAAGCCCCATTGAAAAAAGCTGTCAACTGATTCTTCTTCCAGTAAAACAACTAACAATTCTTTCAAATCCTGATCGGTAGAAATCCTGACAGATCCAGGAAGAAAAGTCTGAGAACGGGAGATTTTTTCAGTTTCAAAGTTCTGAACCCGCATCATTCCTTCGTAAGGCTGATTGCCCATTTTGTAGTCCGTCACTTTGGAATACTCCAATTCTTTTTCTTGTGGAGAAGAGATAATTTCCATCTCGACCCCATGTTTCTGGAGTTTTTCGATCAAATCACTCCATTCAGAAGAAATCCAATAAGCTTTTGGAATCTCAACACTCTGAACAGGCACATCCATCAAAAGACTAGGCACTTTTTGAGAAATAGCTTTTGCATCCCAAACCACATAGTCGGCACCTGTGATTTCAGATTTTTCTTTGTGAGAAGCAATGGCCTTGAAATCCATCGTGTCGGCAGGTGTGTCGCGGAAGGCAAATTTTACTGGCAAGCTTTTTTCCTGTTGGTTTTGATCGTTAGCAACTGCCTTTCGGATTGTTTGATATTGCTTGGAAATACTTTTGATAGCTTGTTCCAGGAATACATATGTTCCCAATACCCGCTGACGGAAAGGCTTCAACGAATGGTTTTCTATCAAAATAGAAGGCATATGTCTGACATCGCCATAAGTATGGGAGAAGCGTGGGCTAAATGAAAAAGCGACATTTCCTTCTGTAAAATCATCTCCATTGGCTGCAAATAATAACGGTCCGGGAATGTGCCCAGCTTTGCTCAAGGCCTGGTCTACTTCAGGCTGAAAGTCCTCAAAAAGGAATTTGCTAATTGAAGGGGAATAGCCACCCGTCTTCACGTAGCCATAGGTGACGTCATATTGATAATCCGCCCCATCGGTCACGTGGACATCAACATATAAATCCGGATCATATGCGTTGATGACGTCAATAACAGCATCGATTCCAGCGGTTTCAATTTTTGTATAATCTCTGTTGAGGTTCAGGTTTCGAGCATTTGTTCTCCATCCCATTTCCGCAGGACCTCTCTGATTGACCCGACCATAGGCACTTCTTCTTTCATGGCCATCCACATTTAGGATGGGGATAAAAAGGATGTTTGCTTCATCCAACAATCCGCTTTTGTTTCCATGTGCGATATCTCGAAAAAGCATCATTCCGGCATCTTTACCGTCGATTTCTCCTGCATGGATCCCTCCATGGAAAAAGAGAAGAGCCTTGTCTTCCTTTGCTAAAAATTCTGAATCGAAATTTTTGCTTTTGGAGGCGATTAGCATCCAGATATCTCTACCTTGTTCACTTTTTCCAATGGACTTCAAAGTCAAATAAGGGCTGGAATCTGCTAATTTTTTCACCCATTCAGTGGTTACATCATAGGTTGGAGATTCTGTCAATCCACTTAGTTCTCCCGGAGTCACCCAAGGATTGTCTGATCCGACAATCAATGTTTCAGAGGATCCAGACCAAGGTAAAAGTGGAGGCATTACTTCTTGAGCCATTGTAGAAAAGCAAGAGAAAAGAAATGCCAGTAGTAAAGATTTTTTCATTCGAATTCAGATTTGTGCATGAATGTAAAAGCTCAATCCGGAATATCCGACTTGAGCTTTGGTGATTGACTTTAATTGTCTAGGAACGGTTTATCCTTTATACATCAATTCATAATATTCCTTCGCCATCCGGTTACTTTCAAAGTACCCGACCACATCAGTCATCCCTTTTTGGACGATTTTTCTCCACTTTTCTTTGTCATCGTAGTAGGTTGGCAAAATTTCATTTTCCAGAATCTCATAGAGCTTATTCAAGTCATATTCATCTTGCTCTTGGATATTCATGGAGGCATAATTTGGAGAAGGTACGATAAAGCAGTTTTCTCCATGTTCGGCAAATTCACAAATCCAACCGTCATAGGTAGAGAAATTGACGCTTCCGTTCATGGAGGCTGTCATACCAGAAGTTCCGGAGGCTTCCCGAGGTACACGTGGATTGTTTAGCCAAATATCCGAAGCTTGCTTGAGACGTTTACTCAAGGTCAATTCATACCCAACACAAACGGCCATATTCGGATAATTTTTACTCAAATGCACCAGCTGATTGAAAACTGAAACTGCACCATAATCCAGAGGATATGGCTTCCCTGCCCAAATTATCTGGATTGGATATTTGGTGTTTTTCATTAGGGCATCAAATCTCCTCAAATCCCTCGTGATCAACTCAGCCCTTTTGTAGCTGGCAAAGCGTCTTGCCCAAACAATAGTCAACACATCAGGATCGAGTAGTTGTCCTGTTTGATCAGCTACTATTTCAAAGGCTCTTTTTTTTAGATATCGTTTTCTATCATCAAAAGCTGTCTGATCTCCAGTATTCTCAAAGTTATAAAGCTGCTTGTCGGCCCAGTATTTATAGTTCTGGGAATTGGTGATATGTGTGATTTCAGGAATATCAGGATAATCTTTCCACATTTCCCGACTGACCTGGCCATGAAGTCTGGATACCCCATTAGCTTTTCTGGAAAATCGTAGCGCTGCAAGACTATGATTGAAAATATCACCTTTCATGCCAGTCAGTTCTTTGACTTGATCGACTGTAAACCCATTGAAAAAGCTCATTTTGTTAAGCAAATAGTAATCATGCTTTTCATTTCCTGCTTCCTCTGGTGTGTGGGTGGTAAATACTAAGCACTTCTTCACTTCCTCTTTGGAACCGAATTTTTTCAATAGGTGAAAAACAGAACTCACTCCGTGCGCTTCATTGAGATGATAGACATCCGGATTAAAGTTCAATTCATCCAACAATCTCGCGCCACCAATTCCCAAAATCATACATTGAGCGATTTTCGCTGCAGTATCAGAATCGTAAAGCTTATGTGTAATCGTTTGACTCAAATAATCATTTTCAGGTGTATCCGTGCTGAGCAGAAAAAGAGGAGCTGCATTGAAAGTTGTTGGAGCTAGATAATATGCCTTTATCCAAACAGGAACGTCATGTACAGTAATTTGATATTTGATTCCGGTATCTTCTAGAAAACTATAGAGTTTTTCATACCATTCCGGTTTCAGCGTTTGATCTTGATTTCGGCCTTGATCGTAATATCCATATTTCCACAAAATCCCGATCCCAATCAGATTTTGTTTTAATTCGTATGCACTTCGAAGGTGAGATCCTGAAAGGAAACCCAGTCCTCCAGAATAAATTTTTAGCGGTTGATGGATGGCAAATTCCATGGAGAAATAAGCCGTTTTGGTAGTGTATTCAGGGGCAACCTGATAAGGCACCTGAAAGTTTTTGAAATCTGTCATAGGTTGCTAATTGAAAGTAAAATAGGGATTCGGAACCTGGAGAGGGATGGGTTTTATTGTTAAAAGTCGAGGGTCAAACTCCTTGGATTCCTATAGTATATCTTCTAAAAATAGAAAAAAACAGGTCCAATAGAAATACTGAACCTGTTATTAAATCAATAATATATTAGGAACTGAGCGCCATCAGTCCATTTCCGTCTGGTTTGTTTTTGAGCTCGCAAGAATCGTTCAAAATCATGGTTTCCATATTTTTGGAAGTGTAGCTTGGCCAAGAGGGTAATTTATCGGTATTGGGATCTCCTGTTTTCATAAAAGCCAGCAAAGAACTGGACATTTTTTCGGAAAGAGCTCTTGGTCTGGCACCTCCTCCGGTATGAGTATACATTCGATCGGTATTGTCAAACCAAAAGCAAATATCTATACAGTGAAAAGCCTTCATTCTTCCATCGTACAAATTCGGTTCCCAGCCAAACCAAGCTAAATGCACTGGTGCATTTTGTTTGGATTTTGCATTAGCAGTATTGATGGCTGATTGGCGATTGGAAAGGATCATAGCCCAAAGATCGGCTGGAGAGGCTTCTGGAAAATCCTGACGATATGCGGCCAAAATAGTTTCCGATTGATCACCAAATCGAGCTTTTAATTGCTCCAATACTCCTGGAAAATCAATTTTTTCCAATTCGGCATTTGTTCTGGTAGGATTCCATTCATGGAAGGTGGTACAGACCATTAGTGGCATATCAGAGGCATGTGCTGAAGTTTCGGAGAAAAACTCTCCAACAGGAATATGAATTCCATCTGCTACCGGACCAAATCCACCTCTAAATCCAGGAGATGGAAATTCTTTTCTCATTCTTTCTTGAGCTATATAAGCAGTGTCCAAATATTCTCGCCAGCTTAAATCCTGTAGTTTGTCAAGGGTAGCAGGTGTCAAACCAGCTGCTTCCATGACATATTTTCCCAAAGTTTGGGCGTATTCCTTATCATTTGCTGAAAGCATGCTGCCGCTCAAGGCTACCCCTTTGTGGACTAAATCTTGGGATGCCGGCATTGCCATAGTTCCGGTTACCTTGGCTCCACCACCGGACTGACCCATGATGGTAACATTGTCTGGATCTCCGCCAAAATTGGCAATATTGTCTCTTACCCAATGTAGTGATGCAATGATATCCAGCATGCCTACATTTCCTGAATCTTTGTATTTGTCACCGCCAACTCCTGAAAGGTCTGTAAAACCAATTGGGCCGAGTCGATGATTAATAGAGACAAAAACGATATCTCCTTTTTTAGCCAGATTTTCTCCATGATATCCGTCTTGCTCTATTGCATTTCCATTTGTAAAACCACCTCCGTGAAGCCAAACTAAAACTGGACGTTTTTTGCCGTCTGAAATTCCATTTGTCCAGACATTGAGTTTTAAGCAATCCTCACTAACGTCATCATAATTCCAGTGATCAGCAAAGGAATAATCAGGATTTGCATAGCGGTTATCCATGATCTGTGGAGCTGTATTTCCCCACCAAATCGTTGGCTTCACACCTGTCCAGGACTCTGGCTTTTTTGGAGCCATAAATCTGTTTTTGCCAGTGGTATTTGCACCATAGGGAATGCCTAAATAGGTGTAAACACCGTTGAGGATATAGCCTCGAACTTTTCCAAAACTGGTTTCCGCTATTGCGATTTCATCTCCGATTTGAAGAAATTGATCATCTGATGGTTTTGGATTTGATGAGGAAAAAGGCTTGGCTGAGGATGCAAATGGTACTGCAGCAACCAAAGTTCCAGCCCCCACTTTTTTGAAAAAATCTCGTCTGTTGGTTTTCATGAATGGTTTGATTTTAGGGTTATTGTTTCAATTAGAAAAAATAGAAAAAGAAATTGATAATCAACAGAGTAAAATGATTTTCGGTAAGTTTTGAAATAAAAAAGCCGATCACATTACTGCAATCGGCTTCCTTTTGAGTTTTCGATCAGTTTACTGACCAACCATAAATATGGCATTGCTCAGAACCAATTTTCCAGATTCCCAGAAACCTCGGAAAATTGGATTGTCCACAAAGTAAATGATATTTCCTCTGCCTTGTCTTTCAGATCCGATAGCCAAAGTTCCTCCCATTTTTGACTTGATTTTGTAGCCGATATAGCCAGTTCTATAGGAATCATTGGAAAGGATTTTACCGGCATTACCACCATTATCCATATATGCATAATGACTGGAGCTGTTTTTCAAGGTGTAGTATTTACCACCTGTTCCGTATCCCAATGGATGAGTCACATCCATATCTACCTGATAGATGGATCCTTCTGTACCGCCCGAAATAGCTAATCTTTCACCTTCTTGATAAGGTTCTAATCTTTCAGCTTTTGCGATTTCTTCAGATTCTTTCTCAGCTGCTTTTTTCTCCTCATCAGAATCGAAAGTCTTCAAAGCAAAGCCTTCTTTGTTTGCGAAAAGATTCAAAGCTCCGTCTATTGCTATCAATTTGCCTCCAGCTTTGACCCAATCCATCACTTTGTCCAAAGCAGGCTTACTCAAACCACCGCCCCAGGTAGCTGGGATGATGATCACATCGTATTTGCTTAGATCATATCGCCCAATATTGTCCATTTCCAAGTTGGAAAGCGGGTAGTTCAATTCTTGCTCGAAGAAATGCCATACTTCTCCAAAGCCAAGAGAGGAAGTTCCCTGTCCACCGATTAGAGCCACTTTTGGAGCTTTGATTTCACGGATGTTTGGAGAGCCAAAGTCTTTGCCTTCCTCCATGTATCCAGTCATTGTGGTAGCCAATTCGATTCCGAATTTATTGGCAGCATCTGTGACTTTTTTATCAAAATCAGCGATGTATTTATTGTCTCCTTTGGTGATCAAAAGTGTCCCGGCGGGGAAGCTTTTTCCTTCAGTTTTGAATGGGAATTCAGGGTATTTTACTCTGATTCCTTCGTTGAATAGGCTGGCTAAGAATGCAGCGGCTCTAGTTCCCTGCCAATCAGCTATGTAAGCAACCGGAGTTTTTCCAACTGAATTTGGAGTGAATTCAGGGCTTTCGTAGGCTCCTGCAGGATCTAGTCTGCTTTCCAAGGCATAAGCTTCTACACCATAGGCATAAGGAAGTGACCAGCTGGTAATATCGTAAGTGATACTGTCATTCAATTGAGGATTTGGCTCGAAGAAAACTTGTGCCAAAACAGATTTTGGTTGGTAAGCCGAAATAACCACATCTTCATCTGAAGTGGAGAATGAACCGGATTTTCCTGTTTGGTAAGCGAATCCTTTCAAGCCGGATTTGCTTCCTGCCTTTCCATACAAGATTCCATTTTTATCCAAAAGCTCCAACAATTTGGCTACCTGAGCCGGGTTGCTTTCTCCTTTGATGACAAAGCTCTTGTATTGTCCTTTCGGATTGGAGGAGTTTTCATCATAGTATTTGGCAAACTCTGCCAATAATTTATCTGCATGGGCGCTGGTCATTTCAGTAGCTGACATCGCGGCGGTATAATGCCCTTCGATTCTATAGCTCAAAGTGACAGTGTCTCCAACAGCATTGAATCCACCGATTCCGGCTTGTCCGCCACCACCTTGCTCGATAGTCATCCCGATTGCACCATTGTACATTGGGTAAGTGTCACCATAAGAAGGATATAGCAAGTCAAATCGCTCTTTGGTGAAATAAAAACGGCCCATTTCATCGAAGTATTTCGCAGTGTTTTTCCCGAAAATATCTTGGAACTCATGCTGCCAAGCAGTCAATTGCTCATGTAAAGGCTCAGCCGCCGGTGCCATGTAGAATGGATTGTTGATGCCCTGCTCGTGGAAATCCAAGTGTAGCTGAGGCATCCACTGCTGGTACATTTTCAATCTCGCTTGAGATTCCACCTGTACCTGCCAAGCCCAGTCTCTATTCAAGTCAAAAAGGTAGTGGTTTGCTCTTCCACCTGGCCAAGGTTCGCTATGCTCCATAGACTGAAGATCCGGCTGAAGCGTAGTATTCATTTTTTGGTTGTACCACATAGCGTATCGGTCTCTACCATCAGGGTTGATAGCTGGATCAATGATCACCACCTGATTCTTCAACCATTCCTGAGAAGTTGAATTAGTCGGATCTGCCAAGGTGTGGAATGAAGAAATGGCAGCTTCCATTCCTACTGATTCATTTCCATGCACATTGAAAGACATCCAGTTGATTGGAATGGAAGTGCTTGGAGTTCCATCCATCAAGCCAGCTCTTTTTAGGTTGTCAGTACGGATTTGCTCCAGATTTGCCATGTTTTCGGCACTTGAAAGAATTGCAATGATCAGGGGACGCTTTTCATTGGTTTCTCCGTATTGGATCAATTTTACATTCGGGTTGTTGGCGGCGACATGTTCAAAATAGTCCACCATCCGGTGATGCGGGGTGAATCTGTCACCGGGCTTATAGCCTAGAAACTGTTCAGGGGTCTGGATTTGCGCTTGCGCAAAGCTAATTCCCAAACAGAGTAAGAGGGAAAGGAGTAAAGTTTTTCTCATAGTGTTTGATTCGTTCGATGCCGAATTTAACTGGAAAAAGGAAAGTGAGAAAACCGAAGGTGGAAAAGCATCAATTGCTTGATAGAAAAATGACTTTAAACAAAAATACCATGAAAATCGAAGCTAAGATTTTCGATTTTCATGGTATTTGAAGAGAATAGCCCTTTGGTTTTATTAAAAACTCTCCCTCAAATACATTCCTGTAAAGTTATTTTCCTCTTTTGCCAAATCTTCTGGAGTCCCGGCAAAAGTTAATTGGCCTCCTTTATTTCCACCTTCCGGTCCCAAGTCAATCACCCAGTCAGCGGACTTGATCACTTCGGTATTGTGCTCGATGATGATTACAGAATGTCCCTGATCTATCAAAGCATTGATACTATGAAGGAGCTTGCTGATATCATGAAAGTGAAGTCCGGTCGTCGGTTCATCGAAAATAAAGAGAACATGATCGGTGGACTTGGTTCCTCCTTTTCCTAAAAAAGAGGCGAGTTTTACCCGTTGAGCTTCTCCGCCAGACAAAGTGTTGGAGCTTTGACCCATGCCGATATATCCCAAACCAACTTCTTGAAGAGGGGCCAGACGATTGATGATCTGATTTTTTCCCTGAAAAAACTCCATGGCCTCATCAATACTCATCGCAAGAACATCCGAAATGTCCTTATCCTTGTATTTGACATCCAGAATCTCATTTTTGAATCGCTTGCCTTTGCAGGATTCGCAGGTTAGGTGGATATCCGCCATAAACTGCATCTCAACAGTCGTCGTTCCTTCTCCTGCACAGGCTTCGCATCTTCCGCCGTCTACGTTGAAAGAGAAAAATGCAGGTTTGTATCCTCTCTGCTTGGAAAGTGGCTGGTCAGAGAATAAGGTTCGGATTGCATCATAAGCCTTTACATAGGTTACCGGATTGGAGCGAGAAGATTTTCCGATCGGGTTTTGATCTACAAACTCTACTTGAGTGATCTGCTTGTAATCTCCTTCGATCTTGTCATATTTCCCACTTTCGTCAATGACCGTTCCGAGCATTTTTCCCAATGCCGGGTAGAGAATCTTTTTGATCAAAGTTGATTTTCCTGAGCCGGAAACCCCTGTGACAACAGTCAAGGTATTTAATGGGAATTGGACAGTCAGGTTCTTCAGGTTGTTTTCCTTGGCGCCTTTAACTGTGATACTGTCCTTCCACTTCCTATTCCCATTTTTCTGGAAAATATGCTCTTCACCTCTCAGATATTTTGCCGTATGTGTTTGTCCTGAAGCAATCAAATCATCGATGCTTCCTTGAAATAGCAGTTCACCGCCATGGACTCCCGCATCCGGACCAATGTCAATAATCTGATCAGCAGATCGCATGACTTTTTCTTCATGCTCGACTACGATTACGGTATTTCCGAGGTCCTTCAAAGTTTTCAAAACTCCGACCAATCGATCTGTGTCCCTCGGATGCAAACCGATACTCGGTTCATCCAAAATGTACATGGACCCAACCAAGGCAGAACCCAAGTTCGTTGCCAATTTGATTCGCTGATATTCTCCTCCAGAAAGGGTCGAGGTCAATCGGTTTAAGGTCAAATATCCCAGTCCAACCTGATCCATAAATTCCAATCGGCTAGTGATTTCTTTCAAAAGCCTGTTGGCTACTTTGGCCTCATGCTCTTCGAGATTAAGTTTGGAGAAAAAAACCAATGCCTCATCGATCGGCATCAAGACAATATCCGTAATGGACTTTTCTTTGATTTTGACATATGAAGCGTCTTTTCTCAAGCGCGTACCCCGACATTCTGGACAAGTGGTTCTTCCCCGGAATCTGGAAAGCATTACACGATACTGGATTTTATGAGTTTTGGTTTCCAAATCCTTGAAAAAGGCGTTTAAGCCTTTGAAATACTTATTTCCTGTCCAAAGAAGCTCTTGTTCTTTTTCTGTCAAATCTTCGTAAGCTCTATGAATTGGAAAGTCGAATTCAATTCCCTTTTTCAACAAAGGCTCAAGCCATGATCTAGAAGATTCTCCGCGCCAAGGTGCGATTGCTCCTTCGTAAATCGACAATTCTTTATTTGGAATGACCAGGTCCGGATCGATTCCTAAAACATTCCCAAACCCTTCACATCTTTTGCAAGCTCCATATGGATTGTTGAATGAGAAAAAGTTGACCGAAGGAAGTTCGAAAGTCATTCCGTCCAACTCGAATCGGTCGGAAAATCCTTTTGTTTCCTGTCCCGGGATGGTGATGGTACAATCTCCATGTCCTTCGAAAAGAGCGGTTTGAACCGAATCAGCTATGCGGAATTGGTTATCTTCATCATCTTTTCTGACAGAAGCTCGATCGATTAATACTTCGTATTTCCCTTTTGGTATTTTCTTTTCTTCCAGTAGCTCTTCTACAAAGAAAGCTTCTCCATCAATCAAAATCCGCGTATAGCCTTTTTGCAAAAGCAGCTCCAGTTCCTGATTGATTTTTCTCCCTCTTTCTACTTGAAGTGGGCATGAAATCATGACTTTGGAGCCCTCTTCAAAAGAAAGAATGTAATCGACAATATCTGAAACAGTATGATGCTTGACCTCTTTGCCTGAAACAGGAGAGATGGTTCTTCCCACTCGGGCAAAAAGCAGCTTCAAATAATCGTAAATCTCGGTGGTGGTACCCACAGTAGATCGTGGGTTCTTGGTGTTGACTTGTTGCTGAATCGCGATGGCAGGAGCTACGCCTTTGATGTATTCAACCTCTGGTTTTTCCATTCTGCCCAAAAACTGGCGGGCATAGGAACTCAAGCTTTCCACATACATTCTTTGGCCTTCGGCAAAAAGCGTATCAAAAGCCAAGGAAGATTTTCCAGAGCCTGAAAGTCCAGTTACCACCACAAATTGATTTCTTGGGATGGCAACGCTGAGATTTTTCAGATTGTTTACCCTTGCATTTTTGATGATGATAAAATTTTTGGGATCGAGAGAGTCGAGGTCTGTTTTTGCAGATAAAGTGCTCAAAGTCATAGCTGGCAAAGTTAAGAATCTAACCCTAGAAGTCCACGGAAAGTTTGCGACTTGTCGTGAATTGTCGTTCGGTAGTCTTAAGCACCATGTACCAAGTACAAAGTCCGATGCCCTATGTCAAAAGGTAGGGTATAAAAATCAATGGCAAGCTTTGGAAGAGAAACAGAATTCATAAGTTGGCTTCAAGGATCTAAAAGTGAATTCACCTGATATATCCTTCCAACTTTTAACTTTCGAAATTTTCAACAATTATCCCTTTCTTCGCATCATGGATATCAACTTCCTATTGGATGGACTCAGAGAAGGGATTGCCGCCATGACTTGGCTGGAGGCTATCGCTGCCTTTTTGGGGATTGCCTCTGTGTTTTATTCCATGAAAGAGCATATTTGGGTTTATCCGACTGGGATTGTTTCGACTTTGATATATGTTTGGATTTGCTTCCAATTCAAGTTGTATGCGGATATGGGCATCAATGCCTATTACTTTAGCATGTCTATTTACGGTTGGTATGCTTGGACTCACCCGAAGGAAAATGAGGCGCTTTTGCCAACCACCTGGCTGAGCTCGAAAGGTTGGATTACCTCTCTTTTGTTATTTGCTGGCTCCTATGTTGTTTTATCGACAGTCCTGTCCAATTTCACAGATTCTGATGTTCCCTATTGGGATTCTTTTACGACTTCCTCGGCATTTGTCGGCATGTGGCTGATGGCCAAAAAGAAAGTGGAAAACTGGTATTTCTGGTTATTGACAGATTTTGTTTCCATTCCGCTTTATTTTTACAAAGGATTGATACTTACCTCATTCCAATTCGTGGTCTTTACAATTTTGGCAATTTTAGGATTGCTCGCCTGGATCAAATCAGCCAATGCTCATGCCTCCAATTCATAAAGTTCTCATTTTAGGTCCTGAATCCACGGGGAAGAGTACACTTGCTGAGGATTTGAGCAATCACTTCAAAGAGCCCTGGGTAGAGGAATATGCCCGTGAATATTTGGAGGAGATAGCTCGACCTTATGTGTATGAGGATTTGGTAGAAATAGGGAAAGGGCAAATGGCTTTGGAAGATCAGCAGACTTTGGAGTCCGAGCGGTTGCTTTTTTGTGATACCGACCTTCGTGTGATTCAAGTTTGGTCCCAATATCGGTTTGAAAAAGTAGATCCTTGGGTCCTTGAGGAAATCCAAAAAAGGACATATGATTTGATCTTACTGACCGATGTGGATTTGCCTTGGGCGCCTGATCCTCAGCGGGAATATCCTGAGCTGGAGATGCGTCAATTCTTTTTGGATTGGTATGAAAAACTGGCGATTGAAAGTGGCTTTCCTTGGTATAAAATTTCTGGTTCGAGGGAAAAAAGATTAAAAGATTCTGTCAATCACATTCAAAAGACTATTTTTGGTCAAAAGACCTAAATATGAAAAAACTCCTTTATCTATCTCTCATCGCCTTCTATTTTTCCTGTTCTCCCGCAGAGAAAGAACCTCAAAAACCCAATATAGTGTTGATTCTGGCCGATGATTTGGGTTATGGAGAAGTAGGTTTTAATGGTCAAAAGATCATCGAAACACCAGCGATGGACGCCTTGGCGGCAAGTGGAAAGGTTTTTACCAATCACTATTCTGCGGCTCCTGTTTGTGCTCCGGCAAGATGCATGTTGCTGACTGGACTGCATTCCGGGCATGCCTATGTGAGAGGAAATGATGAGTGGAGAGAAAGAGGTGAAGTTTGGGATTATGCCAAAGCTGCTGCTGATCCGAATTTAGAGGGGCAAAGACCGCTGCCATCAGATACCGAGACTTTGGCCAAGATTTTACAGAGAAATGGATACAAAACAGGAATCGTAGGTAAATGGGGTTTGGGAGCTCCTTTGACTGAGAGTATTCCTACGAAAATGGGCTTTGACTATTTCTACGGCTATAATTGTCAGCGTCAAGCTCATAATCTTTATCCCCCTCATATGTGGGAAAACGAGACCAAAATCCCATTGAATAACGAGCTGATTGTGCCAGGGACTAAAATAGATTCTTTAGCAGATCCAAATGATCCAGTTTCATATGCTAAATATGAGCAACAAGAATATGCTCCGGCTTTGATGCAGGAAAAAGCATTGGCTTTTATTGAGGAAAATAAGGATACACCTTTCTTCTTGTATTATGCCTCTCCATTGCCGCATTTACCATTGCAAGTTCCTTCGGAGTATGTGGAGAAATACCGTAAAAAAATAGGTGAGGAAGAATATTACGATGGTAAAAGAGGATATTTCCCAACCCGATACCCAAGAGCTACCTATGCGGCAATGATAGATTTGTTGGACCAGCAAATTGGAGAAGTCCGTGCCAAGTTGGAAGAGTTAGGGCTTTCTGATAATACCATGATCATAGTTACCAGCGATAACGGTCCATCCTATACTGGTGGAGTTGATTTTGATTATTTCAACAGCTCTCAGCCTTTTACCAATGGCTATGGTCATACTAAAGGCTTTGTTTACGAGGGGGGAATCCGAGTTCCAATGTTGGTCAACTGGCCAGGTAAAATTGAGGCTGGAACAAGTTCGGATCACATTTCAGCTTTTTACGATATTCTTCCTACGATCTGCGAATTGATCGGGGTGGAGCCTCCAAAGACGGATGGAAAAAGCTTCCTTTCAGCAATTATGGGCAAAGAACAGGAAGAGCATGATTTCTTGTATTGGGAATTCCCTGAATACGATGGTCAGCAGGCAGTGAGAATGGGCAAATGGAAAGCTGTTCGTCAGCATCTAAACAAAGGCGAAATCAAGACAGAACTATACGATCTTTCAGTGGATCCTCAAGAAGAAAATGATGTCGCTGCAACTAACCCTGAAATTGTCTCCCAAATTGAAGAAATCATGAAAAGGGAGCATACAAAATCAGAAATTGAGCGTTGGCAGATTGGTGCTTTGGGAGACTGATTACCATTTCCCCAAAGCCAAAGTTGCTGCTTCAACCAATCGCATCATATCTGGATGATAATTGTTGTTTAGGATGATGATGGTTTTGTTTTCTTCGATAAATCGAATAATAATGGTCTTGTACCCAGGGTTGTCTCCTGTGTGCATGACCATTTTTCCATATGGGCTGTTTGGATCTAGGTCCCAGCCAAATCCATAGGTGCTTCTTGCTCCATCATTTAATTTGAAAGGAGAAAACGCCTCCTCCAATGTTTTCTGAGACACTAATTGGTCAGTATACAAAGCCTGGTCCCAGATCAAAAGATCCTGGGCATTGGAGCTTACTCTTCCTGGGCCTTTTCTATTTCCCAACCAAAGGGTGTAATCGGAAGATCTGAATTTATTGGCATTGACATAATTCCCCTTTTCATCTTTGAGATGTCCTGCTGCGAAATTTGGGACTTTGGCCTTTTCTTCCAAACTGCGGATCGCTGTATTTTTCATTCCCAAAGGATCGAAAATCCAATCTTTGGAAAGCTCCACAAAATCTCTTCCAGTCGCTTTTTCTACGATACTTGCCAATAAGACATAACCCGTATTGCTGTATTCATAATCATCTCCGGGTTCGAAATTCTTGGGAGGAGCATATTTATTGAGATATTCCAAAATGTCGGGATTTCCAGCTGCCTTCGTTTTATCCCAATGCTCGTCCATTATTGCCTGATAATCCGGGAGCCCCGAAGTGTGCGTCAAAAGGTTTCTGATGGTGATTCCCTTGTAAGGAATATCCAAATATTGAGAAACCGAGTCATCAAAATTCAAAAGACCTTTTTCCTTACAGATCATGATCATCATGGCCGTAAACTGCTTGGAAACAGATGCCATTTCAAAAATATCATCCACTTCCAATGGGATATTGTCTTCAAAGCTCCGCTTTCCAATGGCTTCTTCAAATAGAATTTCGCCCTTGTCAGCCACCAAAACGATTCCTGAAAAACCTTCTTCTTCTGCTCTTTCAAAGGCCTCTTTCAGGACTTTTTCCTGCCCAAAAACAAAAAGTGGAAGAAAAGTGAAAGCGAATACTAATTGAGAGAGTTTTTTCATTGCTTTTGAATTTGTCTTTGGATAAAATCAATAGCTGCTTCATAAGCCGCTACCCAATTTTTATGAAGGATAAACGAATGTACCTCGTCTGGAAACACCAATTGCTCAACTTCTACTCCCTGCTTTCTCAAAACTTCAGCCAATTCTACCGATTCAGAGAAAAGGACGTTTCGATCATCATCCCCATGAATCAACAAAACGGGATCCTTCCAGTTTTCAACATAGGCCATTGGAGAAGATTTGAAAGCCAATTCAGCCATTTCAGGGAATTTTTCCGGGGCATACCAAGAGGCAAAAACGGGAATGTCATTGTTCCAGTTATGGACTCCATGGATATCTACTCCTGCTAAGAATTTCTCTGGCGCTTGAGCCAATCCATGAGCGGTCATAAATCCTCCATAACTTCCTCCCCAAGGGATAATTTGAGAGCTTTCTACATCAGGTCTTCCGGCTAAATAATCGGCCGCCGCCATCAAATCCTGAACTTCACTCGCTCCCCCAGCTCCATAATTGTCTTCCTCACGAAAATCCAACCCATAACCAATCCCGCTTCGATAGTTCAAAGTCAATGCGATAAAGCCATTGGCAGCAAAGTATTGTTGAAGTGCATAGGCATTGCTATAGTATTGAGAATAATTGAAGCCCAAAAGCATCTGTCTCCGGCTTCCTCCATGGATAAAAATGACTGCAGGATATTTTTTTGAAGCATCATGATTGGGAGGTAAAAAAAGCTGCGCCCGTGTTTTGAATCCATCTTCAGCAATCAAATCGATGCCCAGAGGAGTGACCAGGTTTTTCGGAAAATCACTTGGATAAAGTTCTTCTGCCAAAGCTTTTTGCCCTCCGTATTGACGGATCATCGGCCAGGCTGGAGTAGTGGCTGAAGCAGAAAGATAAGCTAGACCATTTTCTATTCGATTAGGAGTCCAGTTGATTTTTCCCGGCTCAGTAAGGTCTTCCAAATTGTAACTTGTCAAGTCCAAACTGATGATTTTCCTTCGTTCGATGTCTCCGATGTTGGTGGTGAGAAGGAGTTCATTTTTTGTGAATGAGGTATTTACTTTTTCTACGATCCCAAAGCCTCGAGTTAGGTGTTTTGTCTCACCATTTTCAGGATTGACTGCATAGAGCTGAACCCAATCATTTCCTTCCCATGGGAATACCAATTCACCTTTTGGAGTCCACCACAATCTTTCATTTTCGGCTGGCAAATCTCTTACTAAAACTGAACCTTTTCCTGCTGGAGCTTTCCATACCTCTTTTGCTTTTAAAGTCGCTAGATCCAAAACACGAATACTCCAAGGGTTAGCTTCTTTATGCGATGTAAAAGGAAGTTTGTTTAAAACATTCGGGACTCTCACATAGGCCAATTTGCTCCCATCCGGGCTCCAAGCTGGATAGCTGTCATGATCCAAGCTAGTTTCTGGATAGCTGAGTGTTTTGTTTTCAAGATCCCAAAGTCCGATATAGGAATGGTCTCTTCGGTTGGAAACGAAGGATATCAATTTCCCATTGGGAGAAAAACTGTATTGCTGGATATTTCCTCTCGCAGAAAATATGGTTTTTGGACTTTCTTGTAAGTTTTCAAGGGAAATGGATTTTAGGTCTTTTCCAGCTTTGAAAATGAGCATTTTTCCATCTGGCGAAAAAACAGGCCCACTTCCAGGGCCAAGCAATTGGTCTTTTCCAGATTCAAGATCGATTAGGTGAATCTGAAATTCAGTACTGACCTGCAATTGGGCAGGATTTGCTGCTTCTCCTGCAGGGTTTTTCGAATTTCCACTAACATAGGCCAGTGTTTTTCCTTCAGGAGAAAAGACCAATGAACCTACATCTATTCCTACATCCCCTTTGTAATTGGTGATTTTCTGAGTTTGATACTCTGGTGCTTTTGCAAAGAAAATATTTCTCTCACCTTCTGAATTGAAGACCCAGGCAATTGATTTCCCTTGAGGATCGGCAGTCAGATTGGTTGGAAAAGGAGCTGAGAGATAAGTGGAAATTTCTTGACCAAAGCCAGAAGCAAAAATGAATAGAAGTTGGAGGGTGAGAAGTAAGTGTTTTTTCATACAGAATTAAGCTTGAAGACAATTTAGTCAACCCAAAGCCGCATTCAAAGCTTGTAAATCACCATTGGACCATAAATCAAAAAAAATCAGGAATTAGCTGAAAAATGGATAGTTTATATAATCCTCAAACCCAAAACAACCATGAAAAAGTTATTTCTAAGCTCATTTTTTACAGTAATAATTGTTGCGGTAGGTTTTTCACAAATTTCTCAAGCTGCAAGAGATTCCATTCGTAAACTTTCACAGGAAGACCATCAGTTAATGATGAATAGATTGGGAATTGAAGCCCTTCGGCCTGGTCCTTCAGGAAATCCAGAAGCTCCGAATGCTGCAAATGCTGATGAGAGCAAAGCCAAACAATATGAATCGGTGCCTGATCCTTTGCTTTTTGAAAATGGGAAAAGGGTAAATAGTCCCAAAGATTGGGAAAGCCGAAAATTGGAAATTTTTGAATTGTTTGATCGAGAAATGTATGGTAAGACTCCTGTAAAGTTGCCTGATGTGACTTGGGAGATTTTGTTGGAAAAAGATTCTGTGATAGGAGATGTGGAGGTTTTGTACCGGAAAATGAAAGGTGTCGTGGATAATTCGGCTTTCCCAGAAATAGAGGTGGCGATTGATTTTGAATATGGAGTTCTCAAAAATGCCCCATCCAAAGTTCCTCTAGTTATGGAATTTGGGTGGAATTGGCCCCCGAATATTCAACGACCTAAGCCAGAAGGTCCAAGTTGGCAAGAACAGTTGGTTCGTGAAGGCTGGGGTTTTGGTGTGATTATTCCCACAAGTTATCAGGCTGACAATGGTGCCGGATTACGAGCAGGAATCATCGGTTTGGTCAATCGAGGGGAAGCAAGAGAATTGGACGATTGGGGGACTTTGAAAGCTTGGGCTTGGGGAGCTAGCAAGGCTTTGGATTTTTTGGAGACAGACCCAAAAGTAGATTCCAGAAAAGTTGCTATCGAAGGCTTGTCTAGGTATGGGAAAGCCGCATTGGTTGCCTTGGCTTATGAGCCAAGATTCTCTATAGGATTGATTGGTTCTTCGGGCGCAGGAGGAGCTAAATTGCTAAGAAGGGTGTTTGGTGAGCAAGTGGAGAATTTGGCAGCTTCTGGTGAATATCATTGGTTCGCTCCCAATTTTATCAAGTACGCCGGATCATTGACACCCAATGATTTGCCTGTAGATGCACATGAATTAATTGCTCTCTGTGCACCTCGTCCAGTTTTTATTTCAGTGGGCTCACCGGAGGTGGAGGGAAATTGGATTGATGGAAAAGGGATGTTTGATGCAGCGGTTTTAGCAGGCCCAGTTTATGAGTTGTTAGGTAAAAAAGCATTGCCGACTTCCGAATTCCCTCCCTTAGGCACTTATTTGGATCAAGGGGATATTGCTTTTCGTCAACATGAGGGTGGACATACTGTCGGACCAAATTGGCCCTATTTTATTCATTGGGCTCAAAGGTATTGGTAATAAAAAAATGCCCAGCAGAATTCTGCTGGGCATTTATATAAAAACTTGGAAAGGAATTAATCCATTCCTCCTTTTCTCGTTGGAGATCTCATCGCAGGCCATTCAGTTGGCTTGCCATCTCTTCCAATTGGAATTCTTCTTTCTCTGGAAACCATGTCTGGCTCTTCGCAAGCCATGTAAACCATGATTGCAGCCATGATTACATTGTTTTGAACATCATCAAAAACAATCTTGTCATAGGTGTCCAAGTTGGTATGCCAAGTGTAGTTGAAGTAAGACCAGCTCAAAGAACTTAAAGAGAAGGCAGGAACTCCAGCAGCTACAAACGAAGCGTAGTCAGACCCGCCGCCACCAGGGTTGCCAGGGAAGGAAGTGTTGATGTCTCTTGTAATCTCTCTTGGTACTTCAGACATCCATCTGCCTAGGTACTCATAACTATCCACGAATCCCTGACCTGATACATTGGCAACTCTACCAGTTCCATTATCCTGATTGAATAGCGCTTGGATTTTTTCAACGATTTCTGGATGATCTTCTACGAAAGCTCTTGAGCCATTCAATCCTTGCTCCTCAGAACCCCAATGCCCCACCAAAATGGTTCTTTTTGGGTTAGGATAGACTTTCTTCAAAACTCTCATCACTTCCATCATCATGATGGTACCAGTACCGTTGTCTGTTGCGCCAGTTCCGCCATCCCACGAGTCAAAGTGAGCAGAAAGCATTACGTATTCGTCAGGCTTTTCTGTTCCTTTGATTTCTGCGATAGTGTTGAAAGTTGGCTGAACACCAGTTTCTTTGGATTGAGCATTCAAGTTAATAACAGGCTTCTTGCCGCTTTCAGCTAATCGGTAAAGCAATCCATAATCTTCTAAAGAAAGGTCTACAGTCGGAACGGACTTAGTGTATGCGGAGAAGATTTTATTTGCTCCAAAGCCTCTTGACCAGTAGCTGGTGATGATTCCCAAAGCACCTGCATCTTCTAAAGCTTGAGGAAGTTCTCTTCTTCCCAAACCAGTATTCTCGATTCTTTTATTCCAAGCTTGCTCAAAAGCAGCTCTATCTTCTTTCATTTTCTCGAAAGACTCATCAGTAGCCCACTCTTCCCAGTTGTAGTCTGGACGACCGGTAAACTGAGGAACAGATATCATCACATATTTACCTTTGACACTTGGAAGCCAAGCTTTGAAAGCTGCTTCATCAGCTACTTCAGGAAGAGCGACAACTTCACCAGTTGCACCGCCTTTTGGAGATGCCGGAGACCAAGCTAGTTGCATCCCGGAAAGAGATCTCACCCAAGGTTCCATCATGTCGATGTGAGTGATTCCACGATCCCATCCTCTCCATTCGCCCCATTGTTGGTTTTCCGCAGGTATTCCCCAAGTAGCATATTTTTCAACAGCCCAATCATGAGCTTCTTGCATTTGAGGGGTTCCGACCAATCTCGGCCCGATCCCATCCATTAATTCATGGGCTAATTCTTTCAGTTGAGAGTTTTCTTTCTCTTCTGCGATGATCTTTTCAATCACCTGGTCTTGAGCCTGTGCTTTCATTCCGAAAAGCAACAAAAGACCCATTCCAAATAGGTAGCGTTTCTTCATAGTTTTTTGTTTAGACTTTAAAATTAGTCTAATGAGAAAGAATTATGGGAACCGCTGGTGGAAAGGCTAGAGTTGAGAAGGATTAAAGAAAGGGGGTGATTTAATCAATTTCAAGAAGCGAAAAACTCCCTTTTTTGACTTCCAAAATATCGGAGTCAGATCCGTTTTTGGAAAAATGGAGTTCGATCAAGGCTGCCTTCCTAGGAGAAACATCCAACTCAGAATTGTGAGTGTGCAGTATATATCTGAGCTTTCCATCTTTATCCACAAAATAGTCTCCATGTCCTGTACCATTGATTCCTGAATCTGACCTATCAAAAATCGGATTGTTTGGGCTTTTGGTCCAAGGCCCCATTGGGTTTTTGCTGGTTGCATAGCCAACTGCATAGTCTGGGTTTCGGAAATCATTGGCGGAGTAGATGAAATAGTAAAGGTTTTGATGTTTGATAATTGCAGGACCTTCTGAAACAGTCCAATCAACATTTTGGGTGTTTTCCCAAAGCTCCTCCGCGTGTAAGCAATAGGTTAGGCTTTCCTCTTTGATTCCTGAAAAATCATCTTTCAGTTCTGCTACAAAGAGTCGATTTCCTTCTGTCAGGCGTACATGATACAGATATTTTTTGCCATCGGTGTCGATGAAAATATAGGGGTCAATTTGCTTGACGGGAGCCGGGAGAGCTTTTAATTCTTTTTGTTTAAACGGCCCCAAAGGACTATCTGAAGTAGCTATCGCAATGTTTTCATTTGCAGTGTATGCCATATAGAAAAGGCCTTCGAATTCAAATACTTGTGGTGCCCAAAAACCTGTTTCTCCAAAGGATTCTCCTTTTTTGAGAGCGTATCCCTCATTTTTGGTTGATTTTTTCCAAGACTCAAGATCTTCGGAAAGATAGACTTCAAAACCTAGGTTTTTGTCATTGCCACTGGTTCCATAGAGGTAATAAGTCCCGTCATGATAAAAAATAGAGGGGTCAGCTAAGTAAATTGGCTCTTTTTCAGTCAAAGATGTCGATCCTATCGTCCAAAAAAGAAAAGAGATGAGGAGGTGAAAAGAATGCATTTTTAAGTTTAATAAAATTACACAGCTATTCATGTAGTTTTTTCAAATAGGTTTTCTATTTGCTTTATATTGAGTCCTTAATTTGCTCCAAACCCATGAAAAACCTATTCCGCAGCAGGAATATTTTTATTGTTCTTGTTTTGTTTTTGATTAATTCCGAAAAGATTTTTTCCCAGTCAGGATCTTTTGACAACCCAGTTTTGGCGGGTGATCGTCCCGATCCAACGGTAGTCAAAATCGGAGATTCCTATTATGCATCTGCCACTTCCAATGAATGGGCTCCTCTGTTTCCCATCTTTAAGTCCAATGATTTGGTGAATTGGGAATTGGTGAACTATGTATTTCCAGATGGGGCGCCAGATTGGGCGAAAAATAACTTTTGGGCACCCGAACTTTCCTATGATGAAAACCAGGGGAGAATATATGCCTACTACACCGCACGGGACAAAGAAAGCAACCGTCTGAGTGTGGCCGTTGCCAGTGCCGATTCTCCTGAGGGAATGTTTCGGGATCATGGACCATTGGTGGCACAAGAGTACGGTTCGATTGATGCTTTTGAAACAAGAGATGAAAATGGAAAGCTCTACGTTCTGTGGAAAGAAGATGGGAATAGCAAAGGTCAGGATACACCTATCTGGGCACAGGAGATCAATGAAGAAAGAACTGAATTGATCGGAGAAAAACATGAACTTTTCCGAAATGATCAGCCATGGGAAGGTTGGCTTGTGGAAGGAGTGGCTATTTTTCGAAAAAACGGATATTTCTATGCGACTTATTCAGCCCGTGGATGTTGTGAAATCACCTGCGACTATGTAACAGGAGTTGCTAGAAGCAGGACTCTCTTGGGGCCTTGGGAAAAGTACAATATGAACCCCATACTACAAGATAATGAGGAATGGAAGTGTGCGGGACACGGTACAGTAGTTGAAAAAGGCGGAGATTTTTGGATGCTTTATCATGCCTACAATACAGAAGGGAGTGTTTACGTCGGGAGACAGGGAGTTTTGGAAAAGATCAACTGGACTGCTGATGGATGGCCGGTTTTAGAAAATAAAGCAGGATATGAGAGAAGCAAAGAATCACTTGAATTCAGAGATGATTTCGAGGAAAAATTAGATCCGGTTTGGCAATGGAGGGTAACTCAGGATATCCAGTTTGAGACGGGTAAAGAAGGACTGAAATTGTTTGCTTCTGAGGAAAATGAAAACTTGGGCACCTTGTTGGTTCAGGGGACAAAGTCTCTGAATTACCGATATGAGGCAACAATCATTCCCAATGATGATGCTTCAGCTGGGTTGGCTTTAATCGGTGGAGCAAACAATGGTTTTGGAGCGCCGGTTGCCGGAATGGGGATTTCAGTCCAGGCAGATCTAGTCACTTTTTGGCAAGTAATAGATAAGAAAAGAGAAGTTTTTGCCACTCAGACTATTCCGAGAGAACATCCTGTGCAATTAATTTTGAACATGGAAGATGGCTATAGAATGTCTGTTTCCGTGAAGGTTGAAGGGTCAACAATTGAACTGGGAGGGGAAAAGGACGTGAAGCATCTTGTGCCTTGGGGAATGGGGTTCCGACTAGGTTTGGTTTCCAAAGGACCTGAAAATTCCTTTAGTCAATTCAAATCAGTTCGAATCCAATCTTTTTAAGAATTAACAGTGAAACTTAAATAATATGAAGACAATAAAATTGATCAATTTTCTCAGCTTGTTAGTAATCTCAGGATGGCTAGCAGCCTGTGGAAACAAACCTTCCGAAAATGCAGAACAAGAGGAAGAAGTAGTCGAAGAAAAATCATTTGGAAATACATTTAAAGGAAAAGAAGTGCAACTATTTGAAATCAAGAATACCAATGGTCTCAAAATGAAAGTGACCAATTTTGGGGCAAGGGTAACTGAACTTTGGGTGCCAGATAAAAATGGGAATCCTGTGGATATCGTATTGGGATTTAATACACTGGATGAATACCTGAATAGCAGTGAAAAATATATCGGAGCTTCCATAGGAAGGTATGGAAACCGCATCGCGAATGGTGAATTTACCCTGAATGATGTGGTATATAAATTACCAATAAATAACAACGGGCAAACCCTTCATGGTGGTCCTGGAGGGTTTGACTGGGTGGTTTGGGATGCTCAAAAAGTTGCAGACAATAGCATTGAGTTTAGCTATAAATCCCCAGATGGCGAGGAAGGATTTCCAGGTGAGTTGTTGGTGAAAATGGTCTATACCTTGACGGATGAAAATGAATTTAAGGTTACCTATGAGGCAGAAACAGACCAAGCTACTCCTGTTAATTTGACTCATCATTCCTTCTTCAATCTGAATGGAGCAGGTGAGGGGACTATCTTAAATCATGAACTGCAGCTGAATGCTTCCAAGTATACTCCTGTGAATGGTGTTTTGATCCCGACTGGAGAAATTTTAGAAGTTTCAGGTACTCCATTTGATTTTACCTCTTCCACAGCTATCGGCGCAAGAATCGAAAATGAAAATGAGCAATTGGGCTTTGGTGGAGGATATGATCACAACTGGGTGTTGGATAAAAGTTCTAAAGATCTTACTCAAGCAGCGGTAGTTTCATCTCCGCAAACCGGGATTAAAATGGAGGTTTGGACCACTGAGCCAGCGATCCAGTTCTACAGCGGAAACTTTCTGGACGGAACCATTCACGGAAAAGAAGGCAAATCTTATGATTTTCGAGGGGCTTTTTGTTTAGAGACCCAGCACTATCCAGATTCTCCTAATCAGCCAAATTTTCCTTCTACGATTTTAAATCCCGGAGAAAAATATGAGCAAACTTGTATTTACAAATTTGATGTAAAATAGTCCGTAATAGGCTATAAACTTTGTAGGTGATCGCGCCTTTGTCCAGAATGTGATGAAGGTGCGGTCTTTTTTTTGGTCTGATTGTTTTCAAAGTTTCAGCTAGTCTAGCATTTATGTGAATGTTTTAAATTCTTAGGTTCTTATATGAGTGCTGTTTTTGTGATTTGGATAGGTAATTGATTATGATTTTTCTCATAAAGAGCCTATTTCTAGGCTCCATTCCTCTAAAACAAGATGCATTTTGTTGAAGGATTGAGTTTATTTGAGAATTGAAGAATAAGTACTGTAATTAGATGGCTTCCACCCAAGATATACTCAAATTCCTTTCAGGGATTTTATCGAAAAATGCAGAAGAAAAGTCATTGAATTGGCTCTCTCAGAAAGCAGAGAAAATTCAATCCTCAGGTTCACCCAATGCTTTCTTTCTAGCTTTCAGTCAGGCATCTCGTTTTTTCTCCAAAGAGAAATTGCAACTTGACGAAGCGGATAAAAATAAGGCTGATGAACTGGTAGCTGGCTATGAGCCGGAATTTTGGAATGTGCTGCAAACTGCAAGAACCTATTTGCTTTTGTCTTATCCCCAGGATAAAGAGGCGTGGTTTTCAGCGGTCAATCAGTTGTTTGAAACTGCTGATATGCACGAACATCAGGCTCTATTTGCAGCTCTTCCGTTGATGCCTTTTCAGGAAGATTTGGTAGATCGGGCGATAGATGGATGCAGAACCAATGTTGCGCTGATATTCGATGCAATCGCCTTGAACAATCCTTATCCTGCCAAGTATTTTCCTGAAGCAAACTGGAATCAAATGGTGCTTAAAGCTGTTTTCATGCAGCGCCCTCTTTATAGAATTCAGAGTCAGGATTCGAGAAGTAATCCGGCTTTAGCGGAAATTGCCAGAGATTTTGCTCATGAAAGATGGGCAGCAGGAAGAAACGTAATGCCAGAATTATGGCGTTTAGTTTCACCTTTCTTGAATGAAAAATATTTGGAAGACCTTCAAAAGGTAATGAGTTCCAAAGATGATTTGGAATTGGCAGGTGGAGCCTTGGCTTTATTCAATTGTCCATCAGGCGCTGGAAAGACACTTTTGAGCGAATTTCCTACATTAGCATCCCAAATCGAATCTGGAGAGATCACTTGGGAGAAGGTAGGCAAGGAATATCAGGACACCCGAGTTTAAGAGATAAACAATTACTCCAAATAAATCATAGAAATCATGTCAATGTACATTGATCCACATATTCACCTTGTGTCCCGTACAACGGATGATTACGAGGCAATGCAAAAAGCCGGAATCGTGGCGACAATTGAGCCTGCTTTCTGGTTAGGTCAGCCACGAACAGAGGTTGGTAGCTTCAAGGACTATTTCAGTACCTTGGTAGGCTGGGAAAGATTCAGAGCAAGTCAGTTTGGTATCGTGCATTATTGCACCATGGGCTTGAACTCCAAAGAAGCAAATAATATTGCTTTGGCTGAGCAAGTGATGGAATTGTTGCCGCTTTATGTTGGAAAAGAAGGTGTGGTTGCCATCGGTGAGATCGGTTATGATGATCAGACTGAGGCCGAAGATAGGTTCTACAGAGAGCAGCTTGAATTGGCCAAAGAAGTGGATCTTCCGGTATTGATTCATACTCCTCACAGAGACAAGAAAAAAGGAACTTACAGATCCATGGATGTTGCTGAGGAGCATGGAATGGATCCAGGGTGGATCATCGTGGATCATAACAATGAAGAAACTGTAAAAGAGGTTTTGGATCGTGGATATTGGGCAGGATTTACCATTTACCCACATACCAAGATGGGTTCTGAGCGTATGGTGGAAATCGTGAAGCAATACGGCCCAGAAAGAATTATCGTCAATTCTGCAGCGGATTGGGGGATTTCGGATCCTTTGGCAGTGCCAAAAACAGCTGACTTGATGAGAAAAATGGGGGTTCCTGAGGAGCATGTTCAGATGGTGACTTACAGGAATGCACTTACAGCATTCTCTCTATCCGGTCAAATGGATGAAAATGATTGGCTTCAGGCTCCACCTATTGACCAAACCAAAAAAATGAGTGGAAATTCAGTGCTTCGTGGAGGTCAGGTTCCAAGAGTAGAAGGGCCTGCCGACAGAGTAGAAAACTAATACATGGCAAAAGGAGGAATTTTTCCATACCTACAGCTAACCCGCCCAGCTAATGTAGTCACAGCGATTGCAGACATCTGGGCGGGTTTTGCAATTGCTGGAGGATGGACTTATATGATTTCCAATTGGGAAAAAGGAAGCACTGATTTCTGGCAGAATCTGCTTTGGCTTTCTTTGAGTACGATTGGATTATACGCTGGAGGCGTGGCCTTCAATGATATTGCAGATGCAGAATTGGACGCTGAAGAGAGACCGGAGAGACCGATCCCAAGTGGAAGAGCAAACAAAAATACTGCAATCATTTTCGCTACTTCTTTGTTGGTGTTTGGAGTGGCGATGGCTTTCCTGGTCAATTGGATTGCCGGAGTTTTGGCAATAGCAGTATCTCTCTGCGCCTTATTATATGATTATTGGGGCAAGCATCAATCCATTTTGGGTCCAGTCAATATGGGGCTCTGCCGCACTGGAAATTTGCTTTTGGGAATATCTGTCGCTCCAGAGGTCTTGGAAAAGCTTTGGCCTATTGGCGTTTTACCTTTGATCTATGTTGCGGCCATTACTATGGTCAGTCGGGGAGAAGTACATGGGAAAAACAAAAAGGCGCTCTATGGAGGCTTTTTCATGTACATCTTTGTGGTTTTGGCGATCTATGGATTGGCAAAGTTTCAGGGGCCAGATTATAAAGAAGTGTTCCCTTTCTTAGTCTTGTTAAGTTATATGATTTTCCCTCCTTTAGGAAAAGCCATCAAAACTCAAGACCCAAAAATGATCGGAAAATCAGTAAAAGCAGCTGTTATTTCCTTGATTATTGTCAATTCTTCACTCACAGCTGCCTTTGCAGGATGGGAAATCGGCGCAATTGTTTTATTGTTGCTTCCTATTTCTTTATGGCTGGCTAAGAAGTTTGCCGTGACTTGATTTAATTTGGGATTGGTTTTCACCCCTTTTGAGAACTTTCTTACCCTATTATTCCTTATCAATTGCATGAATACCATTATTAAGCAGCGATTTTCGGTACCATTTGAGTATCCGGTTTGTTTCTCAGAGAATATCTTCGATCCAGAAAATCGGAGTTTTGCTGCAATTTTGGAGCAAGGAAAACAGGTGAAAACCTTCTTTGTAATTGATAGTGGAGTGGCGGACTCGCATCCTGATTTGATCGAAAATATTCAGGAATATGCAAAGGCATATGAGTCTATTTTTTATTTATGTACAGAGCCTTTAGTGGTTCCAGGTGGAGAGGCTTGTAAAAACGATCCTTCTGTTTATGAAAAAATTGTGGAGGCAACTCACATCCATGGGATAGACCGACATTCATATATCGTGGCGATTGGTGGAGGAGCAGTATTGGATATGGCAGGATTTGCTGCGGCTATCTCTCACAGAGGTATTCGTTTGGTCAGAGTTCCAACCACCGTTCTTTCTCAAAATGATTCGGGAGTTGGAGTAAAAACTTCAGTCAATTCTTTCGGAAAGAAAAACTACCTAGGGACTTTTACCCCTCCAGTGGCTGTAATCAATGATTTTGAGTTTTTGAAAACATTGGATGATAGAGACTGGAGAAGTGGAATTTCCGAAGCTATCAAAGTGGCTTTGATTAAGGATTTGTCCTTTTTCGAGTGGCTAGAAGATAATGCTTTAGCTATGGCAGATCGTCAGATGGAGCCTATGCAACAGCAAATTATCCGTTCTGCTCAGATGCATTTAGATCACATTGCTGGTAAAGATCCTTTTGAATTTGGTTCTTCCAGACCCTTGGATTTTGGTCATTGGGCAGCGCACAAATTGGAGCATTTGAGCAACTACCGTGTTCGTCACGGAGAAGCTGTGGCTTTGGGGATTGCCTTGGACTCTACTTATTCCTTTTTAAAAGGAATGATCTCCAAAGGAGAATTGGATAGAATAATCACCCTGATTCAAAATCTTGGTTTTGAACTATATCAACCAGAATTGTCTGGTGAAAACCTGCTCAAAGGATTAAAAGAATTTCAGGAGCATCTAGGAGGTCAGTTGACCATTATGCTTTTGGAAAAATTGGGTAAAGGAGTAGAAGTACATGAAATGGATCATGATCTGATTCTTCAAGCCATTGGCATGCTCCAGGAATGGAATGCTTTGGCTCCTACAAAACACTAATTCATGAAGTTTTCAAACTTTCATTTAAGCTATTGTAGCAATATCCACCCTGGTGAAAGCTGGGAGGCTACTTTTGATAATTTAAAACATTATATCCCGGAGGTTCGAAAAAACCTGGATTTCAAAGAACCATTTGGTATCGGTTTGAGACTTTCTCATGAGGCGAGTTTGATTTTGGAAAAGCCAGAAGAATTGGCTCGTTTTCATACTTGGCTTCAAAAGGAAAATGCCTACGTTTTTACACTGAATGGATTTCCTTACGGGGACTTTCACAGAACGGTAGTCAAAGACCAAGTTCATTTTCCTGATTGGACCACTCCTGAGCGAAAAGATTATACCATACGATCCTTCAAGATTTTAGCTCAATTACTTCCTAATGGTCAGGATGGAGGAATTTCTACTTCTCCTGTTTCTTATAGACATTGGTTCAAGACTCAAGAAGCTTTTGATCAAGGCATGGAAGTCGCGACTTCCCATTTGATGGAAGTGGTGACTGAACTTGCAAAGATTGAAGCTGAAACCGGTAAGTTATTGCATTTGGATATTGAGCCGGAGCCGGATGGGATTTTGGAAAATTCAGATGAAATGGTCTGGTTGTTCACGGATTGGCTTTTGCCAAAAGGAGCGCCAGAGCTGGCAAAAACATTGGGAATTAGCCCTATAGAATCAGAAGCTTTGATCAGGCGCCATATTCAGGTTTGCTATGATGTGTGCCATTTCGCTATTGTCTATGAAAAACCAGAAGAGACATTTGAAAAGTTTGCGAAAGCAGGATTAAAAATCGGAAAGGTTCAGATCTCAGCGGCCTTGAAATTGATGTTGGATCAAGAAAGAGGTATTCTAAAGGATCAACTGTCTGAATTTGCTGAGTCTACCTACCTCCATCAAGTAGTGGGTAGAAATTCCGATGGAAGCTTGATTTCGTATCCAGATCTTCTGCCAGCTTTGGAAAAATTGGAGGATGCGAAAGAAGAAGAGTGGAGAATTCATTTCCATGTTCCAGTTTTCATGAAAAAATATGGAGAGTTTGAATCTACAAACTTCCTGATTGAAGAAGTCTTGAAAGTGCTTCAATCGAAACCCGAATTAAGCAATCACTTGGAGGTAGAAACCTACACTTGGGAAGTATTGCCTCCTGAATCCCGACTTCCTTTGGCTGAATCGATCAGTAGAGAATTGGCTTGGGTGATTTCACAATTGAATTAAGATGCAAAAGACTGTCGTAATTGATATCGTAGCTTTGTCCTCCAGAGTAATCGGAGAGCATACGCCATTTTTAAAATCTTGGATGGATAAGCATAAAAAGGCTGTTGTTGAGCCGGTGCTTCCTGCTGTTACCTGTAGTGCCCAATCGGCTTATTTGACTGGAGAAATGCCTTCCAAAAACGGAATCGTTGGAAATGGATGGTACTTTCAAGATGAATGCGAAATCAAATTCTGGCGTCAGTCAAACCGTCTGGTTCAGTCCCCAAAAATCTGGGACAAACTCAAAGCTGAAAACCCTGAGTTCACTTGCGCCAATATGTTCTGGTGGTACAATATGTATTCCTCTGTGGATTATGCGGTGACGCCACGACCATTGTATCCCTCTGATGGGAGAAAACTTCCAGATTGTCATAGCCAACCGATGGAGCTTCGGGATAAACTTCAAAAAGAATTGGGTCAGTTTCCCTTGTTCTCTTTTTGGGGACCCAATACAAACACAAGCTCGACCAAATGGATCGCAGATGCGGCCAAAAAAGTCGACGAATGGTATAATCCTACATTGAACCTGATCTATCTCCCTCATTTGGATTACGGACTTCAGAAGTATGGGATAGATTTCGATAAAATCAGTAAGGATTTGAATGAGATCGATGATATCGTCAAAGATTTGATTACCTACTTTGAAAACTCAGGTGCTCAGGTATTGGTGCTTTCTGAATATGGAATTACTTCTGTATCTAGACCAATTCACATCAATCGAATACTCAGATCTGCAGGATGGATTGAGGTGAAAAATGAATTGGGGCTAGAGACTTTAGACGCTGGGACTTCCAAGGCATTTGCAGTTTCGGATCATCAGGTAGCCCATGTTCATATTCAAGATCCTTCCATCTATGATCAGGTGAAAAGCCTTTTGGAGAATACTCCTGGGATTGAGATGGTTCTAGATGAAAAAGGGAAGAAGAAATATGGATTGGATCATGAGAGATCTGGTGACTTAGTGGTAGTGGCAGATAAAGATTCCTGGTTTACTTATTATTTCTGGTTGGATGATTCCAAGGCTCCAGATTATGCCAGATGCGTGGATATTCATAAAAAGCCGGGTTATGACCCAGTAGAGTTGTTTTTGGATCCAAAGATTAAAGTTCCAATTCTAAAAGTGGGATCGAAAGTGCTGAAGAAAAAGCTAGGCTTTAGGTATTTGATGGATGTGATTCCTTTGGAAGCTAGCTTGGTAAAAGGAGCTCATGGAAGGATTCCTGAAGATGATGCGGATAAGCCGGTTTTGATCGGAAATGAAAAATTGGTCAAAGAAGGAAAAATCCAGCCTACGGATGTTTTTGATGTGATTTACAAAGCTGTAAAAGGTTAAACCAAGTTTAGCTTTTCTTTCACAGACTCAATGTTTGCCAGTTTTTTGGGTTCTCTGTTTTTCTTGCAATAATCAGTATGGTATTGGTGCTTTTCTAAAAAAGTAAGCTGTAACTCATTCCATGCTTGCTCTGAAAAGCTAGGGTTGAAGTGCTTCAATTCTTCAAAAAGTGCTCCACCTTGTCTTTCAAAATCCTCTGTGCCTAAATATTCCAAATCGGCATCAGCGATGATTCGTTCAAGTTTATTGGTAGGACTTTGAGGAATCTTGGTGGCCATGATCATTCCACAAACTTTGTCCATTTCTTCAGAGCTCAGGTCTTTTCCCAAATACTCTTTGGCAATGCCACATCCGATTTCTTCGTGGTTTTTCGGATTTTCAATAAACCCGGTATCGTGGAATAAAGATGCCAATCGTAATAATTCACGGTCTTTCTCCGATACATCTTCAATTCTGGCTAGAAATTGAGCTTTTTGCATCACATATTCAGTGTGAGCAAGATTATGATAGGTCAAATAGGAGGGTAATTTCTCCAAGATGTTCCTATACACCTTATTTTTTACTTGTTCAAAATCCATCATACATGCTTCTTTCCTACTTGTTTTACTACACCTCCTTTGACTTCCTTAATCGTCTGTACATAGAAAAACGCTTTGGGATCAATTTCTTGAATCGCTAATTTAATTCTATGGACTTCCAAACGAGTAACTACGGTCATGATGATATCGCAAGGATGTTTTATATGAAATGTATCTGGTAGATAGCCTCGCTCTCCTTTATAGACTGAGATTGCCTTGCCGAAATCTTTGACTATCAATTCTTTTACTAAATCATGTTCTTTAGAAATAATTGTTAGAGCAGTATATTCCTCAAAACCTTCGACAATGTAATCGGTTGTTTTGATTGCGGTAAAATAGGTCAATATAGAATACATTGCAGGTTCTATGCCAAAAACATAGGCTGCAGACAGCATAATCAGTGAATTCAAGAAAACTGTAATCTCACTTGCTGTAAGTGCAGAATTTTTGTGAAAATATTCTGTAATTACCTCAAAGCCATCAATTAATCCTCCTCCTCGGATGATGAGTCCTATCCCAGAACCCATCAGAAATCCCCCGAAGACCGCAATTAAGACTTTGTCATCTGTTACGGTCGGCACTTCCAGAAAATGGAGTGCAATTACCAATAGAGAAATAGAGATACCAGACTGGACAGCGAACGTCTTACCGATCATCCTCCAGGCCATAAATAAGAAAGGTAGATTGATAACAATCAATAATATGTTGATATCAATTCCAAAGCCCAAATTCACCAAAATAGCTATCCCTGTAACTCCCCCATCCAAGAATTTATTGGGAAGCATGAATGCCTTAAGGGCAATTGCTGCCAATGATATACCACAAATTGTATAAACAAGTGAATGTGGAGAGAATATGGATTTCCAATCAACAGATTGTACCGAATTGTCTTTCATTAATTTTTACTATGGTAAAAAATGAATTCCGCTGTTTAGGGGTTGAGCTTTTTTCATCTAAAGGCTTGAATTCTAGAATAAGAAAATAAATAATTAGTAGTCTGCCAAGAACTAACTGTATTTATTTACTATGGCGCTGTTAAAAGATGAATTTTTCATGTAAAAAAGAAACAGTCGGCTGTATAACCGACTGTTTATTAGAGTTTAATACCTTTTTTATTTAAGGCTGGTAGTTACTTCCGGAGCAGGTTTTGTCCAAGAACTTATATCCAATTTTTTAGGGTTAGGATAGATTTCATCCAAAGTGTTGCCGTCATAGATTCTACCATTTTTGACAACTTTATTTACAGTATTTGTATTGCGGATATTATCCAATGGATTGGAGTCCATAATTACCAAATCTGCGAGTTTACCAGCTTCAATACTCCCAAGCTCTTTATCCAAACCTAATGCTTCAGCTCCTAGGATGGTGGCTGTGCGAAGGGCGTCCATGGTGCTCATTCCTCCACTAGCCACAGACCAAAGCTCCCAATGATATCCTAGACCTTGTAATTGACCATGAGAACCTACTCCTGCAAGTCCTCCTTCTTTGACCAAGGCATTGATTCCTTCGGCATGCTTAGGGAAAACATGATCCTCTGGTGCAAACCAGCCTCCTAGTCCACCAGCTCGTCTTCTCGCTTTAGCATTCAATTCATCATAAGGAGTGAATCGATTCAATTTTGGATCGTGAAGTGGGCTTTCGGTGGTGTAATAGAAGTTTTCTGCCCATGGTCCACCATATGACACAAGTAGGGTAGGTGTGACAGCCATTTTACTTTCTGCAATTGTTTTAATCACATCAGAGTAAAGAGGATGAATCGGAATAGCATGCTCATGGCCAGGATATCCGTCAAACAACTGAGTCATGTTCAATTTGTAGTCCAAGCCACCTTCAGTTGTAGGCATCAATTCCTGCTCTTTGGCAGCCATGATCACCCATTGTCTATGTTGACGATTTCCTACTAGATACATTTTAATGTATTGGGTATTGTAATACTTACTGTATTGTTTCAATACATTTTTGGTATGATCCAAAGACTTCAGATTGTACATCCAGTATCCAACACCTGGGCCTGTAGAGTAAACGCGTGGGCCAGGAACCATTCCAGCTTCTACCATATCTGCGTATGTGAGAACATCAGTAGTCGCTGTTTGTGGGTCACGAGTTGTAGTAACCCCATAGGCTAAGTTTGCAGCATAAATCCAGACAGTGTTTTTGTGAAGACCCCAAGTCGGCCACATGTGCGCATGCGTATCAACAAATCCTGGTGTAATCGTCTTACCGCTGACGTCTATCACTTCGGCATTTCCAGCATTGAGAGTTCCTGTTTTTCCAACTGCTTTGATTCGGTTGTTTTCTATCAAAACGTCACCGTTTTCAATGACTTCTGAACCATTCATTGTGATGATTCTGGCATTTTTCAAGAGAACAGTACTTTGAGGAATGTCCTTTGCAAAGTAAACTTTCACTTGATGCTCGAAAGGCTTGTAAGTTTCTTGTTCTTTCTTTTTGGCTTTTCCGATGCTGTCCGCTTTCGCTAATTCTTTATCAGCTTTGAATAGCGAATCAATTCTTTTCTTTTCAGCTTTTGCCAACGAGTCGGCAAGTTTTACGGCGTCTTCACCCTTTGCTTTTAGAGTGGCGACGCTATCCGCATCAGCAAGCATTTTTGCCTTTTTAGCAGCTTTTACAGAGTCTTCAATAAAGACTGCACGGTCTACATCGTACACCCAATGTCCATTTCCAAGTGACCAATGGATTTTTTTGCCATCAGCTTCCCAAGCAGGCCACTCTCCACCGATCTCTGTCAATTGACGAGAGGGGAAATTGGATGATTCAGGATTTCCAACATTGATGCTAGGTGTTTTTCCGGCAGTAGGGATAGTGACTACATAGATGTTATTATTCACTTGAGCCAAGGCTAAGTTTCCTTCAGGAGCCATTAAAATGGTACTTGCACTGGAAGGTCTCATTTGAGGTTCTCTTGCAGAAGTGCCTTCGGGAAGCATACAATAATTCACAGCATCTGCAGTAGATCTCGGAAGCCCCATCACATATTCCACGCTGCTAAATTCTTCATTGTGCTCATGATCATCATGCGGATCTGCAGCGGTTCCAAATGGAGTAATTCCAGAAATTTTAGCATATTCCTTTTTGTCAGTCCCATCCCACTTGACACTTAGAAGGGTCCCTCCTGATCCGTTCAGGTAGATTCTGGAAGTGTCTTTAGTGAAGTGAGCATTTCCGACTCCTTTGGCGTCCATGATTTTTCTGAATTCGCCACCAGATGCTGGCATCCAAGCAAGAATTGCTTCAGCTCCTGAAAAACCAGGACCTTCGGATTCCATCATCAATCTTCTATCTCCTTTAAAGACAACTATTTTGTTATTCGGGCCCCAAACTGGTCCCATGTACAATGCATTTTCTGTGGTGAGCTTCGTTACAGCTCCGTTTCTTCCAAAGCTAGCTTTGTAAAGACTACCTCCATCAGCTTCATCCCAAGTAGTGAATACCAATTGAGAACCATCGGGAGACCAAGAAGGCATTGCCTCAGTAATTTCAAAATTAGTGACTCTTTTTGGCTCGCCATCAGGAAAATCCATCACATAGAGTCTGTTCAAAGCAGTGAATGCTAGTTTCTTTCCATCTGGCGAAGGCACTCCATCTCTAATTTGAGTAGCTAGCTTTGCCGTGGTGTCTTTGATGGCATAGTTGAAATATAATCTTGGACCCATTGCCAGTTTCACATCTGCTTCAAAAGGGATCTCTGTAGCACTTGATCCATCTACAGGTAGTTTCCAGATTTTTCCTCCATAGGAAGCAATTACAAATTTACTATCGGGAGTAAAAGACATGGCTGGTAGAACACCTTGAGGAGCGATGGATTCTTGTTCATCCCTTTGGACAGGATAGGCAAGCCAGTTTTCATCTCCTGTTTCTAGGTTTCGAAGGACCAAACCAGTTTTTTCATGCCATCTTGAACCATAGACAAGCCATTTTCCATCGTTCGAAAGTGTAGGAGTGAAGGCAGAGCCATATCTACTTGTTATACTAGTGATATTTCCTTCTTCGAAGTCATAAGTTCCTACTTGATATTGGGGTAGTAGTGCATTATAATTCCAAGCCCCGGTTCTATAAGAGAAGTAGATCTTTTTGCCATCAGGGCTCACGACGGGATCAATTGTCTTCATGGAGGAAGGGTCTTCATTTAGTTGAATTCCTCCTCCTCCATCTTTATGATACATAAATAGTTTGTGAATCCTTCTTCCTTTACTGGCCACTATGTAGTCACCATCTGGAGTCCAGTCAGCACCTGGGACATCGCCATTCTTATCTTTGGTGACCTGAACAGTGTCTTTTTTGACCATGTCAATATACCAGAGGTTGTCACTTCCGGCACGGTCTGATGTGAAAAGGATCTTTTCTCCATCTGGTGAAAATCTGGGATGGGTTTCATAGGCCATGCCGGTGGTAATAGGAGTGGCTTTTCCTCCTTCAATTGGCATGGTGTAGATATCTCCCATCAAGTCAAAGGCAATCGTTTTTCCATCGGGGCTGACATCTACACTCATCCAGGTTCCTTCTTCCGTAGTGAATTTTACTTCTCGTTCAGGTTTTAGTGGAAGGTCTTTGAATTTTGGATAGTCCAGAGAGTCTTTTTTGGTGCTATCTGAGACTACCATTTTCCGATTCATTGGAGTCGGATTTTGATTTGCTTTTGGAATGATGGCAGCCACCGAAAGAGTGGTTCCCAAAGCAACCAAAAGAGCAGGTTGGGTAATTTTTCTCATATGATTTGGGTTTTTCCGGAATGAATCTATTTCATTTTTCCCAAATGGGAAAGTAATTGGAAATCAGGAATGTAAATAGTTCGCAATCGAACGAATCCGAAAGTGTTCGAAATTGAAATTCTTCTTATAGCTACTTAGGAAATAGCTTTTACTACTTCAAAAACTTTAGCTGGTAAGGCTTTATTTTTCAATTTGATTTCACCCATATTTTGGAACTCAAAAAGATCCTTCACCTCTTGGGCGCAACTTTCAAGGACCAATATTTGGGCTGGCTTTGCAGCGGATTGTAATCTTGCCGAAACATTGACTGTATCGCCAATCACTGTATAGTCTAGTCTTTTCAGAGATCGGGAACCGATATTTCCAGAAACCATTTCCCCTGCATTTATACCAATGGAGACTTCAGGTCTAAAATTAGTCTCTGCTGAAAAAACTGGTATTTCTTCCATTTTGTCACGAATTGAAAGTGCAGTTCTAATCGCTCTTTCAAAATGATTGTCACCTTGGAATACTGCCATAACAGCATCTCCAATAAACTTATCCACACTCCCTTTTTGCTCAATTATCTCTTTGACCATCAGGTCAAAATATTCATTGAGAAGGCCTACGACTACATTCGGCTCTTCATTTTCAGAGATCTTGGTGAAAGCCACCAAATCAATAAAGGCAACGGAAGCGACGATCGTCTCATTTTCCATCAAGCTAGACTCCAATTCCTTATTTCCCATGAAATTGAGAACCGTTTCGTCCACATACATTTTCAGGATATTGTTTTCCCGAAGGGCTTTGAGGGTGGATTTGATCTGATTTCTGTATTGAATAGTCTTATCAAGAGTGATTTCTAAATCTCTAAAGTCAACAGGTTTGGTAATGAAGTCAAAGGCCCCTAGATTCATCGCTGTCCGGATATTTTCCATGTCTCCGTAGGCAGAAATGATAACGGTTTTTAGCAGGGAATTTTTCTCCTTAACCTTCGAAAGCAAAGTCAACCCATCCATTTCAGGCATATTGATATCGCTTAAAATCAAGTCTAAGTCTGAGTGTTCTTCCAGTACTTCTAAGGCTTGTCTTCCATTTAGGGCAAAATAAAATTCAAATTCACCCTCGCGAATTCGCTTTCGAAATTTCTGTTTGATCAGAATTTCTAAATCAGCTTCATCATCTACAACCAATATTTTGACCATCCTTTTTTATTTAATTATCCTGAATCATCCCGCCGATTTCTTTCTTTAAGGATTCAAAATCAATGGGTTTCGTAAAAAATTCTTTGGCGCCTGAATTCATCGCCTTTTCATAATTCTGACTATCTCCATATGCTGAAATCATGCTCACATTGATTTGAGGGAAGCGACCTTTGATTTTCTCCAATAATTCAAGGCCACTCATCCCAGGCATATTGATGTCCGAAAATACATAGACTACTTGAGGAGGATCTTCACTTCCCAAAATCTTCAAAGCCTGATCACCAGAAAATGCAAAACAGAGTTCGAGCATACCAGATTTGATTTCCTTTCTGAATTTTTGGCGAAATAGCAATTCAACATCTTGCTCATCATCGACTATTAAAATTTTGCTCTTCATTGATTAGGAATTTTAATTACAAACTCAGTGAATACTCCCGGCTCACTTATTACATCTATTTCTCCATTATGCCCTTTGGTGACAATGTCATAGCTCATGGATAAGCCTAAACCAGTTCCTTTCCCGGTTGGTTTAGTAGTGAAAAATGGTTGAAATATCTTAGCCTTGATGTCCTCTGGAATCCCGTTTCCATTGTCTTTAACCCGGATTTCTACCCCTGAATTGGTCTTATTTGTAGATACAGTAACTTTTGGCAGAAACTCAGCATTTCCTTGCTTGGCAAGTTCTTTCTTCTTTTCGCCAGCAGCATAAAATCCATTATTGATCAAGTTTAAAAGTACTCTTCCCAAATCGCCGGGTACTACATTCATTTTTTCCAAACTAGGATCTTCTTCTAATTTGAAATCTGCCGTAAAACTTTTGTCCTTGGCTCTTAGTCCATGATAAGACAATCGAAGATATTCATCTGCGAGGGCATTAATGTCTGTCAGTTCTTTTTGTCCTGTACTACTTCTAGAGTGAATAAGCATCCCTTTGACAATTGAATCTGCACGCTTTCCATGATGGTTGATTTTGCCCAAATTTTGGATCACATCTTCCAAAATTTCCATTGCATCTTCTTTGTTTCCTGCTTCAAGTTCCTCTTTCAACTCTGTCAGAAGTTCAGTACTTACATCAGAAAAGTTGTTGACAAAATTGAGTGGATTTTGGATTTCGTGTGCGATTCCGGCAGTCAATTCTCCAAGAGAGGCCATCTTTTCAGCATGAATCAATTGATTTTGTGCTGCTTGAAGGTCTTGCAAGGCATGTTGTAACTCGTTTTTTTGATTGGTCAGCTCTTTGGTTCTCTGTGCTACTTGTCTTTCCAATTGAGTTTTAAGAGCTTCCGTAATCTGAAACTCTTTCTCTCGCTGCATAGATTTTAGCTTTTCCAACTCTAAAGCCTTTCTTTGCTTGGAGTTATTGATCCACATGGCTATTGCCCAGATGAAGGCAAAGAAACCAGCAGCCTCAAAATAAGTCTCATAGTTTTTATAAAAACTTTCACTTATGATTTCAACCAAGGCTTGAATCACCTCAATACCAATGATAGGAAGCCATGCATAGATCATCCCTTTTCTATGTTGGAGATCTTCGGTTTTTAGCGTTACATAGACAATGAGACCAATTAGGACAAAAGAGACAATTCGGGCTAAATCACTAATGAAAGTTATATGAAGACTAATGATAGCCAATAGAACACCTGCCGCTACCATTCCCCCATTGAAAATTCTGTTCCACTCAGGAGAGATTGTAATCAAACCCATTGGGCGTTTCAAATAGTAGAGTAGGATTAAAGAAATTATAGCTATTACCATATTACTCTATTGTCATTTTTTCAGTTTCAAAAATTAAGAACTTGAGTTTATCGGTAAAAAGATAGTGAAAATTGTTCCAGGATTTTCTTCAGTAGAGCTTTTCACCCGAATATCACCTGAATAGGACTTGATGATATCATAACTTAAAGAGAGTCCAAGACCAGTTCCCTGTCCAGTTGGTTTTGTAGTAAAGAAAGGCTGAAAAATCTTTTCAATTACTTCTTTTTTGATTCCTATTCCATTATCCGCAAGTTCAATTTCTATACCGCCTAAGGTCTTTTTAGTGGAGATTGAAACTAGGGGTTTGAAATCAGTATTCCCAATCTGATGCACTCGTTCGTTGACAGCAAAGAATGCATTATTACACATATTGATGAGTGCTCTCACCAATTCTTGCCTAATTACTTCCACCTTTGGGAGGTTAGATTCAAGGTCAGTCTTATATTCTACGCTGAAATCTTTTTCCTTGGCCCTGACTCCGTGGTAACTCAGTCGAATCGACTCATCACAGATTGCATTGATATCAACTGGCTCTTTGGTACCTACTGTTGCTTTACTATGTTGAAGCATTGCCTTCACAATAGCGTCTGCTCTCATACTATGTGTACTGATCCTGTCTAGATTATCTTGGATGTCTTTTGCCAATAATTTAGCTTCCTCAAAATCGCCAGCCTGGATCTCTTCATTCATCTCATCCACCAATTCGTGGCTGACTTCTGAGAAATTTTTGACAAAATTTAGTGGATTTTGAATCTCATGGGCAATACCAGCCGTCAACTCACCCAAAGAGGCCATTTTTTCTGCCTGGATCAATTGGGACTGGGTGGATTTTAAATTTTCATGAGCTGATTCCAAATCGGTATAGGCTTTTTCAATCTGCTTGGCATGCTCCAGTTCCCGTTCTTTTGCTTTCTCTCTTTCGGCTTTGAGGAGACGGTTTTTGATGTATAGATTGATTGGATAAAGAAGAGAAAGGATCAGTACAGCATATATTAAATAAGCCCACCAGCTTCTATACCAAGGCGGTAAAACAGTAAAGGAGAATTCAATTGGGTCCGTCCATTCTGAGGCTTCCTGAGTCGCTGGGCCGGTGTATCTTGCCCGGACTTTAAAAGTATATTCACCTTCATGGATGTTACCAAAAGTTGCTGAGGTTCTTTTAAGAATGGGGCTCCAGTCTGTATCATACCCTTCAAGTATATATTGGTATTCTATCAAGAAAGGCCGAGCCAGTTCGTTAGTGCCATATTCAATGTTTAGATGGTTATGCTTGTAAGGCAAAGTCAATCCCAATGGAATTGGAAAGAAAGGTTGGATTTCTTTGAATGAAATACCCTCAAATTTTTCTTTTAAGTCAAGCTCTTCGGTTTCATCCAATCTTCGGTTTAATGTTATTAATTGATCCGTTGCCGCAGTAAAAACGTCTGCAATGGACTCAGGAGCTAAAGTGTACCAAGGAATCACCTCTTCATTGATTCTTATTTGCTTGACCATGGGAACAGGAAGGGTTACATTCTTGGAGATTTTGGAAATATCAAATCTCGCTAAACCAGTTTTAACACTACCGGTTCCGGCCCATAAAATTCCATTGGAATCAAGAAACATTCCGTCTTGGCCATCTGTAAGATCTTTTACAGGATATCCAGTTTCTGAATTGTAAGTTTCTAACTCTTGAAATACTTTAGAAGAATCAGGATAAAAATAAAAAGTTGAAATCCCTTTATTAGATCCGACGGCCATATGATTTTCACCTAAGTCTTCTATCTGTAAGATAAAGTCATCTGCTAAGCCATCTTGGCTATTATAAGATTGAAACAGAGACTTTCCTTCACCTGGTTTCCATGAGGAAATATTTTGACGATTTTCTTTACTCAGAAAGCTCAGTCCACTTGGAGTTCCAATCCAAAGATTTCCTCGAGAATCTTCTTTTACTCTTAAAACTTCACTGTCAATTAGGCCTTGGTCGATTGAAAAATGTTGAAATTCTTTACCATCAAATCTGGTTAAGCCACCTGAAAATCCTCCACTTGACAATCTTCCAATCCAAATGATACCATCAGAATCTTCAATAATAGAAAGTGCAAAATCTGAACCTAAGCCATTTTGCACAGTAAAGTGGGTTATTTTATCGCCATCTAGTTTGAGTAGCCCAACGGTAGTTCCCATCCAGATGGAACCATTTTGATCTTCTATTAAGGAATAGACCCCATTATCTGGTAGTCCTTGCTCCGTAGTATAATTGGAGAAACTATTTCCATCAAAAACACTTAACCCATCACCATCTGTTCCTACCCATATTTTTCCTGAAGAATCTTCCATAATACAGTAAGCAGTTTCTCCAGCTAATCCTTGTTCTGGTGTAAATGCTAGGAAAGATTTCCCGTCAAATTTGCTAAGCCCACCATCTACTGTCCCAAACCACAATGCGCCTTCACTATCTTCAAGAATACTTAGAACAATATTTCCAGCCAGTCCTTGATCGGCCGTAAAGTTTGTAAAACTGGTGCCATCTAATCTACTTACTCCACTTCCGTCAGTGCTAAACCAAATTTTCCCAGAATTATCAATGGTTAAGTCGATCACATTATTTCCTACTAAACCTTGTTCCGTGGTGTAGGATTTAAATTCTGTTCCTGTCCACTTGCTTACTCCATTTTCAGTAGCAAACCAGATATTTCCTTCCTTATCTTGATTGATGGACCTAACTATAAGACCGGCTAGACCATCATCTATTCCGAATGGTTCAAATACTGATCCGTCATATTTATTTACTCCGCCACCTAATGTTCCAAACCATAAGTTTCCATTTGAATCTTGAAAGATTGACCTGATTCGATTGCTTACAAGGCCATCCGAAGTATCAAATGTTTCAAATAGATTTCCATCATATTTTGCCAATCCTCCACCATTTGTTCCAATCCAAAGGTATCCTTCTCTATCTTCATAAATACTCCCTACCGAATTGCTGGGAAGGCCATCTTGAGTTGTTATTTTTTTAAATTCTTCTCCATCAAATCTTACAAGACCTTCCCCATCTGTACCAAACCATAAAATACCTTTGGAATCCTCATAAATACTGTAAACTACTTGATTTGAAATCTGGTCACCGTAATAATTTGTGAAAGTTTTACCATCGAATTTGGATACTACTTGATCAGCTGTTCCTATCCAAATGTTTCCTTTTGAATCTTCAAAAATACTTCTAATAGACATGCTGGCCATGCCTTGTGTACTGGTGTAATTGGTAAAGTTTATTCCATCAAACCTACTTATTCCTCCGCCATTCGTACCAAACCAAATGTGTCCTCTACTATCGACCATAGCACAGTAAATCCCATCCATTGGAAGACCTTCATCAGATGTGATTTTTTTGAACTGGGAAATACCTCCATCACCCAATAGGTAGGGTTGTCCTAAAGGATTCAGGGCAGTACTTCCATCATCCTCCTGAAGAGTGAGTAAATTTTTCTTAATAGGGGGTAAGATGTTTCCATTGCTTCTTCTCCCAATTCTGATGATATCTGGTTCTCCCAAAGAAATAATTGGAGGCTGTTTTTCAGAAGGAAGATCGGCAATGACTGTTTTCTCGGGAGCAGACCAATTCCCAATTGGATTTTGGGTTGAGGTTTTCTTCTCCTGATTACAGGAAGTCAGTCCAAAAAGGAATACAAATAAAAAAGTAACTAGTGATCTCATTTGAAATCAATTGATGGTCTGGATTTTGGGAAAGACTTTGAATCTTCCAAATTTTTATTCCTTTTGAAAATAATTCTATCCAAGTCGAAATAGAATTGGGTATAAACTTGAAAGTGTTGGCATTTCTTCAATTGAAAAGCCTTTCTGAAAACAATCAACTCGGACATAAAACTCAAATGGGCGTAATAAAAATCTGGAAATGATGCATCATTTTGGTGATGAATGACATTTTCAATATTGGAAAAATACAAAAACTATTTAAAATTAAAGATTTTAAGACTAATAATGTTTATGTAATTTTTGATGAAAAATATCTGATATTCAGTTCATTTGAACTCTTTTTTGGATTTGGTCGCAGTGAAATAATCAATCAATTATCAAGCTCTTTGACCAGTGTTTAAATGTTTAAAATCAATATTCATCTATAGAAATTAAAATTTAATGAAAGCCTATTTTTAGTACTTTGATCAATAAAGCAAGGCCTCATCAAATAACCTTCAAATCAGATAGAAATTGAAAAGCTTACTTTTCCCTTTTTTAGTCCTTTTAATAGTCTCAATTGCCTTCCTATTCCCTGAGATTCTCATGAGTTGGGGAGGGATAAATACTTCCAAATTCATTGTGCCGCTATTGCAGGTGATCATGTTTGGAGTAGGGACAGAGATGAGTCTCAAGGACTTTAAAGGTGTTATCCAGATGCCAAAGGGTATTTTTATTGGAATACTTTGCCAATTTACGATCATGCCGTTTTTGGGTTTTGCATTAGCGAAGAGCTTCAATTTTCCTCCAGAAATAGCAGCTGGTTTTATTTTAGTCGGGAGTTCTCCAAGTGGACTGGCCTCCAATGTGATGTCCTATTTGGCAAAAGCCAACTTAGCGTTATCTATTACGATGACTGCAGTGACTACCGCTTTAGCTCCTGTAATTACACCGCTTTTGATGAGTTGGTTGGGAGGGGATTATGTTCCAGTGAATTTTTTGGAAATGATGTGGAGTATCATTCAGATTGTGATTATTCCTATTGCAATAGGGTTAATATTCAACAAATTTTTAAGAGGAAGTATCCAATGGTTGGATCAAATAATGCCTTTGATTTCTATGGGGGGTATTATTTTGATCGTGGGAGTCATTACAGCAAATGGAAGAGAAAGTTTGCTGGAAATAGGAGTTCTGTTGATTTTAGCCTGTATTTTACATAATGGTCTCGGCTACCTTTTAGGTTTTTTTGCGGCAAAAGCATCAGGCTTGGATTCGAAATCTTGCAAAACCATTGCCTTAGAAGTCGGGATGCAAAATTCGGGGCTTGCTTCTGGAATTGCTGTTCAAATGGGTAAAATTTCAACTGTTGGTTTAGCACCTGCTGTTTTTGGTCCTTTGATGAATGTCTCGGGTTCACTTTTGGCTTCGTACTGGCGAAAACGGAGCTAGCTCAGATTGGATTTAAACCGGAAGAGAAATAATGAATTCGGCCCCTTGATTGAGATCTGATTTTAATTGGATTTCCCCACCATGAGCTTTAATAATATCATAGCTCAAGCTTAATCCCAATCCAGTTCCAGAACCAGTTGGTTTGGTGGTGAAGAAAGGCTGGAAGATCTTGTCTTTGATGGAGTTGGGGATGCCTGAGCCATTGTCAGCTACAGAAATTTCAATTCCTGAATCAGTCTTTTTGGTGGAAACAATGACTTCAGGATGGTAATCTGAGGTACCACATCTGGCTTTCTCATTAACAGTATAAAAAGCATTGTTGATCAGATTCAGTAGGACTCTTCCGATGTCTTGTGGGATAACTTTTATTTCCGGTAAATCAGGGTCTAGATCTAATTTAAAGTCTGAATGAAACTCTTTATCCTTGGCTCGTAATCCATGAAAACTCAATCTTAAGCTTTCATCGACTAGTTTATTGATATCGGTTAATTCTTTGTGGCCGTCCGACTTTCGGCTGTGTTCCAGCATACCTTTGACGATAGATCCGGCTCGCTTGCCGTGATGGTTGATTTTTTCCTCGTTAGTTTCGATATCCTTGGCAATGAAACTGATTTCTTCCAAGTCTCCTTTTTCGATTTCGGCTTTTAGTTCGGCAATCAGTTCTCTGTTTAATTCCGAGAAGTTGTTGACAAAATTGAGTGGATTTTGAATTTCATGGGCGATGCCCGCTGTGAGTTCACCAAGTGAAGCCATTTTCTCGGATTGAATGAGTTGGGCTTGGGTGGATTTGAGCTCTGAGTAGGCCTTTTCTATTTCTTTGGCCTGTTCCAGTTCTTTTTCTCTTGCCACCTCCCTTTCTCTCGCAATCAATCTTCTTTTTTGAATCTTATAAATCCAGCGGGTCAGGCCCAGAAATATGATGAAATAAATCAAATAAGCCCACCAAGTACGATACCAGGGGGGAAATACTGTAAAAGGATAGCTTAATTTACTGATCGTACCAAAGTTGGTCAGGGCTTCCAATCTGAACACATAATCGCCTTCCGACATATTGCCAAAGGAGGCTTCATTACTTTTGCTGAAAGGGCTCCAGTTTTCTTCATAGCCTTCGAGCAGGTATCGGTATTGGGTAAATTTGCCAAAGGAAGGTGAGATGGCAGAAAACTCAAATGTGATATTATTGTTTTTGTGGGGAAGGCTCAAATTGACTGGTATAAAGTTGTCCTTTTGAAGGCTGTCATAGGAGATAGAACCAAACAGTTTTTTAATTTCTTTGATGTTTTCGGCTTTTTGGATTTTCCCAAATTTCAATACGGACTCCGTGATCAACCTAGCACTGTCTTTTGTTGTGGAGTCTTGGTTTGAGAGGAGTGACCATAGTATCTGGGAGTTATTGATTCGGATATTTTGAAGCGCTAATCCAGGTGAATTCATGGATTGGACTTTTCGATGGTCAAATCGAACGGCACCTTCTATCAGTCCTGACATCCAGATTCCGGATGAATCCAAAATCAAATCCTGGCCGATCATCAACATGGCTGGAATCTTATCGAAGCCCGTTCTCTTGGAATATTCCACAAATTTGGGTTCCGGTTTATCAATTTCATCGAAAGGGAGGTTAAAAAGCCCAAGAGAGGTCCCGAACCAAAGCCTCTCCTGGAGACTGTCCACCAGTATCGAGGTGGTGACATTTCCCAGACCTTCTAAATAACCGAAATGTGTTAGCTGATTCCCATCGAATTTGGAGAGTCCGGCATCTGATCCTATCCAGATATTCCCAAAGGGATCCTCATTGATCCTATTGATATAGGGGACGGGGCGGTCCGGCAAGCTGTCAATGGACAAAATGCTGTCGTTTTGGAAAGCGAATAGACCTTGATTATATGAGCCTATCCATTTTCGTTGTTTACTATCTACGAAATAGGCAGTGACTTCCTCGGGGTATCCTTGTTCGGAACCCCAGAAAGTAAATTCTTTTCCGTCAAACAGATGAATTCCCGATTGGCCACTGATTATTAAGTTTCCATTCTCATCTTTATCCAATGCCTGAATGAAGTCAGATTTTAGTCCCTCATTGGCTCCATAGAAAAAGATGTTTTCTCCATCAAACTGCATAAGCCGCCTTTCGTTGGCTGCTTGTCCTCCTGTGCCTGCCCATATCGAGCCATTCTTATCGGAATAGAGAAATCTGATAAATCCCATACCCAAATAGGGTTTTAAATCGTAGGCTAGTACTTTGGATGATTCATATTTCAACAGTTGATTTCCTCTTTCACCGATCATCCATTTTACTCCATTTTCGTCTATCGTGATGTCTGAGATGTCGATGGGTTTGCCTTCATCAATCGGCGCTTCTACTTGGATTTGGAGTCTAAAATCGATTTTATAAAAACCATCTATACCACCAATCCAAAGATTGCCAGCATCGTCTTCTATGGTTGTTTTTCCTCCCATTTTTTTGACCAAAGGGAGGTCGGAATAGTTTGTGAACTTTCCTTCTCGGTAGTAAAAAAGAGCATTACCTGGGAAAATCCATATTCCACCTGAGCGGTCTTCATAGGTATTCCCGATAAAGCTTTGAGTGTTAAATCCCTCGTCGGGGCCGAATTCTACATGATTTTCCCCATCAAATCGTCCCAGAATGGCCTGGCTCCCACTCCAAAACCAATACCAGATGTTGTTTTCGCTGTCTGTCAGCAGTAGGTGGAAGGTTTTTTGTGGAAATGGTAAATATGGGACAAATTGCTTTCCGTCAAAAACATAAACCCCCTGTTTTGTGCTAGCCAATATCCGCCCATCGGGTGATAGAAGGACGGAGTAAATGTAATTTTCGAGGAGACCTTCCTCTGTGGTAAAATGGTAAACGGAATCATCTTCGACCTTGAACAGGCCTTTTGCCGAAGACACCCACATAGCTCCATCAATAGCTTCGATCAACTCTAGAAGCCCCAACTCTTGGTCATTTGCTGAAAGTGGTACATTTTCAAATGCCTGACCGTCAAATTTGTATAGTCCATCAAAATTGAGAATCCATAGAATACCTTGGGCATCTATTTTTAGGTTGGAAATCATCCCGCTTCCAAAACCCGAAGGACTGGGAATCGACACAACCTGCGTACCGTCGAATTTGCTCAAAAAACCAAGCGATCCGATCCAGAGGTTTCCCGCAGCGTCTATCTCCAAATCCTGAATGACATCTGAAGGTAAGCCATCGGCCATGCCATATTGAGTAATGTTCAGCTGACCCAGATCTTGTGGATATTTTAGGGGTAGAGTTTTGGGCAGGATTTTGATGGGCTTGGGTCGGTTTTCAGCCGTAGGTGTAAAAACCTCAGGAGGTAAAAGTGAGTCAGGTAAGGCTTTGAATTGGAGAGAAGGATAATCCTGAGAATCCAAAATAAATTGTTCTCTTTTGGACTCACAGGAAGTCCAAATCAATCCCATTCCGATAAAAAATAAAAGGTACTTTTTCATACAAGGCTATGTATTAGGGAAAAGAATATGAAAAATAGTACCCTTTCCTTCTTCTGATTCAACAGACAGATTGCCTCCGTTGGCTTGGACAATATCATAGGAAAGACTCAATCCCAGGCCTGTTCCTGAACCTGTTGGTTTGGTGGTGAAGAAAGGCAAGAAGATTTTCTTTTTAATGGCATCAGGTATTCCGGTTCCATTATCTTGAACTGAGATCTGGACACCTGATTCAGTCTTTTTTGTGGAAACTATTACCTCTGGTTTAAAGTCAATTTCAGCTTTTTTTGCTTTTTCACTAACTGCATAAAATGCATTATTGACGAGATTCAAAACTACCCTTCCAATGTCTTGCGGATTCACATTGATTTTTGGAAGATCTGAGTCTAGTTCTAGTTTGTAATCAGAATTAAAGCTTTTATCCTTGGCTCGTAATCCATGGTAGGAAAGCCTCAGATATTCATCCGCTAAAGAATTGATGTCCGTATACACCTTTTCTCCTGAATTGGAGCGGCTGTGCTGGAGCATACCCTTTACAATGGAATCTGCTCTTTTGCCATGATGATTGATTTTGGAAAGGTTTTCTTTCAGGTCAGCGGCGATGGTTTTTACTTCTTCCAGATCTCCTTTTTCGAGTTCTTCATTCATTTCATCTATCAGTTCATTGCTGACCTCAGAGAAATTATTGACAAAATTCAGAGGGTTTTGAATCTCATGGGCAATGCCGGCAGTGAGCTCTCCGAGGGAAGCCATTTTTTCAGATTGAATAAGCTGGAGTTGAGTTTCTTTGAGATTGTTTAAAGACTCTCGGAGTTCATTTGTCCGGATTTTTACTTTTTCCTCCAATTTCAAATTTTGACGAATCAGTGCTTGGGAGCGAAGTCTCGTATATCCTAAAATAGCCCCTACGAAAGCAAGGAAATAGAGGGTGTACATCCACCAGGTTTTCCACCAAGGTGGGGTAATTACAAAACTTATTGCTGCAGGCTCACTCCAGTTTCCATTGATTCCTCTGCTGGCAACTTTGAAAGTATAGTCTCCGGCTGGAAGGTCTCGATAGTTTTCGCTTATGGTTTTATTGGTAATAGTGCTCCATTGCTTATCTATTCCCTCGAGAATGTATCTGTATCTCACTTTATCAGGATTGCTCAATTGCATCCCCGAATAGTTGAAGCTTAAGTAATTTTGATCATATGGAAGCTCAAGGTTACTTGGGATATAATAGGTAGTTTCAAGTGTGTCCCAGGTTATGTCATTTTGAATCAGATAATTGTCATCTGCAAGTGATGAACGCTCTCTGAAAAAGAGAGGTTTGTCATAAAGATTTATTCCCGCTATGTATGGATTCGCGGTAGTCTCCTCTAACTGAAGGGAATCAAAAACCAGAAGCATTGTACCTTCGACTCCCGCCCAGAACTTTTCGTCTGATGCAAATAAACCGCTGTTTTCAGAAAAATCGAGTCCGCCCAAACCTTGCTCTTGACCAAGAGAAATGGTCTCAAATGATTTCCAGTCATTTTTAGGGGTCAAAATAGTCAAACCATTAGTTGTCCCCACATACATTTTCCCTCTGTGCTCGTTAAGGGTGAAGACTCCATTATCACTCAGACCTTCATTTATGGTCAGTGTAGTGATAGAGTCTTGAGATGGGTTCAAGATATCAATTCCATTTGCGGTTGCTACCCACATGTTTTTGTTGGAATCTTCTAAAAGCGCTGTTGCATTATTGATTGCTAACCCTTGATCCTCGGTAAGAAACTTCATGGATTTTCGGTCTGCGCTGATGATAATCGCCCCCGCAGAACTGGTGATCCAAAGCTGCCCCTTGTGATCTGATTGCATGGAGTTGACATAGTTTTTATCCCATGATGCCGGTACATTCATCAATTTCTTGATCACTTTTTTTTCGAGATCAAGCAAATACAGTTCGCCATTATTGGTTCCAAGCCAAAAAGATTTATCAGGGTCTTGGTAAAGTATAGTAGTTCCTATTTCTTGTCTGTTTTCTCTGATTCTGGGGATTTGAAATGTATTGCTTTTGGGGTCGAATATTTGGGTTATTCGTCCATTACTTCCGATCCAAATTTTACCATCGTGGTCTTCAAAGAGGTAGGCAGCACTATTGACAAGCAGCCCGTTCTGTCTGGAAAGATATTTTATGGTTTTTGTTTCAGGGTCATAGATATTGATTCCATTGTTGGTCCCAGTCCAGATTTTTCCATCTCGGGTTTCTATTGTTGACCAAACTCCTCCATTGCCCAAGCCATTCGATGAACTAAAACTCCCTACTTTTCCTGTTTTTGTATTGATGACAGAAGTTTTTGCAAAATCATCAGCTACCCAAATCTGACCTTCTCTATCCTCGAAAAAATTAAATACTGGCGACTGTAGATCCTTAACAATGAAAAATCTTTCTACTTCATTCAATTCAGGGTCAAAAGAAAGAACCAAGTTGGAGCCGGTGCCCATCCATATTTTTCCTAAAGAATCCTCAAATAGAGTACTAATAATTTCTCCAGCTTCTTCATTTAATGGCAATTTGTCAATACTCAAAAACCGGAGGGTGTTTTTTTCAGGGTCTAGTATAGATATTCCTCCATTTTGTCCCAGCCAGATTTCCCCTGACTTGGTCCGTTGGAATGCTGGAGAAAAATTGGAATGAAGTCCCTGCTCCTCTTTGAATGTCATTATCTTGTTTTTTTTCAGATCCAAGATGCTAATCCCATCAAGGGTTGTAATCCAATAAAATCCCTCATTATCTTGGGCGATCACCACTGTTCTGTCATTGACTAGTCCTGATTCGGCTCGAAGGTGTTTGATGATTTTGGTTTCTGGATCATAAATGAAAACTCCCATTCCAAGTTCAGAAATCCACATAAGCCCTTGATCGTCTTGATAAATGGAGAAGTTTTGTCCTGCCCAGCTAGGGAAAAGTTTTTCCAAGTGTTCAATGGTTTCATTTTTTTCATCGAGGATGAATGTTTGGCCAGTTTTAGTACCTACCCATATCCGTCCTTGATTATCTCGGGTAAGTGAAATAATATCAATGTTTGGAAGCCCTTGCTCTAGACCATAAATCTCTAAAAATGCCCCATCATATCTGCAAAGGCCCTTGCTAGTTCCCATCCATAAAGCTCCTGAAGGATCCTGCAAATAGATCCTTGTTGGGCCAGGAAGACCAATAGTTTCTGCATTCAAAACACCTTTTGAAATTCCGGGAGCATAGCTTGGCCAACCTGCATTGATGACTTTGGGAGGAAGAAGTGGAATAATTCTATTGTCCAAAGTATCTGTTGGTAGGTTGTCTAGATTTAGAACTGTATCAGGAAGGCTGTTCCAGTCAAATGGGACTTCCTCATATAAATTGCTTAGAGAAATAGGTTCCCCCAAATCAAATGGGGTAGAGGGTATATTTTCTAGAGAGAAATTTTTCGTTTCGATATCAAGTTTACTTTCCTCTGTTTGCCACTCTAAAGGGATTGATTCCGTGAATTGAAAAGGTTTGGTGAGAGGTTGGGCAAATTCCGTTTCGTCTTCAGGGAATGGTTGTTTTTTATCGAATGAATTACAACCGAAGAAAATCCAGATAAATAGGAGTCCAGGTAGAATGGAGAAAAAGAGAAAAAGTTTACTTTCTTTACCTGATGTGGTTGTTCTTTTAGAGAGAAAAATTATGCTTGATCTTTTCATAAATTATCTAATTCAATGGTAATTGGATGAAGAAAGTAGTCCCTTTGTCTTCCTCAGAATCTATTTTAATCTCTCCTCCATGTGCTTTTACAATGTCATGGGAAATTGAAAGCCCAAGCCCGGTTCCTTCCGTTCCTTTTTTGGTGGTGAAAAATGGCTGTAATACCTTGTCTCGAATCTCATTAGGGATACCGGGACCGTTGTCTTGAATTTTTATTTGAATCCTGTTTTTGGAGGCTTTAGTGATCACAGTAAGCCTTGCCTCATAATTTGTCGAGCCGAGAGAATTCAGTTTGTCCCGCATAGCGTCAAAGGCATTGTTGCATAGATTCAAAATCACTCTTGAAAAATCTTCAGAGATAATTTTGAGCTCTCCTACATGCTCGTCCAATTGTAAATCAATTGTAACATTTATCGGATTTTTTCCCGCTCTCATACCGTGAAAAGCCAGGTTTACAAATTCCTTGATAATTGGATTGATCTCTTTGGATTCTAACTTGGTGCCGGAGGATCGGCTATGTTGAAGCATGGATTTGACGATGCTGTCTGCTCGGGATCCATGCTCATGAACTTTCACCAAATTGCTTTTGACATCTTCCAATATGGCTTTGATTTCCTCTTTGGTGTCTGAGGATTCGAGGTTTTCCAACTCATCAAACACTTCATCGATAAGCTCTGTGCTGAGTTCCGAAAAATTGTTGACAAAGTTCAGGGGGTTTTTGATCTCGTGAGCGATACCAGCAGTCAATTGTCCTAAGCTGGCGAGCTTTTCCTGCTGAATGAGTTGCTCCTGAGCTGCCTTGAGTTCTATTAAGGCCTTTTCTGCTTTTTTCTTGGCTTCTTTGATTACAATTAGGTCTTTCGCTGCTTTTAGAGCATTTGCTTCTGCTTTTTTCAAATCCTCGAAACGTTTATATGCCAAGTCAAATACCCCAGCAAATCGAACTAAAGTGTCGATAGATTCTTGTGGTGGATTTGGTATCTCACCGGCCAAACTAAATCCAATCTCGCCATGACTGGTTCGGGCAAGGATAAATGTGAGTCCCCCAAGTTGAAGAATTTCATCTTTGGTAGGGGCATTGGGATCAGCTTGCTCATAGTGGCCATGAGTGTTCATATTTTCAAGGTACCTCCAAGCTTCCTCACCATTGAGCGCCATCACATAGCTTGGTTTAATTCCGGTTTCCCATTTAGCTAGTTCAGGGTAGCTTTCATGCACATGCTTGGGTAATGAAATAACCATCCCGATACGATTTCCATCTTCTGAGGTCATAGACATTTCATAAGATTCCTTTAACCATTTCATATGCCAGAAATAATCAGCTTCATGACCTAAGGAGATGAACTCTTTTCTCATGTTTACCACGATGTCAAACAGATCGGAAGATTCTCTCATGGCAGTCACTTGGGCTCTGATACGTTCGAGAGACAACTCTATTTGGGCTTCTCGTGCTTGCGCTTCAGCTTTTTGAAGGTCGAGGAATCGGGTATAGGTTTGATCAAAGACTTTTGCGAAGCGAATAAAAATGTCATGAGCATCAGGGATGGGCTCATAAGTAATAAACAATAAATGTCCATGCTTGAAGTATGCAACATGATCATATTGTCTTGGAGGAAGAGGAACCCCTTTTGCAGAAAGCTCTTTTAACGCCTCTCCCAGAATAGGTAAAGATTTAAGATACTCGTAATGCCTTTCAATGACATCTGGGCCAAATTCTTCGATGTAAAGCGGTTTTCCTTTCTTACTGTTTTCATAATATCGAAGAAACATATACTCTCTTGGAGTTTTATAGAATGGTAACATGCCACCAGCAGAGGTAAACCACTCCAAATCCCATGCGACTTCTTCAGTGGGTGTTTCATCATAAATGTGAAAAGCACATCCCCAGGTCTGGATTCCTAATTTTTTAACTTCTTCCTCCAGTAATGCCGATGCGTCTGCCAATTCATCACTTCGATGCATAGCCATGGTGCGGCTTCGGACCCTTTCTAAAGCAGCTTCAATTTGAGATTCTCTAGCTTGTGCTTCAGCCTTTTGTAAATCGAGGAAACGGGTATATGTCATGTCAAAGACTTCTGCAAATCGTTTGATGATTCTTTTGTCTTCTGTTTTAGGTTCTACGTCAGAGAAAAAGTATAAGCCTCCAGCACTAAATGGGGAATAATGATAATACTCTTTTGATAAGCCGGATGATTTTTTTAGAACTTCTTCTGAGAGAATAAACTCACTGTGTGAAACAATATCATAGTAATCCTTAAGATCTTTTCCTTCTAAAGTATAAGACAAAGCTTTTTGATTTTCCCATGCTTCAAAAGTTTGAATGAGCATAGGATGGATTGTCAATGAAGTTATTCCTAGACTTAATTCCTTTTTTCCCTTGGGATTAACTACAGTAGTATAGAGCTGACAGTCTCGGTTCTCTTTGTTGAAAATGCCTATACCACTTCTCTCCATATTGAGCTCAAGTTTCTCAAGTTCATCAAAAACCACCTTGGTACAGTTTTCCAAATCATCGCTATGTCTCATTGCCATAGCAGAAGTCCTAACACGCTCTAAGGCGACTTCAATTTGACCCTCTCTAGCTTGCTCTTCGGCTTTTTTTAAGTCTTCAAACCGTTTATAGGCTAGATCAAAAACCTTAGCAAAGCGCACCAGAGTATTCATATCCTCTTGAGGTGGATTTGGAACAACCCCTGGAAGGCTATAGCCAATTTCTCCATGGGAGGTTCGTGCCATTACAAAGGTTAGTCCTCCTATATGGCGAATGTCATCCAAGGTGGGAGCCTGTGGATCAATTTTTTCGAAATCGCCCCAAGTGACCATTTTGTGCACATAATCCACCGCCGTTTCGGTATCCATCGCCAATACAAAGATTGGATCGCTTCCTTTTTCCCATTCAGCGACCTCTTGGATATCGCCATGGATTTGTCTAGGCAAAGTCATCACCATTCCGATTTGGCCCCCGTCACCTGAAGTCATGGCCTTTTCGTATTTCTCAGATAACCATCGCATATGCCAGAAATAATGCGCCTCATGCCCTAGACCTACAAACTCACTCCTCATCTTCACCATAATTTCCAAAAGGTCCTGTGACTCTTTCATGGCAGCTACTAGTCCCCTTATTCGCTCTAGAGAGTTTTGAATCTCCAATTCCCGATTTTTGGATTCCAGTTCTAAAGTCCTTCGTTTGACAGCATCTTTTAGCTCTAGGTTTTCTTTGGTGATTTTTTCTATTGCCAATGTCTCCCCTTCTTTTACCCGATAATCTGGAAAAGAGCCATGCTGCTGAGAGACTTTCCAGCCTAAGTCCGTGAGTCGCATTAGTGTAGATAAGCGGAGAGCTGAGTAAAGTGACCATCCCGTTTCGGAAAAAATATAAAGGTCACAGTCTTCCAAAATGAGCACCATATTCTCAAGGTCCTTAGTGATAACCTTTCTGTTTCTCATTTCAGTTACTCCAACGATCTCATCTTTTTGAGATTTAAAAAAATCGATTCCTTCCGCTTTATTATGACAGATTTCGCTTTCGGAAGTGCCTATCAGTTCATAAGTGTCATCAATGACATCCGTAAACTCTTCCTGATTTCCTGTAAGATAGCTTTCCCAATATCGGTAATAAATATCAAGTGCTTCTTGTACTCGTTCCCTTGGGTTTGGACTCATTCTAAAATAGATGCAGATATGATGAATTAGCTGATTCAAAAAACAGGAAAAGCCTCTCCACCAGGATCTAGTGAAAAATCAGAATAATTTAAACTTGTGGTACTTTTTGAAAAAAGTCTATCAGAATTAAGTGAAGGCTTGTTTTCGGATTTTTGTTGGTTGTAATCTGTTTGGTGAATACAAAATACAAAATCTATCTCAACAGTATCTAATTAAATCGTTGATTTTTAGAATAATGTATAATTTATTTTGCATTTGATATATAAAAAAATACAATTAAATGTATTTGAATTAGGACTAGAATAGGACAAAAAATTAAGCGGTAGCTAGTGGGAAATGTGGTTTTTTGAGAGGAAACATTTTTTGATAACTCAGGCATCTCCAGGCCCATTCTAAGGGTCCATAGTAAAAGAATTTGAGCCAAATAGGACTCACTATCAATTGTAATATCCAAATTCCTAAAACGATATATAGCAATTCGTAGCGTTGGAGTTTTCCAAACAATCCAAATCCAGTTCCAGTAAACAAAACAATACAAATGGCTGAATGCATAAAATAATTGGTGAGAGCCATTTGACCTACTGCTGCGATACTTCTTTTTAAACTTTGAAACCAAGGAGATTGACAAAAGAGCATGATTGCCCCAACGTGCCCCATGGTAACAAATAACCTCCCCAAATCATAGGTGATATTTGATTCGGCAAATGAGATATAGGAGAAGTTGTTTTTCAGAATATTGTTCAATTCCAGGTAGTTGATCGTAAGTCCAACAGCATATCCAATTACTACCAGAAGGACATAAATCTTGCTATTCTTTTCAGCAGATAGAATCCCCATTTTAAAAATCCCAATCCCGATCAACATCATACTCAGGATATCCCATACATTATATCTGTAGAAAAAGTACATTTCCCCTTCCATGTTTTCAGGCGCCAGCAATCCCAAAACCTGAAAATAACCTTTATTATGCGCTTCGTTGTATTCTTGGATTTTTTCGGGATTATGTTTGTCGAGATACCTTTGATAGGTCTCTTTCGAACCTTTCAATTCATCGGGAATTAGTTGATTATCAGGTTTTAATTGTTCTATTTTTAAGTGATTCTCCCAAACATGGGCAGCACCCCGATAATCAAAATAGCTCCATATCAGACCAATGGCAATTAAAAACCCTGCTATTAAAAACAGTTTTTTTGGTAGCAGATTTCGAAAGGGGAATACCAAAAAACCCATGATAGCATAATCAAATAATATCTCTCCTGGCCATAGAAAGAGGTATCCATGGAATATCCCCATGATCAAAAGCCAGATTAGTCTTCTGAAATAGATATCTGCAGCGCCAATTCCGGCTCCTTTGCTTTCCAGTCGCTCTAAAAAAATGTACATCCCAACTCCGAACAGGAGGGAAAATAATGCTCTCATGGTTCCTTCAAAAAACAAGCTGGCTACATACCAAGTGATTCTATTTAAACCTGTATACCCACCTGCAACCGTGGGATCACTATACGACTCATATAGTCCAAAACCATTGATATTTATAATGAGTATCCCCAATAAGACCAATCCTCTCATAATATCAAGTGATTGGATTCTTTCTAGGGTTTTGGTAGGACGGTAGGAACTATCAATTGCCAAGCTTTCCATAGCAAATAGGTTGGGTAATAGTGAAAAAATATTCTTCAAAGTGACCCATAAAAAAGAGGTTTGGTAGATTCTTTATGGGTAAGTATAATGTAAAGAAAATCAGTAATTTAAAGTCAATATTTTTTTAGGATTATTAAAAATTCAGTTCCCTTTCCTTCTTTACTTTCTACTTTCAATTCTCCTCCATGTCCTTTGGTGATGATATCATAGCTCAAACTCAGTCCCAGACCAGTCCCTTCACCTGTTGGCTTTGTCGTAAAAAATGGTTGAAAAATCTTCTCCTTGATAGAATCGGGGATTCCTGAGCCGTTGTCCGCAACTGATATTTCAATTCCTGATTGGGTTTCTCGGGTGGATACAGTGACCTCTGGCATGTACGTCTCTGAGGCACTTTTAGCCTTTTCATTGACAGCATAAAAAGCATTGTTGATTAGGTTGAGTAGGACTCTGCCAAAATCCTGAGGTGCTACTTTAACTAGGGGCAAATTTGGGTCTAACTGCACCTTGAAGTTTGCTTGAAATTTTTTGTCTTTCGCACGAAGTCCATGAAAACTCAAACGCAGGCTTTCATCAGCCAATTTATTGATATCAGTTAATTCTTTGTGGCCGTCCGACTTTCGGCTGTGTTCCAGCATTCCCTTAACGATGGATCCAGCTCGCTTTCCGTGGTGGTTGATTTTGGTAAGATTGTCTTTTAGATCCTGAAGGATAAACTTGGTTTCCTCTAGATCTCCTTTTTCGATTTCCTCTTTCGCCTCCTCGATAAGTTCACCGCTGACTTCGGAAAAGTTGTTAACAAAGTTGAGAGGGTTTTGGATTTCATGCGCAATGCCCGCGGTCAGCTCACCGAGCGAAGCCATTTTCTCGGAATGGATGAGTTGGGCTTGAGTGGATTTAAGTTGTTCCAATGCGGAGTGGATCTCCTCTTTTTGTTTTGCCAATAATTTATTGGCTTTGTCTTGCCTCCTATAATTGTAAATCAAAATGATAGCTAATACAAGGAATACTGCAATAATCATCAGTAAAAAATTGGTTTTGTACTGACTTTGAAGTTCAAGTTTTTCAGTTTCTATTTCGCTTAGTTTTTTTTCCCTTTCGAGCAAGACATCCTGAAAAGCAGCTAGATTTTTGGTGTTTTGATCTGTGAATTTCTTCTTTTCATAAAATGCCAACTCTAGGTATTTATAGGCGCTGTCGGGTTGATTAAAATGTGAAAAATGTTCGTACAAGTTTTCATAAGCCGTCGAAAGGTCCATTCTAAACATTTGAATTTCACGTATTCTCCTGAGGTACCGAATTGCCTGTTGACCAAAATAGAGGCTTGAATCCTGATTTCCTGTGGAAGTATAAACCTTGGAAAGCCCAAGGCTATTAGATGTAAGTCCTACGATATATGATTTATGGGTAGCATCCTGTAAACCCTCTTGAAAGGCATGTTTTGCTCCATTTAGATTCTCAGTTCTAAATTTGATCATGCCGTCCAAATAGAGAATATCTGAATAATTGGTTTCCGTGTAATACTCAGATGGGATATCAGAAAACCTTTCCATTTTACTTTTGGCAGAATCCAGCTCATCATCCTCTAGGTGAATTTGCGCCATACCAGAAATGGCCATGACCATATTTTGGAAATCTCGGATTCTCCTTGCCAAGTGAAATGCTCGTCGATACTGAGTCAACTGCTCTTCAGTATTTCCTGTTACACCCATCAAATGGCCATAGTTATAGGTCAAATTTGAAAGATTACTAAAATACTCTTTCTGATCTTTATCCGAATCTGTGAAAAGTGATTTCATTTCAGGGGATTCCCAAAACTCAAAGGCTTGCCTAAATTCAATATAAGAGGTCGCATATTCACCAAGGTTTGCTGTGATTATGCTTTTTTCAATCTTCGCCTTAATAAGTTCTACTGCGGCCTGTTTCTTTAGGGAATCCGAAGCTGCATTTTCAAATTCTAACTGGAGAATTTCCATTTTTTTTTCAAAACGATCAGGTCTTTGACTAAAAGCTACGAATTGGACCAAAATCATTAATAGGAGTGCCAGAAAAATCTTCATGCATTTAAGGGGATTCCTTGGTGAAAATAATTTTCAAAGAAGTTGGCAGTTAGAATAGTGGTCTTATAAAGTACAAAATCAATTTTTGATTACTTTCCTGTTATGACTAATTTTTTATTTTGTCTCATTTCCTAACTATGATGGAGATGGGGGAGAAAGCCCTTTCATTTCAGCCAATTTTCCCATCTCCGTTTAAATCTTTTCCAGTTTGTTCTTCGAGGATTTTAAGAGTCTTTGTGAGGATTTCTCTAGTCTGGTAAAGCTCTCTTTCCAGATTTCTAACTCGGATCTCCAAAGTTTCAGCTTTCGATTTTTGATCGTGGATTTGGCTTTGTTGGATTAGATCCCAAAATAGTCCCATAAAATTTGTGATTTGAGGTAGTTTTAATTTAGGCTTTCTTGAAGTCTTTTACTAAGCTCGGAATTTAATAAAATCATTTCCTCGTGATAATCTTTAAAAAACCGGAGGTTAAACCGTTTGATCGAAAGCATTCCGTTGAAAACCAAAAGCGCTTTAGGTTTATCCATGATGTTCTCAAGTTGGTCTAAGACCGGGCTATCATTGTATTCATGAGGCTTGGGAATGTTGAAATGATATTCTGAAAAAATGTTTTGATAAAAGCGGGTTTGTTCAATCGCGCTATTGTAGGTTTGATCAGCCTTCTGGTAATAATTCTGGATCATTTCACCCAGTGGAGAATCAAAAAAGCCGATTTCTCCGGTGGAGGTCAAGGTGAGATAGGTATTTGTATGGAGGTTACTTGGGCGGACAAAAGATGGGTCTGCTTCATTTCGCATGATTTTGAACAAGGTGTCCAAATTTGAATTGGATTGAGAAAGCCTGTCAAAATAACTCGTTACAGTTTCTAGCCTTCTATCGATTGCCTCCAGTTCATCCGCTAGTTGACCACTGTCTTTTTCAAGTTCAACAAGAAGGGCGTGTGTATATTCAATTCTTGCATTATTGGCTTTTCGATCCTCATTCCAGTTATTGACTTGCAGCGCAATCAAAATCCCAAAGACCACCAAAACGATTTCTCCTATGGCATATGCCAGGTATCGGGTAACTCGATTTCCTGAATTGCCGGCAGGTTGGTTTGAGAGGAATTTTTGGAGGATTTTTCGAAAAAAAGAGATCATAAATTTATTTTAGTCCTTGCTTGATCAATTCAATAATTGATTGAATCTTTTCTTTCTGGGGAAGATAGAAACCGACACTCAGGCCTTTAGAGGCAACAATAAATAAGAATAGCTGACTTTCAAATTCTTGGTTTTCGAGGAATTTGAAGTCATTATTTGGAAATCTACTGGGCGTGACTTCCACCAAACTTTCTTCAATCAGGTTTAAATGCCTTCTGAAATTGCCATATTTTAGGAAAAACTCATGTGCAAGATCTCTTCTTGCAACCACATAGGATTCTTGATTTTTTATAAACTCTAAATCAGCTTTCCAGGAAGAAATAGCTTTGCGTAGCGCTGGGTCAGAAAGGATGGAAAGCCGCCCAGAATTGATGATTTCATCAATCGTTCCTCGGTTTGGAATATACAGAGGATCAAATTTGAAAACCCCAACCATTGATTCAGAAAGTTTCTTTTCATCAAAATTCTCTAATGAAGGGCCCGTAAAGTTTGCCAAAGTTAAGCTGGATGAAATGTTGGAATCATTTAAAGCGATTGCTTTATCGAGAATATCTAAGTTGGATTCAAACTCTTCAAGTAAGGCTTTTAGAAGTCTTTGTTCAGCCTCTTGTTGTTTTCTGTTTTCATTCCAGTTATTGACCTGCAGCGCAATCAAGATTCCAATTACCACAAGTAGTATTTCACCTATAGCATAGGCTAAATACCGAGTCACCCGATTTCCTGCGAGGAGCTTATGCCGGATTTTTCTAAAAAATGAGATCATTTATTTTTCTGATTGATTAGTTGAAGAAGAGCATCTTCTTGTTCTTTTAAAAATTTTAATCCATTCAAGCTTATGGAGAGGTAAATACTTTTATACTCCACCAATACGGTTAATAATAGCACAAACTGCCTTTCATCTTTGATCACATTCAACTTTTGTAAATAGGGACTTTTGATTTCCCCGAATTGATAATTTTGGGAATAAAGCGCTACTCTGTCCAGGTATATAGATGAATTGGTCTGATCTAAATTAAAAATCTTTTCAGTGAGTGATTTATACTCCAAAAGCTTATATCGAATCGTATCATCAATTAATTCTAGTTTACCAGAAGATTCAAATGAATTGAGAGTCGTTTGATTTGAAAAAAAAGAATTTCCTATGTAGGGATTAAATCGGGTAGCTACTGATTGGAATGTATCCAAATTGGATAGTGGATTATGAAGACTATTTTCCAAGTTTTGATTGTAATCCAACAGGAATTTATAATTTTCGATAGACCGGTTGATTTCAATAGTGTCTTTCACTAAATCTGCCAGCAATCCTTTATAAAACAGTTTCAGTTCCTCCTTTTGCTTTCTGCTCTCATTCCAATTATTGACTTGAAGGGCAATTAAGATCCCAATTACCACCAAAATGATTTCCCCTATGGCATAAACCAAGTATCGGGTAACTCTATTTCCAGCCTTTCCCTCAGGCTGTTGCTGAAAGAGTTTTTGACGGATTTTGCGGAAGAAAGCTAGCATGGCTTAAGGATTTAGACTTTTTTCGATTTCCTCTAGAGACTTTTCTAGTGTTTCTTCTATTGCTTGAATCCAAAGTTCTTTGGAGGTGTTTTCCATGTAAAGGTTTGTCAATTTGCTGTATGTTTCAGCAGATTGGATAAAACTGAAAAATGCGGCATCGTCTAATTTGAATTCTGGATGTATTGCTGCTTTTTTTTCAGGGAAGTAGTCGTTAAAAATTCTGTCAAAGGCTCCCATCTTTATAAAATCATGGGCAGTCTCGTTTTGACTCAATCCATTGTTCATTTCCCTGAATCCTTCCAAATAATCCAGGTACATGGATAGCTGTATTGCTAGTTCGCTATCGAGCATTCCCAATTTCCCAGATGAAACGGCTTCCTCTATCGTGGATTTGGTAAGTAAAGGTGTCTGAGGGAAAATCATCAAGGAAGCATAATACCGTACAGAATCCATTGGTATATTGGATTGCTGACCGGCAGAAATATTGAGAACAGCAAGGCCATATTTATTCCTAAGGACCAATTCCTCTCTGTGGTTTTTAATTCTTTCAAGGTTACCTTGAAACTCCTGCTTTATGGCTTTCAATAGAGTGATTTTTTCTTCTTGATTTTTTCTCGAATCATTCCAATTATTCACTTGAAGTGCTAAAAGGATACCGATCATAACTAGTAGAATTTCCCCTACAGCATAGGCAAGGTATCGGGACACCCTATTCTCGGAGAGAAGCTTTTGTCGGATTTTTCTGAGGATTGAAATCATATTATTGACACGCTGGTTTTTTATTAATACTGTTCTGATTTTTTCTCCTCTTCGATCAGTTCGATGATATACTGAAGGCGGCTTCTTAACATTCGGTTTTTATATCCTGCTTCTACGATACTTTTATGGATGATAACCTTTAGAAGGTATCGAATTTCAGGATCATTTGACATAGCCTTCAGGTCAAATTTAACTCCAGCATAAGCCTTGGAATCATTGTCTGTGATATCAATATCTCCAAATTCAGGATCCATATACCGAATGATTTGGTCGGCATAAGTATCGATTGGCTCTCTGTTTCCTTCTTCCATGAGATGGTTATATTCTAAAAAAGCCTGATAAGTTAACATGACATTTTTTAGCTCTTTATTGGAAATCAGGCTAAGCGTACCAGAGGACTTCATCTCCTCATATGTGGGTTGGTTGGGATTGAAATAATGGGTAAATCCAGATCGCTCCAATGCAAAAACGGTAGATATACTGTCCAATGAATGGGGTAAGGAATCTAAAAGTCCAATTACTTGCCTGGCATAATCTTCTCGGTCTTCCAAAAAGGAAATGAGGAAGTTCAACGAATTCAGGTTTTCTTCGAAATCCTGCTGGAGGTTTTCCAACTGAACTTTCTTTCGGTCTGCAAGCTTTCTGTTTTCATTCCAATTATTGACCTGAAGGGCAATTAATATCCCTATCACCACTAAGAATATCTCTCCTAAAGCATAGGCTATATACCTCGTAATCTTATTCTGCTGCAGGAGTTTTTGGCGGATTGATCGAAATATTGAAATCATTGTGAGTTTTCTCTAAGATGTTGAATAAGCTTCTGATTAGAGTCAAAGAGTTCCCGGTCCATGTTTCTGAATGTCAGGAAAATATGATTTTGGAGGGTGGTGATTCCTCCAAACTGAAGTCGGGCTTCCTCCATATTCACCCCTTTCCAAATTTGTTCTTTTAGATTTCCCGGATCCAATAATGGATATTGGGTCATGTTGTCTGCGGATGGAACTTTCTCCAGAAATTCCGAAAAGGTATCCCGGTAAAAGTCGAGCTGACCTATTTGGAAACTTTCAATGTCTAAGGCTGATTGGTAGTAGGTTTGGATTTGACCAGCATCCTGATTGTTAAAAAGAGAAATCTGTCCGGAGGAAGCTAGGGTTGAGAAAGTGTTTTTATTTAAGCCGATTGGGTTGACAAAACTAGGATTATATTCGTATTTCATAATGAAATCGAGGGTATCCAAACTAGCAAAGGGGGAATTGATTCTGTCCTTTATTTCCTGGAGCATTTCAATTCGGTTGCTCAGGTTATTTATCGACTCTTTTAGAAAAACACTGTCTTTCTGAAGCTCCAAAATCAATGATTCTGTAAACTGTCTCCTAGATTTAGCTTGTTTTTGACCTTCATTCCAAAGGTTGATTTGAAGTGCAATTAAAATCCCAATAACAACAAGGATGATTTCCCCAATAGCATATGCAAGATATCGTGTGACCCTATTTTCTGTAAGGAGCTTTTTGCGGATTTTTCTAAATAGGGATATCATTTAAAATGACATAATTAGGTTGGCTTAATTATAGTTGGGCACTGGGCAAGTTAAATGGTACGGAATGATCCTTTTAGATTGGTTTTCAAAAGCATATTAATTAAAATAGGTAAACCATTTCATTAAAAATGACTATTTATCCTAATATCCATCAATTTTTTGTAATTCTTTTAACCTTCTCGTTTTCTAATATTTATGGGCGGCAAGTTCCTAAATATTCCTATCAGGAATTGGACTATAGGATGATAGGGCCTTTTAGGGCCAGTAGAACTGTGGGAGGAGTAGGAATACCGGATCAACCCAACGTTTTTTTTATAGGAGTTAATAATGGAGGCGTTTGGAAAACAGATGATTTTGGGCGGACTTGGTTCCCGATTTTTGATGATGCCCCGACGGGATCTGTTGGAGATATTGCTGTGGCATTGAGTGATCCAGATATCATTTATGTGGGGAGTGCAGAAGGACTTCATAGACCAGACTTGGGGGTTGGAGATGGAATTTTCAAAAGTGTGGATGGCGGGAAAATCTGGGCACATAAAGGACTGGGTGATATCCAACAAGTCGGTAGATTGATCGTGCACCCTACTAATCCAGATATTGTTTTCGTGGCGGGATTAGGTCATCCATATGGTGCCAATGAGGAAAGAGGAGTTTTTAAAACAATTGATGGAGGAGATTCCTGGGAAAAGGTTCTTTATATCAATGAAAATACAGGGGCAATCCAAGTAGAATTTGACCCAAACAATCCAGAGATACTTTTTGCCGATATGTGGGAACATCAAGAAGGTCCTTGGGAAAATGCAGCTTTTTCAGGCCCAAACAGTGGGCTTTATAAAAGTACCGATGGTGGAGAAAATTGGAGGAAAATCACCAATGGACTTCCAGATTCATCCCAAGGTTTAGGGAGAATCGGTTTTGGAATTTCCAATAGCAACTCCAAAATCATGTTTGCAACTGTAGACGCTCGTCAGAATGGAGGGATTTATAAAAGCATTGATGGAGGAGAAAGCTGGGAGTTGATCCATCAGGATAGAAGACTCTGGGGAAGAGGCGGAGATTTTGCAGAAATCAAAATTCATCCGAAAGATTCCAATCGACTTTATGTAGGGAATGTGGCTTCTTATACCTCTTCTGATGGTGGCAAAACATGGTCATCTTTGAAAGGTGCGCCAGGAGGTGATGATTACCATAGGATTTGGATCAATCCTATCAATCCGGATATCATGCTTTTTGTAGCGGACCAAGGTGCAGTAGTCACTGTGAACGCCGGTCGCACTTGGAGCTCTTGGTATAATCAACCGACTTCCCAATTGTATCACGTTGCGACAGACAATGCTTTTCCCTATTGGGTGTATGGAGGTCAACAAGAAAGTGGAGCCATCGGAATCGCCAGCCGAGGCGATGGTGGTCAAATTAGCTTTAGGGAATTTATGGGAGTGGGAGCGGATGAATATGCCTATGTAGCTCCTGATCCGAAAGATTCAAATATCATTTATGGAGGTCGTTTGATGCGATTTGATAAAAGGACTGGTCAAGCGACTAATGTGGCACCTGAAGCTTTGCGCTCAGGGGATTATAGATATGTGAGGACTATGCCTTTGCTTTTTCATCCAGCAAATGATGATATGCTGCTTTTTGGAACAAATGTCCTGTGGAAAACAATGAATGAAGGGAAAAGTTGGGAAGTTATCAGTCCAGACTTGACCTATGAAAAGCCAGATTTACCTTCAAGTATTGGCCATTACAAAACAGAAGAAATGGAAAATATGGCTAGACGAGGGGTGATTTACTCCATTGGGCCATCTCCTTTAAATGAAAAAATAATATGGGCTGGGACTGATGATGGGAGAGTTCATGTCACCAAAAATGGGGGAGTAGATTGGAAAGATGTGACGCCCCTTAATTTGACTTCTTGGGATAAGGTATCTCAAATCGATGCCAGTCATTTTGATGAAAATACAGCTTTTATTGCGATCAATGCAATTCGGAAAGATGATATGACTCCCTATGTCTTTCGAACCACTGACGGAGGGAAATCATGGGATTTGATCACAGATGGATTGAATCCAAACGGTCCTGTGAATGTCGTTCGGGAAGATCCTAAAAAAGAAGGTCTGCTTTACGCAGGTACCGAACGGGAAGTCTACTTTTCTATAGACAATGGGGGGACTTGGCAATCACTTAGACAGAATATGCCAGCTACTTCCATAAGAGATTTGGTCATTCATGAAAATGATCTGGTAATAGGAACTCATGGAAGATCGGCTTGGATCTTGGATAATATTGCTCCTTTGAGGGAATTAGCCAATTCAACTAAAGAGAAGTCATTTTTATATTCTCCCTCCAAAGCAATTCGAGTAAGAGGAAATATGTTCTCAGATACGCCACTTCCACCAGAGGAACCAACAGGGCAAAATCCACCTGATGGGGCAATTTTGGATTACCATTTGGGAGAAAATGCACAAAATGTAAAGTTGGAAATTTTGGATAATCAAGGTCAAATCATTCGAACTTTTTCAAGTGCCGATGAGCATCCTAAGATTGACTCCACCTCTCTTCCTCATCCGACATATTGGATTAGGCCAGATCAAAAATTGGGTCTGTCACCTGGACACCATCGCTATGTTTGGGACTTGCGATATGAACCTCCTAAAGGTGCAAGACAGGGCTACTCCATAGCAGCTGTTTATAAAAATACACCAAGTGGTCCAGTAGGTCCATTTGTCGCCCCGGGGACATACCAAGTTCGATTAACGGTAGATGGTGATGTGTCCGAAAAACCAATAGAAATTGTCATGGATCCTAGGGTTTCCATTTCTCAAGAGGCATTGAAGATGCAAACAGACCTAAGTTTGGATTGTTATTATGGCTATTTGGAGCTTCAGGAAATTGTGGAGGTGATAGATGGATTGGCTAGTCCCCCTGCGGCGCAAATGAAACTTCGAGGAAATGGAAGTGCGGGAATGCAGGACACCATGTATGGAAGCATCTATGAAATGGATGCTGATGAGGAAACATTGGTTGGCCTTCAGAATAAATTTCTATTTATGCTCACATTGATCCAGGCCGCAGATGTAGAACCTACCAATCAAACAATTCGAGCAGTGAAGTCTTTGGAGAAGAGTTTGGATAAAATGAAAGAGCGATGGGAAGAAATGGAGTGAATTACATTGGAGGAAGAGTGACAAACAACTGGGACTGTATCAGCCATTTCCGAGATTTTTTGGTCCATTGAGCCGCATAATTTCCTCCTACAACAGCCTCCTCGGAGCCTTCAATAAATCCTTTCCAAGTCCCTTTTTCCCATGCTAGTTTAGTTTCGGGGTTCACGATGATTTCGTCAGGAGTCCTGACCCAATACATTTTAGGCCCTGATGCATTTTTTTGGATATATGCACTCAATTGTGCCTTTCCAGAAATAAGGGTTCCAGCTCCTGTCGTGATTAAAATGTCATCCGTATGGAATGTGTTATTAAGCTCCTCATCAAATTCTCGTAGTGCCCGATTAGAGGCTTTTCTCTGTTTTTTGATCAATTGTACATCATCCTCTTGTGCCAAGGCAATTCCTAAACTAGATGTTACCAGAAATATCAGGGTGAAAATTTTCTTAAAAGCTTCCATTTATTTAAAGGTTAGGAGGAACTTATTTATTCAATCTTTTTCGTTGTATGGTTTTGATAATGAAGTATATAATGGTAAGGGTCAAGAAAAATATTGCAATTCCAGATTTTTCATAGACTGTCAAATTCGATAGGAAAAATAGGATGATTCCTGCTGAAAGAATAGGAACAGTGTAGCCAAATGGGATTTTGAAATTTCCTGGTTCTGAATTTCCCTTTTGGCGAAGTTTGATAACAGAAAGAGCAACACCGAAATATACCAAAAGCATACTCGCGGAGGCGATTACTGCCAATTGGCGAAATCCTCCCAAAGCAGCTAGGGTAAAACCTATACCAGCATAAAGTAAAATAGCTAGGTAAGGCGTTTTGAACTTCTTATGAACCGAAGCCAAAATGTCAATTGGAATAACCCTGTCACTAGCCAATCCGAAGAGTACCCGAGGAAGATTTAATATTTCTCCGCTGAGCATTCCAAACATGGAAATGCCTGCTCCAATTAATAAAACTGTATATCCAATAGGTCCGAAGACAATGTTTGCAACTGCTGCTAAAGGAGCCTCTTTGTTTTCAGGCAATTGATCTCCCAAAACTCCCTGAGCGGCAGTTTGGATCATGACATAAAGTAAAAGAACAAATAGAATTCCCATGAAAATCGCCTTGGGCACTGTCCTTTGAGGATTTTTGATTTCTGCACCCACAGTCAATCCTGCATCACCACCTTGGAAGGCAAAAAACAGAATCAAACAAGCTTGACCGAATTGTGAAAAGGAGGGCATTTCCTTCCAGAATAGATTTGAGAAAGTAACATCCTTCCAGCTAAAAATGATCAATAATACAAGAGGTGTAAGTTTTGCAACCGTATTCACTTTGACCAATCCGATTCCTTGCTTTACCCCAATCACATTGAGAAATGCCAAACCACCAAAAATCAAAAACAACAAGAACAAACGGGTGGCAGGTGAGTAAAATTCAGGAAAGGCAATACCTATTAATTCAACTAGTGCATTGGAGACTGCAGCATCCGAAAATGCACTTCCAGTGATCATGAAAACTGCCGCCAAAAAGCCGGGAAAAGGCCCGAAAGCAGTTTCTACATAAGCATAACCACCTCCTGACTTAGAAATTTGGCTGCCTGCCTCGGCAAAACAAAGCATGACCAAAGCGATCAAAAAGCCACAGAAAAGATAAACCAGAATGGAGGATGCTCCCATGATTTCCGCAACGATCGCCGGGAGCACAAATATTCCCGCTCCAACAATGATGTTGACGATATTGGCGGAAAGGCCCCATACGCCGATTTCCCTTTTTAATTGATTGTCATTTCCCACGGATTTTCAATTATGATTAAATGATAAAATCTTTAATTAATAACCTTTTGCTGCGCCGTCCTCACTAGAAGAGTCCGAAGCCCCAACCCAAGTGCCTAACTCTGGATCAAAGGTAATTCCCATCAACACTCCCAGATTTGTGGTTGGTCTTAGTTTATGTCCCATTTTTTCCAGAGCAGCTTTTGTGTCTGGGGAAAGGAGATTTTGTTCATAAACAATCTGATTGGGAAGCCACTGATGATGGATTTTCATCGCTTCAATTGCTCGGTCTATTCGCATATCATAAACCAAAACATTGAGAACAGTCTGGAAGACGGTATTGATGATCGTTCTTCCTCCCGGACTTCCAATCACCAAATAGGGCTTGCCATCTTTGGCGACAATCGTAGGCGTCATGCTGGAAAGCATTCTCTTTTCAGGAGCGACCAAATTCGGGTCCGAGCCAATTTGACCGGTTTCCGTAGTGACTCCTGGGACTGGGTTGAAATCCCCCATTTCATTGTTGAAAATGAATCCAAGCTTGGAGGAACCCATTTTTACACCGTAGGAATTCTCCAAAGTATAAGTCAAAGAAACAGCATTTCCGTCTTTGTCTGTGACTGAAAAATGGGTTGTATGATCACCACCATAAAGTTGTCCGTATTTCGAGGGATCACTTGGAGAAGCATGGTTCATATCCAGATTTTGGAATCTTGCTTTCGCAAAATCTTTAGAAATCAGCTTGTCAACAGGCATTTCCGGGTTAAAATCAGGGTCTCCCAAAAACTCAGCTCGGTCAGCAAAGGCTCTTCTCATTGCCTCAGCAACTAAATGGACATAGGGAGTAGAATTGAATTCTATGGATGAAATATCCGCCGCTTCCAATAGATTCATCATTTCGATCAGTGCCACTCCTCCAGAGCTCGGAGGAGGCATAGAGAAAATCTCAAAGTCTTTGAATTTGGTCGTAACCGGCTTTCTCTCTACCGCCTCATATTTGGCTAAATCCTCTTGGGTGATGATTCCTCCGTTGGCTTTCATGTAGGCTTCAATTTCCTCAGCGACTTTTCCTTTATAAAATCCATCCCTGCCATGCTTTTTGACTTCCTCCAAAGTCTTAGCTAGAGCCGGTTGTTTCCAAATTTCACCGGGAGCGACAATTTCTCCATCTGCACCTCGGAAATAGTTTTTCATTATATCCCACGAATCATCCCTGTCCGACATTCTCAAAGCAACTCGATACAAACCCCAAGACATTGGGAAGCCTTTCTTGGCCAATTTTACTGCTGGATCTACCACCTCTTTCCAAGTAAGCTTGCCGTATTTTTGATGTGCTTGATAAAGACCGGCGACAGTGCCCGGTACTCCAACTGAAAGCAATCCACGGTGATTGGAATTGTCTTTGATTTTCCCCTCCTCATCCAAAAACATGGTCGGGTTTGCTGCCAAAGGCGCTTTTTCCCGAAAATCAAATGTGGTCACATCTCCATCGGATTTCATGAAAACAATAAACCCTCCTCCTCCGATATTTCCTGCTTCAGGATGGGTGACAGCCAATGCAAAGGCAGTTGCTACTGCTGCGTCAATGGCATTTCCACCTTTTTTTAGAATCTCTATTCCTGCTTCAGATGCCAAATAATGATCCGAAACGATCATTCCATTTTTGCCATAGGTTTGAGAAAATGTTTGAGAAAAAGGAGAAAGTAAGGCAGCGACACCTAAAAGTATGCTTACTAAAACTTGCTTTTTGAATATCATAATAAGTTGAAATTCTTAGTGGTTTGATGGTTTAGGGGTTGGAATGACTATACCGACTTTTTCTGAAAATCGATCCCATTCCTGGATCATTTCTTGGAATTTAATAGGTAATGAGTCTTTTAAGTCTTCCTGTTCTCCTAAATCATTTGAAATATTGAATAACTGGAAGTTTTCCTTTTTAAAAGGCTTTTCAAGATTGACGATTTTCCAATTTCCTTTTCGAAGCATGCCTCTTTCCCGATGTTCCAATCCAAAAACATAAGTCGAATCATGAATTCGATCTTCATTACCTGAAAGGATTGGGTACAAAGAGCTTCCAGCCAATGGCGTAATGTTTTTTCCGTTCCAAGTTTTTGGGTATTCGACTTTGGCATCTTGATAAAGAGTCGGCGCCAAATCCATGATCGTGACAAAGGCATTGGAGATTGATCCCTTGTATTTTACTCCAGGTCCCGAAATGATCATTGGGGCATTCATTCCTCCTTCTGTTGTATAGGATTTGAAATATCGAAAAGGTGCGGTGCCTGCCTCAGCCCATTGTGGTCCATAAGAAATAAAGCTTGTTTCTGTCCCCATTTCTTCAAGTGCATCCGAGTAATGTTCTTGAATATAGGGCCCAAAAGCCTCATGATAATAAAAGTCTTCTGCCGCGGCGCCATTATCAGCAAGAAAAACGATTAAGGTGTTTTCGTAGACCCCCTTGTTTTTCAGATGAGAAATCAGTCTGCCGATGTTTTCATCTAGGTTATCCACCATGCCAGCATAGATTTCCATTTTTCGGGTTTCTTTTGCTTTTTCTTCTGCAGATAGACTTTCCCAAGGTTTGATCGAAGGGTGGGGTTCTGGCAATTTTGCATTTGGAGGAATCATGCCAGCTTTTTTCAAGCTTTCGAGACGTCTTTCCCGAAGCTTTTCATAGCCTGCATCGAATCGGCCTTCATATTTTTTCCAATATTTTTCAGGCACTTGGAGAGGCCAATGGGGAGAGGTGTAAGCTGCAAAAGCAAAAAATGGTTTTCCATCTTCCTGATTGGAATCTATATAAGAGATGAGCTTGTCAGTGTAGAAATCTGTAGAATACTTGCCTTCAGGCCAATCCGTTTTTTCACCGTTTTCCGAATAGAGAGATTTATGTCCATAAGTCAATTCTGGGCTATCTGGAAATAACAGGCGATTGCTAAAATGATTGGCACCTCCTTCCAAAGTGACGAAGGATTTCTCAAACCCTTTTAGAGCGGGATTAGCTTCAGGTGTCAGGCCCAAGTGCCATTTTCCAGTGATATAGGTATGATATCCTATGCTCTGTAGCAGTTCAGGAACGGGGACAATTCTTTCACTCAACATTCCTTCATAACCAGCAACATCAGTAACCAAATCTTGAGAACCCATGCCAGCCACATGGTTGAAATTCCCGGAAAGCATCATAGCCCGACTGACAGCACAATAAGGAGCCGTATGAAACCGGCTAAATCGAATTCCTTCTTTTGCTAACTGGTCGAGATAGGGAGTTTCAATGTCTCCTCCATAGCTTCCTAAATCAGCATAGCCTAAATCATCCGCTACTATTAAAAGGATGTTTGGGCGAAGTTCGGCTTCTGGCTGTTTCGAATTCTCCTGACAGGAAAAAAGGCTCCAGAAAAGCGTCAAGACGGTGAAAAATCTAAAATAGCCAGTTCTATTCAATGATACTTTGTTGAGGATGAATGAAAATGTTTTTCAAAAACTACTTGCCGATTTCAAAAGCCCAAGCTGAATGGATTTCCTTGAAAAGATAAGAAATTAGGATGTTTTTGAATGCATAATAAACCACATCTTCATCAATCCTTTTCCCTTGACTTCAATTTCTCCCCGGTATTCAAATTCAAATCGGGGGTCATTTTTTACGAGTTCGTAGGTGTTCTCAGATATATTGATTCGATTGAGCTCGCAATTCGACTCCATTCTTTGAGCTGTATTGACTGTGTCTCCCCAGATATCATATTGGAATTTTTTGATACCTACAATCCCAGCTACTACCGAACCTGAATTGATACCTACTCGCATATCAAATTTTGCTTTGGCAGGGATGGAAGGGTTTTGATTTCTTTCTAGGATGAATTCCTTCATTTCAAGGGCGGCTTCGATAGCTGAATGTGCATCTGACTTAGAATCAAGTCCCGCTGCAACCATATAAGCGTCTCCAATGGTTTTGATCTTCTCCAGACCTTTGGATTCAACGATTTTATCGAATTCCTTGAAGCAAGTATTTAATTCATTTACCAGTTCTTTGGCTGATAAGTGTTGGGCCTTTTTGGTGAAGTCGGCAAAATCCGTGAAGATGACTGTAACTTTTTCAAAGTCCCTGGCATCAGAATATCCTTTTTCCTTTAATTCCTGAGCGACATTTTTAGGTAAAATATTCAGCAGTAAATCATCTGAACGTTCTTTTTCAGCAGCTATCGCAAAGTTAGATTTTCTGATAAAAATGTATCTACGCCACCAGCTGACGGCAAGAACTAACAGAAGAATACCAGAAATGAGGAAAATAATTTGGCGGTTACGTTCCACTTTTAGTCTTTCCTCATAGAGAAGACTTTGCTCCCGCATGACTTGAGCGTTTTGGATGCTATCGAGCATTTGCCTTTTCTCAAAATCATAATTGGCCATCATTTGCGTGATTTCCTTGGTGTTGGAATCATTGAGCAAACTGTCCTTCAGTGCTGTAGCAAGTTTTAGATATTTCAATTCTTGCGCGGTATTTCCTGTTTTTTCGGCAAGCTCCATCATCCGCTCATAGGCCATCCGAATGACTTTCAGCTCGGATGCTTGCTCAGCATTTTCGAGTGACTTTTGAGCGTGAAATTGAGATTTCTGATATTCGTTTTTCTCTAAATAAAGATTAGCAAGTCGGTTGTGGGTATAAGCTAAGCCGCGAGAATAGCCTAAGGAATCCCTTATTTTCAAAGCTTCTAATAGTGTGCTTTCTGCTAAATCCAATTGCCCATCGTTGGCATAATTGTTTCCAAGATTACTCAGTGAAAGTCCAATCGAATAAGGGTTTTTGGTTTGGTAAGCGATGCCTAATGCCTGCTTATGATAAAAAATAGCAGAGTCAATCGGTCCGGTATATTCAAAAATGATAGCGAGATTATTCAAGGAGGTATGCACCCTTTTAAGATCTCCCACGCCTTCTTCCATGGCTAGAGATTTTCTGATGTAATAAAATGCCTCGTCGAAATCATGCTGATCATAATAGATGAGCCCCAATGAATTATATACACTGGCCATACCGGTGATCATCTCATGTTCCTCATAAATCGAAAGTGCCTTTAAATGATTTTGAATTGATTTTTCAACATCTCCAAAAAAAGCATAGGTATTTGCAAGAAATGAAAGTGCGCGAGCTTGCTCTAGCCAAAGACCTTTTTCTTCCAATTCAGGAATGAGACTTTCTACAGGTTTTGGGTCATAAGTCTCTTTGCTAGATTCTTGACTAGCCATCAAAAGGTAAAGCTGAGACCTCAAAATTCCCTCTGGATAATCTTCGGATTGGCTTAATGAAAGCGCCTCTTGAGCAAGACGGATGGCTTCCGGATAATCGTAATCAGAGTATTTGAAATGAGCTTGATCTGAAATACTGTCAATAAAAACTTTGTCTTGGCCTTGAGCTTGGAACACAAAAAGCTGAAGCAAAAGAAAGGCAAAAAATCCACTCTCTCCCTTTTTGAAAGGAACAGAGGAAAGGTAAAAAAAGATAGCAAATGCTTTCATAAAAGTTATGGTATAGGTGGAGGCACGATTCTCATTTTTAGAATAATCACATCGGTTTCAGGTCTGTCCTTTTCATTGGTTTCTACAGCCGCAATAGCATCGACGACTTCCAAACCTGAAATCACCTGGCCGAAAACAGTATAACTTTGATCCAAATGTGGAGTTCCACCGATGGTTTCATAGACTTCTCTATGGGCGGCTGGGATCTCGTATTTTTCAAAACTCTCAAAGGACTTTACCTGGCTTTCTAACTTATCAGAAAGAGTTTTGACCAGAATACTGTCTTTGGCTTCTCTGGCATTTTCTAGAGAGTCATAAAGCGGTTTGATCGTAGCATCATTGATAGCGAAATGTCTTTGCAAATAGGTATTGATCCTGTTTTGGTTGTGCGTCAATAGACTGTCATTTTGAATCTTGCCCTGAACAATGTAAAACTGAGTGCTGCTTGATGCTCTTTCTGGATTATTGGTCCTTGCTGCACCGAGGGAGCCTTTTTTGTGGAAAATAGTGGGACTGATTTCTGCTGGGATCTGGTAAGGTAAATCATGCTCACCCACTGATTCTCCTGGTTTAGCATTCTTGCTTTCCGTATCTCCAGCCTGAATCATAAAGTCCTCAATCACTCTGTGAAAAATCAAGCTGTCATAAACCTTGTCTTCAATTAGTTTGAGGAAATTGTCTCTATGCTGGGGCGTTTCATTGTATAGTTCCAATACCATTGTTCCATAGTTGGTTTGGATTTCGATTTGAGGTCTTTCTTGAGCCATTCCTTGAATAGAAAAAATGGTGAAAAGTAAGCATGTTATAAGCTGTTTCATCGGTCTTTTTTTCGATACATAAATTTCAATCCGCTCCAATCCTCGTCGATTGCTGCAACTTTTACATCCACCAGACCTTGATCTAGGCCATATTGCATAATGTCGTATTTGCCAACTTCTGTAGAGATAGAAGAGCTTTGCTTAGGCCAACTTACCCAAAGAATTCCATCTTTTTTCAAGAATTTGACAGCTTTGCTCCAGCCATCTTTCAGTTCTTGTTGGCTTTTGACAAAAAGATGAATGAAATCTAGCCCTTCTATTAAATGACCCTCTGAAATAAGCTCCAAATTATCAGGTAGATACTCGAAAAATGCCCTGTAGTCTTTTGGAGAATACAAACAGAGAATTTTATCCCCTGATTTGATTCCCAATTTCTTAAAAAGGGGTGTTTTGGAATATCCTGAATCTGGCATTTTTTCATTTAATGATGGTGAGCCATTCTATGGTTTTTCAACACATCCTCTCCAAAATCATTTCCTTTTTCTCTGAAGATAGAATGGATATGATTCGCATTATCCAAGAAACCGACATTATCATATTCGATCAAGAAATCTGGACTGTGAATAATGTAGTAATGGGCTTTCATGGGTTCGTAGCTGCCAATCCATGCAAAGTAGACCTCATCCATTCCGGTTGCGTGGAGTTTTGCCAAGTACTCCTCAGCTTTTTTATGATCCAGGTTTGCTACATATTCTTCAATCAAATAATGTAGGATTTGTCTTTGATTTTCTGAAAGCTCAGAGCCTTTGATTCCCTGGAAAGTCTCCAGCCATTGAGGTCGATCAGGACTGGTGATGATATCTCCGCGTACTTTTTCATCCAACGTGGCCTTTGCTTTTTGAGCATCATCTAGAGAATTGACAAACCAAAATCCATAATCCTCCTCTTTGCTCAAAGGTCTTAATTCTGCGTATTGAGTTTCTTCAACTACTGCTGGATCTGAACCCAAGAAAAGTGGAGTCATGGAGAATTCTTGACCCGATACTGTCAAATTGAGAGAAAGGTGATGGCCTTCGAATTTTAAGCCCCACTGCTCGTCAGTTTTGGGATCACCTGCAATTGCAAGGAAATAATTACCATAATCCCAGTTAAGTCCTCGGATCATCTTGATGGTGTTGTCATCCATTTCGCCACGATTATATTTGATTTCAAATAGCTCATGAAGAATATCGTCAACCTGCATGATAGCAAATGTCTTGAGGTAGCCTTGAGAACTTAAAAGCTCACTCAATATCTTGTGAAAAGCGATTTTGCTTTTTTCAGAGAAATCTGCGTATTGAAGACCGGATCTAGGCGCCAGGCCAATTGGTAAATTGGTCCATTTTGTTCTGGTGCTATCATTTAAAGAGATTAAAACCTGATTTGTCTGATTTTCATCTAAAGTCTCTAAAAATGTGACAGTTCTTTTTTGAATTTCTGGCACCTCTTGGGCTTTCAATAATCCAAAATTTATAATGCAAAGAATCAGGATAAGGTGCTTTTTCATATATGGGAATTGGGTTTAATTTAAGAGGAGATAAACGAAATTTCCCCAGGCTTCATTTTTAGTAAAATAGAGGTGAAAAACTTGAAGAAAGAGGTAAATGGCAAGTGAGACTCCAAATGGAATCGCTGATTTGTTGTTTTTGATGTCTTTGATCATCAAGATCAAAAGGAGAAGGTCGATAAAAAGAAACCCTACTACCTCAACTGGCAAATCGGCTACAATTGTTGAGATTCCAAAAAGGAAAAAAAGAATGCGATCCACAGTTGGGCCTATCAAGGTCAAGGATGCGGCGATCATAAATCTTGCATGAAAAGACTTGTTTTTTCGATAGCCAACCGCCAATGAATAAAAGCAAGCTAGCCATATCAGGTAGACGAAAGCAATGGAAATGAATGCTGCGATTTGGGACTTTCCCTGGTCAAGTGTCAATTCGGTTAGACCAGCTTCAATATCTCCAATTAGGGCAGTAAACTGAACTCCATAAGAATGTCGCATCATCAGCCAGGAGCTTATAATGACGAGAGGAACTACGATATAGCTCGCCTTTCCGATCGATTGATGCAGGGCAAGCTTTCGATATCGAATCAAAAGTGGCTGAATTATCAGCATCACCACCCAACAGCTCATCAACCCAAAGTGGATATGCATGATGCTGGGCAACTCAAGGGATAGGCGACTGAAATAGGTCACATAAAAGCCAGCAAAGATCAATGGAATGAAAAGCATGAGCCAAAAGCCCATGTTTGGGAATAGCTTGAATACGTTTTCTTTTTGATTCATTTTCAGAAAAAGATGATTTAAAAAATACAATCTCTCATAATCTCGATCTGTTTGGTTATCAAGGTAAAGTGATTGAAAGCGAGTTGCTTATGCTGAATAATTTAGCTGAAAAATTCAACGATTCTAAATAAAATGCAAAATATTATAAATAGTTCTGTCTTGTCTTTAAAAGGCTGGTCATACAAGTGGTCTGCCAACTTGTCATTTTTTTCGGTTTGGAACAGGCATTGATAATTCCCCTTTGTCAATTATTGTATTAACTAAACTGATTTATACCCATGCAGGAAAAAGGTACCATCTCGATCCATACCGAGAACATTTTCCCGATCATTAAAAAATTCTTGTACTCTGACCATGAGATTTTTCTTCGTGAGCTAGTATCCAACGCAGTGGATGCGACGCAGAAAATCAAAAGACTCGCGACGCTCGGTCAGTACAAAGGGGAGCTAGGAGACATCACAGTTGAGGTTTCCTTTGATGAGAAAAAGAAGACCATCACCATTTCTGACAAAGGTCTGGGGATGACAGCTGAGGAGATCAAAAAGTATATCAATCAGATTGCTTTCTCCGGTGCAACTGAGTTTGTGGAGAAATTCAAAGATGCCAAAGATGCCAATGAGATCATCGGTAAGTTTGGTTTGGGTTTCTATTCTGCTTTTATGGTTGCCAAAACAGTGGAAATTCACACACTTTCTTACCAGGAAGGTGCTGAGCCTGCGATTTGGACTTGTGATGGAAGTACTGAGTTCGAGATCAAAAAAGGCAAAAGAAAAGAAAGAGGAACTGATATCATATTGCATGTCAATGAGGATTCTGAAGAATTCTTGGACAAGTGGAAGCTTCAGGGAATCTTGGACAAATACTGCAAATTCTTGCCAGTTCCGATCAAGTTTGGAACCAAAACCGAATCCGTTGAAGATGGAGTGGATGACAAAGGCGAGAAGAAATACAAGTCTGTAGAAGTTGATAATATCATCAACACGACTTCTCCAATCTGGACCAAGTCACCAAGTGATTTAAAGGATGAGGACTACTTGGCTTTCTACAAGGAGCTATATCCGATGTCTGAGGATCCGCTTTTCTGGATTCATTTGAATGTGGATTATCCATTCAACCTGACAGGAGTATTGTACTTCCCGAAAGTCAAGAATGACTTCGAATTGCAACGCAATAAAATCAAACTATTCAGCCGTCAGGTATTCATCACGGATGAGGTGAAGGATATCGTTCCTGAATTCTTGATGTTGCTTCACGGGGTGATTGACTCTCCGGATATTCCTTTGAACGTGTCCCGAAGCTTCTTGCAGGCTGATGGCAATGTGAAAAAGATCAATAACTACATTACCAAGAAAGTTGCTGATAAATTAGCTGAATTGTTCAAAAAGGACAGAAAAGCATATGAAGAGAAGTGGAGCGATATCGGCTTGTTCGTGAAATACGGAATGATTTCCGAAGACAAGTTCTACGAAAAAGGAAAAGACTTCACACTTTTGGAAAACACCAAAGGGGAATTCTTCACCATGGATGAATACAAGGAGAAAGTAAAGGCGATTCAGACGGATAAGAATGACACCACTATTTTCTTGTATGCAACGGATGTAGAAAAGCAGGATAGCTTTATCGCATCTGCCAATAAAAAGGATTATGATGTGTTGGTGATGGATTCTCCGATTGATAGCCACTTTATCCAGAACATAGAGACCAAGATGGAAAAAGTCCAGATGAAGCGTGTGGATGCAGATGTGGTTGAGAAATTGATCCAGAAGGAAGATTCCTATGCCAACTTGCTGACTGAAGATCAGAGCAAGCAAGTGAAGGAATTGTTTGATAAGGCAATCGGAAACCAAACCTATACTGTAGAAGTAGAAGGTCTAAGTCCTGAAGAACTTCCAGTGACCATCACGATGGAAGAGTGGATGCGTCGAATGAAAGACATGGCACAGACTGGTGGAGGTCCGATGAGTTTCTACGGACAGATGCCTGATAACTATAAAGTAGCTATCAATGGTAACCACCCAGTTGTTGATAAGATTTTGAAAGCGGATGGAGAAGAAGCTCAGATCCAATTGGCGAAGCAAGCCTTTGACTTGGCGAAGCTTTCTCAAGGCCTTTTGACTGGTAAAGACCTAACTGCATTTGTAAAAAGAAGCGTTGAGATGCTTTAATCTATTAACCAACCCTTCAAGGGAATAAATATTTGAAAACCTCCGGTTCCTTTTTGGGATCGGAGGTTTTTTGACTTTAATTAGATTTATTCTAATTCCCCACTACCGTACTAGGGTATATGCCAAAAAAGATTATTTTTGGTAATGCTTTCCAAAAAGACCAAATATGCCCTACATGCCCTGACATACCTGGGCAAGCACCGTGAAGAAAAGACTGTTTTGATACAGGATATCGCCGAAGAACATGGGATTTCCCATAAATTTTTAGAAAACATTCTGCTGGAACTGAAAAAGGCGGGAATCTTGGGAAGTAAAAAAGGAAAAGGTGGTGGTTACTACCTGATTAAAGAACCCAAAGATATTCCGCTTTCGAAAGTTATTCGACTATTGGATGGCCCTATTGCATTACTCCCTTGCGTGAGCTTAAACTACTACGAACCTTGCGATGAGTGTAAAGACGAGGTGACTTGTGGGATCAATAAGGTGATGATTCAGGTAAGAGACGAGACTCTTAAAATACTGGAAAACAAGACGTTAGAAGATATTTTGAAAACTTAACAAAATTTTTTACCAATAAACCCTATAAAATAAATAGGGTTTATATACTTTTGTGCTTTACTCTCGTTGAAACCTGTATGATTTTAGACCAGCCACTTAAGAAACTCTTTGCAAGCAAGTCTGGAAAAGACAGCAATGCCAAAAGCCTCCTCAAGTCCATTTCTTGGAGAATTGTCGGGACAATTGATACCATCATTATTTCCTATTTCGTAACTGGGGAATTTGTAATGGCACTTTCAATCGGTTCTGTAGAGGTGTTCTCTAAAATCATTTTGTATTACCTACACGAGAGAGTTTGGGAAATTTCTCCAAAAGCAGAAGCAAATGAAACAGAAGAAAAATATGCTTGAGCTAGAATCACAATTAGACCAGTTGAGTGCTCAGGAAGGGTTAGCTTTGATTGCTGATTTGTTTCCAGGGAAAGTTGTCTTTTCAACTTCATTGGGACAAGAAGATCAGGTGATTACCCAATTGATCGCCCAAAATCAAATACCCGTTAAAATATTCTCTTTGGACACAGGGAGATTATTTCCTGAGACTTTAGAGCTTTTGGCACGTACCGAAAGCAAGTATAATACCCGAATTCAAGTTTATTATCCAGAGAGAGAGTCTGTTGAAGGCCTAGTTGCTGAACAGGGGATCAATGGATTTTACAATTCTGTAGAAAATAGAAAATCATGTTGCTACGTCAGAAAAGTGGAGCCTTTAAAGCGTGCTTTGGCTGGCAATGAGGTTTGGGTAACGGGTCTTAGAGCGGAGCAAAGTGCCAATAGAAGTGGCATGAAGCGAATCGAGTGGGATGAAGGCAATCAGATCTTCAAGTATAACCCTCTTTTGGATTGGAGCTACGATCAAATGATCGCCTACATCGAGGAAAAGGGAATTCCTTATAACCCGCTTCATGACAAAGGTTTTATTAGTATCGGTTGTGCGCCTTGTACGAGAGCGATTCTTCCAGGAGAGGATGCAAGAGCCGGCAGATGGTGGTGGGAAGATTCCAAAAAAGAGTGCGGCTTGCACGCAAAATAAGATCCAAAATATTAGATACAAGGCAGAAGACTTCGGTAGTCAGCATTCGTAATTCGAAAATGAAAATTACCATTAGGGTGTTTAGTCTACCAAAAAATAAGGAATAGTGAATGATGAACGCTGAATTTCGAATATCGAAGAAAGCGGAAATCGTAAATCAAAAATTGTATATACTAATGTCAAACCTATTTATACCAAACCCCAAAGAAGCAGAATCGATCCACATCCTTCGGGAAGTGGCTGCGCAGTTTGAGCGTCCAGTTTTGCTTTTTTCAGGTGGAAAGGACTCCATTACTTTGGTGAGATTGGCTCAAAAAGCCTTTTTCCCTGCCAAAATCCCATTCCCATTATTGCATGTGGATACTGGTCACAATTTCCCTGAAACCATTGAATTCAGAGATAAATTGGTGGAAGAGTTGGGATTGGAATTGATCGTTAGAAACGTTCAGGATGCAATCGATCAGGGAAAAGTTCGTGAAGAAAGAGGTCGTTATGCAAGCAGAAATTCTCTCCAGACTACCACGCTATTGGATGCGATTGAAGAGTTCAAGTTTGACGCATGTATTGGTGGTGCTAGAAGAGACGAAGAGAAGGCTAGAGCTAAAGAGCGTGTTTTTTCTGTAAGAGATGATTTTGGGCAATGGGATGAGAAAAACCAGAGACCAGAGCTTTTTGATATGCTTAACGGGAAGATCCATTTGGGTCAAAACGTACGAGTTTTCCCAATTTCCAACTGGACTGAACTGGATGTATGGGAGTATATCAGAACTGAAAATATTGAGATACCAAGTATCTATTTCGCACATAAAAGAGATGTCTTTTTTAGAGATGGATTGATTTGGACAGCCAATGAGCATGTCTTCCGTGAGGAGCATGAAGAGGTGGTTGAAAAGTGGGTTCGATTCCGGACCGTAGGAGATATGACTTGTACGGCGGCTGTATTATCTGAGGCTCTTTCTTTGGATGATGTGGTTGCTGAAATCAGAGAGTCTACCATTTCTGAGCGAGGAGCTAGAATCGATGACAAGCGATCAGAAGCAGCGATGGAGACAAGGAAAAAGGTAGGGTATTTTTAAAAATCGAGACAAAAGGAATATCAAAAGAATTCCTATACAAAAACAATTGAAATAACATTGAAATAGGTCCCGCCAGCGGGACGAAATACTCAACAGATGTTTTTAGTATTTCGCCGAACGCAGTGAGGCTTATTTCCAAGTGTTTCAACTGTATTTCAAAATGATACAAAATGGATATACAAGGAAGAAAACTCATCAAAATCGCTACTGCTGGATCAGTGGATGATGGAAAAAGTACGCTGATCGGGCGATTGCTTTATGATACCCATTCTTTGACAACAGATAAAATCGAGGCTATCGAGAAAAACTCGAAGCAAAGGGGGTATGATTACCTTGATTTCTCTTTGGCTACCGATGGATTGGTTGCAGAGAGGGAGCAAGGGATCACCATTGATGTGGCTCATATCTACTTCAATACCTCCAAAACCAATTTCATTGTAGCTGACACTCCGGGTCATGTGGAATATACCCGAAACATGGTTACAGGAGCTTCCACTTCTCAAGTAGCAATTATTTTGATCGATGCTAGAAAAGGTGTGATTGAGCAGACTTACCGTCATTTTTTTATCTCCAACCTGCTTCGTATGAGTCATGTGGTGGTGGCTGTCAACAAAATGGACTTGGTCGACTATTCAGAAGAAGTCTTTTCGAAAATCAAGGCTGATTTTGATGAATTAGTAGTAAAAAGCGACTTCGGTGAAGATCAGATTACTTTCATTCCTGTATCTGCTTTGAAAGGTGAAAACGTAACCCGCGAATCTGAACATATGCCTTGGTATGTGGGCAATACCTTGTTGGATCATTTGGAGGTTTTAGAACCCAATGACTTGCAGGAAAGCTCTGTTGCCAGATTCCCCGTCCAATATGTAGTTCGCCCTAAGACCGAGGCTTATCATGACTTTAGAGGGTTTTCAGGAAAGCTATATGGCAATTCCCTGAAAGTGGGAGATAAAGTAGCATTGCTTCCATCAGGAAATGAGTCAACGATCAAAGGCATCCATTTTTTTGATCAAGAGCTTGAAGAAGCCGCTCCGGGCTCGTCAATTACAATCACGCTGGAAGATGAGGTGGATTGTAGCAGAGGGGATATGATTGTCAAAGTCGGAGAGGAACCTAAAAGTGATAAATCTTTGACCGCGACTCTTTGCCAAGTTAATTCCAAAGCTCTGAAAGTTGGTCAAAAGTACATCCTACAGCATGGTGTCAACCGTGTTTTGGCGAAAGTGGACCGAATAGAAGAAAAAATCCATGCTGATTTTTCCGGAACTGAACAGACGGAACAATTGAAACTAAATGATATCGGAAGGGTTCAATTTAGATTGAGCAAGCCCATCCATGTAGATTCTTATAAAAGCAATAAATCTAATGGTTCCTTTATCCTGATCGATGAAGGGAGCTTTGATACCATAAGTGTCGGTTTTATCGATTAATGTGCATTTCTGATGAAATGCGGACCCAAAGTACCTATTTAACCCTAACAACCTGTCCCGCTTTTGCGGGACTTTTCTAACAACCTAAAACCTATTTTCCCGATAGGGAAATCAAACTATTACGCCATGCAAAGCTTTCGAACTGAAATAGAAAACCCGATAGTAGAACGGGATATTCTCGAATTGGAGCGTAAAATCGCCCTATTCAAAGAGGGAAAAATTGATGAGGAAAAATTCAGAAGTCTTCGTCTAGCCCGAGGAGTATATGGTCAAAGACAGCCTGGAGTTCAGATGATCCGAATCAAACTACCTTATGGCCGGGTGACTGGAGATCAGTTGAGAAGAATCTGTAAAGTTTCGGAAGAGTATTCAACTGGAAGACTTCATATCACCACCAGACAGGATATCCAGATTCACTATGTAAGCTTGGACAGAACTCCAGAGTTGTGGGCTGAATTGGAGAAGGATGATGTGACTCTACGTGAGGCTTGCGGTAACACTGTGAGAAATGTGACTGCTTCCGAAACTGCGGGCATTGATCCAAATGAGCCTTTTGATGTGACACCTTACGCGGATGCTACTTTCAAATACTTTTTGAGAAACCCTATCTGTCAAGAAATGGGTAGAAAGTTCAAGATGTCCTTCTCTTCATCTGACGAAGATACCGGACTCGCATACATGCATGATTTGGGCTTTATTCCGAAAGTAAAAACGATTGATGGGAAAGAAGTTCGTGGTTTCAAAGTGTTGTTGGGGGGTGGATTAGGTTCTCAGCCTAGACATGGAGATGTGATTGCTGAATTCTTGGAAACTGATCAGTTGATTCCATTGATTGAAGTGGTTCTAAGGATTTTTGACCGTCATGGTGAAAGAGCCAGAAGGAATAAGGCCAGAATGAAATTCTTGGTAAAAGATTTGGGACTTGAGGCCTTTTTGGAATTGGTAGAGCAAGAAAGAAAAGCACTTCCTTTCCATTCTTATCCTTTGGATTTTGAAAATTCTGAAGCTGATCAAAAGCTTCCAAATCCTGAAAAACCCGAATTGGATGCTGAGTTGGGATTGGATTTTGAGCTTTGGAAGCAAACCAATGTATTGCCTCAAAAGCAGGCAGGATATGTAGCTGTAGGAGTTCGTGTTCCTTTGGGAGATTTCTATATTTCTCAGGCGAGAGCATTAGCAGATTTAGTGCAGAAATATGCCAATGATGAAGTGAGATTCACTTTGAGACAGAATTTCTTGATTCGCGATGTGAGAGAGGATTTGGTTCCTTATTTCTATCAGGAATTGAAAAAAATCGGCTTGGCTGAAAGAGGTTATGATTCGCTGGGAGATATCACAGCCTGCCCTGGAACGGATACCTGTAATTTGGGAATTGCCAGTTCAACAGGTATTGCTGTGGAATTGGAAAAAGTGATTTTGGATGAATATCCGCAGTATTTGAAAAACAAAGATTTGGTCATTAAAATCTCTGGCTGTATGAATGCCTGTGGTCAACACAATATGGCTCATATCGGTTTCCAGGGGATGTCCATGAGAGTAGGGAAAACAGTGATTCCAGCACTTCAGGTTCTTTTGGGAGGCGGAAATCAAGGTGATGGCAATGGAAGATTTGCTGATAAAGTGACTAAGATTCCTAGCCGCAGAGGTCCAGATGCATTGCGGATTCTATTGAATGATTTTGAAGCAAATTCTGGTGATTTGGACTTCTTGAGTTATTACGATGAAAAAGGACAGATCTATTTCTATGAATTGATCAAAGAATTGGCGGATCCTGCAAAAGTAACAGAAGCTGATAGAATCGACTGGGGAAGAGAGGAGAATTACGAAGTGGCAGTGGGTGTTGGTGAATGTGCTGGAGTTGTGATCGATTTAGTGGCTACTTTGCTTCTGGAAGCAAAAGAAAAATTGGATCTAGGTCAGGAAGCACTAGACAGTGGGCGCTGGTCAGATAGTATTTATCATCATTATGCAGGTTTGATCAATGCCGCGAAAGCATTGCTTTTAGGTGAAGATGTGAGTACAAATAGCTATGCCAATATCATCTCTCTGTTTGATGAGAAGTTTGTTGAAACCGGGAAGGTGAATTTGGGTCAATCTTTCGCAGATAAGGTTTACGAAATCAAAAATCATGAACCTTCTGAAGAATTTGCAAAAGCTTATGCCGTTCAAGCATTGGAGGTATATCAAGTTTTGAAAAACTACAGAGAAGAGGAGGTAGAGGCATGAGGGAAATAATTCATCCTAAAGTGACTTTGGTTGGTGCAGGTCCAGGAGACCCTGAATTGATCACGCTGAAGGCGATTTTGGCATTGAATACCGCGGATGTGGTTTTATATGATGCTTTGATCGATCCGGTATTGCTAAAGCATGCTCCGGAAACTGCCTTGAAGGTATTTGTCGGTAAAAGAGTTGGGAAGCATTCCCTTCCACAGGAAGACACGAATCAGCTTTGCGTAAGCATGGCCAAAAAGCATGGACATGTAGTGCGCCTAAAAGGTGGAGACCCCTTTGTTTTTGGAAGAGGTTCTGAGGAAATTGATTATATCGAGAGCTTCGGAGTTTCTACCCATGTAGTACCAGGAATTACTTCTTCTATTGCTGTTCCGGCAATGGCGGGAATTCCAGTTACCAAAAGGGGTGTTTCTGAAAGCTTTTGGGTGATCACAGGCACCACCTCAGCTAGAAAATTGTCAAATGACGTTCGTTTGTCTGCTCAGTCTTCGGCAACTGTTGTGATTTTGATGGGGACTCAAAAGCTTCCTGAAATTGTAGAGGTCTACAAAAATGCGGGAAAAGACAATTTACCAATTGCGATCATCCAAAATGGGACGACCAGAGATGAAAAGATCACCGCTGGTGTGATTGGAGATATTTTGCCAAAAGCTCAAGAAAATCAGGTTCAGTCACCTGCTATCATTATCGTTGGAGAGGTTGTCAGAGAAAGCTTGAAACTTGCAGAAGTGTATCGTGAAGCAATTTTGGTTGATGCTCAAGCAAACAGGCCGTAAATAAAAGTATTGAAGTAGAAAGCTGAAAACCTGGATGATAGATTCAGGTTTTTTTGATAGTTTGGATTTAATCTCTTCGCAATATCCTATGAATCATTTATATCCAATTTTCCTAAAAGTTCATGAACTCAATGTGTTGCTAATTGGTGGAGGCAATGTTGGGACAGAGAAATTGAGCTTTTTACTCAAATCAAGCCCCGAGGCTCAGGTGACAGTTGTTGCCAAAGAGTTCAATGCTGATTTTATGGAATTGGCTACGGGGAAAGATTCAGTGACTTTGATCGAGGATGCATACCACGAAAAGTATCTAGGAGGAAAGCATATTGTCATTGCAGCCACTGATGTTAAAAAGGTGAATCTGCAAATCCGAAATGATGCAAAAGAGAGGTTTATTTTAGTCAATGTGGCGGATACACCAGAGCTTTGTGATTTCTATTTAGGAGGAATTGTGACGAAGGGAAACCTGAAAATAGCGATCTCCACTAATGGAAAATCTCCTACTACGGCCAAAAGATTGAGACAGCTATTAGAAGAGGTGTTGCCCGAGGAGATTGATGATTTGTTGGAAAACCTCCATGCTTACAGAGATACACTAAAAGGTGATTTCGAATATAAAGTCAAAGCCATGAATGAGTTGACTGAAGGGCTGGTTGGGAAAAAATAAGGGATATTCAAATCCATTTTTTATGTTTTTGGTAAAATCATTGCTGATCAATGCCTGTCATTTGCCAATGGCTCAAAGAGACAGGGATACTTCCGACACTATTCAATTGATCAAAAAAGTCCTTCAATTGAAATTCCTCTCCATTTTCCTCTTTCATTTTGGCAAAATCGGCTAGGGCGGCTTCCAATAAGTACTTTCCTGTGATATAACTGCTTCCATACCCGGGCTGTCTCATGTATAGATGCTGTTCAAAAAGTAGTAGTTCTTTTTCCGTTTTCATCCAGCCTCTTGGTGTAAAGTTGGAATGAATGCCTCCAGCTTCGACCATCGTCATCTCATTGGCCTGGGCATAAAGGGAACCCAATCCTCTGGCAGCTCTTTGAGCGATCATGATATAGACAATTTCTCGTGAGCGAGGGGAATCTTCATACAGACCTGCATGCATGAATATTTCCTCAACTGCTGTAGCGGTTCCCTCATTTCTTGAATCCCAAATATTATAAAGAAGAGGTTCTCTCCTGATCTCACTTTCATGAGGTTCCAGATCCATTCTGGCCAGCTCAAACCAATGGTAGAAATGGGAATACAAAGGGCGTGGATCATAGTGCATGCCGATGGAAAAGAAGTTTCTTTTTTCTTTTGGGATAAAAGAACCCATATGTTCCCGCATCGCTGGTTCGAAGTAATCCTTGACGGTTACAATTTGCTTTTGATCCAAGAAATCCAAAAGACTCCGAATTGATTTCTCTGCCATCAAGTCAAATTCTTCTGGAGAGCTAGCGTCTTTCAACTCAGGCAAACCTTGATTTTTATGTTCTTCCAATTTGAGAGAAGACCAAGCTCTTGCCAACTCTCTTTTCAAAATCATTACTTCATCTTCCCAAGTCAAAGGAATCAAATGAACATTCTGAAGGTACCAGGTATAATTTTCTTTACCGATTCCGGATGGGCCAGTTTTAGTTGGCGCTATTTCATTGAGCCATTTGACCAATTCTTCTGTGGAAGAGCTTGCCTCTTTTATAGCTAAAACTAATTCCGAATCATTTGATACACCTGGCAATTCAAGGATTTTTAGTAATTCGTCCGCTTGAACTTGAATGCTTGGAATTCCTGCAGCCCAGAGCTCTTTGGCATTACCAATGAGATTGATTTTTGCTTGATCATTAAATGCCGGAATAGATTTTAATCCTTCAAGAAGCTTTTCCCTATCTGTCTTATCTAGAGGAAATTCATATTTCCACAGGTCAATGACACCGTGATGGGTGGGGCCTTCATGCGCTGGTACATCGCTCCTTTCTGTCCAGAGTGTTTTATAAAATGCAGGATCTCTTTCCCACGGTTTCAGAATTCGGTAATTAAAATCATAGCCATTCATTTCAGCCCAAACCAAACGCCAATCTACTTGTTGACTGATTGACCAGCCGGTGGTATCTATAGCTAAAAGCTGAGTCTGAAGTTGCGTGAATTTAGGCTGCCGCTTTTCAAAGGTTTCTCTTCTATAATCAGGAGCCCCGTCCAAAAGTGGTGGGTTTTCAAATGATCGCCATTCATGAAATAATTTAACCAAATCAGGATATTCATTTTTTTCAACTGTAGCCTGTGATGAAAAGATAAATGAGAAAAGGATGATCAGAGAAAGGAAAATTCTTGATTTCATAGGTTGGGATTTGAGAATACTAAATCTTTGCTTTTTGAATATAACTCTGATAAGGAAATTCATGAGAAAGCCGTTCTTCCGAAAATAACAATTGTGTGCCAGTAACGTTACTAGTTAAGTTTTTTATTTGAACCTTAACCGCTATTTTTGGGCTTTCTTAGAGAATCGTATTAGAACGTAAGTTTATGGCATATCTATTTACCTCAGAGTCAGTTTCTGAGGGTCATCCTGACAAAATTGCTGACCAAATTTCAGATGCATTGATTGATAACTTTTTGGCATTTGATCCCAATTCTAAAGTAGCCTGTGAAACATTGGTAACCACTGGACAAGTAGTATTGGCGGGTGAAGTGAAATCAGAGATTTACTTGGACGTACAAAAAATCGCTCGTGATGTGATCAACAGAATTGGTTATACCAAGTCAGATTACATGTTCGAAGGACATTCTTGTGGTGTTTTGTCTGCTATTCATGAGCAGTCTGCAGATATCAATCAAGGTGTTGATAGAACTACTCCCGAGGAGCAAGGTGCCGGTGATCAGGGAATGATGTTTGGTTACGCGACCAACGAAACTGAAAACTACATGCCTCTAGCTTTGGATCTATCTCACATGCTATTGAAAGAGCTTGCTGAATTGAGAAGAGAGTGCAAAGAGATCACTTACCTTCGTCCTGATTCCAAGGCTCAGGTTACCATCGAGTATTCTGATGATAATGTTCCTCAGAGGATTGAAGCGATTGTAGTTTCTACTCAGCATGATGATTTCGATGAGGAGGAAGCAATGCTTGCTAAAATCAAATCTGATATTATTTCGATTTTGATTCCAAGAGTGAAGGCGAAGTTGAAGCCTGAATTGCAAAAGCTATTCACTTCAGACATTAAATATCATATCAACCCTACCGGGAAATTTGTGATCGGTGGTCCTCACGGAGACACTGGTTTGACAGGTAGAAAAATCATCGTTGATACCTACGGTGGAAAAGGAGCTCACGGTGGTGGAGCATTCTCTGGTAAAGATCCATCTAAAGTAGATAGATCTGCAGCCTATGCAACTCGCCACATTGCCAAAAACTTGGTTGCTGCTGGAGTAGCTGATGAGGTTTTGGTTCAGGTGTCTTATGCAATTGGTGTTGCAGCTCCAATGGGGATTTATGTAAATACCTATGGTACTTCTAAAGTTGGGATGACAGATGGGGAAATCGCGAAGAAAATCGAAGAGCTTTTCGATATGAGACCTTATGCGATTGAGCAAAGATTGAAGTTAAGAAATCCTATCTATGAAGAGGCAGCTGCTTATGGACATATGGGTAGAACAAATGAGGTGGTTACCAAAACTTTTGTATCTCCATATAGAGATGAGATTACTCTTGAGGTTGAGTTGTTTACATGGGAAAAACTCGACTATGTTGATAAAATCAAAGCAGCTTTCGGACTGTAATTTGATTTAGTATAAATGGTAGAAAAGCCTCGGGGAAAACCGGGGCTTTTTGCGTTAAGGGACTGTGATCAATTAATTATTTAAGGCTTTTTTCCTCCCGATTCCCCCTAGTTTTGCCTATATTTAAGCTTATCGCCGTTTTGAGGGAACCTTCCCTAATTACCTTTTTATATCATAACCACCATGGCAAAAACCATTATCGTATCCAACCGACTACCTATTTCTTTGCGTCATCGAAACGGGCGTTTCGAATTCAAGCCTTCTGCAGGAGGCTTAGCAACAGGCTTAGGGTCTATTTATAAAACAGGAGAAAATATTTGGATTGGATGGCCAGGAAATACAGTTGATGATCCTGAGCAAAGAGCAGAAATTATTTTAGAGCTTCATGAATTAAAAATGGCTCCCGTTTTCTTGTCCAAAGAAGATGTAGAGCAATTTTATGAGGGCTTTAGTAATGAATGTCTATGGCCGGCATTTCATTACTTTACGCAATTCATGATTTATAATCCCGAGCATTGGGAGGCTTATGTGCGTGTAAATCAAAAATTTTGTGATGCCATCCTGAAAAGAGCTGATCCCGATGACACCATCTGGGTCCATGATTACCAATTGCTATTACTTCCTCAGATGTTGAGAGAAGTGCTGCCTAATGCAACGATTGCCTTTTTTCAACATATTCCTTTTCCATCTTATGAGATCTTGCGAATGATACCATGGAGAAAGCAATTGCTAGAAGGAGTTTGTGGAGCAGATTTGATAGGTTTTCATACCTATGATGATATGAGACACTTTTTGAGTGCTGTCAACCGAATCACTGGGCTCTCTAATGAAAGTGGCTACTTGCAGGCTGAAAATCGTATTATTAATGTGGATTCCTTCCCAATGGGGATTGATTACGACAAGTTTGCCAAGCAGGCGAAGAGCAGAAAAACTCAAAATATTGTCAAAGAATTTAGACAACAAGTAAGTGATCAAAAACTGATTATCACTATTGACCGTCTGGATTATTCGAAAGGGATTCCGCAGCGACTTCAGGCCTTCAATCAGCTTCTCAAAGATCATAAAGAGCTTCATGGCAAGGTGTCCATGATTATGATCGTGGTGCCAAGCAGAGACAAAGTCCAGTCTTATAAAGAGTTGAAAGAGGAGATTGATTTATTAGTAGGTCGGATGAATTCAGACTACTCAACATTAAACTGGGTTCCTGTTCATTATTTCTATAGAAGCTTTCCCTTTGAGGAGTTGAGTGCTTTTTATAGCATGTCAGACATTGCCTTGGTGACACCTCTTCGTGACGGAATGAATCTGGTTTGTAAGGAATTCGTGGCCAGTAAAACGGATCAAACTGGCGTGCTGATTCTTTCTGAAATGGCTGGTGCTTCCAAAGAACTTCAGGATGCTGTATTGGTGAATCCAAACGATCAGCAAGGAGTGGTTGATGCGATTTATGAAGCACTTCAAATGAAGCCTGCAGAGCAAAAAGCTAGAATCTCCTCCATGCAGGAAAGCTTGAAAAAGTATGATATTTTCCAATGGGTGAAGGTCTTTATGGACCGAATTGAGCACGTCAAGGAGAAACAAGCTGAATTAACCTCCAAAGATGTTGATAGTAAGGTGGTTTCGGAAATACAAAAGAGTTTCAAGGCCGCCAAAAAACCAATTCTATTTTTGGATTATGATGGAACCTTGACCGGGTTTACTGCCAATCCTCAAGATGCCAAACCGGATGCTGAGTTGAAGGCTATTGTCAAGGGACTGAGTGAAAAAGCCGAAGTGGTAATTATTTCCGGTCGGGATAAGGATACCCTCGGTACCTGGTTTAAAGGTCAAAAAATTGATATGATTGCTGAGCATGGTGTTTGGGTGAAGAAAAAGGATAACCAAGGTGATTGGGAGCTTTATGCCGAGGTGGATGACAGCTGGAAAGATGATATACGCCAGGTTATGGAATATTATGTTTTAAGGACTCCGGGAGCCTTTATTGAAGAAAAGCACCACTCCTTGGTTTGGCACTATAGAAAAGTGGAAAGTGGACTTGGAGACCTTCGTATGCGGGAATTGTTTAGCCACTTGAAATATATGGCAAGAGGTCACAATCTTCAGGTTTTGGAAGGAAATATGGTTTTGGAGATCAAAAGACCAGACATCAACAAAGGTCGAGCTGCTACCGCTTTGATGAAAGGGAATGAATATGATTTTATCTTGGCAATCGGAGATGACTGGACAGATGAAGATACGTTCAAAGCCATGCCTAAAAACGCTTATTCTATCCGCGTGGGCTATGCTTATACACAAGCTAATTACAATATCAAATCATTTAGACAGGTTAGAAACTTGCTTGGTAAATTGATTCAGTAAGAATAGAAATAGGCTACGGAAAATACCTAGAAATACAGCTTGGTTGAAATAAATGGTTTGAAAAGTTATGCCTTCAGTAGATAAATTGAAGATATGCCTAGGGCGAGATGAGGGATAAGGTCTATGCCTCTTAGTGGGAGGTTTATTGGATTAGAATCTGTGGAAATCTGTGAATTTCTCTATGTAGATCAGTGGGAAACAGTTTGAAATACGCTACGCGAAATACAGAGGAAATATAGCTTTGCTGAAATACATTATTCATGAAGATAGGCTTCGCCAGTTAGATTGAAGAAATGCCTTCGGCGAAATAAGCGACAAACTTTTTGCCTCTCTGCGAGAGAGTTCGACTAGTGTGATTTGTGTCAATCTGCGCCGTTGCGTCTCCGGGAGAAAAAATCACCTTTGCGTCTTTGAGGGAGATATTCCTTCCTACCTGTACTTCAGATACAAATCGTACAAAATCAATTGATCCAATTCAGTCAATTCAGGCTTTTCAATATCCCTTTTAGTGAAGTGAATTTTGAAAGATTGAATGGCTGCTTTGGGGTCGGTGACATCGTATCCGATGATTCTCAAGGCATCTATAGGATTGAAGTTTTCTGGCAATTCACCAACAAATCCAGGTTGCATGATTGCCTCGTCAAACCAAAATCCGTAGCCTTCATCGGCCAATATTTTCCACGGAAAATAAGGACTTGGGTCGACCTTTCTACCTGGTGCCAAATCCGCGTGTCCAATGAAGTTGGCAGTAGGGATATTGTACTTTCCTTTTAGTATTTTCAAAAGCTTCAACAAGCTTTCAATTTGCATTTCGCTGAAATATTCCGAACCGTTATTATCCAATTCAATTCCAATAGAGGAAGAGTTGAGATCTGTGTCATTTCCCCATCTTCCCCTTCCTGCATGCCAAGAACGGAGGTAATCATTCAGCATCTGAACTACCTCGCCATCACGACTGATCACATAATGAGAACTCACAGAAGTTCTTTTGACAGTAAAGGTTTTGATAGTTTGATCCAGAGACTCTTGTGCCGTATGATGAATTACCACAAAATTGGGCTTTCGAATGCTAAAATTGGTCGTGCCAATCCATTGATCATTGATCACCAAACTGTCATTGGGGCTTTGTGCTTTGGTAGCAGGTTCTGCCAATAGAATCGCTGTAGTCTCCTTAACTTGAGCCTTATGAGCTTTATTATTTTGGAAATAGAAATCCCTTGAACAGGACATCAAGCCAAGCAAAACAAGTGACAGGACCAATGAAGTAACTTTTGATTTTAGCATCGTTATTTTTTCTAAAAACGAATCTAAATCAATCTCATTGGAGTGACTACTTGATTTATAGGAGTGGATTGAATTAAAGGAAGCTAGGCCTGTCTAGTTTTTTACCGATTCGGAATGCCGCGTTCATCAAACCTACGTGAGAGTATGCCTGAGGGAAATTTCCCCATTGGCTACCTGTAGATTGATCTACATCTTCAGAAAACAGGTTAAGATGATTACAATACTTGGTCAGAGTTTCAAATCCTTCGATCGCTTCTTCCAATCTATTGACACAGGCAAGTGCTTCGATATACCAGAATGCGCAAATCAGGAATGTGGTTTCCGGAACCCCGAAATCATCCATGTGTTTGTATCGGTAGAAAAGAAAGTCTTTTGCCAATAAATCTTCTTCCAATGCTTTCAAATGGTTATTTGCCCGCTCCAGATCATCACCAAAATAGCCCATGGTGATCAATTGCAAGGTGGAAGCATCCATGTGCTTGGACTCAATTGCCTGGGCATAGGCTTTTCTATCTGGTAGATAGCACTCCTCAATTTTTCGGGAAGCCTCATCTCTCAATAGAATTGCTTTTTGGTACATGGCCTCGTTTTTCAGACGGATACCGATTTTGGCAGCCGCGCAAGCCCCCGCCCAATGGAAAAGGTAGGTGTAACAATGTCTTTGGGCCAAATTTCTGAATTCCCAAAGCCCCGCATCTTTCTCATCCATCGTTGCCTCAATCTTGTCCAGGAGGTTCATGATCAAGGGTTCTGAATGACTTCTTTCGGATTCAGTAAAACGCTGATCAGAATATAGAGGTAAAAGCGAAACCAAAACCTGTCCATACAAATCATTTTGGATGTGGGTATAAGCTTGATTTCCGAATCGAACTGGTGTATTACCTAAATAGCCGGCGAGATCTGTCACTTCCTCAGTCAAAAGCCAATCTCCGGTAATAGAATACAAAGGCTGATATCTTCCTCCTGGACCGGTCGGTAGGTTTTGAATAAAGTCAAAGTATTTTTCCAGTTCCTCGAAGTGTCCCAGACTGTTGAAACAGGTCAGGGTGTAATAGGTGTCCCGGATCCAGCAATAGCGATAATCCCAGTTTCTTGTAGAACCGGGAGATTCCGGCAAAGAAGTGGTCGAAGCGGCGATAATGGCCCCGGTATCTTCAAATTGGTGGATTTTTAGAATCAATGCAGAACGCAGGACCAGGCGCTGATGAAAATTGAAAATGCTGGTCGATTTAACCCATCCTTGCCAATAGTCGCGAGTGGATTGCAGAAAGCGCTCAGAAGTACTTTCAATCGGTGCTTCCAATGGCCTGCCATAGGTAAAAACCAAATATACCGGACGCTGCAAAGCAAAAGCTTTCCCGTCACAGATATAGCTCAAAGGAGCGGTGGAGGTCAATCTTATCTCCTGATCAATTCCCATGTAACGGATATGGTTACTTCCCAGACTTGGTGTCAACTGGATATTTCCTCTTTCGGTAACGGGCTGACATTCTATTTTGATTCTTGGCGATCCATGGATGGGTTCAATTTTTCTTATGAGCATCAATGGCTTGTAATACCGATCGTAATTTTTGAATCGAGGAGCAAAATCGGTGACTTTGTAACTTGAGTCTTCGGTTGATACGATGGTCTCAAGGATATTGGTATTCTCCACATAAGTTTGCACAGAGGTGAATTCGCCTGATTCTGGCAAGATGGTAAACTTACCGCCTTTTTCCCGATCCAGCATTCCCCCAAAAATGAAGTCCGAATCAAACCTTGGCATACAAAGCCATGAAATATTGGTGTCTTTTTCGATATGGGCGATATAAGCACAGTTGCCAATCAGGCCTGAGTCATAAGTGTGTTTGCTCATTTGGGATTAAGCTATGGTTGGAAAAATTGGTGGCTATCGGGTCAGCTACAAGAAACTAAAAAAGGGGAAAGGATGCAAAATTCCGCTCCTATTCCTAGGTTCATATGCAGTCTTAGTAATCAAATCGGACGAGATTGGGTTCCCGATCTACTGTCACGGCGTAGATGGCTCGGTTTTTTTCATCTATCTCAATTCCGTAAATAGGATAATCCAATTGAAAGTGATTAAGGATATTTCCTTCGTAGTCGAACTCAAAGACCCTATTTAGGTTGTCTGAATAACCTAATTCACGATAGGGTTTACCAAAAAATAACACAAAAAATGACCTTGTGCCTGGATATACGTCTAAGTATCTTTCAGTAGAATTTCTACCAAAATCAGGCATTTGGAATTCGTCCCAATGCCCGATTCTAAAATCTTGAATTTCTTGAGCTGGGCCATAAATAGTTTTTATTGACTGGTTATCTAAATCAATAATATCAATATAATCTATACTAATTCCCGCTTTGATTGCTGTTTTTCTTTCAATGGATGTTTTCATAACCCCTTGAAAAATATTGCTCACAAAATTTGCATCCAGTTCATCCGGCTTGATGCCTCTGGGTAGTTTTCGGTCTTGAATCATATCTTTCCAGCTGCCAAAAAGAGCTATCGTATCCCCCTCTAAAGTTAAATGCAGGTACTTTGTCCAGCCATCCACAGTATTTCCCAAAATACTTTTAGGTCCTGTCCAGGTAGCACTAGTTAGAAAGTAGCTTGTTTCTGGTGATTTGACTTGCTCTTCCGCTAGTAAAGAGGAATTAGACAAATCAAATTTTGAAAAAATCCGCATTTCTGGATCATAGGCCCAAACCATATTTTCCTCACCAACATCTTCAATTTGGGTAATAACAGTGACTTCTCCTGGCCCCATACCATCCTTTCCTTTAGAATGAAGGTATCTGCCAGATTTCAGATCTATCACGTGAAATTTTTTGTTATCCACGTTCTTTCGTTCAAAAACCACAGCATATTGATCCTTGAGCATCAGTCCTCTGGGATTGAGGATTTCTGGGATATCGTATTTTACTCCATTTAGTTGAATGGGTGCCGGAAGGTCTTCTTCAGTAAAATAAATTTCATTTTCAGTTTTTTTGGAATCAGTGCATGAAAAAAATACCAAGACGGAAATGAAGAATAAAATTGCTTTCATGTGTTTATAATTTGATTTCAACGGTCACATGGAATCTCGCTGTGTCGAAAATCAACCCAGTGTGTGACTTTTGAGTCATGCTCGATTTCATATATGATTTTAAAAAAAAGTGCGGGAGATTATTTCTCCCGCTGTTTTAAATTAAGAACAAGTAGCTACACAGCTAGTCCAAGATGATGCGGCAATATTACCTGCATAAGGATGTTGGCAACTTCTAGAAGATGCGCAACATACACCTCCCCAAGAAGTTGTTGTCGTACCATCCGGGCAAGGCTCCTCATCCTCCTGAGCATTTGCAGAAATTCCGGTTAACATTAATGACCCAATAAAGGCCATTCCAAACAGTAATTTTTTCATAATTTTTAAAATTTAGGCTCTTCGTGATGACACGAAGAATAGCTTAGAATAAAAAAGTCTTTGGCCAAAAACAGCTTCTGTTTAGAAGTTGGTTTCAAACTAAAAATCATGATATCTAAAAACCTCTGAAATTTTACGAAAGGTGTTTTTTTTTTTTCTAGGTGGAGGGATTCCGGGACCTTTTGTCATCGGGATAGTTTTTTGTTATGAGTCACTTTTTTGACTCTTTTGGGAAATAAAAAAGGGGAAAGGATGCAAAATTCCTCTCCTTTAAAGGGATACCGAATATGTTTTAATACATTTTTTGCCTGAAAAACTTAATTATTATTCAGCATCTTCTCCAAGATCAGCACGCTTGGAACCTCTTTAATCCCTTGGATCAGTAGTTTGCTGAATTCCCTGAAATTGTGATTGTAGGCTCCCAAAACGATGTCCAAATCTCCATCGCCGTCTAGATCTCCCCAGTCCATCGTCAGCCATTTGGCCAAAGAAGCCTCAGGAATGTATCTCGGTTGGAAAGTCATATTTCCCTGATTCTCGAACAATAAAAATTGATGGTTAGGGTTTTCCAAATCATCATAAAAAGCAATGCTAGCGATATCCAGATCCCCATCTTGATCAAAGTCCAAAGCCATGGCCTTGGCGGCCCCATATTGAGGATAAAACCAAGATTCTTCAAATTGCTCATTTCCTTTATTCTCAAAAATCCGAAAGCCATGATAGGGTTTGTTGATAGAGGAATAATCCCAATTGTCTCCATTGGTATACAGGATGTCCAGCAATCCATCTTGGTTGAAATCATGCATTTCAAAGTAACTGGAGCCCATTAGGGGAGAGAACCTCAGCAAAATCTGTTCAGGAGAAAAATACCCATTTCCCTGATTGTAAAAAACAGAAATTCGCTCATTTCCCTGTGCGAAAAGGGCAATGATATCCAGTTCCCCATCTTGATTCAAATCCAAGACTTCCAGCTTTCTGGCTCCAGCTCCTCCAAGAGTTAAAGGTTCGGATTGGAAATTACCATCCTTGTAAATGGAAATATTCCCAACATGATGCCCGTAATTACACAGGAGAAAATCGGGCTTTCCGTCCCCTTCCAAATCTTTCCAAGTGCCATAAACTGGTCTGGAAAGATCATCCAAAATTTGAGTCCAAGTCCCGGAATTCAGATCCATTTCATACAAGGCTCCCTGTGAGAGATCACTGGGGGTGATAGAACCGATTGTTAGAAAATTAAAAACTCCAGGTGATTTTGGAATAAACTGGACTACCGGGCTATTGATAGCAGGCAACGTAAATAGTTCGTCAGTGATGGTTTTAGCATACAATTGATTGGCATTGGCGTCTGAAATCAACAGCTCTGCCCTTGACTCATTGATCGCCACCATACTGGTCATGGGGCTATGGATTCCTTCGATAAATAGGTTTTTAGCTTCAAAGCCTTCTAAAGGAATGGGAGTGGCCTTTGGTTTCTGGGACGCAAGAATTTCTGGAGCTTCTAGATAGTAATAGTTCGAGATTTTTTGAAAATCATCAGCGCCTATGATTGCCTCATTGGGATAGACATTGAAATTTTTAAGAATTTGAATTTCCTCAGGGCTTCGTTCTTCCCAAATGGCCAAACTATCCTGAACTTCTTGAAAACCCATATAGGCAGCCATCTGAGGTAGAACATGAGTCCTCCAGATTTTTTTGGGTAATAGCTCCGGAGAGGGAAATCCATGACATGCTCCGCAATAAGTTTCTGCCAGCATTTTTCCTTGAGTCACCTCATCCTTTTGGGCAAAGGCTTTTACTGGGCCGAAAATCACCCAAAAACCAAGAAAAGTAATAAAATGGCGGAAAGACATTTAACCTGATGAATTCAAAATTGAAAAGGCAAATGTCTTGAATTTTTGATGCTTTTCAGTATTAGATATTAGTAAATAATAGTTGAGTCTGGAAAAATACATTTCACTATTCATTCAAACATTTTCACTTCTCACAAATACAACTTCCTGTCGCGGATATACTCTTCCACCTTCTCGGGAAGCAGGTATTTGACGGATTGGTCGTTTTGGATGGATTCTCTGATAAAAGTCGCTGAAATATCCAGCAAGGGAGCGTCGACCTCCTGAAAAGCCGGATGATCAAACGTTAATTTCTCTCCCGGTCTCGGGTAGACATAGATCTGATAATGCTCCAAAATCTGTTCATAATTCTTCCACTTTTTGAATTGATTCAGATTGTCAGAGCCTAAAAAAATACTGAATTGATGATTTGGGTATTGTTCGCTTAAGTAAGTTAGGGTATCGATAGTATAGCTGGGACGTGGCATGTGGAATTCCACGTCGCTGGCACGAAAATGAAAATTGTCTCCAATCGCCAACTCGACCATTTTGAGACGGTCAAATTCATGGATGAGGGATTTTCGTTTTTTTAATGGGTTTTGAGGACTGACCACAAACCAGACTTCATCCAGTTCGGATCGATCATAGATTGTATTGGCGATGATCAAATGACCAATATGGATCGGGTTGAAGCTACCAAAAAACAGTCCGACCTTCACTTTATTAAGAAGCTAGAAATTCAGAGACTAATTTTTCTGCTTCGGCTGAAGAAACTGCAAAATCATCGTTGACGATGGTTACATCAAATTGAGGCTCAAATTTCATTTCGAACTCAGCTTTGAAAACCCGTCTAGAAAGCGATTCCTCTGATTCTGTTCCTCGGTCGTTGAGACGAGTCTTCAAAACTTCTATCGAAGGGACTTTTACAAAAATGGCCAAAGCCTGATCGCCAAAGTATTTTTTCAGAGCCAATCCTCCTTTGACATCGACATCAAAGATGACTGCTTTGCCAGAATCCCAGATTCGTTGGATTTCTTCCTTCAATGTGCCGTAAAAATTCCCAGCATAGACTTCCTCCCATTCGATGAAGTCATCATTGTCAATATGCTTTTTAAATTGTTCTTGGCTTAAAAAATAATAGTCTTTGCCATGGACTTCATGTCTACCTCTCCGGTCTCTAGTACATGCTGAGATAGAAAAACCCAAGTTGGGAACATGCTGAATCAAATGCTTTACCAATGAAGTCTTTCCTGACCCTGAAGGGGCCGAAAAAATAATAGCTTTACCTTGAGTCATGGGGATTATTTGACGTCGTGTAGTTTTTCGCGAATGGATTGAGCAAGTTCTTTGGGTACTTCTTGTTTGGTGCATTTGTTTTTCAGTACCTCTCGGATCGCTTGTTCTAGGTGGAAATGTTCGAAACAAGGCTGACATTTAGCCAGTTTTTCTTTGAGGACTTCCTTGCCAGGGTCTCCCATTTCTCCATCTAGAATGCTCTCCAATAACTCAAAGCATTTGCTGGTGTCATCACACCTTAGTTTTCTTGAACCGGATGTTTCTTCGTTCATTTCCATGCTTTTTGAATAATTATTCCTCCTCTTCGGTGTCATAGCCCATATGCTGGGCATAACCTTTCAATTTTTCTTTCAATAAGTTTCTCGCCCTGTGGAGCCTGGATCTGACAGTTCCTATCGGAATGTCCAAAATCTTGGCCATCTCCTCATAGGTGAACCCTTCCAAGTCACACAAAATGATTACAGTTCGGAAATCTACAGCCAGACTATTGAGCGCGTTGGAGATTTCATCTCCCAACATATCCTTGACAGATTCTGCTCTTAAGTCTGTGGTTCCTTGAAAGTCAACATCATCTGAGTTGTAATAAGTTTCAACTTCTTGATAATCTACCTTCGCAGGCTGTTTGCTTTTCTTCCGATATTCGTTGATAAAGCTGTTTTTCAGGATGCGAAACAGCCACGCCTTAGCATTGGTTCCCTGTTCAAATGAATTGATGAACCTATATGCTTTTAGATAAGTGTCTTGTACAAGGTCTTTGGCATCGTCCTCATCAAATGTGAGTCGGTAGGCAAAGTTGTACATTGAGTCTATGTGCGGCATAAACTCTCCATCAAAAATGGAGTTTTTCTCTACCTGAGAATATTTTCTGCGCTGTACTTCCGACATAATTTCAAAAGTAATGATCTGCTTAATTTATAACTAGGAATCGGGAACTTTTCCCTCCTTTTCCTTTATTTTGTTGCTACGAAAGGCTCTGATAGCCTCAATCCCAATGATTTTCTATGTTTTTCTTTAGGTTGCTTTCTAGACTTCCACTGTGGGTATTATACCTGTTTACAGATTTCCTTTACCTAATTGCCAGATATGTAATTCGGTATCGAAAAAAGGTAATCGATGAGAATCTATTCTATGCTTTTCCGGAGCTTTCTGATGGAGAGCGAAAAAAGGTCCGAAATCGCTTTTACAGGAATTTTACTGACACATTTGCCGAAACCATCAAAATGCTGACAATTTCGGAAAAGGAACTTCGTCAGAGATTTCAGGTTATCAACCAAGAATCCATAGATCAGGAGATTCAAAATGGAAGAAGCGCCTTGATGATGGCAGGTCATGTTTTCAATTGGGAAATGGCCATATTGGGGGTGGCATTAAATACCAATGTGACAGCCGAGACAGTTTATCTCAAATTGAATAATCCATTCTTTGAGAAATTGTTACTGAGTATAAGAACTCATTTTGGAGGACTCATGACAGAAAAGAAAGAGTTTCGCAGAAGTATGATCACCATGAGATCAGAGCCGAGGATAGTACATTTGGCTGCTGATCAAAGGCCTCCGAAAAAGGAAAAAAGATACTTGCGCGAGTTTATGAATAGGCCGGCCTACTTTTTTGAAGGAGGTGAATTTCTTGCCAAGCGGATGCAATTGCCCGTTTTCTTTGGTTTTATGACAAAAATCAAAAGAGGACATTATAGGTTTGAATTTACCAAAATGGCCGAGCCTCCTTATGATCAGGATGCACCGAATAGTATCATAGATCGGTTTTGTGAAAAATTGGAATCAAACATCAAAGCTCAACCGGACCTCTACCTATGGAGTCATAAGCGTTGGAAAGTCTGATACCTTCAAATGAAAACCTGAAGTTTCTTCATTCCTGACAGTTTATGACAGAAATGAATAGCTGACACTGAAAAAAATGAAAATGATTTGGTATTGTATTCTGGATACTTGATACTAAAGTCTTGATACTTTGAATAATGACATATTTAGAAGAACTCAATCCACCTCAACGTGAGGCAGTAGAGCATACAGATGGACCAGTGATGATTATTGCGGGTGCCGGATCAGGGAAAACACGTGTGTTGACCTATAGAATCGCGCACTTGATATATGCCAAAGGGGTTGATCCATTTCAGATTTTGTCGCTGACTTTTACCAATAAGGCTGCAGCTGAAATGAAGCATCGTATCGAGACTTTGGTGGGATTGGACGCTCGAAATACCTGGATGGGTACTTTCCACTCTGTTTTTGCAAAAATCCTCCGTGTAGAGTCCGAGAAAATCGGATACCCTTCTAATTTCACGATTTACGATACAGACGATTCCAAATCCCTGATCCGGACTATTGTCAAGGAAATGCATTTGGATGACAAGGTCTACAAGGCAGGAACGGTTCTGTCCAGGATCTCAGGAGCAAAAAATAGATTGATTTCTTGGCAAGCCTATTTGAATGACCCTTTTGTCAAAGCTGACGATGAAGCGGCGATGAAGCCAAAAATGGGAGAAATCTATCAGAAATACCAAGAGCGCTTATTCAAGTCAGGTGCGATGGATTTTGATGATCTCCTTTTCAATACCAATGTGCTTTTTAGAGATCATATTGATGTTCTCAATAAGTATCAGCAGCGATTCAAATATGTAATGGTAGATGAGTTTCAGGATACCAACCTGTCTCAGTATTTGATCACCAAAAAGCTCGCTGCAGTCCATCAGAATATCTGTGTGGTAGGTGATGATGCCCAAAGTATTTATGCTTTCCGAGGAGCAGATATCCAGAATATCCTCAATTTCGAAAAGGATTACCCGGATCTGATGGTGGTGAAATTGGAGCAGAATTACCGCTCTACCAAAACCATTGTAGATGCCGCCAATTCCATAATCGATAAGAACCAAGCTCAGTTGAAAAAGACAGTTTGGACTTCCAATCCTGATGGAGATTTGATTGAGTTGGTGAAAGCAACCTCAGATAATGAAGAAGGTAGGATTGTAGCCAATACAATTTTTGAAGAAAAGAATCTCAAAAAGCTTCAAAACAGCGATTTTGCCATTCTTTATCGAACCAACTCTCAATCCAGAGCGATAGAAGAAGCCCTACGTAAAATGAACATTACCTACAAGATTGTGGGAGGTCTTTCATTTTACCAAAGGAAGGAAATCAAGGATTTGATGGCCTACATGCGCTTTACTGTCAATCCTGTCGATGAGGAGGCATTTAAGAGAATCATTAATTATCCGAAAAGAGGTATTGGAAACACTTCCGTTGAGAAGATATTGGTCGGAGCCTATGATCATGATGTTCCTCTGTGGGAAGTTGTTCAAAATGCGCACAGCTTTTTGCCTGGCAGGGCGGGGAGCTCAGTAGATGATTTTGCCACTATGATCAAAGCCTTCCAGATCGAGGTGGAGAGAAAAGATGCATTTGAAGCTGCAAACTCCATTGCCAAGCAAAGCGGTTTGCTGAGGGAGCTTTATGAAGATAAAACGATCGAAGGGCTCAACCGCTACGAAAACGTCCAGGAATTGCTCAATGCGATCAAAGAATATGTAGACAATGAGGAGAATGAAGATAAAAGCTTGGGTGCTTTTCTTCAGGAGATTGCCTTGCTCACAGACAATGATCGAGATAAAGACACGACTGATTCAGTGACTTTGATGACGATCCACTCTTCTAAAGGCTTAGAGTTTAATCAAGTTTTCGTTGTAGGGATGGAAGAAGACCTGTTCCCTTCCCAGATGATGATGCAGAGCAGGGAAGATTTAGAGGAGGAAAGACGATTATTTTACGTGGCAACGACGCGAGCCATGGAAAAGTTATACTTAACCTATGCATTGACTCGTTATCGATTCGGTAGATTGTTGAATTGTGAGCCGAGCCGCTTTTTGGAGGAAGTCAATCCCAATTGTATCAAAGTAAGTAAGAAAAAATCCGCTACCCGTGAAATGCCGGGAGCCTTGAGAAAAGAAGGATTGCCGGGATCATCAGGATTTGTCGGAATAAAAAAGAAACCGGAAACCCGTGTGGCACCGACTTTGAAGGTGCATACTCCAAGTCCGGATTTCAAACCAAGTAATACCAACAATCTTCAAGCTGAGCAATTGGTAGAGCATCCGAAGTTTGGATATGGAAAGGTGCAAAAAATTGAAGTTGAGGGACTTAATAAAAAAGCGACGATTCAATTTGAGCATTTTGGCGAGAAAACTTTATTACTTAGCTTTGCGAAGCTCAGAATTATAGACTAATCACCTGCCTCCCTGCCTTTTGGTGATTTTTTTGTTACCTTTTATCAGGCAAAAAATGGGAGGGATAATGGAGCAATTAAACAGGAAAAACACAAACATTTTGAAAGAATACGGAAAGAATATTCAAGGCCTAGTCGAATACGTCTGTGGCATTGAAGACCGTGCCAAAAGAACGGCAAGTGCTCAGACGGTCATTGATATTATCAAGCAGTTGAATCCAGCTCTTAAGCAGGAAAATGATCAGAAACTTTGGGATGATTTGTATATCATGTCAGATTTCAAATTGGATGTGGATGGCCCTTTTCCTATGCCTGAGAAGGATTTATTGGGTAAAAAGCCACTACCTGTTGGATATCCAAGAGGCGAGGTTCGTTTCAAACACTATGGAAGAAACATCGAGAAGCTGATCGAAAAAGCGATTGAAATCGAAAATGATGAAGAGCAGGAAGCTGCGATAATCTACATCGGTCAGCTGATGAGAAGTTTTCACTCCACTTGGAATCGCGACAATTTCGATGATGCGATTATCTTGGATGACATCAAAACTCTCTCCAAAGGCAAGCTTCACATCGATTTGGAAAAAGTAAAAGAAAACGGCCTGTTTGAATCCAATACACGAAGAGATTTCAAAGTTCCTTCTGCGACGGAACATTCTTCAAATGGAAGGAACAAAAGAGGAAACAACAATAACAGGCGCAGAAACGGCGGACATAAAAAACGTAGAAATTAATGGCATCATTTCGAGTAAGAGGAGGAAATCAACTCAAGGGCGAAATCATTCCTCAAGGTGCAAAAAATGAAGCCCTTCAGATTCTTTGCGCAGTATTACTTACCTCTGAAAAGGTAACAATCCATAAAATCCCTAACATTCGTGATGTCAATAAGCTTATTGAGCTATTGGGCGATATGGGTGTCAAAGTCACCAAATTGGGTCCTGAGTCTTATAGTTTTCAGGCTGATGAAGTCAATTTGGACTATTTGGAAACAGAAGACTTTTTGGTCAAAGCCTCCTCACTTAGAGGGTCAGTTATGATTTTGGGGCCACTTTTGGCAAGATTTGGGACAGGAAAACTTTCCAAGCCAGGTGGTGATAAAATCGGCCGTAGAAGAATGGATACCCACTTTTTTGGATTCCAAAAACTCGGAGCAAAATTCCGCTATGATGCCGAAAATGAGATTTTCCATATTGATGGAAAAAATTTAAAAGGCACCTACATGCTTTTGGATGAGGCTTCTGTCACAGGTACAGCCAATATCGTGATGGCAGCTGTCATGGCAGAAGGCAAGACTACCATTTACAATGCGGCTTGTGAACCTTACCTTCAGCAGCTTTGTGATATGCTCAACCGAATGGGCGCAAAAATCACCGGAGTTGGTTCCAACTTGTTGAATATCGAAGGAGTTGAAAAGCTTGGCGGAACTGAGCATAAAATGCTTCCTGATATGATCGAAATTGGGTCATTCATCGGCTTGGCTGCGATGACTCAGTCGGAAATCACCATCAAAGACTGTCAAATCCACCGTTTGGGGATTATTCCAGAGACATTCAAAAGAATGGGGATCCAATTGGAATTCCGTGGGGATGATATTTTCATTCCAGCCCAAAAACATTACGAAATCGAAACCTTTATTGACGGTTCGATTTTAACTGTGGCAGATCAAATCTGGCCAGGATTTACTCCAGATTTGCTTTCTATCGTTTTGGTGACCGCTACGCAGGCTAAGGGAACTGTTTTGGTACATCAAAAGATGTTTGAATCAAGGTTATTCTTCGTTGATAAACTGATCGATATGGGAGCGCAGATTATTCTTTGCGACCCTCATAGAGCGACAGTGATTGGCCTGGATAGAAAATATCCACTGAAAGGAATCAGAATGACTTCACCAGATATTCGTGCCGGTGTGGCACTTTTGATTGCAGCTCTTTCAGCAAATGGAACTTCGATCATCGACAATATCGAGCAGATCGACAGAGGGTATCAAAATATTGATCAAAGACTAAATGCCCTTGGTGCAGATATAGAACGTTTGTAAAAACATTTAATTTTTTAAGATGAGTCCAGAAGAATTTGTGGAAGAAGTTCGGGTAGAAAGGAAGTTTCCGGAGAATATGCCTCAGGAAGACAAAGCTCTTTTCCAAGGTTCATTAAAGGCTCAGTTTACCAAGTTACCAGAATGGGTCCTGGAGGATGTTTTTATTCTTCAGGACACTGTTTTTTCTCCCAAAGAGTTGAAGTTTTTTGCAGAACATACCCATGTTAAAGGTTTGGGAGCTATGCCTTTGGGGAAAAGAATTCTGAATTGTGCAGTCAAAAAATGGAGAACATTGGACCATGGAATCTGGATCAAAGATGAATGGAGTGCCAATTACTTTCATTGGATGACCGACTGCTTGCCAAGAATCTGGACCGGCTTGGAGAAAGGCGTTTCTGATCAGGTGATTTTGCACCAGTCTTATCAGATGCTTCCTTTTGTACAACAAAGTTTGAAATTGATCGGAGTGAAGCCAGTTTTTTATTCTTCCAATGAAAATTTGAGGGTCAAAAAAATGGTTTTGACGTCTCGCACGGCTGTTTTTCCACATTTTAATATTCCTTGGACTTTAAAAACTAGGGACAAACTGGCTAGGTTAAATGGAAAAGCTCCTTCAAAAAAGGTATATGTCAGTAGAAATCAGGCTCCAAAAAGAAAAGTTCTCAACGAACTGGAGGTAGAATTACTCTTGAGGAAAAGAGGCTTTGAAATTGTTTATGCCGAAAATCTAAGCGTCAAAAAACAGATTGAGTTAATGGCTCAAACCAAATTGTTTGTCTCTCTTCATGGAGCTGCCTTAAGCAATATGCTTTTTATGCATCCAGGCCAATCAGTGGTGGAGTTTCGAAATTATGGTGATGATATAAACCAATGCTATTTCAATTTAGCCAATGCGCTTGGACTGAAATACTATTATACTCTGAACGAGGGGACTGAGAAAAACACTATGTTGGCGGACTTTACTGTCGACTTGAAAGCACTGGAATCGGTTTTGGATTCCATAGAAGCCAAGGACTCAGAATAAGCTGATTCTTATTTGTCTAGCGAGCGGTCGACCTTATAGAAAATAAGGTCTGATTCTGTCTATTTTTTTATATCTTCTGGAAATTTTCTCAACCAATAAACCCATGTCAAAGAAAAAACTCAGAAGTCAGGAATGGTACGGTCGTACCGGAAAAGACGGCTTTATTTATAGGTCCTGGATGAAAAATCAGGGACTTCCCCATCATCTTTTTGAAGGAGAAAAACCAGTGATTGGAATCTGCAATACCTGGTCTGAATTCACTCCCTGCAATGCACATTTCAAAGAACTTGCCGAATCCTTGAAACAAGGGATTTGGGAAGCAGGAGGGTTTCCACTGGAGTTTCCAGTGATGTCCTTAGGCGAATGTTCCATCAAGCCGACGGCTATGCTTTTTAGAAATCTGGCATCCATGGATGTGGAGGAAAGCATTCGTGCCAACCCGATGGATGGTGTGGTTCTGATGTGCGGTTGTGATAAAACTACTCCTTCTCTAGTAATGGGCGCAGCCTCGGTGGATTTACCAACGATGGTGATTTCTGGCGGGCCTATGCTTGTTGGTAGATTCAAGGGAAGAAAGATCGGAACATCGGATATCTGGAGACTGGCGGAGGATTTCAAAATGGGAAGGATTTCTCAGGAAGAAATGATTGAAGCGGAAGCGGCCATGTCTCGTTCTCGTGGAAGCTGCGCTCCTATGGGAACCGCTTCTACGATGGCAGCTATGGTGGAATCATTGGGACTTTCATTGCCTGACAATGCAACTATCCCAGCAGCGGATTCCCGAAGAAAGGTTTTGGCTCATATGACCGGTATCCGCATTGTGGAAATGGTGAAGGAGGACATGAAGATGAGCAAAATTCTGACCCGAAAGGCTTTCGAAAATTCCATTATGGTCAATGCAGCCTTGGGAGGTTCCACCAATTTTATTTTGCATTTGACTGCGATTGCTAAAAGGATTGGAGTGGAAATAGATTTGACGGACTTTGATCATTTTTCTGCCAAAATCCCATTGATAGCGAATGTTCAGCCATCGGGAGACTATTGGGTAGAGGATTTGTTCTATGCTGGGGGACTCCCTGCCGTTATGCGAGAGATCGAATCAGCACTTCATAGAGATGAGATTACAGCCAATGGAAAGACGATTGGTGAAAATATTTCCAAAGCTGAGTGCTACGATAGGGAGCTGATCGGTACAATGGAAAAGCCGATCAAACCTGATTCAGGAATTGCGGTACTGAAAGGCAATCTTTGCCCGAATGGAGCAGTAATCAAACCCTCTGCAGCGACTCCAAGTCTTTTAACACATACTGGAAAAGCGGTGGTTTTTGAAACCATTGATGACTTCAAAGCCAAAGTGGACGATCCCAATTTGGATGTGGATGAAAACTCGGTTTTGGTTCTCAAAAATGTTGGCCCGAAAGGTTATCCGGGTATGCCTGAAGTAGGAAATATGACCTTGCCCAAGAAGATTTTGGAAAAAGGAATCAAAGATATGGTTCGAATTTCAGATGGAAGAATGAGTGGGACGGGTTTTGGGACAGTTGTCTTGCATGTATCTCCGGAGTCTGCCATCGGAGGTCCTTTGGCCTTGGTTCAGGATGGAGATATGATTGAGTTGAATGTGCCGAACAGAACTTTGAATTTATTGATCTCTGACGAGGAATTTGAAAAGAGAAAAGCGGCATTCAAACCATTGGAATTGCCTTACGACAGAGGTTATGTCAATTTATTTTTGGATCGGGTGAATCAAGCTCATGATGGGGTTGATTTTGATTTCCTTCAGGGAAGTTCTGGATCCGAAGTGAAAAGGGATTCTCACTAAAAAAATCAGAAAATGAAAACTCCAAAAGTAGCAATTGTAACAGGTGCCGGACAGGGAATTGGGTTGGAGATAGCGAGAAAACTTCTTTCTCAGAGCTCTCATGTGATCTTGAATGATGTTGAAATAGGCTTGACTGAAAATGCAGTAGCCAATTTGAGTAGAGAAGGAAAAGGGAAGGTTCTGGGATATTCAGGAGATTCTGCAAGCCAGGAAGTCGTCCAAGGGATGATTGACTTAGCAACCCATGAATTTGGGACTTTGGATCAAGTGGTGGCAAATGCAGGTATTACGCTTTTTGGGAGTTTCTTGGATTACTCCGCTGAGGATTTTCAGGAAGTGATGCGAGTAAACCTTTTGGGGACATTCTTGTTGACACAAGGAGCTGCTCGAGTGATGAAAAATCAACAGAATGGAGGAGCTATAGTCTTGACTTCTTCGGTAACTGGTCATCAGAGTCATGAAAACCTGGCTGCTTATGGAATGAGTAAGGCTGCCATAGAAATGCTGGCAAAGAATCTGGTTTTGGAATTAGGACCATTTGGTATTCGAGTCAATACAGTTGCTCCGGGAGCTACATTGACCGAAAGGACTACCTCGGACCCAGATTATGCGCGAACTTGGTCTAATTTAACTCCATTAGGACGTCCGGCCAGTACGGTGGATATTGCTGAAGCGGCAGCTTTTCTGCTTTCTGATGCGGCTAGACACATAACCGGTCAGACATTGATTGTAGATGGCGGCTGGACTTCTGTGAGTCCTTCCCCCTATGTTTAATTGATTTTCAAAGTAAATTGAATCCTTGAAAAACTATTGCTAGATTGAATAAACTTAACGAAATCAATACTTTATGAAGAAATTATTATTGATTGCCTTACCTGTTACACTACTTTTTTCCTGTCAGCAAAAAGAGACTTTGCCTGATACATTTCCAATGAAAGTTGCCAAAGCCTATGGTTTTGAAAATTTGGATCAGGTAAACTCAATTTCTTACTCATGGAATGTTCAGCGAGATTCCGTGAATGTTTTTACCCGAAACTGGACTTGGAATATTAAGGAAAATACAGTGGATTATGTAGGTCAGGATACCTCTTATTCCTATAGCCTGGCGGCAGAGACCATGCCTCCGGCAGACCAAGGATTCATCAATGACAAATACTGGGCAATGATGCCATTTCAATTGGCTTGGGATACAGGATATACTTTCGAAACTACAGAAAATGTATCTTCTCCTATCAAAGGTTTAAATACCACCAAACTGACGATCGTTTATGGCTCAGGCGATGGATATACTCCTGGAGATGCCTATGATTTGTATGTTGATGAGGACTATAAATTAAGAGAGTGGGTCTTTAGAAGAGGAAATGGAGCAGAAGGAAGACCGACGACTTGGGAAAATGAACAAAAGGTTGGTCCGTTGACTTTCATTACGGAGCATAGGAATGCAGAAGGGAATCGAACCCTTTGGATTTCGGATATAGAAGTGAAATAAAAATCAAAAAAGAGCCCCAAATTTTCGGGGCTCTTTTCCAATCAACTTATCAACAACTCTATCACTTGTGCAGGAGCTTGTATTCCTGCGACTTTTTCATCTTCCAGTTCTTTGCTGAGTTCATACTCTAGGTCAAAAATCAACCCGTTTACAAAGATTTTATCCATTTTGAGATCGCCTTCGAATGAGGCGAATTTTCGCTTTCCAGTAAGGTCAATTCCATATTGATGGAAGACTTTGGAGATTTTGCGGAGGTTGGAATAGTTTTTCATAAGAATATATGATGACCCTCCCGATTGGATTCAGGAGGGATTTGTTTTAAACGTATGCTGCTGCTTCAGACTCAAATTCCTCAACTGGAGTATCATCCAATGGAATTTCTTTTTTCTCGGACTTGCCGATTTTCACCAAAAACCTATCAAATAAATAATAGATCACCGGTACCACAACTAGGGTCAGGAACATAGAGGAAAGAAGTCCACCAATGATTACCCAAGCCAAACCGTTTTTCCATTCAGCACCTGCTCCACCTGCCAAGGCAATTGGAAGCATACCGATCACCATCGCTAGGGTAGTCATCAAAATTGGTCTGAATCGAATCTTTACTGCTTTTTCAAGAGCCTGTTTTACTTCAACTCCGGCTGCCTTCAGCTGGTTGGTAAAGTCAACCAATAGAATCGCATTCTTGGCTACCAATCCCATCAACATGATCAGACCCATGATGGAGAAGATACTCAAGGTGCTTTTCGTCAATGCCAAGGCAAGTAAGGACCCGATTAAAGCCATCGGAAGGGAGAACATCACTACCAAAGGATAAACATAGGAGTCATACAATGCCACCATGATCAGATAGATCAAGATGATGGAAGCGATCAAGGCAATTCCCAAACTTCCGAAACCTTCACTTTGGTTTTTCATATCCCCGTCGTAGTTGATTTGAACCTGCGGAGGAAGTTGCATCTGATCGATTTGGGCAGTCAATGCAGCACCTACTGTACCGGAAGGAACACCTGCCACCTGAGATGTGACTTTCACAGATCCTACACGGTCTCTTCTTTCCAATTTGGTTGGTCCTTCTGACTGAGATACCTGTGCGAATTGATCCAATTTGATCAATTGACCTTTGCTGTTCAGGAAGGTGATGTTTTGAACATCGGCGATACTTCTTCTGTCGAACTCATTCAATCTGACTTGGATGTCATACTCATAATCGCCGTCAGTATATTTAGAATTGTCATTTCCATTAAATGCAACCTGAAGTGTACCTCCAACTTGATCCATAGAAAGTCCCAATTCATTCATTTTGTATCGATCTACTTCGACTTTGATCTCAGGGTTACCTGCTTCTAAGGAACTTTCGATTTTTCTCGTTCCTCGAATGTTGGCCAAGATTCCCATGATTTTCTCGGCAGTCACTTGTACGGAATCTCTATCCGGGCCAGATACGATTACCTGAATCGGAGCATCGTTGGCAGTACCCATGATAGAGATTGGTACGGCTGTATATTCAGCGCCTGTGATATGCTCCTCAAGGTAGTTTTCTACATTTCTTGCATAGTCAGGACTGGACATAGATCTAAATTCTTTAGATACCAATTTCACGTTGATTTCAGCTGTATATGGAGAGGATTGAGACCCTGTAAACTGTCCACTGGCAACACCCACTTTGGTAAATACCTCGGTCACTTCTGGAAGAGTTCTCAAATAATCCTCTATCTCCTGAGTTTTGTAATTGGTTTGTTCCAAAGTGGCATCCTTAGGAAGTTCTAATCGAAGGATAAACTCTCCTCTGTCACCCTGAGAAACGAATTCACTACCAATCCATCCACCTCCAATTAGGAAGAAAGAACCGATGAAAAGGATAAATGTGATCCCCATCAAGGCGATTTTGTGAGCAAAACCCCATCTCAACAAGCCAACCAACCAGTCAACGAAGCCGTCAAGCATTGCTTCAAATCCATAAACGATTCTTCCAAAGAAGGAGTCTTTGCTCAAATGCTCCAGCTTGGAGAATCTGGAAGTCAACAATGGAATCAAAGTAAACGCTACCAACAAACTGAACAGGGTAGCAACAGCAACCGTGATACTGAACTGCTTGATAATGCCGGAGATCAAACCTCCGGTCAATGCCAAGGGCACGAATACCACAATGATTACCAAAGTAATGGAAACTACTGTTGAACCGATTTCACGGATACCATCGTAGGATGCCTGGGCAATGCTTTTTCCCATTTCCAGATGTCGGTAGATGTTTTCGATCACTACAATCGCATCATCCACGAGAATACCAACTACCAGAGATAGAGCTAGCAAGGACATCAAGTTCAGGGTAAATCCAGCCAAGAACATCACTGTAAATGTGGCAATGATGGATGCCGGTACGGCTACCATTACGATGATCGCATTTCGAATACTGTGAAGGAAAAGCAACATGATCAATGCAACCAGGACAATGGCTATCACCAAGTCTTTGATAACATCATTGGCAGCTTCCAAAGTGAACTCAGATGAGTTTTGAGAGATTTGGAAAGAAAGACCATCTTTGGCATAAGTTTCTTCTAAAACATGCAACTCATGCTCGATGATTTCAGAAACTTCTACTGCATTGGCATCGGATTGCTTTTGAATGGTCAGACCTATCGCATCGCTATTATTCAATCTTGTAAGGATTTCTTCGTCTTTGAAATCATCTTGAACCTCTGCCACCTCTTTCAATTGGATAGGAGACTCATCCTGACGATAGGCGATCACCAAATTTTCAAGGTCAGAAACTGCATTGAATTTCCCTGCTAACCTGATCAAAACCTGTCCGTCGCTGTCTTTCAATCTGCCTGTAGGAAAATCCAGATTACTTGCGTTGATTTTTTGGGCTACCATGATCGGAGAGATCCCATAAGCTTCTAGCTTATTTCTATCCAAGTTGACTTTAATCTCTCGCTCGGTACCACCCAGCATATTTACTTGGGCTACCCCGTTGATTTTAGCCAGTGATGGCTGGATTTTGTTTTTAATCAAGTCATAGAAGCCGGCCGGATCCAAATTAGAGTAAACTGCCATTTCCATGATCGGCATGTCGTCCAGGTCAAATTTCCCCAAACTTGGAGGATCAGCGTCATCCGGCAAATCACCTAGAATGGCATTGATTTTTCTTTGCGCGTCCTGCATGGAAATATCAACATCCGTTCCTGCCGCCAACTCAATAGTAATGATAGAAACACTCTCCTGAGAAATGGAATTCATCGCTTTAATGCCTTCCAAAGAAGCTACAGCATCCTCGATTTTCTTCGTGACCGAAGTTTCTACTTCAGATGGAGCTGCTCCTGGATATACTGTGGAGATGGTGACGATATTGGTCTCCATCTTTGGGAGCAACTCGTAAGACAATTGCGTGTAGGAAAAGATCCCAAGCAATGTCAGTATGGTGAAAAGGACGACGACCATGGTCGACCTTTGTATGGATATTTTAGTAATATTCATGCTTATTGGACCTTGACTTTAGTACCTTCTTTTACATTGATCAAGCCTGATGCGATCACTTCATCACCAGCTTTCAACCCATCTAAAACTTCTACAGATCCGTCATCCAAAGGATTGATGGTAATAGGTCTGTAAACAGCCTGACCATTTTGGATCAAATAAACTCCTGGGTTTTTCAAACTTCCAACCACAGATTTTCTGTCGATTTTCAACACTTGACCTGTTTGTGCAAATTGGAATTCAGCAGTTCCGAACATTCCTGGCTTGATCTGATTCTGGTTTTTGCTATTCATCAAAAGGATCACTTCATATTTGAAAGATCCATCAGCTTTGTTGGAGATGAAATCTACTTTTCCTGAGAACTCTTCCCCACGGATCGCATTGACTGAGACTGGAATCACATCACCTACTTTCACTTTGGAGATTTCGTTTTCAGTCACATTTACTGTCAGTTTCAATGGCGTCGTATTGATGATGTCGGCGATTGGCATTCCCGGACTTACCAATGTTCCCATTTCATAGTAATCTTCATTGATGAAGCCAGAGATTGGAGCTTTGATCTGAGTGTCATCCAATCTTTTCTGCAATGCTGAGAATTGAGCATCTGCGATTTTGAATCCGTTTTGGATTTCTTCCAGTTGCTTTTTGGTGATCGCGTCAGTGCTTGCTAGGTTTTCAAATCTCTTCAAGTCTTTTTCGGCTTGATCTCTTTGAAGCTTTGCGATAGTATATTCCGATCTGATCAATCTGTCATCCACCTGCACGATTACATCTCCTCTTTTGACATAGCTTCCTTTTTTCTTCAGAATCTTCACAATTGAACCGGAAGTCTCTGACATCAATTTCAGTTCTTGGTTCGGCTCAAAAATCCCATTTGCCTCAAAGTTTCTGTTGACTGCCTTTTCAGTAACCTTTTCAGTTGTCACAGAAATGTATTCGCTCGTCTTCATGGCCAGATTGGCCTCTTCGTTGAGCTCTTGTTTGTTGTTATAAAGTGTAAAAGCTATGGCTCCGACACCTAAAAGCATAAATGCTGCGATAAGTAACTTTTTCATAATGGTAGGTTTAGCTTTTATAGCGTAAGGTTTTTGATTTTTCCTGATGAATTAAGAATGTCCAGCTGGGCAATTCTCACTTGAATGATTTGATTGTTGTAATTGCTTTGGGCTTGTCTTTCAGTAGATTCTGCGTCCAAAAGATCCGTCAATGGACTCAACGCTTCTTTGTAAAGCAACTCAGTTTCTCTCAAGACATCTTTAGCCAAAGCCAAATTTTCCTCCAAAGAATTCAAGGTGCTTAAGGAGTTGTAATACTTGTTAAGGGCACTTTGGTATTCCAAATTGGCTGCATCTTCTGCTTGGATTCTATCCAATTGAAGTTGTTGCGCTTTGACTTTGGATTGAGCTGCCTTGTTTCTGGTTTGTAGACCATCGAAAATCGGAATCTCCAATTTCAAACCGATTAGGAATCCTTGATACCAGCTTTTGTTAGTACTTAAGAAATCAAATTGCTGGGAAAATGCATTTTTGTTGAAATCTGCGAATCCGAATAGCTGAGGCTGGTTTTCTGCCTTGATATTCTTGTACTCATATTCATACAATTGCTCCTGGACTCCTAGAATTTGCATGTCTTTTCTGTCGGCAACATTGAATCCGGCGATCTGGAAATTCTTCACAACTGTATTCATATCAGCAACAGATCTATCCAAGTTGATTGGAGTTTCAACTGGAATTCCCATCACCAATTTCAAATAGCCTTCACGCTGATAAATAGCGATGTCTAGGTTTTCCAATTCAGATCTTACCGAAGTCAGATTAACCGTTACTCTATTCAAATCCACCTTTCTAGCCAGATCGTTTTCGTATTGCGCTTTGAGGATTTTTTCCAATCCTTCCAACTGATCGATTGTTGCCAATAAGTTTTCACGCTGAAGATGAAGCTGGATAGTAGATAGGTAGTTCATTGCGATCTCATGGATCACATTTTCCTCTGACTGTTGAGCCAAAAGTCTGTAGAATTCCTCTCCAGTTTTGGCGGCTTTCAATCCTATCAAGTAGGAATTGCTATAAATCAATTGGTTCAACTGAAAACCTGCCTTCAGGGATTGTGGCACCCCAAATGCAATTACATTGATGTCTTCAGGATCTCCCCCAAAGAAACCTCCACCAGGGATTGCCTGAGGAAATACATCGATGAAATTATTATAGTTACCATAGGCCGATAGTTGAGGAAGACCAGCTCCACGGATTTCGTTTCGCTGGTATTTTGCCTTGTCTTCGTCCAATAGAGCCTTTTGATAGTTTCTATTGTTTTCCAATCCTATCTGAATGCTTTCCTTGAAAGTCAATGTATCCGGAAGAGTAAATTCAGCTTCTTGTGTCTGAGCTGCTAAAAATCCCGGAAAGAGGATTGCTAGTGAATAAATCAGATCCTTTTTAAACATTGTGGTAAATAATAGTTGATTATGTTAAGTGTTGTTAGTTCTGTAAAAAGAGAACCAATGATTCAAATTTTTTTAGGAATACTTCTTCTTGAATCTTTCGAAAAGAGAGGGAATTTCTTGCTTGAAGAATTCTAAGAAGTTGGAGAAATCCTGCATTCGCGAACAAAAATCTGATCCTTTATCTTTTCTTTCTTCCAAGACTTCATCTACAAAAGTTTTGATTTCTGCGATTTTGAGAAGATCCCTCTCAAACTCAGCTCTCCAGTCATTCACTTTCAATTTGAAGTACCTTTTCCTGTCTCCAGGCTTCGTGGTATAGACGACTCTATCTTTTGCCTGTAGGAAAGTCAATGCATTGCTTACCGCACTTTTGCTGACTCCTAGGAGTTCTACAATCTCTTCAAAAGTTGCCTCAGCATCATCATGAACCAAAAGCAAACCCATAATTCTCCCAACCAAAGGCTGCATTCCTTTGTGTTCATGGAAAACTCCGATTCTTTCTATTAGCTCTTTTTGTTTCTCGCTTAAGACCATGCTTTTTTTAGCTTTTGCTGGTATAACGGGACAAAGATAAACAAAGTTTTGTTAGTTCTGTAAAAAGAGAACCGAAAATTTATTGTTTTTTTTCTGACTCCCTTCTGAGCTCCTTTTGATTTTGATAAATTGATCACCAAATAATCCCAATAACCATGAATCATAAGAACAGGAGAGATTTTTTAAAAACGTCAACACTTACTATTGCAGGAAGTATTTTTTCCATTCCTTCATTTGGCTCCTCTTTTCTTGAAAAGAAAAATTGGACTGTTGGAGAAATTATGGACTTGTTTATTTCTCAAGTTCCAGATGCTCCTTTTCCAAATACTGTCGATACTCTAAAATCAGGAAACAAGGATACTGAGGTGACGGGGATAGTAACTACCATGTTTGCCACAATCACTGTAATCAGAGAAGCTATTGCCAAAAATGCCAATTTCATCATCACTCACGAGCCTACCTTCTACAATCATTTGGATGAGACCGAGTGGTTGGTAGATGATGATGTCTTTGAATACAAAAAAAAGCTTTTGGATGAACATAGAATAGCCGTTTGGAGAAACCATGATTACGTCCATAGTCTTCAAGTAGATGGGGTTCAGAAGGGAGCAGTCGATCAGATTGGTTGGACAGAATATTATGAAAATGATGCGGTTTTGAATATTCCAAATACAACTCTTGCAGAATTGATAACTCATCTGAAAATTAAACTGGATGTTCCATCCATGAGATATGTCGGGGATTTGAACCAATCAATTTCCAAGGTTTTGCTTTATCCAGGTGCGATTGGAGGACGTCGTCAAATTGAGGGCTTGATGCTGGAAAGACCGGATGTTTTGATTGTGGGAGAATCTCCAGAATGGGAAACGCAGGAATATGTTAGAAACGCAAACGAAAAAGGAGACAAAGTCTCTTTGGTTGTCATTGGGCATTCTGCCAGTGAGGAAGGAGGCTCAGAATTTATGGCAGAATGGGTGAAGAAATTCATCCCAGAAATGCCAGTTTATCATATTCCTTCGGAAAATTCCCTGAAAATCTTTTAATTAGAAACAGAAGTTGCGTGAGTTTAGGGCTTCCGAAATACCTAATATTTTCTTTTCTGACTGTTTAAAAATAAAAGAACCATTGTTTGTAATCTGAACTTCCAATGATCCAGGACCTTCAATACCAGTTAAAAGAACTGGAGTCTTTGCTTCAAGGCATTTCTTGTGAAAATTATTCTAAAAAAATCACCCCTTTGGATGATGGGACAGTTTGAGCCCACGTTCGACATGTGGTAGAATTCGTATCCTGCTTGATTAATCAATATGAACAAGGGCTCATCAATTATGATTTGCGAGTTCGAGATTCAAGAATTGAAAATGAAAGACAGGTAGCCATTCTGGCAATTCAAAATTTAACCCAGCAATTGGACCGACCAGAAAAGGATTTGGAGCTGGTCTATTCCAATTTTTCAAATAAACAGCTCAGTTGCTCCTCAACCTATTCTAGAGAATTGCTTTACAATATTGAGCACTGCATCCATCACAAGGCTTTGATCAAAGTGGCTCTTCATGAGTTGGGAGATAGGTCTTTGGTGAAGAACTCTTTTGGGGTAGCCTCCTCGACTTTGTCTTATCGGAATGAAGTTTAACTGGAAAGATTTTTCCTATAAGCTCAATCACTTGGAATATTGGAGTACAAGAGCAGTTTACCTCCCACTTTCACCATTTTGGGTTTTCTATTCGATCAAGGCTCAAAGTCTTTTTTTCTTCGAAAAAACAAATCCGGCAATGCCCTTTGGGGGGATGGCCATGACGCCTAAATCGGTGATTTATGATTTGCTTCCAGATGAGTACATTCCACAAACAGCTTTGATTTTGGAAGGGGAAGACCCGATAGAGAAAGTGAAAAGTCTAGGATTACTCTACCCAATAATCGCCAAGCCCAATCAAGGTCTGAAAGGATTGGGAGTGGAGACGATTTCAACCGAAGGAGAGCTCATTAATTACGGTCAGAAATTCAATTTGCCATTTTTGATTCAGGAGAAAATACCTTATTCGAATGAAGTTGGGATTTTTTATTGTCGTTTTCCAAAGGCCGAGAAAGGCTTTATTACGGGAGTAGTTCAAAAGAACTTTATGAAAATTCATGGAGATGGTAATCATACTTTAGAGCAGTTGATTCAAGCAAATCCCCGATTTAACTTTCAAATTGAAAGGTTGAGAAATCTGTGGAAGGAAAGATGGGGAGAAGTCATTCCAAAGGGAGAGGAAATCACTTTACTGGAGGTAGGTAGTCATACCCGAGGAGCTGAATTTATCAATATTTCTCATTTGGTTGATGAGAAATTGACTTCGAAAATCGAGGAAATTGCCAAACGCATCCCAGGGTTTTATTATGGTCGATTTGATGTGCTGTACAAGGATTTTGAGTCTTTGAAAAATGGGGAGGATTTCAAAATCATAGAGTTGAATGGAGCGATGAGTGAGCCGACTCATATGTATGATCCTGCTAATTCACTTTGGAATGCTTGGAAGGAAATTTTAAAGCATTGGGATATCATGGCAAAAATCGCCGTACAAAATCGGGGAATACCCATCCGAAAAACTTCATTTAGGAAAGGTTTGGGCCTCTTTTTCGAGAATCTAAACTTGGAAAAGCTATTAAAAAAACAGCTTTTGAATTAAACCCAAAATATGTGATAGCAATTCTATTCCATTTATTAATTGCTTCAAAATCAGCTATTTCATTGCTGTTTTCATCCCGACAACTTTCGGGATCACCATAGCGGTGCTATGCCTCAGTTTCCAAACAGCCTGATTTTCTTGCAATTATTGCATTCATGACGAAATCTATTGCATAATTCGGGTTAAAAAAAGAAGCTAGTCAACAAGACTAGCTCTTTTCCTTTTTGTAAGCCCATTACTATTTGTCTGATTCAAATCTGGATTAAGTAGTCAAACTTTCTCCATCTTTGTTTTTTTGTTCTGATTTATTCTTTTGTGAAGAATCATCTTTATTCGTTTTGTCGAAATCTGAAGGGTTTTCAAGCTCAGCAAGCATTCTCTTGATTTGAGCCTTTTGCTCTTTCAATTCATCAACCTTGATTTCCAACCTTGATTTTTCAAGTCCTTCAGCCTTCTGTTTTAAATAGACCAATCTTTCCAACTTCCTCTCGACTTCTGATTCCAGTTGGATTAATTCAGATTTTGATTTCTTCTCATAAAGCTCGGATACCTCTTCATTTTTAACCTGTTTTTCCGAACAGGATGTCATACTCAATCCAATTGCAAGGCATCCCGTGGCTATTGCAATTATCGTTTTCATAATAGTGGTGTTGTTGGTTTAGTTTCGTTAAAGAAAACCGTTACAGTACCCAGTAGGTCAATACCAGTGCCAAGGCTAAAAAATGAAAAGGAGGCGGATTTAGCTTTTAGAAATTGGGGAAAGAAGTGTCAATCTGTGGTCTATTTTCTTCGAAATGGAAAAAAGAAAGCGCGATTTTTTCAAAAACTGGGCTTAGATCTGTTGAAAGTAAAAACGCAATAATTAGTCTTCAAAATAATCCACTACAAAATAGCTTAAGGTTTTTACGCCAAGGGTAAAGCCACTTTCCTCGATGAAGAAATCTGGCGTGTGATGGGATGGTGTAGTCAATGGATCTCCGCCTTTTTTCATGCCTCCTAGAAAAATAAAAAGTCCCGGGATTTCTTTCTGGAAGAAACTGAAATCTTCCGCTCCAGTTTGGGGATCCATGATGAAGACATTTTCTTTTCCTGCCGCTGATTCCATGGAGGGAATCATCTTACTCGTCAATTGGGGATCATTGACAGTAGAAGGATAACCATAGGATAGATCAATCTCTGCTTTCGCTCCGGCACTTTCAGCAATATTTGAAATTACCTCTTTGATTCTTCTGTGTACCAATTCTTGTTGCTGTGTGCCAAATGTCCGGATTGTACCGATCATTTCTACTTTTTCGGGTATGATGTTGTGTCGGATTCCTCCGTGAATTGCTCCGATGGTCACCACAGCTGGGTTTTGTGTGATATTTACATTTCTGGACAGAATGGTCTGTAGTCCCATTACAATTTGTGAGCTGGTAACTATAGGGTCCACTCCAGACCAAGGAGACGCTCCGTGGGCTTGAGTTCCTTTGATAGTTACATTTAAGCCATCAACAGCTGCCATAAATGGTCCTGATCGATATCCGATTTTGCCAGCCTCGACTTGAGACCAGATGTGCAATCCAAAAATAGCATCGACATCATCCAACACACCTTCTTGGACCATTTGTTCTGCACCAAAAATCTCAGCTTCTGAAACTCCTTCTTCAGCTGGTTGGAAAATGAACTTCACTGTTCCTTCGAGATTTTCTTTCATAGAAGCCAAAACCTCAGCGGTGCCCATCAAAATGGCAACATGAGAGTCATGTCCGCAAGCATGCATTACTCCGGTTTCTTGCCCATTGTAAGTTGCAGTATTGACAGATTTGAAAGGAAGATCATTTCTTTCAGTAACAGGTAGCGCGTCCATATCAGCTCTCAAAGCCACAGTAGGGCCTGGTCTTCCTCCTTTAAGAATTCCAATCACACCTGTGACAGCGACTCCTTCTGTTACTTCCATTCCCAAGGATCTGAGATGATCAGCTACAATTTTGGCAGTCCGGACTTCCTGATTTCCCAATTCAGGATGCTGATGGAAATCCCGCCTCCAGTCAATAACTTTTGACTCAATAGAATTGGCTTTTTGATCGATAGTATATCTCAGATTAGTCTGAGCCTGAATAGAAATAGAAATGAATGTGAGAAGGTATAGCAGCTTTTTCATCGGAAAGAATTGGGGTGTCAGCAGAAGTAATTTAAAATGAAAAGCCCGCAATAAAATTTGCGGGCTTTAGGGAATTTAAAGACTTTATTTTTCTTGTCCCATATAATCCACGACAAAGTAGCTCATTACTCGAACGCCTAAGGTGAAACCACCTTCATCAATGTAGAATCCGGGAGTATGATGGGAAGGGGTTTTGGTAGGATCGCCTCCTTTTTTCATTCCACCCAAGCTTATGAATAGCCCTGGTTTTTCTCTCTGGAAAAAGCTGAAGTCCTCTGCACCAGTAACTGGAGTCATATAAATAACATTTTCTGCCCCAGCAGCAGCTGTTAAAGTAGGCTCCATTTTAGATGTTAAAGCTGGATCATTGACTGTTGAAGGGTATAGTTTTTCAATTTTCAAATCAACTTCTGCATCAGCGCTTTCTGCGATGTTTGTGACAATCTCAGTGATTCTTTTGTGGACTAAGGCTTGTTGCTCATCTCCAAAAGTTCTGATGGTACCGATCATTTCCACTTTTTCAGGAATGATATTGTGGCGAATACCACCATGTATCGCTCCTACAGTAACCACTGCTGGATTTTGCGTGATATTTACGTTTCTAGACAAAATGGTCTGAAGTCCCATAATGATTTGAGAGCTGGTGACAATAGGATCCACGCCAGACCAGGGAGAGGCGCCGTGTGCTTGTTTGCCTGTTAAGGTGATTTCCAAGTTATCTACAGCAGCTAGGCTTGGTCCAGAACGATAGCCAATTTTACCCACTTCCATCTGGGACGCGATATGCAAGCCAAATACAGCGTCTACATCTTCCATCACACCTTCGGCAACCATCAATTCAGCGCCTGCAATATCAGCATCGTAAACTCCTTCCTCAGCAGGTTGAAACAAAAATTTAACTGTGCCTTGAAGCTGGTCTTTCATACTAGCCAGAACTTCGGCAGCTCCCATTAAAATCGCTACGTGAGTATCATGGCCACAAGCGTGCATCACTCCAGTTTCTTGACCATTGTAAGTTGCTGTGTTGACAGATTTGAATGGAAGGTCATTTCGCTCAGTAACTGGCAAAGCATCCATATCTGCTCTCAAGGCTACTGTTGGTCCCGGTTTTCCACCTTTCAATACTCCAACAACACCAGTCACGGCCACTTCCTCTGTCACTTCTATTCCAAGTGATCTCAGGTGGTCAGCAATCTTTTTTGCAGTTCTAAATTCCTGATTTCCCAATTCTGGGTGCATGTGGAGATCTCTTCTCCATTCTATTACTTTTGACTCAATTTCATTCGCTTTTTTGTCAATCGCTGGACGAAGTTTCGTCTGTCCAAAGCTTACTCCACTAATAAGAAGTAAGGGGAGAATTAGTTTTTTCATTTAATAATTTGGTTGGTATTGGTTTTTACTTGAATTGGCAATTTAAAAGAAATAGGTGCTTATGATCCACATGTTTTTTAAAAAAACTGGTTTCTTCGAACCATTTTATTCAAATGTGATTTATGAAGAAGAATATGGAATCGATATAAAACCAAATAAGCAATGGACTTAAAAGATAAAGTAGCAATCGTAACTGGAGTCAGTAAAGGGATCGGATTGGAAGTAGTCAAAATCCTTTTGGATAAAGGAGTGACTGTGGCTGGTTGGGGAAGAAATCAACCTGATTTGAACCACGCTAATTTTCATTTTTTCACCTGTGATGTAGCCAAAGAGGAATCAGTTGAAAGTGCTTACCAACACACAATCAAAAAACTAGGTTCTGATATCCAGATTTTGGTGAATAATGCTGGATTTGGTGTAGCGGGAGAGACTGAAACTTTCTCTTCTGAAGATTGGAAAGCGATGTTTGATACCAATGTTCATGGGGTTTTTTACACAACTAAGAGAGTGATTTCGGCTATGAAAAAGGCTGCTGAAGGACATATTATAAATGTTGCTTCCATAGCAGGATTGAATGGCGTGAAGAATTTTGCGGGCTATGTGGGGACCAAGCATGCGGTGAGAGGGATTTCCCATTCTTTGTACATGGAATTGAGGGATTTTGGAATCAAAGTTTCCACGATCTATCCAGGTTCTGTTCAGACCAATTTCTTTGATGAAATCCCGGGTATTGATGCCCACGAGCATATGATGCGACCAATTGATGTTGCCACTACGATTGTTCAAACCTTGGAAACCCACCCTAATTACTTTGTGGCAGATGTGGAATGTCGACCTTTGAAACCAAGAGGATAATTTCTGTATGGAATAGAAGAAATCTATTGTTTTGCCGTTTAGATTTTGGTGGGCAAAACTTGTGTAACGAGAGGCATTCCCTATTTTTGCCTTAGACCTTTCTCAACCGGGTTTTTGCCCTTGCCATGCGGGTGAACTCCCGGTTGGTCTCTTTTGTAGCTTATGTCATTAGTAGTCTCTCAGTTATGTAAAAATTATGGTTCCCAAAAGGCCCTCAATGAGGTTTCCTTTACGGCTGTCCCTGGGAGAATTTTAGGTTTTTTGGGTCCAAATGGAGCTGGGAAATCCACCACAATGAAAATCATTACCGGATATATTCAGGCTGATGGTGGTGCTGTTCAGGTTTTAGGGAAAGATGCATTGAGCAACCCTAAATTAGTATCTCCTCTAATCGGATACCTACCCGAGAAAAATCCATTGTATCAGGACATGTATGTCAAAGAGTTTTTGGCATTCTCAGGGGGATTGTATGGACTGAAAGGGCAGGAATTGAATAAAAGACTGGGGGAAATGCTGGAGAAAACAGGATTGACTCCGGAGCAGCACAAGAAAATCGGACAGCTTTCCAAGGGCTATCAGCAAAGGGTAGGCTTGGCAAAAGCTTTGATCCATGACCCCAAAGTGGTGATTTTGGATGAGCCGACCACGGGTTTGGACCCGAATCAATTGGTAGAAATTCGGAAATTGATTCAAGAGGTGGCTGCGGAGAAGACGCTGATTCTTTCTACTCACATCATGCAGGAAGTAGAGGCGATCTGCAAGGATGTCGTCATCATCAACAAAGGGATGATCAAGGCAGTTGATTCTTTGGAGAACTTCCAAAATCAAGGAAGCCAAAATCAATTGAGTTTGGAGACTGAGGAGGAATTGGAGTTGAGTTGGTTTGAGAATTTGGGTACTGTACAATTTGGTCCGAAAGGAAATCATCAGGTCCTAATCCAAATTGGCGATCCTCAAGCCGCTAGAAAAGTGGTGATGGCTTTGATCAATGAAAGAGGTTTGAATCTGATCAATCTCAATCAAAGCAAAAAGAACCTGGAAGACCTTTTTAGAGATATTACCCAATGAAAAGCCTGTTTCTAAAAGAAATAAACGCCTTTTTTGGCAACCTGCTGGGCTATTTGATTTTAGCCTTGTTTTTGGTTGCGATGGGGTTGATCGTTTGGGTTTTTCCTGAAACCAGCGTGTTGGATTATGGATATGCCGATCTAGAACCGCTTTTCACTTACACACCTTACGTTTTTACTTTTTTGATCCCGGCACTTTCCATGCGTGCTATAGCTGAGGAAAAAAGAAATAACACTTGGGAGCTGCTTCAGACTTCCCCTCTTTCATTATTGGAGATTATTCTTGCCAAATACGGAGCTCTTTTGGTACTGGTATTTTTGGCAGTTTTACCGACTCTGATCTATTATTTCACCATTCTTCAATTGGGAGATCCAGCTGGGAATTTGGATCAGGCCAGTTTCTTTGGAAGCTGGATTGGACTTTTGATGATAGGAGCTGTGTTTTCGGCAGTTGGTATTTTCTCCTCTGCTTTGACATCCCAGCAGGTAGTCGCTTTTGTGTTGGGAGTATTTCTATGCTTTGTCCTATACTTTGGATTTTCAGCCCTAGCTGAACTTAATGTGGGAAATGTAGCCTATTATGTGGAAGAATTGAGCCTGAGTTTCCATTACATGAATTTGAGCCGAGGAGTGGTGGATTCCGGGGATTTGTTTTTTATGCTAGGTATGATTTGGTTGTTTTTGGGTTTGTCTGTTTTGGTTTTGAGAAAAAAATGAAATTGACCACCAACCATATCGCCAAATCTATCGGGATACTCCTAGGGGGAATAATTCTTTTCTTTCTTTTGGCAAAGTTGATCCATTTCAGAATCGATTTGACTGAGGATAAGCGCTATTCACTTCATCCCGCAACCGAAGAAGTTCTGTCTGAATTGACCGAGCCGGTCCATGTGGAGATTTTGTTGATGGCCGATGACTTGCCAGGAGGAATGCGAAGATTGCAACGCTCTGTGGAGGAAACCATTCGGACTTTCAATGCTTATAGCCCTGAAAAAATAACCTATTCTTTTTTCGATCCCCTGAGTTTGCCACCTGATGAGCAACAGGAATTTGTGGTAGAATTAGCAAATTATGGGATTAACCCGACCAATGTTTATGTCAATCAAACAGGCGGTCAGCAAACTAAATTGATTTTTCCGGGTGTCTTGGTTTACAATGAAGAATTTGAGTCTGGAGCATTGATTCTCAAAGGTGAAGCAGGCATGAATCAAGATCAGATATTGAATCAATCCATAGAGAATTTGGAGTTTGAATTGAGTAATGCGATTCGAAAATTGAACACTCAAAATGCCGGAGCAATTGCCATGCTGATTGGTCATGAGGAGATGAAAGAGGATGAAGGGTATGGTATCGTAGAGGCGCTGGATGGTGATTTTGAGATTTTCAAGGTGCCTTTGGAACAAGCCCGTACGGTAGAAGATCTGATCAATTTTGAAACGATTTTCATTCAAGGTCCAAGACAAAGCTATTCTGAAAGAGATGTTTTTCTCCTGGATCAATATGTGATGCATGGGGGGAATCTGGTGGTCCTAAGTGATGGGGTGGCCGTAGACGTAGAGCAAGCTGGTGGAGAGGGAACCTTGGCGATGCCTTACGATAATGGGCTTGAAAACCTACTTTTTAAATATGGCGTTCGGATCAACAAGGATTTGATACAAGATTTGAATTTTGGTTATTTCCCGGTAATGGGAGGCGATTTCGGTAATTTAGCTCAAATGGTTCAGCTTCCTTGGCCGTTTTATATCCAAGCGAATCGGATGGCAAATCATCCCATTACCAAAGGATTGGACGTGGTCTATTTCCGCTTTGCCAGTACTATGGATACGGTGATGGCTCCTGGGATAAAGAAGACGCCTTTGGTGTTTACATCGGAATATTCCAGGGTGGTTCAGGCGCCTGCCCGAGTAGCTTTTAGAGATATGGAGCAGGAGCCGGATGTCAATCTGTATAATCAGAAGAATTTGCCATTGGTTTACCTATTGGAAGGTGAGTTTACCTCCTTATTCAAAAATCGATTTCTTCCTGAAGGATTTTCCAAGGAAAATTTCAAAGAATCCGGGTCAGGAAAAGTGGTTGCCATTAGCGATGGAGAAGTTTTCCAAAGCCAAACTGACCCACAGTCCGGGGCACCGTTATCCTTGGGGGATGACCCCTTCAATCAGGTTGTTTTCGCCAATAAGCTATTCCTGCGAAACTTAGTCCAGTACCTTCAAAATCCAGAGGGATTGATCGCTTCCAGAACCCGAACTTTCAAAATCAGACCATTGGATAAGGTGAAGGTAGCACAACAGAAAACTTTCTGGCAAGGAGTCAATGTCTTAGGTCCAGTGATTTTGTTGCTGATCTGCGGAGGCTTGATTTCCATGAATAGAGCCCGAAAATATTCCAGAAAAAATTAATTTGAAGAAAAGGTAAAAACCAAACTAATTATTTGCCTTTATTCCCGTATTGGGCCTCTTCAATTCGATTTTATTTATAAATTTATCCCCTATTCCAAAAGTAAATACAAATAAGCCCTACGATATGAAGTTTATTGTTTCCTCTTCTGCTCTTTTAAAGCAGCTTTCGGCGATCAATGGTGTGGTGACTACCAACCCGGTAGTTCCAATTTTGGAGAATTTCCTTTTTGAAATAAAAGAGAGTGTTCTAACCATTACAGCCTCAGATTTGCAGACTTCCATGATTACTGAAATTCATGTGGAGGCTAAAGAAGATGGAAATATTGCAGTGCCAGCAAGAATTTTGATCGAGACATTGAAAAACCTTCCGGAGCAACCGGTGACTTTCAGCATCGATCATGATACCTATGCTGTTGAGATTTCTTCTGATAATGGACGTTATCGTTTGGCAGGTGAGAATGCTACTGACTTCCCTAAGATCCCGACTGTAAGCAATGCGACTACAGTGGATATGTCTACTGAGGTTCTTTCCAGCGCTGTTTCCAATACCATCTTCGCTACTAGCTCCGATGAATTGAGACCTGCAATGACCGGTGTTTATATCAACCTGAGTGATACCAACACTACTTTCGTAGCAACTGACGGTCATAGATTGATCAGATATAGAAGAGTCGATGTGGCTTCTTCTAGCCCTGCTTCTTTGATTATCCCAAGAAAAGCTTTGAACCTGTTGAAATCGACTTTGCCTTCTGAAAATGTGGGGGTAAGTGTTGAATTCAACCAGTCAAATGCCTACTTCAAGTTCAATAATATCAAGATGATCTGTCGATTGATCGATGAGAGATTCCCTGATTATGAAAACGTAATCCCTGTAGAGAATCCGAACATCATGACAATCGATCGTCAGGATTTGTTGAGCTCTTTGCGTCGTATTGCAATTTATGCCAACAAGACTACGCATCAGGTAAGATTGAAATTGACTGGTTCTGAGTTGATGATTTCTGCAGAAGATTTGGATTTCTCCAATGAAGCAAATGAAAGATTGTCATGCGAGCACGATGGAGAGGATATCGAAATCGGATTTAACGCGAAGTTTTTGGTAGAAATGTTGAACAACCTTTCTTGCAAAGAAGTAAGCTTGAAATTCTCTGCTCCAAACAGAGCAGGTTTGATTTTGCCGGCAGAACAAGATGAAAACGAGGATATCTTGATGCTCGTGATGCCTGTGATGCTAAACAACTACGTATAACACACACACACACACACACACAACCTATAAACAACCGAAGCCCAGGTCATTTGATCTGGGCTTTTTTTATCGGTTGAGGTTTTGGAAAACCTCCAAGGTTTCAAAACCCTAGGAGGGTTGATTAAAAGCTATTTGTTGTCCCTCAACATCTTCAAATACAATCCTTCGACTCTTTCTCTCGCCCAAGGGGTTTTGCGAAGAAATTTCAAGCTGGATTTGATCGACGGATCATGAGTAAAGCATCGGATCGTGATTCGCTCACCTAGTTCTTCCCAGCCATAGTAATCGACCAAATGCTCCAACATGGTGTCCAGTCTTAATCCGTGAAGAGGGTTGTTGGGTTGATGTTCCATAGGTGGGTAAAGTTAGCCAAATTTCCTGCTACCAGAGACTTTCTACAGATCACTAGATATCCGTTCTATCAAATCCCACAAATTGCCATTGAGATCCTTGAAAACACTGACGATCCCATACTCCTCTTGGGCTGGTTCTCGGATAAATTCAACACCTCTGGATGTGTATTTTTCATAATCCCTGTAGAAATCATCTGTATATAAAAATAAAAACACACGACCTCCCGCTTGGAAGCCAATCTGCTTTTTTTGGGCTTCATTGGCTGCTTTTGCCAATAATAAATGACAGGATGAGCCCGGAGGAGAGACACGCACCCATCTTTTTGTTTCACTTAGTTGGGTGTCTTCGAGAAGCTCAAAATCCAAAACCTGTGTATAATAGGCAATGGCCTCATCATAGTCTTTGACCAAAATCGCAATTTGTCCAAGCTGTTGTTTCATTTTTTGACTAAGTGTTTACGATGTGAGTTGATTTTTTTAGTTTAAACAAACTTTTCAATTCTATGTCAAAGCTATACTTTCCATTACTTTGTTTCCTTTTTTTAATAGGACTTTTTGCTTGTGAGTCCGAAAAAACAGATTCTAATTCAGCGGTCAAGACTTGGGAGCTAGCACCTAGTGGGGAGAAAATCGAAATAGAGCTCGATAGCACCACTGCCAATGTCTCTGTAGTAATGGAATACTATGATGATGGGGAAAGCCCTTTGTTTTTTAATGTTAACTGGGATAAGAATTCACTTCAGATCTACGATGTAAAAGACCATAAGCTTGAGAAAGAGTTGTTGTTTGAGCAAGAAGGGCCAAATGGGGTAAGAGTTGGTTTTGTCCATATACATAATTTAGATAGCATCTTCCTCTTTCCTGAATGGAGTAAAGAGATGGTTTTAATAGATTCTTCAGGGGAAATTAAAAACAGGATCAAGTATGAATTACCAGAAACTGTATCAGCAGTTTTCCTCCATAACACTTATTATGTTTCTCCCCCGATGATTGCAGATGGAAAACTAATTGCAAAAACTAGGGGAGTTAAGAGGCCTACTGAATATACCCAGCTTGATTTGGATGAATTTCCGATCTTGGTCTCTATTGATTTGAAATCAGGAGATGTTAATCCACTTCCATATCGGTTTCCCAATAATTATCTGATTCAGGGTAAAAAAATGCTTGAAAAAAGTATTATTGCTGAGCCAGAAAGATTGATCATTTCATTTATTGGAGATCATTCTCTTTATTTTTCGGATGGAGAAAGGATGGCAAAAAAAGAGGCTGCAAGTTCGTTTTTGGAGCCAAGCCTACCCTTGCTTTCTGAGTATGCTGATGGTCGAGAATTTGCAGAATATGCTTTTACAAAATCGAGATATGCAGATTTGATAAATGACCCTTATCGAAAGCTTTACTACCGATTTGCTTATCCTACAATTGAAATTGACTCTGATGAGCAATTAAGGGAATTAAGGGAAAACCCCGGACCATTTGTAATCATGGTTTTTGATGAAAATCTGGATTTGTTGACGGAAAAGAAATTTGAGGCCGGAAAGTATATGCCTACCAACAGTTTTGTGGGGGAGAAAGGCTTATATATTTCTATCAACAATCCTGAAAACCCGGAGAACAAGGAAGACTGGATGTCCTTTGAATTGATAGAGTTGGTTGAAAAATAAGGGAGGGAAACTTATTCATTTTTCCATTTCGTGTGATTATGAATCGCGAATTGCTCCCGATACCAGCATTCCGAGAATTTTTCTTAAACTGTCATGTGGAAAAATTTAGAGAAAGCATTCAGACATCCTTTGGTCCCTTATCAGATGAGGAGCTTGATTACCTACGGTCTTATTTTTATGAGGAGAAGCTTTCAAATAAAGAATATTTTGTAATAACTGGGAAGACCTGCAATCGTCTGAGTTTGTTGGTTTCCGGCCTGTTGAGGATTTACTCTTTGACAGATGGGAAAGAGATCACACAATGGATTTCTACTCCCGGTTATTTTGTCACAGAGATTTCCGGATTTTTCTTTGGTCAACCTTCCAGATGGAATATCCAAGCCTTGGGAGAAGTGTCCTTGTTGACGATTGACAAGGAGAATTATGCCCGATTAATCAAAGACTTTCCAAAATGGAAGGAAATAGAAAGTGGTTTTATCGCCAAATGTTTTGCAATGCTGGAGGATCGGATTTTCTCACATTTGTCTTTGAGTGCGGAAGAGCGCTATAAAATTTATTTTGAGCAGAATAAAGAATTATTCAACCAAGTTCCTCTGCAATACCTTGCTTCCCTTTTGGGAATGACTCCTGAGACCTTCAGCCGGGTAAGGAAGCGGCTTCATGAAAATGCTTGATTTTTGTCAAGAGAATTGATTCGTAGTCCTCCTACTTTTGTCTAAATTCTTACAGATCATGACAAAAGAAATCAAAACCGAAATCCTAATTCAAGCTCCAATAAGCAAAGTTTGGAAAGTTCTCACTCAAACTCAAGAATATCCTAACTGGAATTCCTTCATCAAAAAACTTGAAGGAAACCTAAAAGTAGGTGAAAATTTAAGAGCTGAGATTCAGCCTGTCGATTCTTCTACCATGACTTTCAAGCCCAAAGTTCTTCAGTTTGAAGAAAACAGAATTCTTCAATGGAAAGGAAAATTCTTAATCAATGGCCTATTTGATGGGACTCACAGCTTTGAGTTAGTAGACAATCCGGATGGATCGACAACATTCAAACAATCAGAATTATTCAATGGTGTTTTGGTCGGACTCTTCAATTTGGAAAACACCATCGAAGGCTTTGAGGCCATGAATCGAGAGCTGAAAAGGAAATGTGAGGAGTAATTACACTTTACTCCTTTTTTCGTTCCCCTCTAAAAGTCCCATTGGGCTGGATGAAATTTACCGCAATGATTTCTCCATCTTTTTCTTCGAATTTGATTTTGAACCCTTCCAAAGTCTTGAAATTAAACTCGTGATTTCCCAACGGGATTTGTTCATATTCCGGCTGACCGGGTACAAAGGCAAATAGTTTTCCCTCTTTGATATAAATCTTGACCTCCTGAACTCCCATCAGGAGATAAGCTCCTTGGTATTTTTTCAAATCCTCCTCTGAGACATCTACCGGTTTTGGGGTTCGCTTGAATTCAATGGCCTCCAGAGCTGGTTCAAATCCTGCTTTCAACAAAGAGATATCCCCAGCCATGTTTGACTCAAACTGAAACTTGATCGGCATATCTCGATTCGGTTTGCCTTGATAAATCAGAAATGCATCAAACAAATCATAATTATCATGCTCTAAAAACATTTGATAAAGCCCTGTCTTAACGAATAGAGTGTCGTTTTCCAATTCAATTTCCATCTTTCCATAGCCAGAATTGTCATAGCTGCCAGTATATTCAGCCAAAATATGAGATGGTTTGGTTCCGGATACTTTTGAGGAATCTGCTGAAGCTTTGGCTTTTGCCTGAGCTTCTTTGTTTTTTTCTTTTTGTTCCAATGCATCTTCCAGCCAGCCACCTGCTTCTAAGCCCAGGATTTTATCAGCAACGATATTTCTCACCAATCCGGGAATTTGAGAACCATTTTGGTTGGTCAAAACCATAATCCCAACACTGTCAGTTGGGAAAAATGAAGCAGAGGCTGAAAACCCATCGATATTTCCTCCATGTTCCACTCTGTAATGTCCTCTGTAGGAAGATAAAAACCAACCATACCCATAGTTGGCGAATTGGGCGTCAGGATGCTCTTTGGAAGGAAGACCTGAAGAAACGACCATTTGAGAGCTAATCGCTTCTTTGGCATAGTCTTCTGGTATGACTTGTTCTTCCTTGAATTTCCCTCCATTGATCCAAGTGATCAACCAGTTGGACATTTCCGAAACACTGGAGTTAATAGCCCCAGCAGGGCTCATGGCAGCAATGTCATAATAGTCCATTTTGGTGCTGAATCCTTCTCCATCAGTCGAATACCCGAAAGAATGGTCTAGATCTTTTTCTAAATCTGGAATATTGAAATTACTTCTGGACATTCCCAGTTTATCCAAAAACATGGTTTTTACATTGTCTTCCCAGCTTTGACCTGTCAGCCTTCTTCCGATTTCTCCCTGAAGGAAAAACATCCAATTGTTGTAATACCATTGTTGTCTGAGTCCTGTAAATGGCTTCTGGAATTCAATTCTTTTGATCAGTTCTTCTTTAGAGTTAGTGGGAAACATAAACCAGGAAAGGTCATGTCTTGGCAATCCGGTACGATGAGACATCAAGTCCTTGACGATGATTTGCTCGTTCATCCACGGTTCCATAAATCGGAGTTCGGAAATGTATTTTCCGGGTCTTTCGTCAAAGTCGATTTTTTCTTCTTTCCTCAAAACTCCCAACACAGCTGAGGTGAATGATTTGGAAACTGATCCTATGGCGAAAAGCGTATTTTCAGTTACCGGGACTTCATTTTCGAGGTCTTTGTAGCCGAATCCTTTTGCATAAAGAATTTGATCCTTATTGACAATGGCAACAGCAAAACCGGGAGCATTTAGGGATGTCCTTACATTTTCTAGTTCGGTTTCAAGTTCTTGAAATTGCTTCTTGGTGGTTTGTGCAAAGGAAAAATCGGCAAGTGAAATCAGGATAATCAGTTGGAGAAGAAGTTTTTTCATAAGGTTGGTTTTAAATGTCTTCGACAAAGAAAATTGCGTTGGTGTTGAGGTCAAAGAGACCAAATTCGTTGGTGCCCCAAGGAGTGTTTATTCGAAGCTTATCTGCTTCCATTATCCCTTTGGCAACCAGGGATTCGAAATAAGGATGAATGTTTTTTAAAAAGATTCTGACTACCGATCCTCCCCGCAAGGGATCCTCCGGTGTATCTGCATGCCACTGTAGATGGAGTTCAATATTTTCAAGGCGGATTCCAGCGTACAAATGATCGCCGAAAATCTTTTTGAAACCCAGAGTTCTCTCATACCATTCTAAATCTCTCTCAATATTTTGAGAGGGTAATACAGGAACAATTTGAAAGAACTCTGTTTTCAAGGACGTTTAAGCTTCGTTCTCTAATGTCCTGCGTACATCATCCAAATCTCTTCTTATTTCTTCGATGCTTTCCCATTCTCTTCCTTCTTCGCCATGCTCTATTCCTACATATCCATGGTAGTCATGGGCAAGAACCAATTTCATCATTCGCATATAATCAAGTGGATGTTGGTTTCCATTATCATCCCAAACAACCGGTTTTAAGCTTACTCCTTTGGCGAAAGGCATCATTTCGTCTACACCTCGATAGGAATCATAGCTCAAGATTTTATCTCCTTCTGTATGCATTCTGAAATTCCCGAAATCAGGTAAGGTCCCTGCTCTGCGATGTGCGGTTTGCTTGATCAATTCAGCCAACCATCCTCCATTGGAAGAGTATCCTCCATGATTTTCTATGATTACATTGATGTCAAAATCATCTGCAAATTCACAGATTCTTCTCAATGTGGAACTGCAAACGTCAATTGCCTCTTGTTGGATTTTTGGATCTTGGCTGAAAGGTACAGCCGTGTATGCATTGACGCGGATCGAGTGACAACCCAAGAACTTTGCAGCTTCCACCCACTTTTTATGGTTTTCGACAGTTTGCTGTCTTTCTTCCGGTTTGGCAGCTCCCAATTGACCTTCGCTGTCGATCATAATCAGAACATTAGTGATTCCTTCTCCATCAGTTCGGGTTTTCATTTCTTGCAGATAGGCTTTGTCCTGAGCCTTATCCATGAAGAATTGATTCACATATTCTACCGCATCTATATTTCTCTTTTTTGCTTCAAGAGCAAAATCCAAATGATCTAATTTACCAGCCCTCAGTGATCGATTGAGAGACCATTCTGCCAATGAAATTTTGAAAATCGGGTCAGCTTTTCTTTCTGCAAAAGAAAGAGAGGGCATACCCAAGCCTAATGCTGCGGAAGCCAGCCCTGCAGTTTTGATAAAAGTTCTACGGTTTGTCATATTGGTTTTTTGTTAAATAGTTCACTGTAAAAAACTTGGTATTCAGTCAGTTGGTTTATATTTTCCAACCAGATCTATATTCTCTAGTAAGATATTGATTTGCTTCCTCATCGTTCATGATTTTGATCAGGTTCGCATCAAAGTCCACTTTTTTACCTGCGCGTAATGCGATCGCCCCCAAGTTGATGGTGTCCGTGATACAGGTTGCTCTTGTAAAGCTTCCCGGTGTCTGCTTGTTTTCCATCATGGATTCTACCCAAGAATCAGTTTTTCTTTCCACTTCACTGGAATTGATCCTTTCTGAATCTCTGCCTGCCATCATTTTGGATTCTGGAAGTAATACGGGGTCCTCTCCACGGAATCCTCCTAAGATTTTTCCTTTGGTACCTACGAGCAAAAGCCCTTCTTCAGGAGTGTCTTTTCCATCCATTTCCAATTCTTCAGGAGCAAAAGGCTTCATTCCTCCATCATACCAAAAAAGATCAAATTCGGGAAGTTTTTCCTGAGCTGGGAATTTCCACTTGATAGTGCAGCTAGCCGGGAAAGCAACATCATTTTTCACCCACTGGTAGACTTGATTCACTTCTTCACGAGTGGTAGTTCCAAAAGCTTTAGCGGAAACTGGGCTTTTTGTAATTCCCAAGGTTTCGAATAATGGGAATAAGCTATAATGTCCCATGTCAGCTACCGAACCACCTCCGAATTCATACCATCCTCTAAAGACATTGTGCGTGTAGTTTTTATGGTATGGCATATCTGGTACTGGTCCAAGCCACAGATCCCAATTGAATCCTTCGGGAACCGACATGGGAGGACTTGGTCTTTTGGTCCATTGCTGCCAAACAGGTCTATAGGACCAATTATGAATTTCTTTCAATTCTCCTATCAGACCTGCATCCATCCAGGCTTTGATCTGTCTATATTCCGGTCGATCCGACCAAGCAAGCAAATGAGTTACAACTCCACTTGAATTTGCTTTGTCAATAACTTTCCTTCCTTCGATTAGCCTGTTAGAAATGGGCTTGTGAGTCACCACATGCATTTTTTGATCCATCGCTGCAATAGCAATGGGTGCATGGGTATGATCTGGAGTCATGATTTTTACTGCATCAATTCCTGATTCCTGGCTCAATAACTCGCGGAAATCTTCATAACTCTTACAGCCCTTGTACGAGCCAGAAGGACTATTTTTCGCATAATACTTTTCTACGTATTCTTGCCCCACATCTCTTCCTCCAGGAATACCTGGTTTTCCTTCCCACCAAGTATCATCGCCTATTGTTTGACGGATTGAATTTCTAATTCCGTAAGGAGACCAATCAATGTAATCGGTGGAAAATTTATTGGAATCACAAACTGCCACAACTCTGACTTTTGGGTTTTGCAAAAGACCTCCCATTTCTCGTAAACCTTGAGTGCCGCAACCAATATTTGCTACAGTCAACTGATCAGATGGAGGGATTTTGCCTAATCCAGCAATGACATTTGATGGGACAATTGTAAAGGAGGCAGCAAAAGTAGCTGCAGAGGATAAAAATGCTCGTCGGTTGAGTTTATCCGATGGGGCCATAGAATATGAAGGGTTTTGTGTAGAATTGAAGTTAAGCAGGATGGTTCAGTAAAACAATATTTGTTATTTTAATGCGGATTGATTCGTTTATTCTGAATAAATCTGATTTTAACCCTATCTGCGCTAATATGTCCCGATTTAACCTGTTGAATATTTTTTATCTTCTGTTTTTCAGTTTATTCACTTTTTCTTGTCAGAAGAAGCAAAGAGAAAAGCAAGAAATGATTGAATATCCTGATCGTCCGAATATCGTTTGGATAGTTTGTGAGGATATGTCTCCAGAGCATTTGGAGACTTATGGTGGGACAGGGGGGAAGACTCCTTTTTTAAATGAATTAGCAAAGGAGTCACTTCAATATGACAATGCATTTTCGACAGCTGGCGTTTGCGCCCCAAGTAGAGCTGCTTTGATCACAGGAGCCTATCAAACTTCTATCGGAGCGATGCATATGCGTACTACGGGAATGTCTGCTGCAGCCAAAGATGTATACCCGCCTGGTTATAAGAATTACTCGGTCGTTTTACCTGAGGAAATGTATCCTTACCCCATCTACCTTCGACAAGCGGGATATTATGTTTCAAATAATTCCAAAGAAGATTATCAATTCAAAACTCCTGTGATGATGTGGAATGAAAGTGGAGGTAAAGCTCATTGGAGAAATCGCAAAGATCCCAATCAGCCCTTTTTCTCTATTTTCAATTTTACCATTTCTCATGAATCCCAAGTTTGGTCAAGAGAAAATGAAGAGTTGCTAGTAGATCCTAAAGATGTATCCGTTCCGCCAGTTTATCCGGATGATTCTTTGACAAGAAGGACTTTGGCCAGGTTTATCACCAATGTAATGCGAATGGATATGCAAGTTGGTGAGGTGATAGCACAGCTCAAAGAAGATGGCTTGTATGACAACACCATCATTTTCTTCTATTCGGACCATGGAGATGGCATGCCCTACTTCAAAAGAGAAGTATATGATAGAGGTCTGAAAGTTCCTTTGTATGTGAAGGCTCCATTTTTGGAACCGGGAACTACCACAGATGAGCTTGTGAGCTTTGTGGACTTTGGCCCAACCTTACTTTCTTTGGCAGGAATCCAGATCCCCGAAACCATGCAGGGACAAGCTTTCTTAGGTGCTCAAAAAGCAGTTCCAAGAAAATATGTTTATGGAGCTCGAGATCGAATGGATTCGGAATACGACCGAGTGAGGGCCGTTTCTGATGGACGTTTCAAATACATCAAGAACTTTATGCCTGAAAAACCGAACTATCAAAACATCAGATATAGACTTCAGAATCCATTGATGCTTCATTTATTGGATTTGCATGAAAAAGGCCAATTGACTCCAGAGCAAGACCGATGGTTTGATACTACAAAGCCTGAGGAGGAATTGTATGATACGCAGTCCGACCCTTATGAATTTGTCAATTTGGTTGGGAACCAGGATTACCAGGAAAAACTTGTGGAGATGCGGATGGCCCTTGAAGATTGGATGATCAAATATGGCGACAAGGGAGCTTTAAATGAAGTTGAAATGGTCAATGACTGGTGGGGAGGGCAAGAAACAGCTCCTGTTACTTCCACACCTGAGGTAAGTTTCCAGAATGGAAAGATTAGTCTGAAATCAGCAACTCCAAGTACTCTATTTGGCTATAGAAAATCCAAAAATGACCCTTGGGAAGTCTACAGTCAGCCATTCGAATGGAATGCAGGAGACTCCTTATATGTGAATGCTCAACGAATAGGCTACGAAGCCAGCGAAATTTCTCTCATAGTTCAATAAACCAAAATTTGTATGAAAACCTTGCTCAAATCAACCTTCATCTTTCTGATTTTTTTGATTTCAAATCTAGCTATTGGTCAGGAGTCAATGCTTTGCCAAGGCGCACATTGGGAAGAAGATGAAGCAAATGCTTTTATGAAACAATGGGCTAGTACTTGGACAAGTCAGGAGGATTGGGAAAAAAGAGCAGATATGATTCGGGAAGGAATCATCAAAGGGATGAAGCTGGAGCAAATGCCCGAAAGGTCTTCGGAGTTCAATCCAATTATTCATAGCACTAGAGAAATGGATGGGTATATCGTGGAGAATATTGCCATTGAAAGCTTTCCGGGATTTTTTATCACTGGGAATATTTATAGGCCTTTGAAAAAAGATCCCTTTCAGAAAAGCCCTGCAATTTTGAGTCCTCATGGACATGGTGAGGACAAACGTTTTTGGGAGGATGTCCAACATAGAGCAGCTGTCTTGGCACGGATGGGAGCAGTGGTTTTTGTCTATGATATGGTGGGTTACGCGGATTCCAAGCAAATCAATCATAAGATGCCTATTGCTCTGACCATTCAAACCTATAATTCGATGAGAGTGTTGGATTATCTAACCTCTAGAGATGATGTGGATCCTACTCAAATTGGGGTAACAGGTGGTTCAGGTGGCGGAACGCAGTCTTTCTTGATCACGGCTTTGGACCCAAGGATTACTGTGTCAGTTCCTACCGTGATGGTGTCGGCTTATTTCTTTGGAGGGTGTGTTTGCGAAAGTGGTATGCCTATTCATAAAAGCAACCATCATCAAACCAATAATGTGGAGATTGCAGCATTGGCAGCTCCCAGACCGATGTTGTTGATTTCTGACGGGGGAGACTGGACCAAGAATACACCAAGAATTGAGTTTCCTTACATTCAGCGGGTCTATGCTACTTATGGAGCTGAAAGCAAAGCTGATAATGTACACCTACCAAGTGAAAGACATGATTATGGTTATAATAAACGCACGGCAGCCTATAATTTCTTTGGTCACTACCTTGACATTAATCCGGGCAGAGTCCCTTATAAAAACGGGTATGATGAGAGCTTTGTGACTATCCTGACGGCAGATCAACTGCGAGTTTTTGATGCAGCCCATCCTATCCCATCTCATGCTTTACAAGGGGATGAGGCGGTAATCAATTATTTAAAGTTGGATTGATTTAAGGCAAAAGCATTTGCTCCAAATCGGTTTGATCTCCTCGCCAGATATTGAGATCGATCTTTTCTTTGATTCCAGCCAGTTTACCCTTTTCTGAAAACTGCCAGATCAGCCAACCGTCTGTTTGTGGTTTACGGATCATATTGTAATTCGCAACCCAAATAGGATAACGATCAAATCCCTGGTTGTATAAAACTTCCCAGAAAAAGCGATCTCCTGTGTAAATGATTGGCTTTACTCCGTAATGTTCTTCGACGATTTTCAGCCAATTTTTCAATCCTTCTACTAATCGGTCTTTGGATTGAATCGTACTATGCTTTTCAATATCCAAAACAGGAATCAAGTCACCGGATTTGAGTTGGGTGGTTTTGATAAAGTTTTCGGCTTGTCGGGCACTGTTTTCATTCGGGCGATAGTAATGATAGGCGCCTCTTTTGACAGGGAGTTTTCCAAAGCCTTCCCAGTTTTGTCTGAACTTACCATCAACACCATCATCTCCCATTGAGGCCCTAATGAAAACAAACTGGATGGGATGTTCTTCCAATTGCAATTGTAGTCCTCGGAAATTGATCTTACCCTGATATTCTGAAACATCAATTCCCAGAATTCCTCCGGGAAAATTTCGGAATGCATGCTCAACTTTGAGTTCTTCGGTTAAGTCTGGAGCTGAAATCAAATAGGATTCTATTCGGTACCTCAGCTCCTTGTTAAACTGTAAAACAAGGATGGCCGAACCTATAGCAGTAATGAAAATCAATAGTATGACTCCTAACCAAGAATTGGATTTTTTCTTTCGGGGCATAGATGGTTAAAATTCGAATTCAAAATTGGCGATTTATATTTTGGGACTCAATCCCAGTGTAGGAGAATTCTTTTTTGGAGTGATAAAATCTTTCATTTTGAAGAGTGTATTAATTTCTTTATTCATGACTTAGTCTTTTGTTTCGACTTGCAAGTATTTTAAATAGAGTGTTTTAGCCAAATGTTTTTACTTGATCCAATCAATCTAAATGAATAAACCAATCTCAATTTTCCTGTTTTTTTCTTTATTCATTTTTTCTTGTTCAAAGACTCAAGAAATCGAAAAATCGGAGATGTTTACTGTCAAAGATGAACCCTTTATCCAAGAGACTCATGAGGCTTTCTTTATCAGTGAAGATGAATCTGATAATGAAGTCAGGGATATCGCTGTTAGCCAAGAAGGAGATGTTTGGATAGCCACAAAGGGTGGTTTTTTCCTTAAAAAAGTTGGGTCAGAAATATGGGAGCCGATAATTTCAGGTGAAAACCGAGGGCCAGGATATGCAGTAGAGATTTTGGAAAGTGGAGAAGTATTACTCGGTGCATGGGATGGACTTTATAAATATGATCATGGTGAGATTTCTAGGCAGGAGGGGCCTAAAGCACCCATCTCTGTCTTGACTTCAAATGCTACCAATTCATATGCGCTAGGGCCTAATGGCGTCTGGAAGGATGAGAGTGGATTATGGGAAAAGGTAGCCTTGGAAGTAGCCATGTCTATTAGAGATGCTGTCCTTGATGAATCCGGAAATCTTTGGATTGCCACAGACGCCGGACTTTATTTTCAGGGTAAGGATGGACTTCAATTGTATCAAAATACCGATGAATTGATCTCAAGTTATGCGCAAGGGATTGCCATGTCTCCTGAAGGTCAAATTTGGGTAGCAGGTTTGGGAGGCGTTTCCATTCGCGAAAATCATCAACTTGTCAAGACCTTAAGTCCAGATGAAGGGCTTTCTACCATCTATGCCAATACTGTTTCCACCTCACCAGATGGGGTCATGTGGGTTGGGACTCAGGTGGGACTTGTTAGATATTTTCCAGATGGTTTACACTCTTTGCTTTTTAGCCGGCGCTGGTTGACAAATGATGATGTCAATCAAATTGCTTTTGATGCTGATGGAAATGCCTGGATAGCAACCCAGAATGGAGTCAGTAAGATTTCAAGAACCGAAATGAATCTGAAGGAAAAAGAAAGCTATTTCTACAGCGAGTTGATGGAAAAGCATATCCGGGATCCATGGATTTGTGGAGTTTTGAGACTGGAAGTTCCAGGGGATCTTTCTACTTGGAAAAACTCAGATGATGATAATGATGGGGAATACACTGGAGGTTATTTGGTAATGGAGAGTTTCCGCTATGCAGTAACCAAAGACCCTGATGCTTTGGAGAAAGCGAGAAAGGCATTCGGCTTCTTAAGCCTTTTGTATGAGGTTACCGGGATTGATGGTGTTTTTGCTAGGACTATTGTTCCCACCGATTGGACTGAGCTTCATGATCCAAACAGGACCTATACGGATCGTCAATTAGCGGAGTCCTTGGTCAATGATCCACGTTACAAACCTGTGGAGGTAAGGTGGAGAAAATCGGAAGATGGAAATTGGCTTTGGAAAGGAGATACTAGTAGTGATGAGATGGTGGGACATTTTATGAGTTATTTCTATTTCTATGAATATGCAGCGACTGAGGAGGATAAAGTGAAGATCCGAACTCATGTGTCGAAATTAATGGACGCCTTGATTCGAAATGATTTCAACTTTATTGATATCGATGGTACCCATACCCGTTGGGGAGTCTGGTCTCCAGAGGAACTCAATAGAAACCCTGATTGGTCTTCAGAGAGGAGTTTGAATTCTTTGGAAATGTTGGCTTTTCTGAAATTCACTGGAGCGATTACCGGTGACGAAAAGTATGAAAGAGCCTATCGAAAACTGATCGATGAAGAAGGCTATTTAATGAATGCAGCTGACCTGAATCATAAAAATCCAGCTTGGAAGATCTATTTCGACCTTACATTGGAAGGCTATATTTTTCCTATTTTATTGAAATATGAGCAAGATCCTGAAATTAAAAAGTTCTACAGGGAGCTTGCTGATGAATGGATACAAGAACAAAAATATGGGGAGAATTTGATCAACAATCTGGCTTACAGTTTGGCAACAGGCCAAAAAGTGAATATCGAGCAGACAATAAGTTTTTTAAGAGAAACTCCTCTGGATTTGATTGATTGGAAAATAGATCATACCGTAAGAGAGGATGTGGACTTGGTTCATGAGCCTATTTTGGAAGAGGTTCAAATCTCGGAATTGCCTCCTCCGGCTATCCGTGCAACTGTCAGATGGGATAAAAATCCATGGGCAGCCATTCAGGGAAATCCTTACCAAGTCAGAGAACCTGTCTTTTGGCTTTGGCCTTATTGGATGGCTAGGTATTTGGAAATAATTGAAGAGTAAAAAGGAGTCCCTTTTCTTTTTTTGGAATCTTTATTTCACCTCAAAAACAGCCGACTCCCAAGGGCCCAATTCCAAATCAATTTCAGCAAAGGACTCAAAAACACGCAAGCTCGTTTTCTTTTTTCCAAACATCACTTCAGAGATTTCTCTTTCTCCTATCTCCAGATTCCAAGCTTCAAACACAAAGGGAGATAATTGCAATTTGGTATTGACCCAATGATGCTCATCAAAATTGGTTACGATAATCAGTTTTTGATTTTCACTCCATCGGGCAAAAGCATATTGTTTGCTGCCATAGGCCTGATTCTGTATTCGATTAAAAGTATGTAAATCGGCATATTCACCCGAAAGTGCTTCATTGTCCAGCGTAAAATTCAAAATCTCTGAATAATAGTTTCGAAGAGCCTTTTCATTGTCAGTCAATTGACCACCATCGAATTTCCCCCCATTCATCCATTTCTGATGTTGAGGAACACCGATATAGTCAAAAATGGAAGTTCTGCTCGGATCGCCGAAACCGGCTTTTTCGGCCGCCGGTTCTCCGACTTCCTGTCCAAAATAAATCATCGTAGGAGAAGTGGAAACAGTTGCAGAAACCACCATCGCTGGCAATGCTTTCCAAGGATTCATGGCAAATTCTGGGCTTGCAATCCGCTGCTCATCGTGATTTTCCAAGAAATGAAGCATATGATGAGCGATGTCTTTTTGTCTTTCAAAAATCAAGGGAAGATCATCGGTAGAGCCATAGCCATACATGATACGTTTCAGAGTGTCATAGAGCTCTACTTTGTCGTAGAGGTAATCCATTTTTCCTTTGAAAATGAAATCTCTGTATAGATCAGGATTGTAAACTTCAGCGACTAAAAATGCATCTGGATTTCTGTTTTTGATATGGGAATTAAGATAGGACCAGAATTCCACCGGGACCATTTCTGCCATGTCAAACCGAAAACCATCCACCTTTTTTTCTAACCAAAAGAGTGCAATATCTCTATATTTCTTCCAGGAATCAGGTACATCTTTATCCTGCCAAAACTCAAAAAGTCTTTTCCAATCCCAATTTTTGGAATCATCAGGCAATTCATCAAAATCCTTGGAACCATCAGGTCTGACCCCATAATTGATCTTTACTGTTTCATACCAATCGTCAAAATCAGGCTTTGCTAGTCGCGAACCATTTCCTGTCCATTTTGCCGGGAATTCATCAAATTTTCCATCAGACAATGCGTGTTTTTCGCCTCCTAGTGGTCGGTAATTGTTTCTGGGGTCTGGGACCTGAAAGGCTTTTCCCGGGATATAATAGAAGTTATTGTTTCGGTCAAATTCAACAGTATTATCATCATTCACTCCGAAATCCTCAACTCCTTCCGGATTGTTTTTTCCTACATAATGACGGGATATATGATTGGGAACGATGTCCATGATCACCTTCATCCCGTATTTATGGGTTCGGGCGATCAATGCCTCATATTCCTCCATTCTTTTGGTCACATCCACTGCCAAATCAGGATTGACTTGATAGTAATCCCGAACAGCGTAAGGTGATCCTGCTCGTCCTTTGATGATGTCCGGATCATCAGATTCAACCCCGATTTCTGGGAAGTCACCGATAATTCCATGATGGGGAACTCCCGTGTACCAGATATGAGTGATCCCCAGTTTTTTGATTTCCTCTAAAGCTTTATCCGTGAAATCATTGAATTTACCCACTCCATTTTCCTCCTTGGTTCCCCAAGGATTATTAGTGGTATTGGTATTCCCAAAAAGACGGGTGAATACATGGTAGATATTCGCTTTGTTGGATTTCATGAAGCGGAATTCTTTAAAAATGAATTGAAATCGATCAGCTCGAGCTGATGAATCAAAATAATTTATCTGGTCAACCTGTAGAGAAGAATCGTGCTTCTTTTGATCAAATCTGGGTATTGTTTCATGTTGATAGTTTCGCCAGGCGCATGAGCTCCTGAGCCAGATGCTCCTAATCCATCCAGACAGTCCATAAATTCTGCTACGAAAGAAATGTCACCAGCACCCCGGCTTCCTGGATCACCAGGTTTTACCTCTCCCATTCCCATATCCAAACTTACTGTGTTGAGGAACTTGGCCATTTCATAGTTTCCTTCCGATGGCTTCATGGATGGAAGTCCGTCTTCAAAAATGATTTCAGCATGGGTTTGATTGAGGTGTCTTGCAACAATCGCCTTCATTTTTTCTCTTGCTGCTTCTTTCTGATCCTCACCCAAAAATCTCAAATCCCCAGTTACCATTGCTTCTCGGGAAACAATATTGGTTTTACCCAATGCTTCTCCTTTTCCAGAAACTGGGTCGAATGAAATGTCCGAACCGCCAATAAATTGTCCTGGATTGAAAGTTAAGTATTGCTCACCTGCCAATTCCTCACGGAATTCATCCAAGATTCTAGCCGCCTCATAAATGGCCCCATAACCTACATTTTCTCTAAAAACCCCACTAGAGTGAGACTGCTTTCCAGAAGTTTTCAGAGTCCATCCACTTGATCCTCTTCTTGCAACTGTAACAGTTCCAAAGCCTTGGGCAGTTTCATAAGCAAGGGCGACATCATGCTCTTTGGCTCTGGATACAAAGTCCCTTCTTGAAATCTCCTCATCACCTGAGCTTTCCTCATCCCCATTGAAATAGACGGTGATGGTTCTATCATCAAGCAAGCCTAGTTCATCCAAAGCTTTTAGGCTTGCAAAAGCCAATACATCCCCACCTTTCATGTCATTGGCACCTTGACCAGTTGCCGTGGAATCATTGAGCCAAGTGAATGGAGTAAAAGGCATGTCTTTTTCAAAAACCGTATCCAAATGGCCTATGATAAATATTTTTTTGCCCTTGCTTCCTTTTCTGGTTGCTACGAAATGACCGGCACGATTCACTTCGGCGGGAACATCCACCCATTCAGTTTCAAATCCGATCTTTTCAAATTCCCTTGCGAAAACATCACCTACAGCCCGAACCCCTTCTTTGTTTAAAGAGCCTGAATTGATATTGATGACTTCTTCCAAAAGAGCTACTGTTTCTTGGTAGTTTTTGTCAACAAGTTCAAGGAGCTTTTTTTCATCTTTATTTAGCTTTTGCTGAGCAAAAGTAATTGTGGAAAGTACACAAAAGGCTAGAAGGAGGGTGGTCTTTTTCATGCTTGGAAAATAGACCAAAAATGAAGGGAAGGCAAGAACTTGCGGTTTATTAGAGTTATTTTTTAAGTTGATATTAAAAACAATGCATTTTGATCTCCGTTCTTTTCATGAGAATAAACAGAAATATGAAAAACTTGAATAAAATTACTTTTGGCTTAATAGCACTTTTTATGAATATTTCTTTCCTGTCCATCGCTCAAAGCGAAGACGCGATAATTGGGACTTGGCTGAATACGGAAAAAGACGGCAGAATTGAAATCTACAAATCTGGAAATGAGTTTTATGGTAAAATTGTTTGGCTTCAAGATCCTGAAGAAAATGGGAAGCCTGTAGTTGATTCCAATAATCCAGATGAGTCTATGTCCTCTCGGCCGATTCTGGGACTTCCTTTGTTGGAAGGTTTTACTTATGAAGATGGGGTTTGGGAAGATGGTACTATCTATGACCCCAAAAGTGGGAAAACTTACTCTTGTGTAATGAAACTAAAGGATGAGGATATTTTGGAGGTCCGAGGATATGTGGGGGTTTCAATGTTTGGCAGGACGGTTCTTTGGAGTAGGTACGATTGAGATCAGTAATTCCTATTTTTTCAAATCTCGGGAAGTCGCTAAAGCGATGACTCTTCCTTGGTCCCCAACAGCATTGTAAAAATGGTAAACTGTGCCTTCCCACTTAATCACCCAGGGTTTGTGGGCATATTGTTGGTCAAACGGTTCTGAAGGTGCTATCAAATCCGGACCATTCCAATCAGTCCAATTGACCAGATCATACGAGCAGGCGAACCTCTCAAAAGCTCCAGGTTTCCAAAAAGCTCCAAAATAAAACATCACATAAAGGTCACCGATCTTGACTATTTGAGCGTCTCCACAAATTCCTTGACCTTGGGTGATTACAGGGTTCTCCCCAAACCGTTTCCAACTTTTCAGATCATTGGAGACAGCCATTCCGATACTTTCATAATCAGCCGTGTCTCCTTTGGCATTGTAATACATCACAAATGGGAAGCCCGTCAATTTTTCCTTATCCCTGATCACATGACTCTTGTAAATGGTTTTATTTTCAAACCATCGTACATCTGCGTCCTCTGGAGAAAGTAATGGTTCATTAGAAGTATCCCAACTATCTAGCATTGAAAAATCCGAGTTACTAGCTAATCCGATTTTCAAAGTTCCCGCTTCATATCCCTCAGAGCTTCCTCCCAGATAAGTCATCCAATAGCTATCATCGAATAGCTCCCAAATATAATCTCCTTCCCAAGAAGTATTGATCAAGGCTGGATATCCTGCTTTTTGGTTTTCATCCCAAGTTCCTTCTGTAAAGGGAAGGATTTTTCCTTTCGATTCCCAGTGAAGTAAGTCTGCACTTTCGGCCATCCAGGTTTCATAACCCTGACCATCAAACACGATATAAGTCATATACCATAAATCATTTTCTCTAAAAATGGTAGGGGAGTCCACCATTTTGCTGGTGTCTGGATGTTGGAAGACAACCCCATATTTATAGGGAGTTTTAATTTCCTCATAAACTTGCTGCATGACTGAATCGGAGACTGATTTGCTCAATTCAGGCTTTTGTGCACAGGAAAAAGTGAGAAGTAAGAGAAATAAAAATGGTCTCATTCGTTTTCAATTAATTAGTGACAGCATTATCATAAATAAAACCTTTGCTTCAAATAAAAGGTCTTCGGCGGAGGTAGGGATTATTAGAATTTTCCTCTTGGGAAAAATTCAGGTTCCTAATTTTCTTCCTCGGATTTAGTTAAATATTAGTAATATTAAGACTCTAATAAACCTATTACAAATGGCCAACTTTAATATTGATGCAGACAAAGACCTCACTTATGACGCGATAGTAATCGGGTCGGGAATCAGTGGAGGTTGGGCTGCAAAAGAGCTTTGCGAAGCTGGGCTCAAAACGCTTGTCCTTGAAAGAGGAAGGATCGTGGAGCATGTTGTGGACTACCCAACAATGAATTTGGATCCTTGGGATCATGAATTGAGAGGAAGCTTGACTCCAGAGCAAAGAGCAAAACACCCTCAAGGTGGTAGATCTGGCTTTATTGGTGCTTTCAATGAGCATTTTCATGCCAATGACCTAGAAAACCCATATACAGAAGTAAAACCTTTTATGTGGGTTCGTGCCCATCAAATGGGAGGTCGTTCTCTTCTTTGGGGAAAGCAAACCTACCGTTGGTCTGACTTGGATTTTGAAGCGAATGCTAAAGACGGTCATGGAGTAGATTGGCCGATTCGTTACAAGGATATTGAGCCTTGGTATAGCCATGTGGAGAAATTTGCAGGAATTAGTGGTGAAGCATTAGGACTTCCGCAATTACCAGATTCACACTTTCTGCCTCCAATGGAGCTAAACTGTGTGGAGAAGCAAATCAAATCCAGAATTGAGAAGGATTTTCCGGGGCGTAATATGATCATCGGTCGAGTTGCACACTTGACTCAACCTCATAATGGCCGTGGTCAATGTCAATCCAGAAACCGATGTGATCGTGGATGTCCTTATGGAGCTTATTTTTCCAGTAATGCAGTGACTTTGCCTGCTGCGAATGCCACAGGTAATTTGACTATCCGCCCTTATTCAATTGTTCAGTCTGTGATCTACGATGAACAAAAAGGAAAAGCTTCAGGAGTAAGAATTATAGATTCAGAAACCGGTGAGGATATCGAATACAATGCAAAAATCATTTTTGTGAATGCATCAACCTTGAGTACTACTCAGATTTTGATGAATTCTACTTCGAATAGATTCCCAGAAGGTCTTGGAAATGATTCTGGTGAACTAGGTCATAATCTGATGGATCATACCTATAGAATCGGAGCGATGGGAACGGTGGATGGTTTTGAAGACCAATATTATAAAGGTCGTCGACCAAATGGAATTTACATTCCTCGATATGTTAATTTAAAGGGTGGACCTCAAAGTGATAAGTTTGTTCGTGGTTATGGTTTCCAAGGTGGAGGCTATCGAAACGGATGGGGAGCCGGAAGTAATCAAGAGTCTTTTGGAGGTGATTTCAAAGATGGCTTGATGACTCCTGGATCTTGGGAATTCTTTATCACAGGCTTCGCGGAATGTTTGCCAAGCCATGAAAACAAAGTTTACCTCAATAAAGATGTATTGGATAAGTGGGGGCAGCCTACCTTGAGTGTAGATGCTGAGTGGGGACCAAATGAATTGGAGCTAAATAAGCAGATTCGTATTGATGCTCGAGAAATGTTGGAAAAAGCAGGATTGAAGGATATCATTGATTTCGATAATAAGCATGAAATGGGTTATGGAATCCATGAAATGGGAACGGCAAGAATGGGTAAAGACCCTAAAACCTCTGTTTTGAATGGAACCAATCAGGTTCATGGATGCGAGAATGTATTTGTAACGGATGGTGCTTGTATGACCTCTTCTTCTTGTGTGAATCCGTCCTTGACCTACATGGCATTGACAGCCAGAGCCGCAAATCATGCCGTTTCAGAACTTAAAAAACAAAATCTCTAAGCCATGAATAGAAGAGAAGCACTCAAAAAATCAGCAATGGCACTAGGTGCTGCAGCTGGTGCACCTACATTGCTCAGTATCCTTCAGTCATGCGCAAAGCAAGATAGATTGACTTGGACACCTGAGTTTTTGGATGAAGATCAGGCAAAGTTCATTTCTTCTTTCGTAGATTTTCTACTACCGAAAACTGACACTCCCGGAGGCTTGGATGTAAAATCTGATATTTTCATCGACCGAATCTATGCTAGGACTTATGATGAGGCTGGCCAAAAGAATGTGGTGGCTGAAATTGAAAAATTCAATAATGACTGTAAATCTAAGTATGGGAATGTCTTTGCTGAATTAAGTGCTGAAGATAAAGCGGCTTGTTTTAAAGACCATGAAGCGAATACAGCGAAATTCCCGAAAGGAGTATGGGGATCTGCAGTTGGCCCTCAAGAGCCTGTAGGATTTTATAGAGGATTGAAATCTACTGTGATTTGGGCCTATTTCAGTTCTGAAGAAATTGGTAAAAACGTTTTGAGTTACGATCCTATTCCAGGACCTTACCAAGGTTGTATTCCCCTATCGGATGTAGGAAAAACTTGGAGTTTATAATTGAAAAGCCGGAAGTTCCGGCTTTTCATTTTTAAGAAGATCTAGAATACCCTAGTTTATCCAGTTTTTCGATCACTTTCCTCATGACATCGGCTCCCATTTTTTGGCCAACGGTCATGCTTTCTCCCATCAATTGGGGTGTAACTTGGATAGTTTTTTGACCGATTGGAGATTCGTAGAATTCTGTCAATTGAATGATTTCCTCTTCAGTGTAATATTTGGCGTAAATAGAAGCGAGCTGATCCATTAAGTTATGGGAATTGAACTCCTTTTTAAATTCTTCCCAAACTTCCTTCGGAATATCCATAGCCTCGTAGGCTGGAGTTTTCGCAATTGCATCGATAGTTTGAGACATGGTCTGGTCAATGTTCATAGCTTCCAAAAGCTTTATAACAGGTGCCTTTTCAATTTCCTGAGCAAATGAAAAGCTCACAGTTACAATAAAAGTCAGGCTAAAGAATAGTTTTTTCATGGTTTTAAAATTGTGAAAGTTGTAGTTGTTTAATATCTAAAATACTGAATTAAAAGGCTAGTTTAATTTGATGTGTGTAGATATTTTTCTACAGATATTTGGGAAAATTTTTCCCCAATAATGGGAAGAAAATGCCCCAGTTGATCAGATTTGATATGGCATGGTATTAACAATGAAAGGGTCGAGATGGAGAAACTATTATGAAGAATGCATTGATTATTGATGATGAAGTTGATTTGTGTTCTCTACTGTCAATTCAACTGAAATCTATGGGAGTTCCCAATGAATACGTAAATACAATCAGAGAGGCGAAAGTGAAGTTTCAAGAAAATAAATACGAAATAATTTTCTTGGATCTAAACCTTACCGATGGAAGTGGGTTTGAAATGTTGGATTTTATCAAAGGGTATCCAAAAAACCAAAAAGTAATTGTAATCAGTGCCTTTGATTCCGAAAGGAAAAAAGTAATAGAACAAGGAGCAGATTTTTTTCTACCCAAACCATTCACTAAGAAAAAAGTAGCCGAGATACTTGACAGTATTTAAATTGAGTAATATTCCACCGAACCTATGAGCCAGAAGATTTTAGTAATAGACGATGACCAGGACCTTTGTAAGGTTTTGTCCAATTTTTTGAAGAAATCAAATTATGAAGTTGATGTAGCTTACAAAGCTGAAGATGGATTGAAACTTCTTCGCTCCAATGAATATGATTTGATTCTATGTGACTACAGACTTCCAGATATGACTGGAGTAGATGCATTGCAGAGAATCAAGGTCCTAAGTCCAAGTGCTGCCGTTATCATCATTACAGGATACAGTGATGTTCAGACTGCTGTCGAGACTTTTAGGTATGGAGCAAATGATTATGTTACCAAGCCTCTTTATCCGGATGAGCTTTTAGTGACTGTCAAAGAGACTATTCAAAAGAACCAGGAAAAGAATGATATCCGAGCAGGAAAAACTCCTGTAAAATCAGAAAAGAAACAAGAAGCTCCAGCTACCTCAAAATTCATTCATGGGTCGAGCAAGGCATCCCTGAAAGTGTTGGAGCACATTGATTTGATCGGTCCAACCGATATGTCTGTATTGGTAATAGGCGAGACAGGAACCGGAAAAGAGTTTGTTTCTAATTCCATTCATCAAAAAAGTGACCGTGCAGGAAAGCCCTTCATTGCTATTGATTGTGGGGCCTTGCCAAAAGAGTTGGCAGGTTCAGAATTATTTGGTCATATGAAAGGCTCATTTACCGGGGCTATTTCTGATAAGCCCGGAAGCTTTGAATTGGCAAATGGTGGAACCATATTTCTAGATGAAATTGGGAATTTGAGCTATGAAAATCAGGTCAAACTTCTACGAGTTATTCAAGAGAGAAAAATCAAGAGAATCGGTGGTCAAAAAGATATCGACATCGATGTGAGGATTATTGCTGCGACAAATGAAAACCTAACGGAAGCAATTAAGGAAGGAGAATTCAGAGAAGATCTTTACCACAGGATCAATGAATTTAAAATCAATTTATTGCCTCTTCGAGATCGAAAAAATGACATTATGACCTTTGCAGAGCACTTTTTAGGTCTGTCAAATACAGCTTTGAAGAAGGAAGTAAAAGGATTTTCGGACGAGGTGATCAATCATTTCTTGACGTATCAGTGGTATGGTAATTTGAGAGAATTGAATAATGTGGTGAAGCGTGCAGTTTTGCTTACTTCTGGTGATTTGGTTCAGTCAAGTGCCTTGCCAGATGAAATCATTCATGCCCGAAGAGTTCCTGCCCAATCTGTTTCTGGTGAACCGAAAGAAGAAAACCTCACCTTAAAAGCTGCTTCAGAAGAGGCGGAAAAAGAGGCGATTCTAAATGCTTTGGAAGCGAGCAGATACAATAAGTCGAAAGCCGCCGAATTGCTTGAAATTGATCGAAAAACCCTATACAATAAGTTAAAGCAGTATAATATCCAGGATTACTAATCCCCCGTTTTTATTATGCCATTTCGCAAAATGAACCTTAAAAATCTTCGGATTTTATTTTCTGTAATTATCGGGATATTAATTCTACTATGTATTTGGACTTATTGGAATCTTAATAAATACATTCAAACTGTAGATAATATTAGGGAGGCAAATTTTACTATTCAAACTACCACCCAGATTCTCTCTCTGATTAAAGATGCCGAAACTGGCCATCGAGGATATCAGCTTAGTGATAATGAGGTATACTTGGAACCTTACTTCATTGCAAAAAGTGAAATTCCTGAGATGATTGATAAACTGGATAGTGTATCCAATTATCAACCTGAAGTTGTTACAAAAGTTGATCGGTTGAGAGATCTGGTGCAAAATCAGATGGAGATTATTGAGAAAATTCTTCAAGCTACAAAAAGGGAAACCGCAATTCTTCAGCCTGAGGAATTGAAATTGATGCAGGAGGGAAGGTTAAACATGGATCAGATTCGGCAGGTAGCTCAAGATATCAGCCTAGTCACTAGTGGGTCTACCCAAATAGAAATTGAAGAAGAAGGGGGATTTAGAAAACTGACACCAATAAATTTCTTAGTGATCGTTTTGATTGCTTTTGGGGGGATTTTATTGCTTTTCACTCGTGCAGTTCAGCTATTGGAGGAGAGGGACAAAAAGTCTAAGAATTTAGCGAAAGCTTTGGAAGAACTAGAAGATGCGACTGATAGGAGTAAGCAGGTAAGTAAGCTATTGAGAAATGTTTTAGATAGCTCGCGAGATGGAATTCTCGCGTATGAAGCGATACGGGATGAAGAAGGGGCAATTAAGGACTTCAAAATCCTGTTGGCCAATGAGTCTGCAACTCATCTGACCAATCGTGATCAATTTAAATTGGTGGGTCAAAATCTTATGGAAGTTTTTCCAGGACATGCTGGTTACCTATTCAATGAATATTGTCGAGTAACTGAAACAGGTTGGGATTTCAAATCTGAGATTGAATATGATCTGGATGGGAAATTGACTTGGTTCAAAGTGCTGGCAACAAAGTTTGAAGATGGGTTTGTTGTGACTTTTTCTGATATCACCAAAGAAAAAGAAACTGGAATCAAGCTGGCTAACTACACCCAGGAGCTAAAAAGATCCAATGAGGATTTGGAACAGTTTGCTTATGTGGCATCCCATGATTTGCAGGAACCCTTGCGAAAAATTCGGTCTTTCGGGGACCGTCTCCTTACTAAATATAAGGGAGAGCTTGATGAGAATGGTCAGATTTACATCGATAGAATGCAGGCAGCTGCCAAAAGAATGCAAAATCTGATTGAGGACCTTTTGGCATTTTCCAGGATTACAAGAAGTAGCGAATTGCCAGGTGCCGTAGATCTTAATCTAGTTTTTGAAGAAATAGAAGATGATTTAGAAGATCAGATCCTCAGAAAAAATGCGAAGTTGGATATAAGTAAACTTCCTAAAATATTGGGAGTGAAAAGCCAAGTCCAAAGACTTTTTCAAAATCTGGTTAGTAATGGAATTAAGTTTTCCAGAGAGGGTGTAGATCCTTTGGTGAAGGTCTCAGCTCAGAAATTCAAAGCTGATGAATTGCCAGAGAAATTCTCCATTTCTCCCAAATATGACAACTATGTGGTTATCACAATTTCAGATAATGGGATTGGATTTAACGAAAAGTATAAAGATCAGATTTTTAACGTTTTTCAAAGGCTTCATGGCAAAAATGAGTTTGAAGGAACGGGGATTGGTTTAGCGATTTGTAAGAAAATTGCCGTTCATCACGGAGGGGAAATATTAGCCGAAAGTAAAGAGGGTGAAGGATCGAATTTTATAGTTATATTTCCTTCCAGTAGCTAAATCCTCTACTGGGAAAACGATGAATAAGATTAATAGTAAAATTTCACTTTTGATGGCTGATGATGATCATGATGATCAAATTCTGCTTCAGGAAGCACTGCGGGAGAATAACATTTCGAATTCGATCTGTTTTGTAGAGAATGGCGAAGAACTCTTAGAGTATCTTAATAAGACTGGGAAATTTGAGGGCAAAGACTGTTTTACTCCTGGCTTGATCCTTTTGGATCTCAATATGCCTAAAATGGATGGCCGTTCCGCTTTGAAACTGATCAAAGCAGATCCAGTTTTGAAAAAGATACCCATTGTTGTATTGACAACTTCCCGTGCTGATACAGATGTTTTGGAATGCTATGATTTGGGTGTGAATTCTTTTATATCCAAACCGGTAAACTTTCAAGATTTGGTGGAAGTGACCAAAGAAATCAGCAACTATTGGTTGGGTACAGTGTCCCTGCCAGAAAATAAAAACTAATGCCAATAAAATTTGTCAAGCTATTGCTCATTGAGGATGACGAGGATGATGCCTTTCTAATCAAAGAGTACTTGTCTGATATTGAAAATTTTAAATCAGAAATTGAATGGGTTTCTGACCCTGAGGAAGGAAAAGAGAAGATCCTCAATGGGGATTATGATTTATTCCTTATCGATTTTTATCTAGGAAAAGAAACTGGACTTGAATTAATGGATTTCATTAAGAAAAATGAAGTCTTGACTCCTGCCATATTGCTTACTGGCAGAAATGATGCTCAGATAGATATCGATGCCAGCGTTGCAGGAGCATTTGACTATCTGGTCAAAGGGGAGCTCACACCAGAAATTCTTCAAAGATCAATACGATATTCCATCAAGCAAAGTATCACGATTAAAGAGCTGGACAAGAAGGAAAAACGTTATAGATCTCTTTTTGAGAGGTCATTTGATAGCATTTTTTTAGCAAATGAAAGATTTGAGATGCTTGAGCTCAATGCTGCATTTTTCTCCTTTTTTGGTTATGGGGAACATGAATTGGAGAGAATAAGTCTACGAGACCTCTTTGCTGAGCAAGAAGAATATGAATATTGTTTAGACCAGCTTCAGAGGTATGAGGTCATTAAAGACTTTGAAGTCCCTATGCTTACCAAAACTGGAGACCTCAAGATTTGCCTTTTCAATTGCATATTTATTCCAGATCAAGGAGACGAAAATTGTTGCTATCAAGGTATTATCCGTGATTTGACTCTTTGGAAGAAAGCGGAGCTAGACATGATGGTTGCTGAGAAGCTGTCAATGACCGGAAAACTCGCAAGGACAATAGCTCATGAAATCAGAAATCCATTGACCAATTTGAATCTGGCACTGGATAATATCAAAGAGGAAATGGCCGATGAAAATGAATTGGTCACCGTCTATTCGGATATTATCCAAAGAAGCTCCAATCGAATTGAAAAATTGATGGGGGACCTTCTGAGCTCTTCTAAGCCTAAGGAGCTGCAGCTAGAATTATGTTCTCTGGATGAAATTATAGATGAGATTATTGCATTGGTAAGGGATCGGGCCAATCTGAAAGGGATCAAGTTGGAATTGGATATGAAGGAGGATGCTCCAAGATTATTTGTCGATAGAGAAAAGCTTTCAATCGCGTTGGTGAATATTTTGATCAATGGGATTGAGGCGATTGATCATGAGCAAGGGAAGGTGAATATCTCAATGTACCATTCCAAAAAGGCTATTGTGCTGGAAATGACAGACAATGGGAAAGGAATCAGCAAGGAAGATGTGAAACGGATTTTTGATCCATTTTATACTGATAAATCAGATGGAACTGGCCTGGGTCTTACTTCAACGCTGAATATATTGTCCAGTCACAATGCCGGAATTCAAGTTCGGAGTGTGGTAGGAGAAGGAACAACCTTCGTGGTGGAGTTCCCGCTCCCTGAGATGTAAAAAAGGGCTGGTTCTATAATTGAACCAGCCCTTTTTTTATGATTATCTTATCTATTTCCCGAGAATTTTTCCTCCGAAAATCAGAGTCAATAAAAAGAGTACGATAAAGATAAAGAAGAGAATTTTGGCAATAGATGCTGCTCCTGCTGCCAATCCTCCAAATCCAAATATTGCCGCAACTATTGCTACAACGAAGAAAATTAAAGCCCAACGTAACATATTATAAAGGTTTTTGTGAAAATTCGTTTGGCTACAATTCTGAAAAAAAGATGCCATTTCGCATTTTAAGCTGTATGAGGTGTTTTTTCATTTTTTGAACTAAAAACTGTGTAATAGCTTCCACAGATCTGAAAAATTTTCCCCACTCTTTCCTTCCGAAACACTTGATTTCCGGCTATTTGGGCTGTTTTGGGGCTTGGCAAGGTGATTGAACCTAATGTGTCAGAGTTTAATTGAAAATTTTAAATACCACAATTATGAAAACCGACGCAAAAATGAAAATTGAAGGATCTTGGACTGAAATCAAAGGAAAATTGAAGCAGAAATATGCCTCATTGACTGAAGATGATTTGATGTATGAAGAAGGTCAAGAAGAAGAACTTTACGGAAGACTTCAGAGAAAATTAGGTAAGACTATTGACGATATCAAAGAAGAGATCAACGGATTGTAAAAAGTAAGAGACTATAACCAATCATTTTTAATTACCATAAAATCTAAATTACCATGAAAACGAAAATCGCACTTGCAATCGGATGTATGGCCTTTGGATTGGCAGCAACTTCTTGTTCTGAAAAAGAAAAAAGCGAAGAAAAAGAGTTGATTGAAGTCAAGGTCAATGTTGCTGAAGAAAAAGCTGAAATGAAAGCTGATCTTCGAGAACTTGAGGCTGAGATCGACATGAAGATCGCTGAGCTAGAAGCAAAAAGAGAAAAAGCGAATGCTGAAATGAAAGCCGAAATTGATAAAATGGAAGCTGACTTGAAGGATGAGAAATCTGATATCGAGAAGGTCTTGGCAGATATTGAAAATGCTTCTGAAAACACTTGGATTGATGTAAAAACCAGTGTGAACAAAACTACCAGAGATTTAGAAGCAGAGTGGAAAAACTTCAAAGCTGAAGTTGATGAAACTTTTGATGGAGATGGGAAATAATATAATCCCTGCTTCAAAGACGCAGAATTGGGAATACTGATTCTGCGTTTTTTTATTCAAACCAATAGGAAAGTGAAAAGTGCCTGGCAAATAGTAAAGAAATCATTTTCCTCTTTTATTAAAGAGGATGCATTCACTTATTCAGCATCCATCTCTTTTTATACGATGCTGTCCTTGCCTGCCGTACTTTTAATTGTCGTCTCCGTTGCGGCAATTTTATACGAAGAAAACAGGATACAGGAAGAGCTGATCCACCAGTTTTCTATTTTGATAGGGAATAATACATCTGCTCAGATTGAATCAATTCTTTCTCAGTCGGCCATCGACAAGGATTCATCGTTTCTAGCAAGAGCCGTAGGAATTGGCACATTGATTTTTAGTTCTACCTCGGTCTTTATTTCTCTTCAATTGGCTATTAATAAAATCTGGGATATTGAGGCGAAACCGGAAAGAGCTTGGCTCCAATATATTATCAACCGCCTTCTTTCATTTGCCATGGTCATAGGGATTGGCTTTGTGATGTTGGTTTCCTTGGTAATTGAAGCGCTGCTTGTTCTATTCAAAAATTACCTTCAGAAATGGAATGATCAACTTTCGGCAATCTTGCTGGAACTTGGATCTGAACTGGTTTCTTTTGGAATAATTGTATTGATTTTTTCTCTAATGTTCAAAGTCCTTCCAGATGCTAAGCTCAAATGGAGAGATGTATGGGTAGGTGGATTAATTACATCAGTACTATTTCTTATTGGGAAATGGTTGATTGGGATTTACCTGGGCGCAAGTAGCTTGACTTCCCTTTATGGGGCAAGTGGGTCGCTTGTCGTTCTTCTTGTTTGGACTTACTATGCTTCCTTGATTTTCTTATTTGGAGCAAAAATCACTCATGTCTATACGAAGCATAGGGAGAAGAAATTGGAAACCTATGAATCTGCAGCCGAGGTTCGAACAATAAAAATTGAAAAGAATAAAAAAACATGAAAGCTGAATTAGAGAAACCAATTGATATAGTAATAGGGAAAATAGATGGATGGATAGATGGTTTCATTTCCATGATCCCCAACATGATTGTGGCCATTTTGGTCTTCATCGTTTTCTTACTAGTCGCTAAATGGGGTAAAAAATTAGCAGTCAAGTTGTTTTCAAAAACATCCTCCAATACGGCACTCAAAAACCTTCTGTCAACCTTTGTTCACTGGACCATTATGGGCTTAGGTCTATTTATTATTCTGGGGATTTTGGGTTTGGAAAAGGCGGTCACCTCACTATTGGCAGGTGTTGGAGTGGTAGGTTTGGCATTGGGTTTTGCCTTTCAAGATATCGCCGCAAATTTCGTTTCTGGGGTCATTTTGGCTTTTAGGAAACCTTATCGAATTGGAGATGTGATACAAATCAATGATGTCATGGGGAAAGTGCTTCGAACCAATTTAAGAGTTACGGTTTTGGAGACTTTTCAAGGCCAAGAAGTTTTTATTCCAAACAAAGAATTGCTTCAGGAAAATATTGTGAATTATTCGTCCCGCTCCCATCGTCAAATCATTGTGGAATCAGGTATCTCCTATGCCGAAGATTTGGAAAAAGTGGAGTCAGTAGTAAGGGAAGCCATTGGTGGACTGGAAGGAATAATCCGAAAAGATGAAATCATCTTTGATTACGATGAATTTGGAGGGAGTTCTATCAATTTCAACACTCGATTTTGGATAGAATATCCCGGAGAGCCTGGCTATTTGAACATGAAAAGTAAAGCTATCAAAGCGATAAAGAAAGCTTTGGATGCGAACGATATTACCATTCCGTTTCCTATCAGGACTTTGGATTTTGGGATCAAAGGAGGTGAAAAACTTTCTCAAATGCTGGTAAATCATGATGAGGATCAAGTTACTGAAAAGGCTTCCTGATGATTGATTCGAATGTTTTGGAGTTTCTACAGGGTGTGAAAATTTTTTCACACCCTTATTTTTTTGAGGAAATAGCCCACAAATATTCTTCTAATCTAGCTGATCAGACCCAAGAAAATTTTACAGTTTAGGTCTGCTCTAGAATCATGTTTTAAGAGGGTTTTTTGGAAAGGAAATTGGACTAAATGAGGTAACCAAATATTATTTATTATGACAACCACAAGCATAAAAAGAGCAACACTTTCAAACCATTTGAATCTCGATGAAAGTCAAATGAAAAAACTACATGGGATGATGAACGATGTTTTATCAGATTACCATGTGTTCTATCAAAATGTTAGAGGTTTTCATTGGAACGTGAAAGGGGATGACTTCTTTACGCTCCACGAAAAATTTGAAGAGCTTTATACTCAATTGTACCAAAACATTGATGATTTGGCAGAAAGAATCATAACAATCGGTTATCAGCCACTTCATTCCTATTCAGACTATATTTCCACTAGTATTCACAAGGAAATTACAAATGTGAGTGGGGAGGAAGAGACGGTAGACCAAGTAATCAATGGACTGGGTATGTTGATTTCCTCTCAAAGAAAAGCGGCTGAACTAGCTGGAGAGGCAGGCGATATCGCTACAGAAGATATGCTGACGACATTTGTGGCAGACCTCGAAAAAAGAATGTGGATGTTCACGATGTATAAAAAATAATTTTCCAATTGGGATGAGAAAAGGCCACTTCAAAGTGGCCTTTTTTTTTAAACTCCAAGAGCTAAATACAATCCCGCTGCAATTGCAGCTCCTGCGATTGGACCTAAAATAGGAACCCAGGCATAGCTCCAGTCGGAACTTCCTTTTCCTTTAATAGGTAGAATCTGGTGAATGATTCTTGGACCTAAATCTCTGGCTGGGTTGATGGCGTATCCTGTAGTTCCTCCTAATCCCATGCCGATTACCCAGACCAAAAAAGCAACTGGAATAGCCCCGATAGAACCTAATCCAATTGGCGTACTGCTTTCATCCCCCATTTCAGCTCCAGTGATATATAGTATTACAAAAATCAGAACGAAAGTGCCTATTAGCTCCGAGATAAAGTTGTTTTTGAGATTTCTAATGGCGGGACTTGTTGCAAAAGGAGCCGCAATTTCTCCTGGATCCTGCGTTGCTTTAAAATGATCGATATGAACCAACCAAGAAAGAAAAGCTCCAATGGCAGCTCCGATGATCTGTGCAATGATATAACCAGGAGCCATAGCCCAGTCGAAATTTCCGGCTAATGCTAAACCGATTGTAACAGCAGGATTCAGGTGAGCGCCACTGTATGGGCCAGCTACTACCACACCAACGAAAACAGCCAAAGCCCATGCTGTGGTAATCACTATCCAGCCAGAATTATTGCCCTTTGTTTTAGGTAGTACGACGTTGGCAACCACTCCTGATCCCAACAGGATCAAAAGAGCAGTACCTATTATTTCAGCAATGTATGGGTTCATGTGTCAGGTTATTTTTGAAGATAAAATGGAGAAAGGGAATCATAAAAATTATTCGACCCAGTTTTTGGATCTTTCCACAGCCTTGTCCCAAAAATGGAGAAGTTTTTCTTTTTTCTCGGATTCCATTTGAGGTTTGAAGCTTTTGTCAGAACTCCATAATTCATTGATTTCCCCTTGAGTCCAAAACCCAACCGCCAGTCCCGCCAAGAAAGCCGCACCAATAGCGGTAGTTTCAATAATTTGAGGTCTTTTGATTTCACAATCAAGCATGTCCGATTGGAATTGCATCAGGAAATTGTTAGCCGTAGCTCCGCCATCCACTCTAAGTTCTTTTGTCTTTTCTCCAGCATCCTTTTCCATCGCCTTGATCACGTCATGCACCTGATAGGCAATCGCTTCCAAAGCAGCTCTTGTGAAATGTGCTTCAGTAGTTCCCCGTGTGATACCGAAAAATGCACCCCTCGCATTCTGATCCCAATAGGGAGCGCCCAATCCAGCCAAAGCGGGAACAAAATAAACTCCTTCATTGTCAGGAATACTCAATGCTAGTTTTTCTGATTCTTTGGCATTGCCAAATAGGTGGATCCCATCTCTCAACCATTGAATAGCCGCTCCTCCAATAAAGACGGAGCCTTCCAGAGCATAATTGATTTCGTCTCCGATCTTCCATGCGACAGTCGTCAACAATTGGTTTTCGGATTTTACGGGTTCTTTTCCTGTATTCATTACTAAAAAGCAACCAGTTCCATAAGTTGTTTTGGCCATGCCTGGTTCGGTACATAATTGGCCAAAAAGGGCTGCTTGTTGATCTCCGGCAATTCCTGCAATTGGAATTTTGTTTTTCAAAACATCTCCAGCTGTCTCGCAATACACTTCCGAACAGGATTTTACCTCAGGAAGCATGGATTTTGGTATTTCAAAAAGATCCAGCAATTCATCATCCCACTCCTGAGAGTGAATGTTATAAAGCATCGTTCTACTGGCATTGGTGATGTCAGTGATGTGGTGAGCACCTCGGGTTAATTTCCAGATCAACCAAGAATCAACTGTGCCAAAAGCCAGTTCTCCAGCTTCAGCTTTTTGTCTGGCACCTGGTACATTTTCGAGTATCCAACGGATTTTGGTTCCTGAAAAATAAGAATCAATGATTAATCCAGTTTTGGAAGCGACTAAATCTACATGGCCTTGGTCTTTGAGACCGTTACAATAGGCGGATGTCCTTCGATCTTGCCAAACGATGGCGTTGTAGATTGGTTTTCCAGTTGCTCTTTCCCAGACTATGGTTGTTTCTCGTTGGTTGGTAATGCCGATCGCAGAAATCTCGTCAACCGGAATGTCTTTGTTGACCAACGATTCAATCATGACTGAGGATTGGGAAGTCCAGATCTCATGAGGATCATGCTCTACCCAGCCTTGGTTGGGGAAATGTTGCTTGAATTCTTTTTGAGCTAAGGAAACTATCTGGCCTTTTTTATCAAAAATAATGGCTCTTGAACTGGTAGTCCCCTGGTCCAAGGCCATGATATACTTCTTATTTTGAGGCATTCGTGGGTTTATTTATATAGAAAATAGGTAAAGGGTTGTCCTTCAATAAAAACTAGACTTTAATTAAATACTTTTCAGCCAATTTTTTAAAGTCTTCTACTTCAGCGGTAATCCATTCCTGGTCTTTTTTCAACTCCTTAGCCATTAATTCGGCCACTTTTTGACATGAATCTATCGCAGCATGAGCATCCAGAAATAACAATCTGATTCTTCTTGCTAAAATGTCTTCTACTCGGACAGCCATTTCATTTTGGATTGCCCAAACGACTTCGGCCATTAGGTAAGGATAGTTCGGATTGATTTTTTCGGCTAATTCAGGATTCTTTTTGGCAAGATCTTGAATTGCTTTTGCCTCTGAGCCATAAACTGACCAATGGCCTTCCGGGATTTCCATGGTATAGCCATAGAGTTTCATGTCCAAGGATTGACTTGGCGTCACCAATTCTCCGCTGACTTCTGGGTAATGATCAACAGTGTCTTCCCCCATTTTTCTGAAGGTTGTCCATTTGCCCCCTGTCAAGGTTACCAGCTTGGAATCTGAAATGATCACTTTATGGGATCTCGAGATTTCCTTGGTTTTAGTTCCCCCTTCTTTGGGTCTAGCCAAAGGCCTCAAGCCTGCAAAAACGGATAATACATCTTTTCTGGTTGGAGCTTCTTTCATATAACTGGCAGCAGTTTCCAGAATAAAATCAATTTCCTTTTGAAGAGGAGTTGGTTCCAATTTTGGTTTTTCTCTCAAGGTATCTGTGGTACCTACTACCAATTTATCATGCCATGGGACTGCGAAAAGAACTCTTCCATCCCTAGTCTTTGGAATCATCAAGGCATCATTTCCTCCTAAGAATTTTCGATCCATTACCAAATGAATCCCTTGGCTAGGTTGAATCATTTTCTCCGATCCAGGCTGGTCCATTTGGAGGATTTTATCAGCAAAAACGCCAGTGGCATTGACGATCATTTTGGCACGAAGAGAATATTTTTCTCCATTCAGCTCATCCCGAACCTTTAGGCCTATCAGCTTCCCATGCTCGTCTTTGATCAAGTCCTTTACCGATGCATAATTCAAAATGCAGGCTCCGGCATCATCAGCTGTTTTGGCGATGGCCAAAGCCAAACGAGCATCGTCAAATTGACCATCATGGTAAACAATTCCACCCTTAAGTCCGGCAGACTTGACTGATGGAAGCCTTCTCAAGGTTTCCTCTTTATTGATAAATGTACTGCTTCCCAAGCTTAAGGAACCAGCCATCCAATCGTAAAGCTTTAATCCAGCGCTGTAAGTTACTCGTTCCATCCAGCTGTAAACAGGAATAATGAAAGGCTGGTTTTCGGTCAGGTGAGGAGCGTTTTTCAATAATTTTCCGCGCTCTTTCAAGGCTTCGAGAACCAAGCCCACATCTCCCTGCGCTAAATATCTCACTCCACCATGTACCAATTTGGTACTTCGGCTTGAGGTTCCTTTGGCAAAATCTGCCTTTTCTAAAAGTACGACAGTAAGCCCTCTCGAAATTGCGTCCAACGCAACTCCCAGTCCTGATGAACCTCCGCCAATTACGGCAATATCCCAGATTTTGGACTGATCTGAGATTTGCTTTATGTTTTCTTCTCTATTCATTTCAAGCTAAAAGTAAAACAAAAAGGATATAAAAAGAAACTAAAAGAAAGTAAATGAAAGAAAATATGCATTAAATCCTTTCTTTTCCTTAATTTAGTTCAAAATATTAGCAAATGACACAAGCAGAGAGACATCGTTGCATTTTGGATGAACTAGGGAAGTCAGGTTTTGTGACAGTTTCGGATTTGTCCAAGTCCTTGGATGTGACAATGGTAACTGTCAGAAAGGATCTGAAAATCCTGGAAGATAAAGGTTTGCTGTATCGTTCTCATGGTAGTGCCACCACTGTTTCTCCCTATGTGTCTGATCGCTCTGTTCAGGTGAAAAAGCTGGAGCAAGTAGAAGAAAAGACCGCAATAGCCGCAAAAGCTTTGGAATACCTTGAAGACCAAGAAGCGATTATTATTGGTTCGGGAACTACTGTTGTGGCTTTTGCGCAGGCCATTCCCAAAAACAAACCTTTGACGGTCTTGACTGCTGCGATGAATGTAACGCTGGCATTATTGGATTGTCAAGATGTGGAATTGGTTCAGCTGGGTGGGGTAGTGAGAAAAAGCAGCGGATCTGCAGTGGGACATTATGCCGAGCAAATGCTTCAGAATTTTGCCTGCAGTAAGCTTTTTCTGAGTGTGGATGGAATTAGTTTGGATCATGGCTTGACCACTTCCAATATGATGGAGGCTCATCTCAATGCTCAAATGATTGCTTCGGTCCAGAAGACCATTGTCTTGGCTGATAGTCAAAAATTCGGAAAGAAAAGTTTTGGGAAAATCGGCGAATTGGAAGATGTGGATGTCATTATCACGGATTCGGGAATTCCTAAAATTTACCAGAATAGGTTGGAAGAAATTGGTATTGAGGTGTTTGTAGTTTGAAATAGATTGAGTTTAGTTTTGATTTTTCAAAAAAAAAAATAGGTTTAAATAGAATTAAGTTTTTAACCGGTTTTTAATTTTTTTCTCAGCCAAAAGTCAGGCTGGAATTTGACATTATTTAATCTGTATTGTTATGAAAAAGTTATTGTTTTTGGTAATTCTTTTGTTTCCATTAAGTTTTGGTTCGCAAGGTCAATCTGTTGATCCTCCTGAAATCGGAGAGTATACGGTATGTCGGTGTCATGGCGATTCTTGTCAAGGGGGTAATCAGATTTCAATCAGACGTGCTTGTGGCAGAATTCAGGCGACAGAATCCTGTTCGCCTGGATCAGACAATTGCTAGTGAGGTATTTAGCCCGTTTTAAACGGGCTATTTTTTCATACTAATGAATTTGTTGTTTTATGATTATTACTGATTTGTTTCCTTTTTTCCATAAATAATCAACAGGTGTTATTCAATTTAATCGTCTAGTAATGAATGAGATTCGTGTGGTTCTGCTATTTTTTTTGATTTGTTTTTTTTGCATCACTGCATGCAAAAAGCAGCAAGAAAATGATAGAATTTCCCTTGATTCAAGTGGAGCTAAAATAGAATTGATGTCTTTGGATACAATTCTTTTGGACGGTTCCCTTACTTCTCAAGTTGGTTATTTTTTTATTTCAGATTTGGGAGTTCATTTTGCAGACAGAGTTCAGTCAAAGCTTTTCACATTTTCATTGAAGGGGGAATATTTAGGAACTTCTTTGGAGAAAGGAGATGGTCCAAAAAATCAAAATGGATTACATGGACTGGTTTTTAAGGATAGTTTATTCTATGTCCTAAGTGATCAGTTCATTTCTATTTTTGATAGAGATTTTACAATTAAAGAGCGATTTCAATTTAAATGGGGAGGGCATGAACCCTATGAAGAGATGCTGAATTTCCCGACTGCGGATATGTTTGGGCTATACGAAATAGCCTGGATCAGTAGGTTAGTCAATATGCCTTTTATCCCTTTGGAAAAAGAAGGAGGCTTTATTCTCCCTGTGATGATGACTCATCCTAAGTTAAATGGGTATTGGACTACTGATTATTATGAGGAAGTTTCAAACTTAGGATTGTTTAATGAAAACTTAGAATTGATAAAGCTTGGAGGCAAACGATCAGAAGAATATTTAGATCACCATTTTTTACCAAACTTTGATTATACAAACCTTGTGAGGAGGCGAGGGGAACTGTTGGTTTCATTTCCAATTGATCATAAGATTTATGTTTATGATTTAGATTTGGAGTATCTCAGAAAGTTCGGCGATCCAGGTAAAATGATGAAACAGGATTATATCTCAACCCAAACTTTGGAGGAGGCAGAAGCTCAGTGGGAGTTAGATTTCGATCAATTTGGGTTCTATGATCACCTATTTTATGATGAGGAAAAAGATCTTCTTTTTAGGAGTTATGTGCCTCAAGGACGTAAGGAAAATTTTTCGCGCCTTCAAATTTACAGGGAAGAACGTTTAGTGGCTGACGTGAAGGTTCCATTGAGATTTAAAGTGATCGGTTCTAGCGGAAAGTTTTATTATGCAGATGGAATTATTGACGAAGAAAATGAGAAACTAGGATTCTATAAATTTTCAATCGATGAAATGTAAATTTTTAATAGCTCTGATTATTAGCTTCTTCCCAACTTTTTCAAGTGCCCAAGTTTTAAAGGTAGTTGATGCGAAAACTTTGATTCCAATTCCTTTTTTTCATTTATATGATTCTTTAAAAAGTAAAGTTTTAATCGGGGGAGAAGAGGGAGAAGTACCTATACAAGAAATACTTAAAGTTTATCAGGGATCTGTTCACATTTCGCATGTAGGATATGAAAAGTCAGTTCTGAATTTGAATGATTTTGTAAATGTTAATATAGACGTAGTTTGGGAATTAACTCCGATTGAAATTCAATTAGAAGAGGTTAAAGCTCAGGTATTTGATGAGGATCAGCTCTATAGGGATTTTCAAAAAAAATTAAAGGATCATTTAAGTTTAAATTCTTGGCTTGTAAGAGTCCATACTTTGGAATTGATTTCTGAGGAAGGGCAATTGATTGAGCAATATGGCTTATTTGGTTTTGGAGGTTTAGTAAACCGAAAAGGGAAGTTTGCCAAATTTGACAAATCAAATTATTTTTTGATATCAGAGTATGCTCGAAAAAACGGTGATATCAGCCCGGAGGGCTGGTTTACAACCAAGGATTTATTAGGAGTTTTGTTGAATGAGGTTTTTTTGTATTTGGAAGAAGTTAAGCCAAAGGATGTGGAAGTTTTGAACTCCTTTAGGGATGGTGCAATTTTTTTGGTCAAATTTCAACTTGGCGACCTAGGCTTAGAGCTTGTGATATCAGAGGACGTGGAGTTACATGAGATCAATTGGAATAAGCCCTTAGAATTAAATCTTGGTGATAACATCAATGTTAAGCCAGGAAAAATTAGATTCTACCCAAATTCTGATTTACTGGTTCCGATTTCAATAAATTTTGACTTTGAAATAGTCAAAAGTAATCAAAAACGACAGTTTTTCATGTTGTCCTCATTCATTCCTAATTCTTTGAATTACCAATTGTTTTTAAGTAAAAATTATGAACTGGCTGACTATTATCGGTTGATGACAGTTTTAGCAAATTATGATGACTATAATTCTGAGGATGTTTTTTTTGAATCTTCCATAGCAAAATTTGAAAACAGGAAGATGTCAAAATTTTCAGATTTTGATATGATAGAGAAGGTGAATTGGATAGATAATGATGCATTGGAAGTCATTTTTGATCGAAATCCAGAAGCAGATAAAAAGAAGGTGGATGAATTCTATATTTATAAAAAATCTCTTATTGAAGAGTTTAGAAAATTAGGCCTCACTTGGTAGTTCAATAATCCTTATAAACTTTCCTCAAAACCATGCTTCCTTCAGGATTTAGGTGGACCTCGTAAATGAAGTCGTATTCATTGTCCTGCAAGTCTTGGAATTTCTCACCCTCCTCGATAAACTCATTGGCCAACTGACTTACAGTATTGCTGTGGCCAACAACCAAAACATTTCCATCGAGATCCTTCAGTTTTTCGACTAAATCGGATTGATTTCGAGGGTCATAGGATTGAATCTCAAGTCCAGCCTGCTCAGCCGTAGGTTGTACGGTTAGTTGAGTTCTTTTGTAATCTGTGCTGAAAATGTGCTGAATGTCTTGATCCTGAAGTATCTGAGCCAATTTCCTTGACCTCACATATCCCACTTGAGCCAGTTCAGGATCCGGATCTTGAACTAGTTGCTTTTCAGCATGTCGCACGATATAGATGACCTTTGTTTTTTCCTTTTCTGCGCAGGAAATCAAAAGGAGGGAGGTGAATAAAACAAGGAATAGATTTCTCATGGTAAATCAATATAGGAATAATCCAAATTATTTACGCAAAGGCATGGCGATTCTGAAAACTCAAATTTTCAGTTTGCTGAATAGGAAATTCAACCTTTATTTATCCTGAATAGCTATTGTCCAAATGTTGGTCTTTCGCTTTCAACTCTTCAAATTCATAGAACTGTTCCCAAAATTCGCTTTCCGGCAAAGCCGCTCGTAGATACAATTTTTCCTTTTTGATAGGATGCACAAAAACCAAGTTGAAAGCATGCAGATTGATGCTGGCATCTGGATTTGCCTTGACAAACCCATATTTCAAGTCACCACGGATCGGACATCCCATAGATGCCAATTGTACACGGATCTGATGTGGTCGTCCGGATATCGGTCTTACTTCAATCAGCCAGTGATCATTTAACTTTCCTAAAGTTTTATAGTTTAATTCAGCCTTCTGAGACCCCGGTACTTCATGGTCATGGGCGGTGACCACATTCCTGTTTTCGTCCTTGGTCAACCAATGGGTCAGCTTACCCTGCATGTCTTTAGGTCTTTTTTTGACGATTGCCCAATAGACTTTATGAATGTCTCTTTTGCGAAAAAGCTCCATCATACGCTCCAATCCCTTGCTGGTACGAGCAAAAGCTACCAACCCGCTGACTGGTCTATCCAATCTATGGATCGGGTGAAGGAATACTGCTCCTGGCTTATTGTATTTGTTGGCGATGTATTCCTTACAATAATCAGTTAAGGTTTTGTCCCCTGTTTTATCGCCTTGCACCAGGATTCCTGCTGCCTTATTGACGATCAATAGGTGATTGTCCTCGTAAACGACGTTGAATGGCTTCTTTTTCATAGAATTGCAAAGGTAGCCAATAAAAATGAGTATGCTTTAGGAAAGCTTTTGTTTGATATCTCTCATAATTGAATCGGCATGAACGATGCTGTTTTCAATAAAGAATTCTCTTGTATTTAATCCGCCACAGACTACTCCGGCTAAATAAACTCCCGGAATATTTGATTCCTGATTGGCTTGATCGTAGCAAGGCTGACGCTTTTCATCCAGGCTTAATTCTACTCCGAGTTGATCCAAAAGGGCGAAATTCGGTTTGTATCCTGTCATGGCCAATACCCAGTCGTTTTCAATTGTCACATCTCCTTCAGGAGTTGCGATAACTACTTCCTTTTCACGGATTTCTTTGACTTTGGAATTCGGGAAAGCTTGAATTGATCCTTCTTTGATTCGATTCATGATGTCAGGGCGTACCCAGTATTTGACATTTTCGTCAATTTCATCACCCAAAAGGACCATGCTCACTTCCGCCCCTTTTCTCCAAGTTTCCAATGCGGCATCCACTGCAGAATTTGCTCCGCCTACAACCAGAACTTTCTGGGAAATAAATGCCCAAGGTTCTTTGTAATAATGCATGACTTTTTGCAATTCTTCTCCAGGGACATTCATCAGATTTGGCAAATCATAAAAACCTGTTGCTAAAACAATTTTCTTTGTCAAATATTCGCCTTTCGAAGTAATGATTTGAAACCCTCGATCTACCTTGTTTAAGGTCTGTACACCTTCGTAGAGATTTACCTTTAGCTTAAAGTGGAAATAGATGCGGCGGTAATACTCCAAAGCTTCTGTTCTGGTAGGTTTATTTCCTACTGACATAAAAGGAATGTCTGCCATCTCCAATCGATCTGAAGTGGAGAAAAAAGTCATATTTACCGGATAATTGTAAATAGAATTGGTCAAGGCACCTTTTTCCAATATCAGGTAATCCAAGTTGTTTTTTTGAGCCTCTACACCGCAAGCCAATCCGATAGGTCCTCCTCCGATGATGATTACATCATAGATTTTATTCATCATAATCTTTTTTTCTAATAGGTTTGAAACTGAGCGTTTGTGTCTTTAAAATTAGCATAATCCCATTCAAATCGCCTTTCTTTGATGCTGAGTTCATGATCCTTATTTAAGAGGACGGCTGAAGCTGATACCGTTCCATAGTTCCCATTCGAGCGGATCAATTGAGCAGAAAGGGCCTTTTCTAGTTCTTTGGGAGCTCCCGTATCAGGAAGCATATCCAAAGGATAGGTTTGTGTGGACTTAAGGATCTGGAGTAAGTGGTCTTCGGAGGGATCTTGATCCATCATTTTTTGCAATTGCGTTTTTGCCAGATCTATTTTCGGCCAAGCGGCATTGATCAAGCCATTGCTTAATCCATGGATGCCGGGTTCGATTTGCTGAATGTCTGATCCATAATTACTGTAATACCAAAGTTCATCGCCATCCGAAACCAAAAGATTAAATCCCTCATAAAGTGATTTGTCCTTTTGGACTCCGGATAAATACTCTTTGGGAGAAATGGAATCTTCCAGAAAATTTTGAACCAATTTTCCTCTGCTGATCTGGCCATTGCCGATGTTTTTGTAATCTCTATAATTCGTTAGGAGAGACCATCTGCCATTTGGATTAAACCCCATCCAGGTTCCACCACTTTTTAGATCTTTTCCGGCGTAAAAACCCTCTTCCCATAAATGAAGGGCAGAAGTGGGGCGGTCAAAAAACTCATCTCGATTAGCAGAAATAACCAAAGGGAACCGAGGGTCCTGCTTCCAGGAAAATGCTACTAGACACATAAAGTGGATAAAGGTTTTAAGCAGAAAAAGGTTCAATATAAGATGCAAGATATTAGTATCAAGTATCAAGAATCAAGAGCAAAGAGAAGAGATTAGAGATTTGAGAACAGAGAATCGAACATGGATTGTCCCCTGACTTTTACAGTAACGTCACATTTTAAACCTTCCAACTTTTCAACCGTGAAGTTTTTCGCTTTTTCATCCTGCCAAATTCCTTGGTTTACAATGAAATCATTTTTTTTATCGGTTTTATCCTTCATAATCAGTTCTTTAACAATTTTTAATACGATTTATTTCGTAGATGTTTTGGTGATACGACACATTTCGTATAACATTGTACGAAAGATGTCGTATAAACAGCCATGAGTAAACCAACAGAAGCAGAATTAGAGATTTTGTCCTACCTATGGGAAATGGGTGAGGCTAGTGTTCGCCAGGTTCATGAAAAATTATCTGAAACCAAGGAGACAGGCTATACCACCACTTTGAAAATCATGCAGATCATGTATTCAAAAGGGATGTTGACTCGTGACGAGCAAAGCCGAACTCATATCTATAGGCCTGTGGCGAAGAAGAATGATACACAAAAATCTTTGATCAAAAATCTGATGGCGACAGCATTTGGAGGTTCTTCCAAATCACTCGTGATGCAAGCCTTAGGCCAAGACAATCCATCCAAGGAAGAATTGGATGAAATCCGTGCTTTTTTAGATCAACTTGAAAATAAACAGTCATGAACCTTTTGAATGATTGGATTTCCGAAAACTTGCTCCAGGCTCTGGGATGGACTTTGGTGCATAGCATTTGGCAGCTAGTAATCATCGCTGCTATCCTTTGGATTAGCTTAAAAGTCTTTTCAAAAAAGAGTCCCGATTTCAAATATAAGCTCGCTTTAGGAGCATTGGGATTTAGTTTTATAGCTGCCGCAGCAACTTTATTGTATGAAATTTCTCTAATGCCCAATAGCTCGGATTCGTCTGTGGCCTTTGAAAATTGGACTAAACCATTCTTCATAGAAGGGCCTGCTGAAAACCAAAGTTTCGTGGAGTCCCTGATCAATTGGATCGAGATCCAACTGCCATTATTAGTCAATTTCTGGTTTGTTGGTGCTGTTCTTTTCTTATTCCGCTTATTCAATTCACTATCCGAAATCAAAGGGTTGAAGACCAGCAGTGTAGCTTGTAATCAAGTGGATTTGTTGGAAAAACTGGAAGAGATAAGTTCTCGATTGGGGATTTATAAAACTGTCCAATTAAAGATTACCAATCATGGACTTTCTCCTGTGACATTTGGCTTTTTGAAGCCTATAATTCTGATTCCTGCGGGTCTGATATTCCATTTAAGTCCAGCCCAATTGGAGGCAATTATTGCCCATGAACTAGCTCATGTAAAGCGAAATGACTACTTGATCAACCTTATTCAATCTTCTTTGGAGGTGGTTTTCTTCTACCATCCATGCTTCTGGTGGATCAATCAGACAGTGAAAGAATTAAGAGAAAATGCAGCTGATGATTTGGCAGTTTCAACCGGAATAGAGCCTAAAGTATTGGCTCGTAGCTTGGCAGAAGTACTGAATTTTGCACAACAAAATCCACCGGAGTTGGCTTTGGCCGCCGGCAAGAAGCGAAATCCGACTTTAAATAGAATTAAAAGAATCATGGGCATGCCAGCCCAGACGTATCCACAAAACCCTATTATTTCAATACCCATGCTACTAACACTCATATTCAGCGCAGGCTTGATTGCCAGTGCACAACAAGATGCCCCAACTTTAGATGAAGCCTTTGCTTTGGATGTTTCTCTGGAAAATCCTGAATTGGGCTATCTGGAACCTGTTAAAAAGAAAGCAGCAATTGTTTCTATCACCCAAACTGACACAATAAAGAAAGAAAAAAAGGTATTTCACGTAGAAGGTGAAGAGCCTATGATCTGGTCCACTGAAGATGGAGATACCTATGTAATCAAAGGGGGAGAGAAAGGGAAGTATGAATATAGAATCAAAGGAGACACCTTGATTTCAGGGAAAGACACGGTGATTTTGAAAGGAAATTCAGCTTTCTTTTTCAAGAATGGTCCTGATTTTAATTTCAGTACGATGCCAACTTTAGAATTGGCAGAAGCGCCTCATATGGACTTTTTTATGGAGGCTCCAGAAATGGAATTCGAGATGGCTCCTATGCCTGAAATGGAGTTTGAAATGGCTCCGGTCCCTGCTATGGATTTTGAAATGGCACCTATGCCTCCTATGGAATTTGAAGGGATGGAAGGTTTCTTTGAGTTTGATGGAAAGGAGTGGAGAGATTTCCACAAAGACACAGTAGGGATGACCAAAGCCGAGAAAGAAAAGTGGAAGAAAGATATGGAGCTTAGAGCTGCTGAAATTGAGAAAAAAGCTGAGGAATGGAAGAAGAACTTTGAGCCGAAAATGAAAGAATTTGAGGCAAAAATGAAGGAGTGGGAAAAGCAGAATGAGCCAAGGATGAAGGAGTTTGAAGCTAAAATGGAAGCATGGCAAAAATCCAATGAGCCGAAGATGAAAGAATTCGAAGAGAAGATGAAAGCCTGGGAGAAGGAGAATGAACCTCGAATGAAAGAATGGGAGGCCAAAATGAAAGCTTGGCAAGATGCTCAAGAACCTAAGATGAAGGAGTTTGAAGCTAAAATGAAAGCTTGGCAGGATTCGCAACAGCCAAAAATCGAAGAGTTTCAGAGGAAAATGGAAATTTGGCAAAAAGAAAATGCCGCAAAACTGGATGAATTCAGAAAGAAAGTAGAAGCTGAATTCAAGAAAAACCAGGATGAAAATACTAACGATAATTAATTGTGTGTTGATGCCTTCAAAAAAGCTCCGGCCTGTGGTCGGAGCTTTTTTGTTGTGGCAATTCCTGCTTTAAATCTTAAATCCAAGAGATAGGACAAGACTTCTCCCGTCTGAGGGCCAGATTCCAGGCCCTGGATACATTTGAGGTCTTTTTGTGAAATAAGATTTATTGAAAATATTTAAGAGGCTTGCTCGGAAAGTCAGATTCTTCACTTTATAAATACTTTGAAGGTCAAAGACATGATAGGCCGGTACTATACCAACAGCTCCCGATAGGGGAGGGGTCCTGGTGTTCAGAGCATCAGCAAAACTTTCGCTTACATATTGATGCTGAAGAGAAAGGTGGAAAAGTCCGGAGGAGAAATTCAGGCCATTTCTGCTGATCCATTCAGGTGCTGCTTCAACTTTGTTTCCTTTGATAGAAACATTGCTTTCTCCATTGGAAACCTCGCCTTTAATGTATTTGGCATTCATCCAGCTTGAGGAAGTATAAAAGGATAAAGAGAAACTTTCATTTCTGAAAAACTCCCAATCCCAAAGAAGCTCCAGTCCTGTGGTTCTGGTATCTCCTATGTTGTTTTTTTGAAGGTAAGTTGTCCCTTCTTGCTCCACTAGTAAGTTTCCAAGTCGGTTTCCGATAAACGTTTGGAATATTGTTGCATTGAAACTTAATCCGTCCGATCGATTGCTTTCCCAGCCTATTTCTGAATTATATCCAAAGCTGTCCTCCAAGTCAGAACTGATTAGATTCAATGGTGAGCCGGGAATAATGTCCTGAAAAATAACTGGTCGATTGGCCTGGGAAATACCTCCATAGATTCTGTCTTTAGGACTTACCTCATAATTCGCATTAATTCCCAAGGTGACAAAATCATAATCGATATTAACTGGAACCTGGGAAGCTTCTATATAGGAGATGGTGCCGGACATATTGGAGCTTCCACGCTGAATCCTTATTCCCGGACTGAGTGAAAACTGTTCGGAAAAGACAAATTGATTTTCTAAAGCAAAGGCAATGCTTTGACTTTTCAGATTCATGTCGCGAGGGAAATCTCCTTCCACGCTTAGATCATAATCTGTTCCCGTAGTGCCTTTTCCTCTCTGCCTTCTATCAAATGAGTTGTTGAAATAGCGGGTCGAAAATGAGAGGTTGTTTTGGACTGAACCCAGTTCATATTGGTGAAGAATTCTACCTTCTATCGTACGAGTATGGTAATTGTCGATATCAACATTCCTATTTGAGTATTCATTGGTTTCAGGATTGATTTCATCAGGATCATCTGCTAGGCCATTAAAAGTGACCGAGCTTCTTTGGCCAAAAACACCACTTCCTACAATGCTGTATTGTGTGTTTTTACCTAAGCTTCCTTCCAAAGTGATGGCTGGAATCCAGATATCAGGACTGTAATAGTTTCTGCTTCTGTTTGCTTGAGTCGGATCGTCTTTGAATTGCTCGTCAGTCAATTGACCTGGGATCCTATAGAGGTAGGTGCTCCTCGAAAGTTCTGCCTTTGCCTTTAATTTCTCTGAAAATTGATAAGAGATTTCAGCACGCTGAGCATCCGAATGGGATTCTGCTCCATCTCGATATCCATCAGAAATCCTTTTCTGGTAATAGGCGTAATAGCTCCATTTTCCAATGGTTCCACTGATGGACGTGAAGTTGGATAATAACCC